>NZ_QLLR01000016.1 GCF_003259615.1 Pedobacter cryoconitis | reverse complement strand
TGCCAATGCAGCAACCACCGGGAATTATGCCAATGCAGCAACCACCGGGAAAAATACAGTAGCTGCTGCCTTGGGTGCCGGAAGCAAGGCAAAAGCATCAATAGGATGTTGGATAGTTGTTTCTGAATGGATTAGACAAGAAGACTGGTCTTATAAAATAAATGATGTTAAATCCGTAATTGTTGACGGTAAAATAATAAAGGCTGATACCTATTATTCGTTAAGCAAAGGGCAGTTTGTAGAGTCTGAATAACCTTTAATTGGCGCGAGGTTATCAAAGAAAAGCGCCAAAATATAAATTAATTAATCGCATTCTATTGACTAGATGGCGGTTAAAAGATTGCCGCCATTATTTAAACACAATGAGTTTTAATAAACCTATCAATAGCATAACACCTAAAATTTTATGCCTAATATTAAGCATAATAAGAGTCGAAATGCTCATTTTATTCGGAAGGAGTATTTATGGTTTATTCTAGAAAACTAGAGAAAACGGAATACAAGTATGTCTATAAAATGAAAAGCGTAAGGAATAGTACAGAAACATTTTACAGCGCATCAAAAACCATACTGGGAAAGCTATTTACTGTGAGCGGTAAAACTGCAAAAATTGCGGCTATGGCTCTGGATATAAAGCTTATTGAAAATGGACTCGCGCCAATTAATGTGCTTAAAAAATCAAATAAAATTACACAAAATGACAGAGGATAAAGACAAATATACAGAGGCTGAAATACTTAATTACATGGAAAGGAATCCTGAATTAAATGTATTCCAGATCGCACAAGAATTACGGATACCCACACATGCAGTTGGGCAAGCTCAGCATAATAGAATGAAATCAGTTTTATCGAAAAACAGATATTCTGCCGCCTGGCAAATCCCTAGAAATATGACAGACGATAGGCTTTGGCTTACTAAATCACAATTTGAAAAGGCTGTTGTACGGATAAAATCTGGCGAACTAGGAGTAATAGCCGAGCTGAGTAAAAATCATAGGATCAGCACGGCTCATAAGCGTCAATTGGAGAAAATTTAGAATATAGGTTATGGCTGACGAAAAAAAATCATTTATTCTTTACGCCGACCTGATACATACAGTTTCATTGATGCCTAATGATAAGGCTGGTATGTTCTTTAAGACAATTTTGGACTATGTCAACGATATAGAGCCTGTGATAGAAGAATTAGCTCTTGCTCTTGCATTCGAACCTGTAAAAAGGCAAATAGAAAGAGATTCAGCTAAATGGGAGAAAACAAAAGGAGTTAGGTCGGTTTCTGGAAAGTTAGGCGGCATTAAAAGCGGCGAAGTTAGGAGGAGAAAGAGAGAGGCAGAAGCATACGAACCAAATGCTTCATTAACGAAGCAAGCTGAAGTAAACGAACCTGTTAATGTTAATGGAACTGTTAATGGAATACCTAATAGTAAAGTTATAACCCCAGTTGTTCCAACTGCGTCTATTGATTTTGAAAAATTTATTGATGGATTTAATGCAATTGCTAAAAGAAAGTTCAAAGTGACTGATACGGTAAAAACTTCCTTAAAAGCGAGACTTAAAAAATATACCAGGAAAGAAATTGTAGCAGCAATTGCAAACGCACACAAAGACAAATACCATATTGATACAAAATTTAAATATCTGACACCGGAATTTATATTAAGAGAGAGCAAGCTGGAGAAATTTATTAATCAGCCAGAAGAAACGAAAGCAACACAAGGATATACACCTCAAATGACAAACTAAATGATAAAATCAATTAATAGCATTCGGGGGAAAGTTGAGGATTTACGGAAAAATGGAGTTCAAAGAGGGAATAATACCGGGTTTAGGTGTCTAGACGATCTGTATAGTATTAAAGATGGGTCATTTACTATCATCCAAGGTGCGCCTACGCATGGAAAAAGTGAATTTATTTTTGAGTTGATGATTAATGACGCTATTGATCAGGGGCAAAAAGGCATAATACTAAGCCCGGAAACTGGTAATGCAGAAGAGATTACAATGGAGCTTGTGCATAAATACCTAGGGCAACCAGCTTATATGAGCGGGGACTACTACTGTGATGATAAAAAATTCCATGAGGCATTGAATTGGGTAAATCATCACTTTGCTATTGCTGATGACGATGAAGAAACATACTCATTCGCTGGATTAAGGGACGCAATAAGAGTTTATGAAAAGATAACAGGGTCTTTCTTTAAGAATGTAATGGCTGAACCTTGGAATGAATTAAATCACAAGTTAGCACTTACAGATAATGGAGGTAGGCAGGATTTAGCAATTGAGGAAGAGTTGACTTTTTTTAGAAAGCATTGTAAAGGAGATAAACGACACGGCTTTTTAAGCTTCCATCCTTCATTTCAGCAATTAGTTAAAGACAAGGATACTGGACTTAGCTATTATGAAATGCCAAAAGCAAGGGAAGCCGCAGGAGGGCAGGCTACATTAAGGAAAGCGTTCAGTTGGATAAACATTTGGAGACCCCCGGTAGGACTTATTGATCAGAATGGCGTACCATATGAGGATAATCAGCTTGTAGTTCAAGTCGAAAAATCAAAACCCAAAGGAGTAGGTAGAAAGGGGATTACAAATCTTTATTATGACTGGAGAAAAAATAGGTATTACGAGAAGCTAAACGGTAGCAACAAGTATGCCTTTGAGCATAAAAAACTTATCAATATACATAATCCATCTGCTGGTATTTTATCAAGTACAAATTTTAGTGGTGTTCCGAATCAGGAAAGCATGTTTTAGTTATGGGAGAGAGTAAGGAGTATTACAAGGTATTGTCAGAGGCTTATGAAATGGAATTATCTAAGCTTTTAAAGCCCTCTATAGATACCATTACTGTAATAGGAGTAATTGTATCAATGATGATAGAGGTTGAAGCGTATGGCGCAAAGAACGGGAAAACTGATAGATATAAAACCAGTAAGGAGCGATTAAGGATTTTATTTGAATATGCAGACGACAATAACACCTTGGTAAACCGGAATAATATACTTCGGCTGAAGCTTAAAAACTCTCATTCACGAGAACATTATTTAAGGATTGAATTGGAAGAGTTAAAAACAAAATTAAAAGAGATCAATGACTTTGAAGAGGGGTAGAGCTGCGGCTTACCAAATATTTGACGGTCTGGAAAGAGGCCAAGTGATCATACTTAAAAACGAAACTCCTGCTCCAGAAATTCTGATTCAATATGGCAAGGACTATATAGACCAGGGGGGAGCCATTGAGTTTTCAGGGGATTACAGTAAGATCAGAAAGGTTACATCAATGGAGGAAATAATAAATATCATAAACAATCAAATCTGAAAGTATGACAAGAAATGTAGTAACAGAAATAGACAAGCTAAAGCCCGGCGACAGGTTTTATAAGCTTGCAAATAAGTCAAAAACCCCCTTTGAATTTATTCAGGAGGAAAGCCACGGGAAATATGAGGTCATTGAAACGACGGCAATGAAAAACGGTTTCCCTATCCAAAACAGAATAAAAATCTTTAGAGGTAATACCAGGGTAGTCTTTTTAAGGAATGTAAATACAGCGCCATGAGAAAGAAACGAAAAAAGCTAACAAGGAAGGAATCGTTACAGCGATCTGTATTAGCTGATTATGTAAACAAGCTCTATAAAGTCAATAAAAAGTTTGAAAACGTTTCTATTCCCTACAACGAGATTAATAACGCAGTTGAAAACCTGTCTGTTATGGCGCTTATTATAGGTTACGGATACGATATCCAAATAGCAATTGCTTAAATTTTAAACTCTTTATTGAGTGAAATAATAACTAAAACATTCAAAAATAATGAAAACACAAGAAGAAGTAATAAAGAAGTTATCCGAAGCATGGAATCTGTTCCTTGAGATACCTGAAGCTGCTAAACACGAATGTGATAATGATGAATTTTGTAAAGCAATTCATGCCGGGCAGAATATAGTGTTTGCAGGTATGTATCTGCTACAGAATCCTGCGCCAGCCAGATCTGAACTTTCTGACGGGATAAATAGTACAGTTAATACACAAGATGCTCTTGCAGAGTCAGTAGAAGGGGTATTCCTTTATAAAGGCGATAAGTATTGGTTTACCTATAATGATCATGGGACTTGGACTCCCCCTAAGCTGGTTGAAAACCTAGAAGCTAATCACGCTATATGCCGTACGCCTAATCAATCGAAAGGATTCATCAGTCAAGCCAGTGCAGACGGATGGGTTATAGGGCAACTTGCCAAAAAATCAGCAATTGCTGCGGAAAAGTTAACTGATTTGCTCTGGAAATACTCACAAGAAAATAAAGTACCAATTAGAAGTACCGATGACTTAAGCAAGTTGGAACAATGGCTATTAGTTCGGGCGGCGAAAGTCGAGTAGGATGGTTAGCCGCCTTTCAACGTTTCTATATTAGTCCCGAGCTTGGTTAGTGCCTCTAAAGCGAGTCTTTCATCCTCTGGAGTTATTCGCTGCTTACCGTTGCCTGCTTTTGCGTTGTTCAGTTTATTTGAAAGTTTCGATTTAGCAGATTTAGGGGTATCAGGGTACATAGCGTGCGCTAAGTCAGTCTGACTGATCAATGGGTTGTCTATTAGAAATTGCTTTAAGTCCATAGTAACAAATATAGCTAATTAAAATATAATACAAATGAATTATACAACATTACAGTTGTATGACAAATGTATAATACGATCGTATTATATTTGAATCAACAAATCAATCGAATATGAAAGCTACACATTTAAAAAATCAGAAATCAGACGAAAGCTTGCTGATGATCAATATTGAATCTGACAGAGAGAAAGCGTTTCTGCTATCATTGTTCTCCGACACATACAAAGCTCTTGAAGCGGTCAATAATCCAGGAAGCACACATGTATTGATTGATCAGGAAAAACCCTTCACGCACGAAGAAACGAAGGAGATACTTGATAAACTCTACTGCTCATTTTAACTACCACCCCGCCCTGAGATAAAGGCGGGGTTTTTAGGTGCAAACCAGTCCTTAACCGGGGGCATAAAAACTCAATTATGAAAACTCAAATAGAAATTTTAGTTGAACAAGGTCTAAAAGATCTTTACGCTGTTAATCTTACTTCTGTTACCAGCAAAAGCGTTAATACAGGAGAAGATCTTGTGGTTGTTGCAGATGTTACTTTTAATCATCCCTCGACAAAAAGCAACATGTCTGCAAGATACTGGTTCAATAACACAGGAGAGTATATAACTAAAGTATTTAACTAATCAAACCAGCTCATTTGGGGGGGGGGGTAAATAAATTGAATTATGAGTAAAAAAATAGAGACGCATCTGTATTCCGTTTTCTTTAATGCGACTAAAGGTAGACGGCTAGTTATGGATAACGTTACATCAGAAGAGCTGCTAAAAACAGGGAGCATATACTTCCCTGTAAAAACAATGAATAAGCTGATTAACCATAAGGATAAGAAGTATAATACACTAATTAACAAATGGTATATAATAACTAAACAGATAAAAGATGAAATACCAACTTCACGTTAAGTTTACCGCAGAAATATCAATTGAGCAGGTTCATGTTATTTGTCAGAATTACCATTGCAAATGTGTTGAGCATACTTTAAAGACTAACAGATATAAAATAATATCTGATGATTGTATTGGACTACTGCAAATAGGAATATTACGTCATATATCAATATTAGACTTCGTTATAAAGTCTGCTGAAGAACTACTTAAAAAAAACAAGAAAATTAATTTTAGGCCATCTGAAAATGGTAAGGCTAATCTAAGGCCCGCAAGAAGAATACCGCTTAATTGATTAATAACCGCCTCGCATAGAAATATGCGGGGATTTGGCGGTAACTAACCCCCGCTAAAGCGGCTAACAAATAAGGAAATGAAACAAATATCTAGCATTACAAAAAAAGACTTAATTAAAGTTGCGAATCTTCAAGGTTTTGAAAATAAACGAAACAATATGATTCACCTTTATTTAGACAGAGAGGGCAAGGTTCTGATAGAAAATCACATTTCTGGAGTATCGCCATTGCTTGCTAAGACTCTTATGTTTCTAAAAACAAAATATATTATTAACTAAATGCCTCAAACTGAGGCGTTAAGTAAGAGATGCTAATTATTTTTTTCGCTCCAAACCACTTCCGGTAACTTGTGTCCGTGAGAGAGAAAAAGCAAAGTGAGGATGATTTTCAGAAAGAATGTGTCAGGTGGATTGAACTACAATACCCGAAATTATTGGTACATCATAGTCCGAATGGCGGGAAGCGGAACGCAAGAGAGGCGCTAAAGTTTAAGAAAATGGGTACACGGGCTGGCTGTCCGGATCTGATGATCTATAAAAAGTCAAAACAATACGCTGGGTTAGCTATTGAGTTAAAGGTGGGGACTAATGGAACTACCGAAAATCAAGATCTATTCCTAGCCGAATTAACAGCAAATGGTTGGTATTGTATTGTAATTCGCAAGATGGATATTTTCATGCAAACAGTAAAAGAATATATGTCTGATGCGATTTAATGAGTGTAATGCTAACCATAATAACCAATTTAAAATAATTTATCATGGCTAAAACCTGTACAACCTGCGGCGGCGCCCCCTACGCAAAAGGATTCTGTAAGATCCATTATAAAATGCCAAGCCAGCTAAATCCTAAGCCGATTGCCAGAAAGCAGATGGCTGCGGTTGCCGCTGTTAAACGTCCAGCAATCAAACTTGTAAGCGATAGAAGAGCGAAAGAGCTGAGGGTATACGCAAAGATTTGCCCCGCTTTTAAAAAAGCGAATCCAGAGTGCCAAGCAAAGCTACCAGGCTGTACAGTTATGACCACCGACGTACATCACAAGTGGGGCAAGGAGAATGAAAGGCTTAACATGGTGGAGCATTTTCTCGCAGTGTGCCGTCATTGTCACGATGTGATAGGCGGCAACCACACGATGGCGAAAGAAAAGGGTTTTTCCATCAATAGAACCTTTGTTATTTAAATTATATTTAATAAGTCCTATTCTAAATAATGGGAAAGCAAACAACTTAATTATTCAATTCTAATAGAACAAACACTAAGACAAATAAGGAGAAAACAACAATGGGAATAGTACTACCAGAGGTCTGTATAGAGAGGCAGAAGCAATTTGATAAAGAGGCGAGGGTTAAAATAGTAAATCAAATTATCGCTGAAATAGCGAGCAGAGGGAGAAGGTTCTTTCATAATAAAGACCAGGTAGCTTATTTGTTTCTGCGCAACAATAAGATTTGGTACAAATGTGAATGGGTATCTGATCATCGTCCTGTTGAGGAAATATGCTTTTCCGTTAAAAAAAATGGTCGTATGGCAAATTGGTTTCACGGCGGCACACTGGAGTCTTTAATCCGCGACTTCTGCGACTTCGTCAGAACTGGTGAATATTCTAACCACAATCAAGGATACGGCGGCCTGTATTGTCAGCATTGGGGGTATTCGGCTGAAGATATGAGAGCTATTCAAGAGAAAGCTGTAGAGTTAGGGTATTTACGTTCACCTACCACTGATAAAGCGGATAAACAACAAGGGAATGTTTGAAAGAGAATTTTGTGATCTCTCTAAACTCATAGAGGAAATAGGGTTAACCAGAAGACAAAGACGTGAAATTGAGCGTCAAAGATTGAAGGATGTTAAAAAATCAGTAAGGATCATTAACAGGGCTAACAAATAAGGAAATGAGGGGAAAATGGGAAATAAGACACTATAAAGATACGGTGCATATCGAATCCGAAAGATATTCTGAACTGTTTAAAGCAATGAAAAAAGCACATCATTACAGTCGCTGGATTCAAACAATTAAATTCCTTAAATCAAGAGGGTGGACGATTAGTGAAAATCTATCTTACAAGGAGCATTACAACTGCTTATCGAAATACCATAAAATTGGGTGCAAAGGTAATGTCAGATGCCTAATGGAAATTACTGGCCGTGGTATTGAAATTAAGTTCGGAGATGTTGCAAACTTATGGACTGGTCACGCACAGTCGTTTTGGGATGATCAAAGGGACGACAGACATACGAATCTTTCATACCTCCAATACAAGGCTGTGGATCTTGAAAAACTTAAGATTATTAATTTCTTTAAATCACTGGGTTGTAAGTTGAAAATTAATGATCGTGAGCTTACGCCTGTAGAAAGTATTTTAAAAACATTAGGGATTAACGCCCATTTCCACGGTGTAATAAACTGTTTGGAAGATATTAAAACAGACATGGAAATCAGGCCAGAAAGGTTCTACAGTTACAACAACAAAGATCGCAATGGTAAACGAGTTAAGTGTGGCGAGATCAAATATTTCTATCCTTATCCGCATTGCCGCCTATGCTGCGGGGAAGTTTGGCATTCTGCTAATTCAAGTTGGTACGTGTTACACGGAAATACAATGTCTTATGTTCAGTCTTCAGATCTATTTGACTATGATCCCAAACTAAAAAGAAGACAGAAAAAGCAGGTTAGTCTTACTCATGTTATGAATCAGCATGTTGAAGGAGGTGATTTCCTGAAGGCGCACAAAATTCAAGCGCTAATAAAACGAAATTCAATAGGTAACTAACCGCCCATAGGGCATAACATAAACAAATATGGAAATTAAAAGCCTTAGAGATCTACGGGATTTCTTAAACACATTAAACGATACTCAGCTATCTCAAAGAGCTTTAGTTGCAGGTGAGGAAGACTTCACTCCAATTGATAGTGCTGTAATTACTGAAGAGGATTGGGTTGCTCCAGGTGATGGTGAAGACGGAGCTTTCCCGGTATCTCAGTATGAACCAGAAGACTATGACGGTGAACCTGTTGATAGTGACTTTAATAAGATAATCCCGAAAGGGTATGTTTATCTATATGAAGATTTTTAACTCACTCCCAGAAGGGCTAAAATAAAAGAATATGGAAAAGGAACTTTATTACGCATTGTCAGATAACGCTGATATGAGTTGTGTATGTGCTACTTTAAGAGAGGTAGCAGATTTGATAGATATAGACTTGGGAGATATAGATCCTAAGGAAAGAGTGCGTGTTTTTTATACTGTTACTCCACTGTATTTGACAGAAATTGAATTTAAAGAGCTTTCAGACGCTCAGTTTTAACTCACTCCCTGCAAAGGGGGTAAACACATAAAGAATGGAAATCACATACGATGAAGTTGAAAAACTAAAGTTAACTGATGCACAGTTAAAGTCTGCTAAGGCTGTTTTTAAAGCCATGAAAAATGCGTCCAAATTGGGGGTTCATTTCTGGGACAATTACGGGACTCTAACGGCCTATAATTCTAAAAAGGTAAGCGTTCCTATAATGGTAGACAGGGAGAATGACGAATATAAGATGAGAGAGAGCGAAAAACATTTTAGAGCTAGTGAAGGGACAGGAAGCGAAGTGCTTTATTATGAAGTAGTTAAAAATTTTCATGCTGGCAATGCCGACGATCAGTTTTACGCTGAAATTATTTAACCACCCCATAAGAGGGGATAACAACAAGGAAGATGGCAGAAAAGAGAAAGATACACTGTAGAAGATGCTTCGGTAAAGGGTACTATAGTGGTCAATGGGGGCAGATCGCTTGCTCCGACTGCAATACGCACGGTTATTTTTATGTGCTGATGGATAAGATTAAAAATAGGTGGGTTTGCATTGATGAAACATATGACGGTGATATGTACCGAAAACAACGAGTCAAAGAAGTTTATTAACCCCCGGCAATTCAGCCACAATTAAAATAATGTTATGGATAGTCAAAGTATGTTTAGTGATCAAAAAGTAGACGATTATAGACAATGGTTTTATCAAGCCCAACATTTAACAGATTTTGTTGAATTTATAGAAGATCAAATTGGCATTGACGAAATGAACAGAATACAGAAGGAATTTCAAAAATTGTATGAATCAAATACTCAGTAAGATGAAACAAGAGGATATTAATAAATTGAAAAACAAGATATCAAGCCTTGAACGACAAGTTGAAATTCAGAAGGGACGTATATCGTTCCTAGAATCTCAATCTGGGAAAATAGTAGACGGAGCAGACATATCACATGAGTCGCTAAAATGCCTGGCTAAAAGACTATCTCCGGATGTAGCTTTTAAATACGCTATTGATTGGTATCGTGAACAATTAACAGAGAAATCATGATCACAGAAAAACAAATAAATAGGGCTGCTGAGGAGTATATTCCGGTACATAAACAAGTAAAAGATTGTGGATTCCACTACGTAATGGGCATGAAAAAGGCTATTGAGTTGCTTCAGCCGGAATGGATAAAAGTAACCGAACGATTGCCTGATATATTCAGAGACGTAATTGTGTGCCACATATCAGATAAATGGCAAGGAACTATGTTCCATAACGGGGAAAGATGGGTTAATTCACTAGACCATGATGCTTGGCCTAATAAACCTACGCACTGGACTGAGCCTTTAGAATTACCTGAACCACCTAAAACAGATAAACATGTATAACAACATATCATTGGAAATCTTAATATTCGCTGCGGTGTCTGTGGTATCCTTATGCCTGGCTTATGTAATCGGTCTGTTTGTTAGAATGGCTGCTGTGTATTTAACTATGCTTAGAGATGAGGAAATAAAGAAGGAGGGGGAGTTATGAAAAAATCGGATAGAGAAATCATATTCAATAAGTTTTCTGGTAAATGCGCTTATTGCGGAACTGACCTTGTGAAAGGGTGGCATGTAGATCATTTTGAGCCAATAGTAAGAGGCTTTAAGTATGATAATGAGAAGAGGTCATACATTCATGACGGAACACAGGAGAGGCCAGAAAATAACACAATGGATAATTATATGCCATCCTGTGCCAGTTGTAATATAGTAAAGAGTTCCTTGCCTTTGGAGTCATTCCGGAAAGTAGTTTCCGGCTTTGTGGCCTCTTTGAACTTATATTCAACTCAATATAAGTTTGCTAAGCGATACGGCATGATTCAAGAGTATGAAAAACCGATTAAATTTTATTTTGAAATTGTTTCTTGTGAGGTATAAAAAAAGCCCACACAAGGTGGGCTTAAATTTTTGTTAGCCGTTGTTTAGATTAAAACCGTGTCTTTACTTTTCATAACTGCATGTTTTGATTGTTATTAAATATATCAATTATATTTAAGATATCTCAAATGTCTGGCCAAAATTAAAAATTCCCTCTTTAATACAGCTCTTTTTAGTGTAATAATTTTGAGTAAAAGATTTGGATATTCCGCTAAATGAGTGTTTCCCATGAACGATCACCTCTAATGACTGAGCGTCATCACACCATAAAGCATCAAGGTTGTCTCTTGTGGCTACAATAAGAGCATAACCTGCTGACTTGTCATCTTTTCTGTATCTTGGAAACTGAATTATACCATCTCTTTTTAATTCTATCCAAACATTGCTATGGTTTGCGCCACCATTAGAATTGAATGGCTTTTTTAAAATTACTTCTATCTTTAAATCTAGTACATTGTACTTAGAATTGTTCAGTATTTTAAAGCCATAAAATGTGCCGACTGAATCTACTCCCTTGCAGATAGCCGTGGATATGCTCATTTTAGGCCTCATCCGAGAGATGATCCAGAAAAATAATAAGGATGAGATTACTCCTGAAATGAGTCCTGTTAGAATTGATAGTAGAATTTCATTCATATTTGGTTATTTAGTTTTGCTCAAATATAATTTAATTATGAGTATTACGTTGTGAATAACCTAAATGTATATGCTTTCTGTTAATTAATATGCACCAACTCCAAATAAAGGCCTTTTTTCAATGTTCAATTAATCTTCAAAGAGTTGAACAATTTTAATTCCTAGTGCAGAGGCAATCTTGGAGAGTGTTTTTAAATTCGGCCAAACTTTCCCGTTTTCATATTTACTAATTGATGCCTGCTCAACATCACACAATATTCCAAGCCTTTCAGCAGATAATCCTTTTAGTTTTCGAAATTTAACAATATTCTTCCCGACGATGATCATCGTCCCGTCTACTTCTTCTGTTTTTAACCCTTCTTTTTTCATCGGAGGGTACTAAAGAATGTAAATTATTTTGGAATTGTTATGTGTTTAAATACATAATTTATTATTTTTAGCCTACTAAATTCAGAATTATGGAAATAAACCCTGATCCAGACTGTCTACCAGCTGATAAACAGTTCATACAATTTCAGATTTCAGTTGAGGAATTATACGGAAAATGGCGTAATGGATATTATAATGCGATTGAGCAAGCTGTTTATGAACAGGTAAATGATGACGTGAATGGGGAGAGTGTTATAATTCATTGTATCATGGCTGACGTGGTTAGGTGGCTGCCTGGTGATGAAAATCAGCCTGTTCATTGGCGAAATATTACTGCCGGAGAGTTGGAGTTGGTCGCCGCTTGGTCAAGGTTACACAATAAAAAAAAGACACCGAATTAACGATAATGACGCACCATAATTGGAGCCTCGATACCTAGCAGTTCGGGGCTTTTTTATTCTTCATGATCTTCAATGAGTTCTCCAATTTCATCTACGATTAGCGGATCTATATCGTCTGATCGCCAGGTTAGGCCAATATCTTCTAAAAATGGCGTAATAGAACCCTGAGGTTTGCCGTCTATTGATAGTTGATAAGAAAGCTCTGCCCCATCCTGATAAACAGGAGTAACCGAGTACTGAACATTATTGGCTAGATTAATGATAAATGGCTCCATGATAGTTGTTTGTAAGATAACATTATTTGAACCCCCTTTGTTTTAATCCTTCCCGGTATGCCTGATCTTTCAGTTTAAAAGCCTCCAGCTTGTTTTTTAAATCGATGATCATTCTTGAATACTCTATTCCGGCGTTTATAATCTGTTTTTCAGCAGCTTTAACTCCAGAATCAAAAGGGCGGACGACAACGTTTTCAAGCAATTCATCAATATCATGATTACAAAGCTCCTTATCAAAATAACGGTCTTCAAATTCCCACGGCAACCACCATTCGCTAGTCACTTTATCAAATAGCCAGCACTTAGTTGTCAATGCGTCCTTAACAAGTGGCCTTAACCTTACATTATCTCCTTTCTGTCTTCCGTAGTGACTAACCCCCATAATCTCAAAGCTATACACAAATAAGTGTAAAATGCTAATATTATTAGTAATTAAACTAAGGTAATTTGCAGATTATCGTTTTAGCTCACATATTATAATTTCAGAATATATCCCATAGATTCTAAGCTCCGCACTGCTTTCGTTAGATCTTTAACTATGAGTGATATAAAAGTCAGAGTAATTATTTTTTTTAGTCTGATCGGGTACGGGTATTTTTACAGCTGAGATTAGTGACAAGGAGAAGTGATGGGGAAAACAATCGACAAAAGTAAATCAATACCGCCTAAGAAGCTGAAAGCGGGCAGACCGACAAAATACAAGGTAGCTTATAACAAGCTTGCCTATAATTATTGTCTATTAGGAGCGGTTGATGCCGAGCTTGCTAAATACTTTGAGATTTCAGAGTCTGCGTTGAATGTATGGAAGAAGGAATTCCCTTCATTTATGGAGTCCATAAAAAAGGGGAAGGAAACTGCTGACGCAACAGTAGCTTCAAAGCTCTTTCAACGGGCTAATGGATACCAGCACCCGGATGTCGATATAAAGATGTTTGAGGGGGAAATTATTGAAACTAAGCTGACTAAGCACTATCCTCCTGATACGACTGCTGCTATATTTTGGTTAAAGAACCGTCAGCCTAAAAAATGGAGAGATAAGCAAGAAATAGGGGTGACAGACGAGGACAACAAAGATGTGCCTTTAGTAACGGTATTCAGATTGCCAGACAATGGCCGCAGTAGAGTATAATGTTATAGAACCTCAAGAAGGGTATCAAATGAAAGCGCTTAGCTCTTCGGCTGATATTGTTATTGGTGGTGGAAGCGCAGGTTCAGGCAAGACTTTCTGTTTGCTGTTAGACCCTATTCCTGACATCGATGTAAAAGGGTTCGGTGGGGTGATCTTCAGAAGAACAAGCCCACAAATAAGGAATGAGGGCGGTCTATGGGACACTAGTATGTTGTTGTTTCCACACCTTAAGGCTGTGCCAAGAGAGAGTAATCTTGAATGGGTGTTTCCAAAAGGCGCAAAGATTAAGTTTTCCCATATTGAATATGAGAAGAATGTTTTAGACTGGCAAGGATCTCAAATTCCATTTATTGGTTTTGATGAGTTAACGCACTTTACAAAAAAGATGTTCTTCTACCTGTTAACCCGTAATCGTTCCGTGTGCGGAGTTAAGCCAAGGGTTAGAGCCACGTGCAATCCTGACCCTGAAAGTTGGGTTGCAGAGTTAATATCATGGTGGATTGATCAAGAGACCGGGTTCCCTATTCCGGAACGGGATGCTGTAGTTCGCTATCTGGTTGTTGACGGGAATGATTATATATGGGGAGACACAGAGCAGGAGGTTATCGAAAAAGCCTGGCATATACTTGAACCAATCGTATCAAGGTCGGGCATAGACCCTAGGGAGTTTATTAAATCGGTTACTTATGTATTTGGCGATATATATGATAATAAAGAGCTATTAAAAACAAACCCGGCTTACCTGGGTAACTTGATTTCGCAGGATAAGGAAACACAAAGCGCACTATTGTATGGTAATTGGAAGATTGTCATATCAGATAATGACGTATATGACTATAGTGCGTTCTGCGGTATGTTTAATAACATGTATGAAGTTGACAAAACTGGTAGGTACATAACTGCTGACATTGCTCTTAAAGGATCTGATAAGTTTATAGCAGGAGCGTGGGAGGGAATGGAGCTGATAGACTTATTAATAATGAATAAGAGTGACGGCAAAGAGGTCATTGAAGGGATAAAGAAGCTGGCAGTTGAAAACAAGGTTCAAAACCAGCACATCACATATGACAATGACGGTGTGGGTGGCTTTGTAGATGGCTTTATTGTTGGGGCAATACCTTTCATAAACAATGGTACACCACTACCTAATCCAGATGCAACAACATCAGCAGAGCGTAAGACTCCTGAGAATTATGAGAACCTAAAGACTCAATGCTACTACCGGAGTGGGGCAAATGTATTAGCTGGCAACTATAAGATATCTGAGAAAGTAGCTAACATGATGTATGATGATAAAATGACTGTAAGACAGAGGTTTATGTACGAAAGAAAGGCAATTAAGCGAGCTAATGCGGATGCAGACGGTAAGTTAAAGATCATCAAAAAAGCAGAAATGAAGGTTAAGCTTAATGGGCAGTCTCCCGATTTGCTTGATCAATTTATGATGAGGGAGCGGTTTAACTTAAAGGCGGCCTTTACACTATACGTAAAATAGAAAAATTAAATAGAAGAGGGGGATATTTAGATGGGATGGTTTAATTTTAAAAGCAAAAAGACTTCGGTCTTAAAGGACGCAAGTCAAAGTGCGGTAGGTCATGCAGTTGTTGACAACGAGTTATTTAAAGCGTTTTATAAGTACATGGGTGCTGGAGCAGTCAATTGGTTTGATCAAACTGGAGAGACCTATGTGGATAAAGGGTATAGCGGTAACGAGCATGTTTTTTCTGTTATGCGTGTGTACCTGAATAAGGCGAAGATTCCAAATTATATTCTAAGTAAGAAGAAGGATAAAAAGGCGTTTACTCGGTTTGACCAGTTTATTAGATCAAAGGATGATTCTCACCGAATTGAGGCGCTAAGGTATAAAGCGCTGGCTTTAGAGGAATTAGATAGCCACCCGTTATTAGACTTGCTTGAAAACCCAAACTCTTACCAAACCAGAACAGAGTTTATTGAAGCTGCATTTGGGTTTTACAAACTACTTGGCGAAACGTTCATTTATGGCATTGCTCCATTATCCGGAAGGGATGCTGGAAGATTTACAGAGCTTCACGTGTTACCAGCACATTTAGTTGTTCCGGTCTTTTCTGGTAATTACCTGAAGCCGATAAGAGGTTACAAGTTCATGATGGGCGATTATTCAATCGAGATACCCGCTGAAAACATTATGCACATGAAGACCTGGAATCCTCATTGGGATCATAACGGAACTCAGTTAAGAGGGTTCAGTCCGTTAAAACCAGGCACTAAAACATTAACAAGGAACGAAGCAAACCAAACAGCCCAAACAAAAGCATATAAGAACGGTGGAAGTGCTTATTTGTTGAGCGGTGATTCAAGCGGCAACAACGAGCCATTGACTCAGACACAGATTGATTTAATCAATGAAAGGATAATTGAAAATATCCGTGGTGAAGAGAACTTTATGAACATTACTGCTACAAATGGAAATGTAAAGGCTACCAAAATAGGGGAAAGTCCTGTTGATCTTGAGTTATTGGCTGGCGACGTAGCAGATAGAGGCAAGACAGCCTCTTTATTTGGGGTTGATCCGTTACTTGTCGGCGATAAAAGCGGTAGTAGTTTCAATAACCAGGAGCAAGCTTATAAAGCGTTGGTGACAAATGTCATCTTGCCGGATCAAATGGAGTTTACAAGCAAACTATCAACCTGGATATTACCACAATATGAAGATGAAAACTTACATCTGTGCTTCGATACCGAATGTTATCCGGAATTAAAACCAGATTACAAGTTGTTAATGGAGATATACGGTAAACCACGTTTAAGAGAGAATGAGAAACGTGGTGTTTTTGGATGGGACGATGATCCAATGCCAGAAATGAATGAAATCTACATTGAAGCCAACCTAATCCCATTAAGCAGGATTAAAGAACTAGATATCAACAGAAGCAGAAGTAATCAAAATGAGAAACCTCCCTTAGAACCTGTTATTCCGGTAGTTTAATGAGCGAAATACAATTCAGAGTAATTATTTTTTTTTGTTCGCAGCTGTTGATTTACCTTAGTGGAAGATTAGTGAGAGAGGTTAGTGACGAAGGGTCGGGATTTGTTGAGGTTGGTGGTTTTAGGTTAAGATAGAAGGGTATACGGAAGGGCAATAGAGAGAGATTAGTGAGAGAGATTTGCACCGCTGTATGCCCTTTTTCTTTGTGTGATGGATTAGTGAGGGGGGATAAATGGAAACGAAGAAATTAAGTACTGAGGTCAAAGAAGTCGATGACACTCTGGGGTATGTTGAAGCATATGCGAATGCTTATGGCAATGAGGACAGTGATAAAGACATATCACATCAGGATTCATTCGTAAAGACTGTTAAGGAGGATTTTAAACGTATTCGGGTTTACAAAAATCACAATCAAACTATCCTTGTTGGTGTACCAAAGCTATTAGATCCTAAAGATCCTTACGGGCTTAAAACGGGAACTCAGTTTAATATGAATACTGATGACGGAAAGAACATGTTTTGGGACGTTAAGCTAATCCATGATAACAACCAGAACGCAGATTTATCCATAGGATATCGTGTAATGGAAAGGGATCAGAAAGACCGCCGAATCATTACTGAGTATAAGTTGAAAGAGTATTCTTTTCTAACAAGCTGGGGCGCAAATGATAGGGCTATAGCAACATCAATTAAAAACGCTAAAGATCCACAGGAGTTTATAGCATTCCTGGTTAAGGCGTATAATCTGCCTTATTCTGACGCAAGGCTGATTGCGCTAGAAGATATCTTGAAAACATTATCAAATAATGAGACACCAGAGATTAAAACAGCAGAGCATAAATCAATTTACGAATTAATAAATACAAACTTTTAAGAAGGGACGGGAATGACTGAAGAGGAAAAAGTAAAAGCAGAAAATGAGGCGCTAGATAAAGTGAAAGCGGCAGCAAAGAAAGAGGCGGAATCCGCTGTAAAAAAAGTCAAAGAGGACGGCGAAAAGGCTTTAGCAGAACAAAAGGCCGAATTTGACAAGAAGGTAGCCGCACTCGAAAAAGCAAACAAAGAAACTCAAGACCATGCAAATGATCTTGACGCAAGGCTACAAGGAGGCTTGAAAAAGGAAAAAGAAGGGTTTAAATCTCTTAATGAGGCACTAATTGACGCTTTCAAGGCTCAAGAAAAAGAAATCAAAGCTATTGTAGATGCCGATGGGGTGCAATCAGCTTCATTGGTTATTGAGGTTAAGGCCGCAATAGATATGGGCGTAGGTAATACAATCGGATCTGGGACTACTCAGGTTTCTATTACTGATAATACAAATATAATCAGCACAATTCGTCGCAGAACTGAGTCTTATCTTGCGTCTGTAACTGTTGGATCTACAGCCGGCAACCGTGCAATGTGGATCGAAGAAACAGACGAGCAGGGAAATCCACTGTTTATCGGGGAAGGCACAGGGAAGCCAGCTGCATCAGTTCGTTACGTTGAAAAAACAGCAGTAGTTAAAAAACTAGCTGTTTATGGTAAGGTTACTACAGAAATGCTTGCCGACTTGCCACAGCTAATATCTTATATCCAAAACAATTTAGCTAAGCGTCTGGAATTAAAAAAAGAAGATGGGCTGTTCGCTGGGGATAACGTTGGGGATAATTTAAACGGAGTCAAGAACTTTGCTACGCCTTTTGTTGCAGGCGGAGCGGCTGCAAGTATCGCTTTTGTTAATGAGTTCGATGTACTGGATGCTGTAGGTACTCAGGTAGACTTGGCATTCGGAAATCCCAATGCGGTCTACATTCACCCGACAACTCTTCAGAAAATGAGGGCTATTAAGACGACTACTGGTGAATTAGTTTATAAAGACTATTTAGATCTTAACGGAGGTGGTTTAATGGTTCATAATATGAAAATTTTACCTACAACACTTGTTCCAGTGGGAGAGTTTTTAGGAGGAGATATGACAGCGGTAAATGTGCTATTCAGGGAAAAACTTAATATTCAGATCGGACTTGATGGCAATGACTTTACAAACAACAAGAAAACAATCTTGCTTGAGCAGAGACTTGTGCAGTTTGTGTCTGCAAACGACACTCAAGTAATTGTCAAAGGAACATTTGCCACCGCACTTGCAGCATTAAATAAGCCAGCTTCTTAATTATTCACAATGAGCAAAGTATAAATTTCGACTCTGCTCATCTAATTTTTAAAAAATGAAAGTAACAGTAATTGAAAGTTTCTGCGGAATTGAAGAGGGCACGCCATTGGATCTCCCAAAGGATTTAGCGTCTCCGCTTATAGAACAGGGATATTTATCTGAGCATATTGAAGCTGCTCCAGGCTTAGACCATATTGATCCGCCAGTTGATGAGTCGGTTATTACCGAGGATATAGCAGCAAACGCTGAAGATCCGGAACAGAGTAAAAGTAAAAAAGGAATTAAATAATACAGTTACCCTACCTATAGCCAGGTAGGGTAATCTAAACTTAATATTATGGCAAAAGTAAGAGCAATAGCCTCAACCATTAGCTACGGATCAAACGGATTTAAGCACTTGGGGGATGTTTTTAATCTTCCGGACTCTCAGGCAAAGGAGAAAGAAGCTTTAGGTCTGGTGCAGATTCTGCCTGACGAAAAGGAAGATAAAACAGGCAAAGAAACAAAAGAATTAAAGAGCGAAGTAAAAACGAAATAATGGCAGTATTGACACCTGAAGCAGCAAAACTATACATGCGTATTGACGATTCATATAATCTAGAGGATTCCGTCCTTGTGGATATGATCAAAACGTCTATTTCCTGGTGTGAAGAGTATACCGGATTGAGCTTTTCGGTCAAGGATTTAACCAGAGCTACAGGACGTAAGCGTACTGAGTTAGTTGCTCCTGTAATTAGTATTACTTCTGTGTTAAGCGTCAATGGGCAGGTAGTTGAGTATTTGTATTCTGATAATGTTGTCTATACGTGTGGTGAAACTGCATTGATCTCTTATAAAACTGGATATACTCCTGAAAATTTACCTGAACCAATTAGGTCTGCAATCAAAATGATGACTGCAACCCTTTCGGAGAACCGAGAATCCTTTATAGTTGGGGAAAGAGGGTTGACTATGGTTGATGTACCATTCAATGTTACAACCTTATTACGTCCTTATTCTCGTGTCGGAGGACTTTTTTTATGATAGGGAATAAGCGTGAGCGGGTAACAATAGTAACATTTGAAGATTTAAAAGACCCGGGCGGAGGAGTTACACCAGGTCAGCGAGTTGTTTACTGGGAAACATGGGCAAACGTAACTACCATAAAGAACCAGAGGAATGCGCAAGCATACCAAACGGATTTAGAGGAACCGAAAGAGTTTGCAATTCGCTACAGGCCAGATAAGCAGCTGACTAAAAATATGATTATTGAATACCGTAGCGCTAAGTACACAATTCAAAGTAATATTAACGTAGATGAACGTATGCGGGAATTAACAATAATTGGATTAACAAGGAAATGATAACGGGACTTGATAAAGCCCTTAGCAGGCTCACAACAAAGTTTGTTAGAGTTGAAAACGCAATCCTTGATGGCATTACCAGTGTAGGGGAGGCTATTAAAGCCGATGCAAGTTCTTACGCCAGCGCAATTGGATTCTTTGACAATGATGGCAATTGGGTTGAGCTGAATGGAGCGATAAAAGGAGGAGCGACTAATAAAGGTCAAGGCTATCGAATTTGGGTTGACGCTGGTAAAATGGGTGCGTATGTAGAGTTTGGAACAGGAGAGTACGCCTCCGGAACCTTAGCAGCCTACAATCAGGAATGGAGAGAGTTAGCCCGTCAGTTTTATGTAAATGGTAAAGGCAGATTACCAGCAAGACCCTACATGTATCCGGCATGGGTGAAAAATACAACAGGATTAACAGATAACCTGAGAAAAAGAATGAATAACCCCTATTAAAAGCGAAATGGATTTAAAAGACATAACCTACCCATTAAGGGTCGCTTACATAGCAAAATTAGCTGGATTAAAATATAATGAGGTTACGGTTCCTATTTACGATTCAATCGTACCGGAAACTGCTCCTAGTTATTTTGTCGTGATAAGAGATCAGAATGAAGCTGATCACAGCCTGAAATGCGGGTTTAATACTGATGTCCATGTAACATTAGATGTCGTAACTAAGTTCCCGCCAGGAGCAGGGTCTGGGATTGTACGAGATGCAATATCAAGTAAGATTAACAGTCTGATTTGTACAGAAAATTATTCGCTGAGGCTTAATCTATTGCCTGATTTTAATGTAATGAACAGCATTAGGACGCTAAGCAGACAGATAGAAGAGCTTTCCAAAACAGAGAATATTTTCAGGAGAATCAACATTTATAAGCACGAAATACAACAACTAAGGTAGTTTTCTTGCTCATAATTGAGCATAATAACAACCATAATGATTAATAAATAGAAAACGATAAAGGAGGAGAGAGATTATGGCAGAGGAAGCATTAGGCTTTAAAAACGGAACGAAAGTTCTTTTATTCGTGAAATTAGGAACGCCAGCCGCGTGGGTAACGCTGGCCTGTTTAAAAACAAACAGTTGGGATTCAAGTACGGATCAGATCGATACAACAACTAAATGTTCAGGTAGATACAAAACATCCTTACCGGGAGATATCTCCTGGTCATTCAAAGGGGATGGCAATGCTATTGACGATACTGTAGCAGTAAGCCAGGCGTCATTCAATGTGTTGGCGGGTTTGCAGAAAGCAGGAACTACCTTTCCTATGAAAATGGTCGGGGTTGACGACCCTACAGATGTGATCAGAGGTAATGTGTTCATTACTTCCATTTCTAAGAGCGCCGGACGTAATGAGGCAGTTGGATTCTCGTCAACATTCCAGGGTGTGGGTGAATATTTTTTAACCCCTGAAGCACCATAAGCATGAATAACGGGAGAATTACAATTGAGTTAGCGGGGGTTAGAACCCCATTAACTTTCGGCATGTTAGCCGTAGAGGAGTTTGGAAATAGACAAGCAATCGGTAATACCGGATGGAGTAAACTAATTACTGATTTAGTGTACTCAGGATACTGCAATGAAGAAGTGGTAAGCGGGCGTAACCCTGCCTTAACCTACAGAGATATTGCAGAGAGCTTAGATCAATTAATTATTGATAAAGACACAATTCTGTCGGATGTGTTTGCCTGCTTCGAAAACAGTAAGGCGGGTGCTGAATTGCTTGGGGTCGTAAAAAAAAAGGAAGAACCAGTAAAACCCAAAAGAACACTCAAAAAACAGACTGGAACAAAATAAAACGCTTTGCATTCGGAGAACTCGGATTGAAGCCGATAGAGTTTTATGCCCTGACGCATTTGGAGTACACCCTAATGAGTCAGGGCTTTTTTGATAAAGATTTACGAGAATGGAAGCGCGTTAGATCACTGGGGTGGATAATTCAATGTGGGTATGCTGATCCTGAAAAAATGCCTGAAAATCAGATGGTTTGGTGGCCTTTAGAGGGGGATTCAATACCTAAAAAGGAAAGATTTAAAATAACACCAGCGGAGAGGAAACGAATTGCTGAACGGATACAAAAGGAAATAGGGAGGTAGATATGGGCGCAGGAAGTGACGCAATGTTATCGTTAGAGGTAATTGCGAAAATGGATAGCCTCTCGGCGGGGCTTAAAACAGGCGAAAAAGATATAATAGATTTTGTTAGTAACGGAAACACCGCATTAAAAAGCCTTGAAAAGACTTTAAGCGACTTAGGTATAGGTATGTCTTCTCAGGGACTTAAGTCCTTCGGCAATGAAATGAAGGATTTGAAGGTAAAAGCTGAAGATAGCCGAGTAGCCTTTATGAAGACTAAGGCGGCTAATGAGGAGCTTAAGAAAGCCACTATTGATGCAACTACAGCAGTTCAAGAGCAAAAAGTAGTTACAGAAACAAATAGATCCTCTGTAGAAAGAGCAAAGGAGGCAACGCTCCAATATACAGCGACTCTTATTCAACAGAAGTTAACTACTGAACAAAATAGAACTGCCAGCGCAGCAGCAACTGTGGCTATCAACCAGCTCCGTCTAGCTAACATGCAAAACAAGGTAGCGGTAGTTGCAGCAGCGGGAAGTTACGCAGAGGCACAACAGAAATTAACCGCATTAGGCAAGGAAATCAGGGCGGCTGGAGATGTTATGACGGGTAAAATGAACCCGGCTGTAAAGGCTATGATTATCCAGTATGACAAACTCAATGACTCATTAAAGAAAGTTGATGCTGCGATGGGGAATCATCAGCGGAATGTTGGTGACTATGCTTCGGCGGCAATTAAAAGCCTTGCGGCAATGGCCGAATCTTATATTTCATTTTATACAGTTGTTTCGCTCGGAAAGCAAATCATTGCAAATAATGCTGAAATATCTGATAGCATGTCCGATGTTCAGCGTACCGCTGGTTTAACAACCGTTGAAGTTAATGCGCTTGTTGAAACATTAAAGAAGATCGACACCAGAACCTCATTAAAAGGGTTACTTGACATCGCTATCATTGGGGGTCAATTAGGTATCGCTAAAGAGCAACTAGGCGGGTTTACAACTGCGGTAGATCAGTTATCTGTATCGTTATCCGGAGAGTTACAAGGTGGAGCTGAAGGAGTTGCAAAGTCTTTAGGAGTATTAAATAATGTATTTGGGGTTTCAAAAGCCGAAGGAGGCGACGTTGAAAAGGCATTTAATCAGATTGGATCAGTAATACTTGGCCTCGGGCAATCTGGCCTAGCCACAGGTGATTTTCTTACCGATTTTGGAGAGCGAGTTGGTGGGGTGGCGGCGCAAGCCGGGTTGTCTTTACCTGTGTTACTTTCTTATGGGGCAGTTTTACAAGAAAACGGAGTATCGGCAGAGGTTGCGGGTACAGCATTTAAAAAGTTGATAGGAAGTATAGCAACTAAACGGGAGAAATTCTTAGCGGTAGCTCAGATTGCTGATGCGAGTTTAACTTTAAAAGAGTTTACTAATATTATTAATACCGATACTCAAAAAGCACTAGAGTTATTCTTTAATGGGTTAGCGAAAGGCGGACAAAAAACCACACAGTTTCAAGATTTAATGAAGTCTGCTGGTATGGATGCGGCACGAGCAGGACAGGCAATTTCAGCCTTAGCCTTACATCAGCAAGATTTAAATAAGCACATTTCCGAGTCTACAGTCCAATATAAAGAAGGTAAACTAAGCGCTGAGCAGTTTGAGATTAAAAATGATAACCTGGCTGCTAGTTTGTCAAAGCTTGGGAATACAATTACCAATATCACTACTGATCCGAATTCAAGTACAGGAAATTTCTTTAAAAGAGTTATTGAAGGAGCTACTACTTCGATAAAATGGATTGATACTTTAGCTGATAGAATTCAAGCCGCAAGTGATAAGATGATTATTACAAAGGTGATGAATGGCGGCACTCCAGTTTCCAGCAAGGAAGAAATTGACGCTGCTTTTAAAAGACGTAGAGATAGATCCACGGACGATCTAAAAGACAGGCTGACTGGCACCGGGTCAACAAAGGCAGATTTAATGGCTTCGGGTAAATCAGAAATTGAGTTACGTAAGTTAATCACAATTGAAACAAAAAAACAAACAGAGGCAATTGGCAGGCTAAACTATAACCTTGCCTATATTAAAGATCCAAATAATGTCGGAAAGCCTCTTGATGACCAAATAGCTAAAACAAACAAGCTTAGACTGGCTACATTCCAACAGGAAGCCACTGTAAATCGACTAAAGGACACCTATAAAAAACTCTACCCACCTACAGTTGTAAAGGGAGAGGGAGTTGATCTACCAGGGAAAGAAAATAAGAAGTCTGCACATGCTTTTGATACAGTAGAAAAGCAACTCCAAGACTTTTATAACAAGTCTAATATAATCACCAAGGAGGGGCTTAGTAAGGATCTTCAGGAATGGGATGACAAGTACAACAAGATAAAGGCAGTAATTGAAAAACTACCTGCCGGAGAAAAGAAGGCAAAAGCCTCTGCGACGCTTGAAACAAACTATACTGAAGGAAAAACCAATATCATAGCTGATAATTCAAAGCAGATTGCAGACTTTGTTAAAAAAAGGAATGATGCTACTGAACTGATAGAGTTAGACGGGACAGCCAGGACAATTCAGAACTTGAAAAATGAGTTCGCAGAAAAGATTAGACTTTCTGAAGGGAATAAATCTGCTATAATTGCACTCAAAAAACAGGAGGCTGACGAAATCAATAAGGTTAATGTTGATAAGGGGATTAAAGATCAGCAGATATCTGCGCTACAGATAGCAGAAATTGTAAAAGAGCATAGGAATACGCAAATGGCAATGTTTGACGCATCAAAAAATGGCCTTGACCCTTATGGAGCGCAGATAGAAGCACAAAGGAGAGCGCTAGAGGATCTTAAAAAACTTAGGTCTGATGCACTTATTAACCAGGCAGAATATGAATCCAAATCTGCTGAGTTATCAAAAAATACAGAAGCCCTCATAAATACTCAGGCGTTTGCCGAAAATATGAAGTCTGCGGTTGAGTCATTTACTGTAGATACAGTTGGGAAATTTGCTGAAGGCATTGGCCAGATGATGGCAAGTGGTGATATGTCTGGATTTGGCAATGAAGTACTTTCAGCCTTTGGCGGATTCTTAGGAAAAATGGGAGACTTATTGATACAATACGGGATTGCTGCTCAAATAAAAGCCGCCCTAGATAAGGCTTTGCTCGTACCATTAGGAGGTTTTATTGCTGGAGCGGCGGCAATTGCTGCTGGTATTGCTTTGAAAATTGCGGCCGGTGCATTTAGCGGGCTTATAAATGGAGGGAGCGGAGGATCAGGAGGCAAACAACAGCAATCGCCGCAATACGGAGTTGCGCACTACGCAATGGGAACAAATTATGCACCAGGAGGTGTAGCATTAGTAGGAGAACAAGGACCCGAATTAGTTAATTTGCCAATGGGGTCTCAAGTCGTGCCGAATCATGATGTAATGCGCTCAATAAACGGTAACGCGAATGTTCAGGTAATGATTCCAGAGGTTCGACTAAGCGGACAGGATATTTATGTTTCATTTAAAAGAACAGAGAAGATCAATAATAGAGGATAACAATTAATATTACCATCAACTAGAAGTACTTTTGTAATCCTAGTTGATGGTTATTCAGAATACGAAAATGGCATTTTAAATTTATTGGAGAAGTCTGATATAATATCAAATATCAGTGGCCTAGGAGGATCAATGAGGTAATGCACTGTACCATAACTGTTGTTTTCGTGCCGAATCTTTAATATTACTATTAACTCACCATCCTTTGCCCTTACATTTATTCTTACCTTAGATTTCCCTTTTATTACAGTTGCGCCATACGGCACCGTATCTTCAATTTCAAAATCTTTTGACTCAATAAAGAATAAATCATTATCCTTAGCGCTAATTTCATATCCAGAATCTAAAAGCATGTTTGCAGCTTTCAAATATCCCTCTTTTGCAGACAGACTCGTATTTATAATTATTTTACCTGCACCACGGAAAGGGCTTGATGATATCTTCTGTCCAAATGACGCTATAGGCAACAGTAGTAGGATTATGTAAAGTAATTTCTTCATTGTGTAAAATTAAACTCAAATATAACTATTCAAACCAGAGTAATTATTTTTTTTTGTTCGTGAATGTTGATTTACCTTTAACATAGATATAGTGAGGGGGATAAATGGCGAATTACGGTGTAAAATATAGGTTAGATTTTTGCGGAAGAGGGGCAGTCAAAAAAAGAATTGATCTCCTAAAGATGGATTATACCGGGGAAGTGATTTCAGTATCCGGAGGCTCTGAACCAATTAAAATAACTTATAAAAATGAAGCTGATGATAAACTAAATCAATTGACAGGCAGCTCGTCTGTAACCTCATTGTTGGCTACTTCTGATGCTTACGGCTTGCAGAGTTTTTATACTGGAGACGAAAGACAATGGAAAATTAACCATTATTCTGGGGACGATTTCAAGCTAAAAGGATCTTGGTTTATTGTGCCTGACAGCTCAAAGGAACCGTTTAAGTCCTATCCTTATGAATTTGAATTAAAGGCAACCGATGTAATTGTTTCGCTTAAAAATACGCCATATGTAACTGAGTACGGCGCTCTAATAAAGAAGGTTGATAACTTAAAAAATATCCTTTGCGAATGCCTACGATCTACAAAGCTAGATTTAAACGTATTGATCGGTGTTAATACCTATGAGCAAACAATGGCTAATGATATTAACAGTTGTCCGTTGTCTCAGACTTACGTAGATACAAACAGGTTTATTGATACAAATAATAAACCTTATTCAGTATATGAAATCATAAAATCCATTTGCTCACAGTTTACGGCCAATATAAAACAGGTTGATGGAGAATGGTGGTTTGTTGATGTAAGTCAGCTTGCAGGCAATGGGTTTAATGCTCGTAGGTTCGCTCCAGATGGAACTTTTATTTCATCAGAACTAGTAAATAAAAACAGAAATGTTCAGCCAGATGAGTTAACCGATAATGACCTGTTTACTGAAAATCAACCTGCTTACAAGTCAGCTGCAACCTACTATCAAGCGGGATATCTTTCTAATAAACTCGTAAACGGAGATTTCAATACAATTAATCCGATACCAATAATAGAAAGGTTTGCAGGTTGGCATGTTGGCGGCGGTATAGATGTCAGTGTAGGCCAAAAAATGGCAACACTTCCAACAGGAGAAGTGCCTACGGGAGATTATTACGTGAAGTTTTTCAATAGTTTCAATGCTGAAGGTCAAGGATTTTATTCTGATCCAGTTCCGATATTGCAAACTAATACCATTGTACTATCCCTAACTTTAGGAGCAGACGATGGAAATTCAGATAGCAAACGCCAAATTGGAATTTACTTACGGGCGATATTTACACGTCCGGATGGTTATATAAGGTACTGTAATCTTGACACAGATGCGAGTTGGGCACCAAGCTGGACAGAGTATCCGGCTGCTATCAAGACTTATAAAAAACGTAAAGAGCTAAATGATGATCAGAATTTAAGTTTCAATTTACCTTTTACCGGGTCAGACGGTTTTATTTCAATCTGGATCTGCGGGGTTAGGCACGAAGACACTTCAAGTCCATTAAGAGTTAGGATTGATAATGTCAATTTGAAATTGGATCAAAATCCATTTTACAAATCTTCAATTGGGTTCGTAAATAGATTAACTCAGTTTGGATCTTATACGGAAGCTCCAGACACGACAGTGCTGTTATTTGGTGACGATGACAATCCTAGTCGTACATCATGGATGCGGTTGGCAAATGGACAGCCAACTACTGGCTGGAGAAGCAACGGAGAAATTTTACTACTCCAACAGATTGCCACCAGAAATATTCTGACTCAATACAAGCGGGTATCAAGGCGTTCTGAAGGTAGTTTTATGGGGGACTTTTCTCCTTTAGATATATTTACACTTCCTCTTACGCAAGGAAAATTCATGTTTGTAAGCGGAACATTTGCCGTTAAATCTGGGAGACACAAGCTAGTGCTTTCAGAGGTAATTGAACCTGGATTGCAGTTTATCACTGAGGAGAAGTTTGAAGACTATGGAGATTTCAAAGATTCCAAAGGTAATGCCGTAGGCTCTCCAAACGGCGTAAACATCCCGGCCGTACCGGGGAATATTAACGTTGAGGATTTTATTCACAATAAGGCAGTTTATCAAACAGATGCGGTATTTAATGTTTCTCAGGGAACTTTTAAAGACAAACTGTTCATTCCTTCAACTGACTTCAAGCTTTGGAAAATTTATGTTGATTCTTCTGGTTTAGGCGGCGGTGCAAGTCCATTGCCTGGAGGCGGATCTGCTACTCTAGCAGGTTTAACTGATGTGGCATTATCAAACCTTGCAATAGGCCAGGCATTAACATGGGATGGGTTTAAATGGGTAAATAAGAGTGTAGTTACTGATCTTTCGAATTACTATACTAAAGGAGTATCTGACTCCAGATTTTTAGCTATTGGAGGGACTGCTGTAAATTCTATCTCATGGGCAAATGCTGGATCATATATTAATACAGATGTTGCAGTAAATACCTATTTGATGGGATTAGGTGCTGATGGTAACTGGCATCCAATTGGTAAGGGTAATTTAACTGCCTTTTTAGGAGTTATTGAACCTTTGCCAAACACTATCCCTCGCAGAGACTCCTCGGGTTATCTTCATGCGAATTACATTAGGACTCCTGAATCAGCTGGTAATCCAAGAGGAGACGCATCCCTACAATCTATGTATGGTAATGACAGTGCAAATGGATATCATTATTCATGGAATCAAGCAGCAGTCAGAACTTTCTTAGGCTTATCTTCTGGAAGTGATTTTGTCCGAAAAAATGTTGATAGCATAAATAGTGCTGGACAAGCAGATGGGCAAAGAGGTAATCTTGTGACTTTTGCCTATACTGGATCAGGCACACCTTATAATGGCTCATTATGGTCAATGGGAGGCTTCCAAAATGGCAGTTATGATTTACAAATCAATAGCTTTTATGGCAACACAGGTGATATAGCTTTCAGAAATAGAAATGGTGACAACAATACATGGGGAAGTTGGAGAAATTTACTTTACAATGGTTACAATAATGCTACTGTAGTATTTTCCGGCGGATCAGGCACAGGTTATAATAGTTCAGAATTGCAGATTATGAGAGGCGGTGATACACCTCCTGTATTATCATTTCATTGGGCAGGCAAGGTGGCTTCAAATATCTCAATACAACCAAGTGGACGAATTGCAATTACAAATAACCCCGGAACAGGATTCGAGGATTTAATCGCTAAAAATATTGAAGGATCTGGCAGTGTAACATCAGGAGATTGGTTTTACACTTCTGGTCAATGCGGTATTTATTCTGGAACCTATCGAGTCGGCTTAAAACCAATTAGTGCCAATCAATGGAGCTTTTATACGGATACAGTAAATAATGTTGTAATTAACTTAACAGCTCAAGGAATATCAAAAGGAAGTATACATGGGGATTACGCTGGAAATTTTGGATTTCTTGATAAAGATGGTAGCTGGTCATTAAGACGCGACATAAATAATGGCTATTGGTATGCAAACTCATACATAACTGATAATTGGTTTAGAAGTACTGGTTCTTCTGGATGGTTTAATGAGACATTTTCTGGAGGTATTTATATGCAGGATGCAGTCTATATTAGAACATATGGAGGCAAGAAGTTCTACTGTGATAATATAATTCAAACCTCTGCTAGTTTTGAAAGTAATGGATATGGATTTAAGTCTACTAACCACCGTGGCATGGTAGGGAGCTATGACCAGACTGATACAGCCAACAAAATTATTTGGACAATCGGTGATCAATGGAATGAGATAGGAACGATGTACGGGTTAGGTTATTCGTACAATGGTAGATTAAGGAGTGGAGCGCACCAGGTAGTTATTTCGCAAGCAGGAACTCAAAACTTATCCTTAGGGATGGACGGTTATATTATTGCAGAAGGAACTATTTCGGCAGGTACAGGTACAAATGGAGGTTTCCAGAATAACGCTTATAACCCAGGTCATAATAATATTTGGAGGCTGGCGAATGCCGGGGAATATGGAATTGGGTATTACCAGGGGGGCAATAGCGGTAATGATTATATTGGTTTTCATTTTGGAAATAGAGCTACTCCCCAATTTACATTTAAACAGAACGGAGAACTAACCGCTCCGGTCGTGAAAGCTACGTCAGCATTATACATCCCTTCCACATCAGGAAAACTCTGGAAACTTTACGTACAAGACAACTAACATGGCAGCACCAAATACTGTATACCTGGATGGTGGAGCAACAAGAGTTCCTATTCATATTGAAGGAGAGATAAAGCTTGATGCTTATCCTGCTTTAAAACTTGCTGAGTATGGCAATACCATTAAAGATCTATTCTACATCGATGCATGGATAATGGTCGATGACGGGTTGGGGAAATCCGGGTTCGTTGGGATTGTCAAAGATATCCCTGACTCCCAAAATTATAAGATGCACGCCGCACCGAGGGTGTTTAAAGCAAGATTGGAAGATGCCAATGGCCAGCGATTTATTGTGATGAATGATTCTGGGTTAAATACCTTGCCTTACGTCGGTGTGCCTTCAGTTGGTGAGCCAGATACAACCGGAACCAACGGCCAGGACAATTTTGCTGGGCAAGTATTCCTTTCAGTGAATTACCGCTCTTCTTACTATACTATCACAAACGACTACGGATTTTACCTTTCAGTGAATAATGGAGATTTCACAAAACATCCTATCAGCTCACTACCTGCAAAACAGCAGATCTTGTATAACGGGGCAACTTCGATACCAGAATTGAAGTTTGGCGATTACGGTGTGCTTCGGGCCTATGCACGTAATGAAGAGGGGGAAATGCAGAGCGGTAATAATTCCTTTACCGTAAATGCTGGTGCGAAATTAAATGCTTGGAGTGCGACACACGCAAGTTGGGCATGTTCCAGAACTAACGATGCAGTATCAACTACAGTATTTGTTAAGCGGCTCCCGGTTCAGACAGGTGATTTTGTTTATACAAAGAAAACTTGTGAGGCGGGTGATGAATATAGATTTTACAGAGGATTAGCGTGGGATGGGCAATGGATAAAAACTAAAGGTGACGGATCTGTGGAGTACGTTGGTATTTGTGGTGGCTCTTATCCTCCAGATGATCCGGCAATGATTCGATGGGTAGCGGACACCTTTAAATTGTACGAATCAGACCTTGAATCTGGCTGTTTATACGCTGGCGGTGGAAATTCTTCACCAGTTACTCTTTACAGAAATATATACAATGATAAATATTATAGTTCAGCAGCAGCAGCTCAGGAGGGTAAAGATTACAATTATGCACTTGATGGGTATTACTGGACGTTTGTCGGCCAAAATTCAGCTTATAGAATCATAACATCCGGAGTAATAACTGGATCAGGAGTTTGTAGTTAATTAATTAATAAATATAAAAATGGAAAAATTCAAAGTAATATTAAAGGAAGATGCTCAGGGAGCTATCCTTACAGCAACGGACGTTGTTTTAGCTATAAACGGTACTTACCCAATGCCCGGGGGTGTCCCTACAATTGGAAATTTAGATGTTACAAATTTTCGGATTGAAGCTAAATTGACATCGGTTTTAAGAGACGGCACAAATCAAACAACCACAATGCCCACCATGTCGATAATTGGCGACGAGTTGGAGAAACAAATTCTTGTATTACCAGATGGTAATGAAAAAACGAAAGCTCAGGCCAAGTTGGCAAATTTTGATAAGTGTAATACCACTATTCGGGCTGCGATTACAAAATTAATGAAGGATCAGTACATTCTAGAAAACACAACAGTATAAATATGAACACGGAAATACAAGATTCACCAAAATTACAATTTGGCATTCTAATGATGTTAGAAAGACTGTTGCCAGCATTTAAAACACCTACGTATGCAGATATGAAAATTATTGAAGGAGTACTGAAAACCATTGAATCGACGGATAAGTCTGTAATTGTTAAATCTATTTTTGATAAGTACGGAATTACCGAAGGTGCTAATGTTAACGGGAGTCATCCGGAGTTTATTAATATCAACAATGAGATAATGCAAGCAGACAGCCAATTAACGAGTGAAGATATTGCTGTTTTTGGGATGGATCATCTGAATAGCCTTACTGAAGGTGTAAATATCAATTATGCCGAACGCAAGGCATTGATGGAGTTATTAGTTAAAAAATAAAAAAACACTCTGCATAGGATGGGCTTATGCAGTTTTAAGTGAGGGAGAGTAAGATGGGATTACCAAGTAAATACAGTTGGTTAAGCAAAGAAGAAGCGCCGAAATTATTAGTAGAAGCTTTAAAATGGTATGGCACTAAAGAGGTGCCAGGCAAAGAAAGTAATCCTGTAATCATGGGATGGGCAAAATCGTTGAATATATCATGGTATACCGCTGACTCTGTACCATTCTGCGGTTTGGGGATGGGGATATGGGCGAAAAATGCGGGGTATCCTTTTGATAAAAACAAATTGCTTGCCGCTAAGAGCTGGCTTGAATGGGGAATCCCTGTTGCTACAGGGAAAGAAATGCTCGGAGACGTTTTAGTGTTTGGACGTATAGGCGGAGGACACGTTGGCTTATACATAGGAGAGGATCAATCCACATTTCATGTATATGGAGCAAACCAATCAGACGATACCGGGTTCACTCGAATCTTAAAAACAAGACTTCTTGGAGCCAGGCGTAGCCCGTTTAAAAGCGGCCAACCTGCGAACATTAGAAAAGTACTATTGTCAGAATCTGGCGAAATCTCAAAAAATGAAGCCTAAATGAACGAAAACACAAAAATGGGGTGGGCTGATAAATTGTTTGCTTGGTTTAGTAAGGATGTAAAAACTACCTGCATGGTCTTATTGACCTTGCTTTGCGTATTTCTCTTCCAGGAAAACCAATCGCTAAACAAGCAAATCAATGTAATAACTGAGAAAGGTCTTGAAAGGGTAATCGCAGAGGTTGAAAAACGTCAAGATCCAAGATTTAAGGCAATGGAAAACAAGCTTGACACGATAAAATTGACTAATGATAGTTCAAAACGAGACATACAATCTACAACCGGGATAGTGCGGGCGGTTGCTGGTAAAGTTGAAAAGGCACTTAACTTAAAGAAAAGGTAAAATGAAAAAGTTAATCACAGTATCAGCTATAGTATTGCTATTTTCTTCTGCAATACCAATGGAGCGCAAAAGGCCGTACAACGATTTTACGCCAGCATACCACATTAGACAGGTAAATGTAGTTTACGATAGCTTAGCGATGAGCTTAGAGGGATTGAGTAATAAATTGGATCAATTACCATGAAGAAGGTTTTTATAATTCTAACTGCGGTCATTCTATTGAATGGCTGCGGTGTGTTTAATAAAGTATTTAAACACAAAACTTCCTCAAGCGAGTTGACAGAATCAAGTCATTCTGAAAAAATATCTAGTCAGTTTGTAGCCGATGATAATTCTATAATCACAATTACAGAGAGTTTAGATACTGCCGTTAAAACACCTGTTGTTAATGGCCAAGGAAAACGAAAGGTCAATCTTGAAACTATTAAAAATGGCCTGAATACAATTGACGACGAGTTTATTAATCTGGAGCAGATTTATAATCCGGTCGACAGCACTTTGTATTCTAAATACACATTAAAGCCGCAAAAAGTAAATGTTCCTAAACAAAGGAAAACTGAGATCCGAAATAATATTAAAACCACCAAAGCTGAAAATAAAGAAAGCAAAGAAGAGGATAAGAAACTAATTAAAAAATCTGATGCGATCGTAGAAAGGAAAGCAGATTATAAGGTGATTTTTATAATAATCTTCATTATTTGTTTGTTTATATTTGCCGCCTGGCTATTTAAGCGAGGGGTCAAGTGAGACTGTATATACTTTATTAAAACTTTAGTAAATGAAAATTAATTACCATAAGTGTTTGTTTATTAGTCATTTAAGTTGTTAGGTTATGGATTCTTATTATCCATATGTACTTTCTGTCCATATCATCTTTGTGGTGAGCTGGATGGCGGGGTTATTTTATAGTGTAAGGTTGTTTATTTACCATACGGAAGCGAATGACCGCCCTGAGGTTGAGAAAGAGATTCTTCAGAAGGAGTTTATTAAGATAGAGCACAAGTTGTGGCATATTATTACGAACCCGGCAATGACTTTCGCTGTGCTTGCTGGGATCGGTATGATTTGTATCAGACCGGGTTTGTTAAGCACGCCGTGGTTACATGTGAAGCTTGGTTTTGTTTTGTTATTGCTGGTTTACCATTTTATTTGTCAGCGGTTAATGAAACAGATGAAGAACGGGGTTTTTAAACTGAGTTCTTTTAAGTTAAGGTTATGGAATGAGGTGGCCACGGTTTTATTGGTAGCGATTGTTTTTACGGTAGTGCTGAAGAGTGCGGTTGACTGGGTTTATGGGTTGATCGGATTGATCGTGTTTTCTGGGGGGATTATGACAGCTGTTAAGTTGTACAAGAATTATCGTCAGAAACGGGGAGAGTAAAAGGGTACTGTAAGAGGGAAATAAAAAAACACCATGTAGTATTTCGGCTGGAATTCATCTGAAGGGATGAATAAGGCTCGAAATACTACATGGTGTTTTTTTATTTCTCTGAAGGGGTTTTTTACATGCAGGATGTTTACCGCGAGAATTGCTTGTTTGGTTTGTTGGTTGGAGAAGTTAGGTGGAAAGACTAGGTGGAGAAACTGGGTGGAAAGACTGGGCGGCGAAACTGGGTGGAGAAACCGGTTGGAAAGACTGGGCAGCGAAACTGGATGGAGAAACTGGATGGAAAGACTAGGTAGAAAAACTGGGTGGAAAGACTAGGTGGAGAAACTGGGTGGAGAAACTGGGTGGAGAAACTGGGTGGAGAAACTGGGTGGCGAAACTGGGTGGAAAGACTGGGTGGAAAGACTAGGTGGAGAAACTGGGTGGAAAGACTGGGTGGAGAAACTGGGTGGAAAGACTGGGTGGAGAAACTGGATGGAAAGACTAGGTGGAGAAACTAGGTAGAAAAACTGGGTGGAAAGACTGGGTGGAAAGACTAGGTGGAGAAACTGGGTGGAGAAACTGGATGGAAAGACTGGGTGGAGAAACTAGGTGGAAAGATTGGTTGGAGAAACGAGGTGTAGAAGATACATTGGTTAAATATTTATTTTTTCTGGTGTGAAACTTATGGTGGGTTTGTGGATCTATTAGGTATCAACAAGATATAATTTGATTATTTTTCTATGATTGTATTAAATTGAGGAATGCTTAAATTTAACCGCTGGAAACGATAATGATATAGTTTGATGTGGGGATCATAGGAGAATGATCTTTTTGAAGAACAATAATGTATAGAAACCGGTTATTAGTATAGATAGAGACGGGGTTATTGAATAAGATATTGAAACTGAAATTATAATATGAATAATAATTTACTAAAGACTTTAATGCTGACAGGATTGGTGGGAGCGGCTTGTTTAACGGCTGCTGCGCAATCGGGTGATCATGTAGATACAACAGTGGTGCAGACTGCTAAAACTTCGGTAAAGGGCCGGAAATATAATTTAAATGTGTCTTTTGGACGTAATGAGGATAGTGTGAAAAATGTTTCTGCTCCTACAGGACGTTTTGGTTATGGACTTACTTTTACGAGATTGGATATTGGTTTTTCAAGGTTAATTGACAATGGAAGTTTTAAGCTTTCTCCTAAAAATGATTTTCTGGATTACAGGGGGAGCAAGACGAGCACGGTATCTTTTGATTTGGCGTACTTTGGGTATCGTTTTAATCCTAATTTCAGGATTTATGCAGCAGCTGGTTTTGATTGGACTTTGATAAGATTGGAAAAGAATATTACTATTCAAAAGAATACGCCGGATCTTACTTATGTGGATGAATCGATTGATTTTAGTAAAAATAGGTTTTCGAGTAGTTATGTGCATATTCCGTTGAATTTTGAGTTTAGAACAAACGAGAATCAAAGGGGAAAGAGATTTTATTTTGTTGTTGGGCCTGAAGTGAGCTTTTTGCTGAATGGAAAGGTTAAGCAGATTAGTGAGGAGCGTGGTAAGCAGAAGTTCAGGAAGGATTATGATTTTCAAAAGGTTCGTTTAGGCGGTACTTTGAGAGTCGGATATTCAGGAATTGGTTTGTTTACGAAGTACTACTTTAATGATATGTTTGATACTGAGGCGCAAAAGGGACTTAAGAATTTAGCTTTCGGTATTACCTTCGGGATTCATTAGACGGTATTTGTTAGCGTGAGCAGCCTCAGGATATTATTGTCCTGAGGCTTTTTTTATGTCATATGGGGTTCAATTCGGTGCTTATATTAGGTAATTTCTCTCTGAAACGTATCTTTACGGTGTGGACGAAATTATCATCAGCGTTAGACAACTAACTAAACAATATCAAACTGAACAGGCTTCAGGAATCAGAAATATCACTTTCGATATTAAACGGGGAGACATCATTGCGGTGATCGGAGAGAGTGGTAGTGGGAAGTCCACTTTATTAAAGTCCATTTTTGGTTTGCTGAAGGTTGATGAGGGGGAGGTTCTGCTGAATGGTAAGCGTGTGCTGGGGCCACATGAACAGCTTATTCCCGGACACAAGGAAATGAAGATCGTGACCCAGGATTTCTCACTGAATATTTATGCGAAGGTGTATGATAATATTGCTTCGGTGCTTTCTAATACGGATGTAAAGGGCAAGCAGGAGAAGACGGTGAAGATGATGGAGCATTTGCATATTGATCATCTGAGGAATAAAAAGATAACTGAATTGAGTGGAGGGGAGCAGCAGCGCGTGGCTATTGCGAGGGCTTTGGTCACCGATACGAGTGTTCTGTTGCTGGATGAGCCTTTTAGCCAGGTGGATGCGTTGTTAAAGAATCAATTGCGTGCGGATATTAAACGTATTGCTGCTGAAACGGGAGTTACGGTGATTATTGTATCTCATGATCCTGCTGATGGGCTGTTTTTGGCGGATGAATTGATATTAATGAAGGATGGTATGCTGATCCAAAAGGGCAGACCTGCTCATGTTTATAATCATCCTGAACATATTTATACGGCACAGTTGCTGGGGAATGCGGTAGTTTTGAATCCGCAGGACGCGGTAAAACTTGGGCTTCAGGTAAGTAAAGAAGCTGTAGTGTTTTATCCTGAATGGGTAGAGCTAAAGGGCGGCTGGAATAGTAAAAGGTATGAGGTGAAGGATGTGTATTATAAGGGCTTTTATGAAGAGCTGCTGCTGGAGCGAAATGGTGTAATTATCAGGGCTATACAGCTGAACAGGGGAGAGCATAAAAAAAACGACCACGTTCAGGCGAACATTGGTCGTTTTCTTGAGTTTTAAATATTATAAATTCGATGTAATCAGTACGATCTTAACTCTTGTTTTAGTTGTTGGTCTGTCAGGAAATACATTTGCATCATTGGTTTTTTGCAAGTATAATGTTACAGATCCTGTAGTATAACTGTAGGTATAGCTCACTGCATTATCAACAAATGGCATTTTATCATAAAAATCAACGTCTGATCTGGCTATGCTTAATGCAACTTCATCATTCTCAAATGTACCTCTGTCAATTTCAGAAACCGGAATAGTTACGCTATAGGTTTCTTTGTTTGCACTCTGGACCCAATCACCTGGATTTATATATTTTAATAAGGTCAGGTTAGGAATACCATTGTTGTTAGGTGCAATGACTTCTTTTTTACACGATGACAATCCAATTGCCGTTATTGTTAAGAGTAATAGTAGGTATTTTTTCATATTTGTGTGTTTCTTGTTTACTTAGCAAATGTGCTGCCAAGTTTTTATGGGTAAACTAATTTAGCTGGTTTTAACGTTTTCTACAAAGAATAGATGTTAAAATATAACTTTATGTGGATAAATATAAGATTATATTTATTATTATAACCACGTTGCTGTCTTTATAATCGTGATCAACAGTAATTTACAACTCAAAAATAGCCCTTTGCCGAATTGGTTTCTGCTATTTGTAAAAACAAATCAATTGGGTACGTGCTTTTAAGATGCAATTTCCGGACACCAAAATTATTTTTGCCGAAATAATCAGCATTTGGTTCCATGCCGGTTAAATGGATCTCTTTAATACAATAAAGCATGATTTTCAGGAGTGAGCTCGTTCGGAATTAAGTATTGTTCGCTGACAATAGACTATCTTTTTTATACCATTTTGCATTTAACGATATTGTATGCTATTAAAAGCTACTAAGTTTATTAAATTGCTATGTAATAATTTTCTTACCTAAATACCTAACCTATGAAAAACAAAACATTATTAGTTGCGCTTGCCTTCGCAGCTTTCACTACCTCCTGCAAGAAACAAAGCGGACAAGAGTCTCCATTAGCAGACACTAAACAAAATGATTGCAATTGTGCAGTTGAACAGGCTTTTCCTGAGATCAAAGGACAAGTAGTTTCTTTTGGTAATGGAGCTAATAAAATCAGCCTCACCAAAAAGAATGATCAGTTTGTTCTGGGTGGTGACATCCTGCTCAGTAATGATCAGGTTTCCTTTCTGAAGCAGAAGGCTGATCCTTCGGCACCAGCTACAGAAAGTACTTTTGTCGATTATCTGAATAAAAGATGGACGAATGGAATTGTGTATTATGCTATTGATACTAATGTTCCAAATCAGGCCAGAATTACTGATGCCATTGCGCATTGGAAAGCGAAAACTAAATTAACTTTTACATTGCGTACCAATCAGGCAAATTATATCAGGTTTGTGGTTGGAACTGGCTGCTCTTCTTCCTTAGGGATGATTGGAGGAGCTCAGAAACTAAACTTAGCATCAGGTTGTTCAACCGGTAATGCGATTCATGAGATTGGACATGCGCTGGGTTTACTCCATGAGCAAAGCAGAACTGACCGTGATGATTATGTAATTATTAATAAGGACAATATTGAGGCCGGTTATGAGCATAATTTCGATACCTGGGCAGACCGTGGTTATACTGGCGGACAAACTGGTGCCTTTGATTTTGGATCGATCATGATGTATCCTTCCAGTGCTTTCTCCAGTAATGGTGAACCAACGATTACAAAACTTGACGGGTCCACTTTTGGATCACAAAGAACTGCTTTATCTGCAGGTGATCTGGTAGGATTCAAATATTTATATCCGAATTATGCGCTGTAGTTTCCGGAGCTAAATAACCGTAGTCTATCTGATAACTTTAAGTAGTTATGATTATCATTGATAAAAATTTTTATAACAAGAAGGCAGCTTTAAGGGCTGCCTTTAATATTTCTTGAAGACTTGGTAATATTTACACTATAATTGTTATCATTTTATAATTCTTGTTTATGGAAATTCAACGGAAGTCAAACCTTAGTTATCAGGAATTTATGGATGAGCATCATAATCCTGGAATCCCTGTGATTTTAACTGATGCAACCAAGGTCTGGAAGGCAAATGGTTTGTTTACGCCGGATTGGTTTCGCGAGAATTATCCGGAAAAAGAAAGTGATGTCATCAATAAGGAAACCGGAAAGCCTTATCGCATGAAAGAGGTAATGGATCTTGCTGAGCATAGTTCTGAAGAGAAGCTTGCGCCTTATCCGCTTACTTTTAATATCAGTAAGGAAATTCCCGAAATGCTGGATTTAATGCTGCCGCTTAATTTAGGATATGCAAAACCGAACTGGTTAGAATCATCCTCATTTAAACGTGGAAATTGGGGCGGGATCATCGAGCTTTTTGTTGGCGGCCCGGGTGGCAAATTTCCTTATGTACATAAAGATTATTATCATTTGAGTGCATGGATCAATCAACTGTATGGGGAGAAAATGTTTACAGTTTTTCCACGTGGGCAGGAGAAGTTTTTATACGCCACCGAAAAGAATCAATGGCGCTCTGAAGTGAATGTTTTTAATCCTGATTTAGAGAAACATCCGGAGTTTAAACATGCTACGCCAATTAGTTTTAAAGTAAGTGCTGGCGAAACACTGTATATCCCTTTTGGGATCTGGCATACGGCGCATTCCTTGTCGCCTACAATATCAGTGGCCTTTGATCAGTTGAATAGTAAAAACTTTCCTTTATTTATGAATGATGTGTGGAATTTTAAGAAGGAGGGCAGTAAGGTAAAAGCTGTTGCGGCTTATTTGTATGCACTTGCCTCTGGAATGGGATGCCGCTTAAAAGAGAATATCTAAGCGCAAGTTGAGAGTTAATATATAAATAAGTTGAAAGATAATATATAAAAGATAACAGGTGAAGTATAACAGGTGAATTGTAACAGCTGAAAGATAATATCAGGTATAAAAAATTGATACCAATGGAATCAAAAAAGACCTTAGCTATTCGGTCAGCTAAGGTCTTTTTTGTTGAAGCGGAAGATTATTATACCAGTTGTTAAATCTGTTATACCAGGTATTCAAATAAAGTCTGATCATCATTCAGATCAATAACTTCAAACTTAAATTCTGCCATTCTCTCTTTCAAAGAAGTATAATCGGAGCTTTCCTGTAATTCAATACCGACCAGTGCAGGGCCATTCTCGCGGTTTGTCTTTTTGATAAATTCAAAACGGGTAATGTCATCGTGAGGCCCTAATACATTATTTACGAAGGACTTCAATGCACCCGGTCTTTGTGGAAAACGAACAATGAAATAATGCTTCAGTCCTTCGAAAAGTAAAGACTTCTCTTTAATTTCCTGCATTCTCTCAATATCGTTGTTACCGCCGCTCACAATACAAACTACTGTTTTACCTGCAATTGTATCCTTTAGCTGATCTAGTGCAGCTACAGCAAGCGCTCCTGCTGGTTCCACGACAATCGCATCTTCGTTGTATAATTTTAAGATAGTGGTACAGATTTTTCCTTCAGGAATTAATAACATCTGATCCAGTAAATCACTGCAATACTTAAAATTGAGGTTACCCACACGTTTTACAGCTGCACCGTCTACAAAACGATCAATATAATCAAGTGTAACCGGACTGCCGTTCTTTAAAGCCTGATTCATGGAAGGTGCACCTTCAGGTTCTACACCAATCAGCTTAATCTGCGGATTGATGTTTTTGAAGTAGCTGCCTACACCAGAAGCCAGACCGCCGCCGCCAATTGGCATCACGATAACCTCTGTTTCCGGAAGATCCTGATAAATTTCAACACCCACAGTTCCCTGACCTTCTATCACTTTAATGTTATCAAAAGGAGGAACGAAGACCATCTGATGTTCCGTAGTATAAACGAGTGCTTCCTTCATACAGTCATCAAAAGTATCACCGACAAGTATAATTTTGATGTTGTCTCCACCAAACATTTCAGTTTGTTTGATTTTCTGTCTGGGGGTAATCTCCGGCATAAAAATGACACCCTTGATGCCTAGCTTTTTACAAGAGTAGGCAACACCCTGAGCATGGTTTCCTGCACTTGCACAAACTACACCACGGCTGGTCTGCGTCGGATCAAGCGTGCTGATCATATTATAAGCACCACGCAATTTATAGGAACGCACCACCTGCAGATCTTCTCTTTTCAGATAGATTTTTGCATTGTATTTTAGGGATAGTCCTTCGTTATATTCTAATTGAGTACGCTTAACGGTATCAGCAATACGTGCGGCCGCAGCTTCAAAATCCAGTTCTACTTCCTTTTCCAACTCCATGTTATAAGAATTTATTTAATGCGTCCAGGTAAGCATCGGCTGATGCCTTAACAATATCAGTGCTGAAGCCATAACCTAAGTAAGAACGTTCTTCGAAAATCACTCTCATATTCACTTTACTGGTGTCGTCGCTACCGCCGTGCATCGCCTGAATGGTAAATTCTTTTAGCTGAATATTTTTACCAATGATGCTTTCTATAGCTTTAATTGTTGCATTCACAGGGCCATTACCTTCAGCTTTTGCTTCTTTTTCTATGCCTTCGTGCTCTAATTTTACAACCGCTACCGGTAGTGCTGAATCTCCGCAAACTACATGTAAAGAGTTCAGTTTATAACCGTTTTTATAAGTATGTTCTTCTCCATCACTCATCAATGATAATAAATCATCATCTGAGATCTCCAATTTCTGATCGGCCAGCAAAAGGAATTTCTCATAAACCTGGTCCAGATTGATTTTTTCAATCACATAACCTAGTCTTTCCAGGTGATGTTTCAAGGCATGACGACCACTTCTCGCGGTCAGGATAATTCCTGCTGCATCGATCCCCACGTCCTCAGGGTTGATGATTTCGTAATTCTCTCTGTGTTTAAGGAAACCGTCCTGATGGATACCTGAGCTGTGTGCAAAGGCATTTTGTCCGATGATGGCCTTGTTCGGCTGTACCGGCATTCTCATCATACGGCTCACTTTAGCACTGATCTCGCTGAAGTGTTTGGTATTGATATTGGTTTTAAGGTTCAGGGCATGGTGTGTTTTTAAAACCATAGCCACTTCTTCCAATGCAGTATTACCTGCACGCTCACCGATACCATTAATGGTACACTCTACCTGACGTGCACCATTGATCACACCGGCCAAAGTATTGGCTGTCGCCAAACCTAAGTCATTGTGGCAATGCACAGAGATAATGGCCTGGTCTATATTCTGAACATTTTGTTTCAGGTAAAGGATTTTTGAACCGTATTGTTCCGGAAGGCAATAGCCATTGGTGTCAGGAATATTGACTACAGTGGCTCCTGCTGCAATTACAGCCTCAATCATCTGGGCCAGAAACGCATTGTCTGCGCGGCCGGCATCCTCTGCAAAAAACTCGATGTCTTCTACAAATTGTTTGGCGTACTTCACAGCTTCTACAGCACGCTGCAGAATTTCTTCGCGTGTACTGTTGAATTTATATTTGATGTGCATATCGGAAGAACCTATTCCAGTATGTATCCTTGGGCGTTTAGCATATTGTAAAGCAGCTACGGCTGAATCAATATCCTTCCTGTTTGCCCTGGTCAATGCACAAATAATTGGCTCTCTTACTGCTTTGGATAACTCAACTACACTTTGGAAATCACCAGGACTGGATATTGGGAAACCAGCTTCAATTACGTCTACGCCGAGCGCCTCCAGTGCCAGTGCAATTTCTATTTTTTCTGGGGTAGAAAGCTGGCAGCCTGGAACTTGTTCTCCATCACGAAGGGTCGTGTCAAATACGTAAACTCTATTAGGATCGTGTAGCATAGTCATGGTTTAGTTAGTGTAAGTTTGTTGTGTAATGAATTTTAAGACGAGTTTACCCATATCCTGAGTACCTAATACTTTGTACGGGCTGGTAGCGTCATCTGCGATGTCACTGGTTCTGTAACCGTCTTTTAATACCCTGTCAATAGTAGAAATGATGAGTTGTGCTTCTTCTTTTAAGCCAAAGCTGATTTCCAGCATCAGGGCAACGGATAGGATAGAGGCTAACGGGTTAGCCAGATCTTTACCTGTAATATCGTGTGCAGAGCCGTGAATTGGTTCAAAAAAGCCAGTTCCGTCTCCAATTGAGGCAGAAGCAAGCATACCCATGGAGCCTGCAATTTGTGAGGCTTCGTCAGTTAAAATATCACCGAACAGGTTTGCTGTTAAGACCACATCAAATTGCTTAGGATCTTTAATCAATTGCATCGCCGCGTTGTCAACAAATAAATGTTGTGTTTCCACTTCCGGGTATTGTTTAGCGATTTCCTGAACGGTTTCTCTCCATAATCTTGAACTTTCAAGCACGTTTGCTTTGTCTACAGAACATAGCTTTCTGCCACGCTGCATAGCTGCTTCGTAAGCTTTATGGGCAATTCGTTCTACTTCATATTTGTGATAGATCATCAAATCTGATGCGGTGTTTTTATCTTCTGATCTTGTCTTCTCACCGAAGTAAACATCGCCTGTAAGCTCTCTGAAAAACAGGATGTCTGTACCGCGCAGAATATGTGCTTTGATACTTGATGCGTTTAACAATTCATCAAATAATAGAATAGGGCGCAGGTTGGCATAAAGTCCGAGTTCTTTACGGATTTTAAGCAGCCCTTGTTCCGGACGTACTTTTAAAGAAGGATCATTGTCATATTTTGCATGGCCCACTGCTCCAAACAGGATCGCATCACTTTTTCTTGCTTTTTCTAAGGTTTCATCAGGTAATGGATTACCAGTAGCTTCAATAGCTGCATGTCCCATTAAGGCTTCGTCAAAAGTAAACTCATGATCAAAGCTGATTGCGATTTGTTCTAATACGGCTTTCCCCCATTGGGTTACTTCTGGTCCAATGCCATCCCCTGGTATAACTAATATGTTTTTCTTCATTTTAATATGGGTTCTAATATTTTTCCGACGGATTTTACTTCGCCGTTTTCCAATAAAATTCTGTTCTCTATACAAGCAGGCAGTTGTGTTTCAAAGTGGCCAACATAAATTAAGGTGGTTCCATTTTTACACAATTCATCTACGAGCTTGTTAAAATATTGTGTTTGTTGCTGGTCTAAGCCCTGACATGGTTCATCCAGGATAAGCAGTTCAGGGTTCTTGATAAGGGTACGGGCTAAAAAGGCCAGCCTTTGTTTCCCTAAAGGAAGCTGGTTGAGCAGGGTATCCTGGTATTCGGTAAGGCCGAAGTAATCAATTAATTCTGCTGCCTGTGTTTTTTTAGTATAATCCGCTTCACGAAATAAGCCTGAACTATCAAAGAATCCAGAAATGATACTTTGTTTGACAGTTGCCAGAGGATCAAAGTACCAGTGTAATTCTGGTGAGATCAGACCGATACGTTTTTTAATATCCCAGATACTTTCGCCACTGCCTCTTTTATGACCAAACAGGTAAAGATTGTTTGCATAAGCCTGGGGATGATCACCAGTGATTAAGCTCAATAAGGTTGATTTGCCAGAGCCGTTAGGGCCTTGCAGCAACCATTTTTCTCCTGCTTTAACTTCCCAGTTGATATTCTTTAAGACTTGTTTTTCACCGTAACTGATATTCACACCGATCATTTTGACCACGCTGTCAGCAGAGGAAACTGGAGCTTCTTTTAAAAAATCAGGAATTGGTTTGCTTTCTTCCTCTTCGTCAAATTCCTGCATATGTTCATTGGCTGAGATTTCAATTAACTGACCTCCGCTTAATGCAGCAAAACGATGAACGCAAGGAGGTAATTCTTTATCATTACTGATTAAAATCAATTGTGTTCCTGTTGCGGTAATCTCTTCAAACAGCACGTTCAAATGACGACGGGAAAGTTTATCCAATCCGTTATAGGGCTGATCTATAATTAATAGTTGTGGTTTAAGCCATAAAGCGCAGACCAGTTGTAATTTTTTATGTTCACCACTTGATAACTGGATCAGTGTAGCGTTTATTAAATCTGAAAAGCCTAAAGCGGTTAAAAGTTTCTCTGCTTCGCTGAATTGAAGCTGATGTTTTTTGCCATAGTTTTCCAGTTCTGCGCGCACAGTTGCAGTAGTTTCGGTTGCTTGTTTATTATAACGCTGCTGATAATAGAAATTAGATTGTCCTTCCAGGTCTTTAAATTGATACCAGTTGGCTACATAATGTACTACGGGAGCTAAGTTGCTTTTTGCATCAAAATTAATTTCAATATCGCCCTGAAATTTGATCAGACCAGCAATTGCCTTCGCCATTGATGTTTTTCCGCTGCCGCTAATCCCACGTAACAACCAGTTTTCATGGCGGTCTATTGTCCAGCTCAAATCCTGAAGTACCGTTTTTTGGTGATACTTCAGATTCAGATTTGTGATATGTACGATGGGTTGCGCCATTATTTTGCTTGTTCGAATGCTGCGATCAAATGTTTTTGGTTTAAGATAAAGTCGATGTCATCATAGCCGTTAATCAGACATGATTTTTTATAGGCATTGATCTCAAAATCAGCTTGCTCTCTGCTATCCACGATCGTGACAGTCTGCTTTTCCAGATCGACATCGAGCTGTGCTTTGTGATTTTTACCTACCGCAGTATAAATTGCGGATAAGAAGTCTTCACTGACCTGGATGGGTAACAGACCATTGTTTAAAGCGTTTCCTTTGAAGATGTCTGCAAAAAAGCTGCTGATCACTACGTCAAAACCTGCATCCTGAATTGCCCATGCTGCGTGTTCACGGCTACTGCCGCAACCAAAGTTCTTTCCTGCAACTAAAATCTGCCCGCTATAAGTAGCATCATTCAATACGAAATCTGGTTTTAAAGTATGGTCCCCATTGTAACGCCAGTCGCGGAACAGGTTCTCACCGAAACCTTCACGGGTTGTCGCTTTCAGGAACCTGGCCGGAATGATCTGGTCAGTATCAATATTTTCTATGTTTAAAGGCACAATTGCCGATGTTAGTTTCTCGAATTTTTTCATCAGTATATTACTTGTTTTTCTAAGCCTTGGTCAACATTTCTCTTACATCTGTAATTTTTCCTGTAACTGCCGCTGCTGCTGCTGTTAGCGGGCTTACCAGTAAAGTTCTTGCATCAGGACCCTGGCGACCTTCAAAGTTTCTGTTTGAAGTAGAAACGCAGTATTTTCCAGCAGGTATTTTATCTTCATTCATCCCCAAACATGCACTGCATCCTGGTTCACGAAGCTGAAAGCCTGCTTTTTCAAATATCTGGTCAAGACCTTCATTGATGGCCTGTTGTTCCACTTGTTTTGAACCCGGAACAATCCATACCGTTACATTTTCTGCTTTTTGTTTTCCTTTTACAAATTCTGCGACTTCACGCAAGTCTTCGATACGGGAATTGGTGCAGCTTCCAATAAATACATAATCAACAGGTTTTCCGATTAATGAAGAATCATCATCAAACCCCATATAATCCAATGCCTTTTGATAAGACAATTGTTCTTTGCCTGGTTGTGAACTTGTAGCTGGAATGTTTTCCTGAATGCCCATACCCATACCCGGATTTGTTCCGTAAGTAATCATTGGGGCAATGTCTTCAGCTTTGAACGTTAATACGCTATCAAATTTAGCATCAGCATCGCTGTATAAAGTTTTCCAATAGGCAAGGGCTTTATCCCATGCTGCACCTGCAGGGGCAAATTCTCTGCCTTTGATATAATCGAAAGTGGTTTGGTCAGGTGCAATTAATCCGCCTCTGGCACCCATTTCTATACTCATATTACAGATCGTCATCCGGGCTTCCATACTTAAAGCCTCAATTGCCGAACCTGCATATTCTATAAAATAACCAGTACCACCTGCGGCAGATATTTTAGAGATAATGTATAAAATAATGTCTTTAGCAGACACGCCTTTTCCTAAAGTACCGTTCACCTCGATTTTCATGGTCTTCGGTTTCTGCTGCAATAAACATTGTGTCGCAAAAACCTGTTCCACTTGTGAGGTACCAATACCGAATGCAATTGCACCAAAAGCGCCATGTGTAGAAGTGTGACTGTCACCACAAACCATTGTTTTTCCTGGTAACGTAATTCCCAGTTCAGGGCCGATTACGTGAACGATTCCCTGAAATGGATGACCCAGACCATACAGTTCGATACCGAATTCTGCACAGTTTTTAGTCAGCATATCAACCTGATAACGTGATAGTTCTTCCTTGATCGGCAGCAGCTGATCGATTGTAGGTACATTATGGTCGGCAGTAGCTACCGTTTGCTGCGGACGGAAAACGGGCAAACCTCTTTTGCGTAAGCCATCGAAAGCTTGCGGAGAGGTTACCTCGTGGATTAAGTGCGTATCAATATATAGAATATCAGGAAATCCTGTTTCGCTTTTTACAACGTGTGCATCCCATATTTTTTCTACTAATGTTTTTGACATCTTATGCTTGTTTTGTAAACCTCTCAGGCTATTGACCTGAGAGGTTTTATATTATTCTTATGCTGTTTTAATTGATTTCATTGCGGTCATTGCTTTTCTCAGTTCTGCACCGATAGTTTCAACCTGATGAGAACGGATAACTTCGTTTACTGCGATCAGTGCTCTGTTATCTACTGAACCATCTTTGCCTTCGTTAAAATTTTTACCAATCAGATCAGTATCTACTTGTTTCATGAAATCTGCCAGTAAAGGTTTACAAGCATGATCAAATAAATAACAACCATATTCTGCAGTATCAGAAATCACTCTGTTCATTTCAAATAACTTTTTACGTGCAATGGTATTAGCAATCAGCGGAGTTTCGTGTAAAGACTCATAGTATGCAGATTCAGGTTTAATACCTGCTTCTACCATAGTTTCAAAAGCTAATTCAACACCTGCTCTGATAAAAGCAACCATCAATAAAGCGTTGTCAAAGTATTCTTGTTCTCCGATTTTAACGTTACCTGCTGGTGTTTTTTCAAATGCTGTTTCACCAGTAGCTGCACGCCATGCCAATAAGTTTTTATCTCCCGCTGCCCAGTCTTCCATCATGGTACGGCTAAATTCACCACTCATAATGTCATCCTGATGTTTCTGGAACAATGGGCGCATAATTGTTTTCAGTTCTTCTGAGATTTCAAAAGCTTTGATCTTTGCCACGTTACTTAATCTGTCCATCATTGCAGTGATTCCACCTTGTTTTAAGGCTTCAGTGATCACTTCAACACCATATTGAACAAGTTTAGAAGCGTAACCTGCATCCACTCCTTTTTCAACCATTTTATCAAAAGACAGGATAGAGCCTGTTTGCAATAATCCGCAAAGGATAGTTTGCTCACCCATTAAATCTGATTTCACTTCGGCAACGAAAGATGATTTCAATACACCAGCTCTGTGTCCGCCTGTTCCAACGCAATATGCTTTTGCCTGTACCAGACCTTTTCCTTCAGGATCATTTTCAGGGTGTACAGCGATCAGGGTTGGTACACCGAAACCTCTTACATATTCTGCTCTTACTTCACTTCCAGGACATTTAGGAGCTACCATGATTACCGTAATATCTTTACGGATCTGCATGCCTTCTTCTACGATGTTAAAACCGTGTGAGTATAATAAAGTAGCGCCTTTTTTCATTAATGGCATAATTGCAGTAACCACCGCAGTATGTTGTTTATCAGGGGTCAGGTTGATGACAACATCAGCTTCAGGAATTAATTCTTCGTAAGTGCCTACAGTGAAATTGTTCTCTGTCGCATTTTTCCAGGAATCTCTTTTGCCTTCAATAGCTTCTTTACGTAAAGTATAAGAAACATTTAAACCACTATCTCTTAAGTTTAAACCTTGGTTTAGTCCTTGTGCGCCGCAGCCTACAATTACCAGTTTTTCCCCTTTTAATGCGTTTACATCATCCAGGAATTCTGAACTGTCCATGAAATCACAAACACCTAATTGGTTTAATTTTTCTCTAAGAGGAAGTGTGTTAAAATAATTTGACATCGTTTATTGTTTTTTGATTTTTAAGGTTCTTTTAATTGTTTTATTGGCTAATTTTATTGGTTCACAATGGTTTACATTGTAAATACGTTCTTTTCTTTGTCGAGGAACTCGTTTTCAATGACATCCTGACCCGGATCAAGGCGTTCAAATTCTCTCAGTTTGCTGTTGAAGCCTTTACTGTCTTTGATAATGGCAACACGTGCACTGCGCACAAATTCAATCAGTCCGTAAGGTTGTAATACTTCGATCAGTTTATCTGTTTCGGTACGGTGACCTGTGGTTTCAAATACGGTGTAATCTTTACGGATCACCACAGCTCTGGCTCCGTTTTCACGAAGTAAGCGTTCAACCACTACTTTCTCTACAATAGTATCAGTAGGTACTTTATACAGGGCTAGTTCCTGCCAGATAATATCTTCATTCGTATTAAAATATACTTTGAGAACTTCTACCTGTTTTTCAATTTGTCTGGCCAGTTTGCGAACTACTTCTTCGGTTTCAGTAATTAAGATATTGAAACGGTGGATGTGTTCAATTTCAGAAGGCGAAACATTCAGACTTTCAATATTAATCTTCCGTCTTGAAAATATAATCGCAATACGGTTAAGTATACCGATCTGATTTTCAGTATATACCGTAATGGTAAATTCTTGTTTAGCATTTGCTAACTCTATATCCTGAGAATTGCTCATAATCGTTAATTATTTAAGTCTGATTTCACTTACACTACAGCCCTGAGGAACCATAGGGAATACATTATGTTCTTTGCTTACCATCACCTCTAAAAGGAATGATCCGGGATGCTGCAGCATTTGTTCCAGGGAACCAACAAGATCAGCCCGTTCAGTAACTTTTTTGCCGGCGATATAATACGATTCAGCAAGTTTCACGAAATCAGGACTGGTAATATCTACGAAAGAGTAACGCTTCTCATTAAATAATTGCTGCCATTGACGAACCATACCTAAAAACTGGTTATTCAGGATCAGGATTTTAACGTCTACACCGAATTGCATAATCGTACCTAATTCCTGTAGTGTCATCTGAAATCCTCCGTCACCAATTACGGCAACAACTGTACGGTTTGGTGCACCGAATTTAGCACCTATAGCTGCTGGTAAACCAAAACCCATGGTTCCTAATCCGCCACTGGTTACTGTAAGGCGGGTTGCATTCAGTTTTCCGTATCTGCAGGCTACCATCTGGTGCTGGCCAACATCACTTACAATGACTGCTTCGCCTTTGGTCAGGATATTCAATTGATGAATAACTTCACCCATGGTCAGCTCTCCGCTTTGCGGGTTTAATTCTGGTTCGATCAGCTCTTCCTGTTCAATTTTCTCGTAAGCCTTGAATTCTGCTAACCAGCCTGCATGCGTTTTTTCAGTAATCAGGTTTGTTAATAAAGGAAGTGTCTCTTTACAGTCTCCCCAAACGGGTACATCTGCTTTTACGTTTTTATCAATTTCTGCAGGGTCAATATCTAAGTGGACAACTTTGGCCTGTTTTGCATATTTATCCAGACGGCCTGTTACCCGGTCATCAAAACGCATTCCGATAGCAATCAGTACGTCACATGAATTGGTTTGTACGTTAGGGCCATAGTTACCGTGCATGCCCAGCATTCCTACATTCAGTGGGTGATCTGTTGGAATTGCACCCGCACCAAGGATTGTCCAGGCTGCAGGGATACCACTTTTTTCTACAAAAGCTTTGAATTCTTCTTCTGCATTTCCTAATGATACACCTTGTCCGAAAAGGATAAATGGTTTTTTAGCGTTATTAATTAAAGCAGCTGCCTGCTCAATATATTCGTTTCTGATAATTGGTTTTGGGCGATAACTTCTGATATGCGTACAAGGGACATAGCCTTCGTAATCAAATAATTGCATCTGCGCATTTTTGGTAATATCAATTAATACCGGGCCTGGTCTTCCGCTTCTGGCAATGTAAAATGCTTTAGCCAGTGCAGCAGGAATTTCATTGGCATCTGTTACCTGGTAATTCCATTTAGTAACAGGGGTAGTGATATTGATTACATCAGTTTCCTGAAAAGCATCTGTTCCTAAAAGGTGTGCAAATACTTGTCCTGTAATACAAACTAAGGGGGTACTGTCTATTTGTGCATCAGCTAATCCGGTAACCAGGTTAGTGGCACCTGGGCCGCTGGTTGCGAAGACTACGCCGACTTTACCCGAAGTACGGGCAAAACCCTGAGCGGCGTGTGTAGCGCCTTGCTCATGTCTTACTAATATGTGGTTTAACTTTTCTTTATAGTCGTAAATAGCGTCATAGATAGGCATGATCGCTCCGCCGGGATAACCGAAAATAGTTTCAGTTCCTTCGGCAATTAATCCTTCCAGCAAGGCTACCGAGCCTGTTACCTGCGTGGTCTTTTTAGGTTCTGCCAGCTTGGTCGTTACCTCTTGTGTAGTGTCCATTTTGTTCGCGTTTAAATTGGGGCTTAGGTTAATTAATCAGTGTAAGCATCAGTAACACAGCCTTCGCTCGCATTACTTACTTGTTTCAGGTATTTATAAAGGACTCCGCTTTTGACGGGTGGTGGTAACTGTTTCCATTCGGCTCTTCTTTGTGCAAGTTCCTCGTCAGATATGTTTAATTGCAGGGTGTTGTTAACTGCATCTATCGTGATAATGTCATTGTCTCTAACCAATCCGATGTTTCCTCCATCCCAGGCTTCTGGTGTAATATGACCTACTACAAAACCATGCGTACCTCCTGAAAAACGTCCGTCAGTAATTAATGCCACTGATTTCCCCAAGCCTGCACCAATAATTGCAGAAGTTGGTTTTAACATTTCTGGCATCCCAGGTGCTCCTTTTGGACCTACATTAGTGATAACAACTACGTCTCCGCGTTGTACTTTTCCGCTTTGAATTCCTGCGATCAGTTTTTGCTCTCCTTCGAAGACGCGGGCAGGGCCTTCAAATTTTTCTCCTTCTTTACCGCTGATTTTAGCTACTGCACCTTTTTCGGCCAGGTTGCCATAAAGCATTTGTAAGTGACCGGTAGCTTTTAACGGACTGGTTACCGGGAAAATGATTTTCTGTTCGTCGAAATTAAGGTCTACTGCATCGGCTACGTTTTCTGCGATGGTTTTACCAGTAACAGTGATGCAATCTCCGTGGATCAATCCAACTTTTAACAGGTATTTTAAAACTGCTGGTATACCACCTATTTCATGGACATCTTCCATTAGGTATTGACCGCTTGGTTTCAGATCGGCTAAAACAGGCGTATTGTCACTGATATTCTGGAAGTCTTCTAATTTTAAGCTAAGGCCTACCGATTTTGCCATCGCGATTAAATGCAGTACGGCATTTGTTGATCCGCCTAGCACCATTACTGTTACAATTGCATTGTGAAATGCTTTGTCAGTCATAATATCTGAGGGAAGGATGTTGCGCTCCAATAGTACTCTGATTGCTTTTCCTGCGCGGAAACATTCATCTTTTTTCTCGTCACTCAGTGCCGGATAAGATGAGCTGTATGGCAAGCTCATTCCTAAAGCCTCAATTGCTGAGGCCATGGTATTCGCGGTATACATACCGCCACAAGCCCCCGCACCGGGACAGGTATGACGGATGATACCTTGATAATCTTCTTCTGATAAGTTACCAGCTAATTTTTCTCCTAATGCTTCAAAAGCAGAGACTATATTTAATGATTTTCCTTTGTATTTTCCTGAATGGATACTACCACCGTAAACCATAATCGAAGGTCTGTTTAAGCGCCCCATGGCCATGATTGAACCTGGCATGTTTTTATCACAGCCTGGAATAGTAATCAGGCCGTCGTAGTATTGTCCGCCACAGATTGTTTCAATAGAGTCTGCAATTACGTCTCTGGAAACCAGGGAGTAACGCATACCGTCTGTGCCGTTTGACATCCCATCACTGACACCAATTGTACCGAAGGTTAAACCGACCATATCATTTTTCCACACGCCGTCTTTAACGATTTTAGCCAAATCATTTAAGTGCATATTACAGGTGTTTCCATCATATCCCATGCTGGCAATACCCACCTGTGCTTTTTGCATATCTTCTGTGGTCAAACCAATACCATACAACATTGCTTGTGCGCCTGGTTGGGTAGGATCTTGTGTGAAAACTTTGCTGTATCGGTTCAGTTCTGGTGCTTCTTGTGACATCTTATCTTTTTATAGGTTTTATATGATTACTTCGTAGTTTTGTTTTTCTAATACTAATGCTTTATAAGTGCGCTGTATGGTTGCACCTAAGGTTTCTGTCCATGTTGCAGGGAAAATGGCTTCATCTACAGAGGCAATACCGATAACTTCTGCTGCTGTTCCGCAGAAGAAAGCGCTGTCTGCATTTTTCAGGTCATCCACTGATAAGTGTTTTTCAATACATTCTATATCCAGTGTTTTACATAATCTGATCACAGTTGCCCTGGTAATTCCTGCAAGGATATTTCCTAGTGGGGGAGTATACAGTTTCCCGTTTTTCTCGATGAAAATATTAGCTCCCGGGGCCTCAGCGATATTATTATTCATATCCAGTAAGATAGCTTCGTCAAAACCTTTGCTTTTTGCTTCGGTAGTCGCCAATATTGAATTGATATAATGTCCGCTTGCTTTAGCTTCTACGTGTGTAGATTTAGGATTTGGTCTTTGGTAGCTGGAAATACAAACTTTTTGTAATTGTGTTCCAAGATATGCTCCCCATTCCCAGGCACAGATCATAATCGAGACTTCTGTTGCTGGTGATAAGGTCATATTAGGTGCGCAATACACTAATGGACGGATATAAGCGTCTTTTAATTTATTCTTTTCCAGTAATTTATAGGTCTGTTTGATCAGTTCATTAATATCATACGGAAATGGGATGTGCATCAGTTCAGCAGAACGCTTCAGGCGCTCGTAGTGCTCTTTAGCTTTAAATATCCTGGTTCCGTTATGTGTATTGTACGCACGGATACCTTCAAACACTGCATAGCCATAATGTAAAGATTGACTATACAAGCTTGTCTTGGCTTCCGGGGCTTTGATGAACTTCCCGTTTAGGTAAAGTACTGTGGCTGAATCGTAGTATTGCATTTTTTCTTGGTTTCGGTGGTTTGGTTTTGCTCTTACTAAAAAAGCGCCTCTGTTGGGAGGCGCTTTCTGATATTTTTCTAGGTTAAATATTCATTTACAGCGCCTTACTCTCCTGAAGAATCAGCAGAATAATTAGGTTAATAATGACATTAATTTGCGCTTTGAATAAACCTTGCATTTTCTTGTATTTTATGTTTGCTTTATATAAATACAATTTAGTTTTTGCTTTACAAACTGTCAATAGCAGAATGAAAATAAATGAAAAAAAATATAATGTATAAAATAGATGTAAATTCAATATAAAATTTGCCATGAAATAGGATTAACCTTTCTAAAACTGGTGTCTACTATACCAAATATGATATTGGTATTCGGTATAGGTTTTATGCTTGCATTATAATTTTAGAGAAATTCTGCTTAAAATCTGGAAAAGTGCTGAGAAATTTATAAAAACTGCTCAAATTAATGGGGTAGAAAAATGGATTTACTACTGTTTTATTGGAATGATAATCTTGGGGAGTTATGATCCTTTGTTAGGCAGAAAAAATAGCGCATAAAAAAAGAGAGTACCCTTTTGGAGCACTCTCTTTTGATAATTTATGATTAAATATTAAGCTACACCCTCAGCTAAAACAATAATCTTGTTCTTTAAAACCTCTACAACGCCACCTTTAATAATAAAGATCTGTTCGTCAGTCTTGCTTTTAATAATTACTGGTCCATCTTCTAAAGTTGAAATAATAGGTGCATGATCTCTCAAAATCTGAAAAGATCCCATCGTTCCTGGTACAGTAACTGCTGTTACTTCGCCTTCGAAGACTTTTTTATCTGGTGTTAATATTTCTAATGTCATATGTTGAGTGTATACGCTTTAATTAAGCGTTTGCTTCAGCTAATAGTTTCTTTCCTTTTTCAATTGCATCATCGATGCCACCTACTAAGTTAAATGCAGCTTCAGGGTATTCATCAACTTCACCATCCATAATCATGTTGAATGCTTTGATGGTTTCTTTAATGTCAACCAATACACCTTTTAAGCCTGTAAATTGCTCAGCTACGTGGAAAGGTTGTGATAAGAAACGTTGAACACGACGTGCACGGTGAACGATTAATTTATCTTCTTCAGATAATTCATCCATACCTAAAATCGCAATAATATCCTGTAACTCTTTGTAACGTTGTAAAATTTCTTTCACACGTTGTGCAGTGTTATAGTGTTCGTCTCCTAAAATAGCCGGAGAAAGGATACGTGATGTAGAATCCAGTGGATCTACAGCAGGATAGATACCCAGCTCAGAAATTTTACGTGATAATACTGTTGTTGCATCTAAGTGGGCAAACGTTGTAGCCGGAGCCGGGTCAGTTAAATCATCCGCAGGTACATAAACTGCTTGTACGGAAGTAATTGATCCACGTTTAGTTGAAGTAATACGTTCTTGCATTAATCCCATTTCTGTTGCCAGAGTTGGTTGGTAACCTACTGCAGAAGGCATACGACCTAAAAGTGCCGATACTTCAGAACCAGCCTGAGTGAAACGGAAGATGTTATCCACGAAGAAAAGAATGTCTTTTCCAGCGCCTTCTCCATCACCATCACGGAAGTATTCAGCTACAGTTAATCCTGATAAAGCTACACGCGCACGTGCTCCAGGAGGCTCGTTCATTTGACCGAACACCAATGTTGCTTTAGATTCTTTTAATTTCTCTGTATCAACTTTGCTTAAGTCCCATCCACCTTTTTCCATTGAATGAAGGAATTCATCACCATAGTTGATTACACCAGATTCGATGAATTCACGTAAAAGGTCATTTCCTTCACGTGTACGCTCACCAACACCTGCGAATACTGATAAACCAGCATATGCTTTCGCAATGTTGTTTACCAATTCCATGATCAATACAGTTTTACCTACACCTGCACCACCAAATAATCCAATTTTACCACCTTTAACGTAAGGTTCTAATAAATCGATTACTTTGATACCTGTATAAAGTACTTCTGATTCTGTTGACAGTTCGTCGAAACGTGGAGGGGCGTTGTGAATAGATTTACCGCCAGTTTTATCAACTGCGTTAATTCCATCAATAGCTTCACCTACAACATTGAATAAACGACCCTTGATTTGATCACCAATAGGCATTTTAATAGGAGAGCCAGTATCAACTGCGGCCATTCCACGTACTAAACCATCAGTCGAGTCCATTGCAATTGCACGGACGCGGTCTTCACCAAGATGTTGTTGAACTTCTAAAACGATCTTCTGTCCGTTTTCTTTTTCAATCTCTAATGCAGAGAAGATTTGAGGTAAATGAGCATCGTCAGCAAAACTCACGTCTACTACCGGTCCTATAATCTGCGCTATTTTTCCAATGTTAGGCATATATTGTTTTTGGTAAAATTATAAATATCAAATTGTTAAAGGCCGTTTTAAAGGCTTCAATTCGGTTTGCAAAGCTAAGGATTTTCGATATAATTTTTGTATATAAATAAAAAGTTTTTCCACAGTTTTTTTATCAATAATTTAGTGGGCATGAAAACAGTATTAGTTACGGGCAGTAACGGGCTTCTCGGACAGAAAATTACCTCCGCAATATTGTCAGCAAAGCAGTTTAACCTGGTGGCAACTTCGAAAGGTGAAAATCGTTTTAAGATTACTCAGGGCTATGTCTATGCGGAAATGGATATTCTTGATCCTGTAAATGTCAGAGACGTTCTGGAGCGTTACAGGCCTGATGCAATTATCCATACGGCTGCACTAACAAATGTTGATAAATGCGAGACGGAAAAAGAGCTGGCATATGCACTGAATGTGGAAGCGGTAAAAACATTAATCACGATTTGTGAGGAATACAATATACAATTGGTTCATTTGTCTACGGATTTTATTTTTGATGGATTGAATGGCCCATATCTTGAATCGGATGTTCCGAATCCTTTAAGCTATTATGGAAAGACAAAATTAGAAGCAGAGGAACTGATTCAAAGTGCTTCTTGTAAGTGGGCTATTTTACGTACTATCATTGTATATGGAATTATCAGTGATGAAAGCAGAAGTAACATTGTACTGTGGGCTAAGGGGGCGCTGGAGAAAGGGATTCCTATTAATGTAGTCAATGATCAGTGGCGGATGCCAACTCTGGCAGAGGATCTGGCAGATGCCTGCCTTTTAGTTGTAGAGAAGGATGCGCATGGTGTGTTTAATATTTCAGGGAAAGATATGATGGGTGTTTCAGAATTGGTATTCAGGGTTGCTGATTTTTGGAATTTAAATAAGGAATTGATTACAGAGATTAGCGCAGCTTCTCTTAATCAGCCGGCACCAAGACCAGCAAGGACTGGTTTTATATTAGATAAAGCTATTCAAGAGCTTGGTTATGCGCCACGCAGTTTTGAGCAGGGGCTGGCTTTGCTGGATGAACAATTAAAAGAAAGAGAACGGCTGACTGAACAGGAAGCGAAATAGATAATTATACATACAACTAACATATATTAAAATGGGATTACAAATAGGCGATCAGGCTCCGGATTTTAAATTATTCAGCTCAGATTTAAAAGAGACATCATTAGCTGATTTCAAAGGAAAGAAATTAGTATTACAGTTTTTCCCAATGGCTTTTACTGGTACATGCACTACTCAGCTTTGTACCATGAGAGATAGTTTTGGTTTTTACCAGGGAATGAATGCTGAAGTATTGGGTATTTCTGTGGATTCGCCTTTTACATTGGCAAAATTTAAAGAAGAGCAGTTCTATCAGTTCCCTTTATTATCGGATTTTAACAAAGAAACGTCCAGAGCTTATCAGTCAATTTATGAAGAATTTGTCTATAATTTGAAAGGTGTATCCAAAAGAGCTGCTTTTGTGATCGACGAAGAAGGAAAAATTATTTATGCTGAAGTTTTAGAATCGGCAGGTGATCTTCCTGATTTCGATGCAATTAAGAAAGTTGTAGAGGGATAGTCAGGCTAAGGTGCTTTATTTATTTGAATATTTATTTGAAAAAAGTTTTGAATTTCAAATAGAAATACTACTTTTGCAATCCCAAAGCGATACAGAATTGGGAAACGCATTTGTAGCTCAATTGGATAGAGCATCTCACTACGGATGAGAAGGTTTGGGGTTCGAATCCCTACAAGTGCACTGAAAGCCTTAGAGAAATCTAAGGCTTTTCTTGTTTCGGGGAGGTTCTATAGTTCATGATATTCCCAAAATGTGAATACTTTACATTTTGCATTCTCGAACTCCTGATTTTCTTGTAACTGCTTCGTGGACTTTTGAGTTCGTAAACTGGTTTCATCGTCGCAAAAATGTACGAACAAGCTTGAACACCTAAAAAGGCTTTTAATGTCATTCGGACAGTGTTGTTAAAGTTCGTGCGGAAGAATTGTCGTATATTGTACGTGTTAATCTGCAATCCCAATACTTATCGATGAATCACTTTTTAAAGGTCTATTTCGCAGTCTTTTTTATTTGTATTGCCAGGCAGAGCCCTGTATTGGGGCAAGAAACTAACGCATATTACTTTCAGCAGTTTGATAACCGGAATGGTTTATCAAACAGTGCTGTTAACAGGGTATTTCAGGATAAAGATCAATTGTTATGGGTCGGAACCTGGGACGGTTTAAATATGTATGATGGTACAGATTTCCGGATCTTCAATCACAATACCGAAAATCACGGTAACGGAATTGGTAACAATGTAATCCAGGATATTAAAGAAGATGAAAATGCTAACATCTGGATCAGTACGGTTGGTGGAATTACCCGATTTGAAAAGGCTACAGGCAAATTTTATCAATATTTTTACAATCTCAATATCAAACGGAGCATAACCGAAAAGGAATATAAATTGGTCGTTTCAGAAGATGGAACTGTTCTCTGCTATAGTAAAACATATGGTTTAAGCAGGTTTGACAGGCAAACCAATCAGTTTAAGCAAATGAAATCTGCCGATGGGTTTAAAGCAGTTGTCAAAATCGAAAGTGGAAAAGGTAATCTCATTTGGACACTGCAAAATGATGGGCAATTGTCCTTATTTAAAGCAGAGGGTAGTGGTATGAACCGGGTTCGAACCATAAAAGCCAATATCCGGATCGATAATTTTTTTCTTGTTAACAATAAGGTCCTTTTTACGGACGAAAAAAATGGATTATGGTCTTTGAATGATCAGTTTCAGGCGGTTAAACTCACTGAAATTCCCTCAGGTATTAAATCACTCAATTTTTACCGCTCCCACTATATTGCAGCCTGGGAAGGGCTTGGCATTGGCGTTTATGATGAAGCCTTTAAGCCGGCATTATTACTGCAGCATGAAGCTGGACAATTTACCAATACCAAAATAACGGCTGTTGAAGTTGCAAAAGATGACGTTTTGTGGATCGGGACGGATGGAAACGGGCTCATCAAAATTTATCCGAAGATCAATCACTTTGGACTGGTCAATAAAAACAATGTTGCCGATTTAATTAAGCCCGTACGTGCTTTTGTAGAGGTAGCGGGTAATTTATGGGTAGGAACCAAGGGAAAAGGTATCGTGATCCTGAAGAACTTGCGGAAGCAAGCTTTTAATCAAATTGAGAGACAAAGTGTAAATACCAGCAATGGTTTAACAAATGATGCCGTATATGCTTTAAAAAAAGGTGCTGAGCCTTATCTATATATCGGAACAGATGGAAAGGGCATCGATATTTACGATTTAAAAGCGAAAAAGGTGATCAATTGGTCGCAAGTGGCCGGAACATCAGCAGTGCCCGGTTTTGGTTCTGTTTATGCGATTGTAACTGATCCTGACAGTTCCCTGTGGCTGGGTACGAGCGGAAGTGGTTTGATCCATTTAAAACTGACCAAAAATAGCAATGGGGTACTCCGTTTAAACTATTTCAGACAGTTTCTTTCGAGCAACGGGAAAGGTCCGGCCAATGATATTATTTATGCACTGAGCGCTGATGATCAGGGCCGGCTCTGGATTGCCTGCCGATATGGAGGACTGAGCGTACTCGATAAGAAGACAGAACAATTCAAAACGTTTAAAGCTTCCACTGCTGCAAACAGTCTTTCCAACAATGACGTGCTGTCGCTATACCATGATCCTCAAAAGAGATTATGGATAGGAACCAGTTATGGTTTAAATATGCTGGTTCATTCCGAATCCTTAAAAGATAAGCCTGAATTTAAACGATTTACTATTAATGACGGCCTGCCGAACAATACCATCCATGGAATTGAAGGAGATAAATCGGGCAATATTTGGTTAAGTACGAATAAGGGGTTGGCTAAATTAAATACAACCAATGGTGCTTTTGCTAATTTCAGGGCGAGTGATGGCTTGCAGAGTAATGAATTCAGCGACGGCGCAGTTTGGAAGTCGGCTTCAGGGACATTGTTCTTTGGGGGGATTTATGGTTTCAATTATTTTGTCCCGGAGCAAATTGCCAGCAATAAATTACAACCGAATTTGCTGATCTCGGGCATTCAGATGGGGGGTAAGAATTTGGATGAAAACAGGCTGCAGGTATTGAAACTTGGAGGAGCTGCTGTTCCTGAATATATCCTGGCCAGAAAAAGCAATTTCTTCCAATTGAGCCTGAAGCCGATGAGTTATTTAAATGAAGCAAAGACTGAATTCGCTTTTAAACTTGCCGGACTTGATAAAAATTGGAACTACTCTGGTGCTATTGGCAATATTGTGTATAATAATGTACCTCCGGGTCAGTATACGCTGCAAGTAAGGTGGAGTAATGGTGAAGGTACTTGGACTGAAGGTGTAAGTGTTTTTAAGCTGGATGTTGAGCAGTATTTCTGGCTAACCTATCCGGTCTTATTTTGCTACTTTATAATCCTGATCGCTTCTGGGTATGCTTTTCATGTTTACCGGAAAAATAAACTTCAAATGAAGTACCAGCTCAGGATGGAACATCTGTTGAGAGAAAAAGAGGAAGAGGAGCACCTGCAGCGCCTGAATTTCTTCACCAATATTGCGCATGAAATCCAGACTCCATTAACTATGATCATGGGGTCTGTAGAGCGACTTCAAAAGAAGGATAGCAATTACTTCATTTCCATGATCCACCAGCATACGGCCAGGTTAACTTACCTGGTGCAGCAACTGCTGGAATTCAGAAAATCTGAGGCTGGTTATCTGAAAAAGAATGAGGACTATGTGGACATCAGCAAAATGCTGGATAGCCTTTCCTTTTTATTTATTCCATTAAGCGAACGAAATAAGCAAGTCTATATCCGGACCATTCCCGAAGATATTGCCGGACTTATAGATAAAGACAAATTTGAGAAAATCATGTTTAACTTATTGTCGAATGCCTTTAAACATTCTGGCAAAGGAGAAACTGTAAAATTAAACATTGCTTACAGTCCGGCCGGTTTATTGGAAATACGGGTTTCAAACTCCGGCTGTACCCTGAAGCCGGAGCACCTGGAGGTGATTTTCAATAAATTCTACGTCAGCAACGAACAACAAACCGAGAAGTTCAGTACTGGAATTGGCTTAGCCTTTACCAAAGAGCTCGCTGACTTGATTAACGCGGATATTCAGGTTAGCCTGGACAACGGTTGGATAGACTTTAGTGTAAGTATTCAATTGAATAAGGTTGCTGATGAAAATGAGGGAAAAGTGATTACTTCAGCTCCGTCTGCATTATATGAATCACTGGTGCAAGTGTATGAACAACCAGAACTACTTTCGGCTGAGGAGGAAAACAAAAACAGTTTGATTCACGATTTGCAGCAAGGGAACAAACAGAGTGTATTATTGGTTGAGGATGAGCCGGACCTTCGCTATCTGATCAAAAATGTATTGAAAGACCAGTATGTGGTTTATGAAGCGGCTAACGGGATAGAAGCACTGGCTTTTTTAAATAAAACTCTTCCCAATATCATTATTAGTGATGTGATGATGCCAGGTATGAACGGGCTGAAATTGTGCAGAACGCTTAAACAAACACCTGCAATGGCCCATATTCCTTTTGTTATTTTATCAGCAAGGGGCTCTGAAGACCATAAGGCCGAAGGTTATGAACTAGGTGCCGATGCCTATATCCCTAAACCTTTTCAGATCAACTATTTATTGGTTAGGATTCGGAAACTACTCGATTACCAGGAACGGATGGCGAGCCTGATTAAAGATCAGCACATCACTACGCAGTTTATGGACGCGGATATTGCCGACACAGATAAGAAATTTTTAGAATCGTTGTTGAAAGTTATTGAAGAAAACTTAAACGAGCCGGACCTGAATGCTGCAACGATTGAAGATGCGTTAGCCATCAGTAAAATGCAATTGTACCGCAGGCTGAAGAACCTGGCGGGAATGACCCCTTCAGAATTCATCAAAAGAATCCGCCTGAAACACGCTGCAGATATGCTGATCGTATCGCAATATACCGTTTCAGAAATCTTTTACCGGACCGGATTCAATAACAAATCTTATTTCTTCAGGGAATTTAAAAAAATCTATAACTGTGCTCCAAATGAGTACCGTCAACAGCAATACGAAGAAAATAACCCCGTTTCGTAACTATAGTGAACTAATTTGTAACTATAGTACACCTCTGAACAGTACCACTGTGATAAATTTGCTTTAACCAAATATATCACAGATGAAAAGAAATCTATATTTCTCTCTGGGTATGGTACTATTAATGGTACTTTCAGGTTTTGCAGCCCTGGCCCAGGTCAAAATTAGTGGAAAAGTTACTAACGAGTATAATGTCCCCTTTCCGGGTGTTATTGTTCAGCAACTCAATACACAAAACAAAACCGCTACAGATGCGAATGGTAATTACACCATTACCTTATCAGAGGCAGGTGCTAAATCACTCGTTTTTAATTATCTGGGCTATACCGCGCTTACCTTGCCTTATTCTGGCAGCGGACCTTTAAATGTTTCGCTTAAGCCGGGTACTTCAGATTTAGATGAAGTGGTTGTATTGGGGTATACCAGTCAGAAAAAGTCAGCATTAACAGGTGCTACTGGTTTGGTCAATATGGCTGATGCCGAAAAACGACGTGTTTCTGATGTATCCCAGGTACTGCAAGGTCAGGTTGCCGGGGTGCAGGTTACCCAAAGTACAGGTGCCCCTGGTGATCCGATTAACATCACTATTCGCGGGCAGGGTACCATCAATGGCAATAATCCTTTGTTTATTGTGGATGGGGTATCCACTTATGACATTTCCTTCTTAAATCCTGGGGACATCAAAACAATGACTGTATTGAAAGATGCTTCAGCTGCGGCCATGTATGGTTCAAGAGCTTCGGGCGGAGTGATTGTCATTACAACGAACCAGGGTGCTTCAGGACTCTCCAAAATTGATTTTACCTATTTCAACGGGATTCAGAAAGTTTCCAATTTGCCGAAGATGTTGAATACCCAGCAGTACTTGAATGTCCAGGAACAAGCCTGGAATAATACAACTGGCCTTTCCGGTACCAATCCTTATACTACTGCAAAATCAAGAACTGATCTTGCCAATACCGATTGGCTGAAAGAACTTTTTGAAACTGGCCGTTCGCAAAGCGCACAATTGTCGATTAGCGGAGGCTCTGATAAAATCACTTATCTGTTGGCTGGTGGTTATTATAAACAAGACGGCATTGTCATTTATGGCAATGACGGTTATAAAAGGCTGAACTTTAGGGCAAATGTAAATGCAAATGTGACAGATCGTTTTAAAGTCGGAACCAATCTGCAGATTTCTAATGAGACACAGGATGCTTTATCTTCGAAAGGAGATGCGCCTGGTATCATTCGCCATGCTTTTTTAAGACCACCTGTTTTGAGTGTTTACAAAGATCCGTCTGACCTAACCTGGTCTGCTGCAAATCCTTTTACTGATCTTCCTTTTTATAAGAACAATAATCAGGTAAATGGTTGGGATAAAAGCTTTGAATTGACCTCAAATCCCATTGCGCTGGCCAATTTTAGTAACGATAAGCGTACCAGTTTCAGAACATTTGGAAATGCTTATGGAGAATACGCATTTTTAAAAGATAAGAGCTTAAAAGTCAGGACAAACCTGGGTATGGATTTATTGTTCAGACATAACAAAGCTTTTCTTGTGAATTTTGGCGATGATAATGGAGAAGGTGCCAAGGATGCCAGCGGGAACTTTATCGATCCGGGAGCCGGCAGACAAAACCGTCCGAACGGATTAAATGAGGAAAGAGGGCAACAAACCAATATTACCTGGACCAATACGGTGTCTTATGATAAAATTATAGGGAAAAATGTATTCAACGCATTGGTGGGGTCTGAATACATCAGCAATAAATCTGATGCCATTTCTGCTTCCAGAAGAAGATACGATTATACCTCGCCCTCTTTTCAGTATATAGATTTAGGAGGTACTGCATTGAATTTGTTTAATGGTGGAAGCGGTACAGAGAACAACCTGTTTTCTGTATTTGGAACCGTAACTTATAGCTACGACAATAAATACTTTGTAACTGCAAATATGCGTGCCGACGCATCTTCCAGGTTTGGTGAAAATAACAAATGGGGCTATTTCCCTTCCTTCTCTGCAGGATGGAAAATATCAGAAGAAAATTTCATGAAACCTATGGAATGGATTTCTGATTTGAAACTAAGGGCGAGTTATGGTTCTTTAGGTAATCAGTATGCCATCGGGGATTATGATTATCAGACTCTTTTTACAAAGGATGGTGAAGAATATAAGAAATTAAGATATGGCAATCCTGATTTGAAATGGGAAAGAGTGACACAGGCAAATATCGGGCTTGATTTAGGCTTGATTAAAAATAGCTTGTATATCAGTATGGATTATTTTCAGAAAGTTACTTCTGATATTTTATTGCCCTTGCAGTTGCCGGGTTTTATCGGTGATTTACAGCCTACCAGGGTAAATGCAGGTGAGGTTAAAAATAAAGGTTTTGAATTTGGTTTAACTTATGCGAACAATGACCATGCCTTCAAATACCGTGTCAATGGAAACTTTGCTACACTTTCCAATCAGGTCACGAAGCTGCATCCAAACTTACCACTGGTGGGTGCTGACAATTCACCCTACAGAACTGTAGTGGGACAGCCTATAAATGCCTACTACGGCTACAAAATGGTCGGTATTTACCAAAACGCAGCTGAGATTGCCAGTTATTTGCATGGCACGCCAGGCTATGCGCAAAAACCGGGAGATATTAAATTTGCAGATTTGAATAACGATGGTATTATTGACGACAAGGACCGTACGTTTTTGGGTAGCAACATCCCTAAATTCACTTACGGACTAAATTTGTCTGGTTCTTATCGTGGTTTTGATTTGTCTGTATTGCTGCAAGGTGTTCAGGGAGTTGACCGATACAACCAATTGAAGCAGATCATAGACTATGATACCAGGCCATTTAATCATACCACGGCAGTTTTAGATGCCTGGCATGGAGAAGGTACTTCAAATACCACCCCCAGACTAAGTCAAAATGCAACCGGCGGAGAAAAAATCTCCAGTATTTTTGTGGAAGACGCTTCGTATCTGCGTATTAAAAATGTGGAACTAGGGTATTCTTTCGGAAACGTAATCAAAAAACTTAAAATGGGTGTTCAGGATATTCGGCTATATGTTTCTGGTCAAAATCTTTATACACGTACCAAATATACAGGACTTGATCCCGAGACTGTGGATCTGATCGACTATGGTACGTATCCGCAATCCAAAGCTTACTTGTTTGGCGTTAATATCAAATTTTAATTAAATCGAAGATGAAAAAGACATACATTTCAATATTCACCGCAGCATTGTTCCTGATGTGGGGCTGCAAAAAAGAATTAAATCTGGACCCTGTAGGTTTGGTTACCAATATTGATGCGACTGCAAACCCAACCGTAAATCTACTGACCAGTTCTGTGAATTCATCTTACAGAATGCTTTCAAACACTCTTAACCTTTTGGGACAATGGGATTGGACGAACGGAACGGTTTTCAGAAATGACTTTATTGTACAGGACATCGCTTCTGATGATGCCATGAAAAAATGGATCATGGATGGAGATCAGACCTGGATGGATGAGGTAGATAATTTTCAATTTACTTCCGGTAACCAGGCTTTTAAAGGAATCTGGTCTTATGATTATGAGGGAATTGCCAGGGCAAATACAGCCATTAGCTATTTAACCAATGAAACCATTATCGCCAAGACTGGGATCAGTGCCGATTTAAAAACCCGTTCTCTGGGCGAAGCTTATTTTTTGAGAGCTTATTATTACTTTGATCTGGTGAATAACTTTGGCGATGTACCTGTAGTTTTAAAACCTTTGGAAAACTTTAATGAGGCTTATGCAGTAGCAAGAAGAATTCCCAAAGCAGAGGTCTATGCACAAATTACTGCCGATCTCGCAGCTGCTAAAACTGCAATGCCTTCAACAAAGTTCTCCAATTCGGCTGAGCCCTGGAGAGTGTCAAAAGGTGCTGTTATCGCTTTGCAGGCCAAGGTTGCCTTATTCAATGAAAAATATTCAGAGGTGATTACATTAATCAATGAATTACAGGCTTTGAGTTTTTATAGTTTAAATACAAACTACTTTGACAGTTTTGATCAGACCAAAGAATTCACCGACAACGAAGTGATCTTTGCTTACAATCATACTACCGGGCAAACCCCTTCAAACGGCAATGGTTATTGCGCGCCACTGGGTTGGGGTTTCTTCGCCGTGACCACAAATTTTGTGAATGCTTTTGAAGCAAATGATCCCAGGTTAGGTTATACAGTTGATGTCAGCAAGCAAACTATCTACAAATTGTTAGGCGAGAAAACGGGTTCAAATAAAGGGAATGATGATGCACCAAACAACAAAGTTTACATCAGATATGCAGATGTGATCTTATGGAAAGCGGAAGCTTTAAATGAAATGAACGATCAGGCTGGTGCCATTTCAATTATCAATCAGGTTAGACAACGTGCCAGAAATACAGTGACCATTACCGGAACAACTGCTCCGGCGGGTACACTTCCTGATCGTCCTGCTTCTGCGGATAAGGCCTTGGTGAAAACCTGGTTGATGCAGGAAAGAAGAGTAGAGCTGGGGCTGGAAGGTGAACGCTTTCTGGATTTAAAGCGATGGAAAACAGCTAAAACTGTATTGACTGCACAGGGTAAAAACTTTCAGGATAAAAATTACGTGTATCCGATCCCACAAGGAGAGGTTGATAAAACTGCTGGTGTGATCACTCAAAACCCAGGTTACTAATTATTATAATCATTTATTTCTTACGGCATGACAGACATTGCAAAACGTTTTACACAAAATCCTGTATTATCTCCTATTGACCTTCAACCAAGCAGGCCAGGCTTAGAAATTACCTGCCTGCTAAACCCAGGGGTTTTTACTTTCGAGGGCAAAACCTGGTTATTGGTACGAGTAGCAGAAAGACCTGAACAGCAGCAAGGACTGATCTCTTTCCCGGTATTGAAAGGTGACGGAATTGAAATTATAGAAATTCAGGCCAATGACCCGGAACTGAACGCCAGTGATCCAAGGGTGATCAATTATAAAGGTTTAGATTACCTAACCACTTTGTCTCATTTGCGCCTGCTTTGCAGTGATGATGGCATTGACTTTTATCAACCTGAAGGTTATCCCTTGTTAAAGGGTGAAACTGATCAGGAAGCATTTGGTATAGAAGATTGCCGGGTGGCTTTATTGGATGGAACGTATTACCTCAGCTATACTGCCGTTTCCGGTCAGGGTGTTGGTGTTGGTTTACGCACTACCAAAGACTGGAAGACTTTTGAATCGGAAGGCATGATTATCCCGCCTCACAATAAGGACTGTGCCATATTTGAAGAAAAAATCAATGGGAAGTTCTATGCCTTGCACCGCCCAAGCAGTGTGGATCTGGGGGGTAACTACATCTGGATTGCCGAATCTCCGGATGGTATCCACTGGGGCAGGCATAAGTGCATCATCCAGACCCGTAAAGGAAGTTGGGACAGCAAGAGAGTAGGAGCCGGGGCAGCACCCATTAAAACGGAAAAAGGCTGGCTGGAAATTTACCACGGTGCCAATGCCGGGCAACGGTATTGCCTGGGCGCTTTCCTGCTTGATCTGAACGACCCGACTGTGGTGTTGGCCAGAACAGCAGATCCTATTATGGTACCTACCGCAGAATATGAGCTGACCGGCTTTTTTGGTCATGTGGTATTTACCAATGGCCATGTGGTTCATGGGGATGAACTGACCATTTATTATGGTGCTGCAGATGAATTTGTTTGCGGGGCTAAGTTTTCAATCACTGAAATATTAAACGCCTTAACCTATGATTAGCAAACTCAAATCTGAAATTGCACATTTCAAAAGCCAGTCGCATAACTTTAAGGTGCTTACCTTAACCAATTTAATCTATAGCCTGGTCTTGCCGGTTATTGATATTTTTGTTGCGGCTTATGTGATGCGCAGTTCCAACGATCCGGTTAAAGTGGTGGTGTATCAATTAACAATTTATACGGGTATACCCTTAACTTTTTTAATCAATGGGTGGTTGTTGAATCGTTTTCCCATTAAGGTACTCTATTCCTTTGGGATGGTACTGAGCGGCATTTCCATGATGATTATGATGTCGCTGACTACCCTGGACATTACCGGAATTGCCATTGCGGGAATTGTGATGGGCATGTCCTTTGGATTTTACTGGGCAAACCGGGATTTTCTGGCGCTGGCGACCACAAATGATGAGAACCGAAATTACTATTATGGACTGGAAACTTTCTTTTATACCATTATCGCGGTGGTCATTCCAGTTTTGATCGGTTGGTTTATCGAGTTTTATGCAGGTACCGGCGATGCTAAGCTTGCCTATAAAATTGTAACAGGCATTGTGTTTATCGTCACCATTGGTGCATCCATCATGTGTTTTACTGGTAAGTTTATCAATCCAATCAATAAAAAATTCATTTACTTTAAGTTTGATCCTTATTGGAATAAATTGCTGTTTCTGGCGGTATTGAAAGGTTTGGTGCAAGGCTTCCTGGTTACAGCTCCGGCGATGCTGATTATGCTTTTATTGGGTAAAGAAGGCGCATTGGGTACCGCTCAATCGGTTGGTGCTATATTTGCCGCTGTGCTGATGTACATCATCGGGCGTAAAACAGGGCCACAACACCGGGTATATGTATTTGGAATTGGACTGGCTTTGTTTACCATCGCAGCACTTATCAACGGAATCCTGTTTAATGAAACTGGAGTGATTCTGTTTATGTTGTTTTTATTACTGGCCAAGCCTTTATTGGATCTGGCTTATTTCCCGATCCAGTTTAGCGTGATTGATATTCTTACAAAAAAGGAAAAACGAAGTGAATTTGCCTATATTTTGAATCACGAGGCTGGTTTATACGTTGGTCGTTTAACTGGTGCCGGGACATTTTTATTGCTTGCTTACTATTTCTCTACTGAAATCGCTTTGCGTTATGCCATTATTATTGTTGCCGTTTTACAGCTCAGTTCGTACTGGGTGGCTAAAGGCATCATTAAAAAAGGAAAAATTATGAACCAGGAGTTGGAACTTGAGGCTGAAAGTTTGAGCAGCGTTGTCAATCCAAATCATTCTGTAGTTTAGTAAATACATTAAATAACCCGATACTATGAAATTTAAACTGATCACCTTCCTTATCTTATTTCTATTTACGCTTTCCCAGGCTCAGGTTAAACAAGTTAATATCAGTCGTGTTGACGCGATGGCCGATCTGCCTCAACCACTTCAAATCATAGATTGGAAAGCTATGGCGCTTAAATTTGACCGCACTGTATATGATTTCAACGCTAAAGGGAAATACTGGCCAATGGTTTGGATAGACAGTACGGGCAAAAACTTTAAGGAACCGACTTTAGGGATGTATACCGCTATTGGAGATGTGAGACAAGGCTTACAACATAATAAAGGCATGTTTCATGAAGCGGTGGCCAATATGGGCGCTGTTTTAGGTGCTACCCTGGTCGGACTCGATAAAAGCAAACAACAGGGTTTAAACTATGTAGGGATGCTACGGAATTATTTCAATAAGGATACTGGATGGGACATCATGATGAACAATACTGCGCCTGAAGTTGCCTTATTGGGCGGTGGTTACGGTCGCGATTGGTGGTACGATGTGTATCCCAATGTCTTGTTTTATGCGGTTTACGACAAATACCCTGCAGAGCCTGGTTTTGAAATGATGGCCAGAAGCATCGCAGAGAAATTTTACAAGGCCGATTCCATTTTGAACGGCAATTACAAATATTCCTATTTCGATTATGGGCAAATGAAACCCATGTCTACACACATTTGTGCCCAACCGGACGCAGCTGCCGGACATGCATACGTTTTGTATTCAGCCTATAAAAAGTTTGGTGATCCACGTTATCTCAAAGGTGCAATCAGTGCCATGAAGGCCTTGGAAAGTGAAAAGATCAATCCTACTTATGAACTGCTGATGCCTTTTGGTGCTTATGTAGCGGCCAGGATGAATGCAGAACAAGGAACAAATTTTGATACGGCTAAAATGCTGGACTGGACGTTTGATGGTACTGCAGTTTGTAGAGAGGGCTGGGGATTTTTGGTTGGGAACTGGAATGGTTTTGACATTTCCGGAACTGTGGGCAGCACTGTAGATCATGATGGATATGCCTTTTTAATGAATACTTTTGATGCGGCATGGCCATTAGTCCCTTTGGTGAGGTATAAACCTGAATATGCGGATGCAATCGGGAAATGGATGTTGAATGCCGTAAATGCGTCGCGGCTTTTCTATCCCCAGTACATGCCGGGGGAACATCAAACCATCCCTGATTTAGCCGATGTGACCAAAGGGGTAATTGCTTATGAAGGCTTTGCAAAGGCTTCTACTTTTGACACTTTATACCAGACTTTGAAAGCTCCGGTAGCACAGGGTGACGGCCCTAAATGGGTTCCTGGTCAAAATCCGGATGTTTCGCAATTTAGTGTATATGGAAGCGGGCATGCCGGGATTTTTGGCAGCATCGTCAAAGAGACAGAAGTGAAAGGTATTTTAGGTTTGGATTTACTGGCTACCGACTTCTTTAAACAAGATGCCTATCCGACACATTTATTTTATAATCCTTACCCTGTACCTAAAAACATTTCGTTCAAAGTTACCCAGGCAAAATCAGATATTTACGATCTGGTTGCGCAACGCTATGTGGCCCGCAATGTGTCTAAAGCGGTTAATGTGACTATTCCAGCACTAAAATCAGTTGTTTTGGTGAGTGTTCCTGCTCAGGGTAAAATGCAGGTTAAAAATAAACGTTTAGCTATCAATGGAGTAATCGTTGATTACAATTACAAATAATTTAGTTAAATCATCTTTCGTTTTAGCTCTTTGTACCTGGATCTGCCAATAGGCAGTATTTCACCATTCTTAAGTAAAAGGCTATAACTGCTTCCCGGGCGTATAATAATTTTTTCTGCCTGATCTAAAGAAATCAGATACGATTTGTGAATACGCTCAAATGAACCCGGCAGCAGCTGTTCCAGCATTTCCATTGATTTGTCATGTAGTTCCTGTTTACCATCCTGTAAATACAATTCGCTATAAATTCCTGCCCCTTTAATGTAAAGGACATCCTTAATGGCTATCAAACGGGTAATACCAGCTTTTTTTACAGCCAGATATTTCATTGTACTTTCAGTTGTTTTTCCACTGTTGGTAATCCTTCTGAAAGCCATCGACAGCCTTGCCTGATCAAATGGTTTAGGGACAAAATCAAGTACGCCATAAGTAAATGCGTCGATTGCTTTATCTGTATAGGCAGAAACAATGATCGTATGGAATGAGCCCGCTACCATCGACTCCAAGATGTCAAAGCCATTTTCACCATTTAAATTCAGATCTAATAATAAAATATCAATAGGATGATTTGCTATATAAACTAAACCTTTTTGTAAGGAATCACAAATTGCAATAGCAGCTATATTCTGTTCAAAATGATTGCGGGTCATCCGCTCGATTCTTTTAGCTATCCTTGCCTCATCTTCAATAATTAATATTCTCATCATTTGTCGTAAATCTGTATCGTAGTTAACCAGCCCCCTGGAATTGCTGCTGAAATGAATTTCCAGCGATCTCCATAACTTTCTGTTAAACGGGCCTGGATGTAGCGAAAACCATTGCCTCCATTTCTTTTTTTTGATACTTCCCGGTTCAGCGCATGCGTTTCAAAAGTATATTGCTTGTAAACAGCTGTACGTAAATAAGTCAATTTAAAAGTAATGAGGCTATTGGCAATTGGAATACTATGGGTTATCCCGTTTTCAAGCAGCGTGTGTATCAGTGCAGGAGGAAGGTATTCAGCTTCATCAATTCCGGATTCCTCCCACTCATAACATATTTCTTTCCTGAAATGCATCACTTTAAGATGAGTTTTACAAAGTTCTATTTCTTGTCTTATTGGAATTAACACGGCTTCGGCTATGTAATTCATAATGTCAAATTCACCTGCCAGTGCCTGGATAAATTCAGCACCTTGTTTTGGAGATTCTTCTACCCAGTCCATCAGCGAGGTCAGTGTATTCCTAAGGAAGTGAGGTTGGATATTCTTTTTAATCAGCTCTAATTGTAATCTGGAAGAAAGAAGTAAGGAAGATTGAAATTCATCTTCTATTATTCTGGCGCGTAAAGCATGCAGGTATAGCATACATAAAATGATCAGGGTAAAGCTGATGAATAAGCCGAAATCATAAAGCAGAAAATGATTAACTATGGCGCTGGCCAGTAAACCCATAAGCACGATGAATCCGCCTTTTTCCTTTTGAACAATGGCGTTCAGTACAATGATCACAGCTGTAAACCACATTACCCGGCTATACACTATGGCGGTCAGATCAAAATGATCATAATTTACAAGGTATACACTGATCAGAATCATGAACAGGGTGATCAACAATATCTTTTTCCTGTTGAAGTGGAACTGTATGCTGAAATATAGGGGAACCAGTATAGCGATTGCAAAAGTCAGCCAGCCAATAATTTCAAGCCGTATAAAAAAATGGGTATACGGTATAGCGATGTAGAATTTGATATATTCTGCAATCAGTAAAGAAAAAAATAGTGAACAAATGACTGCAAAAATCAGGATACTGTATTCTTTGCGCCTGCTGTTGAGGTACAGGAAAAAATAATAAACTGCAGCAATCAGGAAAGCCCCTGCCATCAAATTCATGAATGATGTGATGATCAGCGGATTTCTTAATAGCGCTGGATATTGATTTAATTCTATCCCAACAGGTCGCTTTACTCCATTTAAGTAGGATTGTGAGGTACGAAGGGCTAAAATATGCGTACCCATATGCGCTAAAGAATCGGGTATCTGGAAATAACTTGTGGTATAACCAGCTACTTCAGGTTTATCCTTTTGTGTGATCTGCCCATTATGACCAAGCAGTATCCCATCCCAATAGACTTCGAAAGCGCCGAAAGCTTCAATATGCAGGCCCATTGGAACAGCAGAAGACCTGATCAGTTTTACTGGTGACCGTGACCAGAAGATTCCCTTGGCTGTGTTTCCTCTTTCAGTTGTCCACTGAGCAGCATTGAAGTTTTTTTCTGCCCAATTTTTATTGTCGCCCGTTTGATAAACAGTAGGATATTCTTCATAAACCACAGTTGATTTACAGGAAGAAAGTAATAATAAAACGGTAAAGATAATTAAGAGGCGCTGCATGGAATAAAGTTAGGGTTAAGATAAGTCAAAAAAGCGCATTTCAAAAGGAGATAGAGCTGTTGACATGTTTTTCTACCACTTAATTATTCCTGCAAATTATTCTTGTGTTATGAAACGACTCTTAATTATTTTTATAGCAGTGTTTTACTGCACAAGTATTTTGGCTCAGCCATCAGGTTCTTCTGATCCGAAGAAGAAAACAGTCTATGGTATAGTGCAGGAACAGCAAGCTAAAATGCCGGTTGTTTATGCTACCGTAAGTATAAAAGACCAGTCAATGAAACTGATTGCTGCGGGGATCACTGATGAAAAGGGAGCATTTAAGTTCAATGATATTCCCCCGGGTAAGCTGACTATTGAATTTACGATGATGGGGTATCTTATAATAACAAAGCCTTTATTGATAACTGCTGCTATGGATCATATCAATACCGGAACGACATTTCTGAACGCTGATTCAAGACTGCTAAAAGAAATTTCGATAACCAGTGATCAGCCAGCAATTACCCTGAAACTGGATAAAAAAGTATTTGAAACAGGAAAGGACATCTTATCGCAGACTGGTTCGGCAGTTGAACTCTTAAATGGCGTTCCTGCGGTCAGCGTAGGCCCCTCAGGAACTGTTAGCTTAAGAGGAAGCAGTAATGTACTGGTTTTAATCAACGGTCGTCGCTCCGGGCTTACCCAGGGAAATGCACTGGAGCAAATACCCGCTGATCAGGTAGAACGTGTGGAAGTCATCACCAATCCTTCCTCCAGATATGACGCTGCCGGTTCATCAGGCATTATTAATATCATTTTGAAGAAAAATAAAAAGGGTGGATTTAATGGGCAGCTCAGGCTGGTAGGCGGTATTCCAAATGAAACCAGGATTACACCAAGCCTGAGTTATAAATCTGATAAACTGAATGTATTTTCAACTTTTGGAATCCGGTTATCTGATTATGTAGGTTTATATACAACTAATCAGTCCGTTTCCAATAACGGGGCTATCACTTTTCTGAATCAGCAGCAGGATGAAAACCGGCATGATGATGCTAAATTATTATATGTTGGTGCAGATTATCAGCTCAATGATCAGCAGACTGTTACGGTAGCTTTTCTGAAAAATTCAACTCATGACCATGATAAAACAGCACTGAATTATAAGTATATGAATACAGGTAATGCAGCTGACAGCAGCCTGTTGCGTAACGGTGAATCGTGGGAAAGACGGAGTTATAACCAGTTGGAATTCAATTATACCCGCAAATTTAAACAACCGGGTAAAAAACATACCATTGACATACAATATGATTTCTGGAACAGTGATAAGGACTGGAACCTGGGGACGAAAAAACTGTTGCCGGTTATAGAGATTTTACCTGCCATCAGAACCAGTTCTATTGGAACAAGTAAAGATTTTATGGCGCAAACAGATTTCACTCAGCCCCTGGATAGTAATACTACGCTTGAATTTGGGTTGAAAGCTGAAAACCGCAGGGTGACCAGTGAATTCAAAGCTGAACAACAGATGGCAGGAGATTGGAGTATCATTGATAATATCAATAATCAACTTAACTATAATGAATTGATAGGTGGCGGCTATGCTCAGTTGGGCAGCAAAATTGGGAAGTTAGCTTACCAGCTGGGTTTAAGAACAGAGCTAACCAGGGTCAGAGTTGAAGACAGGGCTGGAACTTATAACAATAATAAAAATTATGTCCGGTTATTTCCAACGCTTAGCCTCACTTATCAGTTAGCTAAAGGTGGCGCTATACAGGGAAGTTACAGTAAGCGGATTAATCGCCCGTCACTAAATCTTTTATATCCTTTTAATGAGCTCACAGACTATAATGCCATGTTTATTGGTAATCCGGAATTAAATCCTTCCTATGCGAATGTTTTTGAAGTCGGTTTCTTACAGCGCTGGAATACTTTTACGCTTAATCCATCCGTATATTATCAAAATAATAAAGGAACCATTCAAAATTATACTTTCAGAAATCAGGATGGTATTTTTATCACAACCCCTGTAAATATAGATGGAGAGATACGGCGTGGAATAGAGCTGTCTGCCATATATAATCCACTGCAATGGTTGCAGCTGAACACAGAATTTAATGCTTACAGTTTTAAGCAAACCGGTTGGTATCAAGCGCATAATTTCAATTATTCCGGTAATGTTTTCACCAGCCGTCTAAGTACGCAGGTGAAATTTAAAAATAAATTAAGTTTGCAGTGCCGCTATAACTTCACTGGCGCACAAAGTAATGCGCAGAGCTACTCAGCAGCAATGAATTATATTGATCTTGGAGCAAGTAAGAATTTGCTGAAAGATAAGGCCACACTATTACTTGATATTACCAATTTGTTCAACCTTCATAAGTATCAGACCACCACAACCGGAAATGATTATATACTCGCGCAAACCAGTATTCCAAATGCGGCACGTTATCGTTTAACCTTTGTATACCGTCTTAACCTCAAAGAGAATCAGTCTGTCAGACAGGCAAAAAGCGGTAATAGGAATTAGTTACGTCTTTAAACTTAGTTTTCAGGATATAGCTGGTAACGCATAAAAATCGTTTTCTTTGAAAAAGGATAAGAAATATAATTTTACGATTTCCTTTTCTTAATAAAATGAATAACTTGTATTCTTTATGGCCAACTATAATGCCTTTACTGACAGTGAATTGATCCTTTTGTTGAAAGAGGATAATGACGCTGCTTTCAGGGAAATTTATCTCCGGTATGATAAACTGTTATACTTATATGCCTATAAGAAACTGAGGAACAAAGAGGAGGCTAAAGATGTTGTTCAGGATGTTTTTACCTGGTTGTTAAATAATCGGAATGAAATTCATTTGAAGGTATCGCTGTCTGGTTATCTATATAAAGCAGTCCTTCATAAAATATTCGATATTTTCAAACATAAAGGTATTATAAAAAAATATGCTGAAAGCGGGGAGCATTATGTCGAGCTCAATTCTGCAGAAACCGATTATCTGATTCGGGAAAAAGATATTAAGGCTTTAATTGAACGGGAAATTGCCGCAATGCCCCCTAAAATGAGGGAGATCTATATTCTAAAAAGAAAAAACTATTTAAGTACCAAAGAAATTGCCCTGCAATTGGGTGTCTCCGAACATACCGTGTCCACACAACTCAAAAGAGCTATGAAACATCTGCGAATAAAACTCGGACTGGTAGTTTATCTTTTGTGGATCTTTAAAATTTAAATTATTTAGCTGAATATCAGTTGTTTGTAATTTTATTTTTAAGAGGTGTACCTAATCTCTCCTGCTAAATCGTCTTTAATCTTGTTGAGCAATAACAAAAAACATTTCAATGAAGAAGGATGTAAAAGATGTATTGGATAAGATCAGTTCGGGCAATTATAACCCGGAGGAAGAAACTATCGCTAAACTTTGGTTACATCAACTTCACCAGCAGGAAGAGGCTGGACTTTCTGAAGAAGAACTTCATGAAGCCAGTAACCAGATGTGGGCATCACTGGAACGGAATAAAAAACAACATTGGCTTAATCAATACAAGAAATCAGTGATCTCACTGGCAGCTGCAGCATCCATAGCCCTGGTTGCAGGAATTAGCCTGTACTATAATCAGCAGCACTCTTCACCTGAATCAACCCGGTTTAAAGCTTATACAAATGACATTCCTGCAGGGATGAATAAAGCTTATCTGACCCTGGCCAGTGGGAAAAAACTCGCATTGACAAATTCAGTTAATGGTATACTTGCAGAAGAAGCAGGGATAAAGATTACTAAAACTGCAGACGGGCAATTAGTTTATACCATTACTGATCAGGGGAAAAAAGGCATTGCTGGATATAACAGGATTGAAACTCCTCGCGCAGGGCAGTACCAGCTGAATTTGCCCGATGGCACCAGGATCTGGCTGAACTCAGCTTCTTCTTTAAAATATCCGTCGTCTTTTGCCGCATTAAAAGAACGCAGAGTTGAACTAAGCGGAGAGGCTTATTTTGAAGTTGCCAAAGATAAAACACATCCTTTTATTGTGAAAAGCGGAAGACAAGAAATCCGGGTTTTGGGAACTCACTTTGATGTGAGTGCTTATCCTGATGAACAGCTGATTAAAACAACCTTATTAGAAGGCTCAGTAAAGTTGAATCAACAAATCACTTTAAAACCAGGAGAACAATCTTCAATGGCAGGCGAAAAATTCAGTGTGAAAGAAGTGAATGTTAATGATGCCGTGGACTGGAAAAATGGGGAATTTGTATTTACGAATGAATCCTTAACCAGTATTCTGAAGAAAGTTTCCCGGTGGTATGATGTAGAGATCAGGTATGTGCATACTCCGGTGGACATACCCACATTTACTGGCTCTGTTTCCCGGGCTGAAAATATATCAAGTGTTTTAAAAATGCTGGAGGAAACCAGTAATGTACGCTTCACTATTGAAGGAAGAAAAATCAGTGTAATTACTAAATAAAAAGAATAAAAGAGGATCTGACCAATCCGGTAAAAACCAACCTATCAACCATAAAACCAAAACAAAATGAAAAGAATCAAGGGAAAAGCAAGTTAATACTTCCGGTTTTCAAGAGAAAGCCATGAAAGTGTATCAGCACTTCCATGGCAAAGATCTGAGTTAACCCAAAAAACAAAATTGAGATCCGTTCATGTATTAACCCAAGCTTACGAAAGTATGAAATTAAATGCTTTTAACCTAGGTATGCTACGCATATGGCTATTTCCTAAACTTTTATTTATCCTGAAATTTGTTATTCAGCAAGCCTTAACAAAGAATAAAAGAAAATTATTAATGAGAATTAACCTGATTGTCGCCATCATTACAAGCTGCTTGTTGCAAGTTAGTGCGGCCAGTTTTGCACAGCGCATCAGTTATACCAAACAGAATACGACGCTTCAGCAGGTTTTCCTGGAAATCAAAAAGCAAGCAGGATTCAGAGTTTTATATTCAGACCAGAATGTAAACGGTCAGTTGAAAATTAATGTAGACTTCAAAAATTCAGCGCTTGACCAGGTTATGGAAACTTTGTTGAAAGACCAGAACCTGACCTATAAAATCGACCGGAAAACCATATTGATTAAGGTGAAATCCTTCATTCCGGTACATCCTGAAATCATCGCTATTAAAGATGTTGATGTAAAAGGAAAAGTCATAGATAAAGATGGCCGCCCTTTACCTGGCGCATCGGTCAGCATAAAGGGACAAAAAAGAGTCGTTAGCACAGACGCAGAAGGAGGTTTTCTGTTAAAGGGGGTCAATGATCAGGCAATATTGACCGTTTCTTTTATTGGATATTTAAGTAAAGAGGTGAAGGTAGTTCCAGGGCAGTTACTCAATATCATCCTTGATGAAGATGTTAGCCAGCTAAACAATGTAATTGTAGTTGGTTATGACTCCAAAAAACAAAGTGAGCTGACGAGTGCTGTATCTGTTGTTTCATCAGAAAAATTAAAGGATGTAACTTCCAATAATATTGGAGCCATGTTACAAGGGAAAGTAGCCGGCTTACAGGTGATCAACAGTTCTGGCGCACCAGGATCTGCCCCTGAAATCAGGCTTCGGGGAGTTTCTTCTGTAAATGCCAGCCAAAGTCCGCTGGTAGTAGTAGATGGAATTATTGGTGGAAATTATGATCCTAATGATGTAGAAAGTATCACTGTCCTTAAGGATGCAGGAGCGACTGCTTTATACGGCTCACAAGCAAATGCAGGAGTCATTATCGTCACCACAAAGAGTGCTAAAACCGACAAAATCAATTTTGAAGTTAAAGTCTCCTCCGGATTTAAGACACCGGACTTTGGGAAAATGAAATTGATGAACAGTAATGAACTTTATGACCATCAAAAGGAATTTTACCGGGATTATATTGTGGGTGCAACAGATAACTCATACAAAATAGATTTGACCAAATTCTATCAGGAGCGGCCATTGAGTTTAAGGAACCAGGATTATGACTGGTCGAATGAATCCTTTAAACCAGCTCCTATAAATAGCGTTTATCTATCTGCCAGTGGCAGGACAGAGAAAAACAGTTATTACATTGGCGCGTCCTATTATAAAGAAAAAGGCACTTTTCTGAACACAGATTTTCAAAGGATAAATCTAAGGGCAAATTCAACTTATAACTTTTCAAAAAACCTCAGCATCACTAACAATATAAACATTAGTGCGCAAGACGGTCACAGTTATGATTACAATGATGTCTATTACGCCTTTCTGAATTTACCATGGGATAATCCATATGATGAAAATGGCTCACCTGTATATGTAGACGGAAATTCTACTTTTAAGTGGTGGTCAAGGGATAAAGTAAATCCTATCCATTCCGTTGAAAATTCTGACCATCCTACTAAGGGCTTTGATGTGAATTATGATTTTGCGGTAAACTATCATATTAACGATTGGCTGATATTCTCCAGTACAAACCGGGGTTCTGCGTCATTTAATAAAGTAGCCAATTACTATTCCCCATTAACTGCTGGTACTTACCATGGACAAGGATTTCTGAGTGAATTGAATACCTTTAATTATGGCGGGATTTCAAATAACCTCTTGAAATTTAACTTCAGACTATCAGACCATACCATGAGTGGTTTTGCAGGAGTAGCTTTAGAAGGATCACAGACTGAACTTTCAGGTGGTTCCGGAAAAGGTTTACCTGCAGGCTTGAAAGTATTGAATGTAGTATCAAACGGTCAGCTTGTAACTGGGTTAAATGATAAGAAATACCTTCAGTCTATAATTTCTCAAGTTAATTATAATTATAAAAGCCGCTACTTTCTGACCGCCTCCTTTCGTGTAGATGGTTCTTCAGCTTTTCCCAAAGCAAACCGATATGCCTCGTTTCCTGCCTTATCAGGAAGCTGGCTGATCAGTAATGAGGATTTCATGAAAGACCATGCCGCAATCGATAATTTGAAATTAAGATTTAGTTATGGGGTGACCGGTACTCAGGATATTGGGTCCTCCAGATACCTGGGCCTGTATTCTTTAACCACACAATACAACGGCTTAATCGGGGCTGTACCTTTTCAGCTGGCAAATCCGCTGCTCACCTGGGAAAGTAAACACCAGGTTAATGCAGGTATTGACATCGGCTTGTTCAAAAGAGTTAACCTGACTTTAGATGCCTACCGGAACAACACTAAAAATCTTTTATTGCAAGTTTCCCAGCCACTGTCAGTTGGCTTTGAAACAAGGTGGGAGAATTCAGGGAATGTGATTAACCGGGGAATAGAACTGGGTATAAACACTATCAATATCAAAACAAAAAACTTTGAGTGGGCAACAGATTTTACCATCAACTTTAATGATAATAAGTTATATGGTTTGCCTTCCGATATTGTTAAAACCGGCTCCTGGAATATCTCGCAGATCTATAGTAATGGAGGGAATTTATATGAATTTTATATGCCCAAATGGCTTGGTGTAGACAGCCAGACCGGGGCACCTGTCTGGGAGAAGATCATCAATGATGAAAATGGAAAGGCTGTAGGAAGTGAACGGACCTTGAACTATTCAGAAGCGACAAACCAAAAAGCAGGAAGTGCACTTCCAAAATATCAGGGTGGATTTAACAACAGTTTTAAATACAAAGACTTCAGCCTGAGAATCAGTACTTATTTCAACTACGGTAATAAGGTTTTTAGTAATAACCTGCGCTTTATGATGAATGATGGTCATGAGCCTTATTATAACCAGATTCAAATGCCATCCGGATCAAGAATATGGAGTTTCCCCGGTGATACCGGAGCAACGGAACCAAGCCCTCAGAATTCGGCCAATTCTACTGAAACTTCTACCCGTTATTTAAAAAATGGAAGTTATCTGACCATCAGAAATATTGCTTTGAATTATACACTACCTCAAAATTTGGCGAAGAAATTAAACATGGAGCGGATTACCGTAGGGGTAACAGCAGATAATGTGGCCACTTTTTCAAATTTCTTAGGTCAGGACCCTCAAACTACGATTACACCCGGGAATGCTACACCAGGTGTATCTGATTTTAAATATCCGAATAACAGGCAATACTTGTTCACTGTCAATTTTAATTTTTAAGGAAATGAAGAAAATTATATTTATTCTATTTTTTATTGCAGTAAGCAGTTGTAAAAATGCAGAGATCTCACCAAGCGATGCCATTAATACAACAGATCTGGTCACCACAGAAGAAGGCTTAACCAATGCTTTAAACGGAGCATATGCTTTATTTAAAGACCATATAACTTTTAACGGTATCGTAGATCAGAACAATATGTATCTGCGGCAGTTTTATCAGTTGTCTGATTTTGCAAGTGATGATATTGTTTGCGGACAGGTCACTGAAGATCCTTTATTTTACAGTTTCAATCTTTTACATTCTCCCGGTCAAAGTAACACCCGTTATTTCTGGTATGTATCTTATAAAATCATAACCGGGGTAAATACTATAATTGATGCTGTAGAGAAATCTGGTAAGAATGATGTTAAAACGCAGCAATTACTAGGAGAATGTTACTTTCTGAGAGCTTATTGTCACTTTAACCTCGTACGTTTATTCGGTAAACCTTATACTATTGACTCCAGTTCACCTGGTATTATTCTCCGGACTTCGTTGACCGGTGAAGCAAAAAAAGCCCGGTCTACAGTGGCTGAAGTTTATGAGGCGGTTATTGCCGACGCAGAAAAAGGTGCTTCGCTGATGAGTCTTTCCAGGGGCGTTCAATATGCTTCAAAAGAGGCTGCCTGGGCACTTTTGTCCAGGGTGAATCTTTATAAAGAAGATCATGCTAAAACCATTGACTATGCTAACAAAGTTATTGCTTCCAACCGTTTTAAACTGGAAACCAAAACTAGTTATCCCGCTTTGTTTGCCAATGCAAAAGCTGGTAATGAAACTATTTTATGCGTTGCATTTACAGCCGTTGATGATTATGGTAAATTCGGATCTATAGCTTCTATGGTATTTTCTGACGGTAATTCCGGATGGGGAGAAGAATATGCCTCTTCGTCACTGCGAAACCTGATGTCTAAACATCCTGAAGATGTCAGATGGTCCTATATCAAACCACTTAAAGATGGAGACGGAGCTGTTCAAAAGAAGAATGGGATTGAAGTTTATTATATCAGTAAATTTTCTTTTCAGGATGGCTCACCTAACCTGAGCTCACCGATTCTATTCAGACTGAGTGAAATGTATTTAAACAGGGCAGAAGCAGAAGCAAAAACAGGCAATACAAATGCTGCGCTGGATGATGTAGATCAAATTCGTGCTAACCGTGGTTTAGAAGCATCGCTTTACAATAAAACACTCCCATCAGGCGCAACAGCGATGGATGTGGTTCTGGATGAAAAAAGAATAGAAATGGCTTTTGAAGGCCACCGTTCATACGATGTATACAGGAATAAAAGAAAAATGAATAAAACCTATTGGGGTTATCATATACAGGGATTAAAGGAAACAGATATAGATCTCTCTAAAACTCCTTCCGGTTATCCGAATTTGAGTATAGATTTTACCAATCCAAGGATTATTTATTTTATTCCAGTAGATGAGGTACTTAGTAATCCAAAGGCTATTCAAAACCCATAAACCGTATACAGACATGAAAACTATAAAAAAATTAGGTTTTGTACTGATTCTGGCGGGGTCAGTATGGAGTTCTTGTAAAAAGGATAAAAATGAAAAATTTACCGACCTGTCATACACACTGGAAGTAGAGGGGAACCAGGTGAAATTTAAACCAGTTACTACCGGAATATCCAGCTATAAATGGGATTTTGGTGATGGGCAATCTTCAACAGAAGCCAGTCCTGTACATACTTATCCTGGCAAAGGGAAATACGTACCTACACTTTATGCAACAGTTAACGGGCAGCCTGCAGAGGCTTCGACGGTTATCCGGATTGCGAAAAGCAGTCCTGTGAAATTGAATGACCAGACACTGGATGACTGGAATACAATTACAGCAAATGTCATTACTTCTGGTGCTAAAGGAGGGGTTTTTAGGAAAGTTAAATACGACTACGATGGAAATTATATCTACATCTATATGGAAATGGCTTCTGGAAAATCTAATGCTGATATTTTTGATTTTTATATAGACTCCGACAACAGCAGTGCAACGGGGCTACTCGGTGGTTTTCCCGGCGGCGGTTATGATATTTTACTTGAAGGACCTCTGCTTACCGGGAATATGGATGTTTTTTATCATAATGGTCCTCAAACCAGTTTTTCCTTTCAGCAGCAATCAATCACAGAGGCTTATCAAATTGGAACAGTTGTAGAAGAAGGCGGACTTTTGAAGTTTGAAATGCGGCTGGTACGCGGTAAGTTAAAAAGTCTCACAGGTTCAGGAGCAAGAATAGGCATTATCGCCACTAAAAGTGACTGGTCTGTATCACTTGGTTATGCACCTGATGAAGGGCAACCCGGATTTCTTCTGGAAATGTTAGAGTAAGTTCAAAAAATACCATTTAAAATTATATCGATGAAAAATACAGATAATCAGACTGTAGCGGGGAGACTTATGTCTTTAGACGTGATGCGTGGAATGATCATGATCTTGCTTTGTGCAGAAAGTTGTTTAGTTTTTGTGTCTTTGAAAAGGCTGAATGAAAATTCCTTTATAATTGATCAGCTTTTTCATCACCCATGGCATGGACTTCGTTTTTGGGATCTTGTACAGCCGGCATTTATGTTTATGGCAGGTGCCGCGTTATATATTTCCTACAGCAGAAAGCTGGAAAAGGGAATCACATGGCAGCGTAATCTCAAGCATGTTTTAATCAGGAGTTTTAAACTCTTCCTTTTTGGTGTGGGGCTGCATTGTGTCTATGCAGGAAAACCTGTTTTTGAACTTTGGAATGTACTGACCCAGCTTGCTTTTACCAGCCTTGTTGCTTACCTCATTATTAACAGGGATCCCGTATTCCAGTTCCTGTTTTCCATAGCACTATTGATCCTGACTGAAACTTTATACCGCTATGTGCATGTGCCGGGATTTGATCAGCCCTTTACGGAGTACCATAATTTTGGGGCCTATGTGGATACCCTGCTTATGGGTAAAATCAACACTGATGGCTGGGTGGCAATTAATGCCATTCCTACTGCTGCACATACTATTTGGGGAGTGCTGGCCGGCAAACTCTTAATCTCAAAGCAAACGGCGGCAGAGAAAATCAAAGCGCTGGTATTTGCAGGCAGTATTGGATTATTGATTGGTTTTGGCATGGATCTGAGTGGGATTACGCTGATTATTAAACGAATCAGTACAAGTTCCTTTGTTTTCGCATCGGGAGGTTGGGTACTGTTGATGTTAGCTGCGATTTACTGGTTGGTTGATGTCAGGCAAAATATAAAGTATGCCTGGTTTTTTACCGTAGTAGGGATGAATGCCATTTTTATTTACGTCTTTTTTGAAACTGTTGGGCATGAATGGCTCAATGGCGCTGTTGGGATTTTTACCGGAGATATGCTGCACCTTCTTTTTAATCTGCCTGTCAATTTTACCGGGCTGATCTCTGCTTTAGCGGTATGGTTTGCAGAATGTTCACTCTGTTACTGGCTCTATAAAAACAAAATCTTCTTTAAACTATAAATTAACCTGAACCTATATGAAAAAAGTAATCATTTTTATCCTCCTGACAGGGCTTTTTAGTGCCTGTTCCAAAGTAAACAATGGAAATTTGGGGCAGCCCGAAACTTCAAAAGATAAGACCACGCTGCTTGCTCTGACCAGCTATTATGTCAATGGCACAACCGGAAATGACACCAATACTGGTACATCGGCAGCTGTGGCATTAAAAACAATTCAGGCTGCATTGAATAAAACAACAGAAGGAGCAGGCAGCACAATTTTCGTGGCAGCAGGAACCTATAAAGAAAGATTAACCTGGCCCAATTCGGGAGCTTCCGCAACTGAACCTATTACCCTGACTAATTACAACAGCGGGACGGTGATTCTTGACGGAGCGAATGCAACCAATGCAGCACAAAACGCGATGATTGCCATTTCAAGTAAAAGTCATATCCGGGTACAATCTATCCGGATTGCGAATAATATCCGGAGTTTTGCTTCCGGCATCTATATGTCTGGTTCAGGAACAGATGTCCATTTTACAGATTGTAAAATATACAATGTTGGGTGGACATCAAATGCCGCTACTGTTCCTTCTTCAAGTGATAATGCCAATCCTTTGGTTATCGTGGGAACAACTGCGAATTCCTATAACCAGATCTATATCGGGAATAATGAAATTTATAACTGTACTACCGGTTTCAGCGAAGGATTAACTGTAGCGGGTAATGTAGAAAATTTCCTGATAGAGAATAATACTGTGCATGACATCACCAATATTGGAATTGATATGACAGGCAATTATTCCTGGACAGGCGCACCTGCAAACGTAAATTTCGCACGCAATGGCAATGTGAAATACAATAAAGTATACCGTTGCGTTTCACCCGTAGCAACTTCTGCTGGTATTTATGTAGACGGGGCAAAATGGATCAATATTGAAGGAAATACTTGTTACGAGAACTCAACAGGGATCAGTGCTGGTTGTGAGAACAATAACAATAGCACAGATGGAATCAATATCAGAAGCAATTTTATCTATAATAATGTGGAGGCTGGAATAATAATGGGCTCGAATGCAGCAAACAGTAAAGTCATTAATTCCACGATTACCAATAACACTTTATTTAAAAACTACTCAAAAACTGGTTGGGGAGGAGAAATCCATCTTCAAAATACAGATCATCTGACTATCAAAAACAATATTATTCAATCTGCCAGTAATATTGTGATTGTTGCTTCTTCCGGATATAACTCAACCAACCTGGTATTTGATTATAACAATTATTTCTCTGTCTCAGGCTCTGCAGCCACTGTTACTTTTGACTGGGGCGGGATTAACGGTATTACCTATCCCTCTTTTGCCGCATTTAAAGCCGGAACTGGTTTAGATGCAAATTCAAACTACAGTACACCTTCTTTTATTTCTGCCGCCTTGCCTAACCCAAATCTTCATTTAAGCAACACGTCTTTATGTGTTAACAGGGGCCTGCCTTCATTTGTGGCTCAACCCGGAGAATTTGACATCGATAAAGAAGCGAGAGTGAGAAATGGCCGCGTAGATATTGGCGCGGACGAATCAGCTTATTAAATAATTATCCATTCATCTTAAAGTTATATTTTGAAAAGAATTAAGAATTTATTTGAAATCACTTCGCAGTTTAAATGTCATGTTGATATTTCTTCTCTTAAATCTTATGGGACAGGGCATATCAATGATACTTATCGGCTAAAGAACCTGGTGAGTGAAGAACATGACTATTTGCTTCAAAAGATCAACCATCACGTGTTTAAAGATGTTCCCAGGCTTACGGAAAATATGTGCAGAGTTATTGCACATCTTAAAAATAAAATGATCATCGCCGGCAAAGGTAATCCTGACAAAGAAGTCATGACCATGGTTGCCACTAAATCCGGCCCTTATTTTTACCAGGACAGTAATGGGGAATATTGGCGGATGTGTCATTTTCTGAAGCATACTAAAACCTATGATGTGGTTGAAACAGAAAAGCAGGCTTATGAGGGTGGAAAAGCTTTCGGTAAATTTCAGGCTATGCTTTATGATCTTTCTCCGGAAGCCATGTATGAGGTGATCCCTGATTTTCATAATATCGAAAAAAGACTGGGGCAGTTGGCACAGGCCATAAACACAGATTCTTTTGACCGTGTTCAACAGGCATGGCCTGAGATAAAAACGATACAGGACAGCGCTAAATCTATGTTGTTTTTTCAGGAGGATGAACAGCGGCTCACTTTGCCTTTGAGAGTGACCCATAACGATACTAAGTTTAATAATGTACTATTGAATTTAAAAGGCAAGGCACAGTGTATCATAGACCTGGATACTGTAATGGCCGATTATATCGCTTATGATTTTGGGGATGCTATCCGCACTATTATTAATACAGCTGCGGAGGATGAACCGGAATTGTCGAAGATTAAATTGAATCTTCCACTATTTGGAGCCTATACCAAAGGATATATGAAAGAAGCCGGGCAATTCCTGAATGAGTGGGAGTTAAGATCCTTAATCAAAGGTGTCCTTTTGCTGCCTTATATGCAGGCGGTAAGATTTTTAACAGACTACCTCAACGGAGATACTTATTATAAGATCGAATCTCCAGCTCATAATCTTCAACGTACCAGGGCGCAACTACAACTGCTAAAGGAATTGTGCACCCATTCTCCGGTTCTGGAAAAAGTAATATTTAAAGAAGCGGGAAAACATCATCAGTTAATTAACAGCTAGAATCATGGATAGAAGACATTTTTGTGCCAACGGATTAGTTGGATTGGCGGGACTTACTTTAATGCCCTCCGGAGTATTATTTGCGAATGCAAAAGACAAAATCAGATTAGGTTATATCGGTGTGGGCTTAAGGGGCAGGAACCATATCAGTGAAGGGCTTCTTCGTTCTGATGTGGAAATCACTGCAATATGTGATACACAGGAGAGTTCTTTAAAATACTGCCGTGCACAGTTTGTAAAGGCGGGCAAGAAACTTCCTGCAGAATATACCGGAGGAATTGATGCCTATAAAAAACTACTGGAACGAAAAGATATAGACGCGGTGATCATTGCAACACCATGGGAGTTTCATAAAGAACAGGCCATTGATTCAATGAGAGCTGGAAAATATGTGGGTTGTGAAGTGATTGCGGGTATTACGGTAGAAGACCACTGGGAGATCTTAAAAGTTTATGAAGAGACAAAAATCCCTTACATGACGCTGGAAAATGTTTGTTACCGCCGGGATGTACTCGCTGTATTAAACATGGTCCGGAATAATGTTTTCGGAGAGCTGATACATTTAGAAGGGGGATACCAACATGATCTCAGAGGTGTTTTGTTTAATGATGGAAAATCTTTTGACGCAAAGGGCGGGGAGTTTGGGCCAGACACAGTTGGAGAAGCCCAATGGCGTACACAATGGAACGCAGACCGGAATGGAGATATTTATCCCACGCATGGTGCTGGCCCGATTATGAACTATATCAATATTAATAGAGGAAATCAGTTTACAAACCTGGTTTCGTTTGCCTCCAAATCGAGGGGGTTGCACCAGTATATAGAGAAAGCATCTCCTGGAAGTAAAAATCTTGCTGTAAAATTCAAAAATGGTGATTTGGTGACCACTATGCTGAACTGTGCAAACGGAGAAACGGTCACTTTAACACATGATACTCATTTACCCAGACCCTATTCTTTAGGGTTCAGAGTACAGGGAACTCAGGGTTTATGGATGGATGTTGCAGATTCGATCTACATAGAGGACAAGTCTAAAACTTATGACGAATGGGATAAAGCGAAAGTATGGCTGGATAAATATGACCATCCATTATGGAAAAAATATGAACATCAGGCCGATGGAGCAGGTCATGGTGGTATGGATTGGTTTGTGTTTAATGCTTTTGTAGAGTCTGTTAAACAGCGGAAGCAGACACCGATAGATATTTATGATTCATTAACGATGAGCGTCATTACCCCGCTTTCCGAAAAGTCAATACAAGAAGGGAATATGCCACAACAGTTTCCTGATTTTACTAAAGGCAAGTGGAAAGATTCCAAAAATACATTTGCACTGGACAACAGTGACTTTTAATCCATGTTTAAAAATCTAACCTTTAAAAATAAATTATGAAAAACACGATTCTAGTATCAATTCTGATTCTTTCTTTGACTGCCTGTCAAAAAGAAAGTAAGGATAATAGCGACAATAATGTTGCAGATGGTAATCAAAATGAAGCCAGTAAAGTATCCTGGTGGCAACCCAAAGCAGGTGTAACATTTGACTGGTGTCTGGATGACCTGAAAAACAGTGATACATTTACAGCAGAAGTAGTCGATGTAGATGCGTTTACGACGACAGCTCAGCAGGTAGCGGCGCTGCATGCCCAGGGGAAAAAGGTGATTGCATACATTTCTGCAGGAACAATTGAAGACGACAGACCAGATATTAACCTGCTTCCAAAAGAAGTTATTGGCCAGGTGTATCCAGAGTGGCCAAAGGAGCGCTGGCTTGATATCAGGCAACGGGAAAAACTAAGGCCATGGCTTAATTCCCGGATTGATAGAATTATCAGTAAAGGATTTGATGCCATAGAGCCAGATAACCTGGATAGTTACAGCAATGAAACCGGGTTTGATATTAGTATTAATGATACTAAATTATATTGCGACTTTTTGATTAAACTGGCTCATGATAAAGGTCTGGGCATTGGCCAGAAAAATGTACCTGAGCTGTCTGCAGAATACAGTAAGAAATTTGATTGGGTATTGACTGAAGATGCTTTTGATCAAAAATGGGAGAATGATGTAAAACCTTATATTACACAAAATAAGCCTGTATTTGCAGTTGAGTATACTGATAACATGTCACAAAGTTCCTTTCAGAATAATGTATGTCCCAAAGCTCAGAATTTAAAATACTCCGCTATTCTTAAGAAAAGAGATCTCGATAAATGGGTTTACAAATGTAAATAGGTATAATCTGGTGTTTTCTATCGAAAGCACCAGATTACCTTTTTTATGCTACAGCAATGATTGCCCTTATTAGCTCAATGAGGTTTAGCTATCAGCTAACTGATTTTGACAACTTTGATCTTTAGGGTATTTTTGAAAAAAAAGATGAAAAATACTTTAAAAGTTTTGTGCATATTAATTTTACTCCTGGGATTTACAGATGTAACCTTTGCTCAGAAAGCAGAATCGCATAAGCGCTATGCTAAAGTACCGGCTGGTTATCTTCTGGTACTTCAAAAAGGAGATAATATTGTCGAACAATTGGAGGCATTTGCTAAAGATGAAAAGATACTTTCTGCAAATTTTACAGGTATGGGATTTGTCAATGTAGTATTTGGATTTTTCGATTCAAAAGCAAAAAAATTTAATCCCAGTGAATTCAAAGATGTTGAACTTGCAAGTATGAACGGTTCCATTGCCTGGCAGAAAGGAAAACCAAGTATCCATCTGCATGGAGTTGTTGCTGGAAATGATTTTCTGGCTTATGGCGGACATATCTTGTCCGGTACTGTAGGGACCGGCTCACTGGAGATTATGGTGATTACGCATGACAAGAAATTTGAACGTGTTTTTGATGAGGATTTGGGCGCTAATATATTGAGGTTAGAATAGTTTTCTATCTTCCTCCTGATTTTGAATATTGTTGATAGAAGCGAATCTCTTTTGCATCAGGCCACACTTCCTCACGTCCATTTATAAATTGATCGCACTTTCTCCATTCAGTATCCAGTGTATATACCTGGCATACCCGTTCAGGCTCTTTATTATTCGTAATTAAGAAGACTCGCCTCAATGCTCACAAAAATATAAACTATTGGTATAGGAATAAAATGTATTAAAAATGGAATATATATTCCATTTTTAATACATTTGTAATCTCAATTGAGAATTTCCTATGAATAAAAGAGAGCAAATATTAAATGCCACATTGAAATTAATAGTTCAGAAAGGTATTGAATCAACCCCCATGTCAGAAATAGCTAAAGCGGCAGACACCGGTATGGGTGCGATATATAATTACTTCCCGAATAAGGAAGCTCTGGTAAATGAATTATATTTTTATTTAAAGACAAAAGAGTCGGCCATTATTGCCCAGGGATATGATAAAGAGCTGTCTGTTAAACAGCGGTTTGTTTATTTATGGAAGAAAATGATCACATATTTCCTGTCTGAGCCCTTGGATTTCATGTTTTTAGAACAATTCTATTATTCTCCTGCCATTAATCCGAAAGCCAAACATCATGGAAGTTTATATCTCAAAGACCTTGATGAAGTATATCTGGACGGTCAAACACAACAACTTATGAAAGATGGGGATATAAAAGAATGGATAGGCTTTACCAGTGGATCTCTCGTGTCGCTGGTTAAATTGCATCATAGTAATTATATCTCAATCCAGGAAGAAACTATCAATAAGTATATCCAGGCAGCCTGGGATGCAGTAAAAAACTAAGTCTGTCAAAAAAGGAATGTTTATTCCATTGTAAGTAATTGATCATGAAAAATAAAATAGCTTATATTGGGTGTCTCAGCCTGATCGGCATGATTACAACAGAATTTGGGGTAATTGGAATACTTCCCCAGGTCGCTGATTATTATCAGATCAGTATCGATAAAGCGGGTATGTTACTCAGTGCCTATGCCATGGTTGTAGCTTTGGCAGGCCCTTTCATGACAATGTTCGCGTCTGGTTATAACCGGAAATACCTGATGGCTTTAACCATGGCCATATTCTTATTTACCGGAGTTATATCATCCCTTGCACCTCCATTCTGGCTATTGATGCTTGTCAGAGTTTTACCGGCTTTTCTTCATCCGGTATTAGTTTCCACTGCCGTTGCAGCAGCAACCACTAACGCAGACCGGAAAGATGCCCATAAAATGATGGCCATTGTGATAGGAGGGATCGGAATTGCAACGATCACTACCGTACCATTTGCAACTTATATTGCAGGGTTTTTTAATAACTGGCAATCTTCCTTTATGGTACAGGCCGTGATTAGTTTAACTGTGCTTATAGCGATCATAGCGCTTCTTCCCTCGATGCCGGTTACAGAAAAAAAATCTTATAGTTCGCAGCTGCGGATATTAAAAAAGCCTGTTTTTATTGCCAGTTCTCTATTTGCATTTTTAATGATCGGGTCAATTTTCAGCACTTATAGTTATTTTGCTGATTACCTGAGCAAGGTCAATGGAATGGATGAACAAACAATAAGTCTGATGCTTTTACTATTTGGATTGACAGGTGTTTTAGGAAATTATATTGCAGGTAAATTATTAACGAAGAATATCACAAAGATCACTGCAATTTTTCTGATTGCATTGACGGTCGTTGCTGTGCCTATTTACTTTTCGGGCCCCATGTCTGTTGCTACAGTACTGATTATAGCGGTATGGGGATTCATTCAAACCCATGTTTTTTGACCTCCCAGGCTTATATGATAGAGACTGCACCAGAAGCACCTGAATTTGCGAATAGTATCTCCATTTCTTTTGGGAACCTTGGCATTTCAATTGGAACAGCGGTAGGCGGATTCTCTATTGCCGCTCATGGTATACACAGTACTCCGTGGGTCATGTTTGCTTTTGGCGCAGCAGCATTGGTGATGATGTTGATTAAAAGAATGCTGGAATCTCCTAAGCCACAAAATAAGCAAATATTTCAGGTCTGATAGTATATAATAAAACACAAACAATGAAGACAAACAGAGGGCTAATACACAGCAGTATTTTGAAAAAAAGTAACTATAGTAAATTAATAATTATATATTTGCAGCCTTGAAAAGATTTACAGTTAGCTGTAATAAAGAGAAGAAATTTTCTTGTTAATAGCACTGAATTCTTCTGAAGGAAAATGGTCAATCGGAACAAAAGGCTCGTCTTTTTGGCTAAGGCTGATTTATAACTTAAACCTTTTCTTGTTTGTTCAGTACAATTTGCTGAGGATATAGTCAGGGATTAATGTGATTTAAATTAACAAAAATAAATAAATTGTTTTCAGTGGTTAAATCTCCTTTTTTTAGAAGCTAATATAATCAACTGAAAAGCCTTACTGTCAATTGCGGAAAGGCTTTTAAAATTTTAAAGACAACCCAAATGCTAAATTTTGTTCTCTTTGGCCCACCGGGTGCAGGTAAAGGCACCCAATCACAAAAATTGATTGATCGTTATCAATTGATACATATTTCTACAGGTGATCTTTTCAGAGCACATATCACAAATCAAAGCCCGCTTGGTCAACAAGTAAGCGCGCTTATCGCAGACGGACAGCTTGTTCCCGATGAGATTACGATTGCTATGCTGGAAGAAGAAGTAGATAAAAATCCTGAAGCTAAGGGATTTATCTTTGACGGTTTCCCGAGAACAGTAGCTCAGGCAGCAGCATTAGATGAGTTTTTAGTGAGTAAAGGAAGTTCTATCGCAGTTGTAATTGCATTAGACGTTGACCAGGTTGAACTGACAAAACGGATTGCCGAACGTCAGAAATTAACTAACAGAGTTGACGATCATGCAGACAAATTACAAAAGCGTATTGATGAGTATTTTAGCAAAACAATTCATGTTTTGCCTTATTATGAAGCACAGAACAAGTTAAGAAAAGTGAACGGCATCGGTAAGATTGATGAAATCTTTGCTGAATTGTGCGGGGTGCTTGATAAATATTAATTAAAATAATATAATGAATAGCGGGACGGATGTAAGTTCTTCCCGCTATTTTTATTGGTAAGAAAAAATAAAAGGTTATGTCACAGGGTTCGAATTTTGTAGATTATGTTAAGATATGCTGCCGTTCAGGAAAAGGAGGGTCAGGATCTTCGCATTTACACCGTGATAAGATGACCTCAACAGGTGGTCCGGATGGTGGTGATGGTGGTAGAGGCGGACATATTATCCTGAGAGGCAACGCCCAGTTCTGGACCCTTTTACACTTAAAATACCGCAAGCACATTCTTGCTACCGATGGCGGACCTGGTTCAAGTTCTACCAGTACAGGTAAATCTGGTAAAGACGAATATCTTGATGTTCCCCTGGGGACTATCGCTAAAGATGCTGAAACCGGAGAAGATCTTTTTGAAATTACCGAAGACGGACAAACTGAAATCCTGACTGCAGGAGGCAGGGGAGGTCTTGGAAACTGGCATTTTAAAACTTCTACCTTACAAACACCACGTTTCGCACAACCTGGAGAATCAGGTACCGAACAATGGGTTGTACTTGAATTAAAAGTTTTAGCTGACGTTGGTTTAGTAGGATTTCCTAATGCTGGAAAATCTACATTACTTTCTGTGGTTTCAGCTGCTAAGCCTGAAATTGCTGACTATCCTTTTACAACGCTTGTCCCTAACCTGGGCATTGTATCTTACCGTGCGAATAAATCATTCGTGATGGCTGATATTCCAGGTATTATTGAAGGTGCATCTAAAGGAAAAGGTTTAGGATACCGTTTCTTACGTCATATTGAGCGTAACTCTGTCCTTTTATTTATGGTTCCTGCAGATACCAACAGAACGATCACAGAAGAGTACGAAATTCTTAAATCAGAATTGCTTGACTATAATCCGGAGTTAATGCAAAAACCTCATTTACTGGCGATCACTAAATCTGATATGCTGGATGATGAGCTGGTCGCAGAAATTAAGAAAGATCTTCCTGCAAATATTCCTTCAGTATTTATTTCTTCAGTTGCACAAAAAGGGCTTGTAGAGTTAAAGGATATGATTTGGCAAGCGATTGATGCTGATCAGACCTCTCCTTTACCAAAATAAATTTTCTGATTTTTGTTGAATTATTTGTTATTATTCTTAATTATTTTTAAATTAGGGTTAACAATCAGTGCCTTACCATTTGCTCTTCTAAATTCTTCCGCTTCTCATTCAGAATAGAATTTCTCCTGCAAATAATTATAGGCACAGGTTTTGCACATCTTCAATTTAAATTTTTAATGTATGGATAAGAGATCATTTTATTTCCTTTTTACTGTTGTAGCAGCTTCGATGCTTATTTTAGGAACTTACAAAATCACCAAGAAAAAAAATCACAACCCGAATACACATAATCAGGCTACTAAAGTCATTAAGTAAAACCTGCCATTTTTTAATGGCAGGTTTTACTACACGCAGCATATCGCTCTTGCAAGACAAAAAACTCATTTCTGAGCAATACAATTGTCTTCTATAATTTTTCCTGCTTTCCTTAATCTTGAAAGGCTATCGCCTGTTCATTTTAATTTTATTGATTAGCTTTGACCTATAATGATGTCAAAACTAAATCTTTTCGACTTTACCCAAAAGATTGATTATAAAGTAGAAATTCTTGCTGGTTTAACGGTCGCTATGACCATGATACCCGAATCCCTGTCCTTTGCTATTCTTGGTGGATTTCCTCCCCTGGCAGGCTTATATGCTGCCTTTATTATGGGATTGGTTACAGCTGTTTTTGGCGGCAGGCCGGGAATGGTTTCAGGAGGTGCAGGTGCTACAGTAATTGTGTTGATTGCGCTGATGAAATCTCAGGGTATAGAATATGTTTTTGCTGCGGTTGCATTGGCTGGAGTATTTCAAATATTGGTAGGGATTTTTAAGCTGGGTAAATTTATCAGGCTTGTTCCTCAGCCCGTCATGTTTGGTTTTGTAAACGGTCTGGCTATTATTATTTTTATGTCGCAGATAGAGCAGTTCAAAACTGTAGTCAATGGACATTCAGCATGGCTCTCTGGTAATCCACTTTGGATTATGCTTGGTTTGGTTGCTTTGACTATAGCTATTGTAGTTTTATTACCTAAACTTACCAAAGCTGTTCCTTCCTCACTTGTCGCTATAATTGTTGTATTTATTATCGTATTGACATTAGGTATTGACACTAAAATTGTAAGAAATATTGCTGCAGTAAGTGGTGGTTTTCCTCCTTTTCATATTCCTTCGGTTCCCTTCAATCTGCATACGCTAAGTATAATCTTTCCATTTGCACTGATTATGGCAGGTGTAGGACTAACAGAGGGGCTGCTTACACTGAACCTGGTAGATGAAATTACTGAAACAAAAGGGAACAGCAGTAAGGAATGTATCGCTCAGGGCGGGGCTAATATGCTAAACGGCTTCTTTTTTGGAATGGGCGGTTGCCCGATGATTGCCCAAACCCTGGTTAATCTTTCGGCAGGATCAAGGGCACGTTTGTCGGGTATTGTTGCTGCGCTTACTATTCTTGTCATCATTATCTGGGGAGCACCAATTATTGAAAGAGTACCTATGGCAGCACTGGTAGGGGTGATGATTATGGTTGCAATAGGCACCTTTGAATGGATGAGTTTCAGGATTATAAACAAAATGCCCAAACAGGATATTTTTGTAGGGATACTGGTTGCCGGGATTACAGTTTGGCTGCACAACCTGGCATTGGCCGTGTTGATTGGGGTAATCATTTCAGCACTCGTTTTCGCCTGGGAGAGTTCAAAACGTATGCGTGTCAATAAATATACAGATCAAAACGGGGCGGTTCATTATGAGCTATTTGGTCCTTTATTTTTCGGATCGGTGAGTACATTCAATGAACAGTTTGATATTTCTTCAGATCCGGCGCATATCATTATAGATTTTAAAGAAAGCAGAATAGCTGATATGTCGGCCATAGATGCTATTCATAAATTAACAAAAAGGTACTTTGAAGCCAACAAAACTTTGCAATTGCGACACTTAAGTGCAGATTGCAGACGTTTGTTACAAGATGCAGCCGCAGTAATTGAAGTTAATATTCTGGAAGACCCAAATTACCTCATTGCAACAGATAGAAAATAGAAAAATTAAAACCGGAACTTATGATCATCAGGAAAAAGGAAAACTGGCTAAGAATGCTTTTCATCTGGAAAGGATCTGTCTTACCTCAGATTCTCTTTCGATTATTGCTTTTGTTGCTGATCTCTATTGTCATCGTCTATTTTCGAGGCTCATTCTTTAACTATAAAATACAGTTGAATCCGGGCCCGTTCACACTTTTTGGAATTGCACTGGCTATTTTCTTTGGTTTTAGAAATAATGTGAGTTATGATCGGTTTTGGGAAGGCAGAAAATTGTGGGGTTCTTTATTGAATACTACGCGTTCCCTGACCAGGCAAGCGCAGACCCTGTCTCAAACAGCAAATACAGAGGAAGTCAACACCTTTGTCGATTTGATGATTTCATTTACTTATGCGCTGAAGCATCAATTACGTCATACAGATGCTACAAATGATATTGCTGAAATCTCGGGAGCAGGCTTAGCTGATAAATTGAAACCTGCAATATACAAACCTGCTATGTTGATTAAGGAAATGGGGTTTTGGATCAGGAAGCATAGACTAAAGGGTGATCTTGATTCTATTCTTACAGTCAGTTTTGACCAGAATTTAAGTGAACTATCAAATATTCTTGGTGGATGCGAGCGGATTGCCAGTACCCCAATCCCCTACACTTATAAAGTATTGCTCCACCGCACTGTTTACATCTACTGTTTCTTACTGCCATTTGGTTTTGTAGATAGTTTAGGCTGGATGATGCCCGTTATTGTTTCTTTTATAGCCTATACTTTTGTGGCTTTAGAAGCGGTAGCAGATGAACTGGAAGACCCTTTTGGATTAGAACCCAACGATCTTGCTTTAAACTCACTTTGCAGGATGATAGAAAATACTTTACTGGAACTTTCTGAGCGTGAACTTAAAACACCAATACCTGAAAAGGATTATATATTGAATTAGTGTCATTACGTGCTATTTCTGTATAATAATCACAATAATTGGTTTTGAGCAGCGTTTAATTCTTCGATTTCCTATAGTAATTGCAATTGGTATCAGGCTATTGTTAAAAATTGTTAATTATTAGATAGGAACTGATTGTTTTCGTGATATTTGAGTAGTAAACAGGTCATTTAGACTTCATAATCATACGAATATGTTCATAATCAGGTCAGTTAGTGGATGTTTCCCCTATAATATATAAGAAATAAGTCTTTTCTTAAACTGGCTCAATTTTTAGATAGATAATACTGTGTATCTGTTTCAGATACAGAAAAGAAAAACCCGTTCATACAGGTTTATATTTGGTTAGAAAAGGGATGTGTCTGGATGGAACATCCCTTTCTTGTTTTTGGTCTGTTCTTAATTAAACTATTACTCCCGGGAATTAGCTATTATTCCTGAGAATTATCATAATAAGTGAAATCCTTGGTAATTAACCCATTTTCAATTGTGAAGATCGTACAAATTGGCAATTCAAATTTAGAATTATCGGGTGCTGTTCCGCTTGAAACAAATTCTACAATTATATTTTTATCTCCTGAAGGATAAATATTCAATATGCTGTCTTTGACATCCGGAAACTGCTGACTTAGCTCACTATATTTTTTTACAGTCTGTTCTCTTTTTTGTGTTACAACTCCTTTTCCTAAAGAGGGGTCTTTGAACAATGCAGTTTCAGCATATATATCGGCCATTTTTACCCAGTCATGCTTATTGAAATGTTCAAAATAAACTCTTACAAGTTTTTCATTGTTAATGGGCTCCATATTTTTATGATTTGCACTGTGACAGGAAATTAATGTGAATGTTGTTAAGAAAACCAGGATGACATGTTTCGCTACCATAAGCCCTTGTATGAGATTGATAAGAGTAATTTTATTTTAGTGCCATTAATTTAGTTAATTAATACTGAATTTCACAAAAAAAAGAGGGGCACCCCTGCTGAAGTGCCCCTCTTTTCTCCTGAATAATTTAATTATATTTTATTAGCGCTGGTCAGAATTTCAGGGACCCCATCAGTTACTAATATCGTATGCTCATGCTGCGCTACAAAGCCGCCTTTATTTCCTTTTAATGTCCAGCCGTCTGCCTGCTCAATAGCCATGTTGGAGGTTGTGGCGATAAAAGTTTCTATAGCTACCGTTGAGTTTTTCTTAAACCTCTGGGTATTGTATTTATCGTAGCAGTTCAAAATGCAGTCCGGAGATTCATGCAGACTACGGCCAACACCATGACCAGCTAAATTACGGATTACAGTAAAACCATGTTTCCTTGCCTCAGTTTCTATCAACCTGCCAATATCGGCAATCTTAACCCCACCTTTAATCTTGCTGATTGCTTTATAAAGGATGTCTTTCGAAGCATCCACTAATGGCTGATGATTATTTATATCGTCTCCCAATACAAAAGAACCTCCATTGTCTGCCCAAAACCCATTCAGTTCAGCTGAGACATCTATATTAACCAGGTCGCCATCTGCAAGTATCTTTTCCTCAGAAGGAATACCATGCGCAGCCTCGTTATTAATACTGATACAAGTCCATCCCGGAAATCCATAAGTTAGTTTTGGAGCGGACTTCGCGCCATAACCAGCTAGTATTTTTCCTCCGAATTCATCCAGTTCTTTAGTTGATATGCCGGGTTGAGCGAATTCACGCATTTGTCTGAGTGTGTTTGCAACAGCATCACTTACCCGCTGCATCCCTAATAATTCATCTGCTGATGTGATTGACATATAGTCTTTTTTTTAGTTAAAAATATACAGACAAAGATACAATAATTCTCTGCGAACGGTTGGGAGACAACTGTCCCTTAATCTCAAATACAGCCATGATTCATCCTATAGCTGATTTCTGGTAATCTTCCCTTTGACAATGAATAACCGGTTAATCGACTGCTTATCCAGAATCGTATCTCCTTTATAGTCTGTGTTCGCTGCGCGCAGTACAATCTTACCCGGAATAGCGTGCTCAAACAGTAATTTTACAGTTGTAATATTGTTCGCACTTTCGTCTGCCATGATCAAATAGGCTTCTCCCCATTGGATAATGTCTTTGTTCACAACCTCTCTGATGGCTATTATTTCCCCGCTTGAATACTTTGGGTACATACTGTCTCCATAGACCGGAAGATAAGCATCACAATCATTAAAAGGACGGAAGTTCACATAATATTCGGGCTTCTCCTTTAAAAAATTAAGTTCCCCGGAGGCAAAATCTGAAGGATTTACATTAATAAAAGGAACACCTTCTTCTGGTGCTGTGTTTAAGCTATTGGTTTCTTTAAGCAGTTCGTCTATTGAATATATTTTCCCCACACCAGTGGCCAGCCAGTTTTCATTGATATGATAATGTTTTATCACATCCTCTGACAGCCTTTTACCTATCATTCTCGAGCCATTTTCTATAGGCGAGAAGTTGTTTACGTGTTTAGCTATCGGGCTATAGAATTCCTGAAGCGTCATTTTCTTTGCTAACCGGATTTCTTTCAATCTGGGTCCGAAATATTGTCTTTGATTATCAGTCATTTATCTAATTGGGATAATTAATTGTTAATTTAATGCAGATTATAAAGTTAAGCTAAATTATCCTTACTTTATAATTTATTGCAAGATACGAAATAAAATTCTTTTAAAGTATGCTGCCTGAATTATTATTCGGACATTCTTAAGAATTAGTGTCCGAAATAACCATTAAGCCTGATCAATTGGAAATTTAATTAGTGATTATAGGAGAAGGCTAAAATTAAAAGGCTTCTAAATTGATATTTTTATAACTTTGGAAGCATCAAATAACTAGCATATATGTATAAAACACTGCAACCTGTTCTTCAACAGGAATTAGAACAAATAGAAAAAGACGGATTATACAAACGGGAAAGAGTAATCATCACACCTCAGGGAGCTGATATCAAAGTAAGTACTGGTCAGGAAGTGGTGAATTTTTGCGCTAATAACTACCTGGGCTTGTCTTCAGATCCAAGAGTAACTGCTGCTGCGAAAGCTGCAATTGATAAATATGGTTATGGAATGTCATCTGTCCGCTTTATCTGTGGAACTCAGGATGTACATAAAGAATTAGAGCAAAAACTATCTGAATTCTTGGGTACAGAAGATACTATACTATATGCAGCAGCCTTTGATGCCAATGGAGGAGTATTTGAACCCTTGTTCAACGATCAGGATGCCATTATCTCTGACGAACTGAACCACGCTTCTATCATTGACGGTGTACGTTTGTGTAAAGCAAAACGTTTCCGTTATAAACATAGCGATATGGCAGACCTGGAAGAGCAGCTTAAAGCAGCAGCTTCCTGCCGTCACCGTATTATCGTTACAGACGGCGCATTCTCTATGGATGGAACCATTGCACAATTGGATAAAATCTGTGATTTAGCAGATAAATATGAAGCACTGGTTATGATTGATGAATCTCACTGTTCCGGATTTATGGGGAAAACAGGCAGAGGAACACATGAACACTGTGGCGTAATTGATAGAATTGATATTATTACAGGTACTTTAGGTAAAGCACTAGGTGGTGCTTCCGGCGGTTTTACAGCAGGGAAAAAAGAAATTATTGACATGCTTCGTCAGCGTTCAAGACCTTATTTATTCTCTAATACACTGGCTCCTGCAATTGCCGGTGCTTCAGTTGCCGTATTGGAACTCTTAAATGAAAGTACAGCACTAAGAGATAAATTAGAACACAATACACTTTATTTCCGTCAGGAAATGACAGCAGCCGGATTTGATATTAAAGAAGGTATTCACCCGATTGTGCCGGTGATGTTATACGACGCTAAACTTGCACAGGAATTTGCAGCAAAAATGCTGGAAGAAGGTATTTATGTGATTGGATTCTATTATCCTGTTGTTCCTCAGGGGAAAGCACGTATCAGAGTACAGCTTTCTGCAGGTCATGAACAACATCATTTAGATAAAGCTATCGCCGCTTTCATTAAAGTAGGAAAAGAATTGAAAGTAATCTCTTAAGTCTATTCTATATAAACTAAAGACCAGCCGCCATTCCCTCAGCAGGAATGGCGGTTTCTTGTTTTAACGTCAAAAATAATTCGCATTTGCCGGTTATTAATATATTAATGAAATAGCTGTATATTTGGCATCATGTTGCAAGCTAAGATTACAGAATATACTACGGAAATAAATGCTTTTTCTACGGAAAATGCAGACGAATTAGAACAGTTCAGAATAAAATTCCTTGGCACTAAAGGAATTATAAAAGATATTTTTGATGAATTTAAAGCCGTATCTCCGGAAGAAAAGAGAACACTTGGAAAAGTTCTGAATGAGTTTAAACAACTTGCAGAAGCAAAATACCAGGCACTTAAAGAACAAGACTCAGCAGAACTGACCAGAAAGGACGCTGGCCTGGACTTAACACTTCCTGGTGCAGGTTTTGAAGTAGGTGCCCGTCACCCGCTGGCTTTGGTTAGAAGAGAGATTGTAGATATTTTCAGTAAACTTGGATTTATTGTAGCTGAGGGACCTGAAATAGAAGACGACTGGCACAACTTTTCTGCCTTAAACTTTCCAGAAGAACACCCGGCAAGAGATATGCAGGACACTTTTTTCATAAAAAAAGGCGGAGAGCATGGGGATATTGCCTTAAGGACACATACTTCTTCTGTGCAGGTAAGGATGATGGAAGCCGGGAAACCACCTTTCAGAGCATTAATGCCAGGACGCGTTTACCGTAATGAAGCAATCTCTGCAAGAGCACATTGTTTCTTCCACCAGGTAGAAGGCTTGTACGTAGATGAGAATGTATCATTTGCAGATTTAAAACAAACCCTTTTCTATTTCGTGCAGGAACTATACGGTGAAGGTACTAAAGTACGTTTCCGCCCTTCCTATTTCCCTTTCACAGAACCATCTGCAGAAATGGACATTTCCTGTACCATTTGTAAAGGAGCAGGCTGTCAGTTGTGTAAATATAGCGGCTGGGTAGAGATATTAGGCTGTGGTATGGTAGATCCGAATGTATTGGAAAACTGTGGTATTGACAGTGAAAAATATAGTGGATTTGCATTCGGTATGGGTATCGAGCGTATTGCGAACTTAAAATTTGAGATCAAAGACTTACGCTTATTCTCAGAAAACGATCAGCGTTTCCTGAAACAATTTAAAACTTCGTTGATTTAAAACCAATCTATGAGAAAAATTGCAGGCCTTCTTTTAGTACTTTTTTTATTTTCCGCATGTGGAAAGCAAACCAACCTGGTGCCTAATGTAGGTGTCGATATTATTGGTTTTTTTACCCCCGGGCAATTATCAGATCTGAAAGCAAAGGGTGCAATTTTAATCGATGGTGGGGTTGCAGGAGTGATTATTGCGTACAATGTAAGTCTTGATGGTAGCGGGGGGTATAGTTATAAAGCTTATGACCGTTGCAGTACTGTAAATCCGGAAAACAGGTGCGCAGTGACTATCGAAAATCCTTATAATGTGGTTGATCCATGTTCGGGCGCTAAATACTCCCTGATAGACGGTACGCCAACAAAAGCACCTGCTAAAGCAGCGTTGAGAACATATAATATAACTATTTCAGGAAATAACAGTTACCGAGTCACTAATTGATGGAACCAGAAAAAATAAAAGAGAGCATCATTAGAGCTGCCAAAGAACTATTCAGGAAATACGGGTATCATAAAACCAGCGTAAATGAGATTGCAAAAAAAGCAAGAATAGCCAAAGCAACCATTTATAAATATTTTGAAAGCAAGGAACAAGTATTAGATGCTATTCTGATGGACTATCTTGACCTTAATTTGCATGAAATATTAAAAAACAAAGCACAGTTTGTTGATGAAGAAGAACACCTTAAAGCATTGGTTATGAAAACCTGCAGGCTCACCTATACCGTTTGCAACGAATTTATCGGGTGGGATTTTGTCAGGGAAAATGCCAATTCACAAGAGTTCCTTAAACATCTTTCAGACCAGCTGGAATCCTTACTGCTTTCCGCCTACCTTGGCCTGGATCATTTTAAGAATAATCCATCCAGAAGAGAAGGGCTTGCATTTTTATTGAAAGCAAGTAAAAGTATAGTCTTCTCCTTCGCCTTTACTTCTGTAAGCGATTCAGACGTTCGTAAGAACTTTGTCAGCTTCCAAAAAGAAATGCTGCCTTTTCTCGTTAAAGCAGCACTTTAGGATCAGGGTATAAACTGTTCATAATTTGTTAATATCAAGCATATATACCAATTTGGTTTTCGGTATATAAACCTCTATATTTACTTTGTAACATCATTTACAATGAGCAAAGAGGTTTTAGAGATTTCAATCCTGGTAGAAGAGAAGTTCGATGTTAGCTTTAACCTTGACGGAGGCCTTTTAGGAATTATCCTGAAGGTTTTCGGAATTGGGAGCTAACCAGTCGATTTCACCACGCTGATGGGTATAATTATAGCCAGATAAAATCATTGTGCCCTGATTATCCGTTGTAAATTTATCATCTTACTATTCAGGAAGCTAAAAAAAATAGGAACTGTTAAATACAAGTTTTAGCTTTGCAGCAGAATGAGTAGAAATAGAAAAGCTGGAACGGTTACCATCCTGCCCAATTTAAGTATAATTGATATTGCTGAAGAAGGCAAAGGAGTAGCCAAAGCAGATGAATTAGTTGTGTTTGTAGATAAAGCCGTACCAGGTGATATCGTTGATGTCAAAATCGTAAAAAAGAAAAAGAATTTTGCAGAAGCAGTTATTGAAACACTGCATACAGCTTCAGACCTGCGGACAGATCCATTCTGTGAGCATTTTGGTACTTGCGGCGGTTGCAAATGGCAGCACATGCAATATGACGCGCAACTGCACTTCAAACAAAAAAATGTTGAAGCAGCACTACAGCGTCTTGCAAAAGTAGACACCTCTTCTATGGAGCCAATTTTAGGTTCTGCTGAAAACAAATACTACCGTAATAAACTCGAATATACTTTTTCCAACAAACGCTGGTTAAACGCGCAGGATATGACAGATCGTGATGATCTGGAAATGAATGCACTCGGTTTTCACGTTCCGTTGCGTTTTGATAAGATCCTTGATATTCAGCATTGCTACCTGCAAGCAGAACCATCAAACACTTTAAGGAATGAAGTAAGAGCTTATGCGCTTAAAAATGATTTAAGCTTTTATGATCTTCGTAACCACGAAGGAAGCCTGAGAAACCTGATTATCCGTACCTCTTCTACAGGAGAAGTGATGGTTGTGGTTGTTTTTGCTTATGCAGAACCAGAGCAGGTGAACGGTTTAATGGAACACCTGAAAGTTAATTTCCCTGAAATAACTTCCCTGCTTTACATTCTTAATCAGAAAAAGAACGATACTATCTTTGATCAGGAGGTAATTACCTATGCAGGAAGAGATTATATCTTCGAAGAAATGAATGGGCTTAAATTTAAGATCGGAGCGAAGTCATTCTATCAGACCAACTCACTGCAAGCACACGAACTTTATAAAATCACTAAAGAATTTGCAGGTTTTAAAGGCGACGAATTGGTTTATGACCTTTATACAGGAGCAGGAACAATCGCCAATTTTATTGCAGGCAGTGTAAAACAGGTTATCGGTGTAGAATATGTGCCAACAGCTATAGAAGATGCTAAATTCAACTCAGAATTGAACGGCATTGAAAACACTGTTTTCTATGCAGGTGACATGAAGGATATTCTGACTACAGACTTTATTGCAGCACACGGTAAACCAGATGTGGTCATTACTGACCCGCCACGCGCAGGAATGCACACCGATGTAGTCGAAAGACTATTAGAAATGGAAGCAGAGAAAATTGTTTATGTAAGCTGTAATGCAGCCACACAAGCAAGGGATCTGGCTTTACTGAAAGAGAAATATGAAGTAAGCCGTATTAAACCGGTTGACATGTTTCCGCACACACAACACGTAGAAAACGTTGTTTTATTAAATCTAATCAAATAAATTAGCACAGATGGATATAGAAGAGTTATTGCCTCAACAGCCTGAAGAAGGGAAAACTGAAAAAAAGGTTAGCCCGTTAGTTAGCCTGGAAAAAGATCTGGAACTTTACGCAGAATCTATCAGAGAGATTGCATTGGAAATTATTGCTGAAGGAGTATCTCAGAATCCGATATTTGTAGCACACCAGCATACCGTATCTATAGGGGAAATGATTTTAAACAAAGAAGAACTGAATACCAACTGGAATATCCAGGCTTCGATGTTTGAAGAATTTATAGAAAAAGGGATCATAAAACCTGAGCTTAAAGAACTCTTTCTGAAGAATTATAAAAAGCCAGAAGACTTTATGTGTGTCTTTGTTATTGTTCCCGAAGGAGCCAATTTTATATTTTACCCTTATAAAAAGTAATAAAAAAACCCTGACCAATGGCAAATAGGTCAGGGTTTTCTGTTTAAAAACTCAAAAATTAATTTATCCTGTTCACATTACCACTTCTGGAAGAGTTGTTTTTTAAACTTGCCCCTCCTTTATAATTGATACTACCACCACTGCTTGAAGTAGTTTCCAATGCTTTTGCTACATTGATTTCAATATCTCCACCAGAACTGGCCGTTGCATTTGCGTAGTCAGTTTTTAGGTCTAAAGCTTTTACATTAGCACCAGAACTTGCTTTAACATCCAGATTAGACGCTGTTCCGGAAAAAGAAGAGGAAGCCCCGCTGCTCGATTTTATCTGAAGATCCTTACAAACGATACTCGCTGTCATACTTGCACCAGAAGAAACCTTAGCATCAAGTGAACCAGTTTTTAAAGTGTTTTCGGTCTTTAAAGAGCTTCCGCTGCTTGCAGCTATACTATTTAGTGTTTTATAAGTAAGATAGACCTTGGCACTTTTATTTTTCATAAAATCTGAACCACGATTTTCTTTCCAGGACACTTTTACATTTCCGCCATTGTTTTCTACAACGACTTCGTTGATAAAATCTTTATTGGCTACGATTTTAGCAGATTCCGTATTGCCCTGTGTAATAAATAAGTCAATGCCTGCATGGACACTTACCCCAGAAACATTACTTAAAGCTATGTTTTTAGTATCCTGAGCTTTTAAAGTAAATGCACTGAAAGAAGCAGTGATCAGTAAAAGCAGTGTTGGTTTGAGTAAAAAATTCGACTTCATCATCTTGGTTTTATTAGTTTATACAAATTAGACGCACAGACCTTGTAAACGTTGCAACAATTTGAAATTATTTTTCTGATATTTGGTTGAGATAATAAATCCTTCTTTTTGTCCCTTAAAACAATCATAATTTAGATGGCCGATTCACAATTACTTATTCTAGATAAAAAACAAATTCAGCAGAAAATTAACCGTATGGCTTATCAGATCCTGGAGGACAATTTAAATGAGAAGGAAATTGTGCTTGCAGGAATATGGGACAGAGGATATAAACTTGCCCTCAGGCTAAAAACAGTTTTACTGGAAATCTCTGACCTGACGGTGACTATGCTTAAAATTGACCTGGAAAAAGAGAACAGCTGCCTTAAAGCAACTACTGACCTGGAGCCGGCTAAAGTGAAAAATAAAGTAATTATCCTTGTTGATGATGTGCTGAACAGCGGTAAAACCCTGGCTTATGGCTTTGGTGTATTCCTGAATACCCCCCATAAAAAGATCCGTACAGTTGTGCTCGTCGACAGAAGTCATAAAATATACCCGGTAGCGACCGATTTCGTAGGTCTGCAGATGGCTACTGTGTTAAAAGAGCATGTAGATGTCGTTCTTGACGTAGCAGGGCAGGAGGATGGTGTTTATTTAAGCTAGTATGCTTATTCTCACCACGATCTATATCATCCTTATTTTTCTTGTCCTTCGGTTCTCTGTCACTGTATTTAATTTCCTGTCTAATCCTAAACTGGGCATTTATGGCAGGCATTTCGATGACAAGGTTTCGATATTGATTGAAGCTACACCCGATACTGCGGTTTTACTGGAACTGCTTAACACCATTAAAGCACAAGACTACTACGACATTGAAGTTATTATTCAGCGCCATGAAAATGCAGATCAATCTGCAGCACTGGCCAGTTTTTGTGCAGCCGACCGCCGCTTTAATTTCAGAAAGCAGAAAACAGGTGCAGTCGAAGATGAAGCCACCGGAGATTATTTCTTGTTTTTAGGTACTCATACCATCATTTGCGATGGATTGATCAATAGTTTGATTTACCGGACTAAAGTTTTTAACCTGACGCTGCTCAACATCATTCCTACCCAATCTATCAGCGGATTCTTCAATTACTGTTTACTGCCACTCCATAACTTTGTGCTGTTGAATTTAATTCCCCTCAGGCTCATCCGTCTTTTTTCCAGCCCGGCATTTTCCGCAGGCACAAACCAGTGCATGTTTTTTGATGCTGCCATCTATAAAAAATACGAATGGCACCGCCGGATGAAAGGGGAGATACCCGAAGCACTGGAAATCGTTAAAGCCGTTAAACAAGAAAAACTTAAAGCAGAAACCCTGGTTGGTAATCAATTGATATATAGTTATGTGTCCGAGAACCAAAACGATTTAATTCATAAAACAGGCCAGCGCCTGTTAAGGAACTTCGGGAATAATAGCTTGGTAGCCCTTTTGTACCTGCTGCTGCTTATAGGTGGGCCGCTTTATATTCTGGCTGATTATGATTACAGATTACTGATCCTTCCGGTTGGGCTTATTTTCCTGAGCAGGATTATGATTTCTTTCCTGTCCGGCCAAAATGCGCTGTGGAATGTTTTGCTTCATCCCATACAAATGATTTTTCTGGTCATTTCCTTGCTGAAGGCGATCTCGATCAGGATCTTTCAGCCACGCAAAAAATAACTGACATTGATATGAAACTCTTTTTGTGTAATTTTGTAGTATCAATTGAAAACAAAGAACATGAAATACGATTTAGCCGTTACCATAGATAAAGCCTCAGGATTCTGTTTCGGGGTAGTATATGCTATAGAAATGGCTGAAGATATTTTGGCTGAAGAAGACTACTTATACTGCCTTGGTGATATTGTTCACAACGATGAAGAAGTAAAGCGTTTAACCGATAAAGGCCTGCGGATCATTGACCACGAACAATTACAGCAGCTCCGCAATGAAAAGGTACTGATCAGGGCACATGGAGAAGCACCTTCTACCTATCAGCTGGCACTGGAAAATGACCTGATTTTAATTGATGCTTCCTGTCCGGTTGTTTTGAAACTGCAAAACAGGATTAAAAACTCCTATGACGATAAAGAGCAGATTCTGATCTTCGGGAAACATGGTCATGCAGAAGTGATCGGACTACAAGGACAAACAGATGGTAATGCCATCGTTTTCCAGGATCTTGCCGAACTCGATCATGTAGATTTACCCGGTAAATTTACCCTTTACAGTCAGACTACTAAAAGCACAGATAAATTCTATTACATCAAAGAACAGCTATTAAGCCGCGGATATGAAGTGAAAGCCAATGATACGATTTGCAGGCAAGTCTCTAACCGTTACGAAGACCTGGAGAATTTTGTAGTCAACTATGACAGGATAATTTTTGTATCCGGTAAAAAATCATCTAACGGAAAAGTCCTTTACGATGTTTGTAAAAAATACAATGAACACTCTTACTTCATTTCTAATATAGAAGAACTGGATATGAGCTGGTTTAGTGTAAACGATAAAATTGGTATTTGCGGAGCTACCTCAACCCCGATGTGGCTGATGGAGCAGGTAAAAGCCAAACTGGAGTCTTTTTAACTAAATTGTTCATCATTAAAAAGTAATTATTCAAAAGCCGTTCTAAGGCAAATCAGGCATAATGTATATTTGCTGCAGAAATCAACTTCTGATTTATATCAGTGCTGATTCTTTACATAAACTATGGGAAAAAAGGGTGTATTATTAGTGAATTTGGGAACTCCGGATAGTCCGGAAGTAAAAGATGTGCGTAAATATCTTGATCAGTTTTTGATGGATGAACGCGTAATTGACATTAGCACATTTAGCAGGACATTATTAGTAAAAGGAGTTATTGTGCCTTTCCGTAGTCCAAAAACTGCTAAACTTTATAAAGAAATCTGGGATGAAAATGGCTCACCCCTTTTATATTACAGTAAAATACAAGCCGCATTAGTTCAGGAACAACTAGGCTCAGACTATCACGTAGAACTGGCTATGCGTTATCAAAGCCCATCCATTGAAGCGGCATTAGAGCGCATGAAAGCAGGACTGGTAGAAAGCATCCAGGTTATCCCTTTATTCCCTCAATACGCTTCAGCGAGTACCGGATCAGTCATTCAGAAAGTCATGGAGATCGTCGGTAAATGGCAAACTATTCCGCCGGTATCGTTCGTAAACTCTTTCCATGATAACGAAATGATGATCAGTACATTTGCTGACAATGCAAAGAAATATCAGCCGGAAACTTACGATCAGATCTTATTCAGTTTCCACGGTTTACCAGAACGTCAGCTTAAAAAATGTGATCACTCCGGTCAGCACTGTCTTAAAAGCGCCGATTGCTGTGCTACGCTAACAGATGTGAATAAATTCTGTTACTCTGCACAATGCCATGATACCGCAAGGCTGATTGCTGCCGAACTGAATATCCCGGCTACACAGTACTCTGTGTGTTTTCAATCCCGGTTAGGAAAAGAACCATGGGTACAACCTTATACTTCTGATACCCTTAAAGAATTAGCCGCAAAAGGCAAAAAAAGACTGTTGGTTTTCTGTCCGGCTTTCGTTGCAGATTGTTTGGAAACGCTTTACGAAGTAACGGTAGAATACGGGGAAGAATTCAAGAAATTAGGAGGAGAAGAAGTACAGTTGGTTTCCAGCTTAAACGATCATCCTCAATGGATTGCTGCCCTGGTGAAAATGGTTAAAGACCATCACTCGAAATAATCTTAAACATACTGTTCCAGATAGCTTAAAATCTGTTTGGTAGAACCAGTTTTATCCTGCACATATTTTTTCGCCGCAGGCCCGGCATTGGTATCTTTCTGTAGCTTTTCAAAAGCTGCAGAAAGTTCATCCATCGACTTGATGGTAATCGCCGCATTCAAACGCAGTAAATCCTTTGCTTCATGAAACTTATCGTACTTAGGGCCAAAGATCACCGGTAAACCAAAAGCCGCGGCTTCCAGCGTATTGTGGATGCTCACCCCGAAGCCACCCCCGATATAAACAATCTTTCCATACTGGTAAATCGAAGAAAGCAGGCCAATATTGTCAATGACCATCACCTGGCTGTCTGGTTGAGGGAGCTGAGCATTCAACTGCGTATAACGTAACGCTCCCGGTACTAATCTGAGCAGCTGCTCTACATGGGCAGAATCAATCTCATGCGGTGCAATAATGAACTTCCATTGCGGATAAGCAGCAATTAAAGCAGTTACTAATTGCTCATCCTGAGGCCACGTGCTGCCCGCAATAAAAACAGGGGCCTGTCCGCAAAACTTTTCAATCAAGGGTAAAGATTTTACCGTTAATACATTTTCCGCTACCCTGTCAAAACGCGTATCCCCGCTTAAACTTACATTTTGATAATTTAACCCACTCAGGAGTTCCACACTCTCGGTATTCTGTACAAAAAAATGAGTTACACAATCAAGCATACTGCGGTAAAAACCACCATACCATTTAAAAAATAACTGGTCAGGTCTGAAGATTCCTGAGATAATCAAAAGCGGTACCTTTCTTTCGTGAAGCAATTGAAAATAATGGAACCAAAACTCATACTTTGTGAAAATGGCAATCTCAGGCTGAATAAGCTCTATAAATTGTCTTGCATTCTTTCTGGTGTCCAGTGGCAGGTAGAAAACACCATCCGCCAGCGCATAATTTTTACGGATTTCGTAACCCGAAGGAGAGAAGAAAGTAACGATGATTTTTTTATCCGGATAGTTTTTCTTCAGCTGTTCCAGAACAGTTCTTCCCTGTTCAAATTCGCCCAGCGATGCAAAATGAAACCAGACATGTTTGTGTTTGCCATCTACCTTTGTTTCGATAAAATCAAAGATATTTTGTCTGCCTTTCCGAAATAATTGAGCCTTCTGGTTAAAGAATGAAGCGATGAAAATAACCGCTCTGTAAAGCGAGATACCAAAATTATAAAGCAAAAGCATTTTGTTGTTTATTTATTATCTTAGCCGAAGATACTTGATTAAAATTTAAAATTTTCTGATTATATGTTAAGTCGTTAGGCTTTAGTGTGATGTATCTGGGAGCCTGTTGAAATTTGTATGATCAAATGGGACAGGCATTAAGTTAATTTGAACGAGTTAAATATATTTTAAAACATCTATATGAAAATTGCCGTAATCGGAACAGGGTACGTAGGGCTTGTAACAGGGACTTGTCTTGCTGAAACAGGTAATACTGTGATTTGTGTTGACATCAATGAAGCAAAGGTTCTGAAAATGCAAAATGGGGAAATACCTATTTATGAACCAGGATTAGACGTGTTATTCCTTAGAAATATTGAGCAAAAAAGATTAACCTTTACCACTGATCTTGCAGTGGCAGTAGCTTCTGCGCAGATTATCTTTATGGCTTTGCCTACGCCTCCCGGAGGAGACGGTGCAGCTGATCTTTCCTACATTCTTGGTGCAGCAAAAGACATCGCCAAACTGGTAACTGAATACAAAGTCATTGTCAATAAATCTACCGTTCCTGTTGGGACAGCAGATAAAGTACAGGCTGTATTCGCTGAACACACTTCTATCCAGATTGATGTGGTTTCGAATCCTGAATTCCTGCGTGAAGGCGTGGCAGTGGAAGATTTTATGAAACCAGATCGTGTAGTGATCGGTACAAGAAGTGAACGTGCACAGAAACTAATGTCCGAGTTATACGGACCTTATGTACGTCAGGGAAATCCGATTCTATTTATGGATGAACGTTCCTCAGAACTGACTAAGTATGCCGCAAACTCGTTCCTGGCTACAAAGATCACTTTCATGAATGAAGTGGCTAACCTTTGTGAACTGGTAGGGGCTGATGTGGATGCTGTCCGTAAAGGAATAGGCTCTGACGGCAGGATTGGTAAACGTTTTCTGTTTCCCGGTATTGGTTACGGAGGTTCTTGCTTTCCAAAAGACGTGCAGGCTTTGGCTAAATCGGCCGAAGAGAATAAATATGATTTCCAGATTCTGAAAGCAGTTATGGAGATTAATGAAAAGCAAAAAACTGTACTTGTTGATAAATTGCTGCGTTATTACAAAGACGATTTAAAAGGAAAGCATTTCGCATTGTGGGGGCTTGCTTTTAAACCGGAGACTGATGACATACGTGAAGCACCAGCCTTATACATTATCGATGAACTGGTTAAACACGGCGCTACAGTTACCGTTTTTGATCCTGAAGGAATGGAAAATGTGAAAGCTCAGATTGGGGATAAAGTGAAGTATGCCCCTAACCAATATGAAGCATTGACAGGTGCAGATGCCCTGCTGATTGCTACAGAGTGGTCAGTTTTCCGTAATCCTGACTTCGAAAGAATGGAAGAGAAATTAGCGAACAAAGTCATTTTTGACGGTCGTAACTTATACGATTTACAGAAGATGATTGATTTGGGATATTATTACAACAGCATAGGCCGTAAACTAATAGATTAATGGAGCGTAAAAGAGTATTGATTACCGGTGCAGCCGGATTTTTGGGTTCGCATTTATGTGACCGGTTTATTAAAGAAGACTATCATGTGATTGCGATGGATAACCTGATTACAGGTGACCTTCAGAACATAGAACATCTGTTCGCCCTGGAGAACTTCGAGTTCTCTCATCACGATGTTTCTAAATTCGTATATGTACCCGGCAAACTGGATTATATCCTGCACTTTGCTTCCCCTGCAAGTCCGATAGATTATCTTAAAATTCCTATACAGACCCTGAAAGTGGGTTCATTAGGAACACATAATCTGCTGGGACTGGCAAAAAATAAAAAAGCAAGGATGATTATTGCTTCTACTTCAGAAGTATATGGTGACCCAAGCGTTAACCCTCAGCCTGAGGAGTACTGGGGAAATGTAAATCCTGTAGGCCCGAGAGGTGTATACGATGAAGCTAAACGTTTCCAGGAGGCGATGACTATGGCTTACCATACCTTCCACGGACTTGAAACACGTATCGTTCGTATCTTTAATACTTACGGGCCAAGGATGCGTCTGAATGACGGCCGTGTATTGCCAGCTTTTATTGGCCAGGCACTAAGAGGAGAAGATCTTACCGTTTTCGGTGATGGTTCACAAACCCGCTCTTTCTGTTACGTAGACGATCTGGTAGAAGGTATTTACCGCTTACTTTTAAGTGATTACGCACAGCCCGTAAACATTGGGAATCCTGATGAAATTACGATCAGCCAGTTTGCTGAAGAAATTATTAAGCTGACCGGGACTACCCAAAAAGTTATTTACAAAGACTTGCCGGTGGATGACCCTAAACAACGCAGACCGGATATTACTAAAGCGAGAGCCTTACTGAACTGGGAGCCAAAAATAAGCCGTGCAGAAGGTTTGAAAATTACTTATGCTTATTTCAAAAGCCTGCCAGCTGAAGCATTGATAAATAAAGAACATAAAGATTTTACAACATACAACCGCTAATTAGAAATGGGAAAAATATTAGTTACAGGAGGAACAGGATTTATAGGTTCTCACACCGCAGTAGAATTGATCAACGCAGGCTATGAAATCATCCTGGTAGATAATTTTTCTAACTCCAACCGGAGGATTCTCACACAACTGGAAACTATCCTTGGTCAGCAGCCAGAATTTGTAGAACTTGATCTTTGTGATGAAGCGAAAGTTAAGGAATTTGTTGACCAGCATCCTGATATTACAGGTGTGATTCACTTTGCGGCCTATAAAGCAGTAGGAGAGTCCGTACAACAGCCACTTAAATACTACAGAAACAACTTCTATTCACTGATCAATCTGATTAACGCATTTGATAGTAAAATAGACCTGGTATTCTCTTCATCCTGCACCGTATACGGACAGCCCGATCAATTGCCTGTAACTGAAGATGCCCCTGTTAAAAGAGCTGAATCACCTTACGGAAATACCAAACAGATCGCAGAAGAAATCCTGACTGAAACCTGTGCCGTTACCCCAGGCTTAAAAGTGACCTCTTTGCGTTATTTTAACCCGGTTGGTGCGCATGAAACGTCGCTGATTGGTGAATTGCCGATTGGTGTACCTCAAAATCTGATTCCATTTATCACACAATCTGCTATAGGTAAGCGCGGCCCGATTACCGTTTACGGAAACGATTACAATACCCCGGACGGGAGTGCAATCAGAGATTACATCCACGTAGTGGATCTTGCAAAAGCGCACGTTGCAGCAATTAAGCGCATGGAAAGCGGTAAAGCAGAAAGTAACTATGAAGTATTCAATCTGGGCACAGGAAAAGGTACTTCGGTACTGGAAATCATCGGTGCTTTTGAAAAATCTACAGGCGCTCAATTGAACTATACCATAGGCGCAAGAAGAGAAGGCGATATTGAACAGGTTTGGGGTGATGTGACTAAATCCAGCGAACAACTGGGCTGGAAAGCAGAACTCGACATTAATCAAATGATGTCATCAGCATGGGCCTGGGAAAATTACATCAAAGATAACCCATTTTAAATGCTATTAAAAGATCATAAAGACCTTAAAGCAGCAATAACAGCTATTCCTGATAAAGAAAAGGATAAGTTACTGCTGCGTCTGATCGCAAAAGATAAAGTACTGACAGAGCACCTCCACTTTAAACTCCTGGAAGATGAGTCTGATCTGGAAGAAAGACATCAATTACTTCAAGAGGAAATTGATGAATCTGTAGCGTGGCTGAACGAACTGAGAAAGGCAACTTCCAAAGATGCACTGCTCATTCTCCGGAAGCTGAATGGCAGGGTCAACCATCACTATAAAGTGACGAAAGACCTTAATACAGAAGCGGAACTGAGACTGTACTTACTGAAGACTATACCAGCAGGATATAATGAGAGTGTGCTTTCACCGATGGCAAAATTTAATGACCGGCTGAAAACCTACTTTTTAAGAACAACACTGGCACTGTACAAAAAATACATAAAGCTGCACGAAGATTTGCAATACGATCTGAAGGAAGAATTCAATATCGTTTTAAAGAAACTCGATCAGTACGACTTGACAAGGGCAGCTTCAGAGCTGGGCTTGCCAAAAGAATTATAAAGACATACCTAGAAAAAAAAGTATAAATAAGACAATGAAGAAAATTTTAATAACAGGAGGCGCAGGATTTATCGGTTCTCACGTGGTGAGAAGGTTCGTTAATAAATATCCTGATTATCAAATCGTAAACCTGGATAAATTAACTTACGCAGGAAACCTTGCTAACTTAACTGATATAGAGGCAAACCCAAATTACAGTTTTGTTAAAGCTGACATTACAGATGCAGAAGAGATCAATGCCCTATTCCAAAAGGAAAACTTTGATGCGGTGATTCACCTTGCTGCAGAATCTCATGTGGACAGATCAATCACTGACCCTACAGCATTTGTAATGACCAATGTAATTGGTACTGTTAACCTGTTAAATGCAGCCAGAGAATACTGGAAAGGCGATTATAACACAAAACGTTTTTATCATGTCTCAACAGATGAAGTATATGGTGCATTAGGTGATACAGGTATGTTTACTGAAAGCACTGGATATGATCCTCATAGTCCTTACTCAGCTTCTAAAGCTTCTTCAGATCACTTTGTAAGAGCTTATCATGATACTTATGGTATTGATATAGTAATCTCAAACTGTTCAAATAATTATGGCTCCCACCATTTCCCTGAGAAACTGATCCCCTTAGCTATCAATAATATTAAGAATAACCTTCCCGTACCAGTATATGGTAAGGGAGAGAATATCCGCGACTGGTTATGGGTAGAGGATCATGCACGTGCAATTGATGTTATTTTCCATGAGGCTAAAACCGGGGAAACTTATAATATCGGCGGACATAATGAGTGGAAAAATATTGATCTGATACATTTGTTGTGCAAGATTATGGATCAGAAGTTAGGCAGGGCAGAGGGTGAGTCGGCAAAGCTGATTACGTTTGTGACGGATCGCGCGGGTCATGATTTAAGGTATGCGATTGATTCTACGAAGTTACAGGAGAAGTTGAACTGGGTACCGAGTTTGCAGTTTGAAGAGGGGTTAGAGAAGACGGTGGAGTGGTATTTGGAGAATGAAACTTGGTTAAGTGATGTTACTTCAGGAAACTATCAAAAGTACTATCAAACTCAGTATAACAGGTAAGTACCAGGGAAATAGGGCACAAAAAAAAGCAACTACAGTTTCCGGTCGACGATCCCCAAACGGGATCAATGTCCGGAAACTGTAGTTGCTTTTTTTTGTGCTCAAAGAGTTCCCCCACACATAGCCTGTTTTATACCGGGATGATAGCCTTTTGAAATTTCCCTCAGTACATTTGGAGTGTTCCTGGAAGACGGGATAAATTATATGATGCAAAAAAAGTTATAATCTATATGATGCAAACTAGAGTTATACCCTTGTAAATGTTTTGTTGGATTGGAAAACAGGAGAAATAATTAAGTGCAAAAACAAGAGTTATACCCTTGTAAATGTTCTCTTAGATTGAAAAACAGGAGAAATAATTAAGTGTAAAAACGAGAGTTATACCCTTGTAAATGTTCTCTTAGATTGAAAAACAGGAGAAATAATAAGCTGCAAAAGCTGGGATTATAAAAGAAATAGAAAAAGACAAATGGATTCGCATTTTGATAAATACAGGGAAGAATTAAGTAAGGACAACCTGACTTCGTTTAAAGATCTGGAAGATCTGATTAAACCATTGATTAGGTCAGCGACAAAAATTAACGTTTCAAAACCTTCAGAATTAAAAGAAAATACACAGCTGATTTCTCATTTTGGTGGGCAGCCTTATTTTGAAAAGGAGGAAGAATGGCCGAAAACGAAAGATGGTCAGGAATTAGACTTTATTTTTCAGGTTTTTAATAATGGTGAGGTTAACCTGCCGGATAATATTCAGTTAGTTCAGTTTTTTTATGATTGGGAAGAGTCTCCGTGGGATACTGAAAATGATGGCTGGCTGGTGAGAATATATAAAACATTAAATATTGACCAGGTTATAAAACTTAATAAATCAACTGAATCAGAACTCACTAAGTTTTGTGAGGTAACATTTAAAGCAGTGCAATCATTACCGGATTGGGAAGGGATTGAAATCTATAGTAAAAATGCTTCGAAATTATCTTGTGTCCTAAATGAAGATGAACCGTGGGATAGTTATCAGAAAGCAGCTGAAAAATTAGCGGGTGAACAGGTGTATAGAAGTCAGATAGGTGGTTATCCTAACTGGGTTCAGGGTGAGGGCACACCAGATCATGATAATAAACCGATGAAACTGTTGTTTCAAATTGACTCGGAAGAGCATGCTGGACTCATGTGGGGTGATGTTGGATTAATCTATGTGTTTTATGACGAAGCTTCTGAAAAAATAGAATTCACTTTACAGTGCCACTAACAGTTATATAATCAGCTGTCTTTTTACCAGATCAACAATATTTTAGCATAAAAACTAGCTGTTAAACAGATTTAATTACGATTTAATAATAACATCCTGGCTACTAACGATTGCCACCTAACAATTAGCATCTAACATCAACAACTAACAATTATTGCCACCTAACAATTAGC
>NZ_QLLR01000015.1 GCF_003259615.1 Pedobacter cryoconitis | reverse complement strand
CGGAGTTCAGTACGCTTGCAACGAATTCAGATGCTTACTGGAAAAAAATCCTTTGATCATCAGAAGCATGAGCAGAAAAGGAAATTGCTGGGACAACGCAGTAGCGGAGAGCTTCTTCAAGACGCTCAAAGCTGAATGTGTGTATCAGCATAAGTTCACAGACAAAGAGCAGGCAGCACTCATCGTTTTTGAATATATAGAGACTTGGTATAACCGTAAAAGATTACATTCTACACTGGGGTACTTGTCCCCAGAAGAATTTGGTAGAAACTTAAATAAACAAAATATTGCCGCTTAACTAAATGTCAACTTTAATGTTGCAATTCCAGTAAGTCAATTGCCCTGGGATCGTTAAAACCCCTTACACCCTGTAAAGTTCCAAACTCATGATCAAAGGAACGGTTTTCCTGCATCAAAAAAACTACATGCTCAGCATCATAAAATGTACTGCCTGCAGCCGGGTCAATAGCCATTGCCTTCTGTATAACAGGTGGCAAAGTGTTGATTAAAGCAGCACCTCCGGATAGGAGGGCTGCTTTCTTGATAAAGTCTCTACGTGAATTCATATTTTTTTATTAAAAAGAATATCTTGCGCCTAATTGAATTTGATAAGGTGTGCCATTTGCCTGGGTCACACCTATATTTTCGTTTACACGGTACTCATATTGTTGTTTAGCCTGATCAAACTTGGTGACATATAATAAACTCTGATCACCCAGATTATAATTCACCCCCCATTTTTTATTTAACAAGTTCGCAAAATTGAAAGCGTCAAAGCTTAAAGTTAGTTTTTGTGTTTTATAAGTTTTAAATTCCTTCTGCACCCTGATATCAAACGTGCCCGAGAAAGGATTAATTCCACCATTTCTATTGGCTATTTTGCCCAGACTCTTTAAAATATAATCTTTTGCTCTGTTATCAGGATTATTTAATACTTTTTCCATAGAGGCCTTATTTGCAGCACTGATATTTGCACTGTTTGGATCAAATACAAAAGCGAGATCGTTATCATTGCCCGGCCCACCTACAAAATCACCATTAATATCCGCATCAACGGTCATCGAATATCTTGTTCCACCGATTCCTCTGAAAGTACCGCTCAGTGAAAACCCTTTCCAGGAAGGTGTAGTACCGTAGATCACGAGTTTATTTCTGTATTGATTATCTGAATAGACAATTTGAGAAAGATCGCGGGGATCAGATTTTACTGGTCTGAAAGTAGAAGTATTCGCAACGTTTCCGTTGTACGAAGAATTATCTTTAGCATCATTAAGCGTATAACTTACATTGACATAACCATCTTTCAGATAACGAAAACTCGCATCGATGATTATCGCTTTCTGTGTTAATACTGCACCATTTGTTAGCATCAACACCCTGCCAACTTCATTGGTTTTTCTACCCAGTACATTATTTGTTATCCCTGTCGTAGTTATCGTGTTTGCAGGTACAAATACCGCTCTGTTTTCTTCGTTAGCTAAACGGAAGTATGGATTATCGACCAGGTTTTTATCCAGATAGACATAATTGTTTTTGGTATGAGAATACAGGAAATTAACACCTAACCTCAAACGATCACCGATAATCTTATTATAACTTAAGTTCATCTTAAAAATAGAAGGCATTTTTAGATTAGGGTCATTTAAATTAATGGTGGAAACATAAGGTACACCAGCAATAATTCCAGGTGCAGTTGATGGATTATCTCTATAAGCAGGAAAATCAGGAACCGGAACTAAACTCTGGCCACTTGCCGGCCGGGATACGTCGATAGAGGCAACCTTAGTGCCGCTATTCTGAATATTATTTACTTGTGCATAATTTACAGGATAAGCGGAGAACAAGCCACCACCCAAACGGATAATATCCTTTTTCTCTCCATTAATATCCCAGGTAAACTGTACACGTGGCTGAATTTTACCAGCATCTGTAATCTTACTGTCTGTTCTTAAACCTAGCGTACGTTCTACCACAGGATTGTATTCCGCCCCAGTTATAAAGCTGGTTACATCATAACGAAGACCAAACATGGCACTTAGGTTTTTAGCCAGATCGTATTCTACCTGACCAAATACCGAAGCATTTAAAATATACTGCTGTACAGATGGAACACCATCAATTGGTGCCTCCCTTGCATATCTGGAAGCATTCAGGTTATCAAAATCTTTTAAGCTGTTGAAGATAAACCGGCCATTTTGCTCACTTGAAATATATGTATCCATATAAGTCAGCGTGTTATCTGTTCCAAAAGTAAACTTGTATTTACCCACATTATAATAAGAAGTATTCACTAGCTGTAACTGATTTTCCAGGTTGTTTTCTGGAAAGAAACGCTGCCCACCCAACTGTACTGTCTTGTTTCCGATTGTACCATTTGGTAAAGTAGATTTTACAGTGACAATAGCCCTTGGGATATTTTCGGAAGGTAATTCACTGTTGGGTACATAATTTCTTGTTGCCGTTTGAAACTGAACTTTAAGCTCATTGAGAAAGTTGGGTTTTAATTGAGAACGTAAAGATAGGAGTGTGCTGTTTTCTCTTGATTTAAAATTACCCCACACTTCAAACAGGTTAATATTGGAATTATCATCACTACTATTCGGATTATTCCAATCACTGTAGTTATTTCTCAAAGTCAAACGGTGTTTATCATTGATCTGCCAATCCAAACGTGCAAAGAAAGTATTCGCAAGCGTTTGTCTTTTAAACTCGCCAGTTTGTTGCCCTTTTCCTAATCCATATTTTGCTCTTCCAATACTTAAAACACTATCCAGCGCACCTTTACTAATTCCAAGGTTAATCTGATCCTGATCACTCCGGATATCAGCAATAAAGAAAGGCATACTTTCATTCTGGCGATCCAGCGCCGTAAAAAAATGAAGTTTATCCTTAATAATCGGCCCACCTAAACTAAAACCATACTGATTGGTTGTGAACTTCTGCGAGCGCTTGTTTCCCCGGATGTCGTAAGGACTGGCCAGAAAATCTGAACGGTAATAATCAAACACAGATCCGGTCAATGTATTTGTTCCAGATTTGGTCACGGCACTTACCGTACCACCACCTTCACGACCTTTATAAACATCATAAACGTTTGTGGCTACCTCAAACTCGCGTATAGCTTCTAACGACAAAGAATAAGGACCACTCCCTATCGCTCCGGAGGTGAGGTTATTTCTTGCACTCGCACCATCAATGAGGTAATTTGTAGAAGAAGCACGCTGTCCGCTAATATTTGTTCCGTTAGTGGTTGGTGCTAAGGCTGACAGGTTATTGAAATTCCTGTTTTGTGTAGGTAGCTGCTGAATATTCTGTGAAGTAATCGCAGTACTCGACCCCAGACGATCAATCCTTTTAGTTAAGGAATTGGTATTAATGATTACTTCATTTAATTGATTATCAGATTCTGTGAGGTGAAAATTCGCGACAATATTATCTCCCTGATTCAATGCAAAATCCGCCTTAATCTGTTTAGGATAACCAATGTAAGTTACCGTAACTGTATAGGGCTTGCCCAGAGGAAGCTGGATTAATGTAAAAAGACCATCTTTATTTGTCATCGTCACTGCACGGAAACCTGTTGATTCATTACGTAAAACTATGGAAGCACCAGGGACAGCTATTCCTTTCTCATCTATCACTTTTCCTGTAATAGAAGCGTCTGTTGATTGTGCATGGATGTGGGTTGTTGTCAATAAGAATAGAAGTAAAATGTTCTGTTTCATCAGAAACGAAATATTTCTTACTGAATCTTTCAGATACTGGTAATAATGTTGCATATTTATTTGCTTTGATTAATTTCTAAGAGTTAATTGAATAAATCAGGGCTGCTTCAGCGCTGATTGAAGCCGGAAGTGCTCGAACACTTTCGGCTTTTTTTATGTTTAATTTTTCTTCATTGAAATTGGATTTGGAGTAAGGATTAAGGTGTGTTGCGTTAATTGGTAACTCATGCCGGTAATTAAAGCAATTCTCTGGACTGCCTGTTGTATCGGCTGATTGAAAAGGTATAGGGTATATGTTTTATGATCTCGTTGTAGACTAGCGGTCTTTACTTGAATATTGTATTTTCTTGAGAGTGCAGCACCGATCTGAGAGAGTGTCAGGTTTTCCAGATAAACTGATTGGTTTGATCTCCATCCACTCCACAAGCTAACGTCTTGCTTAGTAATGATTTTACGTTTTGTGCTTAAATTGTAAGTTAATACCTCATTATGTACTAATTCCTTTACAAGTTCTTGATCGAGAAAATCTACCTTTACTTCCCCCGAAGCAACAGCCACTTTATAGGTATTCAGTTCAGGATAAGATGTAATATTAAATGACGTTCCCAGAACTGTTGTTATGAAATTCTGTGTGATAATTTTAAAGGGTCTGAGCGTATCTCTCTTAACCTGGAAAAAAGCTTCTCCATGCTCCAGGTAGACCTTTCTTAAATTGGAAGTTTTAAAACGAGCATCTACGCGTAACCGGGTTGCAGCATTCAGCCAAATCTGCGTACCATCTTGTAAGGTGATTCTTTTATACTGTGCATTACCAGTACTGAATATTTGGACAAGTTGTTTTTCAGGTTTTCTGGCTTCTTGAAACTGATGCAAAGTCAGTGCGCCGATGCTGGAAATTAAAAGCAGAATACAAGCAATTTTGAGCCATTTTTTATATTGCTGCTTTTTGTTTTGCTGCGAAATACGTTGCTGAAGTTTGCGATATACTGCCGAACGAATTTCTTCCGCTTGAAAGTGGTTAGTCCGAATGGCTAAAAGGGTACTCTTCATTCTCTCTTTAAACCAGTCATCTATGATCGTTTTTTCCTGATCACTTAAACTGCCGGACTGATATTGTCCGAATTTCTCCTGTAAGTATTTGTCCCCTTTAATTTTCATTCCGGCTATAAAGCGCCCGAAGAGCGAAAAAGTACTTTAATTTAGTGTTAAACTTAAGTTAAGTTTAGCAGGAAGGGGATGAGTACACTCAGATAGCCTAAAGAACTGTCATTTAAGCAAAATCTTAATCTCCTTAAAGCTTCAGAAATATTGTTTTTTACGGTTTGTTCTGATAACGTGAGTTCCAGTGCAATCTCCCGGATAGATTTATGTTCATATTTACTCAGCTGAAAACATTGACGTACATTAAATGGCATTTTTTCCAATTCCAAATCAATAACATCTTGTAACTGCTTGGCAATTATACGGTCATCTGTAGCAGAAGACCTTTTAAGATTACGAATTAATATGTCATTTCCATCCAGCCTGACCTTGTTTCTGCGGAATAAAGACATAACATCATTTTTGGCAATCTTATAGAGATAAGGTAATATTGAATCATCAATAAGCAGGGTATCTTTTTTATTCCAAACCTCAAGAAATACATTTTGCAGAATGTCTTTAGTTTGATCCTCATCATTGATCAGCCTGTAAACAAAGGCATATAGTGTATCCCAGTGAAAATCAAATAGGCATTGAAAGGCGGTTTCATCGCCCTCATTCATGTCTTTTACTAGTTCTCTGTCAGATTTGTGGTTCCTCATGTGATAGAGACAAAACTAAATAATATTGTATTAAGCTATTGTTATGATCTTATTGCAAGCAAATATTTTTAATATGGAATGCTGCTTTTTACTTCAGTTTCCATATCACACCTCAGTAATCTTTACAATTACACTGGTTCTGTTCGTATTCACTTCCGGATTGAACCCAATATTCATTAAGAAATCACCAGAAAATACCACATCCTTTTTAAACGTAGATTGAGTCCCCGGATACAGATTGATCTCTTCCAATTTGTATTTCTTTTTCCCATCAAGACCTTTTAACCTGATCGGTGCTTTACTACTTTCACCATACCTGTAATTAACCAGGTAATTGAACATAACCGCTGTTGATTTTGTCGGATCCACATACATTAAAGAAGCCATATTCTGCTCATGCGGATTAACCAGGCGATACTGATCCCCCTGCCAAATAACCTGCTTTACTCCATCATATCCTTTAACCGCATCCTGACAGAATTTTAAATCATTCTCTTTCAATTCACTAACTACAATGTCAAATCCGAGTTTCCCCATCATCGCCACATCAGTCCTGAATTTAATTGGCTGTTTGCCCCAATCTGTAACATGATTTGAGCTTGCAATAGCAGGATAGAAATAAGAATAATCCCACTGTATAAATATCCGTTCTAACGGATCAGTGTTGTCACTAGGCCAGAATTCTGTGAAATATTTTAATGCACCATAATCTACCCGGCCGCCCCCTCCAGAGCATAACATCATAGGCACAACTGGATATTTAGCTCTGATCCTTTCCAGTACCTTGTATAACCCGCGCACATATTCCACATAAAACTGTGACTGATTGTTTTTCAGGTGAGCAGAATAAGCATTGTAAATAACCGCATTACAATCCCATTTAATATAAGCCAGCGCAGGTGCTTTAATAAACAAAGAATCTACAATATCATAGACGAAATCCTGCACCTTAGGATTGCTCAGATCCAGTACCAGCTGATTTCTGAAATAGTGTTCCTCTCTGTTTGGTTGTTTAATAATCCAGTCCGGATGTTTAGTGTACAAATCACTTTTAGGATTTACCATTTCAGGCTCAATCCAGATACCAAATTTTACGCCGTTTGCACTGGCATCTTTAACCAGTGAACTAATCCCATTCGGTAATTTCTTGCGGTTTTCCTGCCAATCACCCAATCCGGCGTGGTCATCATTGCGCGGATGATTATTTCCAAACCAACCATCGTCCAGTAAAAATAAGTCTACCCCAAGATTTTTGGTCTGCTTTAATAAGCCACTCAACTTTTGCTCATTAAAATCGAAGTAAGTAGCCTCCCAATTATTTAATAAAGTAAGCCTGTTGCCCTTACCATCCAGCAACTTGTAATTTCTTGCCCAGCTTTGTAGTTTTCTGCTCGCTTCACCCTTCCCTTTATCAGAAAACGTATATAAAAATGCAGGGGTCGCAAACTCTTCATTCGGTTTCAATTGATAAGCCGAAGCATAGTTGTTTATACCAGCAATAATTCTCAGGTTGTCCTGAAAGTCTACTTCAAAATCAATTTTGAAATTCCCGCTCCATTCCAGTGCCCCGTACAATACATTTCCTTCATCTTCGCCCGCTGGCTTGTCTAATGAAATCATAAAAACCGAAGGCATAAACAGGTTGGCGCGCGTCCCTAATTTAGTATCAAGCGTTTTTATACCATGAGTTAACTGAGATTCTTCAGGTTGCATTTCTTTGGCCCAATCTCCATGGAACTGCTTTAACCAGTAACTTTTTGCTTTAAGATACAAATTCGCTGAAGCAAACTTTTGCAACGTAACGTTCCCTTTCTCCTGATGTTTAATTACGCTCCACTGCTCAATGACATCCTCTTTATAATAAGATTTATAATATAAAGTAACTTCAAAATTATAAACAGGATCTTTCAGCAGCACCTTTAATAAGGATACATTATCATTTAACCTGGTTTGCTGATGACTAACATATCTTAAATCTAAAGACAGGTTGCCATCTGCATGAATGACAGAAATAGCAGGTTCTACCAGGTTTTTTGATCCCGATGGTGTATAAGCAGAGTTCAGTAAACTACTATAATCTTCTGTCTGCTTGTAAACACTTTTAATAAAATCATATTCCTGAGCATCAGACAACTTTTTACCTAAAAAGATGTTTTTTAAATTCTTGCTTTCATCTGCCTGTAAAACCATGGCATTATGTGCAGTTTCTATAGGGATGATCACATTTTGTGCCTGGCTTTGATTAGCGGATGCGATCGTAAACAAGGAAATAAAAAAGGATTGCGATAAAACGGATTTGAATAGTTTGTTCATGGAGTTAAAATCTTTTTCAGGATACGAATTGGTTCAGGGTGTGATCAGCTAATCAGCCTATAAGTTATTATTTATTCATTATAAATTGATACGGTCAGGTTTAAACGTGAGCTAAATGTTACACACCGATGTTAAAGTTTCCGCTGGCTTTCCTGCTGCCCGAAGATTTCCAGTCCGCTGTCTTTAAAAGCATAATTTACCAATTGATTTATAGGTCCTTACAGGGATAACTGAAAATTGTTAGTGGGCTGTCGCTATCATTGTATATATTTACGTAAACGTTTACGTAAATATATACAATGATAGCGAACATTATTAATGAATCAGGCTCTTTTGCCATTGGTGCCAGGCTGCGCCGGTTGTATGAATCGCTGACCAGTGATATGACCCTTATTTATAAAGAACAGGGCTTACCACTGGAAACAAAAGATTTTATTCTTTATTATTTAATCAGCAAGCGCAGCAGTATCAGTATCTCAGAGATTGCAAAAGAACTGAACCTGACCCATCCTGCAGTAATCCATATTGCAAAGAGCCTGGAGAATATAGGATATATTGAATCTGAAAAATCAGTTAGTGACAGCAGGAAACGCCTGTTGAAACTAACAAAAAAAGGGCAGAAAGATTTGGCGAAATACCGGGTACTGTGGGAGGATATTTCTGCTTTAAACCAGGAGATATTTGAGCAGGAAGTACAGCTTTTACAAAATATTCAAAAACTGGAAGAAATGCTGAAAGAGAAGACCTATTATCAAAGGTATCACGGTTTACAAGCTTCAAAAAAGACAGATTAATTATTAAATATCAAATTATACTATACAATGGAAAAGTACTTGCCGCTATTGGATAACCCGATCTGGAACGCGCTTGAAACAGTTCATCAGGATTTTTCAACCGGTAATTCAGCAATTAAAAGATATAGTGAAGGTACTATCCCTTTTATGGGGATGGCGAATCCGGACGGAGAATTGTTAACACAAATAGCACCTTATTTTAAGGTAAATGAAGAAGTTTTTTTAAAAGATAACCTGGCATTTATCCCCGAAGGATGGGAAGTGCTGAACAGGCTAAACTGTTTGCAAATGTGCTATATACCTACGTTGAATAAAGCGGTAAATATGGAGCAGATAGTTAAGCTTTCTGCGTTTGATAATCAGGAATTATTGCAATTGGTCAATTTAGTACAGCCCGGGTTTTTTAAAGAAAGAACTGCTGCACTAGGTGATTATTATGGGGTTAAAAAAGATGGTAAACTGGTTGCAGTTGCCGGAGAACGATTTAATTTGAACGGTTTTACAGAATTAAGTGCAGTTTGTACACATCCTGATCATACGGGTAACGGATATGCACAACGTTTATTAAATGTATTGTGCAACAAAAACTTAGCACAGGGAAATACCCCTTTTTTACATGTTGTTGATACGAATACAAGAGCCATAAAAATTTACGAGCATTTAGACTTTAAAACCAGGATAGATTTTCCGCTGATCAAGTTGAAATACCTGGGGAATAGCTAAATCGAAAAAAAGAATAAATAGATCACAGGGAAAAATAATATATTTAAGAATGAATAAAATTAACGCAATCAACCCTCTCTTTCTAATACGTTTAGCGGTAGCTACTATTTTTCTTACGCACAGTCTGCATGGCGTATTCAACCAAACCGTAAATGCCTTTGGCGATTCTTATTTAAACGCCGTAGGCTTTGCACCTTTTGGTGTAACTATCGCCTGGGCTATGATCATATTTCAGGTTTTCGGATCAATACTATTAATCCTCGGAAAATTTCTTCGTTTCATTATCCCTGGTTTTTGTTTGATCTTAATCACAGGCATTGTGCTGGTTCATTATCCGGCCGGATGGTATGTAGTTGGCCCGGGAAGGAATGGAGTAGAATTCAGCTTCGTACTGCTGGTTTCTTTACTTGCTATTTTCTTATCTGGCGAAAAAGCAGGAATTAATCAGCCGGAAAGTCAGTCGTAATCCATATTATTTCATTCTCCATAAATCTTATTTAAAGCAAATAACCAGCGGGTATAATCGGGAGATTATGCCCTTTTTATATTCCGATCACTAATACTGGCTGAAAAGTTCTTCTTCAGCCGCAGGTTAATCCTGCTCAATAGCCACATTCACAGGCCCGCTTGCTGCTCACAGAATTCATTAAAGTGGTAACATGCTGATTCGCTTTGTTTCTTTAAAATTAATATTAACAAATGTTTATTATTTAAATGAAAATAATAGACGGTTTGTTTTTCCTATAAATATTGGTTTAAACGCTGATTTTTGAATAAATTTTAATTATGTGTAATTATTATTTGTTTTTGTGACTATTCGTTCTGAAATTGTAATTATCGAATAGCTGTAATTCAGCTAAATAATGTAAACACATCCTCATTTAAGGATATGTGAATGGTTTTGTTATTTAAATAGTGCATAAATATAAATAAATGTCATATAGTTTATCTTAGAGTAAAATTAACTTACAATTAACCTACCAATGAAAAACACTGAAGTATACCTTAAACCCAATTTAGTCATGGAGCCATTAGTCGATAAATGGTATGCATGGAGTCATCTAATATCTCCGGCAACAGCCGCGATGAATATTGTCGGGCGGCACATGACCATTATGGAATCCTATTTAATGGCACCGGAGCTTCATGCAGAAGCTGTCCTGAATCCAAACTTAAGGGGAGGCCCCTTTATGGATATACCCATAGAGAGGGCCGGTGAAGTCAAAGCAATTTATGAAGATACCTTATTGAAGCAGCAGCCAGTCCTGGAATTTTCAAAAGCAGTCAATAAATTAGATAAGCTGCTGAAAGCTGATGCGAAAGGTTTCGCAATGGAAGAAATGTATGCACGCGTACCTGAAGAACTTAAAGGTTATGTAGAGCTCTATTATGACCGGAACAACAACGGAGGCTTCAGGTTCTTTGAACCACTTTTATATGAAAGTTCTTATTACAATAAAAGTGCTCAGAGTTTAGCCTTATGGATCACTGACAATGACCACAGACCATTTTGCCTGAGTACGCCGAAGCTGAATGATGAAAATACATTGCATTTAGACATTGCTTTTGATCATCCTGGAATTGATGCGCTGGCTAAAATGAAGAGAGTTCCCCAGACCATCGCTTATATCAAAGAGCAGCTGGGTATTACCGAAGATCAATCGGCACTTTTTGAGACTTTTTTTACAACCGATGTTCCTCCCGCTTATGAAAAATACGCAGGCGATAAGATTCGGATGCGCTATTTCGGCCATGCTTGTATTTTGATTGAAACCAAAGATATCAGCATCCTGGTTGATCCCCTGATCAGCTATTATGGCTATGCTTCAGAAGTTGACCATTTTTCAGATGTGGATCTTCCTGATACTATTGATTATGTTTTGATTACGCATAACCATCAGGATCATATTTTATTTGAAACCTTATTGCCATTACGCCATAAAATCAAAAATATTATTGTTCCCAATACCTGCAGCGGTAAACTTCAGGACCCTGATTTAAAGCTCATGTTTAATCATATTGGTTTTAACAATGTGATCTCGATCAATGAAATGGAATCTGTAAAATTTGCGGATGCGATGATTACCGGAGTACCATTTACAGGGGAGCACAGTGACCTGAATATCTTGACAAAGTCTTGCTATTTCGTACAGATAGGAGATTTTAAACTCGCATTTTTTGCGGATTCAAGAATCATGGAACCAGAATTATATGCACATATCCAAAGAAAAATAGGGGATGTGGATGTTGTTTTCCTGGGGATGGAATGTGATGGAGCCCCTTTATCCTGGTTATACGGACAGCTGCTTCCTCAAAAATTACCCAGAGATCAGGATAACAGCCGCAGACTATCAGGATCTGACTGTAAAAAAGGAATGTCCCTGGTAGACATCTTCCATCCTAAGGAAGTTTATGTTTATGCAATGGGACAAGAGCCCTGGGTTGAATTTATCAGCAGTATCAAATATACTGATGCGTCAAATCCTATTGTACAATCCAACAAATTAATAGCAGAGTGCAGGGAAAAAGGAATTGTCGCTGAGCGGCTATTCGGTGAAAGAGAAATACTCTATAACAAATAGCCTGATTAAAAATTAACAATCATCTTATAGATTTCTTACTGCCTACTCCTATAGAGCTCCTATAGGAGTGGCTAATTTAACCTTGCATGAAACTCTCATCCAACACATTCCCTATTCATCCTGCTCAGCAGGACATCTTTATTGATCAGCTGATTAATATCAATAGTCCCCATTACAATATCAATAACTATTTTAAGATAACGGGCGCATTAGACCTTGATAAATTTGTCAGTGCTATCGTTTCTTCCTATGCTGTTTTTGATGTTTTTAAAATGGCGGTTGCCGCAGACGATTTTAACCCTGGATACCAGCTTGCAGAAAGGGAACGTCAGTTTCCGGTTCAGCTCATAGACTTTACAAGCTATGAACAGCCTGCAGCAATGATTCTCCAATGGATAGAAAATCAGAATGATCAGCCGATTTTATTAGAAAAATCAAGGTTGCCTGTTGAACAATATATCCTTAAAGCATCCGGCAATGAACATTACTATTATTTTAAGTTTCATCACCTGTTCTTTGATGGCTATAGTATCAGGGTCTGGACAAATTATATTTCCAGTAAATATAAAAGCCTGTTAAATAATGAACAGCAGGTTTTTGTTTCCCCTTCTTATCTGCAGGAGGTAGAAAAAGCAGCGGCACATTACCAGTCTGACGCTTATCAAAGCAGTGCTGAATACTGGAAGGCAAAAATAAAGACTAAACCGGCTTCCATCCTTCAGCGAAATTATAAGGCCTTGAATGACCTGGGGAAAGAAAGCCAGTGTTATACCTATCTTTTAACCAAAGAGCAGCAGGGACAATTGGCGCAGTTAACAGCCACCAGTCAAGTCCGTTTGCAGCATTTAACGATTGCTGCCATGGTGATTTACCTGGCTAAAACCTATGGACAGGAGCATTCCCTTTTCGGTACAGTTGCACATAAGCGAAATCAAAAACATCTGCGGGAAATTTTGGGAATGTTCTCCGGGGTAGCCCCATTTGAAGGGAACTATCAGCCAGCAACTAAATTGATTGATTTCATCCAGGCTATTGCCCGCTCTCAAAAAGAAGATTATCAGCACCTTGATTATACTGCTGGTGATCTGAGCAGGTATTTTAAACATGATCCTTTAGCCGGGCCTTTCTTTGACTTTGTAATCAATCATATCGTATTTGATTTATCTTTCAATTTAGGAACTGATATTCAATTCACGCATGAGCTTATATTTAGCAGGCTTCAGCAAACTCCACTGGAAATTATGTGGCATGATTACGGAGAAAATGAACCCTTAAGACTGGTCATTGGATTTCGCCATGAATACTTCCGGGAAACAGAAATCGCAACATTTGTCACGCAGTTATTATCCATTCTGAAGCAGTTTACAAACAGCCTTCAGCTTCCTGTGGAAGAAATTAAGGTTGATGCCGAAGCTGGAATACCTGCGTTTATAACGGGGAAGAAACCCTTAATACTCACCACAGCGGAATTGGCGCAATTGAAAATATTCAATGCTACAGAAGCACTTTATCCTGTAGATAAAAACCTGGCCACGCTATTTACAGCGCAGGCAAACCTGCATCCTGATGCGATTGCAGTGATTTATCAGGATCAGCATTTAACCTACAAAGAGCTGGATGAAAAGAGTAATCAGCTCGGGCATTATTTGCGCAGTGCAGGAGTGAAAGAAGATACACTGGTGCCGGTTTGTATAGGCCGCTCGGCAGAAATGGTGATTGGTATACTGGGTATTTTGAAAGCAGGGGGCGCTTATGTTCCGATTGATCCCGAATATCCCCAGGAAAGAATTAATTTTCTGCTGACTGATACCAGGGCCGCTATCTTGGTGAGCAGCGCAGCGCACCTTACAAAGTTTGCACAGCAGCCAGATCGCCGTATAATTTCACTGGATGCAGACTGGCAGGAGATTGCTCAGCAAGCGGTTTCACCAGTATTCAATGAATTGCGCCCTGATCATTTGTGTTATGTAATCTATACTTCTGGTTCTACCGGGCAGCCTAAAGGGGTGATGGTCGCCCATCAAAATGTGGTGAACTTAGTTTATGACCGTCAGCAACTTTTAAAGTTTGACCAGCATGACCGGGTGGCAGCATTTACCAGTTACACTTTTGATCCTTTTGTAGAGCAGTTATTTGTCGCTTTACTGCATGGCGCAGGCCTGGTCTTAATTCCAAAAGAAGTACAGCTCGATACACAAGCGCTTATTGTTTTGCTGAATAAAGAACAGATTACCTATATCCTGAATACACCGGGGTTTCTAAGAAATGTACCTTTTGACAAAGCGCCGCGCAGTTTAAAAACGGTCATGGTTGGCGGAGAGCGTTGTACAACTTTACTGGCACAGCAGTGGACGCAAGCGCATCCTGACTTAAAGTTTTATGTAGCTTATGGGCCCACAGAATGTACAGTAACCTCTACCATTTATGCTTATGAGCCTGAGGCTAAACACCGGGAATATCTTCCTGCCGGTAAACCCGCAGGAAATCAACAAATACATATAGTGGATGATCAGGGGCATTTATTGCCTTTGGGTGAACCGGGGGAAATCTATATCGGTGGGGCAGGTGTTGCCAGGGGGTATCTGAACCGCGAAGAGCTAACTGCAAAACAATTTATCCCGGATACGCTTGGCAACAAATCTGGTGGCTTCTTGTATAAAACGGGAGATATTGGCCGCTGGCTTGCGGATGGGAACATCGAATTTATTGGCCGTAAAGATGATCAGGTCAAGGTAAGAGGTTACCGCATCGAGCTTGGAGAGATAGAAAATGCGGTTCAGCAAAGCGGACTGGTTAGCCAGGCTGTGGTGATAGCGGTGGAAGAGTCGGGCAACAATCAGCTCGTTTGTTATGTGATCCCGGAAAAGGTATTTGACAAACAAGCTTTGATCTCTTATCTGGAAACTCAGTTGCCAGAATATATGGTGCCTCGTGTTTTTGTAGAAATGGCTTCTTTTCCACTGACCGCTCACGGTAAACTGGATAAAAAAGCATTGCCTTCAGCAGCAGTTAAAGGGCAGCTGAGCAGTAACTATGTGGCTGCCAGCAATGAATTAGAAGCCAGGCTGGTTAATATCTGGGAAGAACTGTTGCAGGTAAATTCTATAGGGATCCATGATAGTTTCTTTGAACTGGGCGGACATTCCTTACTCGCAATGCGGGTTAGTGGTTATATACACAAGGAATTAGGGGTAAATGTTCCGGTAAAAAGTATATTTCAATATAAAAATATAGAGCGGCTTGCATCTTATATCGCAGAAAATATAGCGAAGGGTTCATCCCATTCTGCTATTCCGGTCTACCAAAGGAAAACGAATGTTCCCTTGTCTTATGGGCAACAGGGGCTTTGGCAGATAGATCAGCTTAGCGGAAGTAAGCAGTACCATATGCCTATGTATTTCCGTTTGTCGGGAACAGTTGATGCCGATGCGCTTGAACAAGCCATCAATGAAGTGGTAAACCGTCATGAGATTTTAAGGACAGTAATTCATCAGGATGCTGACGATCAGCCTTTTCAGTTTGTTCTGGAAAAAGATAGCTGGTCAATGGACAGGATAAATCACATCCAGACCGGAGCAATCAAACTGGATGATTTGCTGTCCCTGCTTTCTTCATCAGTCATAGATCTGCGTACAGACCATATGCTGCGGGCGCATCTGATCCGGCTCTCGGAGCAGGAACAAGTATTGGTTATTATCCTTCACCATATCGCAGCAGACGGCTGGTCGGTTTCGGTACTGATCCGGGAACTGGTATCTCTTTATCAACTGAATATAAAGGATTTAACAACAAAACTTCCTCCACTTCCATTGCAATACGGAGATTATTCTATCTGGCAGCGTGCGCAGGAAGAAAGGCAGTGGGGCGGTGGGATCACATACTGGAAACATCAGCTGGAAGGAACCAGTCAGCTGGAGTTGCCCACAGATTATCCACGTCCTTTAATTCAGAGTACAAAAGGTGCGGTAGCTGTGTTTACGCTGGATACAGAATTATCTGCGGCATTGCAATTGCTGGCCCGGGAACAGGACGCGACCTTGCATATCACTATGTTAGCTGCTTTTAAAGTTTTGCTTCACCGGTATAGCGGTCAGGATGATATTTGTGTGGGCAGTGTGATTGCAGGACGGACACGTCAGGAGCTGGAAGGGCTGATCGGCTTTTTTGCCAATACACTGGCTTTGAGAAGTAACCTTGGCGGGAACCCTTCGTTTCTGGATTTGTTGCAGCAGGTTAAAGAAACTGCAATGAGCGCCTATGAGTATCAGGATGTCCCTTTTGAACGTGTGGTGGAGGCGGTTGGCCAGGAAAGGGATAAAAGTAGAAATCCTTTGTACCAGGTTATTTTTACCGTACAGAATATTCCTGAAGTACCAGAATTCCGTTTAGGGGAAGCTGTTTTTACGGAGCAAAAAACAGGACGTGCAACCAGCCAGTTTGACCTGAATGTTTCTGTCGTAGCACGGGCAGCAGGAATTGAAATCAGTGTGGAATATTGTACCGATTTGTTTAAATCAGCAACAATAGACCGCATGTTTGGTAATTATCAGCAGCTGCTTGCCTCTATTTTAAGCAAGCCATCGCAAGAAATAGATCAGCTGCCGCTATTGCGTAAACCGGAACTGCAAGCACTGCTTTTTGATTTCAATAACACAGCAGTTGCTTATCCGCATGAGCAGACCTTAATAGATTTGTTTAGCTGGCAGGTGGCTCAGACTCCTGATGCAGTTGCACTGGTTTACCTGGGGCAATCTTTAACATATAAAGAACTGGATGAACAGAGTAATCAGCTCGGACATTACCTGCGCAGTGCAGGGGTCAGAGAAGATACACTGGTCCCGGTCTGTATCTCACGTTCTGTGGATATGATGATCGGAATATTAGGTATCCTGAAATCCGGAGGTGCTTATGTACCCATTGATTCGGAATATCCGCAAGAGCGTATCGATTATATTTTGTCAGATACCAAAGCGGGTATAGTGGTCAGCAGTGAGGCTAATAAATCACTGCTAACGTCTGTCCGTGTGATTTCGTTAGACGGGGAACGGGAGCTTATTGCTCAGGAACCGGCATCGGCCGTGCCTACAGCACTTCGGCCTGCTCATTTATGTTATGTCATGTATACTTCTGGTTCTACCGGACAGCCGAAAGGTGTTCTGGTTACCCATAGCAATGTGACCAGTTTGATTTCGGGTGCGGATTATATCAAGCTGAGTTCCCGGGATGTATTGCTGTCTGCGGGGTCAGCGTCTTTTGATGCGACAACGTTTGAATATTGGAGCATGTTGCTGAATGGCGGACGACTGGTTTTCTGTCCGGCCAGCAGCTTACTGGATAACAGCCTGTTCAAAGAAGTATTGCAAGACAACAAAATCACGGTCATGTGGTTTACCGCAGGCTGGTTTAACCTGCTTGTTGATGTAGACATTGATTTATTTGAAGGTTTATCGGCTATTATGGTTGGCGGGGAGAAACTATCAGCCGCGCATATCAGGCGCTTCCGCGAATTTTATCCGGATAAGACTATTATCAATGGTTATGGGCCAACGGAGAATACAACTTTTTCTATCTGTTACACGATTCAGGAAGTCAGCTCGTCAGGGAATATTCCGCTCGGCCGTCCTCTGAATAACCGGCAGGCTTATGTGCTGGATAATTTTGCACAGCCCGTGCCTATTGGTGTGGCCGGAGAGATTTATGTAGGCGGGGCAGGTGTAGCGCGTGGCTATTTGAATCAACAGGAACTGACCTCAGCAAGATTTATCAAAGATCCTTTTGTGATCGGCAATCGTTTATATAAAACAGGTGATATTGGCAGGTGGCTTGCCAGTGGGAATTTAGAATTTATTGGCCGGATGGATGACCAGGTGAAAATCCGCGGTTACCGTATCGAACTGGGAGAGATTGAAAGTGCCATTCAGCAAAGTGGTTTAGTGGGGCAATGTGTTGTGCTGGCACCTGCAGATGAATCCGGACAGAAACGCCTGGTAGGTTATGTGATTGCAAATGAACAAGGATTTGACAGAGACGGGCTGGTTGCTTACCTGGAAGCACGTTTACCGGATTATATGGTGCCGCATGTGTTTATAACACTGGAAGTATTCCCGTTAACTGCAAATGGTAAACTGGATAAAAAAGCTTTGCCAGATGCGAATACTATTCAGCTCATCAGGGCGGATGCGGAAGATTCGCTGACAGAGACTGAACAAAAAGTAAAGGAAATCTGGGCAATGTCTCTGGAAATTGAAGAATTAGGGATTCATGATGATTTCTTTAAACTTGGCGGTGATTCGATTATTGCCATCGGGGTTATCAGCCGCTTGCGTAAAGCATTTAACGATACCATTCGTTTATATGATTTATATGAGTGTTCAACGATCAGCCGTTTATCGGCGCTGATTGATTCAGGACATGCAGTCGTTGCTGAAGATAAAGGCCATACAATACGCGATGCTGTAATTGCTGAGCTGGAATCGCTGCGTTCACTTTTGCTGCCGGATTTTGAAGATGAGACAGAGATCGAAGATGTTTACCCGATGAGTGATATTCAGAGTGGAATGGTTTATGCCTCTCAGCTCAATCCTGAACAGTCGGTTTATCATGATCAGCTGACCTTTAAAATGCCTTCGTCACTGAACCGGGAAATTTTTGAACAGGCTTTAAAACTACTGGTTGCCAAACATTCAATTTTGCGGACAAGGTTTGATCTGGATGTACATACCGGGGATGTGCAGGTTGTTTATAAAACAGGGGATGCTGAAATGGTATTCCGCGATATTCGTCCGTTTACTGAAAACGGATCAGGGGCTTATTTAGCGAATTACCTGGAAGAAGAACGTGCTGTTCCTTTTGTGGTGCATCAGGGTAAGTTATGGCGGATCAGTTTATTGCAGACTTTGAAAGACTATATCCTGGTCTTCCAGTTTCACCATGCGATGTTTGATGGATGGAGTGTCGCTTCTTTTACAACGGAACTGAACAACCTTTACCTGGCTATTCTTGCGCATGGAGATCAGGTCCAGGTAACGCCGTTAAAAGCGAGTTACCGTGATTTTGTCATAGAAAGTATAGCAGAAAAACGCAATCAGGATAACCGGACGTTCTGGGCAGAATCATTAACTGGCTATAAACGGTTAGATATGTTTAATGAGACTGTGGCGGATGACAATTGGGCAAAAGCCTATGAGCTGAATTACCTGCAAAGGTTGAAAGACAAGACTAAAGCTGATGGACTGAGTCTGAAAGGTATGTTTTTGGGTGCTTATCAGTATATGCTGAGCAGGCTGACTGCAGAACAGGAGGTTACGTTCGGCGTGGTGACCAATGGCCGCCCGTTAACTGAAGATGGCGATAAAGTATTGGGCTGTTTTTTAAATACGATCCCTTTCCGTTCGGTTAGCGGTGGTAATGAGCTCACCTGGAAGGTATATTTTGAACGTATTGAGCAGCAGCTTACTGCATTGAAAGAGCGGGACAGGATGCCTTTAATGGAAATTGCACAGCTCACAGGCGAGCAGTCTTCGAGCGGTAATCCATTCTTCGATGCCATTTTCAATTATATTAATTTCCATGTGTATGATCATATGGATGCTGAAGAAGGTCTGTTTGCAAAACAGGGACACGTACAATTGGAGCAGGAAGATGAGCAGAACGCATCTGGCGGGTATGAGGCAACGAATACTTATCTTGATTGTTCGGTTAGCGTGACCGGGGACATTCTGGTGGTGAGTTATCACCGGACCAGGGGGCTTAAAAGTGGTAAAGCACTGGCTGAAATTCATGCTTATTTTGACCTTGTACTCACCGCTTACCTTGAAAATTATGAGCAGCGTATTGCCGATGTCCCGGTTTTACCTGTACAGGAACTGGAATTATTAAGTACGTTCAATTCAACTGCCGCGGCTTATCCGGACAAGCAGACACTGGTTGATTTATTCGTTAACCAGGCGGCTCAGCATCCCGGCGCAGTAGCGCTGATTTTTGAGGATCAGCAGCTGACTTACAGAGAACTTGACTTGCAAAGTAATCAGCTGGGTCATTATTTACGTTCGGCCGGGGTTCAGGAAGATACGCTTGTACCGATCTGTTTAGGGCGTTCCATAGATATGGTTATTGCTATACTGGGAATTTTGAAAGCGGGAGGGGCTTATGTGCCGATAGATCCTGAATACCCTCAGGACCGGATTAATTATATGCTTTCAGATACCGGGGCAGGTATTGTAGTCAGCAATGAACATTACCGCGGATTGCTTGAACAGCAGGAAAATATCCTGGTGGTTTCGCTGGATGAAGACCTGGAATTAATCAGGAAAGAACCTTCTGCGCTTGTAGAAACTAACCTGCAGGCAACTAATTTATGTTATGTAATTTATACTTCAGGTTCTACCGGGCAGCCCAAAGGCGTGCTGATAGAACATACAGGGGTGATTAACTTAATCTGGGATCGCCAGCGCGTGCTGAAATTAACGGAAAGTGACCGGGTGCTGTTATTCTCCAATTATACATTTGACCCTTTTGTGGAACAGCTTTTTATGGCTTTATTAACTGGCGCAGGCTTAGTTATTATTTCAAAAGAGGTACAACTGGATGCAGACCAACTGATGGAAGTTACTGCAGCTGAAAAGATTACCTATCTGGATGTAACACCTAGTTTTTTAAATGGCCTGATTCAAAAAGGGGAGTTAAAAGATTTAAAACACGTGATTGCAGGAGGGGAACGTTGTGCGACTTTGCTTGCACAGCGCTGGACTGCGGAGAATGACCTTGATTTTTACAATGCTTACGGGCCTACTGAATGTACCATTACCACTACAGTTTATCCTTATGCTGCCAATAAAAAACATGGGGAATATCTGTCTATTGGTCAGCCGGTTGGAAATGTGCAAATACATATCCTGGATAACGCAGGTAATTTATTGCCTGCAGGTGTGCCGGGAGAGATTTGTATTGCTGGTGCGGGGGTAGCACGGGGTTATCTGAACCGGGAAGAGTTAACTGCTGAACGTTTTGTGGCTAATCCTTTTGGTAGTGGCCGTTTGTATAAAACTGGTGATACTGGCAGGTGGCTTCCGGATGGGAACATTGAATTTATAGGCCGTATTGATGACCAGGTTAAAGTACGCGGTTACCGTATTGAATTGGGGGAGATTGAAAGTGTGATTCAGCAGAGTGGTTTGGTTGCGCAGTCTATTGTGGTGGCACATGCGGATGAGTCTGGTCATAACCAGCTGATTTGTTATGTGGTTTCTCCGGGTGTTTTTGTCAGGGAAAACCTGGTGGCTTACCTGGAAACTCAATTACCGGAGTATATGGTGCCGCGGGTATTTGTAGAAATGGAGTCGATCCCACTGACTTCTCATGGAAAGCTGGATAAAAAGGCGTTGCCTTCGGCAGATACCAAAGGACAGCTGAGTAAGAATTATGTGCCTGCGGGAAGTGAGCTGGAAGCCACTTTAGTTGGCATCTGGGAAGAATTGCTGCAGGTATCGCCGATAGGGATTCATGACAGTTTCTTTGAACTGGGTGGACATTCTTTATTAGCTATGCGGGTGAGCAGCAGTATACAAAAGGAACTGGAAGTTAATGTTCCGGTGAAAGGTATATTCCAATGCAAAAACATAGATAAACTGGCCGCTTACATAGAAGAACTGCAGATTAAAACAGTTCGGCTTGGAGTCAATGTCATCAGCCTTTAAATCAATCTAACCTAAAACACATAGCTATGAATACGGACTTTAACCAGGTTGTTGGTGTGCTGAAAAAGGCAAGGAATAATGGGGTTTCTATTTTTCTTGAACATGACAATCTTAAACTTGATTTAGGGGAACAGACTCAGATTGATCCTGAGCTGTTACAGGAAATCAAACAATATAAAAAGGAGCTCATTGATTTTTTACGTCATGAGCTCTCCCTGGGTGATGATTTTGATCATTCCCCGATTCCAATCCGGGCAGAAAAACAGGAAATCCCGTTGTCTTATGGTCAGAAAGGACTTTGGATGATTGATCAGCTCAACGGAAGTACACATTATCACATGCCGATGTATTTCCGCTTGTCCGGAAAATTTAATACAGATGCACTAGAACTGGCCCTTAAAGAGGTGGTGAACAGGCACGAGATCTTAAGAACAGTCATCCGTCAGAATGCTGCAGGGCAGCCCATGCAGTGTATTTTAGAAAAAGACCGCTGGTCTTTAAACAGGATGGCCGGTTACCAGGGAGGGGAAGCAGGGCTCACCAAATTATTAGCTGCACTGGCTGCAGAGCGTATTGATCTTAAAACAGACCATATGCTGCGGGCACACCTGATCCGGATTTCGGATCAGGAGCATGTACTGGTAATTATTTTGCATCATATCGCCGCCGATGGCTGGTCACTTTCGATCCTGATCAAAGAGCTTATTGCTTTATACCAGATGAGTACAGCAGGTTTAGCAGCTTCACTTCCTCCGATGGCGTTGCAATATGGTGATTATTCTATATGGCAGCGCGCACAGGAAGAATCACACTGGGGCCGCCGGATTGCTTATTGGAAGGATCGCCTGGTGGGAACCAGTCCATTGGAATTACCTATAGATTATCCGCGGCCGGCCATACAAAGTACAAGGGGCGCAATGGCTGTATTTCCACTGGGTGCAAAACTATCTGCAGGATTGCAATCGTTAGCGCGTCAGCATGGTGCTACCTTGCATATGGTTCTTTTATCAGCCATCAAAATCTTGTTTTACCGCTATAGTGGTCAGGATGATATTTGTGTGGGCAGTGTGATTGCCGGGCGTACACGCCAGGAGCTGGAAGAGTTAATTGGATTTTTCGCCAACACCCTGGCACTCAGAAGTAACCTGAGCGGTAATCCTTCTTTTGTAGCTTTTCTTCAGCAGGTAAAAGAAACCACTTTGAGTGCTTATGAGTATCAGGATGTACCTTTTGAACGTGTGGTGGAGACAGTTGGTCAGGAAAGGGATAAAAGCCGTAATCCGCTGTACCAGGTCATTTTTACGGTACAGAATATTCCCGAAGTACCCGTATTCCGTTTGGGGGAAGCTGTTTTAAAAGAACAGAAAACCGGGCATAGTACCAGTCAGTTTGATTTGAATATATCTGCCATAGAGGGAACCTCCGGAATTGAAGTTGGGGTAGAATACTGTACTGATTTATTTAAGGGTGCAACCATAGACCGGATGTTCCGTAATTACCTGGTCCTGCTTCAAGCTATCGTTTTATCTCCTTCGCAGAAGATTGATCAGCTGCAAATATTGCGTAAAGCTGAGCAGGAAGAGGTTTTAAATACTTTTAATGCCAGGGTTTCTGCTTATCCAGGGGAGCAGACACTGGTCGGTTTATTTAGTGCACAGGCTCTGCAGACTCCGGATGCTATAGCGCTGGTTTATCTGGATGAGCGGTTAACTTATAAAGAGCTGGATGAAAAGAGTAATCAGCTTGGGCATTACCTGCGCTGCGCTGGAGTCAGGGAAGATACGCTGGTTCCGATCTGTATCACGCGTTCTGTGGATATGATGATTGGAATATTGGGTATTCTGAAAGCCGGCGGTGCATATGTGCCAATTGATTCTGAATATCCGCAGGAACGGATCAGCTATATTTTATCCGATACAAAGGCAGATGTAGTAGTGAGTAGTGAGGCTAACCGGTTACTGCTGAGTGGGTATGATGATATTTGTGTCATTTCTCTGGATGGGGAACGTGAGGTCATCACTCAGGAACCTATAACAGCTGTGGCTACAAACCTTCGTGCTCATCATTTATGTTATGTCATGTATACTTCTGGCTCTACCGGGCAGCCTAAAGGTGTTTTGGTTACGCATAGCAATGTTATCAGCCTGGTTTCGGGCGCGAATTATATCAAGCTGAGTTCCCGCGATGCGTTGTTATCTGCTGGTTCTCCTTCTTTTGATGCCACGACTTTTGAATATTGGGGGATGTGGCTTAACGGAGGTCGCCTGGTCTTATGTCCGGCCAGCAGTTTACTGGATAATAATTTACTGAAAGCAGTATTGCGCTTGAATAAAATCACCGTGATGTGGTTTACTGCTGGCTGGTTTAATCAGCTGGTGGATGTGGATATAGATTTATTTGAAGGCCTGCTTTCAATTATGGTTGGGGGGGAGAAACTCTCGGTTGCCCATGTTAACCGTTTCCGCCAGTTTTATCCGGATAAGATTTTAATCAATGGATATGGGCCAACTGAAAATACAACTTTTTCGCTGACCTATCAGTTAACAGCGCATCAGTATGAGGATATTATTCCTATCGGGCGGCCGCTGAGAAATCGCCAGGCATATATACTGGATAATGATGGACAGCCGGTACCTATTGGCGTGTCCGGAGAGATTTATGTGGGCGGGGCGGGTGTCGCCCGCGGTTATCTTAACCAGGACGCATTGACCTCAGCGCGGTTTATTCCTGATGTTTTTGGAAAAACGCAGGGTGGCCGCTTATATAAAACGGGTGATATTGGACGGTGGCTTGCTGATGGAAATATTGAATTCATTGGCCGCAGGGATGATCAGGTGAAAATCCGGGGTTACCGTATCGAGCTGGGAGAAATTGAAAATATTATTCAGCAAAGCGGTTTGGTGAGCCAGTGTATAGTATTGGCACCAGCCGATGAATCGGGACAAAAACGCCTGGTTGGTTATGTGGTTGCTCAGCGTGGACAGCGATTTGACCGCGATGGGTTAATAACTTATCTGCAAGCGCGTTTGCCGGATTACATGGTGCCCCAGGTATTGATGGAACTCGAGGCTTTCCCGCTTACGGCTAATGGTAAAGTGAATAAAAAAGGATTGGCAGATGCACAGCTGATCAGCGCGGAACAGGAACTGGAAGTTAGTGAACAGTTAACGCAGACTGAGCAGAAAGTCAAAGAGATCTGGGCGCTCTCGCTGGGCATTGAAACGTTAAGTATTCATGATGATTTTTTCAAGCTTGGCGGAGATTCGATTGTCGCTATCGGGGTGATCAGCAGGTTACGTAAAGCATTTAATGACACGATTCGTTTATATGATTTATATGAATGTTCAACGGTCAGTAGTCTGGCCGCTTTGATTGATTCAGGGCATATTGCTGCGCCAGAGACAGATCCGGTTCGTGAAGTGATTCTTGCAGAACTGGACACTTTGCGTTTGCATTTGCTTCCGCAGTTGAAACAGCAGATGGCGGAACAAAATTCTGAACTGGAAATCGAAGATATTTACCCGATGAGTGCTATTCAGAGCGGGATGGTTTACACTTCCCAGTTAAACCCTGAAATGGCTATATATCATGATCAGATCACCTTTAAATTACCGCAGGTTTTGGAGCAGGATGTTTTTGAACAGGTACTGAAAAGGCTGGTTTCCAAACATTCAATCTTACGCACGAGGTTTGATCTTCACCTGCATACCCAGGGGATACAGGTTGTTTATAGCCAGGGAGATATTCATGTGGAATATCACGATGTCCGGGACTTGAAAGAGACAGAGCTGAGTGCTTATCTGGGGGCTTATTTAGCTGCAGAAAGGACAAAGCCTTTTGAGGTTCACCAGGGAAGTTTATGGCGGATGAATGTGTTTCAGACTTTGAAAGAACATATCCTGTTGTTTCAGTTTCATCATGCGATGCTTGATGGATGGAGTGTTGCTTCTTTTGCCACCGAACTCAATAATCTTTATGTAGCACAAGTACAAAGTAAGGCGGAAGTAGAATTACCACTATTGAAAGCGAGTTACCGTGATTTTGTGATCGAAAGTATTTCAGAGCAACGCAATGAAGAGAACCGCAAATTCTGGGTACAGTCTTTATCCGATTATAAGCGTCTGGATATTTTCACAGATACAGTGATCGATGATAATCTATTAAAGATTTATGAGGTGGGTTACCTTAACCGGCTGAAGGCTAAAACGCAGGCTGACGGACTGAGTTTAAAAGGGGTCTTTCTTGGCGCTTATCAATATATGCTGAGCATGTTGACCGTGGAACAGGAAGTTACTGTGGGCGTGGTGACTAATGGCCGTCCGATTACCGAGGATGGAGATAAAGTATTGGGCTGCTTTTTAAATACCATCCCTTTCCGTTTTATCGGTAGCGGGCCTGATGTAACCTGGAAGGCTTATTTTCAGGAGATAGAACAACAACTGATTTCACTTAAAGAAAGAGATCGTGTGCCATTATCAGAAATTGCACGCTTGATTGGAGAACAAGCATCAAGCGGTAATCCTTTCTTTGATACTATTTTCAACTATATTAATTTCCATGTATTCGATCAGATGGATGGTATAGCGGGTTTGTTTGTGCAGCAGGATCACCTGGAGGCCGAAGCAGATGCTTTAAAACTGGAAAGTTCAGAGGTTACCAATACCCATCTGGATTGTACGGTGAGTACTACGGGCAATGTGCTGGCTGTAAATTACAGATTGGGTAAGGAGCTCAGGAGCGGCAAAACACTGGCAGATATTCATGTCTATTTTGATGCTGTGCTTGATGCCTATCTTGATCAGGATTCTCTGCGTATTGCTGATGTTCCGGTATTAACGGCGCAGGAGCTGGCGCAATTGTCGGCTTTTAATGCAACAGCAGCAGCTTATCCAATGGAACTGACACTGGTTGATTTGTTTGCTTTGCAGGTGGCGCAGTGTCCGGACGCGGTTGCTTTGATTTATAAAGATCAGCAACTCACTTACAGAGAGCTTGATCAGCAAAGTAATCAATTAGGTCATTACCTGCGTTCGATGGGGGTAAAGGAAGATATGCTGGTGCCGGTTTGTATTGACCGTTCGCTGGATATGATTATCGGTATACTGGGGATTTTGAAGGCCGGAGGTGCTTATGTTCCTGTAGATCCGGATTATCCTCAGGAAAGGATCAGTTACCTGCTGGAAGATACCAGGGCCCGTATTGTAGTGAGCAATGCTTATAGCAGGAATTTGCTGGGTAAGGATATACAGGTTGTTTCTATGGATGAAGACTGGACGGTAATTGATCAGGAGTCTGCTGCACCGGTAGTAACTGCGCTTCATGCTGCTCATTTATGTTATGTAATTTATACATCGGGTTCTACCGGAAAGCCGAAAGGAGTATTGATAGAACATCGAAGTGTCCACAATATGGTTTTTGGCTGGCAGAAGAAACTCAGGCTGACCAATGCTGACCGGGTATTGTTGTTTTCGAGCTATACTTTTGATGCCGCTGTAGAACAAATGTTCATGGCCTTGCTGAACGGGGCCGGACTGGTTTTAATCCCAAAAGAGGTGCAAATGGATGCCGATGCAGTTATATCGGTGATGAATAAAGAAAAGGTCACTTATATGCTGGCTACGCCTGGTTTTTTAAGGAATATACCAGCCGATCAGGTGCCGCCAGGTTTAAGACATATTACCGCCGGGGGAGAGCGCTGCGGGATACCATTGGCGCAAAGCTGGACGGCGGAATCTGCGCTTGATTTTCATAATGCCTACGGGCCAACTGAATGTACCGTATTTGCTACTACTTATCAGTTTAAGCGGGGCTGGAATGAAGCAGATTATCTGCCGATAGGTAAGCCTGCCAGTAATGTACAGCTTTATCTGCTGGATTCCGGAGGTAATTTATTGCCTGCAGGGGTGCCGGGAGAAATCTGTATTGGTGGTTTTGGTGTGGCAAGAGGTTATCTGAATCAGCCAGAGTTAACTTCAGCACGTTTTGTGGCTGATCCTTTTGGAAATACAGCTGGTGGCCGTTTGTATAAAACAGGTGATATTGGCAGGTGGCTTCCGGATGGAAACATAGAGTTTATTGGCCGTATGGATGATCAGGTTAAGGTACGGGGTTACCGGATTGAGCTGGGAGAGATTGAGAATGCTGTTCAGCAGAGTGATTTTGTAAGTCAGTCTGTTGTACTGACCCGAGCAGATGAATCGGGTAGTAATCATTTGGTTTGTTATGTAGTTCCTGAAGGTTCTTTTGCGAAGGATAACCTGGTGTCTTACCTGGAGACGCAATTGCCGGAATATATGGTGCCGCGTGTGTTTGTGGAATTGGAAACTATGCCATTGACTTCACATGGTAAACTGGATAAAAAAGCTTTACCGTCGGCTGGTGCTTCTGTTCAGCAGCATCAGGGTTATGTAGCTGCAAGGAACGAGTTGGAATCAGAGCTGGTGGCTATCTGGGAAGAGTTACTTCATGTGTCCCCGGTAGGAATCCATGATAGTTTCTTTGATCTGGGAGGACATTCTTTATTAGCTATGCGTGTGATGAATCCAATCAGAAAGTTAGGCTACAAGGTGCAGATGCAGGATTTACTGGTCAATACAACCATTAGTACATTAGCTGGCCTGCTGCAGAAACAGCTTAATCAGACAAATAATGAACATCTTGTTTTATTGAATTCCGGGCGGCAGGATGAGCCTGTATTTATCATACCGGGTTCAGATGGAATTTGCGATGGTTATGATGAACTGGGTAAAAATTTTGAGGATAGCGGTGCGGTATATGGGCTGCAAATGATGGGACTATTCAAAGGGGAAAAGCCTCTGGATAATATAGCTGCAATTGCGGCGATGAATATCAGCTGGATCAAGTCCGTACAACCAGCAGGACCTTATCGTTTAATAGGTCATTCTTTTGGTGGAAAGGTAGTTTATGAAATGACGTTGCAGCTGGAACGTCAAGGGGAACAGGTTGATTTGCTGGCTATTCTGGACGCGGCGACTGTGTTACAGGAGAATGTTAAGCCTGCCGGAAATCAGGGAGAGGCTTTGCTGGATCTCCTTAATTATTATCATTTAATACAGACACCTTATCCGCACTGGACGGCAGCGTTTTTAACTGCTGTGAAGGATATTCCGGAACAGGAATTAAGCAGGTTTATGGCTGATTTCCTGACGCATCAAACGGATGTTAAAGAAGAGGATGCCGCTTTTATCCTGAGGTTGCTTGATTTACAGTTTACGAATGTACAAATGGATTATCCTGTGAATGGGGAAGTTAAAGCATTAACAATTATTGTTAAAACTGAGGATGAGGACTGGACAGGTTATGAACAGGGGCTGGGCTGGGAAAAACATGCGGGTAACGCGGTGGTGTATACTGTTCCGGGAACCCATTTTAGTATGGTGAAAGGTAAGGAAGCAATAACTTTGGCTGCCTGTTTAAAAACACATATTATTTGTTATACTGATTTGTAACGGCCTGTTTTCAGTATATAACAGTCTTTTTGGCTGGAATCAAAGGAACTGTTATCTTGCAATAATCCGGTTGTGGTTTTTCTGCAACCGGATTTTATACCAAAGCTGTTGATGGAAAACAATACTGACTTTCTGGTTGAAAAATTAATGCTGATCAAGAAATTGAACGCAGGCCTTTGGGGCTGGCCAAATGAAAAGGTTCAGTGGAAGAGGCAGAGCATATTTTAACAGGTTTAGTCTCTGAATTTCCTGAAAATACGCTGGTACTCACAAACATCGGTGCTTTGCGCTGTGATCAGGGAGATTACGAAGAGGCTATGGTGTTTTTTAAAAAGGCTGAATCGATTGGGTCGGCTGATCGCAATTTATATTTAAATATAGGTATTGCACTATTGAATATTTCGGCGAAGACCAGTGCAGATGCTCAAAACTATTTTAAAAAAGCGGAAGGTTTTGAGGCAGATGAATGGACTGTGATGGCTTATTTTGATCCGCAGGCACATTAATTCAATGTACGTTTATGTACATCAGCTGTTCAATACTGAACAGCTGATGTTTTGTAAAGTGTTGTTATTTAGGGTTTTATTGTCTTGTTTTTGATTGGCATAATTATTCTGTATGTTTATTTATAAAACCAAATCTCATGATGAACTTTAAAATTCTTCTTATTTTTTTTACCACCTTATTCCAATTACCAAGTTATACGAGAAACTGGAAAGGCAGCGATACGCCTGGTCATTGTTATGCCACCTTTGATGAGTTCACTGGTAAACAGGATTTCAAGATTAAGCTGCTGACTAACAAAGAGCCATTTAACTTTAAGTATTCAACCACGCTCACAAAAGGAACCCTGCACCTTACCATAAAATCCGGTTCAAAAGTCATCTTTGAAAAAGAGCTGACGGGTTCAGAAACTAATGAGTTTAAAATTGAAAATTCCAAAGGTGAAAAGTATAAGTTTACTTTCGCAGCCAAACAGGCAAAGGGAAGCTTTGACATTCGCTATTAAATTTTATTGAGCTTACTGCCTGGTCTATTTCAATTTTCTTCCCCTCATGAATTATTGTAACCGGATTGGGTTACAATAATTTAAAATCTTCCCTGACAGGGTCAAATATATCTATCAGTTTACAATCGGTAATCGCTTTTCCTCCGTGAATAATGTTCGGTGGAATAATAGCGAATGTGCCAGTATCCAGTACTTTTGAAACACCATCAACAGTTAATTCAAATTGACCGGCTATCACAAATACACATTGATGATTGATATGCTGGTGCAGCGCAGATACACTTCCTGCTTTTACCTCCAGAAAATTGATAGTATTATTATCAGTATGAATTATTTTTGATAAATAACCCGGTGATAACTCTTTAGTTTCTATATCCGAAAATTGATGAAAGACAGGATTGCTCATAGTATATTTTTGTTATTGTGTTTTTTAATCAATTAAACATAGGCATCTTTCGGCAAATCTAACAGCTTGTGAATTTTAAATTTACTTAACTGTGGAGATTTAATTTCTGACTCCACTTATATTTGTGTGCAGGCAACTTTTACCCGCCTCCATATATTATGCAAAAACTTCCTTTAGCACAACTTCATCCATCTAACTTTGATTTCTTAGCTAAATTAAAAGATAACAATGATAGAGAATGGTTCAATGCACATAAAGATGAATTTCAAAAAGAGCAGGTACAGATAGAAAACTTTGCCGATGCGTTATTACAAGAAATGAATACCCATGATGTGATTGAAACTCCTTCAGGAAAAAAGAGTCTGTATCGTATTTACAGAGATACGCGTTTCTCAAAAGATAAGATCCCTTATAAAACCCATTGGAGCGGTAGTTTCAGACGTGCTGGCAAATTGCGCAGAGGGGGGTATCATTTCCATCTTGAATCAGGGAACAGCTATCTGGCAGGTGGTTTCTTCGGGCCGTCTCCTGACGATCTGAAACGCATCAGACAAGAGATTTCTTTTGATGCCGCTCCGCTCAGAAAAATATTAAACAGCGCCTCATTTATCTCCGCATTTGAAACTTTAAAAGGTGAACAACTCAAAACTACACCTAAAGGTTTTGATGCCAATGATGAAGCTATTGATCTTTTACGGTATAAACAATTTTTGCTGATCCGCAGATTTTCGGACGAAGAGGTATTAAAAGATGACTTTTTACAAAAGGCCGGACAGACCTTCAAAAATATGCGCCCGTTTTTTGATTATATGAGTGAGCTACTGACAACTGATACTAATGGAATATAAACTTAAACCCCTGATAACTCGCGTTTTTTGATAAAGATTATTTCAGAATAATATATATTTAGATATAATCTGAGATACGATGCTTCATGAAAACCTTATTTTAATCCTTGTTTTGCTTTTAGGTGTAACCATTCTGGTGATGGTTGGACATAAATTGAAAATCTCTTATCCTATATTTTTAGTCTTAGCGGGTTTAATTATAGGATTTATTCCTGGGATACCACATCTTACTGTTGATCCGGATATTATCTTTTTACTTTTTTTGCCTCCATTATTATACGAAGCTGCCTGGACTACTTCCTGGAAAGACTTTCGGGAATACAGGGGTGCTATCTTTTTACTGGCAGTAGGTCTGGTACTGATCACTTCGGTAGCCGTAGCCTATGCTTCGGTTGCTTTCATCCCCGGTTTCACTTTAGCACTTGGGTTTTTACTGGGAGGGATTATTTCACCGCCCGATGCAATTGCCGCATCTTCAGTTCTAAAAGGTATCAAAATTCCTAAAACTATCAATTCCTTATTAGAAGGGGAGAGCCTGGTTAATGACGCATCCAGTTTAATCGTCTTCAAATTCGCTCTTGCGGCAGTGGTTACCGGAAATTTTGTGTTTCAGGATGCTGCCATAAACTTTGTTTTTGTTGCTGGCTTTGGAATTTTAACCGGCCTTGCGATAGGCTGTGTATTTTATGCACTTCACCGCTGGCTGCCCACAAATGAAAATATTGATACTGCTTTAACGTTGCTTACCCCATATTTCATGTATATCGTGGCGGAACATTTCAAGGTTTCCGGTGTCATGGCGGTTGTCTCCGGAGGATTATTTTTATGTAGTCAGTCGCATGTGATTCTAACGCCAAATTCCAGAGTTAAAGTCAACTCTGTTTGGTCAGCCATCACATTTATGATGAATGGAGTGGTATTTATTTTAATTGGTTTGGCCTTACCGGATATTGTTGCAGGTTTAGGCTCAGAATATCCTTTGAAAACGGCGATAACTTATGGGGTCGGGATCAGTATCCTGGCTCTACTGGTCAGATTTTTCTGGCTGTTTTCTACGAGCAGGCTCACCAGTTTAGTGAATAAGAAAACGAGAGTCCGTTATCAGGGCATGACCTGGCATTCTTCGGTTGTTATAGTCTGGGCCGGAATGCGCGGTGTGGTTTCCCTGGCGGCGGCACTTTCTATACCGCTGATGTTAAACAGCCATACACCATTTCCCCTGCGAAACTTAATCCTGTTTATCACTTTTGTTGTGATCCTGGTCACTCTGGTTATCCAAGGACTGTCTTTACCTTATGTAATCAAAATATTAAAAATACCTGTGAATACTTATAAAATACCAGAGCAGGAACAAAGTGCGCAAATCAAGCTGCGGTTAATTGATAAGTCACTGGGCAGGTTACAAAAAAACTATCAGTTTCAATGTATCCATAACGAATTGATGGCTAGTTTTAAGGCTGAACTGGAGAACTCGTTAACTGGTAAAAGGAACAACCTTGAAGCCTTCAGAGCGGGTAAAATTGATAAACAAGAATTGAAAGTCTACCGCGAAATTATGCTGGATCTGATTCACATTCAGCGTGATGAATTACATCTTTTGAAAAATGACAGGAACTACGATGATGATATTATCAGAGAAGAAGAAAAACGACTGGATCTGGAAGAATTAAGCACTACAGGTAATCTTTTTTAAAATGATAATTAATTTGGTGTAATTCATAATAAGTTATTCAATTATAAAATGGTAAAACGTTTCTCCAATACACTAAATCCTCAAAAACTGATCCTGTTAACTTTATTTGGTTTGTTATTGGGTACACATTACGGCTCTTCTGCCGCAATGATAGGCGCTAACACTGCTCGCACTGTTAATCTTAGTAATACTTTCAAACCTTTCAACCTGGCGGCTCCATCGGTAGCCAGCGTTTTCAAAGCAGATCATCTGAATGATTCTTTAAACCGCGAGGTCATCATTCTTTCAAATCAGGTCGCTTATAACCTTGATGGGCCTAAATCGGCAATGATCAAACACCGTCGGCCTTTACCGGGGATTTTGAAGTTTGAGATCCTGGATGCGGTTACCTTGAAATCAGTTTTCTCCGGTAAGCTTGGGAAAGCACAACAAGTAACAGATTGGGATTTGGAGAACTGGTATAGTCCTGCCGGCTTTACTGCTTTTCATCAACCCGGAATATATAAAATACAGCTGACCGTTCAAGGCAAAAAGTATCAATCTTATGATTTTAAAATTGAGGATAAAGCTATCGGTAAAATAGGGATTCCGGCCATGGTGAACTTCTTTAACCATCAGCGTGCTAACTCTGAAGAAGAATTGGCTGCCGATAAACAGGTCAGACTTTTTGGAAGTGAGCAGACTGTGGATCTTCGGGGAGGATGGTGTGATGCTTCCGGTGATATTAGTAAATACTTTTCACACCTGGCTTATACAAATTATATGCTGCCGCAACAGATTCCTATAGTAGACTGGTCGATGATTAATACTGTCGAACAAGTTCCGGAATTACTGGATGAAGTGAAAATCAAAGATAAGCTTCAGGACGAAGCCCTTTATGGCGCAGATTATATCATGCGGTCTTTATCACCCGAAGGATATTTTTATATGACTGTCTTTAGTTATTTTGATAAAGATCCGAATGCAAGAAGGGTGGTTGGCTTATTAGCGGACAGTAAAACGACCAGTGATTATCAATGTGCTTACCGGGAAGGTGGTGGTATGGCCATCGCAGCTTTGGCGCGGATTTCAAGATGGAATAAAAATGGGGTATTTTCTTCTGCACAATACCTTGCAGCAGCAGAACGTGCCTTTGCGCATCTGCAGAAATTCAGCACAGTATATGCTGATGATGGAAAAGATAATATTATTGATGACTATTGCGCATTAATGGCCGCTTCAGAGCTATGGATTGCTACCGGAAAAGCTGAATACCGTGAGCAGGCCCGCAAAAGGGCTTTGAATTTGAAAAACAGGTTGTCTCCTGAAGGTTATTTTATAGCAAACGACGCAGGCAGACCTTTTTGGCATGCAGCTGACGCAGGTTTGCCTGTGATAGCACTGGCCAGGTATCTGGATATTGAAAAAGACGAGGTGCAACGTAAAATGGCTTTGCAGGTAATTAAAACTTCATTAGACTACAACTTGAAAGTAACGCATCATGTCATTAATCCTTTTGGTTATGCCCGGCAGCATTTCCTTTACCGGGGAAAAATTAAAGAAGGGTTTTTTATACCGCATGAAAACGAAAGCGGCTGGTGGTGGCAGGGAGAAGATGCGCGTTTAGGCTCATTAGCGGCAGCAGCACTGATTGGCGGCCGATTGGTTTATCCGGAAAAAAGAGAATTTGGGGTTAAGCGGGAACTTGCAGTTTATGCCAGTAACCTGGTGTCCTGGATTTTAGGGAATAACCCATATAACATGTGTATGCTATATGGCTACGGAAAAAATAATGTGCCTTATATGCGTTCTATGTATGGTCATGGCTCAGGCAAGGGCGGGATTTCTAATGGCATCACAGGAAAAGACGGAAAAGGAGACGGTTCTGGCATTGATTTTAAAGTAGAAGATCATGGAAATGAGTGGCGTTGGAGCGAACAATGGATTCCACATACCAGCTGGTTTTTACAAGCAGTTACGGCTATGTCGGTGAATCCAAAGGTATCATCGAATTCAAAAGCATCAGTGAATTCAAAACAGTAATGATTAATCAATATAACATAAAGAAAATGAGATATTTTAAACTGGTAAGTGTAATCATGGTATTCATGACCTTTTCTGCTGGAGCTTTTGCTAAAGAACCGGCCTTTAAAGCATTGGTATTGACCGAAAGGGGAGGTCTGCATGAAGGATTTGTCGTTGCTGCACTAGACTGGCTTCAAAGTTTTGCAGCAAAGAATAACTTTGAAATCACGGTAATCAATGATACAAAAGCTATTGATGCAGCTTACCTCTCAAAGTATAAATTGTTTATTCAATTGAATTATCCGCCTTATACCTGGACAGATCAGGCTAAGTCTGCTTTTGAGAAATATATTGAACAGGGGCGTGGAGGCTGGGTAGGTTTTCATCATGCAACTTTGCTTGGGGAATTTGATGGCTACCCGATGTGGGATTGGTTTTCGGGCTTTATGGGCGGTATACGTTTCAAAAGTTATATCGCCGGACTTGCTTCGGGAAAGGTTTATGTAGAAGCTAAAGATCATCCTGTAATGAAAGGATTGCCAGCCTCGTTTATCATTCCTGATGACGAATGGTATACTTTTGATAAAAACCCGAGAGCCCAGGTTAAAGTACTTGCCAATGTGGATGAATCAAGTTATCAACCCGCTTCTGCCATCAAAATGGGAGATCATCCGGTAATCTGGAGTAATGAAAAAATGAAAGCCAGGAATGTCTATTTCCTGATCGGGCATCATGCTAACCTGTTAAAATCCAATGAATTTAAAACCATGTTTGGTAATGCAATCCTTTGGGCATCTGGTCAATAAAGAATTTTAAGAAGCTGCAAAGAATTAAAGTGCTGCAGAGAGTCTTTAAGGGGCTTAAAAATTATAAAGGGCTGTAACTCAACTTTACAGCCCCTCATTTTAACTTGCTATTCTATTCCAGGTCAAATCATCATAATAGATCAAACCATCTGAAGTTGAAGCCCAGTAATCCTGGCTTCCGCCCCTGAAAGTATGAAATGTGATTACTTTGATTAAGCGCTTAGAAGTATCAGTAGTCCAGCGAATATCATTTTTCGTTAATAAATCCACTCCATCAACGGAATAAGAAATTTGTCCGTCAAAATTAGCGCCTGTATTGCTCTTTATTTTGATTTTGACAGTGTACCAGGTATTTTTTGCCAGTTGTTTACTCTGTTTTCCAAAATTATTTCCACAATCCTCAGGCATATCTTTATAATATACGTAAGGTCTGAAATAAGGTTTATCCGTACCGCTATTATCCTTTTGATTCGATGGATTGTACCACATAATCCTTGCACTTCCCCCTGTTCCGCTATCCGCTTTATTACAACCCGTAAAGCCATCGCCAATCAGGAATCCAAATCCGGCTTTTCCACCTCTGCTCCATTGGAAATTTGAATCAAAGCGTATTTTAAAACTTAACTCGTATTCAGATCCATCCGGAACATCTATCTGAACTGTATTTCCGCTGCCAGCACTTGCAGGAACCGAAGAAATAGAATTGGCTGGAATCCTGACGCTCACCTGGTTATTGGAAATGTTAACATTGCCAGCTTGCCAGTTTCCAAGAATATCTCCCATATCAGCTGCTGCTGTAGCCTTACTGTAAGCGCCGTCGCTATGCGTGAAATTTACTGTCCGGTTTGCATAAACTGCTCTGGCTGTAGTTGTTGCATCCTCATCAATAATTTCATTGGACTGTACATCTTTCTTGCATCCTGCAATTGCTATTGTAATTCCAAGGGCGGCAAGGAGGAAATTTGATTGTTTAAAAATGGTTTTCATAGTTTTAGGTTTATATTTTGATTGATTGTTGAGCTGATTAACAGGGACTTCTTATCCAGGGTCCTGATCGGTGGTCCTTTCCTTAATGTATTGTTCCATTCCAAAAGCAGCATCCATTTGAGTTTGATTCATCAATGGTTTTGATTTTTGGATTGCAATAATCGCATTGGTATAGGCCTTACTTTTAATATAGAGGTCTGCCATATTTAGATAAGGTTCTGCCGAACTGGGGAATACTGAAGCAGAAAACTCATACAATTTCAGCGCAGCGGATGGATTACCCACATGTTTGAATAAAATATTGCCAAACGAATTTAATGCAGTAATACTCAGGTCGTATTGAATGTTTTTTGTCTTTTTCAAGGTCTGATAAACATGGATTGCAGAATCAATGCTTCCGCTTTCCTGGAATTTTTTACCCATAACCAGGCTTACAGGGGTTTTTACAAGAGGCAAACGTCCTCCTTTAAGCCAGTTTGTAATATTCCTGATCAGTTCGGCACTGATTGGCTGAGCTGAACTATTGCTCAAAAACGTAATGCCAATCTCTTGTTCAGGAATCAGCACAATCTGATTCTGGAAATTGGTAATATTGCTTGTTTTCGTAAATATCTCCTGACCATCTTCCTTACTCAGTTCCCAACCCAGAGTTATGCCTGATAGCTTGCCCGTCATATACCTTGCGGAGAAAAAATCAGCAAAAGTCGCGCTGTTGACAAAGGCACCCCGCTCTGTTTTTCCTTTATTTAAAAGCATTTCCATCCAGATAGAAAGATCTGCAGAAGTTGTATGTAAACCATTGCTGCCGCTATTTTCACGGTTATAAGGATAAACACGGTCAGGTTTTGAAGTAAAAGTCAGCCAGTTATTTCTGCTGAAAGGTTGTACTGTGAATGCTGGTTTTAAAAAGCCTGAAGATTTCATTCCGAGTTTTTTAAAAACATACTGATCTATATAATCTTCAAATGGTTTTCTGGTTACTTTTCCTATCAGATCGGCAAGAATATCATAATTATATGGAGATCGGACCACCCGGCTACCCGGAAACGGAAATTTTAACTGCTGCGATGAAATACTCCGGGTTGTAGTTTCCAAAGCTTTAACGGAAGTATCCGGTGTATCCCATAATAGTGGGTAATGCTGTATCCCTGAAGTATGAGATAATAAGTGTCTGATAGTTATCTTTTTATTTATCTTATCTGCAGTCTTAAAATACGGCAGATATTGCTGTACCGGATCATCCAGTTTAATCAGCCCTGAATCCAGTAACTTCATGATCGCTGTAGCAACCAGTGGTTCAGAAATACTTCCGGCAGAAAAAGGGAGTAAGGAATCAAGCTGATGCTGTTGCTCATCTGCAATTCCAATAGTCCGGTTGAAAACTGAATCCTGATGTATAATTCCAACAGATAAACCAGGGATAGCATAAGCCATACGCACTTCATTCAGGTATTTATTCAGCGCTTTGATACTGCCGCTGGAAAATTGATGCTTTATAGTTGTTTTTTGCTCATTGTTGCAGCTGAATAAAGTCAGTACGAATACATGGAGCAATAGAAATGAAATTCTGTTTTTCATGATTACCTGTTTTGCGGAATTGTAATTGGTTAATAGTCAGTAATGTATGTAGGGTAGTAGTCGGTATTGTAGGTGATGTAGTAATTGGTATTGTAAGTGATGTAATAAATAGTATTATAGGTGATATAGTAATTGGTAGCGTATGTGAAAACAGTAGTCATTAGGATAGGTCAGATAGCAGGGCCTGGTTGGGGGGGAATGGTTGATACATACCAATCCCACCTCCTTTAGGGAGAGTTTTTCATCATGTTTATACTTGGTTTATGTAAATGAATTTAAGAAAACAGGTTATAAAAAAATCGTTTGAATCTTCCCGGACGTATGGAAAACGTCATTAGAGGAAGATTCAAACGATTGAAATAATTCTTAAATTATGAACTCAGCCTGAATTTTTTATTCGTGGCGAAAACGTGTATGGATGAAAATTGCCAGAAAGCAATAGTTCAACGCTTTATTTTAACAATTTTCTCAGATAAGCTAAAAGTTCAAGCCCTAATGCTGATTTTAATACTGGAATTAATACTTCTTCTAATTTCAGCTGTTCAGTCTTATATATTTCAAGCTTCCGTTCATTGCCATGGATGATACTAAACTCAACATTTGAAATTCTATCCGCAAGTTTGACAATAATCGCGTCCTCGTTTTTAGCTATCTTTTTATAAAAGTTAACTTTCCTTTCCTCCCTGCTTGCTCCCTGATCATCGCTTAAAGTATAGACAATTTCGGTGACTGTAGCTCCGAATTTCGCTTCCAGCTCAGCCTTGGTCACTTTCGTATCTTCTAATACATCGTGCAGCCAGGCAGCGATCAATAAATTCAGCTTATAAGTGCTGCTCAAATCAACATTAAACCTCATCAGCACACTAATTACATTTCCAAGGTGGATTTCATAGGGGGAGACCCCATATTGCTGATTACCATGTGCTTTTATTGCAAATGCCCGGGCTTCATTGAATAATCGTTTATTATCAGTGGATATTATCTCTTTCTCATTTGATATTATTTCTTTCGCAACCATTGTATTTAATTATAAAATCCGGTTATAAACTAAGTTCCATTCTTTTGACAAAAGCAGGATTAAGATACTTTTTCAAATCCTTATAAGGAACAGAAACTACAATTTGTCCCTGTGCAAAACTAGCGACTTCATATGGATTATATAAAAATGCAATTCCGCTGGTATCAAAAAAGAAGTTCTTGTTCGCTGCCAGGTGATCATCAAACAACTGCGTGGTTAATGCCTCAGCAGGTTTTACCTTGTACTGTATTCTGAAATTCTTTTCTACTAGTTTTTGCAGGGAAACAGAATCAATATTTACAACATCAGTCATTGCCAGTTGCTTTTGATTTTTCACATCAAAACAATACATTGTTGTCGCATAATTATTGTGCGCACCACCAGAATAACCATCAAATAATGCTTTAACTATAGTAAAACCACCACCATTGTACTGCATATAGAGATTCTGGCTTCTGGAGTAATTTGAAGTAGCACCCAATTTGTCTTCTTCATCTTTCATGCTAGCTATCTCAGTTCTGTAAGCATCCAGATAACTTTTGGCATTAGCTTTTATACCAGCCTCCCACGAAGGTGCTTTTGGTATTTCCATGATCTTCTTTAACTGCTCGTCAAGCCATAATACCCCTGGAGTTTGCCCCGTTGGCATTAAATATTCGTAGCTGATAACCGCCTGAGGGGAATCTTTTAATTTAGGAAGCGCTTTGATAGAATCCTGATAACTGGCGATGTTAAAAGCATAACTTCCTTCAGGATATGTTTCTTCCAGGCGGATACTTGATTTTTCTTTTCCTTGCACCCTTAGCCCGCTAAAGACTGTTCCTGTCCACTTTAACTGTAACTTTGGTCCGGCAGGAATATCGTCTGAATATCGGTCACCAAGACCACTTTCAGTAAGAATTATACTATCCTGATTAATAATAGTATCAGTTATCAGGTTCACCTGCGTACCATTATAATCATAAGTACCTGTAAAATTGTTCCCGGTCCGGCTTAGGTTGAGCACTACATTCCGGTCACCAATAATTCCCTGGAATCTTTTATAAAAGCTTTTCGGAAGATGTTCCTGAACCGCTACCCGCTGGGTTACTGCTGTTGTCGCAGTACTATCAGTAGCTGATGTTTTTTTCTCTGCGGAATGACAGCCGGCAATTAATGCTGACGCACAAAAAGTATAGACTAATAGTTTAATCTGTTTGCTTGATTTGTTTTTTTCTGTCGGGTTCATAGGTTTTATAGCTGTTTTTGTGAAAATAAACAAATTTCAGCATTTAGAACGCCTCATTTAATCCCAAAAAGAATCCTCTTGAACCATAATTTCCGAAAGCGTAATCAAGGCATAGGTTCGTTCGTGTCGCTTTATTGAATAACACGCGTAAACCTGCACCGCCTCCAGGTTGCCACTTATCAAATATTTTTGTGCCAAGCTCATCATTAGTTGTTTGTACATTAAAGAAGGTAACGCCGCTCAAAAACTTATTCCTGGTAATAGGGAACCGGTACTCTAATTCTGAATAGTTATAATTAGTCCCTTTAAAATAACCTATTGTGTAACCTCTTCCGCTACGGAAAGCCGGATCTTTACCCGTTCCCGGTAATTCCAAATAAGGAATCGCTCCACTTGCCAGATATGATCCCCAGTTCCAGAACGCAATTACATGTTCAGGATTGCGTGCAGAAAGACTCCAGTATTTTCTGAAATCAGTTGTGAATTGTACTGCATTTTTTGTACTGCCTATCCAGGACTGGTTTACTCTGATTCCGGCATCTGCATAAATCCCTTTATAAGCTCTGTTCTGGTTATCGCGAGTGGTATACTGAACATTGAAGAGCAAGCCATTTGAACTATAGTGATCACGATCAAATCCATGACGGTCACTGTATATATTATAAGGTGTTAACTCGTTATCCGTTGTCCTGTCCTCAATCTTTCTTCTCATATCAAATGATACACCAGCACCCACGAACAAGTTTTCTTCCACCTGTTTGTATACTTTCTCTTTGAAACTGTAATACTCAGCATGCAGTACATAGCCTTTGCGATCTGGATTTAACAGCGCCTCATCTTCTACACTTCCAGATTGATTATTCCCTATACCTAATCCGAAATCCGGTGTCACAGTTTTTGCGGCAACCAAGCTTCCCTGAAAATTCCATTTATTACCCGGAGTATAAATATTATGATTAATATAAAAATAAATAATGCCTTTAGTGGTAATAGAAGCCGAAGTGGCCGCTACAGACATCAATGTATTGGGGTCACTTCCTAATACTCTGCCAGCAACGGCCTTGATGCCAATTTGTGCTCCAATACTTGGATTGTAAGCTACATTGGGTATTACCGTAATCCCTGACTTTTTACGTAGCGGGTTTACTTTTCTATTAGGATGCAACACCTTTCTGAATAAGTCAGAAATATCATATTGTTTATAGGTAGAGTCAACTGGCTGAGCTGTTTTTGCAATATAAGCAACTGCTGAATCCTTTTTCAAGGAGTCAGTTGGTTTGGGTTGCTGGCTATAAGCAAGGCTGCTTACAGTCAGCAATCCTGCAAATAAAAATAACTTCGATACTAAATAGAATCTTATCTGATTATGATTACGCTTTTTTGTCTGATTTGCTGAGTGTATGAATTCCAATTTATAAAGGCGTTAGGAGTAGTTACTGTATGTCTTAAACCCCGAAATCAGCATAATGTTTTATGTGCTGACTATTTATTATTTGGAAATCTGGTAAAACGAAACTATTTCCAGGCGGGTAAAGATTACGTCAACTCAATTTTATTGCCTTATTTATCATCTGTTTGAGGGGAATCATTTTAATTAATTAAATTATTATTGTACTATGTATTTATATAATTGCAATAAAAATGAAAACATGAGCGTTTGAATAGATTATAATTGAAAAATAAATTAACTAAAGGTATTGTTATGGTTTTGTGTTTTGGTTGCGTAGTTGATTTTAATAGCGCATTGACGCTCCTGAGTGCTATTCCTGCAGGTTGTGGATGAATTAGTCTAAGGATTGGTTAAGCATTGTTGTTCATTTTTGCCCAATACTGTTTTGTGACAGGTTTGTTACTTTGAATAGCTTCAATATTGTCTTTATATAGGTTTAAACGATGATTTTGTCAATTTGTGTCTTGTTCATAAACTAAGCATACCTTTTGATACTTCTTTTTTTAAGCACCATATTTTCTGTTCGAATAAGTTTTTAAATCGAATTTAAACGGTCTGTTTTTGACTCTTGTACCTTTACTTGATAAAAAAAACACAATAATTTAATGTCTAAATCATTTTATGTATGAATAAATTTGTACTTTCGTTAAAAAACATACCGTATTAATCTCCGGTTGGAGAAATCAGATTCTTATTGCTTTACGAAATACCTTATTATATAGAATGTTTACATTTTTTAAGAAAAAAAATCAAGTTGAGGATGTAGAATGGCTGGGTGTAGACATGCATTCCCATTTATTGCCAGGGATTGATGATGGATCTCCTGATATTGAGCAGTCTTTGGATTTGATTAAGCAGTTAAGTGATTTAGGATTTAGTAAGTTCCTGTGTACGCCTCATATTTTTGAGGAATTGTACCCAAATGATGCTAATACTATTTCATCCGCTTTGAATAAAGTGAAATACGGATTGAAAACTATTGATTTAGAAGTAGATATTGATGCGGCAGCGGAATATATGATCGATGAAAATTTTCAGGTTAAAGAGGGGTTGCTTTGTTTGCCGGGGAAATATATTCTGATTGAGATGTCTTATCTCTCAGAATCTCCCGGACTTGATCAGGTAATCTTTGACTTGAAGATTCTTGGGTATCATGTTATTCTTGCGCATCCGGAGCGCTATTCCTTTAATCATAATCAATTAAGCAGGTATACCAGGTATAAAGAAATGGGGGTGATGTTTCAGTTAAATTTATTAGCTGTTTGTGGATATTATGGTAATGAAGTAAAACGCGTATCCGAATACCTGCTGGAAAACAAGCTTTATGATTTTGCTGCCACAGACCTGCATCATCACAAACATTTACGCGTGCTTTCATCTGCCATTACCAATGGCTCTTTGTATAAAAAGCTGGGTAATTATGATTTTAAAAACAAGGAGATTTTCTCCTGAATGAGCGCTTAAAGCTATAGCTAAAAGGCTTCAGCTTTTTGATATTGAATTGATTTCCAGATAAAACGATTTATATATTCAAACTGGACTTACAGAATATATAGTTACCAATGATAGTCCAAATAAACTCTTAAAATTATAACCCGTTAAAAACGCCTTATCCACCTATGAGAAGAAGTTTTAGAAATGGTGAAATTAGAAACGGTGCCCTACTGTTTTTGGCTTTACTTTTTACATCATGTGCAAGTACTAAAAATGTACCCTACTTTCAGGACATCACGTCCGCAGAAAAATCTGTATTAGCTAATACAGCAGTCTTTACAGAGCCAGCTATTCAGCCTGATGATATTCTTTCGATTTCCATCTTTACGATTGATCCCGCAACTTCTATGGTTGTAAATCAGGTAGGTACACAAGCTTTGAGCACTATCCCCGGGCCATCCGGCGGGATTGTCGCTACACCCCCTGCTTCTGGGTTCCTGGTTGATAAAAACGGGGAAATTGATCTGTCTATCGTTGGTAAAGTAAAGATCGGAGGGCTGACCACTTTCCAGGCCAGAGACTTGATCAAGGAAAAAGCCGCAATCGTTTACAAAGATCCGAATGTACAGGTGCGCTATGCTAATTTTAAAGTTACGGTATTAGGAGAGGTTGGAAGACCTGCTTCGTATGTATTGCCTAATGAAAGAGTTAGTGTGCTGGATGCCTTAGGTTTAGCAGGAGATCTGACGATATTCGGCAGGCGTGAAAACATCCTGTTGATCCGGGAAAATAACGGTAAGAAAGAATTCGCACGTCTGAATTTAAACTCTTCAGAACTGTTTAACAGCCCTTTTTATTACCTCAAACAAAACGATGTTATTTACGTCGAGCCTAACAAAGGAAAAGCTGCTTCTTTAAACCAGGCAAGAACTCAAACCTATGCCATTATTGGAACTGCGCTCTCAGTTTTAATTGTCTTGTTTTCAAGGCTTTAGTCGCTCACCTTTTTAGTATAAATCAATGAATAAGATAGTTGAAAATAGGATGTCACCAAAAGAGGACACTTTAGATATAAAGCAAATCCTATCACGTTTATTATACAATTGGTATTGGATTTTATTGTCATTATTAATTTGTGTTACCTTATCCGTACTGTACGCCAGATACAAGACACCAGCTTATAAAATATCGGCAAGGGTGCTGGTTAATGATGAGAAAAAGGGGAGTGGCCTGATGGCCGGCAGTGACCTGCTGGGTGATCTTGGCGGATTATTAGGTGCAAAAAGCACCGTTGATAATGAAGCTGAAATTTTAAAGACCCGGTATTTAATGGAGCGTGTTGTTCATGACATGGACCTGAATATTACCTACTACAGAAAAGGAAGAGTAAAAAATACAGAACTCTATAAATCACCAGTTAAGGTAAGAATAATCGCTGCGCAAGACACCATTAAAGAAACGAATCTAGGTATAGAGCTTCTGAAAAATAATCAGCTTGCCATCAATTCTAAAAAACTGGATACAGTGGTTAGTTTGGGTAAACCTTTTAAAATCCCGTGTGTAGGTACAGTGCTGATTACCAGAAATACAGAGGTTGAAGATTTATATGGTAAATACAAAGTGAACATCAATTCTGTCGATAACAAAGTGGCAGATATGATGGAAGACCTTACCGTTGAGGTGAAGAATAAGCTGATTACCATTATCGATGTCTCCCTGAACCACCCGATCCCTAAAAAAGGAGAGGATATTTTGAATAAGCTGATTGAAAGCTATGTTCAGGAAAACGTAAAGGATAAAAATGAAATCGCTGACAGTACTGTTAAATTTATTCAGAACCGTTTGAATTTCATTGGCAGAGAACTGGGTGACCTGGAAGGCAATATTCAGGGCTTTAAACAAAAGAATAACCTGGCCGATATGACTGAGCAGTCTAAACTTTTAGTGCAGACCACAGGGCAGTATGTGAGTGACCTGAGTAAAATGGAAACACAGATCAGTATTCTTAAAAGCCTGCAGGAATACTTGAAAGACGGAACGAAGAACAAACGTGTATTACCAAGTTCTTTAGTGCCTGCAGATTTAGTGTTCAGCGGTGCTGTAGAAAAATTCAATGCCCTGACCCTGGAAAGAGCGAAAAGATTAATCGGTATCACGGAAGCCAATCCGGCGATTATCATATTGGATAAAGAGATTGCAAATGCAAGAGCTGACATTGAAGCCAATCTGGTGACTACACTGGATGCGTTTACGATCACCAGGGATAAGTTAAGCAATCAAATGAAAAAGGCTGAAACTCAGGTCCGCGGTGTACCGGAAATTGAACGCAATTACCTGAACCTGGCACGTCAGCAGCAAATCAAGCAGGAGCTTTACCTCTTTTTGATGCAGAAAAGTGAAGAGACTGCGATTTCTAAAACATCAAATATCTCGAATTCCAGGACTATTGATCCGCCTAAATCAGAAGTGAAGCCATTCAGCCCTAAAAAAGCGATGATCTATATCGTCGGACTTTTCCTGGGCCTGTTTATTCCGATAGCAGTCATCTACCTGAAAGATATTTTAAATGATAAGATCCAGACCAAAGAAGATATAAGCAAGTTAACCAGCGTGCCTGTCATCGGGGAAATCAGCCATAACGAAGAAGGTACTAACCTGGTTGTGGCTAACAGTTCAAGATCTGCCGTCTCTGAACAATTCAGGGCGCTGAGAACTAATCTTTATTTCTACATGAAAGCTGCAGATGCGAAGGTTATCCTGATTACATCAAGTATGGCGGGAGAAGGAAAATCTTTTGTCGCGATTAACCTGGGGAATGTACTGGCGCTTTCCAACAAAAAAGTCCTTTTGATGGAACTTGATTTACGTAAACCCGGCCTGTCTGCCAAGCTGGATATTCCAAATGATTCAGGGTTTACCAATTATATTATTGATCCCAATTTAACGGCGAAGGATATTGTAAAACCATTAAGTATCCACAAGAACTTATCCATCATCAGTTCAGGGCCTGTACCTCCAAATCCAGCAGAAATGTTATTGGATGACCGTACAAAGGAACTGATTGAAGAACTCAAATTACAGTTTGATTATATCATTATCGATGCTCCTCCGATCGGGATTCTGGCAGATGCACAACTGATGTCTGCCCATGCAGATGCCTGTGTTTACCTGGTGAGGCAAAACTTCACTGCGAAACAGCAATTGAATATTGTGGAAGACCTGAGCAGAAATGAAATGATGAAAAATATTGGAATCGTTGTCAATGACATTGATGGTCATGGTTACGGTTACGGCTACGGATATGGCTATGGTTATGGTTCTTATGACGCTCCAGATGATAAAAATAAAAAGTGGTTTAAAAAGTTGTTCAAATCTTAATTAATTATGTTTAAAATACTTGATTGTACCTTAAGGGACGGTGGTTATTACACGAACTGGGACTTCGATAAAAGCTTAGTCCATACTTATCTGTCATCTCTAAACAACCTGCCAGTTGATTACATAGAGGTTGGTTACAGAAGCATTCCTATCAAAGAATATTATGGCAAATATTTTTATTCTCCTGTCTATGAACTGCAGGAGTTAAAAAGTCTGACCAATAAAAAACTCGTTATCATTTTTAATGAAAAAGATATTAGAGTTGAACACGTAGCAGACCTGCTGCAACCGATCATCGGTATCGTTGATATGGTGCGTATCGCACTGGACCCGCAGCAATTAGGCCGTGCTTTGAAACTGGCCGCAGAAATCAAAAGATACGGTTTCGAAGTAGGTTTCAACGTGATGTATATGTCTAAATGGAAACAATACGGCAATTTCGTGGAAGAGCTGAGTGGTCTTGACGGACTTGCTGATTATTTCTACATGGTAGACAGTTACGGAGGTGTATTTCCTGATGATGTGAAACAAACTATGGACCTGATCCGTTCAAAGACTGATTGTAAAATTGGTTTCCACGGTCACAATAACCTGGAAATGGCACTGATCAACTCCTTGACTGCCATTGATTACGGTGCTGATATTGTGGACTCAACTATTTTAGGAATGGGCCGTGGCGCAGGGAATTTAAAAACTGAACTGTTACTGTCAGTTTTGAATACCAAATATAACATGGACATCGACTTTAATGCGATTGGAAATGTCGTGGACGGTTTTGATAAGCTGTTGAAAAAATACGAATGGGGAACTAACGTACCTTATATGATTTCAGGATCAAATTCATTGCCTCAAAAAGATGTAATGGACTGGTATACTACCCGTGTATACTCTCTGAACAGTATGGTCAGGGCACTTCAGAATCAAAAGAACAATATCAAAGACAATGAGCAGCTGCCGGTTTTCAAGCCTGCAAAATCTTACGATAAAGTACTTATCCTGGGAGGCGGGCCAAATTCAGTAGAACACGCTAAAGCGATCATTGAATTTATCAACCAGACTGAAAATATTGCCGTGGTACATTCAAGTTCAAAAAATGCCTTGTACTATAAAGACGTTCAGGCAGATCAGTTTTACTGCCTGGTAGGAAATGAAGGCCATCGTTTGGAAAAAGTATTCAGTGACCTTGGTGATTTTAAAGGAATTTGTGTTTTCCCTCCATTCCCGCGTAAAATGGGGACTTATATTCCTGCGCAGATCCATGATCAGTGTTTCGAATTTGAACAGATCTCCTTTACAGAGAAATTCAAAGAATCGCACAGTATCCTGGCCTTGCAAACAGCGCTGGAATTAAAAGCCGAAGAGATTTATATTGCTGGTTTTGACGGTTATCAGGAAGCTTCGATTTCTCAGCTGGAAAGAAGCCTGGTGGAAGAAAATGAATTTTTATTCCAAACCTTCCAGGAAGCTTATGCTAAAGATATTATCTCTTTAACACCTACAAGGTATAAAACCTTACAGTCCGGTTCAGTCTATAGTTTGGTGTGCTAATGAACTTTATTGTAGTTATTCCCGCACGGTATCAATCGACCAGGTTTCCAGGGAAACCGCTGCTCGATATAAACGGTAAAAGCATGTTATTGCGGACCTATGAACAATGTATTCAGGCTGTAGATAAGAGTTTAGTATACGTGGCTACTGAAGATCAGCGCATTGTAGAGCATTGCGAGTCCTTCGGTATTCAGGTCTTATTAACCTCCGATCACTGCTTAACCGGTACAGACCGGATAGCTGAAGTCGCAGCCCTTGTGAAAGCAGACTATTACATCAATGTTCAGGGTGATGAGCCTTTGTTTAACCCCAATGATATTACAAAAATGATCTCCCATCTGGATACTTATCCAGGGGAGATCCTGAACGGATATTGCTCAATTACCGATGAAAGACAGTACAGAAGCAAGTCAGTGCCTAAAGTTGTTTTCAGACCGGATGGCAGGCTTTTGTACATGTCCAGGAGCCCTGTTCCGGGAAATAAAAGCCTGGACTTTGTTAAAGCATGGAGACAGGTTTGTATATACGCATTTCCTTTCCTGGCTTTAAAAGCTTTTGCTGAAACAAAAAATAAAACAGTTCTGGAAGCCGAAGAAGACATTGAAATTTTAAGATTTCTGGAGCTGAATTACGAAGTGAGAATGATTGAGTTGTCCAGTGAGTCTATTGCGATAGACAATCCGGAAGACTTAACAGAAGTATTAGCTAAACTCAAAGAAGATGCTATCAAAGTATAAAGTAATATTATGGGATTTCGATGGGGTCATTATGGACTCCATGCCCATAAGATCAAAAGGATTTGAACTGGTATTGGCAAAATATCCTAAAGAACAAGTGGAGGAGCTGATGGCTTACCATGAACTGAATGGCGGCCTTTCAAGGTATGTTAAATTCAGGTATTTCTTTGAGCAGATCAGGAAAGAAACGATCACTGAAGCGCAGGTATTGGAACTGGCAGCCCGGTTTTCTGAAATTATGCTTTCCCTGTTGCTGGATGAAAAACTGTTGATTGCTGACAGCGTTGAATTCATTAAAGCCAACTGGCAGAATTTCCAGATGCACATTGTTTCCGGATCTGACGGTAAAGAACTTCAGCTGATCAATGATGAATTAGGTCTTTCGAGGTATTTTAAAACGATCAACGGCTCTCCGACACCCAAAAAACAACTCGTTGAAAATGTATTAACAGCGAATCAGTATGATAAAAATGAGGTCGTGCTGATCGGTGATTCTATCAATGATTATGACGCTGCTGAATTCAATACGATTTCTTTTGCAGGCTATAACAATCCTGAGCTGAAACGTCTTTCTGAAAATTACATCACACAATTTAAGCTAATCGCTGCACAATGAAATTCAGTATCCTTAAGACGGTTTTCTTTGAATCCCTGAACAGGCTTTGCACCTTAATTATTGTGCTGCTGGTTTCCAGGAATTTTTCTGTCAGTACTTATGGGTACTTTTCTTTATTTATCACCATCACTTCTATAGGGCAGACTGTCATTGACTTCGGCTCACAGAATTTTGGTGTAAAAGAGCTGATCAAGCTGAAGGAAATTACGGACATAAAAAAAATGGTAACTACCGTGAGTACCTTCCGTTTTATAGGGTTTATAGTCTGGGTATTGTTCTCCATTGTCTATTCCTTTTTTATTGAAGATTCTCTTACTTTCGCCACCCTTTTAATTATATGGGGGGTAATCTATCTCTATTACTGCGACTGGATTTTAAAAGGAGTTGGTAAAATCTCCAGTCAGGCGCTGATCAACCTGACCACAAACGGGGTCGCTTTACTTGTACTTTACCTGCTGATCTGGAAGAAGCTTGACCTGACCAACAGTTATATTATCAGTGTTGCTAAAATTGGCCCATTGCTCGCTGCAGCTATAATTTCCGGATTCTTTTTGAAATGGTTTACCAAGTCCAACCTCGTGCTGGTGGGGATCAAAAAAACATGGCCTAAAAGCCAGTTTAATGAAACCATGCTTTTTACTACGGGTAGTTTCTGTGCCAGGGCCTATAATTCAATCGGATTGATCCTGGTCGGTTTTCTGCTTGATAAAACTACGCTGGGGATGATCTCTTATGCCTTTACCTTTTATAATATTTTCAGTATGGGCAGGGCAATACTGATTACCTCTGTCTACCCATATTTCTGTAAACTCGAAAGGAAAAAGGCGCTGAAACTATCCATGTTTCTGAACCTCGGGGCCACACTGTGTTTCGTTTTATTTCTGGTTGTTTACCTGAATTATTCGGAGGAGATTATTCATATCATCGTGCCAAAGGCGACTGCTATTTCTGACGTGATCCGGTTCAACTTTAACGTTGGCGTTGCCCTGATCGGTGTAGTTTGTATGTCCTTTTTTACCATTACTTTTTTGCAGGCATTTGAAGGCGGAGGGATCTTTAACAGGCTGACCATTTACGGACTCGTGATTGTGCTTGTCCTGAATCTGCTCGGATATTTCCTGGGTTATCTGAAGTACAGTTCAATAGCCTCTTTGCTCGCTGCCGAATTTTTAATTGCGCTTTATTCTTACTACTACATTTTTAAAAAGACAAATAATGAAGGCATTAGTTAATAGATTATTTTTAAGCCTTGTGCTATTGCTTCCATGGCATTCACTGATCGTGAACGGATACCTCAGAAAGTATTTCTCGCTCATCGTGCTGTGGAAGGAATTAGCAGTATTAGCCCTGTTTATCCTGGCTATTACTCATAAGGGGCCTAAAATAAGTGGTATAAAGCTGGTTATTCTTCTCAGTACCGTTTTTCTGTTAACTGCACACCTGATCTTTAACAGTGTCGGTTTACTCGCCGCTTACAGTTATAGGATATACCTGCTGCCCATTTTAATGACCATTTCGCTGTACAAACTGTCAGACTTAATTGACTGGGAAAGAATTTGTAAATGGTTTGTTATCGGTGCCTTTGTGATGGCAATTTTTACCATTATTCAGCAACTGTTTTTAGGAGAAAGTATTTACCTGAATGCAGGTTATCCAGTAAACACCTTTAGCGATGAAAAGCTCAATTTCACCTTTTACATTGGTTACGGCTTGCTGCAAAGAGGGGCAGGAGGGTTTATTGCGCCCATTCCATACAGCGTTTATTTAATTCTGGCTTTGGTTATCCTGTTCAAATACAAAGAACTGTTTAGTGCTAAATTTGCCAAGACCCTGAGCATGGTGCTGACCATCAGCCTTGTGCTAACCTTTACCCGTTCCACCATTGCGACCTATCTGTTTTTCTTTGCCATTCCTTACCTGAATATTTTTACCCCGAAAACAGTAAAATATCTGGTTGTGCTGGTACTGGTGGTCATCATCCAGTTTTTCATTGTTCCCACCGCTATCCAGGAAATGGAACTCAGTACCATTGATACTTTCTGGAGCAACAGTACCTCTTTAGAAGATACCAGTTCTGCCGGACACTTTGAGAGTCTGGACAGGGGTTATAAAATCGCATGGGAGAATATTGGCAATGGAATTGGCTTAGGTAAAGTAGGTGCGCATACCGCTGCATTTTTTGATAATGCACTGGTTATTGAATCCGGATACCTGTCTGTGATTATTGAACTCGGTTTAATGACAGCTGTATTTATATACCTGTCCTTTCCAATGGTCCATTATAAAAAAGGCTCCCTGTCTACCGTTATTATCCTGGTTTACCTGGCGGTGTCCTTCCTTTTGCCCCTGATTTATTACGTAGAATTATCCCTTTTAATTCTAATCTCTATTGAAGCGCTAAATAACGAAAAGAAAATATATGTTGATCATAGTAGGCAGTCCATGGCAAGCTCTTTTGGCTAAGAGCTATATTCTTAAGGAAAATATAATCGACCCGCAATATATCATAGAGAAATCCTCTCCGAAATCATTTGCTGAGATTATAAAAATACTCGATACCGATCAGGATACGATCCGGATGATCATTGAATGGTCACAACTTTCTGTGCTTTCCAAAGCTAAAGCGAACACGGCATCCGCATATATAGATGCGATCATTCAATCCCTCCGGCAAGATTACTTTAAAACAGTAGAAACGATCCTGGTCTTTTCCGAGCAAACGGTTCTCTTTAAAATCATTTATGATCTTTTTGGGGATGATAAAACTTATATCAAATCAGAAGATGGCATTCTGGATTATCTGCCGGAACTCAAACACCACAGCCTGTTAAAACAAATTGCAGGGTACCTGTTTATCCAGTCGAAAGTTAAATACTACGTCTATAAAAATTATTATTCCATTTTCAGCCAGGTGATCATGTTCAGTAAGGTTGAAGAAGTGAGTGCGGAGTGTTATGTGCCACTGGCAAGCCTTAAAAAGGAGTTTCTGTCTGTCTTGAAAACTGCCTATCAAATTACTGAAGGCGCTGATACTTTTAAAGGCAAAGACGTGCTGCTGCTCTGTCAATCTCTTTCTGAAGATAAGGTTGTTCCCTTGCAGGAAGAACTGAATCTGTATGAGAAATTCATTCAACGTTGTAACGATTTGAAGCTGACGGTGATTATTAAACCTCACCCAAGGTCATGTCCTGAAAAAATTGAAGCCTTAAGTAAGCTCACCTCCAGCCAGGTTGAATTTTTTGAAGACTATGGTATTCCGGCCGAATCGATGCTGTTGAACGGAAAATTTAAAGAAGTTGTCGGCGTTTATTCTAATACCATAATTTATGCCCATGAATTTTTTGGCGTTAAAGGGATTTCTTTGCTCACCCCACAGATGATTGACCTTTTAGCCCGTAAAGAAAAAAAGAAATTTACGTATATCTATGCGCAATTAAGAAAGTATTTTAGTAATGAATATACTGTTTTTCAATAGCTTATGAATTTGACATCGTTTCTTCCCCTCAAAATGAATATAGCGATCCTGGCGATTGCGATTATTCCGTTTACCGGTGGCTTTCAGGGCAGCCCAAAAGAAAAACCTGCTGCTGACATTAAATTAGGAGCTTACTATTTTGATGGATGGACCGGAAAATATGCACAGCATATCAGCCCTAAGCTCATGAATTCCTTTGCGAACAGGAAGCCGAAATGGGGGTGGATTACGAGTTCACAAAAAGTTGTTGACCAGCAAATTCTGGCCGCCTCCAATGCGGGGCTGTCGTTCTTTAGCTTCTGCTGGTATTATAGCGGGAAGGATAAATACAGAACAGAGCCCTTAAACAATGCCTTGAAGTATTTTCAAAGCTCTGCCAATACCAGTAAAATGGAATACTGCCTGATGGTGGCCAACCACAAAGGATTTGAAATCGGGACGGCAGACTGGAGTACTGTTCAGGCAGAATGGATCAGGCAATTTCAAACGCCAAATTATTTAAAAGTAAATGGCAAACCGCTGCTCATTTTGTTTTCTGTGCCCAGTCTTGTTAAAAATTTAGGCTCTGCGGCTGCAGTTAAAAGTGCTTTTCAGGATTTGAAAACTGAAGCAATAGCGAAAGGACTAAGCGGGGTGACGATGGCTGCCTGTATTGCTGGTGATCCGCAAAGTATCAAACAAGCAGAAGACTGTGGATTTGATATTCTGACCGGATATAATCAGCATAGCGCAGGCTTTACTGCGAAAACCACGCAGATTCCAATTGACAGCATGCGCACTGCTGAGAAAAGGCTATGGAACAGGGTGGCTAAAATCAGTGACCTGCCTTATATTCCTGTATCAACCCTGAACTGGGACCCAAGGCCTTGGGCAGCGGCAAATAACGCCTATGATACTGCTCCCTATTTTGTCGGTTATTCTGAGAAATCAGTTTACAATTCCGTTTCCGGTATGATGACCTGGATGAATAAAAATACAACGCACACCACAAAAGAAAACATTGCACTGCTCTACGCATGGAATGAAAACGGAGAAGGTGCTTACCTGACTCCCTCTGCAAAAGGACCAAACTTCCTCAGAGGACTACAAAAAGCCTTAAATAAACAATAATGAGTTTGATACCAAAAAAGATAAGAATTCTGCTCGACGCACATATATTTGATCATTCTTTTCAGGGCACGGCCACTTACATGTACGGATTATACTCTGCACTGGTGGAATTCGAAGGGCTCGAAATCTCTTTATGTGCAAATGACCTGCAGCACTTAAAAGCACTGTTCCCTGACCCAAGATTTCAATTTGTGCAATTGAATGCAGGTTCCAGTATGAAAAGATTGCTGACGGAGTATCCCAGGTTAATTAAAGAGGGGAAATATGACTATGCACACTTCCAGTATATTGTTCCCTTTATTAAAAACTGCAAATTTATCAACACTGTTCATGACCTGCTTTTTTTAGAATTTAAACAATACTTTCCCTGGTCGTACCGCATCAGCAGAAAGGTGCTTTTTTTAGCTTCCGCTAAAAGATCAGACATCGTATTAACTGTTTCAGAATATTCAAGACTTGATGTTTCTAAAAAGTTTCTGATCGATAAGGAGCAAATTCATGTGACCCCGAATGCGGTTACCGTAAGCCCAAGAAAGGTAGAAACTGACATTAATATCAAAGCGAAATATGGCATTGAAAAGTATATCCTGTTTGTCAGTCGTTTTGAGCCCAGGAAAAATCATGGCGGACTGCTCAAAGCCTTTTTGAATTTAAAACTCTATGAACAAGGCTATAACCTGGTGTTCATCGGAAGTAAAAAAGAGAAAATTGAGCAAGACGCTTTTAATGAATTACAAAGCCTGATTAACGAAGATAACCGGAAATATATTCATTTTCTGGAAGGCATCAGCTGGCCCGATCTGAACGCTTTTTATCAGCAGGCAGAAGCTTTTGCATTTCCATCACTGGCAGAAGGATTTGGTATCCCGCCTATAGAAGCCGCCATGAATGATTGTAAGGTGATTTGTTCTAATCAGACCGCGATGTCAGAATTTGGCTTTTTCAAATACTTATTTGACCCCGGTGATCAATCCGCATTTGAATTCATGTTACGCGCAGTATTGGAGGACAAAGCATACCCTTTTGAACAAATCAAACAGGAAATAACCAGTAAATATAACTGGACAGTAATAGCAGATAAATTTTATAATATAATTAGCAAAGATCATATATGCGCATAGCGATAATCGGGACAAGAGGTATACCAAACTATTATGGTGGTTTTGAACAATGTGCAGAGTACCTTGCGCTTGGGTTAGTAAAAAGAGGATTTGAGGTTATCGTTTATAACTCTCACAATCATCCCTATCAAGAAAAGGAATGGAACGGAGTTAAGCTTGTGCACTGTTATGATCCTGAAGATAAAATTGGAACTGCAGGTCAGTTTATTTATGATTTGAACTGTATTCTTGATGTGCGCAGACAAAATTGTGATATAATCCTGCAATTAGGGTATACCAGCAGTTCTGTCTGGGGCTGGATGCTGCCTAAAAAAGTGGTGGTGACCACCAATATGGATGGACTGGAATGGAAACGTACCAAGTACTCAGAAAAAGTAAAGAAATTCCTGAGATATGCAGAAAGTCTGGGCGTAAAATACAGTGATCATTTGATTTCAGACTCTATCGGAATTCAGAACTATCTGAAGGATAAATACCAAAAAGACTCTACTTTTATCGCCTATGGCGCTACCTTATTTGATCAGCCTGATCCAGGCGTTCTTCAGGAATATAAATTAGCTCCGTATGCTTATAATATGCTGATTGCCAGGTTAGAGCCGGAAAACAGTATAGAGGTTATTCTGGATGGTGTTTCGATGGGTAACCTGGATATTCCGTTTCTGGTTGTCGGCAAACATGAAACCGCTTACGGGAATTATCTGAAAGAGAAATTTGCTGCACACCCTCAAATTCAATTTATTGGCGGAATTTATAACATCGGCACTTTAAACAGCTTGAGGCATTTCTCGAAAATATACTTTCATGGACATACCGTTGGCGGTACTAATCCATCCTTGCTGGAAGCTATGGCCTCGAGCAGTTTGATTTGTGCCAATGACAACCCTTTCAATCGTTATATTTTAGAAGGCGATGCTATTTATTTCCAAAACGCGGCCGATGTTCAAAAGCACTTGCTGAAAGTAGTTTATGACCAGGATAGCTACCAGTCGATGATAGCCAATAACAGGGATAAAATTACCCGGATTTATGATTGGGAATTGATCGTTGATCAATACGCCAATCACTTTGCTGCCATTAAAGGGCAGATCAACCGTTAAGGTTGATCTGCTGTTTACCAGCTCTTTCTCAGCTTTAAAAGCATACCATAAGAATTATAAAGTAGTTTACCCTGATCAAGGGCTGTAGCAAAACCAACACTATAGCCCTTGTTTATTGGTCTCATGCCTTCCAGGTAAAAAGAAAACTGGTCAACAGGGACGAAGATATTTGTCGTCTGCGGATTTCTGATGGAGCCCGTCGACCCGCCATAAACACTCGTTCCGAAAGTACCATAGTTTTTTGAATACGTAAGTTTTGTCGTGAAATCCCATTGCTGTAAACTTCCTGAAAGACCGAAATGTACTGCGACTATCCGGTTATTGATGAAATTATCCGCATACCGGAAAGCCTGGCCTTTTCGCGCATCGTCTTTTGTGGTGACCAGTGGATTTCCGACTCCTGCACCCTTGTAAGACCATCCTTCCAAATAATAGAAATTATTGTAATAATCCTCATCACCTGACTTGGTGGGTATAGACCACGGATAACCTGCCTGATCTTTAGAATAAAAGAACTCAAATAATGCTTTCTTCCACTCAAATCCACGATTTTTACGGTTGTAATTTTTATTCTCAATGCTCACTCCATTTAAACCGTCCCTGATATTTGCCAGTTTTGATAAAGCACCTACATCATAAAAAGTCTGTCGGTATAGCATGACTTTAACGCTGTTAAAATCATATTCAGCGCCAAGATCAACCGAGCCCAGCTGATTACCAATTTTAGAAGTAGGTACTCCGGCAGCTCCATAAGACTTACCTGTGGCTACATAAAAGAACGACTTCAGCGGGGAAAGCTTGAAATTGGGACCATAAGCGTCTTTCTCATTCCCCCAGTATACCTGATGATTGAATCCGCCATAAAATTTGAGTTTCCAGTCTTCCCTGCCCAGGCGAACATACAAAGACTTTTGATGGAAATAAGTAGTAGGGTGGGTGTTCTGGATTTGATAAATTTGATTGCTCGACTGCGAACCGTTAATCACATCCAGAATTCTTGTTTTTCCAACCCAGCCATGCGCAAAGTTTCCTTTGATCGCGAACAGGCCATTGAAGGCTGGAATAGTATAATAATTGGGAATTGAAAGCTCGATTTTGGGGATGCCCAGTGCATTTCCCGATACAGAAAAATTACCTGAACTTAAGGTTGTATCACCATTCAGGCCCATGACATCTTTTGTCCTTCCGCCCTGAAGCTGAAAAATTCCGGCTCTGACTTTCGCATAAGCTTCAATTAACTGAAGTTCAGATTCTTTTCCCACATTTGCTCTTCCATCAAATCCAAATCCCCAATCGATCAGCTTTTTCTTTCCTGCCGTACTATCTATAGAAGAAGGTGTGCTATAATCACGGTGGAACCTTGCGATAAAACTAGCCGATGCACCAGGCGAAGGAGTGGAGCCGAACTGGTTAGACCGCATCCAGAAAGGAACTACGCCCCCGGTTGTTCCGATAGCCTGAGTTTCCACTTCGGCTTTTATATTTTTAAAAGTTTGCGCCTTTAGCTGGCTGGTCAGTACGAAAAGCGCTGCGGGGACTAATATTAACTTAGTATTAAAATTATCAATTAAACTCATAACAGGATCAGGATAAAAAAGGTACAGTAGCGTGTGTATATTTAGAGAGCTTAATGGTTTTTTTAACTGAAAGTTTCTCCGAAAGTGATGTTCATTTCTTTGACCACTTCTTTGATTTCCTGTTCCTGGTCTTTAGGGTAAATCAATAAAGCATTGCCCTCGTCTACCACGATGAAATTATCAAGGCCGCGGATAATAGCCAGCTTATCATTGTTGATGTGAATAATACTGTTCTGTGTATCTTTTATATTAAGCTGTTTAGCAGATAATACATTGTTGTCATCATTTCTTGGGGCGGACTCATACAAAGAAGCCCAGGTCCCAAGATCTGACCAGCCAAAATCTGAAGGAATAGTATATACATTATCAGCTTGTTCCATGATCGCATAATCAATAGATATGTTTGGTGATTTTGGATAGTTCTGCGTAATGAATGTCTGCTCTTCAGAAGTGTTATATAGCTCTTTTCCGCTATCAAATAATGTATAGATCGTTTCTGCGTGTTCTTTTAATCCTTTGAGAATAGCGCTGACCTTCCAGATGAAAATACCGGCATTCCAAAGATAATCTCCTGCTTTCAGGAATTCTTTCGCTTTTTCCAGGGAAGGTTTCTCAGTAAACTGAACTACTTTATGAAGCCCCTGGTCCTGAGCTGCCGCATATTTAATATAACCATATCCGGTGTCCGGCCTGGTTGGTGAAATTCCTAAAGTAACCAGTACATCGTGCTGCTGCGTATAAGCCAGTGCCTGTTCCACTTTTTCAATAAAAATGTCCTCATGCAATATAAAATGATCTGAAGGCGCAACGACAATGTTCGCTTCCGGGTTGATTTTATTCAGTTTGAAGGAGGCATAGGCGATACATGGAGCTGTGTTGTTCCGGCTTGGCTCGCAGATCAATTGCTCTAAGCTAATCCCTTTTAGTTGATTGATAATAATATTACTATACTGACTATTAGTTACAATGTATATGTTGTCTGGCGGGCATAATTTCAAGAAACGATCATATGTTAATTGAAGGAGCGATTTGCCGATTCCAAGGATGTCAAGAAACTGTTTAGGGTAGGCATTGCGGCTTTTAGGCCAGAACCTGCTGCCGATACCGCCGGCCATTATCAATACAAAGTTGTTGTTTTTCATCTTTTCTGGTTGAATATGGTTGCTCTTAAATGATTGAAAATCTTATATTTATTTACTTTTTTGGTTATTTATTCTTTCGTTTTGCTAATTATTGAACGATAATAATTTATAGCGTAAGGTTTTAATGGCATTTATCCCCTTTGATTCTAAAATTATTGAATTATTCCCTGTAAACTGGTACAGAATTCAGGAGTTAATGATTTTTTAACCTTAATCACATCCTCTTCTTGCAAATGTATTTATTTTTATGTTATTATAATTATGTTTCTATTGCTATTTGCGTTTAATAAAAGGCTTATTATGTTAATATATTGTATTTAAGTGAAAATTTAATGCTGTGTTAATGAGGTAAAATCGGTAAGAGTGCTATATTTGTACCTATAACATTTCTACTTATGACTAAATTAAAACCCTCACTGGTTATTTTGGCTGCCGGAATGGCGAGCCGTTATGGTGGTAACAAACAAATTGAATCTTTTGGGCCTTCCGGAGAAACCATTATGGAGTATTCAATTTTTGATGCCATTAAAGCAGGGTTTGGTAAGGTGATCTTTATCATCCGTGAAGAGTTTGCTGCCTCTTTTAAAGCATCTATTGAGCCTAAACTTGCGGGCAGGATTGAACTGGACTACGTTTATCAATCTCTGGATAAGTTTAGTGGTGGTCAGGAGATCTCTGCAGACCGTACAAAGCCATTTGGAACACAGCATGCGCTGCTCTGTACCAAAGAGGTTCTGGATGCACCCTTTGCTGTGATTAATGCCGATGATTTTTATGGGTACGACGCATTTAAGCAGGCTTACGGTTTTCTGACTACAGAAGCCGCGGCCGGGAAATATGCCTGTATCGGATATGAGCTTAAAAATAGCTTAAGTGATCACGGTTCAGTGACCCGTGGGGAGATTAATGTAAATGCAGCAGGTCATATTACCGGAATTACAGAACGTAAAGAGGTTGTTAAAAAGGATGGTAAAGCATTTGCGAAGGACGGTGATGCGCTGATTGAATTGCCAATGGATACAAAAGTGAGTATGAACTTCTTTTGTTTTACGCCAGAGTTTGTGAATTGGAGCGAAGTTGGTTATCTTAAGTTTCTGCAAGAGAATGTCAATAACCTGAAAGCTGAATTCCTGATCCCTGAAGTTGCCGATCAATTGATCAGCACAGGTGCGGGAGTAGTGAAAATGATCCCTACCCAGGCTAAATGGTTTGGGGTCACTTTTAAAGAAGATGCGCAGATCGTTAAAGAGCGGTTGCTGGAGTTGACAGCAGAAGGTCTTTATCCTTCTGATTTGTGGAAATAATAATCAGGGTGATCAACCATTAAATTTATAATGATGACTAAGAAAATTTTAATTACCGGTGGTGCCGGGTTTATCGGTTCCCATGTGGTGCGCAGGTTCGTAAAGAGCTACCCCGATTATCAGATCGTAAACCTGGATAAGTTAACTTATGCAGGGAACCTTTTAAATCTGACTGATATAGAATCGGCACCAAACTACGAATTTGTAAAAGGCGATATTGTGGATGCTGCTTTTATAGCTGAACTGTTCCGTACCGCGCAGTTTGATGCTGTTATTCATTTAGCTGCCGAATCTCATGTTGACCGTTCGATCTCCAATCCGATGGAATTTGTGATGACCAATGTAATCGGAACAGTTAATCTGCTGAATGCTGCAAAAGAACAGTGGAAAGGTGACTATGCTCAGAAACGTTTTTATCATGTCTCTACAGATGAAGTTTATGGGGCGCTTGGTGAAACAGGGATGTTTACAGAAACAACTGCTTATGATCCGCATAGCCCATATTCTGCCTCTAAAGCAAGTTCTGATCATTTTGTTCGGGCTTACCACGATACTTATGGTCTGGATGTTGTGATTTCCAACTGTTCAAATAACTATGGATCTCACCATTTTCCGGAGAAGCTGATCCCGCTGGCGATCAATAATATTAAAAATAACAAAGCTGTGCCTGTATATGGTAAAGGTGAAAACGTGCGTGACTGGCTTTGGGTAGAAGATCATGCCCGTGCTATTGATGTGATCTTTCACCAGGCAAAAGCAGGTGAAACCTATAATATTGGTGGTCATAACGAATGGAAAAACATTGACCTGATTAAGCTTCTTTGTAAGATTATGGATGAGAAGCTCGGCCGTTCAGCTGGTACTTCTGAACAATTGATTACTTATGTAACCGATCGCGCCGGTCATGATTTAAGGTATGCAATCGATTCGTCTAAGCTTCAGGAAAAATTAAACTGGGTTCCAAGTCTTCAATTTGAAGAAGGTCTGGCGAAAACTGTAGATTGGTACCTTGAAAATGAACAATGGCTGGATGATGTAACTTCGTCGAATTATCAGTCTTATTATGAAACTCAATACGCAGAAAGATAAATGGAAATATTAGTATTAGGCGCATCCGGTCAGCTGGGTAGCTGCATTAAAAAAGTGGCTTCACAAACAGGACTGGAGTCTATCTCTTTTCCGGATGAAACTGCGGGAAATATACTGGACTATGCAGCGCTGGAGAAACTGTTTATTGCAGAGCAGCCCAAATTTGTGATTAACTGTGCGGCTTATACGGCAGTAGATAAAGCAGAAGATGATGTGGGGCTTTGTGAGCAGATTAACAGGGATGGTGCAAAGAATATTGCGCTGCTTTGCCAGGCTTACGGTGCAGCGATGGTTCATGTTTCTACCGATTTTGTCTTTGCCGGTAACAGTGTTAATTTATTGAAAGAAGAAGATACTGCTGAGCCTGTTAATGTTTATGGGGTCACTAAATTAGCAGGAGAAAAAGATATTGCAGCAGTTTTGTCTGCTCATTTCATTCTGCGTACCAGCTGGTTGTATTCTGAATATGGAAATAACTTTGTGAAAACCATGCTGAAATTAGGGGCAGAAAGAGACGAGCTGAATATTATTGCCGATCAGATTGGTACGCCAACTTATGCAATTGATCTGGCGAAAGCAATTTTAGCGATCATCGCATCTGGCAAAACAGCTTACGGCGTTTATCACTACAGTAATGAAGGGGTGACTTCGTGGTATGATTTTGCGCAGGGCATTTTTGAGCTCAGTGCTACTACAGTAAAACTATTCCCTATTCCTACTTCTAAATATCCGACAAGGGCTGTAAGGCCGAAATTCTCTGTCATGGATAAAACTAAAATCAAAGAGACTTTTGATTTGGAAATTCCTTACTGGAGAGATAGTTTATTAGTTTGTATCAATCAATTGGCTTTAATTAACGTACCTCAAATTTAAGATATGAAAGGAATAATTCTGGCAGGAGGGAGTGGAACGCGTTTGCATCCGCTCACACTTGTAATGAGTAAACAAATGATGCCGGTTTATGATAAGCCGATGATCTATTATCCGTTGTCAACTTTAATGCTGGCAGGGATCAGAGAAGTACTGATTATTTCTACACCTCACGATCTGCCTAACTTTGAAAAGCTGCTGGGTGATGGAAGCCGCCTGGGTTGTAAATTTTCTTATGCAGTGCAGGCGGAGCCAAATGGGCTGGCGCAGGCATTTGTGATTGGGGCCGATTTTATTGGAAAAGATAAAGTTGCCCTGGTATTGGGGGATAATATTTTTTACGGAGAAGGGATGTCTAAATTATTGCAGGCAAGCGCCGATCCTGATGGAGGGGTTGTTTTTGCTTACCAGGTTTCTGATCCGGAACGTTACGGTGTGGTGGAATTTGATGAAGATAAAAAAGCGGTATCTATTGAAGAGAAGCCGGTTCATCCTAAATCTGATTATGCGGTTCCGGGTTTATATTTTTATGATAACAGTGTGGTGGAGATTGCAAAAAATATCAAACCATCGCCACGCGGAGAATATGAAATCACCGATGTAAATAAAGTTTACCTCGGGCAGGGGAAATTGAAAGTTGGTGTGCTTAGCAGGGGTACAGCCTGGCTGGATACTGGTACGTTTAACTCCTTGATGCAGGCTGGGCAATTTGTTCAGGTTATTGAAGAGCGTCAGGGGCAGAAAATAGGGGCGATCGAAGAAGTTGCTTACCGGATGGGCTTTATAGATGAAGCGCAGCTGACTGCTGTAGCTACGCCTTTAGTTAAAAGCGGTTATGGACAGTATTTGTTGAAGTTGCTAAAATAAGCTTGTTTTTTGCGGCAATTGTGCTGCGCTGAAAAGATCCCTCAGGCAATCGTTTGAGGGATCTTTTTTTTTTGTAAATATCGCTGTAAGTTGTAAGGAATGTTTCCTTTGATTCCCATTTTTTCCGTATTGAGGTATTATTCTTGTTATTTTATTCTTAAATGAAATCTAAAAAAAGCTTTTAAAACCATAAGGAGTATGGCGCTTATATTTTATTCAATTATTGTTAAATTTTGATTAAATAATAAATATCACGCTATAAATAACTTTTTAAGTTAAATATTAGAATAAAATTTATAATTCTCTTTGCGATTGGCGCTTATTTGCTATATTCGTGTGTCTATAAATAAATCTACCTATGCAAACACGTTATTTATACCTTTTAAGGTATGTTTTACCCGTCACTGACCTGTTAATGCTTAATCTGGTTTACTTTGCGGCCTATGATTTAAGTATTTACATGGGAAAAAATGTTTCTTATGAATTATTACATCATTATGTGATCGTATGTAACCTGATTTGGGTGTTTAATGCCTTGTTTTTTGGTATGTATACTGAGTATGGAGCCAGACGACTGGAGCGTATTTACAGAAGCACCTGGAGAAGTATACTCATGCACAGCGTGTTGTTTTCAGCTTATCTTTTACTGGAAAAGAATGTTGACTTTTCAAAAACATTCATTACTATCTTTTATTTCCTGCTTTCCAGTGCATTTTTGCTAAACCGTTTTGTAGGTACATCTTTGCAATTCCTGTTAATCAGTAAATTCCATGTCACTAAAAAGGTGGCTGTAATGGGGGGGAACCCTACGGGAAACCGACTTGCCAGTTATCTGACAAAGCAAAATAACGTAGATTTTTATGGGATTATCGCAGAGCGGGATGAAGACTTTTACAGTGATAAAACAGGCATGATTTCTGACTTTGCCATTGCTGAAATGAAAGCAGCAGCGGCAGGTGGTGTCAAAGATCTGTACGTTTCTGTGCCACCAGAAAGAATGTCAAAGATGCATTCTTTGGTCAGAGAAGCAGATAAACAATGTCTGCGCCTGAAGTTCATTCCTGACATCGCAGGTTCTTTGGATGCGCCGTATACCATGAGTTATATGGGCGATGAATTTCCGATTATCACCCTGCGTAACGAACCCCTGGAACTGATGAGTAACCGTTTCAAAAAAAGGACCTTTGATATTATATTCAGCGGCCTGGTTATCCTGTTTATTCTAAGCTGGTTATATCCGGTCATTGCACTGCTGATTAAGCTGCAAAGTAAAGGGCCGGTCTTGTTTAAGCAACTGCGCAGCGGTAGAAATGACGAACCATTCTGGTGTCTGAAATTCAGAAGCATGCGGATGAATAGTACCAGTGATAAAAAACAGGCTACTAAAAACGATGACCGTATTACGCCAATTGGTAAATTTTTGCGCAAAACAAGTTTAGATGAGCTGCCGCAATTCTTTAACGTATTTGCCGGAAGTATGACCGTTGTAGGGCCAAGACCACATATGTTAAGTCACACAGAAGAATACAGGGCAATTATCAGTGAATTCATGGTACGTCACTTTATGAAGCCAGGAATTACCGGATGGGCGCAAGTGAATGGCTTCCGCGGAGAAACCAAAGCACCGGGTTCTATGGAGAAACGTGTGAAACACGACATCTGGTACCTGGAAAACTGGACTGCTATGCTTGATGTGAAGATTCTTTTTATGACTATTAGCAACGTAATTCACGGCGAAGACAACGCCTACTAATCCCGATTCTAACCAAATCTTTACCCCGGAAAGGATTTTCCGGGTTTATTGTTTATTGAGTGAAACCTAAAGCACATTTATGCGATCTACCTATCGGAATTTACTATTGCTTATCCTCCTCACTCAATTCCAGTTCTCATTTGCCCAGGTCAAAAAGACCATTACCGGAAATGTAACTGATGGGAAAACAGGAGAAACCTTAATTGGTGCCAGCGTTAAAATAACCGGAGGCACAACCGCCGTAGCCATGACCAATGGCTACGGCTTTTATGCTGTTGGCACTACACCGGGCGAGCATGATATTTCTGTTAGCTTTATTGGCTACAAAACTATCACACAACATCTTAACTTATCAAAAGATACACATCTTAACTTCGTGCTCGAACCCGGTAATCAATTAGATGAAGTGGTGATTGCCGGCGCAAAAAGTAATGACAATATCAACAGCCCTCAAATGGGGCCTCAAAGGATGAGTATGAATGAAATCCGGAGCCTCCCCATGCTACTGGGAGAAAGGGATGTGATGAAAGCCCTGCAGCTTTTGCCCGGTATTAAATTAGCCGGAGAAGGAAACAGCGGCTTTTATGTGAGAGGCGGGGCAACCGATCAAAACCTGATCCTTTTGGATGAAGCCCCCGTTTACAACGCCTCTCATCTGCTCGGTTTTTTCTCCACCTTTAACTCCGATGCGATCAAAGACGTTACTGTTTATAAAGAAGGGATGCCAGCACAGTACGGCGGGAGGTTGTCTTCAGTCATAGACATCAAAATGAAGGAAGGCAATAGCAAAGAAACCACCGTTGAAGGAGGGATTGGCCTGATTTCTTCCCGGCTCAAAGTAGAAGGGCCGATTGTCAAAGACAAAGGATCCTATATGATCAGTGGTCGCAGGACTTATCTGGATGCCTTTTTTAAATTGTCGCCCAATAAATCCATCAGTAAAAATGCCTTATACTTCTATGATCTCAATGCAAAGGCCAATTATAAAATCGATGACAAAAACACGCTTTTCCTCTCTGGTTACTTTGGCAGAGATAAGCTGAACCTCGTTAATATATTTGGCTTTGACTGGGGGAATGCAACCGTTACCATGCGGTGGAACCACTTATATAGTCCAAAGCTATTTTCCAACACTTCGCTCATCTATAGCCATTATAGCTATGTGATCGATAACCTGATGGAAGACGCTAATTTTGAAGTCAATTCTTTCATCAGAGACTTTAACTTAAAGCAAGACTTCCAGTATAGTATCAGCAACAAACATCAGCTAAAATTCGGCCTAAACGCTATCCATCATACCATTGCCCCCGGTAAGATGACTGCTACCAGCGAATCCAGTGTCAACCCCATTACTTACGAAAACCGCAAAGGACTCGAACTCGCAGCTTATCTGACTGATGAATGGAGTGTGAGCGATAAGTTTAAAATGGTTTATGGATTACGATTGAGTGGTTTCTCAGTGCTTGGGCCGGGCCATTTCAAAACCTATGATGCGGAAGGTAATATCCTGAAAACGAATAGTTATGCCTCCAGTCAGTCTGTGAAAAACTACCTCAACCTGGAACCCCGGTTTTCCGCCAGCTACCAGCTCAGTGGTAACAGTGCTATTAAAGCAGCTTATACCCGGAATACACAAAACATCCATTTGATGTCTAATTCTACTTCCACCTCTCCAACTGATTTATATATCATGAACAGCAATAACGTGAGGCCGGAAATTGCTGACCAGTTCTCTACAGGTTACTTCAGGAATTTCAACGATAACCAATATGAGTTCTCTGCAGAAATCTACTATAAATCAATGCAGCACCAAATCGAATACCGGAACGGTGCAGATCTGCGTGAAAAAGATAATGTAGAAGCAGATCTGCTTTATGGTGATGGCAGAGCCTACGGCATAGAACTATTTTTTAAGAAGAGATTTGGCAAATTCAACGGGTGGATAGGGTATACCTATTCTAAAACAGAAAGGCAGTTTGATACCCTGAATGATGGCCGCTGGTTTAATGCCAAACAAGACCGGACACACGATGTTTCTTTAGTCGGAATTTACAAAGCAAGTCCCCGCTGGACACTTTCTACTGTGTTTGTATATAACACAGGAAATGCGGTGACTTATCCGAGTGGTAAATACCAGGTGAACGGCAGAACTGCTTTCTATTATACGGATAAAAACGGTTACCGTACGCCCGCTTATCACCGTCTTGATGTTTCAGCAACGCTGGATGGGAAACCGGGTAAGAAATATCAATCCAGCTGGACTTTTGGTATTTATAACCTCTACAATCGCCAGAATGCTTTTGCAATTAATTTTAAGGATGATCCGGATAATGCTGCTAAAACACAGGTCGTGAGAACCACCTTGTTTGGAATTATCCCTTCCGTAACCTGGAACTTTAAATTCTAGTATCATGATGTATTCAAATCGAAACAGACAATTTAAGTCGGGAGCCGTGTTCCTGACCGGAATATTATCGCTGAGTTTATTTTCCGCCTGTGAGAAGGCAATTGACCTGAATCTGGATAACGTAAAACCAGTTATTGTCATTGACGGGGGTGTAAATGACCTCAATGAAGTTCAGGTCGTCAGGATTTCTACCACCTATTCTTTCACCGAAGAGAATAAATTTAATGGACTCGCAGGTGCAAAAGTCGTACTCACCGGAAGTGACGGGACAACCGTTAATTATACGGAGAAAACCACCGGGATTTACAACAGTCCGAAATTCAGAGGAAAACCCGGAACAACTTATAAGTTAACCGTCAATGCGCAGGGGCAAACTTATACCGCAACATCTACGATGCCGAAGAAAGTAATCTTGAACCTGCTGACTTTTAAAGAGCTTACCGTGGCGAATAAAACCAGGAAATACGTGGCTGTCATTTATGATGATCCGCCTGGAGTAGAGAATTGGTATCATTCTATTGTTCGCTTCAAAGGTAAAGTGGAATTCGATGCGGCGACAGACGACCGGTTTAACGATGGCAATAAGGTGAATGATGTGATCTTTTATGATTTGAGTAAGGATATGGTTCCCGGAGATACCGTTGCCGTAGAGTTTCAATGTGTCGATAAAGCAGTTCACAGGTATTTTTTTAGCCTGGGACAGAACTTATCTGAAACCCAGCCTGTTTCGCCAGCAAATCCGCCTTCAAACTTTGATAACCACGCTTTAGGTGTATTTAGTGCTTATACAACGAGTTCACGTAAGGCGCTGTTCAAATAAGTTAAAGTCATTGTTGAAATAAGTTAACTATAAAAACAGGCTGCTCCATTAGAGCAGCCTGTTTTTATAAATTGAGATTTTATTTATTGATACCAAAAGCCTCCCAGCCCGAAATCGTTGCGCGATTACAAGTCATCGCCTGTGCACCATTTTCGCTTGAAATATATTTTCCATTATTTCCTCTGAAAGATACTGTTCCATCTGCATTGGTTACCCAGTCAAACTTTTCCCAGTCACCAGCAGTAGCGCGGCTGCAGGTAATAGCCTGAGTTCCATTTTCTGACGAAACATATTTACCTTTGCTCCTTAAGGATATTTTACCACCTCCAGCATCAACTACCGTAAAAGTTTCCACAGGTGATGCCGCAGTGCGGTTACAAGTCATTGCTGTTGCTCCATCTTCACCACTTACATAGCGGCCATTGATCCCTTTTAGCGTCACTGTACTTCCGATTGGAATAGACCCACCTGGATTGCCCGCTCTGGAAACTACCACCTGGTTAATTGCAGACAGCAGCGAATTTGCGCCAGTAGCATCTTGCGATAACTCCCAGATCATAATACCACCAGCCTGGTCAAAAGCAAGATTAGTTTTGCTTTTAATGGTAGGGATGCCATTGTATCCGATTCCCGCATAAGAATCTGAATTTGGGCTTCCGCCTCTTGATAAAATGGTTTTATAATCTACATACTCATTAGAAGAACGGCCATAAAATGGAACTCCTAAATTAGCTTTGCTTGCAGGAAGACCTCTGCCCACCCAGTAGTTTAAAGACTGAACAGCAAGCGCATAAGTAGAGTGGTTAGCTCCACCTTCATCATAAGCCATAATATTTAAAAAATCTACTGCAGCGAATACTGCATTTTGTACACCCGGGCCATTGTAAGAAACCACAGCTGCGGTTAATAATTTTCCTTTGTTGTGCATTGCAGTGCTTAACTGCTGCATTAAAGCTGTATAATTATTACCTGAATTTCCTGCGTCAGGATATTCCCAGTCAATATCAATACCATCCAGGTTATACTGATTCACCAAATTGATTACATTATTAGTGAAAGTTGTACGGCCGGCTGCGCTGGAAGCGAAAGCCTCAAATGCGCTGTCATCACCATTATTCCATCCGCCAACTGATACTAATACTTTTACATTATTAGCATGTGCAGTAGCCACCAGGCTTTGAAGTTTTGAAGGGTTTTCTAATGGTTGGAAACCACCAGAAGCGGTCGGAAGGATAAAAGCATAATTGATATGCGTTAATTTACTGTACTGAATTTGATTAACTTCGCCGGCCCAGGAAGGTACATAGCCAATTACTTTAAAGTTTGCTGCAGAAACGCCATTCACCGCTGTGTTGTTCGCATTCATTTGGTTGTCAGGAATTGCGGAATCTGCCTCTTGCTTTTTACAGGATGCCATACACAAGAGTAATAGTGCAGGTAATAACATTAATCTTAAATGTTTTTTTGTTTTCATGATAGTTGGTTTAGGTTATAGATTTAACATAAAACTAACATCATAATTTGTATAAAACAAAATATTATTTAATTAAAATTAAAGAATTAATATATAAAGATAATCAGTGATACGCTTGAAACACAGTAAATTTTCCTTGGTATGAAGGTTGTTATACTTAAAAAGCATCCTTTTATTCAATCTCCTGGAAAATGATGATTCGCAATAAAACCAATAAAATATTAAGCTAATAAATGGCCCGGGATGCAGCTATAGCTGATAAAACATATACTTTTATACGATGAACCCGATATGATTAAAATAATTATTAAATCCGCAGGGCAATAAATTATTCATTCATATCGGGTTCATCAGACAGAAAAACAAATAAACTAAATAAATGAAATCAATTATTCCACTATTATCCGTTGCAGTTCTGGCATTTTCTTCCTGCAGCAATCAAACATCGACTTCTTCAGCCAGGAAGGTTAAAGAGGATGCCGCAACTAACAGGGCATGGAAAAGGCCGGTTGGCGAAAAGATTTATGCCGCCATGCAAATTAAAAGCAGCATTAAAGCAGGTGACTCAGTTAAACTGAAATTTACTGTTTATAACCCTACAGACAGTGTACAGCAGTTTTGCAAATGGCACACTCCGTTTGAACCTTTAATGAGCAAGTACCTTGACGTTAAAGAAGTAAATGGAGAAGAAGCGAATTACAAAGGTGCGATGGCCAAAAGAATGATGCCGCCACCAGCAAGCAGTTATCAAAAAGTAAACCCGGGAGACAGTCTTGCTATCGAAGTTGATTTGCTGAAGGGCTATGCTATTCAAAAACCAGGAAAGTATGTAATTACTTATAATGGAGAAGGAATGAGCGGTCTCGTTGTTAAAGATAGTATTGTTTTTAATTACGTTAAACCCTGATAACCTTTAGTCATCATTGAGCAGTGATCGGGATTGCTTTAATTGTATTTTTGGACTACTACCATAGTCCATTAACTCAATTCTGTAATAACTTATCAACTTAATCTTGCAGTGGCATATTAACTCAACCCGGCAATCCTTCTCCGCTCTTGCGGATAACTTTTCTGCTTCCTGAAGCGCAATCTTCGTAAAGAATATATTATAATGGGAAATATGGTTTATTTGAAATTAAATAAATCCTATCTTATGATACCAAATCAGTAAACCATTATAATACGATGAATATGTATAAGAAATTTCTTGTTTTAAGTTTAGGCAGTCTGCTCACTTTCACAGTAGCAAATCCTCTGTATGCAGTAGCGAATCCTTTGTATGCAATAGCGAATCCTCTATATGCAGCAGTAAACCCTCTATATGCAGCTGACCATTCCCCGGCAGCCCGCCTTAAAAATGCGGCGGCTGCAAAAGATTTAATAGGCCGATGGGACATTACGATGGATGAAAACGGTAAAGCTGTTCCCTCATGGTTAGAAGTTAAACTTTCAGGATACAGTACCCTGACCGGTTATTTTGTTGGAGGGTCCGGAAGTGCGCGCCCAATCGCTAAAGTGATCTTTAAAGATGGTAAATTCAGCTTTACCATTCCACCACAATGGGAAAAAGGGGATCAGGATTTTGTGATAGAAGGCGAATTGACCGGTGATGAAATTCATGGAACTTTGGTGACCAGCGAAGGGAAAAAACATAATTGGAAAGGCGTGAAAGCTCCTTATTTGTATAGAACCGCTCCGGTAGTCTGGGCTAAACCGATTGCCTTGTTTAACGGAAAAGATCTGACCGGGTGGAAAGCTTTGGGTGAAAACCAATGGATTGTTAAAAATGGTGTATTAACAAGTCCGCATTCAGGTGCTAATTTAATATCGGACCAGAAATTTACAGATTTTAAATTACACGTAGAATTTAAATATCAAAAAGGCAGTAACAGCGGAGTTTATTTAAGAGGCCGTTATGAAGTGCAGATTGAAGACAGTCCTAAAGAAGCACATCCTTCAAGCGTCCTGTTTAGCGGAGTTTATGGCTTCCTTGCACCCAATCAAATTGCCGCTTTAGGGCCAGACCAGTGGCAAACTTATGATATTACACTAATTGGTCGTATGGTCACTGTGGTAGCAAATGGAAAAACGGTGATCAGTAACCAGGAGATCCCGGGAATTACAGGTGGTGCACTCGACAGTAAAGAAGCCGAAGCAGGGCCAATTTACTTTCAAGGAGATCACGGGCCGATTGAATTTAGGAAAATTGTAATTACCCCTATCAAATAATACATTATATAATCACTACAGAGCTTTACATCACAGGTTAACGGGGTTATTCACTAATTCCGTTAACCATTTTTAATAACTTTTTGTAATCAGAAGGATTAACCTTCATCGTCTTTTTAAAGATCTTGGAAAAATGATGCCGGTCAGAAAAACCGCATTCATAAGAGATCTCATCCAGTGACTTATTGCTATGGTGCATCAAATGGCAACCTGCTTCCACTCTTGACTTTAGAATATACTGCTGCGTGGTAATCTTGGTGCTCATTTTAAACAGCCGGGCAAAAGAATTGACCGCCATATTTGCCGTATCAGCCAGTTGCTCATTCGTTATTTTCCGTCTGAAATTCCCCTCAATGAACTTAATTGACTTTAAAATCCGGTGATCAATATTTCCTGAATCCCATATCTCATCCGGTAAATTCAACAGACAGGCTGCAATTAACTGTTTGACCCGTAACGATTCCTTCATATTGGTAACCAGATCGGTCACGCAGGCTCTTTTGATTTCTTTCAGCAAATGACCAATTGTTTCGTCCGGTTTGATTACATAAATGGTATTAGTCACGAAATCCAAAGGATAGCCCAATGAAAAATGCGTAAAAAAATGATCTGCTTTACCATGTGCTGCTAAAGTGGCGAGGTCATCAGTTTCTATGAATTTTCTGCCGATAATTGACTCGTCCTGAAAATTGAAATTTCTTTTTAATTGCGATGAAAATGAAGTGTTGGGCGGGATAATCAGGATATTTTCGTTATTCAGCGGAATGGTGCTATTTTTAAATCTGATCGTAGAGTCACCAACGGAATTATGATAAATCCGCCAGAAAGGTACTTTAAGATCATCACATTCCCACTCTTCCAGAATCCAGTACCGGCAGCAAAACAATTTTATACTTAACTCTTTAAAGTTTTGATGTATAGCAGACGGATCTATTTTAATTTCCTCACTTAACTTCCTTGCCATGCAATGTTTGTTTTATACATATTTTTGAGCAAATCATACAACAGGATTGAAAATAGTTTTCCCAACTTTAGAAACCGAATATAAACAAAATCAAAATTTGACCCGCTTGATTATCTGCATGGCTTGTAATCCTGAAAAGTTTTTTCAAAACGCTTTCCAGTCAGACACTAAGTTCCTGCAGCAGATAGCCAGTCCTTTGAATCATCAAGATTAATTTTAGAGCGTATGAAACCACAATTACTAAAAATCTCAAAAAGCCCTGCACAATCATTCACTGTGCGCCATGATCTGAAACCTGGGATGAACAATAAGTTTCACTATCATCCTGAAGCTGAACTTATCTATTTTATCAAAGGAAAAGGAACACAATTTATTGGAGACAGCATCAGTGAATTTAAATCTGGCGATTTAGTTCTTGTCGGTGCTAACCTGCCGCATTACTGGCGTTTTGATGAAGACTTTACAACTATAGATCCCGAGAACTATGCTGACTTTAAAGTCGTCCACTTCTCGGAGAAATTTTTAGGAGAATACTTTCTGAATATGCCGGAAAATAAAATGATTAAAGATATTCTTGATAAAGCTAAACGCGGAATCCGGATAGAAGGCAACAATAAAAGAACAGTGACCCAGCTGCTGGATTACATGCTGGAAACCGAAGGAACAGACCGGATCATTTATATGATCCAGGCTTTACAGGAAATTGCCAAATGTGATCAATCAGAATTTTTATCCTCGATCGGTTATTCCCCGGTGAAAGAAGAAATGACCAATGACCGCATTCAGGATATTTATGATTATACATTCGCTAATTTCAGGAATAGAATTGAACTAAAGGAAATCGCAGATGTAGCGCGGATCAGCCCTAATTCTTTTTGCAGATATTTTAAATCCTTCACCCAAAAAACATACTCACAATTCCTAACGGAAATTAAAGTAGGCCAGGCCTGTAAACTATTAATTGATAACAGACTAAATATAAAGCAGATCTGTTATGAGAGCGGATTTAATAACTTTACCAGCTTTCATAAATGCTTTAAGGGCATTACCGGAAAAAGTCCGTTGAGTTATCAAAGAGAATTTATAGCATCTTAACCCTGAATGCTAAAAAAGCTGAATCATATGCTAAATGGCGGTGAATAATAAAACGTTTTTATAGCTTACTTGCTGTTATAACCAATAGTAAAAAAGAATGAAGCGTTTTTTATTAAAACTGCCTGTTTTATGTTCCATCGTGTTACTCACTGCCAGTGCCTTTGCGCAAACGACAGGGGATGAGGACAAAGACATGTTCAATAAAGCTCAACAGTCAAAAGCCGGACAAATGGCTTTTGCGGCTTCCAGAGATCAAAAGGCAATTGATCAGGCGGTCAATGGATGGTGGAAAACGGCGATGGTCACCCACGACCAGCGGATCGGGTGGTGGCGAGAAGCGAAATTCGGTATGTTTGTCCATTGGGGTGTCTATTCGCAAGCTGCAGGAGAATGGAAAGGTAAAAACGTGGAAGGCTATTCAGAGCATTTAATGCGAAAAGAGAAAGTTTCCAAAGCAGATTACCTGGAGCTTGCCAAAGACTTTAACCCGGTATCTTTTAATGCTGCCCAATGGATCACGTCCGCTAAAAATGCAGGCATGAACTACTTTATTATCACGGCTAAACACCATGATGGCTTTGCAATGTATCCCTCTTCCATATCTGATTTTAACCTGACTGCCCAAACTCCTTTTAAAAGAGATCCTTTAGCTGAGCTTGCTGCGGCGGCAAAAAAACAGGGCATGAAATTCGGTTTCTATTATTCGCATGCCTTTGACTGGGAAGACCCTAATGCACCCGGTAATGACTGGGAATATAAGAACCCTGGAGGTGATCAATTGATAGGAGGGGCAAACTGGTATGATCAGCACCCCGACTGGCTTCCTAAGGCCGTAAAATATGTAGATGAAAAAGCGATCCCTCAGATTCTGGAGTTAATCAAAAAATACCATCCTGATATATTATGGTTTGATACCCCGCATAAACTTCCTTTTTCAGAGAACCTGCGGATTCTGGAGGCCATCCGCAAAGCAGATCCAAATGTAGTCGTTAACGGCAGACTGGCCAGAAATGGCAATATGAATTTTGGAGATTACCAGAACACAGGAGACAGGCCCGCAGAATTTGCACCTGTTTCGGGCGATTGGGAAGCAATTCCTACAACCAACGAATCTTACGGTTATTCTAAACACGACCATAGCCATAAATCTGTTGAATTTTTTGTGCAGTTGCTTGCTAAAGCAGTTTCCCGCGGAGGTAACCTTTTATTAAATATCGGCCCCAAGGGTGATGGTACTTTTGATGCGGCAGATCAGGCTATTCTGAACGGCATTGCAATATGGAACAAGAAAAACGCAGAAAGTATTGAACAGGCTTCTAAAACTACATTGCCACTGCAAAGCTGGGGAGTAACCACGATGGGCAAAGACAAAATCTATCTGCATGTTTTCAACTGGCCAGCCAACCGCCGTTTATCTTTAGGAGGTTTAAGCCGGCAAACAGGAACGCCTTACTTCCTTCAGGATAAATCAAAAATAGCAATTCCGATTACACAGGCAGGTACTGAAATTGTATTCAGTCTGCCAGCTCAAATGCCTGATACCCTGAATACAGTTATCGTTTTACCTATTCAAAGGATACCGCAGATTGATCCGGTCAGATTAGTTGCGGCTGAAGGTTTAACAACCAGGCTGCTTGCTTTTGACGCTGATTACAAAGACGTGAATTTCAAATTCGGTGACGGTAAAGCCAATAAATATTATATCAATAACTGGAAATCGGCTAATCAAAAGATAGGCTGGAAATTCCGCACTACAGCAACTGCGCAGTATAAAATAGTGATCAGATATATAGCCGCAGGAGATACCGGAGGGCAATATACTTTGACACTCGCGGATCAGGTCTTTACAAAAAACACTTCTTTTGCTTCCAATGCTCCCATTACTGAAGCAATAGGAACAATCCAGCTTAATCCGGGAGTACATAATCTTTTGATAACTCCTTTGAAAATCACTAAAACTGAACTGATGAAATTGCTGGAAGTTCAGCTGGTGCCTATTGACTAAACCAAATATCTAACCGAATATATTTATGAAAAAGTGCTGTTCTATACTATTGATCCTCCTTGCCTGCAGCCAGCTTCTCGCTGCTCAGACTACGGAGCCTTCCAAAGATGAAAGAATGAAATGGTGGCGTGAAGCCCGGTTTGGTATGTTCATCCACTGGGGTGTCTACGCACAATGGGCAGGAGTTTACCATGGTCACGAACAAAACAGGGGCGGTGCAGAATGGATTATGAACCGTTCTAAAATTCCTGTCGCTGAATATCAGGCGAAGGCCAGAGAATTTAATCCGCAAAGTTATGATCCCGATTCATGGGTGAAAATGGCTAAAGATGCAGGCATGAAGTATATTGTGATTACCGCTAAACACCATGACGGATTTGCACTTTTTAAATCAGGAGCCAGCCAATGGAATATCGCCGATGCGACCCCTTATGGTAAAGATTTATTAAAACCACTCGCTGCTGCCTGTAAGAAATATGGCATCAAGCTTGGCTTTTATTATTCTCACGCACAAGACTGGAATAATCCTGGAGGCTCTGCCGCAAGAAAGCTGATGTGGGAAGGTTGGGCAAATCCGGATTCTACAAAAATTGATGCCTATACTTTAGCCCATAACGGACACTGGGACCCTGCTCAGGAAACAGCCACATTTGATCAGTATATTGATAAAGTTGCCGTGCCCCAGGTTAAAGAACTGCTTACTAATTATGGTGATATTGCTGTTTTATGGTGGGATACACCCACGAATATGACGGACAAAGCGGCCTTGAAACTGCAGGAATTGTTAAAACTACAACCCAATATTATTACCAATGACCGTTTAAAAAGACCCAATTTTTCCGGAGATACCAAAACACCGGAGCAAAAAATACCAGACCGTAAAGAACTGGACGGTAAAGACTGGGAAACCTGTATGACCATGAATGGGACCTGGGGATACCGCACAAAAGATACCAACTGGAAAAGTACGGCAGTATTAATTAAAAACCTGGTGGATATTGCTTCTAAAGGCGGAAATTATCTGTTGAATGTAGGGCCAAAACCAGATGGGACTTTTCCCCAGGAGAGTATACAGCGCTTAGCCGAAATAGGGAAATGGATGAAAATTAACGGAGAAGCCATTTATGCCTCCAAAGCAAATCCATTGGAAGAGGTAAGCTGGGGAAGGATTACAGCGAAAGAAAACGGAGCGGAAACTATTTTATATCTTACCGTACTGGACTGGCCGGCAGCAGGTAAAATAGAAGTTACAGGGTTGAATAACCAGATTAAATCAGCAGCTTTATTAGCGGATGGCCGGACGTTGAAATTTAAGGGCAATGTAATCATGCTTCCTGCTTCGGCACCGGATTCCATTGCATCAGTCATTAAAGTTATAATTAAGGGAAAAATTACACAAAAGGACCTCAAAGGAGGAAATATGAAATCTGGCGCACTCGACTAACTATTTTACATGAAACCACAATATCTGATCAGTACGCTATTAATTTTAATCACTGCGCAGACTTCCTTCTGCCAATCTAAAAATATATATCATAAAGGCTGGGTAGATTTTAATAAAAACGGGAAGATGGATCTGTTCGAAGATCCATCTCAGCCTGTAGAAGTCCGGGTAAATGACTTGTTAAGTCAAATGAACCTGAATGAGAAAACGAATCAGACTGCAACTTTATACGGCTACGGACGTGTTTTGAAAGATGAAATGCCCACTGCAGGCTGGAAATCTGAGATCTGGAAAGACGGTATTGCTAATATTGACGAAGAATTAAACGGCCTGGCTTACAACAAAAAAGCGCAAACTCAATATTCCTTTCCTTTCAGCAAACATGCTTCGGCGATTAATACCGTACAAAAATGGTTTGTGGAAGAAACCCGGTTGGGCATACCTGTAGACTTTACCAATGAAGCTATTCATGGACTTTGTCACGATCGGGCAACCCCGCTTCCCGCGCCCATTAACATAGGAAGTACCTGGAATAAGCATTTGGTTTACCAGGCAGGAAGTATGGTAGGCAGAGAAGCCAGGGCTTTAGGTTATACCAATGTATACGCCCCGATTTTGGATGTGGCGCGTGATCAGCGCTGGGGCAGGGTCGTGGAATGTTATGGCGAAGACCCGTATTTAATTGCAGAAATGGGTAAACAAATGACCCTGGGCATACAAGATCATGGCGCTGCGGCTACCCTGAAACACTACGCCGTTTACAGCGTCCCTAAAGGTGGCCGTGATGGAAATGCAAGAACAGATCCGCATGTTGCTCCGCGGGAAATGCACCAGTTATTTTTATATCCTTTCAGAAGAGTGATACAAGAAGCTCATCCCATGGGAATTATGAGCAGTTATAATGATTGGGACGGTGTGCCGGTTTCGGCGAGCCCTTACTTTTTGACAGATTTACTGCGTAAACAATTTGGATTTACTGGTTATGTTGTCTCTGACAGTGAAGCCGTGGAGTTTATTTTCAGTAAACACCATGTTGCAGAAAATATGAAAGGCGCAGTGAAACAAGCTATAGAAGCAGGCTTAAACGTGTATACCAATTTCAATATGCCCGATAAGTACATCTTGCCGCTGCGCGAACTGGTGAATGAAGGAACTGTTTCTATGGAAACTTTAAATCAGCGGGTAGCTGATGTGCTGCGGGTGAAGTTCAAACTAGGATTATTTGATCAGCCTTATGTGAAAGATCCTGCGGCAGCTGACCGGATAGTACATACTCAGGCTGATGAAGAACTGGCCAGGCAGATCAACAGAGAATCCCTGGTTTTGCTAAAGAATTCAAACCATACTTTGCCTCTGGACAAGAGTAAGTTAAAGAATATCCTGGTCACTGGTCCGCTGGCAACTGAGGTCAACTATACCACCAGCAGGTATGGTCCCTCTAACAACCCAGTAACAAGTATATTAGAAGGTATCAAAGGTTATGTATCAAATGATAACAAAAACAGCGTGCAGCCACAGGTTAACTATGTTAAAGGTTGCGACGTGATTGATGAAACCTGGCCGGAAAGTGAAATTATTCCAACGCCATTAAGCCCTGCAGAACAGGCTTCCATTGCGCAGGCAGTTGCTGCTGCTCAAAATGCGGATGTTGTGATTGCTGTAGTCGGAGAAACAGACGCGCAGGTTGGAGAAAGCAAATCCAGGACCGGATTAGGATTACCCGGCAGACAGCTTCAGTTATTACAAGCGCTTCAGGCTACCGGGAAACCAGTAATTATGGTCATGGTCAATGGAAGACCATTAACGATCAACTGGGAAAACAGGTATTTGTCAGCAATCCTTCAGGCCGGATTTCTGGGGCCATCTGCGGGTAAAACCGTTGCGGAAACCTTATTCGGTGACTATAATCCGGGAGGAAAACTAACGATGACCTTTCCTAAATCCATCGGGCAGATCGAATTTAACTTTCCCTTTAAACCCGCTTCACAAGCAGGCCAGAGTAGTAAAGAAGATCCCAATGGTTACGGAAAAACCACGGTCTTGGGCGCATTATATCCTTTTGGCTATGGATTGAGCTATACAACCTTTGAATTTACAGATTTAGTGGTCACCCCAACACAGTTATCCGCTCAGCAGGAAGTACAAATTAGCGTGAAGGTGAAAAATACCGGTGATCGCAAAGGAGATCAGGTGGTACAATTATATCTGAAGGATGTAGAAAGCAGCGTCACCACTTATGAATCTGTTTTAAGAGGATTTGAACGGGTGTCACTTAAACCTGGAGAAACTAAAACTGTTCAGTTTGTCTTACATCCTGATGATCTGGCACTACTTGATAAAGATATGAAGTGGACTGTAGAGCCCGGTAAGTTTCAGGTGATGATCGGAAACTCATCAGAAGATATAAAGCTGAAAAAAGAATTTACAGTGATTGGCACAAAATGATAATATTTTAATCATCAGGGGAACCCGAAAATTCCCCTGATATATTTAATAACCTGGATTCTGCTTAAACGCCGTATTGTTCAAACTTCTGGCAATCTCAATCTCTGCCTGCGGAACAGGCCATATCGTATCTCTTGCCGGGAAAGTCCGGAACGCATTGTTCGGATCTTTAATTGTAGGAATTACTGTCCGGTCGGTGCGCCATCTTTTAAGATCGAAGAAACGCTGACCTTCCAATGCAAACTCAATACGCCTTTCATGGCGGATCTTATTGCGCATTTCTGCGGCTGAAAGTCCTGCTGGTAAAACAGGTAAAGTAACCGTTGGCCTTGTTCGTACTAAATTAACTGCATTGTATACAGTAACATCGGGTCCGGAAACCTCATTCTGAGCCTCTGCATACATTAACAAAACTTCCGCATACCGCATTAACACCCAATCCTGATCACTTTGCGTAGCATAAGTAGTCGGAAAACGGGAAAGATCAACCCCTTTACGCGGAAGAAAACCACTCGGTACCGCTATAGCCTTTGGGTCAAAAGCCGTGGCTGCGGTAGTTCCTCTCCAGTCTCCCGGCACAATTACCGTCATCTTTAACCGTAAATCTCTGTTTGCATAAGGCTTTGCCGGGTTGTACAAAGGTGAGGTTTGAATAGATAACCCATCCGTACATTCATAATCATCTACCAGGTAATTCAGTACGTTCACATTATTCAGGTAGGAAAACAGCCAATCCTGCGGACTATAAAAAGCCGGAGGTGCATAACGGGCAGAAAACATGATCTCAGGGTTTGAATTTTGTCCTGGTTTTAAGAATAAACTGCTGTAAGTAGCAGCTAAACTGAATTTATGCTCGTCCATCACCAATCTGGCAGCATCTGAAGCCTCCTGAAAACGTCCATTGGTAAGTAACACTTTCGCTTTATAAGCAAGTGCTGTTCCACGAACCGCATGACCGGTATAGCCCGTATTTGGCAAATTAGCAGCAGAAAAATCCAGATCAGCCAGGATAGAATCAACCACTAGTTTTTTTGGTGATCTCGGCAGTTTCGTACTGGCCTCATCAAAACCGAGCGGCTTTAAAGTCAGCACACAATCTCCATATAACTGCGACAGTAAAAAATAATGGTAAGCCCTGATAAAACGTGCTTCAGCCATATATTGGTTGCGAACCGCGTCGCTTAAAGAGATCTCTTTGATCTTAACCAGCAGTAAGTTACAGGCAGCAATCGCCTGATAGCTGAAATTATAAGCATCAGACTGTATCCCGCCAATAGTAGGTTCAATATTGCCAGTGGATATAGTCGAGAAATTAGCAGCGGTAGATACCGTATAACCATTATCTGTTAAAGTTTCCCAGAACATATAACCACCGCCCCAGCCAGCACCAGCAGCACTCACCCCGGTTGCATTGTTTCCTTTGCATAAAAAATTATAACAAGCTGCCAACGCCAGATCAGCATCATTCTGCGTTTTCCAGAAAGTACTTTGTGAAACCTGTGTTAGCGGGTTTTTATCCAGAAATGATTTTTTACAAGCCGTAAAAAGCAAAAGGATACTAAAAATGAGACTATAAGATATAAATTTATTCATTTGATTACATTTTAAAAGGTTGCCCTTACGCCGAAATTATAGATCTTGTTTTGAGGATGGGTCAGGTAACGCGTGTTCGAGGCCACGCGTTCAGGATCAAGCCCGGGGAATTTGGTAAAAGTGAAAAGATTTTCTCCTGCGAAATAAATCCTGAAAGCACTCATGCCTGCGCGTTTAGCCCATGGTGCAGGTAAATTATAACCTAGCTGGATATTTTTAATCCGAAGAAAAGAAGCATCCTTTAAATAATAAGTAGATGTTGTAGTTAAATTCTGGCTTACATTTCCAGTTCCTGTCAGATAAATCAGTGGTAATGTTGTACTTGGGTTTTCCGGAGTCCAGGCATTTGCCCATTCTGTTGTCGGTACTGAACCCTGATTGAAGGGTTGAAATCCCCAGCCGTTCACGTATTGTTTCTGCCCCTGTGAGCCATAAAGGAATACCGTCAGGTCGAAATTCTTATAATCGAAATTAAAAGTGACCGAATAATCATACTTAGGGAAAATACCCGATACTACTGTGCGGTCGTTCTCATCAATCTTGCCATCCCCATTTAAGTCTTTAAACTTAAACGTGCCCGGAACAGGATTGTATGGCTGTTTAGGAGCAGCAGCTATTTCTGTCGCAGACTGGAATATTTTATCAAACTCATATAGATAAAAACTACCAAAAGGTAAACCAACTTTCTCAATGGTCGTCGTATTGATATTTGTTGCGCTATATTGAGCCAGCTTATTGCGGTTCGCCTGTAAATTCGCACTTACTGAATAGCCTAACTGACCAATCTTATTTTTATACTGCGCAGATAACTCGATCCCCCGGTTTTGAATAGTCCCGTTATTAATAATAGGAGGTTTATAACCAATATACCCGGGAAGCGCTGCCTCTCCTAAAATATCACTCGTTGTTTTGTTATAATAATCGGCAGAAAAATTCAGCTTGTTATTAAAGAAAGAAAGGTCCAGTCCAAAATTGACAATTTTGGTTGTTTCCCACCTGATCTCTTGATCGGTCAGGTTGGTTTTACGAACACCATCGGTTAAATTACTGCTAAATGGATAAGAGAAACCAGTAGCATATACATCCTGATAAGGATAATAACCGATATTCTGATTGCCCAGTTTGCCGACAGACGCACGCAATTTCATATCAGAAATTACAGGCAGTAAGCTCTTGAAGAAACTTTCCTGGGAAATCCGGTAGCCTAAAGATACAGAAGGAAACAGTCCCCACTTATTCCGGTCATAAAAACGGGACGAACCATCCGCGCGTAAATTACCTTCTACGAGATATTTACCTTTATAATCATAGTTTAACCTGCCATAAAATGAGTTGATGGCCCACTCAGAAGCTTTTCCGCTATTTAACTGTGAACCTGTGCCGCCAGCATCAATTTCCTGTACAGCGTTATTTGGAAAAGCTACCCGGGAAGCAGACAAAGACTGTACTTTATAATACTCGGCCTGCGTACCCCCTAAAATAGTAAAGGAATGATCGGCTATCTTTTTAGTATAAGTCAGCTGGCTATAGCCAATCGGATAAATATAGTTATCATCGGTAACCTGCAAACCCTGGCCGCCCACATCCAATACCCTGAAAGGTAAATCATCAGGACCAGCAGACCATAAATATTGATTGATAACTGGTTTATAATCATAAGTTTTCTTGAAATCAAAATTAGTACCCACACTCGTTTTCCATTGTAAACCATTGATTATCTTTACATCCACAAATACATTGCCCTGCATGTAATAATCATTGGTGGAGGCCATTGCATTTTCTGCTACTGCAATTGGATTTTTATTGGCACTCTGGAAAGGATAAGCTACCGCGGTATAACGACCACTTCCATCTGGTAGTACTGGTCCGTATAACGGAGACTGGCTCAATGTGGCGATAAAAAGATCCTGACTGCCTTGTCTTGGATAGGTTCTTTTTCCATAGTTCATGGTAAAGCTTGCTCCAAAATTAACATGGCTATTTATTTTGCTGTTGATATTCAGCTGAAGATTATACTTTTTGTACTCAAAACCCTTCATAATATCCGGCTGATTCACAATGCCTAATCCAACATTATAAGTGGTGGTTTCATTACCTCCGCTCAGATTAAGGTTGTGTGTCTGTACATTTACCGTCCTTAAAACAGCATTCAGCCAGTTATAATCAGGATAACGGTTTTTATCTGTGCTGTTCGCATAAAGGTCAATTTCTGCCTGTGCAAACCTGTTCGCTACCGGGGCACCTGAGTTAATAGCGGCCTGATTGTACATTTGCATGTATTGCGCCGAATTGTAAACCAGGTCAGGTAAGCTGCTCGCTTTGGTGATGCCCAGGTTATAGCTGTATGCGATCTGCATTTTACCCGCTTTACCTTGTTTGGTCGTGACTAATATTACTCCGTTTGCTGCCCTGGAGCCATAAATGGATGCTGAAGCCGCATCTTTTAAGACCGTTACACTTTCAATACTTTCGGGATTCAGGACGGTCAGATTTCCCGGGATACCATCTATAATTACCAGCGGCTCTGTTCCTGCACCGCTGTAAGTTCCCAAGCCACGTATCCTCAGTACGTTACCCTCGTTTCCGGCTTCACCAGATGCCTGGGTAACTGACAAACCCGGAAGTTTACCCTGTAGTAACTGAGTAGGATTGGTTGATACTCTTTTAGTCAGGTCTGCTCCGGTTACAGTGGCCACAGATCCGGTCAGGTTAGCTTTCTTTTGCGTACCATAACCAACCACCACTACGGTTTCCAGGTCATTCTGCTGACCTGATAAAGTGATGTTGATGGTGTTCCGGTTTCCGGTTACCTCTTCGGCGGTCAAAAAGCCAATAGAAGAGAAAACCAGGATAGCAGCTTTCTCTGGTACTTTAATGATATATTTTCCTGAGCCATCGGTTACCGTCCCAATGGTAGTTCCCTTAATTTTTATACCTGCACCAGGCAAGGGCTGCCCGGAACTTTCCCTGACAATACCACTGATTGTGATACCGTTTTGGGCTAAAACAGGATTGCTTAAAATTATAAGTAAGCCAAGCATCACACCGTAATGCAGCCGCTTCTTATACCTTTTCAACAAATTACCTGCTGAATGAATAAAAAAACATTTTTCCATGAGTTAAAGAAATATTTGGTTTGGTTAGCTGGATCAATTATATAATAACTATATCCTGTTATTATTTAATAATTAATTGATTACAAGGTGTTAAGAATTTGATTTCAATAATCAAGCGGATGAGTATTTTACTATACCATTTTGGCAAAAGTATTCCTTAAAATTAAGGCATAGGTTTTTAAGCGATACGGAAGAATCGCTGAATGATATTTGTTATCCGGAAAAAGGGGCTAACAGAACAGGAGGGGGGGGTGCTGTAAATTGATCAGTTTAGTGATTAACTAATACCAGGGCTGATCTGTTTTTCTTAAGGTTTCGATGACCGCCTGTGGCTGATTAGTTCCTATCAATAAGTTTTTGCCGTTCTTGAATTCAATTTTAATGCCCTGATCACCAGAAATATTAATAGCTTTTTTCCCGGTAAATGTAAATCTGAAGCCCCAGCCACCATATTCTGATATGGGATCATAACCACCTACTATTAATGAGCTGATTGTATTAAAAGGATATTTTTTAAAGGACAATTGAAAAGGGAAAAAGCGGATACAGATGCCATCTTTTTTAACTATCGTATCCAGGTGGGTTATTGCAAAAAGTAAGGTGATGAGTAATAAAAGACTATTACTGATCAGAAGATGAGAATTACTCATGGAATCCTCATCAACTTTGATTCCCTGGAATACTTGCTGAAAAGTGCCATATAAAACGTAGATGTTAACTCCTGCCAGGATTAACCATAATGCTTTTTGTCTGAAATATTGTCTTTCAAAAAATAAAGTCTCAGCTTCCATAAGTTTGCTGTTGTAAAATGAGAATGAGGTGAAAACGTTAAATTATTATTCCGCTACAGAAGTACCATAAGTAGTTTCCTGCATAGATATGATTTGCCAGCGGCCATCATGCCACCCTGCATAAAACAAAATGCCTTCCTGACCATTAGAACTGTCTATGACTGCATTAATTTTAATAATGATTTTGCCCGCCGACCAGATTTCATGATCAAAATTAGTAATGCTGTACTCCACTGCTCTGACCTTTTTTGTTGTGAAATCGATTGTACCGAGATATTCCGTCAGCTTTTCAATGTGATCAGTCACATATTCCTTGTGCAAGGCTACTGGATTTTCCTTCATCATGGCCTGCATTTTCTTCAGTTCTGTCCGGTTTGATGCTGACATGGAAGCGGCATCCTTTACAGCCTGATTAACCAGTACCTGTAGATCCGGCTGATAAATCCGTTTAAAATCCGTGGCTGAAATCAGGTTGGAGAATTTCTCTGCCGGTTGCTTCGCTGCTAAATCTTGCAGTACCTTATTGGCAAATGGTATTGGATCTGCCAAACATGTTCCGGAGTTCTGCCAGCCTTTTGCAGTTGCTGAAGAAGACTGAGCGAAGATGATTTTTGGGATCTTAGTTAAAGTGTTCCATTTTTTAGCGCGAAATGAACTTTTTCCGCCAGGACTTTTACCACCTGGTTTTTCTGAATAACTGTAGAAATCATTGTCTATATTAATCAGCAGCCATTTTTGATCACGCCACAGTACATCGAATTTCACTGCAATATTTCCAGTCGCCTGTTTCAGCAGTACGTATATACTATAGTGCGGAGTTTTTACCTGTTCCACAGGAAACTCCTGCTCAGCGAAATAAACCCTTACAAACCTGGCAGTAGTAGCGTTGACATTTTTAACTTTTGCCAATTGCAACAGCTCCTGCCATGATGCTTTAAGCTGATTAAAAGACGCATTATCTTCTTCAGATCCGACTGTAACGGCTGTTTGATTACTGGATATCCCCATCTTATCCACCATATCCATTTCTTTTGAATCAGGAAATATGGGCATTTTGCTAATATCTTCTTTATGGAGAAATGCTGCTGCAAAAGTTTTACCTAAAGAATCAGGTGTAAGGATACATTTTTGCTGAGCGCTGGCAGGGATACAATACAACAGGAAGAGAAAGACGAAGTATTTCATGGAAAGAGGTTTGTCGGTTTTCGTATTTAAATATATGAAACAAAAGTTAACAAACCTCTTATTGCTGGTTAATAATTTAAGGCATTGGAGGCGCTTTAAAAATTATTTTCCGTATAATCCTTAAAGTTATCCAGAATAGCTTGCCAGCCACCTCGCTGCATATCAACAGGATGTGTGCTCTCAGGATCAAAAGTTTCGGTTATTTTGGTCTGATCGCCATCACTGGTAAAAGTTATTTTAACCTTTCTTCCATCACCCATTGTATAGGCAATAAGTTCATGTTCTTTTACATGGGTATAAACACCTTCAAAATCAAAACTTACGCTGCCATCTTTAGCAGCCATTGTAGTTTTGAATTTACCATCCTTACGCAGGTCATTGTCTGCATAAGGGGAATGCCAGTCGGGAGAAGCATTATTCCATTTCTTAATATGTGCGGGGTCACTCCATGATTCCCAAACTTTGGCTACGGGTAAATTAACTGTGGTTTCTACGGTAATAGAGTTGTTGTTTGCAGTTTCCATAATCAGGTTATTGATTGATAATTGTTTTATTCTTCCCGGTTTGAAAGTAATAATAAATTGAAGTCGCGATAATCGCTGAAATTGTACAGCCAACTATCAGAAAGCCCATTTGACCGAACAAAAATTTCTGATTAAAAAGCATAGAAATTGTTGTGCTGTTATTTATGTTGATGTATTCTATATAAAAGAGTAGCATACCTAAAGTAACCGTCAGGAAAAAGACGGGCCAGTTGAACAATACAGCAGTTTTAAAGATTTCACTTTTCACTAAAGGCGGTTTTACCTGGTATAAATACCAGATACAGGAAGAAGTGACCATACACCAGAAGATTACGGTTTGACAGGTATAGAATATTTTGAGCCCGCCCGATTGATAGTCAATCACTCCGGAAGAAACTATATAATTGATAACTCTTTTACAAAGCGTAGAAAAAGTCATCAGGATAATTACTATTCTAAAGATTAAAACCAGTTTCAATTTGTTGCCTTGTGCTAATTTTGAACGGTATTTCAGGAGTAAAAAGAAAATCAGGAATATGGCTATAAGATAGGCATCAAACCATTCGGACTGTCTGGAAACACCAAAATAGGCAAAGGCTGCGTAGAGCGCAAGAGATAATCCGCCGCAAATCCAGGCAATAATTTCAGGTACAGTCTTTCTGGAGTAGAAAACAACAATAGAGAGGAGTAAGCCCAGAAGCAGTACTGCCAATGCACCTGCGCCCAATAGCATAATTATAAAATAGTCTCCCGATAGATACATATAGCTTGATTAATAAATGAGCTCCAATTTATTGATTAAATCCGGAATAGTCGTTGTATTTGAATACAAATCATTATGCTGATCACGGTTAATAACTAATCTAATCACTGTTAATACCTGTAATTTTGAATCTCACAACTTGGAAAACAATACCTTAAGGCACCTGTCATTTGACAAACTTTAACAAAGTGTAACTTTGCTTAACACTACTATGCCTGATCTTTAAGCTATTGAATATTTAATAGATCAGCATCATGAAAAAACACATTTTAAGTCTGGCTTTAACGGCCATGTTTTCCATAACTGTATATGGACAAGAATTGCGGCGCACTGAACCAATTCTTGCGAATGCCCCAGGTTTTGAAGTAAACGAAGCGGTTGAAATCCAAACTGTTCCGGGGAGATACCATATTCTGGACCTCCGGAAGGTAGATCTGGGTAAAGGAACAAATATGGGTAAATTGAAAATCCAGCCTGTTTCAGGTAACCATACTTTTAAAAATAAGCTGGCTGCAGATGAAAACCTGCATGAGTTTATTTTCGTCAGTAAAGACCCTGCTCAGCAGAAATTAGTCCTGTTGCTCCCAAAAAGCATGATTTTGGCGGGTGGGTATACGGAAAGGCTTCCTACGGTCGTTAGAAGACTTGGCGCGGTGACTACCGATGCACATGGTATTACCAAAGTTTATGACGGAAATACACCCGTAGAAACAATTCCGGCAACAAGGATCAAAGAGTAATCTTTAAAAACAGGGTGGGTAAACTAGAACTTATGCCCCCCTGTTTTACTTCATATTCAGCAATGTGTATAACCCCGGTTTCCCATCCCGGAAATTATGCCTTTTTTAGCTCAATATTCAAAAAGCAAAGCTGAAAATTCAAAAAACCTGATTTTCAAAAGTTATTAACAAGCCCTGTCTTCCTTCGGAAATTTAACCTAACTGGTTGATAGTTATTAGTTTTTTGCCCGCTACATCCAGTGGTTAATAACCTGGTAAAGTTGTTAACACGTCTTTAGTTAACAACACCTGTTGGTAACCCATACTTATCAACATTATGGCCAAAAAAAAAGAGCTAATTAATTGCTTTTTAGTGGCTTACTGCTGGGTATAAGTTTATGTTTTTTTGTTGGTAATTTTCTGGATCTTCGCAATCCCAAAAAGGAAGGAAGCTTTTTTCAGGGCCAATAACATTACCAATAACCATAAAAAAACTATGCAGAATACTTGTACAACAGTGTGGAATAACTCGCTTCAAACCATTAAAGCTAACATCCCGAATCAAAGTTATAAGACTTGGTTCGAACCGATCTCGGCCTTAAAATTGGAAGGTAACGTTTTAACTGTACAAGTACCAAGTTTGTTCTTCTATGAGTGGTTAGAAGAACATTACGTTGGCCTTTTACGCAAAACAGTAAAGCAGGAACTAGGAGACGAAGGACGTTTGGAATACAACATCGTTGTAGACAATAAACCATCAAAAAGCAATACCCCGTATATTGCTGCAAGTTCACCGGCAAATACCAATACCATTGCTTCCAAAGCTATGCCGACACCAGCGCCGATCAGTAAAGACTTAAGAAACCCTTTTGTAATTCCGGGTTTGAAGAAATTAAACGTTGATCCTCAGCTGAACTCTAATTACACTTTAGAGAATTACATTGAGGGAGATTGCAACCGTCTGGCACGCTCTGCGGGCTTCGCTGTTGCCGCTAAACCTGGCGCAACATCATTCAATCCATTGATGATTTATGGTGCGGTAGGACTAGGTAAAACACATTTAGCTCAAGCCATCGGTAACGAGATCAAACGTACTTACCCAGACAAATTAGTGATTTTTGTATCCTGCGAAAAATTCTGTCAGCAGTTTGTTGAATCTTTGAAAAATAACACGATCAATGACTTCGTGAACTTCTACCAGGCTATGGACGTGATTATCATGGATGATATTCACAACTTCGCCGGGAAAGAAAAAACACAAGATATTTTCTTCCATATTTTTAACCACTTACACCAATCTGGTAAACAAATCATCATTACTTCAGATAAAGCTCCAAAAGACTTATCTGGTTTAGAAGAACGTTTGCTGAGCCGTTTCAAATGGGGCTTATCTGCAGATTTACAAATTCCTGATTTAGAAACAAGGATTGCTATTCTGAGAAAGAAAATGGCCAGTGATGACATTGACCTGCCAGCAGAGGTAGTAGAATACGTAGCACATAACATTGATAACAATGTCCGTGAACTGGAAGGCGCAATGGTTTCTTTACTTGCACAGGCAACTTTGAATAAAAAAGAGATCGACCTTGCCCTTGCTAAATCGATGTTGAAAAATTTCATTAAAAATACTTCCAAAGAAATTTCAATGGAATATATCCAGAAATTAGTTTGTGAATATTTTGAAGTTGCTGTTGACCTTGTGAAATCACCAACCCGTAAACGTGAAGTTGTACAGGCCAGACAAATCTCTATGTACCTGTCTAAAAGCCTGACTAAATCTTCTTTGAAGAGTATCGGTGCGTTTTACGGAGGCAGAGATCACTCTACAGTAATTTATGCTTGTCAAACTGTAGAAGACCTGATTGACAGTGATAAAAAATTCAAAGGATACGTAAATGATATCCAGAAGAAATTAAAGATGAGTTAATTCAAACCAGCAATAAAATCCGATGAACTTAAATGCGACTACGATAACAATTTTATTGGTTGTTATACTTGCGATCCCTTACCTGATCCATGTAATCAGAAAAGTACAAAACTATAATATCCCTTTGCTCAAAGCATTGAACCCTTTTTATACAAAGGAAATGCACGAAGCGGATCAGTTGAAGTTGAGTTTATCTCCGATTGTTAAAGAAATAGAAACTCAGGAACTGGCAAAATTCATGCAGCACTGGACCGCTAAATTTGAAAACGGCAGCCTCTCTGAACAGGACGTAACAGACCTGAATGCTAGAATTGAAGAAGGCAGAGCGGATCAGGTAAATGGCATTCTTGCTTTACATCCAGCAGCCAAAGCTCAGTTTCAGGAGCACAATAAGCAGTTAAGACTCAAAGCAGCCGCAGTTGAACAAGAAACGGAACCGGAAGTCTTAGTTTAAAATAATATTAAATGATAAAGCTGAACTTGATTAACAAGATTCAGCTTTATCATTTAATTTCTTTGCGATATTCTGGATAGAGTGATCCAGGTTTTCAGCGGAATCAAAAAGTGCCTGTTCAAACTCCAGATAGGTTTCCTTCCTGTCTTCACTCATTCTGATGACCATAATGATACCTAGTATATTGCTTAAGTATCCGCGGATCTCATGAGAATTGATAAATGAAATTTCACTGTTTAATTTATTGAACATCAATTCATCATATTTTTTCTTCATTTTCAGCGAGCGGTACAGAAAAATAAAAGCTAATATGATCATCCCTGCAACTGCCATACACAACATAAAGTAATTTTGTCTCACTTGTAAGTCTTCCTGGGCAACCACATATTTCTTCTTAATTTCGTCGTATTTCAGGTAATTCAGAATACTCCCGGTTTTCATCGTTCTTACGGTATTCACGGCAGCCTGATCGGTTGCTTTTTTATAGTACTGTGCAGCTAATGCAAACTTTTTATCTTTTATAAAAGCATCACCTACAATATTAAATAACTTACATCTCATATGACCGAGGTTCTTCAGATCGCCGGATGACAACAAGATCAAGGCTATTTCTCTGGCCTTTTCTGTTTGGTCGAACAGCAGATAGGCTTGTGCTAAATGAAGATAAGTGTATAATTTTTCCGGATCATCTGCCTTATCAATCAGCGTCTTAATTTCATCAATTGATCTTTTATCTTTTTTTAACAACAGGATCATGTATCTCAGGCGGTACATATTGCCGGAATTCGCAGACTGGGCAGGACTTTTGGCCACTTTATCTGCATAATAGCTTAAAGAGTCCAGGTTATTTAAATGGAAGTAGGCCGTGGCTTTATTCTCATAAACTAATAGCTGAATCTGTGCTTTTCCTTGTTGAACGGCCAAATGATGTGCGGTATCAAGGGCTGCTATCGCTTCTTGGTAGAGACTGCTCTTGATATAAAGATCTGCGATGTTGGTATAATTCAAAATGAGCTTATTGGTGTCCTGAAGGTTTTGTAATTGCTTTTCTATGATCAGATAACTTTCCATGGCACGCATATAATTCTCCAGGTCAGTATCAATGAATGCCAGTATTCTCAGCAGCCTGATAAATCGCGGATTTTCCTGGGGAGTTTCGTCCAGCGCTTTGATGATATAACGCTTTGCCTGTTCGAATTTTAACAGTCTTTTCGCATATAAAGCCTCTATTTCATAGCTGAATGCTTTTTTATCCGGAAGATCGCTTTTTGTAATTACCGATAATAATATTTCTCTGTTACCACTTAGGTTTTCTTCTTTGGCCATCCATATATAAGAAGTGATCAGTTTTTCAATCTGTGTTTCTGCGCTATGCGGAGAAGAATTTACGGCCGATTTTATTTTATCTCCAAGACTGTTTCCAGCATATACGGAAATAGAAGAAAGAAAGAAGATTAACGTTGAAATGACAGCCGTTTTGAGGATTGTCTTCATTTATGCTTATTTAAATTGCTTTATAGGTAGCTATTTTAAAAATAGTGAAGCAGAAGCAATCTTCGTCAATAATTTTCACTTAAATAGTCGAAAATTAACGATTTTGTAGTGTTTATTACATATATATGTTGTTTTATTACTACGAATAGTATTTTTATGGAAAATTCAGTTCCGCAGGAGACAATTGCTGTTTTAGGATAATTGCGCTTTTAACAGCGGGAATCTTTAAGGGGTTTCTGTACGTGTTTGCTAAACTTTATTACAGGAAAAGAATTTTATCCGGTCTTTCTATCTTTACCAGGCATTAGCAAAAAGCCGTTATAAAATGATATTCTTTTGTTAATTTCCGGATCAGCTAAGCTGATTGACCAGAATTGGGTCTTTTATATATAATGATCAGGTTAATTCTGAACGTTCTAACGGTAGTGCTAAAATTCGGTTCCTGGTTTGTAATTTTTATGGCCAAGATTGTGTAAATTATAAGCACTTAATAATCATATATATACGGTGTACTTCGCGTTTGATACGCTCAGCGGTATTTTTAACTTTAAGCAGGAAAATTTTATTTTAAATACAAATCTGTAAACTTACAGGCAGGGGTACAGGCTGCTGATTTTTTATGGCCTATATCGTTTAATCATTGGCCAATAAAGTAAAGCCGGGATATTCAATTATTTCTTTATTTTATGCTGACCAAATAAAAGCTATATATCAAATGAAGAAAAATCTCCTTTTTTTTGCCGGCCTCCTGTTGCTCTTCCTTCAAACTTCTGCGCAGCAAAATAACCATAAACTTATTTATAGTAAACCTGCCACACAGTTTGAAGAAGCATTGCCCTTAGGAAATGGAAGGCTTGGCGTGATGGTTTACGGTGGTATTCATTCAGAGCGTTATTCCTTAAATGAAGCCACTTTATGGGCGGGTGGTCCTGTAAATCCAGATATGAACCCTCAGGCAAAAACTTATTTAAAGCCAGTAAGGGAGGCTTTGTTCGCGGAAAACTATCAAAAGGCAGATTCGCTGGTCCGTTTTATGCAAGGGAAGTTCTCAGAATCTTATGCGCCACTTGGGAACCTGATTTTTGATTTTAAACATCAGGGGGAGCCTGAAGCCTATAAAAGGGAGCTTGATATACAAAATGCAATCAGTAAAGTCAGTTATACGCTTCATGGAACAACCTATACCCGTGAAACTTTTATTTCCCATCCGGATCAGCTGGTTGTGGTCAGGTTTACGGCCAGCGGAAAGGACAAACTGGACTTTACCTGCCGTTTGAATAGCCTGTTGCAACATAAGGTGTCTTCCAATGGTAAAGTCCTTGCTATGAACGGGCACTCACCTGTACATGTTTCTCCGCTGAACCATGGCAATGAAGTGATTTGGGATGATGTTAACGCGATGCGCTTTACTGCGCAGGTTAAGGTACTCAAAACAGACGGAAAATATAGTACAAAGGATAGCACGTTACATATTTCAGGTGCGCGTGAAGCTGTGATTGTGCTTTCTATGGCTACCAGTTATAATGGATTTGATGTGAACCCGGGTACGCGTGGTAAAGATGAGCTGAAAATAGCATCCCGTTATTTACAAAATACGGCTCCTTATACGGTATTGTTAAAAAATCACACTCAGGATTTCAGGAAATATTATGACCGGGTACAGCTTACTTTAGGGGATGAAGACCGTGCAGAATTGAATACAGTTGATCGTTTAAATTCATTTGCTGCCGGTAAAAGTGATAATGCACTGGTTGCTTTATATTATCAGTACAGCAGGTATCTATTGATAAGTTCATCCAGACCGGGCGGGCAGTCTACTAATTTGCAGGGCATCTGGAATGAGAAAGTTCAGCCGCCATGGAGTAGTAATTATACGACCAACATCAATGCGGAAATGAATTACTGGGGTGTGGAAACTGCGAATTTGCCGGAAATGCACCAGCCTTTGCTTGATTTTATTGGTCGTCTGGCTAAAAATGGAGCAGTTACTGCCCGAAATTATTACGGCGCTGGTGGCTGGGTTTTACACCATAACAGCGATATATGGGCAATTACAAATCCAGTTGGTGATTTCGGAAAAGGCTCTCCGGCATGGGCAAACTGGCCAATGGGCGGTAACTGGATGGCTACCCATCTTTGGGAGCATTACGCTTTTACACAAGATAAAAAATATTTACAGGAACAGGGTTATCCGCTGCTGAAAGGTGCGGTGCAATTTTGTCTTGACTTTTTAGTCGCAGATAAAAAAGGCAACCTGGTGACTGCTCCATCCACTTCGCCCGAAAATAACTATGTGACACCTTCTGGTTATGTGGGGTCCTTATTATATGGTGGTACTGCCGATTTAGCTATTATCAGGGAATTATTTAATGATTACCTAAAAGCAAGCGAAATTTTAAATGCAGATCCTGATGTGCGTAACCAGGTAAAAAGTGCTTTAAAGAAGATGTTGCCTTATCACATTGGTAAAGCAGGAAATCTGCAGGAATGGTATCATGATTGGAAAGACCAGGACCCTAAACACAGGCATCTTTCTCATCTTTTTGGTGCCTACCCGGGTTATTCTATTACCTCGTCCGGAAATCCTGAACTGGCTAATGCAGTACGAAAATCTTTAACTGACCGCACCAATGAGGGTACGGGGTGGGCTATCACCTGGAGAATCAATTTATGGGCAAGAATGCAAAATGGCGAAAGAGCTTATGATGCGTTAAAGAAACTGCTGCGTTTTGTAGGGAATGGGGCAGAGGTGAAAATGAACGGTGGCGGTACTTATGCAAATTTGTTTTGCGCGCATCCGCCATTCCAGATTGATGGAAACTTTGGCGGAGGCGCAGGAATTGCAGAAATGCTGCTGCAAAGCCATCAGGGATATATTGAACTCTTGCCGGCTCTTCCTGTAGAGTGGAAACAAGGCCAGGTTAAAGGACTGGTAGCCAGAGGCGGATATAATATTGATATGCAATGGGATAATGGTAAGCTGATTTCAGCACAGTTGAAAGCTAAAAAAGCAGGAAACTGTATCGTTAAATACGGAAATAAAACGATCAGCTTGTCTGCGGCCGCAGCAGGCATATATAACCTTCAGGAGTTGCTGTAATCAGCAACTCCAATTTAATTCTCTTTATAAAATCCTGTCGTATTCACCTAGGGCAATCGCCGATTGGTGTAATAATAAATAGATTTGATTTTTTATAATTTAACTTTAAGGCATCTGTTGATAATTAGAGTTAATACGTATTTACCGGGTGGTTATAAAAAAAATAAATATCCTGTAAGTCCTTGATTCTGTTTATAGTGATGGATGTAAAGTTTGATAATTTATTGATAAATAAAGGGTTTGTTGTCTTTTACAGGGGAATAGAGGTTTTCTTGTAGAGGATACAGCAAATATCAGGGTTTTAAATGTTAAATGATAACGATTTATCTCCCCGTGTTATTTTATTTGTCGGTTTTTTGTTCCTGTTGATATATTTTGTTAATGATAATAAGTTGTTCAATTAATAATGTATTAATGTATGTTGCTTTACTTTATAAAATATATTAATATATTCAATTGGTTAATGATATGGCAGGATTAAAGGGACGCGACTTAAAATATAGCTGGAAATCTTTTATAAAATCAGAAGGAGAAGATGATTTTTATACTATATATTCTCATTATCATCACTATCTCAGCTTGATAGGGTATAAAAGATACTTTTCTGAAGATGTGGTAAAAGATGCGATTAACGATGTATTCCTGTATTTGTGGGAAAACAGATCATCGCTTCAAAACGTCAATAACTTCCACAGTTATATTATTACTTGCTTTTTAAGAAAGTTGTACCGGAAAAATATGATCAGCCCTGCTGAATTGTATCCGCTTCATGATATTCCTGTAGCTCAGTTATCTCTCTCAGTAGAAGATGAATATATTCAGCAAAGAGTGAATGGTACGGTAAAGCGGATTGTAAAAGATTATGTCGGGCAGCTGGCAGTGAAGCAGCGTCATATGGTTTATCAGAAATATTACCTTGGTTTATCTTACCAGGAAATTGCAAGGACAAATAAGGTTTCTATTCATACAGTCTACAATACGATTTACAAAGCGATTGATAAAATCAAATCAGCTATCACTAAAGAGCAGGAAATTTACCTGTTGCTCTCTATGGGGACGATGGTTGTATTTGTTTTATTTTTTCAAATCCAATAGTGAAAATGCAAATCTTTATACTCTATTAAGAAATAATTAAGCGGATATGCTAATGAACTGAACTACGGACCATCTTAACAAATTATAAATTATTCTATCTCTCATCTTTAGCTCACCTACCCATGTTAAACGAACTAGGAAAACTCGCTGCCTTTATTGGCAATACACCCCTTATTGAACTCAAAAATAACGAGGCCAACCTCTTTGCCAAATTAGAATACAACAACTTCTCAGGAAGTTCAAAAGACCGGGCTGCATTCAACATCATTTATAATGGTATCAAATCAGGAAAGATTTCTGAGTATACCACCATCATCGCATCCAGTTCCGGTAACCTTGCGATCGCAGTCGCTTCGATCTGTAAAAGACTTAATCTCCGGTTTATACCTGTAATCGATCCGAATATCAACTCTTCTTACGAGACTTTATTAAACCTGATGTCACACCAGGTGGTGAAAGTTACCGAAAGAGATCATACCGGGGGATACTTGTTAACACGGATTAATGTGGTGAATCAACTGCATGAAAGAACGCCGGATTCCTTTATTGCTGATCAGTACAGCGATCCCAATAACTATAAAGGCTACTACGGACTTGGGGAAGAGATTATTTCCTCTTTTGATCGCCTCGACTATATTTTCGTAGCGGTAAGCTCCAGTGGGGCGATTACAGGCATTTCAGATTTTATCAAAAAGAAAAGACCTGAGGTGAAAATTGTCGGCGTAGATGTAGAAGGCTCTGTTATTTTTAGTGACAAACCTGTTAAACGCTATATCTCCGGAATTGGTGCAAGCCAGGTGCCTCCGATTATGGAAAATGCAATTATTGACGATGTGGTTATTGTTTCCCAGATGAGTATTATCAGGGGATGTAATGAATTGCTGAATGAGCAGGCCATTTTTGCAGGAGCTTCTTCGGGCGCAGTTTACCTGGCCGCTAAAAACTATTTCAGATTCAATGATAGTGACACCAAGGCTACTTCTCTGTTAATATTTCCAGATAAGGGCCATACTTATATCGATACCATTTATAACCAGGAGTGGGGAACCCAGCTGGCTGCCAAGTTAAACGAAGAAATCCTTTCCATCAATTTTTAAGCTGTAAAAAAGAAATCATGTTATATCTGAATGCCAATAATATTAAAGAGATCGGTTTTAATTGGGAACAATTAACATCAGTAATTAAAGATGCAGTTGTACAGCTTCACGCCAATGACTATTCACAGCCAATCAAGCCTTATTTAAGATTCGGAGATCCTAAGAACAGGATCATTGCGATGCCTGCTTATATCGGCGGGGAGAACCCATGGGCAGGTATCAAGTGGATTGCAAGTTTTCCTGATAATATTTACAAAGATAAACTAAGGGCAAATTCCGTTACTATTTTGAATGAACATGATTCGGGAATACCGCGTTGTATCATTAACACTGCTACTGTCAGTGCTATCAGAACGGCGGCTGTATCTGGTCTGGTGGTTAAAGAGTTCATTAATGGCCGCAATAGTGACCGCAAACTAATTGTAGGGATTAATGGTTTTGGTCCGATTGGTCAAATGCACCTGCGTATGATTACTTCAATCCTGGGCAATGCCATTGATAAAGTACTGATCCATGATTTGAACCCGATTGATGTGAACCATATTGATGATGAGATTGCAGAGCAGACCTTTATCGTTTCCAGCTGGGAAGAGTGTTATCAGGATGCAGATATATTCATTACCTGCACCGTTTCTGATGCACCTTACATCAATCTTTCTCCTAAAAAAGGTTCTTTACAACTGAATGTCTCTCTGAGAGATTATACGGTGGATATGAAAGATTTTATGGATATTATTATCGTGGACAACTGGGAAGAAGTTTGCAGACAGAACACGGATATTGAAAATATGCACAAACAAAAGGGACTTTTAGAAAACGAGACTTATTCCATTGCGGAAATCGTAAACAAAGGCATCCTGGATAAAAGAGCAGCAACCGATGTGGTTATGTTCAACCCGATGGGAATGGCCATTTTTGATATTGCAGTAGGCGGGTATTATTACCGGGAAGCACTGAATAAAAATATGGGTTTCGCACTACCGGATTAATTACCAATCAATCGTTTGTTTATTTTCTGAAATTTATGCTTTATGGCCCGCCGGAATGCGGGCCGTAATTACGTATTTTTATTACAAAGTTTTCTAAATGCAAAATCAGACAATTGTTAAAGTTAAAAGTGTTAAACGTAGTTCGCTTAAACCGTTATTACGTTTGTTACACTATGTAAAGCCTTACTGGCTGGAATTCAGCCTTGGACTTTTTTTGCTGATGGTTGCCAGCGTATCTGGTCTGGCATTGCCAAAGCTGCTCGGGCAATTGATTGATGGCGGTAAGCAGGGTATCGAGTCGGGCAAGACCACCTATATTGGATGGTTGCTGGTCGTTATCCTTATTCTACAGGCTATATTCTCCTTTTTCAGGGTAGTCTTGTTTGTGAATGTTACTGAAAAAACATTGGCTGCTTTACGGCAGACTGTATATAGCCACCTGATTAAAATGCCGATGAGTGTTTTCCTGCATAAACGTGTAGGTGAACTGAGCAGCAGAATTTCTGCTGACATTACACTACTGCAGGAGATATTCAATACCACGCTGGCAGAACTGGTGCGGCAGACGGTCATTATTATTGGCGGTTTGGTCTTGCTGATGCTCACTTCGATGGAGCTGACTATTTTCATGCTGTTGTTATTGCCGGTGATGATGGTTGTGGGAGAATTATTCGGGCAGTTCCTGAATAAATATGCCATGCAGGTACAGGATAAAGTAGCGCTGTCCAATACGGTTGTGGAAGAAACTTTACAGGGTATTTTCAGTGTAAAGGCTTTCGTGAGTGAGTTTTTTGAAATTGGCCGCTACCGTGCCCATACGAATGAAATGGCCAGGTTAGGAATGAAAGGTGGTAAGTACAAAGGTTTATTTAATTCTTTTGTCATTATCGGAATGTTCGGAACGCTGGTCGCTGTGATCTGGCGCGGGGTAACTACAGGAGTGGCTTCAGGTGAACTGATTTCATTCTTATTGTATTCTATATTTATTGCCACATCTATTTCGGGTCTTGCAGAGGTATATACTTCTTTACAGAAAAGTATCGGCGCAACGACCCACCTTTTTGAGCTGTTGGAAGAACCGGTAGAAGAGCTGACGGATTTCAAAAGTATTGCACCGGAAAATCTGCTTCATGGAACAATCGCTTTCCGTGATATTCATTTTCACTATCCGACAAGAGAAGATATTAATGTTTTGCAGGGGGTATCTTTTGAGGCTTCTGCCAATCAGAAGGTTGCCATTGTGGGTTCAAGTGGTGCGGGTAAGAGCACTATTGTATCGTTGTTACTGAGATTATATAACCCTTCTAAAGGCGGTGTGTTCTTTGACGGAAGAGATAGTGCGAGTATTCCTCTATCGGAATTGAGAGCACAAATTGCAGTTGTTCCGCAAGATGTCTTTCTTTTTGGCGGAACCATTGGAGATAACATTGGCTACGGCAGAAAAGGTGCTTCTGCGGAAGAAATCATTGCGGCTGCAGAAAAGGCAAATGCCTGGGAGTTTATTCAAAGATTTCCGCTCGGTCTGGATACCATTGTAGGGGAGCGGGGCATACAGCTTTCCGGCGGACAGCGTCAGCGGATCGCTATTGCACGTGCGGTTCTTAAAGCTCCGCGTATTTTAATCCTTGATGAAGCTACATCTGCACTGGATTCAGAGTCTGAAAGATTAGTACAGGATGCACTGGATAAACTGATGGAAGGACGTACTTCTATTGTGATTGCGCATCGTCTGGCTACGGTAAGACAGGCCGATAAAATTATTGTACTTCACCAGGGACAGATTGTCGAGGAAGGTACGCACCACGAGCTGATTGATGTGACTGGCGGACTGTACAGAAATCTGAGTGAAATGCAGTTTACAAACTAAATAAAAAGACGTTTATGGAAGTGAAACTTTTTCGCGTTTCTGAGGGGCAGATGAAAAATCAATGTTATTTGATTCATGAAGGCGAAACTGGTGTGTTGGTTGACCCGGCATGGGATTATGAATTGATCAATGATTTTATGTCAACGCATCAAATCGTTTTAAAGGGAGTGCTTTTAACGCATTCGCACCGGGACCACGTCGACCTTGCTGCAACTTTTGCGCAGCTTCATGAAGTTCCGGTTTATATGTCTGCAACGGAAATCAGGGATTATAATTTCAGTTGTCCGAATTTACAGCCAGTATACCATTTGGAGGAGCTTGTTATTGATCAGTTAAAGATTATTCCGGTAATTACACCGGGGCATACCTCGGGAAGTACTTGTTACCAGGTTGGCCCGCATTGTTTTACCGGCGATACTGTTTTTATTGAAGGTGTAGGGGAGTGTGGGGTCAGCGCAATTGATTCGCTTTATGATTCAGTCCAGTTTTTTAAGCGCTATTTCCCTAAAACTACATTAATCTGGCCGGGACATTCTTTTGGGATGACAGCAGGTAAGGATCTGGATTTTCTGATGTCTAATAATCTGTATTTTATGATTGATGAAAAGCCCATGTTTGCCGATTTCAGGATGCGAAAGAACAGACCCGATCCTTTGGCATTTAAATAAAAGAATTTGACATTTAAATAAGATAAGAGGCCTTGTTGAGAAGGCGTAATCTCCTGACAGTTAGACACTATTTGGGAGGTTACGTGTCTCAATGCGGCCTCTTGTTTTTATAGTAAATTATTTTCACACTAAGTTGATTATGGGTCATATGTCCAGTTAGGGCAGCATTGAAATGGGTAAATTTAAGTAATACTCAAAAGATGAAAAAAGTTGCCCTGTCCATCAGCTTGTTAGCCTTATTTGCTATTTTGATATTCAGTCTTACTGCCAGTTCACCTGCAGCACCCGTTTATTATAGCATCGCTGCACGGGAATGTATGCTGCATGTGACAGTAGTTGATGAGGAATCTAATGCTTTTCCCGGAGCAACTGTAAGCTTGAAAGAACTACATAAGGATACGATTACAAATGCTGACGGGGTTGCAGCATTAATGATTTCCCGTCATAGTGATATGCTGGTTGTTTCATTTGCTGGTTACCAAACTCAGATGATTAAAGTGATCCGGGGAAATACTAAGCCTTACAAGGTAAAGTTATATCCTGCTGGATTATTAAAAGATTAACTAATCATGGTTTTAAATTTAAGAGGCCATATCTTTATGATTGACCTCTTTTTATCCCACTCTATCTTTTGTTTTTTTCATTTCCACAGGACGTGATTGTCTGAGCCCTGTTTTTAAATTTTAGTTCATTGATCAATGTTTATTGTTCGTTAGAGAGAAGTCTTTCGCTTTTTGCTCTGCTTCGGCAGCCTTTTGCAAGTCTCCAGCATGCCTATATAGGTTTGCCATTCTTTTATATGTAGTCGAGGTAAAACCCAATTCCGGATAAGGATCACTATCAATCCATGCCTGACAACATTCTGCTCCTAGCCTGAAAATATTTTCCGGGACTTTCATTTTATCAGAATTTTCTTCTATAGCGTTAACAAGAAGAAGGTAAGGAGGTTCATCATAATAAGAAGGTGTAGCCATTGCTTCACGGACAAAGTCATAAGCCTTTTGTGGGTCTGTTTGTAATAGTGCGGGGAATTTAGACACAATAAAGCCCGGAAGAAATTTTAAGCTAGGTATATTTTTAACCATTTCATCGATAATTAAAAGTACCGAATCAGGTCTGATTTCTACGCGGTCATAAGTATTGCCCGCCATATTAATTTCATATCGGTATGTTCTATCTACTAGTTCACCTGTACTCTCCATATCCAGATCATATAAATAAAGTTGGTTGTTGCGCTTTAACCGAGCCAATTCCGGCCTCCAGGTTTTATTTAATATTTGTTTTAAAACGCTATCGGCATATTTTGGATGGCCAATCCAGTCTATTTTTCCATCATTTACAATAAATATGGTTGGTATTCCTTTAGCTTTAGATGTGTCAGCCCAATTCTTACTCATCAACTTATTTTCTTCAACACCGACCGTAACATCCATTCGGTCTCCCATATTATCTACTAATTTTTTGATTTTTGCTATTGGAACGTTTTCTTTTTCATAAATATCAATTGACAAAAAAGTAGCTTTATCTTGATATTTATGAGCTAATTTTGAAAAATGTGGCATTAAAGCCATGCAAGGTATGCACCATGTCGCCCAAAAATCTATCACATAAATTTTATCTTTTTCAAACTTTTGTATTGGCTTACCTTTAACCCAGGCTTTTACTTTCAGGGGAGGGGCAGGGTCACCGATATTAAGGCCAATATTAAACAATGATTGTGCATTGATGTTGAAACTTATTGTACATAAGAATATGAACAATTGAAATTTACACTTCATATTTTTTGATTTAAATTCACATAGGAATGACCTAAAATTTATATGCTTAATACTGTAAAATAGGAACCTGACAGAACGAATTAAGTGCATACCTGATCTTTACCATTTATTCTAATACTTTTTAAATCCAATAGTTATTTTTGAAAACAAGAAGTTGAATCCTGTTTTTAAATTTAAACTTATTGATTTAACAGTTTTTGATTTGTTAGAGAGAAGTCTTTCGCCTTTTGTTCTGCTTCGGCAGCTTTTTGCAAGTCTCCCGCATGCCTATATAGGTTTGCCATTCTTTTATATGAACTTAAGGTTAAACCAAATTCAGGATAAGGATCACTATCTATCCATGCCTGACAACATTCTGCTCCTAACCTGTAAATCTTTTCTGGAAGCTTTAGGGCATCAGAATTTTCCTCGATAAAGTAGACTAAAGAAAGATAAATAGGTTCATCGATATAAGTATGTGTAGCCATTACTTCTCTGGCAAAATCATAGGCTTTTTGCGGGTCTGTTTTTAATAGTGCTGGGAATGTAAATGCCACAAAAATGGGGAGATATTTTAAACTAGGTACATTTTTAACCATTTCGTTGATGACTAGAAGTATTGAATCTGGACTAATCATTACTCTATCATAAGTATTACCAGTCATATTGATTTTATATCGGTATACTTTAGCTGTTAATTCCTCTGCACTCATCAATTCCAAATGTTTTAGATAAAGTTGATCATTGCGTTTTATCAGTGCAAATCCCGGCTTCCAAGTCTTATTTAATATTTGTGTTAAAACACTATCAGCATATTTGGGGTGGCCAATCCAGTCTATTTTTCCATCATTTACAATAAATATGGTTGGTATTCCTTTGGCTTTAGATGTATCAGCCCAATTCTTACTCATCAACTTGTTTTCTTCAACACCGACCGTAACATCCATTCGGTTACCCATATCATGCACTAGTTTTTTGATTTTTGCTATGGGGATATTTTCTTTTTCATAAATATCAATTGATAAAAAGGTAGCTTTATCTTGATATTTATGCGCTAGTTTTGAAAAATGCGGCATCAAATCCATACAAGGTATACACCATGTTGCCCAAAAATCTATAACATAAATCTTACCTTTTTCAAACTTTTGTATTGGCTTACCTTTAACCCAGGCTTTTACTCTCAATGGTGGCGCAGGATCACCGATATTAAGTCCAATATTAAAAAATGACTGTGCATTGATATTAAAACTTATTGTACATAATAATATGAACAATTGAAATTTACACTTCATATTTTTTGATTTAAATTCACATAGGAATGACCTAAAATTTATATGCTTAATATTGTAAAATAGGAACCTGACAGAACGAATTAAGTGCATACCTGATATTTACCATTTATTCTAATACTTTTTAACTCCAATAGTTATTTTTGGAACAAGAAGTTGAATCCTGTTTTTTAAATTTAAACTCATTGATTTAACAGTTTTTGATTTATTAGAGAGAAGTCTTTCGCTTTTCGCTCCGCTTCGGCAGCCTTTTGCAAGTCTCCAGCATGCCTATATAGGTTTGCCATTCTTTTATATGAACTTAAGGTTAAACCAAATTCAGGATAAGGATCACTATCTATCCATGCTTGACAACATTCTGCTCCTAGCCTGTAAATGTTCTCTGGAAGCTTTAGTGAATCAGAATTTTCCTCGATATAGTAGACTAAAGAGAGATAAATAGGTTCATCGTAATAAGTATGTGTAGCCATTACTTCCCGGGCAAAATCATAGGCTTTTTGCGGATTTGTTTGTAATAATGATCGGAATGTAGATGAAACGAAAACAGGAAGAAACTTTAGACTAGGAACGTTCCTAACCATTTCATTGATGACTAAAAGTACAGAATCTGGACTAATCATTACTCTATCATAAGTATTACCAGCCATATTAATTTTATATCGGTCTATTTTTGCCGTTAATTCTGCTGCACTCACATATTCCAAATGCTTTAAATAAAGTTGATCATTGCGTTTTATTAGTGCTAATCCCGGTCTCCACGTCTTATTTAATATTTGTGTTAAAACGCTATCAGCATATTTGGGATGGCCAATCCAGTCTATTTTTCCATCATTTATTATAAATATGCTTGGTATTCCCTCCAGCTTAGAGGGGTCGGCCCATGTCTTAGTCATTAATTTATTCTCTTCGATACCAATCGTGAAATCCATTCGATTTGCCATACTGTCAACTAATTTTTTAATTTTTGCTATGGGGATTATTTCCTTTTCATAAATATCAATTGATAAAAAAGTAGCTTTATCCTGATATTTATGTGCTAGTTTTGAAAAATGCGGCATCAAAGCCATACAAGGTATACACCATGTTGCCCAAAAATCTATCACATAAATCTTACCTTTTTCAAACTTTTGTATTGGCTTACCTTTAACCCAGGCTTTTACTTTCAGCGGAGGAGCGGAATCACCGATATTAAGGCCGATATTAAATAATGGTTGTGCATTGATTTTGGCACTTATTGTGCATACCAATAACAATAGGAGCAATTTGTGCTTCATGTCTATAAATTTTAAGTTTATATAATAAATTTATGGTTGTACACTAAATTATTTTATTCTTGAAAAAAAAATAATTTTGCCGATTTACTGATGTAATTGATATATTTTTTAATATATATTTAAGGAACTTAAGTAAGTTATGTGAAAAATAAGGCAGTAGGTTTCTAGCAAATTATAATAATACTAGAAACCTACTGTTTAGAGATTTCATGAAAAATCAGCAAACTACAGCACATGTACATGATTGTGTCGCAGATGTTCTGCCGCATGTACCAGGTTTATTTATACATGGACCTGACATTGCAACACACGGATTAGTGTTGCAATTGGGATAAGATCCGCATTGAGGACCCCCACCACCAATTTGTTTCAATTGCTCTCTCGTAAGTACTTCTGCTGCCGCAAAATTTACTTTAATTAACCTTAAATTATTCATAGCGTTTAAATTTATTTATGTGAATTGGAATTTAGTATGTACTATTTTGATGTACATATTTATTTTAGAAAAAGGTATTTGAGATCATTTACCGTGTATGTTACTGGCATTTGAAAATATGCAGGTGGTTTGTCATTATTACCTTCACTTATTGAGATAAAAAAGGTAGGCGTAAACTCTATTTTAATTTTGTCACACCAATTCTTCATCATTTCAATTTTTTTATCTTGTAACTCTGATTTCTCAGATACTGGATATTTTGCAGCGAAAGCATCATAGTTTTTAGTGTCGTTAAAGTACCAATCGTCCAATGCCAGTTTTAGGGTTTCTTGATCATATTTGTCTGCTAAAGCTAAAAAATGTTTTACCGGAGGTGTTCTGATGTCATTTTTGTCGTTAGTTGCAGTAAACAATATCTGTAGCTGAATATCTTCATTATGCTCCATTAACTCTTCTACCTGTTGATGTGCATCTGCACAAGGGCCACAATAAGGATTACAAACCTTAATGATCTTATACTTACCGTTGGGATTACCCAAAAATATACCCAGGTTCTCAGGCAATTCAGTTACTGCTTTTTGTTTTTTTAGGAGCGCATTAAAGAGGTGGGGACTATTTTTTAGCTTTTGTAAGCTGATGAAATTTTTCCTGCCCTCTTTTGCTTTTTGTAATGCCGGAATTAAAACATTGATAACAATTAATGGAGAAACAAAAGCAAACAACAGTTGGATTACCCGTTCAGGAGTAATTGAATCGATGTTAGCTATAGTATGCCAACCAGCAAAAGTTGAAACCATTGTTTGTAAACCCAGTACAGTCAAAACACTTAAACATAAAATACACCATTGTTTGACAATGATCCACTGATAATAAATGGAAAATATCAGGTATGGTAAAGTCAACGCACTTCCCCATGACAATATAAATAGAACATCCTTATTGTCTAATCCTCCGAAAATTAACAATAGTAGTAAGCCTGTGAAATAACTCAGACCAATTGAGCTCCAACTTAAACCAGCTATCTTAGCAGCACCCGACAGTAATATTGATCCACAATTTATCTTTTTCCCTGCTGTGCAAATCTGATTCAGTGCGGGATTGTGCTTATCTAACTCATACCAAATTAATAGTATTGCTAATCCACCACCGATTATAGTTAACAACAGGTATAGGAACGGAAAAATAATAATTGCACCATTTTGAAAACAATAGAATATACCCAGAGCAACTGAGAGAATTGGAATGCAAAAAATTACAGTGTATTGGGTTAACCTTTTTTCTTTTTCTGCTTTTATTTTTTTGTCATAGTCTTTTTCAAAAATTCTATCTCCTTTTCCTACTAACAAGACTATTCCGGTAATCTTTTTAACAAACTCATCTTTGCCAATAGTAATCCAATTATGTTTTTCCGGATCGAAATAATCAACTGTGTTATTTCTTTTTTCTCTAACGACAGAAAAGAAAGTCACCTCTTCTTTACCATACAATTGAGTTATAAAAGGACCAGATGTATCTGTAATTTGATATGTATCTATTTTTAAAGCAATGTTCTCAATACCGTGATTGGTGAAAACATCACTGATGCTGAGCAGGCTTGGATACTCAGGATGTTCCTCGATTTCCTTTTGGAGTGTTGTTTTAGAAATTTTTGCATTGATCAACCGGATGATTAAATGGGCCATTTCAGTCTCATTTGATACTGGCTCCAACAGACTTTTGAAAAAATTCATAGCATATATTTTAATTTACATGCTATCTCATTCTGCACGATAGCCTATGCTTAAAATTTAATTAGCACCCTATTAAATTTACGAAAACGAGGTCTGTTTATTAGCGGCCATCTGCCTCATAATTGTTAGTGGATAACTGATAATGCCAATAATATTCCTAAACGCTGATCACCTTTTTTCTGATTCTGCCAATGACTTAAAAAATCCAATTCATTAAACTGTAAAACTCCGATACCAGGATCTGCGATAAAGTAGAAGTTATTCTGAATTCTAAATAAAACAACAAAATGATGCTGATCCCAGTGTAAAATTGCAGGAAGTTCAACCAATCCAAGTCGTTTTATCTCAATTTTTAATCCCGTAGATGTGATTCCTAAATCGTTAGCGTAATCCACTAGATCTAACATAGATGAACCCCGATACATTATTTCTGACCAATTTTTCATTTGATGTAAACAAAAGATCTTTCCATAATAATTTGCGACCATCTTTAAACAAGTTGGCCCACAATCCATTTGGCTTGACTGGAAATAAAATGGAAACAATCTCATTCGATTAATTTTTTGATGAGCTACTGAATTTACAAAATATAAAAACCCTGTTTTGTAGCAGAATACCCAAAAATCACAAGTATGTATTTTGTCCCTTATGGCCTGAATTTAGTTACCTATTGTCTGTAAATTGATGCTCTGGCGATATTTCAATTCATGGAAAAAAAAGATGTTTTTTTAAAGGAGTTAATACTGAATATCAACAGTTCAAAGTTGAATACTGTGAAAAACAATCTGGTGAGCAAAACCTTTGAGCTTTCTCCGCATTCTTTTTTACTGACGGATTTGTCCGGCTGGATTGGGGCACTTATTGTAAAAGCTTTATGTCATGAATTGGGTATAAATGAACATCACATATTTAAATGGAGACCGGAAAACAAATATATTCAGTATTTAATTCTTAATCATTACGCACCTGGATGTATACCAAGAACATTAAGTCTTACAGCTATTCTGAAAAAGGAGGATTGGGTAGCAAATATCAGGCAACTGGTTAAATCAGGTTACTTCATTAAAGCTACTCTCGGCCATGGCTCCGGTGGAACGAACAGTTTTGATAAAACTACAGATTTCGAAAAGATATTACTTAACCATAAGAATGTAGACTCTTTTGAGAATGAAAAATGGATAATTCAAAAACGGCTAAACCTTAATAAAGAGTTTAGGATACATACTTTCGGTAAAGATATTTTATACGGGCTAACGCTAAGGATAGGTGGCGACAATGAAATAAACGTTTTTGACCGCCCCCAGGAATTTATAGATTCGATCTTAAAAAAACTACCTTATTCTTTTTTGGAAGGAACTTTAATTGGGTGGGACGTTGGGCTTACTGCCAGAGGGAAATTATATGTTATTGAAGCCAACTTTACAGGGTTTCATCCTATATTTCAAACGGGATTTCAAACGACAGGATACGTTGACAACCCACCGCTCGGATCTATTATTTGTGCCTTACTTTATACTTATTTCAGAAATAAATACGGAATATCCATAACAGCTGTCGAAAGTACATTGATGGAAACGTTCCCATATTTAGAAGAGTTTTCCTATTACATTTCAATATTAAATGATGAACATATACAGTCCATTTTCCAAGCAAAAGGCCGGGTTAAGGTCGTTTATATCTATTTGGATGAAAAAACAGAATTTCATATTATTCAGCTTATTGACTATATGCAGCTGGCAAATTTTGCAGAAACATTTTATATTGTTACTAACCGGGAACTACAAGAAGGAGCAAAGGAGCAATTTAAGGGAAACCGCATTATACATCTTGCTGAACACACCTTATTTACAGAAGATCAGTATAAAGAAGTGCAGCAACTGGATGATGAATGCAAAAAAAACAGATGTCGTAGTCAGATAATGAAGTTAATAAATGAGCAATCGTACATCATCATATAATGCTATTAGCTGATGGATTTATTTTTAATTCTATAAATTATGAGACTAGTTGATGATTACAGGCACTATCATTTTATTCTTTGGAAAAAGAATGAAATGATAACCCGTTATGATATGATGGTTTTGAGTTTTGAATTTTTAGAACAAGACTTTGATTATATTTTGTGCCTGAAATTTGATCCTCCATTGGATGTTTTTAAACCAGAGATGAATAAGCTTACTAAGTCATTAGAAGCTTTTTTTGATAACGATCAAAATACATTTGTAATACTTACACAAAGAAAAGAGGCTCCGCTTTATCAGGTAAGCAGTGATGAGTTTATTTATTCATTTAGCTGTAATTTTCATCATTTCAAAAAGATAATCAACACGTACAACCAAATTGAACTCCTTTCCAGAAATTTACTATTTGAGTTGTTAAATTACATTGGCAATGGTAATTCAAATTTATATAGGATTATTGTCCGGCAGATTCCATTTGAAACTATTGAACTTTCTGACGTTATCCATTGCGATGTGGTTGTTCCACATAGAGGTGAAATATCTTATTTGCGTAATTTGATGGTATTCTTAAATAAGTTCAAAAATGTCGATGTATTTATTGGAATAGATCAGCTTACCGTTGGACAAGAATTAGGGTTTCGGCATAAATATCCCAATGTATCCTTTTATTCTTTTAAGTCTAATCCAGTTGGACCTTATGTTATACGTAACTGGTTAGTAAATCAGGGCAGAGCTAAATTTGTGTTTTTTCAGGATTCCGACGATATTCCCTGTGCGGATAGATTTGAACGGCTTTCAGCATTTATGACTAAAAGAAATATCCCCTTATGTGGTTCTCATGAAGTTAAAATGGATTATTTTAATAGAACCATACAAGCTATCAGGTATCCGAAAGATGTCATTAATGCTTTGGAAAATGGGCCTGCTCACGCCCTTCTTCATCCCTCTTCTGCTATTGAAAGGAATATGTTTTATTATTGCAATAGACTATCAGAGGATAAGATTTTCGCCAATGATAGCAAGTTTTTATATTATTGCTATTTCAAATTGAATAAGATTGAAAATATTGATGAATTCTTATATATCAGAAGGTTTCATCCTGATTCGCTGACAACCTCACCCATAACATACGCAGGTTCACCTGGTAGAATGTATTTAATAAACCGATGGGTAGTTGACTTTACACTGGTAAAACTTGGCGTTCTTAAATTAGAGGATTCATGTTTAAATTATACTGGTCCAAAGCGCAAATTTGTGGTTAAAAAATTGTAATTAATATTTATACTGAACTGGATGCCAATATTTTTTAATGCAAAAGAGGTTGTATCATTAATTGAAAAATGATCAACCTCTTTTTAAATCATATCAAATATCCAATTGGTATATAATCAGATTTTAATTGATTTTGTAATCAGTTTGTTTATGGCCGGTTTAGAATGCCGCCGATATTCTGAACCCTGTAGTACTTTGATTCTCCTTTGAAGCACTTACATTCTCATAATTAAAAGCTTTAACAAAGTTTAACCTTAACCCGAATCGCTGCACACCCACATAAACTTCCGTATAATTTTTGATCACATCAGAAGTCAGGTAATTTACACCGGCAACTTCCTGTAATTTCAACTTTTTAAACAGCGGGATTTTACTTAGAAAAAGGCCACCAAAATTATGTTCGAAATGTCCCTCCAGGAACTCCTTTCCTGTACTGAATTCATAAGGGCTAAGTAACATATAACCATCAGTAAATTGAGTGTAGACTACGATATTGCTACCCGCAAAATGTTTGAAATCCATATAATACATTTTGTCCCTGTTGAGGAATTTACCTGCTGCAAGGCTATACCTGAAAGTACCGATCATACCTAGCCTTTTGTTTGAATCAAAGACACGGGCACCTATATAATCATAATCTATATCCGAATTTAACAGACCTTTTATCCCTTTACGGTAATCCAGCTGAAGTTTTGGATAGACAGAACCTTGTCTGATCTTGAAATCAGGGCGTTCTATATAACTTTGTGCAAAGGTGATATTCAGCGTTACAGCAAGGGTAAGTGCTTTATTAGCTACAAAGGCATAATCATTACCTGTAGTAGGATATGGGTTATTTGCGGTGAATTCTTTATCAGGAAAGTCTTTAATCGTGCGGAAAGAGGTGTTCAGAAGTGGAGTCCTGTTAGCATACTCCAGGCTACCCGAAAGATATAATCCATTACTCAGTTCTCTGCCAGAATTGATATTCACAAAATCTTTTTTGTATAATTTTAAGATGTTATTCTTATCAAATAAAGTACTTATGGTATTAAACAGGGCAGGGATCGCATCGTAATTCGTATTGAAATCGGCATAACTTGTTCCTCCGCGAATTCCAGTATAGGCATTGTGTTTAGTATCGTACCTGTAGCTCAAACTCGCATTCGCACTTAATGTCTGATTTTCAAAGCCGTAACGCGGATTCAGTTGCATGACCAGCGAAGTACTGTCTTTCAGCGTTTTTCTATAGGTTAATTTAGGATTATAGATCCAGCCTTCTATGGTATTGTAATTGATGCTGAAAAGCGGTCCGCTTATTCCCCAATATTCTTTTGCTTTCGTGTTTTGATGTCTGTAGCCTAACAATAGTGCCTTTAAAGGTTTAAATTTATTCTCTTTTCTATCAATTGAATCACGGTACTGGTCGGAACTGTGCGCCAGTTTGATACTGTCTTTTTTCACATAGTCTTTGCGTTCATCGGGAGTCAGCAACATCGGACGGACAGCTGCCCAATACGTCGAGTCTTTTTTATTGGCATCGGCATTAACTTTCATCACCCTGTTGGTAAAGAATTTTGGCGGGAAATTCGGATCAATATTATAATTGTTGAATACGCCTGTGTAAGTACCCATAAATTTGAAGCCAAGCAGACCACCTGTATAGTCATAGCGCTGGCTGGCCAGCATCCATTGATCAGCATTGACCGGAATAAATTGCTGTTTGATATGCAGGGTATCAATTCCCTCAATAATCGAATTATTAGTGATCGCAAGGTCTGTACTGTGAATGCGCCAGCTATCATCAATGATATAGATATAACCATTGAAAACCTGGTCATACTTACGACGGGAAATTACCTGTATTTTGTTAATCCAGTCATTGCCTTCTCTAAAGGTCCCGATGAATTTATAGCGATAAAATAACATCGCGTTATCAGCTATAGGGGATACAAAACCTACATTGCTCAATTCTTTAATGTCAATTGTGTTTTTATAAAAACTAATCAGAAAGTCTGTAGCCTGGTTAAAGCTAAAACCATTGCTGTTGCCACTTACTTTTGAAGAAATCATTTCTTCATTGATTTTCCCCGGCTGCTGGAAGTTGAATTTGGAAACCGATTCAGAAAGATAAATTATCCCTCTTTTACCAGAGTCCAGCCCTATGTTTTTAAAATCTTCCTGTACATTTCTGCCCATAAATTTCTTAGGAGCATTTCTAAGTTTGGTTACGCCTTTGATATAGGTATCGCAAGAGAAAGCTTTTACTTCAGTAAGGTGCTGCTTACGTTTTTTGATGGCATTTCTGATGATTTCGTAGGCCGGATCTTCTGAGTTTGCTTTGATCACGACATCTTTAAGCTGGTATACTTCGGCCTCCATGACGACAGACAGATTCATATCTGCACTGATGTCTATTTGTTTAATAAGCTGGTTGTAGCCTACAGCTTTGAAAATCAAGGTGTAACGGCCTTTTTCAAGTTTGAACTGATACTCCCCGTTGGTATTGGCAGAAGTAGCTTTCGTGGTGCCCTGAATATAAATACTGGTAAAGGGAAGGGTGTTGTTTTGCTTGTCAGAGGTAACACCTTTAAGGATAAACTGCTGTCCAAAGACAAAGTTTGCAGCAAACAGGAATAGTAAGGAAAATAATAGTTTCTTCATGTATATAATGGCTTATCGCTAAATTGGTTATATTATTTATATAACATTCTATAACAATAAGTTAAAATAAGTTAAATAACAGCTTGGTTCGGCGCGGTTTGGTTTTCTTTTGTGGATATGTTTTGTGCGCTGCGTTCGATAGTACGTTCTGAAAATTCAAACAGGCGGGCAATTTTATACCCGCCTGTTTAAACGTACACATTAAAATAACTTTTTTAATCAGCGTTATTGTGCAGAATAAACTAGTTTGAACTTGTATTCAACCAGGCTTTTCTTAATGCTGTCTGAGCAGCTGTTAACTCAGGAAGCTCTTTTAAAACATTGTATTTCTTCTCTTCCTGAACTTCAACAGGTTGACTTAAGGTAACTTCAGTAGCTTTACCAGTGGTATCTTTTCGGGAGACAACGATAGTCAGCTGATCACCTTCTTTTAAGTTCTCACGTAAGTTATCCAGGAATAGTTTGACCTCAGAAACATCAGGCATCTTTTTGCCATTGATGCTGATAAATTCATCACCCTTCTGATAACCCATTCTTTTACCGAAATCATTCATTCCGTTAATATCGGCAACAAAAAAGCTTTTACCGTTGTAAGCCATACCCATTTTACCCATACCCGCTTTTTTAACGGTAACCACAGGTTCATAATCTACCCCTATAGCGGCGAAAATCTCTTTGTAAGGTAGTTTCTTTGCTCCGGAAACATAAGTGTTCAGGAACTCGCCGATCTCAGGATAAGTCAATTTGGTAATGGTTGCAAACAGTTCCTCATCATTAAAAGACTTTGTTTTACCATAGGTTTTTGATAAGTCAGCCATGAGGTTTTGAGTACCGTACTTTCCATTTGATAACTGTCTGAGTTTAATGTCAAGGCAAAGGCCAATCAGCGCTCCCTTTTCATAAACATTTCCATACTGACTGGCATAAGTATCTAAAACCCCTTTAGACATTTTAGTGAAAGCCAATGTATCATTATAACGCATAGCATTGTCTAACTTATCATTCTGAACTTTCAGGTATTGCTTAAAGTCTATCAAACCATACTTTACCTGCATATGATGTGCAGCATATTCGGTTAGTCCTTCATACATCCATAAGTGTTCAGACATTTTAGGATGATCATAATCAAACTCTCCAACTTCATGACTGTGAATACTTAACGGGGTTACTATATGAAAGAATTCATGAGAACCTGCATTTTTAATATTTTCGGCCAGTTTCTCCGGACTAAAGAATTCCGGAAGGAAATACAACGAAGAGTAGGAGTGCTCTAAAGCACCATAACTCCTTATTTTTGTATTGTCTGTTAAAGCAATTATAAAAGCATATTTATCAACAGGTAAACGGCCGCCAAGATAAGCCATCTGAGCTTCTAATGTCGGTTTAAGCCCTTTGGCAATGTCCGCTGAAGTCGCCTTTTTGTTCGGCGAATACAGTGAAACCAGGATTTCAGCACCTCCGATATTTAAAGAAGTCGTATCCGGTTTATTATACATCATAGGCGCATCTGCCAGGCTGTAATAATCAGGCACATTATATTTATCTGTAGTGGCATTAACATGGTCCGCTTTCAGAGAAGTTGACCCATAAAAGCCGGCTGGTTTAGTAATTGTGATCTCGAAAGGAATACTTTTCTGCTCATCGAAATAGCCAAAGAACCCGAAGTTATTAATGACGAATAATTTGTCTTTATCTATGTTTGTGCCTGCAGGCTGAAATATTTCAGCACCCTTAACCTCCGGGCTGTCCCAGCTGTCATCCACCAGGTAAGTAACTTTTGCAAGTTTATCTGCAGTAGAGATTTTCCACGAGTTTGAATCTGTGCGGTCAGTTTTTAATAAATTCCCTTTTTGATCAAAGGCTTTCAGCTCTGAAATATAACGGCCATAATCGGCTATTGCATAAGTGCCGGGAACCATTTTAGGCAGATGGAAAACGGTTTCACCACCTTTTAATTTTGGTGTAAGCAGTGTAACCTGCAGCTTGTCATTGGTGACATTGTTTAAATTGAGGCTGTATTGGTAGCTAGGGCCACTTTGCTGTGCAAATGCTGAACCAGCACTTACCAGAAGCAGAAATTGAATAAAATACCTTTTCATTGATTGTCTTTGTGCTATTTAAGAATGCGGATTAATTGGGTGTTCCTGCAATAAGAGTAAATAAACCGGAATTAGTTACAGCATCAGGGTGATGACGTGATTTTTATTGATAAGCAATAGCATTTTATTTAAAAATTGCTGCCGTACTATAGGGCAGCAGCAATTGAATTAGAACGCAGCAGCTTGATTTACCTGGTTTCTATAATCACTCACCTGCTCATAAAGTTCTTCAGCGCTTATGTCCAGCACTGAAGCAGTCATGTAAATGTGCAGATCCTGATCTTTCTCCAAAGCAATTGAACTCAATTTTTTGCGGATCTTTGCTGAATACGGCTCAGCATTATTAATAATCAAAGCAACCAGAGTATCTCCTCCAACTTTGTGAAGCTGTATATCATCGGTATGTTCCCATAAAATTAAACCAGCGGCTTTACTCACCGCCGTAACCTTTGAGGTAATTCCTTCTGGGGTCAGCACGATTAAAGGAGACTTATCTTTTAAGGAGATCAGCGTTTTAATGATAATGATTGCTAATATTACACTGGCTATGGAAGAAAAAGCAATTCCTTTGGCAATGATGCTGCCAGAAATTACCCCACTGCTATAAAGCAGGATCAACAGCATTAGTACCAATACGCCTGATAGTATCAATAATAAATTAATCGATTTCTTTCTGTTTCTGTAAAATTCCACTACCATTTGACGTTCAGGTTATTCTCTTCTGCGAATGCTTTCCCGTTTTCTAATAAAATGGAGTATTTCTTCTCAAATTCAGTGTTGTATTTTTCTTCGATAGCCTTAATTAATTTATCTTTTTCTTCCTGTGAACCTTTTGCATCACATAATTTCGCATAAGCAGTATATTCATTTTTATAAACTGGCAGTACGTATTCATACAATGCAATAGCCTGGTCCTGGATTACTTTTCTTTCACCACTCGCGCTTAAGGCTTTGATGTCCTTCAGAGATTTTTCTATATAGAGTATTTGATTTTTAACATAGGAAACAGCTTCATCACCTTTTTTCTTAGAAGAAGGAATATCTGCATATTCAACGGTTTGTCCATTAATTTCTTTCGCCATTGACGGGGTCGCAAATCTGGATATGAAATTTGTGTTTAACACCGCAATCCCAAAGAATTTGTCGGCGGTTTCTGAACAGGACTGTAGAGCTAAAATAAGGGTGGCGGCAACAGCTAATTTGGCAGCGGAATGTTTAAGAATGTTTTTCATTAAATTATTGATTGGTTAAATTTATTTTCCTTCATCAATAATAATGCCGTTCACACCCCTTAATTGGTTGCTACTGCTATGAACTTCATATGCTGTACTTTAGCTTTTGTAAGCTCAAATGCTGATATAAAGGTTCCGGTTTTCCTGATTTGAATGGCATACAATGCGTTATCAGCGTGGACAAGCATTGTATGCGTTCATCCTATGGATTAAAATACTTTGGCGAAACAATTAAAAGTTGCATTGGCAACTTCAACAGCTCTGCTTTCATCAGCTTCATTTTTGCCGGTCTGATCTAAAGCCTGTACAAATTTACCCCACATGCTGCCCGTGTCTTCCCCATAGCCAGAGAAGAAAGAAACACCTTTAGTGACATTACCTTTAGCCAGCATTTGTACAATGATTTTTCCGCCCATAATAGAGCCTTCCATTACATACAAGGCCGCCATAGCGTCCAGCGCATTTTTAATTTCAGGGACTTCAATCCCGGCTGCTGCTGCAGGATCTCCGCCCAGTTCTATAATGTCCTGTTTGATATAAGCCGAGTTTCTTCTCTGTGCAAAGTCCGAAAGGATTTCTGTTGTAATATAGGGAGTTATCGCATTTTCAAGTGCGCTGAAATAGTCATTGAAGTTTTTGAGCAGTGCTACATAATCTTCGTCACTGCGAATCGCTTTAAGTTTTAAAATAACTTCTTTTTCCAGTTTTTGATGTGCAGGCATGGTAGCCTCTTTGATTATTGAACTGATCATAATGATTTGTGTATGGCGGCTAAAATAGTAATTAATCTACGGACCATCAGCTTTGAAACTTTAAAAAATCCTACAACGTAAGGTAGAATTGGTATATTATTTGGTAAAGAAAAAAAACACCTGTAAAATGCTTTACCTTGCAAATTGTGTAATTAACCTCTGATTTTTAATTCAAGATGACTGATAAAAAAAACTTTGATTCTGACTTCTGCGGAAGTTTGCCCTTACATCATATCAACTCCATACAAGACTACGGTTATTTATTAATTGTAGACAAAAAACTGAATATTATACAGTTAAGTGAGAATATTGTTCAGTTGGCGGGTAAACGGGCGGAAGAGTTAATCAACAGTTCGCTGGTTGATTTTATCAGTTCAGAAGATCTCGTGAAAATTGAAGAATTACTTAAAAGAGGGCTGTCTAAAAGGATACCACTTTATCTTCAGTTTACTGCTCAGCAACAGACCAGTTTATTCCTGGCCTTATTACATGTGGAAGCAGATTATATTATCATAGAGCTTGAAAAACAAGAAGAAAATTATAACAGAAGTTTTGCAGATGTTTTTCAGGAAGTAAAATATATCAGCACAGCTATTGATCAGGCCGATAACGTGCAGGAAGTTTGCAATATTGCCATTCATGAACTGCGTAAGATAGCTGGCTTTGACGGGATACTGATGTACCAGTTTGACAAGGACTGGAACGGTACTGTCATTGCAGAAGAAAAAGATGAGCGTCTTGACCAGTATCTTGGACAGACTTTCCCCGCTTCTGATGTGCCAAAACAAGCCAGGCAAATGTACCTGAAGAATCCTTACCGGCTGATACCAAACCGGGATTATGAACCCATCAGGTTATACCCGGTCATTAACCCCGTAACCAATGCCTTTATAGACCTTTCTGATTGCAATCTGAGAGGGGTTGCTAAAGTCCACCTGGAATATATGAAAAACATGAAAGTGAAAGCGTCCATGTCAATCAGGGTAATCTGCAATGAGACTTTATGGGGATTAATTTCTTGTCATCACCTGGAACCAAAATATCTGAATTATGAACTATGTTCTATATTTGAATGGCTGTCGGAAGTGATTTCAACTAAAATTTCATTGATCGTTAACAAACAGGATTATAGAAATAGTAAACAAATTCAGGAGAAACGTGTTGCATTAACTGATCAGATTTATGCACAAGATGATATAGCTACGGGCCTTTTAAAGGATGATTCGGGTGATATATTAGAACTATTTAATGCTTCGGGAGTGTTAATCAGCATCAATGGCAGGTCAGAAACCAAAGGGAATATTCCTGATCGGGCTGATTTATATAACTTAATACAATGGTTTGAAAGTAGAAACTTAAATACTGTATATTCAACAAACTCATTATCTGCTATATATGAGGATGCAGCGGCGTATTCAGCTGTAGCAAGTGGCGTACTCTTTATACCCATAGCTCAAACCGCAGGAGATTTTCTGGTATGTTTCAGACCAGAGGTTATAAAAAATATCGATTGGGGAGGAGACCCTAATCAGGCGATCAACTTTACTGATGATGGTAAAAAGTATCATCCCAGAACTTCATTTGAACTCTGGAAACAAACGGTTGAGCAGCAAGCTTTACCCTGGACTAAAAATGAACTCGAAGTTGCTGAATCTTTAAGGAGCTTCCTGTTCGAATTTACAATTAAACAAGCACAACAATAGAAAATCAAAAAATACAAATGAAGACCGAAATGCGGGATCAGCAGGAGAACAGTTATTCTAAACAAGATGCGCAATACATTGTCGCTATAGGTGCTTCTGCGGGGGGACTAGAGGCTATACATGAATTTTTTGATAACATGCCTCAGAGTTCAGATTTTGCATTTGTTGTGATTCAGCATCTTTCTTCCGACCACAAGAGTTTATTGGTAGAGTTAGTCTCCAAGCATACGCAAATGCAGGTTATTGAGGCAGCCCACAATATGCTGATACAGCAGGGGTTCGTCTACATTATTCCGAATAATAAATTAATGACAGTGAGTAAGGACCGCTTAAAACTTGCCGATAAATCAATCGTTAAAGCGCCTAATATGGCAGTGGATGTTTTTTTGCATACCCTGGCTAAAGACAAAAAGGAAAAGGCAATTGCCATTATTCTTTCAGGAACCGGCACTGACGGCACTAAAGGAATCCAGAGTATCAAAGAAAATGGAGGAATGGTACTGGTTCAGGACCCGGTCACTGCCAAGTTTGACGGAATGCCTAATAGTGCCATTTCGCTTGGAGAAGCTGACCATATTCTTTCTCCTGCTAAAATGTTCCAGGAACTGCTCAATTATGTCAATGAAGATCCATTAGCCGTGCTGGACCATAGTAATGTCGATGCAAGTATGCTGGATACTATCTTTAAATTGGTACATGAACAGAGTGGGAACAATTTTAATTTGTATAAAACACCTACTATTATCCGGCGTATTGGACGACGGATGAATGAAAACGGTATCCACACGCTGGATAATTATATCCGGTTCTTAAAAGAGAATATCAATGAAGTGAAAATACTGGGGCAGGACTTCCTGATCGGAGTGACCAGGTTTTTCAGGGATAAAGATCATTTTGAGTTTTTAGAAAAAAAGATCTTACCGGAGATCATCAGCAATAAGAAAGATAAAGACATTTTAAAAGTCTGGGTTTGTGCTTGTAGTACTGGTCAGGAAGCATATTCTATTGCTATTTTGATTAACGAGTGTGTGGAACGTGCAGGGAAAAATCTGGAAGTGAAAATTTTTGCTACGGATATTGATGATAAAAGTATAGAAATAGCTTCCAAAAATCAGTATCCAGAAAACATAATAAAGGAAGTCCCTGCTGCACTTTTTAAAAAGTATTTTATACAGGAAGGCAGTACCTATAGCATCAATCCTTTAATCAGAAAACAACTGGTTTTTGTGAAACATGACGTGATTAAGTCTCCGCCATTTATTAAGAATGACCTGGTAAGCTGCCGCAACATGTTGATCTACATGAATAAAACATTGCAGGAAAAAATACTTTCTACTTTGCATTTTGCGCTGAATAAGGGTGGGTATCTTTTTTTAGGTCCGAGTGAAACGGCTCATGTTTTAAAGGGAGGTATCTCTGAAATTGCGGAGAAGTGGAAGATTTATCAAAAATCAGGAGCAATTAATTATTCTTCTTTTAATACTTATAATACTTCCGGCAGGTTACTGGCTACAGAAGATAAAGGTGCAAAAAATGTACCTGAGCCAGCGCAGACCCAAATTGAAAAACGCTTTAATAAATTCATCGTCGATGAACTGGGTTATGCGGGTGTATTTATTGATAAGGGATATATTATTAAAGAGGTTATAGGGAATTATAAGAACTTTTTATCCTTACCAGATCAGAAAATCGAGCTGAATATTCTGAAAATGGTGCCTAAAGAAATAACTGTTGTCCTAAATACTGCTTTAAGAAAAGTATGGAAAGATAACGTTTCGGTACATTTAAACAAGCTCCGGGTCAATCCGGACGAAAACCCATCGCTCTTGAATATAGCAATTCAGCCACCTGATGAGGCTGGATATACCATGCTTACTTTTGCAGCATATGCAGCTGAGGTGATTACTGATAAAGACGAAGCTGGTAATTCTCCATTGTCCTCCATTCAATATGATGAGTATGTTTTTGAGCTGGAAGCAGAGCTGAATGAAAGTAGAAGCAATCTGCAGCTGGCTATGGAAGAAATGGAGACAACCAATGAAGAATTGCAGTCTACCAATGAGGAATTGCTTTCAGCGAATGAAGAATTACAGTCAGGAAATGAGGAGTTACAATCTTTAAATGAAGAGCTTTATACGCTGAATACTGAACACCAGGTCAAGATTAAGGAATTGGTTGAATTGAATGACGACCTGGATAATTACTTCAGGAGTACAGATATTGGTCAGGTATTTCTGGATGCAAACCTTTACATCCGTAAGTTTAATGCGGCTGCGATTCATATTATCAATATGATTGATGCAGATATAGGCCGTTCTTTTGTCCAGATTTCGACTAATCTGATTTCAGAGAACCTGATTACGGATGTAAGTTCAGTTTTATCAGGTGGCCCGGTCATTGAAAAAGAGGTGGCGCTAAAAAATGGTAAAAGAAGTTTGATGCGGATCATGCCTTATATCCGAAAAGATAAAAAGAGGGATGGTGCCGTTATCACTTTTGTTGATATAACTTATATTACGGAACACTATTGTCCGGTAAAACTTAGAACTATCGATTTAATATTTATAGATAGCTATTAGTCAATTATTTATGTTTGTTTTTTTGGGGTTTTCAAA
>NZ_QLLR01000014.1 GCF_003259615.1 Pedobacter cryoconitis | reverse complement strand
TGCCGTGCTGGATATCCTGGAGGATAGATACGGGAATGGGGCTACAATCATTACTTCACAGCTTCCGGTGGATACATGGTATGCTTTTATTGATGAACCAACATTGGCCGACGCAATTATGGACAGGCTGTCAGCTTCTGCGCACAGAATAGCCCTTACGGGAAAATCTTTACGAAATAAAAAAAATCATTAAGTTTGAAAAATACCACTCTTGTTTAGTGGGTATAATGCATAGTTAGTGTATTTTATGCCGCTCAAAGAAGTGGTGTACTTTGCCGTGGAACACTGGTGTACTTTGTTCGGAATATCCATTTTTAAGAAATCATTCTCCATGATAATTAATTTAACTTCTTGCGATAAGACCGGGCGAACATTCTCGCTAAAAACACATTGGGTATTAAAGTCAGCAGTTTTGCTCCAATTCTGTTTATAGTCCCTGATACGACAACATGTTTCCTCTGATCCAACGCTTTTAATGCTTCATCCGCAACCTGCTCAGCTGTTTGCGCTGAAACACTATCGGTATTCAGCGCTTTGCCTTTTTCATTTTCGATGCCGGCCGAAAAGTTGAATTTTGTTTTTGTTAATCCCGGACTAAGTAATAATACATGAATATTATACGGTTTACATTCCTCTGTAATTGCCTGGGTAAAGAAACGAATAAATGCTTTACTTGCGGCATAAGTTGCCATATAAGGTACCGGAAGAAAGGATGCCATAGACCCTACATTTAAAATTGTTCCGCTTTTTCGCTGCTGCATCTGAGGTAAAAATAAATGCGTAAGTGCAACCAGAGAAGAAACATTCAATTGCAGCATATCCAACTCTGATTGCAGCGGTATTTCAGTGAATTCTCCGCCAGAACCGATCCCTGCATTGTTAATCAGCATTTCAATTTCCAATCCACGGTGCTGGGTCTGTGCAAAAATATCAGCTGCGGTGGAAGCTTTTGATAAATCTCCGGCAATAAACTGTGTTTCAATACCAAATTGTTCACTAAGCCGCGTACAAAGTTTTTCTAGTTTTTCGGCATTTCTTGCCACAAGGAGCAGGTCATGTTTCCTTTCTGCTAAACGGACTGCAATGGCCTCTCCAATACCACCCGATGCACCTGTTATTAATGTTGCTTTCATTTTTCTTTATATGCTAAAGTTATGCCACAAAGATTGGCAACTGCATCAGTATAAATGTATCCAAATGTCGTTAACTTGTGTCCGATTGTCAGCTGATTTCAACTTCTATTCCATCCGCTGATACAAGTATGCTCACAAGCTTCATACTCACTGAGTACCTCCTGCACTAAATCTTTGGTGATATTTAAGCCGATAGTATGATAAACCAGTGAACCGTCAAACCGGCTTTCCAGATCAAATAAATAATTGATCCTTTTTTCACCTGCATAATGATTACCACGCAAAGCATGACAAGAAGGACAGCTTGCTGCCAGATAACTGTCTTTTAAAGTTTGGCTATATTTGATACTTACCGGAGTGATAGCAGGATCTGCAACAATAAGCTGGTTGACGAACTGCTGAATCAACGCTGTATTTTTATCGCTAAACCCGGATAAAGGCAGCAGGCAATTATAATATTTCCAGTTTGCACTTGCCCAGTTCCGGATCTGTTTATCCGGAAAAACCACGCCCGTTACCGTGCTCATTTCTTGTTTGCATTTCCAGCACGAATCTTTCATTATTTCCAGGTTGACCTGTTGAAAGCCCTCTTTAGGGCCGCTATAGGCAATTTTTCCCTTCCATAACTCATGAAGCATAACCTGCAAATCCAGAAAATTGGTCCCATCAATGGTTGTCCTTCCGCCCTGATCGTGTGCACACTTCAGCCAGAGGAAATATTCATTTTCAACCCGGAGATCTTCTGAAATAAAGATGCCTGTATCTGCATGCAAACCAGAATTTTCTTCTTCACTGATCACTACCAAAAGGCATTTCCGGGAAAGGATATAATCCCGCAAACGGATTAGCTGATTTTCTGCCTCTTTATCCAAAGTTACAGATAGGGGCAGCACCAGGATATTGATCAGCTTAGATTTACCTTCATTAATCCCTGTGTTAAAGGCATGGCTGATCTGATAAGGAGGTTTGCCTAATAATTTTTCCACAGGAATATGTTTCCAGTTTACTGGCAGGGCCCTGAATACCTGTTGCGCTACAAATTCATAAAAATTAGCTTTCATAGGAATTTTATTTGAAGGCTGGAATTTTCCTTCAGCTTTTAATTTAAAAAGCTTCCGCAATAAACACTTTTGGAAACCTCATCGCTCATGACATCTTTAAAGACTATAAATACCTCATAAGTTCTTCCCCTGGTCCTGACAGGGCTGGAATCGAGGCATAAAGTATCTTTTAATTCGTCTCTCCGTGCCCCGCTATAATTGGCAAAGAAATGCTGGTATTCCTGGTTATATAACAGGATCATGGTTCTGTCATTTGGGGAAGCCAAACCTGTTTTATCTTCATCCCAGGTGAAATTAAACGTGTTATTTGCGACTTTAACCACTACATTTTCCGGTTTAACCAGTTCTCCGTCTGCAACCAGTATAGTATCCCAGTTAATCTGTTGCTCAGGAAACTCCCCTTTAATGGCATGCTTCATATTTACAGACTTAGCAGCATTGTTTGCAGACATATCCTGACCTTTAACTTTTTGTTTGAAACCTACCTGAAGAAAAGGGGTAATCTCATTTAAAAATGAGCTCACTACTTTCAATTTATTGGATTGAGCTTGCTGCTTCACACTTCTGACAGCCTTTTTATGAGGTTTTTTGGGTTTAGAACGCGCGCATACTTTACTCTTCCATGGATAAATTACAATGTTCCCGATTTTTCCTCTGATACCTGCCAATACTGTGCCTTCTAGTAAAATTGCCATAACTATATCTGGTTTAGTATTACCAAGTTAGCTAAAGTATTGAGTAATACTATTATAATTAAATTTTAATTATAAAATAATTTATAAATGTTACACTTTTTATTAGGTAGCAATTGAGTGAAATTTGAATAGGATATGAAAGGCCTTTGAATGATGTCTGAACAAAGTAGGATAACTACATTGATAGTCAGAGTGTTGAATTAGGGGTTGTCTACGTCTTTTTGCCCCTTAAACTAACTGTCTTCAAACCCGGTTCTACTCACTATTTTCGTTTAAAAACAACTCGTTTTTATCCCCTTGTTTTAGAAACATTTTGGACAGACTAAATAAATACTATAACTTCCTGTATAAAACCAAATATTAAACCTTTATAAATTAAACTCTTACCTATGACTAAATCGTTTAATTCAATTAAAACTGCAGTAACGCTCCTGCTTTTACTCCAGTTTTACACCATGCAGTCAACAGCGCAGATTACCTGGCCAGCTGCTCAGCTTCTTCCATCTTTTGCCACACCGGCGCAAACTCAGGATTTGATTACCCTTCGCGAAACATCTTCAAAATGGGAAGCCGAAAGCCCGGTTATCAGTCATAAAACCGGAAGGCCGGAAACTGACGGCTGGCTCTGTCAAACCGGAATTGATCTTCCAAATCTTCATATGGTTTACGGGCCTTATGATAAAACTATTCCAGCAGGTCCTAACATCGCTGAATTTAGGATGAAGATTGACAACAATACCGTTAATAATGATCCCGTAGTAGACATCGATGTGGTCAATGCCACAACCGGACAGATCCTGGCCACGAAAACACTTACCCGTCAGCAGTTTGCTATAGCCGCAGACTATACCAGTTTTAAGTTGCCCTTTACGATGCCTGCGGCTAACCAATCCATCGAATTGCGCGTATTTTGGCGGGGAGCCAGTTATATCAAAGTAGACTGGATTAGTGTAGAGCAAAATAGTTCCTCTGCAGAAATGTACCTGTTTGCCTCTTTAAAAGGAATCGTGAACAAGAAAAAACCGCGTATTTTCTCTTACGAAGGTGATGCTTTTGCAGAAGGCCCGCATACCTGGCTGGAATCCCTGGGTTTGAGCTGGACGGAACCCGCAGACAAATGGGATCTGATTACTAAATACCGCAGTGAAATAGCCGGGCTGATCGTTTACGATCCTGCGCAAATACACACGGTGAACCTGGCAACAGTGCTTGCAAAAAGTAAAAATGCGCTGATCGTTTCCCCATTGTTATTATCGAGGTTAACCGCTGCGCCATACAATTTACCAATTTTAGTCGATCTGCGCGGGCAGTTCAGCAGTAAATTGCAAGTATACCAGGCTTTATACACGACTTACTGGCCAACCCTTGATCACCGTTTATTAATCGGATTAAACCCCGATGCGCATAAAGCAGCACTGCGAGAATATGCAACAGCATTAGGTGCAGCAGTGGTCTGGCTTGATCCGGATATTGCTGGTGAAAGTGAATTGTTAAACAGCTTTCTATCCTCCATGCCCGCAGGTTCAAACTTTATGGGGTGGTGGCCGGAAGAAGCCGCAGGTGTAGAAAGAGCTTCGAAATACGGGCTTACCACCATTGCAAGTGATTGGTGTACTAACCTGAGTGTCCATAGCGGTACATCCAGAACAGTAAATATTAAACCAATTCCTCCTAAACCTGCACTGCAAAACAAGATTTATGTAGCCTTTATCTTAAGTGATGGTGACAATTTACAATACGTTGAACATTTGATGCGTAAACTTTGGTCAAACCCCGATCGCGGTTCAGTGCCTATGGGATGGACTTTATCACCTGCCATGCTCGATGCCATGCCCGGAGCCCTGAACTACTTCTGGCAAACCTCTACCACTAATGATAACCTGATTTCAGGTCCTTCGGGTTACGGTTATACCTATCCGAACAGCTGGACGAATCAAAGTTTGCTGAACCAGTTTGTAGCTAAAACTGAAGATTATAATAAACGGGCCGGCTTAAGGGTAGTCACGATCTGGAATACAATTACCGGGGGAATCAGTCAGAATACTGGACAAACTTTTGCCAGTAATGCGCCAACATTACTTGGTTTAACTGGTCAGAATACAGGAGGAGGATTGACTATATACAATAATAGCCTTCCCGGAATGGCACTTTCCTGTAACTATTGCAGTAATGAACAGAATATGAAAGATCATATTGCTTCTGCTGCTGCGGGGTGGGATAGAAACTCACCACGTTTTGTGATCATACAAGCGCAGCCCTGGAACAATGCGACCCCAACAAGTTTTAAGAATGTGGCCAGTTCCCTGAATGCAGATTATGTGGTGGTACGTCCGGATTATATCTTCCAGCTTATCCGGGAATCAAAAGGTCTTCCAATTGATCCGCCGGCGAATACCGGGGTATCTAATAAACTATAAGCTGGGGTAGTACAAAATTCGTATTCAACAATTTTATCAATGCAAAAAGGGCCTCTATTCTTTTTGCATTGACTTAAAAAACTTAAACCTTCTTTTTCTGATTGGCGTGCATACTGGCAGCGTAATCCGTCGGAGACATGCCAAACTGCTTCGCGAAGATCCGTCCGAAATGAGTTTGAGAACTGTAGCCGACCATTTCTGCGATCTCATATATTTTAAGCACGCCCTCATTCAGTAATTCTGCTGCTTTTTTCAATCTTGCCAGGTTAATCAGTTCATTCGGGGAAAGATTGGAAATAGATTTTATTTTCCGGTATAGCGTCGGGCGGCTCATATTCATATGGTCAGTCAAAAGGTCTACATCTAACTGGGGATTACTAATGGCTTGATCTATAGTAATCTGTATCTTTTTTAAGAATAATTCGTCTGCCTTGGAATAGGCGAGGCTTTTGATATGGAGCAGGGGAGAGCTGGAAAAATAAGCTTTAATTTTATTCCGGTTGGCAATTAAACTGGCAGCTTGTACCTGTAAAAATTCAGGGGAAAATGGTTTTTCAATATACACATCCGCACCAAGTTCCAGCCCTTCGATCTTAGATTGCAGGCTGTTTTTGGCTGTCAAAAGGATAACCGGGATATGACTGAATGCTATTCCTGATTTTATTCTTTTGCAAAACTCAAAACCGTCCATTTCGGGCATCATGACATCACTGATCACCAGGTGAACAATTTCTTTCTCCAAAATGGCAAGACCTTCAATGCCGTTTGAAGCGATAAGGATTTTGAACTTTTCGCTCAGGTCATCTGCTATGAAATCAAGAATTTCTTCATGGTCATCAACCAAAAGAACAACTGGTTTCTCCTGGTTCTGATCTGCTGTATTGGATGCAAAGTTTAAATCTTTTTCCATTTTCCTTTTAAGTTGAACTCTATCATTTGATGAATGGGGAACACGGCCACCAGTATATTATAATCAGTTTTAGTTTCTTCCAATTGAAGAGAACCTTTATGCAATTCGGCCAGTGATTTTGCAATAGACAAGCCGATGCCTGTTCCTTGTTTCATTTCAGCTTCTTTTGTCCGGAAAAAGGGCTCAAAAATTTGATGCGCCAGTTCCGGGGCAATTTTATTTCCATCATTCAAAACCCTGACCGTAAACTGATCCTGCTGTTCATTTACTGTAAGTGTCACACTTACAGTTTGTTTCCCGTATTTAATAGCGTTATCCACCAAATTACTCATTATTTTATAGAAGGCTTCCAGATCTATATAAGCATAAAGCGGTTCTGCGGGTAAAAATGTTGCGTAAATGATCTCTTTTTGCTCGGCAGCAAGCTGGAACTGCAAATTTACGTCGTGAAGAATCTCAGAGATATTCGTTTTGACAAAATTTAAAGAAAAACCATGTATCTCTGTTTTTCTGAAATCCAGCAGCTGATTGGTCAGGTTCAGCAAACGGTCTGTATTGCGGTCCATAATCTTCAGGTTCTTTTCAAAAGCAGGAACCTCTCCGGCAGCTTTGATCATTTTCTCCATTGGCCCTTTAATCAGTGTAAGCGGCGTGCGTATTTCGTGTGCTACATTGGTAAAGAATTCGATTTTCGCCTGGTAGATCTCTTTCTCTTTTTCATGCTCAAAGAGTTCCATACGGCGGTTGTTTTTACGCTGAATGGTTTGGTGGTATTGCCTGACCACAAGAACTGTTAACCCTATAAACAAAAACGCATACAGAAACCAGGCAACCGTACTTTTCCAAAATGGCGGAAGTACTACAATCAACAGCCTGATATTGTTTTTACTCCATTCTTTACTGCCCTGAATCATCGCTTTCGCTTCAAATATATATTCTCCCGGAGCAAGTTTTGTGAAATATATCTTTCTGTTGGTCTTCAGGTATTGCCAGTTATTATAAAGGCCGCTTATTTTATAAGCATACTCAGTTTTTTCCGGAGAGAAGTAGCTTAAGGCAGCAAAATCAATATTAAAAGAGGACTGATTGCTGTTCAGGGTAAGCTGATTGGTGTATAAAATAGATTGCTGCAGCACTGAGTCTCCTTTTTTTGGCTGCAGCGTTGTATTGTCAATCTTAAAACCTGTTAAAAATAAAGGGGCAGTTTTGGTATTGGTCGTCAGCTGGTTCGGGAGAAAGCTGATTAAACCCTTTACACTGCCAAAGTACATTCTATCATCCGTGTCCTTATAAGAAGAGCTATAATTGAACTGATCGGTGAGCAGGCCATCTGTTTTGGTATAGACTTTAACCGTCTTTTTAAGCGGATCAAAACTGACTAGTCCGCGGGTACTGCTGATCCATAATTTATAGTGCTCATCTTCCAGGATATTAAAAAGGAAGTTGGCAGGCATACCATCTTTCACCGTATAAGATTTGAAAGTGCCCGTCTTTTTATTAAACAGCGATAAACCACCACCATCTGTCGTAATCCAGAGGTTCTTTTTACTATCCTGAAAGATACAATTTACAGTATTATTAGGCAGACTGCCAATAGCTGTACTTTCATTCCTGTAATTTTTATAACTGCTGTTTCCTAATTTAAAACTGAACAGTCCGTCATTGAAACTTCCGGCCCAGATTGTTCCGTCCGCATCTTCTTTCAGGTTATTGAAAAACGCGAAAGGTAAACCCGGTATAGGGTCAAAGTCATCCTTTTTGCGGTTGTAAGTATAAATACCTGCTGTAGTTGCAATAATAAGAGCACCGGCCCTGGTTTTATACAGGCTTAAAATGAAATCTGACCGGAGCAAACTTCCCTTTCGCATGTGGTAGTGTTTGGTAATCAGCCCTGTATTGATATTCATCACATCCAGCCCATGTTCAAAAGTACCGATCCAAAGCTGGTTCCCATCGGCAAGTAAACCGTGAATATTATAATGGGCGATGGTCTGTTTACTGCCATCAGGAAAATAAGAGGAAAACTTACCCGTTCCCGGTACTAATTTATTGAGTCCTGCATCTTCGGTTCCGATCCATAAATTGCCGTTCTGGTCTTTACAGATTTCCCTGATGTCATTTCCGCTAATGGAATTCTCCTGTTGGGAGGGAAAGTATTTGGTGAAAATAGAAGACTGGGCCGCATAATAATTCATTCCCCCAAAATAGGTTCCAGCCCACATTCCACCTTCTGTATCCCTGCAAAGGGAATAAATTGCATTGTCTGATAAAGAATAAGGGTTGCTGTTCTGTTTTTGCAGGTGAACCAGTTTCTGGCTTTGAAGGTTATAAATATACAGGCCGGATTCTGTGCCGATCCAATACTCCCGGTCGTTCATTTTTTTTATAGTCCTGACAAAAATGTGGGTCTTGTCTTTATTCATCACCAGCAGATCCTTTAACACATTTGTTTTAAGGTCGAATAATTTGATCCCCTGGTTTGTAGTGCCAATAATGAGCTGCTGATCATTCGTTTCTTCGATCGCAGAGATCCAGCCTATTTCTACCGAATTCTCTGGAGACTTTAATACGGTGTTCTTTGGAGACTTTAAATAAAGGATTTCAAAAGTCCGCGAAGTTTTGTTGTATTTGCCAATATAACCAGAAGGGCTGCTCACCAGGATCTCCCCATTCGGGCGGCAATAAATATAAGTCGGCGTAAAGGAATGACCGAGTTCTACCCAGGTTAACTTTCTTTGAACCGGGTTGTAAGTGAATACTTTTCCTGCACTGAGTATCCACAAATTACCCTCATGGTCGAGCGCGAGCACAGCTATGCCCATACTTTTTGTTTCCCTGACCAGGGTGAAGGATTCATTGACTGCATTATAATGATATAAACCCTGATCTGTACCTACCCAAAGGCTTGCTGGTTTGTCACTGAGCAAAGAATGAACCTTATCATTGCCCAGACTTTGCGGGTTTGCCGGATCATGCCGGTAAGTTTTGAAAGAATAACCATCAAACCTGTTCAAGCCATCCTTGGTTCCCATCCACATCAAACCACTATGGTCCTGAGTACTGCAAAACACACTATTATTAGACAGCGCATTCTCTACCTGGTAGTGTTTAAAGTAGTAGGGCTGTGCCTGTAACAGGGTGGCAGAAAGCAATAAAAAAAATAAGGTTAGAATTCTCAATTTGATACAGTCATTATCTCAAATATATCAATTATTATAATGCTGAATCGATTTTATAATATAAACTCTGGAAGAGGAACCGAACATAAAAATAGAGACAAATTGAAGAATTATTGATACAAACGTGTGCAACAACCAAAAGCTAAAAAACTAATATTTGATTGTAGCCGGAGAGAACGGGCAAATTTATCCGGCTGCACCTAACCAAATATAAATCTTTATGGAAAAAAGTCTACACGCTTATTGCAGAAGTGTGCGCTTAAAGCAGTATCCGCTTAAAGCTTTTATCTTCTGTATTTTCCTCCTTTTCTCCTTCGCCAGTACCGCGCAAACCAGCAGCGTGAGCGGAACGGTAACGGACGACAAAGGACAGACACTGATCGGTGTCACAGTAAAAGTTAAAAATACCAAAATTGGCGCTATGTCTGATGCTAACGGGAAATTTAAACTGACCGTTGCAGATAAAAATGCCGTTTTAGTATTTGCTTACATCGGATACACTACGCAGGAAATCCCTTTAAACGGACAAACTGAGCTCTCCGTTAAACTGAAAGACTACGACAATGACTTGCAGGAAATCGTGGTCACAGGGTATGGTTCACAAAAAAGAGAATCAATTACCGGGGCCATTTCCTCAGTGACCAGCAAGGATATAGAGCGGGTACACGGAGGCGCTACAGTAAGTACAGCACTGGCAGGAAAGATTCCCGGGGTTACTTTCCGGATGACAGATGGCCGGCCGGGAGCAAGCGCCAGCATTCAAATCCGTAACATGGGCCGCCCATTGTATGTGATCGATGGTATTCAGCAGGATGAGGGCCAGTTTAACAACATTGCACCCAACGATATTGAAAGTATTTCGGTATTGAAAGATGCTTCTGCTGCCATTTATGGCGTGCGAGCAGCAAATGGAGTAGTGGTAGTGACCACTAAAAAAGGAACAACAGGTGAAAGCCGGATCAACGTCGATGCTTACCTGGGTGTGCAGAACTGGTCAAGGTTTCCCGATGTAGTGCGTACGTCTTACGATTATATGCGTTATAAAGCAGATGCGGAGATGAATTCTAACGGGAAAACCAGTATTACGCCAGCAGAACTGGATAAATACAAACTCGGCACCGATCCTGCCTACAGAAGTTTTGACTGGCGGGATTATATCCTGAAAAGTAATAACAATGCCCCTCAGAATTCGGTCAATGTGAACTTTACCGGAGGAACGGATAAAATGAGTTATTATGTTTCCGCGACGAATATGTATCAGAATTCTGTATTGGGAAAAGAGTATGAATTTAAACGGACCAACATTCAATCTAACATTACAGCAACTGTAGCCAATGGTCTTAAAGTAGGGGTAAATATTAACGGAAGAATTGAAACCCGCGAAAATCCTGGTGTTCCGGGTACGGATGATTACCTGCTGGCACGTTTGGCTGTACTGCGGAACAATCCTCTGGAACGTCCTTATGCCAATGATAACCCAGACTATCTGAACGACATCGGGCATACAGAAACCAATTATGCTTTTTTAAATAAAAAACTTTCAGGGGTATACAGGAACGACTGGAGAGTGCTGCAAACCAATTTTAATGCAGAATACCAGATCCCGGGCGTAAAAGGACTGGTTGCTAAAGCCGTATATTCCTATTACCTGGCAGATTATGTACTCAACAACCATGAGTATACCTATAACACTTACACTTACCGTCCCGCTACTGGTACTTATGACGTTACAGGTGGTAGTAATAATCCATACCGGGAACGCGAACAGAAAAAAGAGTTTGCGACCACTTTTCAGAGTCAGTTAAATTATAACAACACTTTTGGTAAACATACTGTAGGTGCCACACTGGTTGCGGAAAGGATTGAGCTGAAGCATCAGCGGAATTATATACACTCTTCACCAATTTCCAATAACCTGCCTTTAATTTATTTTCCAACTGCCGACAGGTATGATGACGTAGATGATGGTGAAGCACGTATCGGCTATATTGCAAGGTTAAACTATAATTACAACAATAAATATTATCTGGAAGCTTCTGCAAGAAGGGATGCCTCTTACTTATTTGCCCCTGATAAAAGGGTAGGTTATTTTCCGGGCGTTTCTGCGGGATGGAGAATTACTGAGGAAGGGTTTATGAAAAATATTGTGGGGGATAGAAAGATCCTGGGTGATCTGAAGTTCCGTGCTTCTTACGGCATACTTGGGGATGACCGGAATCCGAATGATCCGAATCAGTCTATTGTACCTCCATATGCTTATCTTCCAGGTTATAACTACAACCAGGGAACGGTTATTCTGGATGGAAACCCGGTGATTGTTTCCAGGGATAAAGGAATTCCTTTAAACAGAATATCCTGGTTAAAGAGCCGGACTTTTGATGTTGGTGCAGACTTCAGTATGTTCAGCAATAAGCTGACAGGTACGATAGATTATTTCTATAGAAAACGTACTGGATTACTGGGTGGCAGAAATGATATTATTGTTCCGGTTGAACTGGGCTACGGACTGCCGGATGAAAATGTGAACAGTGATGCACAATATGGTCAGGAGATCTCTTTAAATTACAGCAGTAAAGTTGGACAGGTTAACTTTAATATTGGGGGTAATATCTCCTATACCCGGTCTAAAAACCTGCAATCTTATAATCCATTATTCTTTAATTCCTGGGATCAATACCGCAACTCGTCCGAAAACAGGTTTACCAATATAGATTGGGGTTACGTGGCTATCGGTCAGTTTACTTCTCAGGAACAAATCAACAATTACCCGGTAAATATTGATGGTAAAGGAAACAGGACCCTTATGCCCGGCGATTTGATCTATGAGGATCAGAACGGCGACGGTAAAATTGACGGGTACGACAATAAGCCAATTGGCTTCGGTTATGGCAAGCAGCCTAATATTAATTTTGGTTTAAGCTTTGGCGCAAGTTATAAATCTTTTGATTTTCACGCAGATTTTTCCGGAGGAGCGGGTTATACCTGGTACCAGAATTATGAAACCAGGTGGGCCTTTCAGAACAATGGGAACCTGAACAGCATTTTTGAAGACAGATGGCACAGGGCTGATCCATTTGATTTAAACAGTGAATGGATTCCGGGCAAATATCCTGCAAACCGGTATAATGATGGCGGACATAGCAACAACCGTAACTCTACTTTCTGGCTGCACAGTGTCAAGTATATCCGGGCAAGAACGATAGAGTTTGGCTATACTTTACCAGCTGCAATGCTGGCTAAAATCAAAGTTAAGCGGGCAAGGTTCTATGTAAACGGATACAACCTGTTTTCTATTGATAATATGAGCCAGTATAACGTTGACCCGGAAGTTGCGGACGACAATGGTCTTCAGTTTCCACAGAGTAAAGTGGTTAACGTAGGCCTTAATTTAACTTTTTAAGCACATGATGAAGAAGATATATACAGTACTCACCTTTACTGCCCTTTTATTGACCGGGGCTTGTAAAAAAGACAGTGCATTTTTAGATGTACCCCCTAAACAAATTATTCCTGAAGAAATTGCTTTCTCAGATCCGGCTCTGGCGCTCTCTGTTTTAGGAGATTTGTATAACCGGCAACTGGATTTTTCAAGTTTAGACGGGGATGGCTGGCGATCATTCGTTGATTTTAGTGAAGCTTTTCCTTCTGAAAATGGAAGTTATAATATCGTTCAGCGCACAGGCTGGGGTTATGGAGAATGGGGGATCTGGGATTATGGGTATATCCGCGATATGAATCTTTTTATCAAACGGGCCACTGCAGCAACCAAACTGACGGAAACAGATAAGGCGAGGTTCATTGCAGAAGCACGTTTTCTCAGAGCTAATTTCTATTTTGAAATGGCAAAACGGATGGGCGGATTACCGCTGATTACAGAGCCTATGCAGTATGATTATTCCGGTAATATAACCAATTTACAGGTTCCAAGATCCAAGGAGTCGGAGGTTTATGATTTTGTGATCAGCGAGGCTGAAGCGATAAAATATATATTACCAAACGATGTAAACCAAAAATCAAGAGCATCTAAAGGGGCTGCACTGGCAATGGAAGCGCGGGCAGCCTTATATGCCGGGTCTATTGCCAAATATGGTTTTAAAACTCCGCAGGTTACTTTGCCTGGTGCGGAAGTGGGCATACCTGCTGGTTTGGCTGGAGGTTATTATCAAAAAGCCCTTGCAGCTGCGCAACAGATCATCAACGGGCAGGCTGGTGGTTATCAGCTGTACAAAGTTTTACCTGATCTTTCGGAGAACTTTGCGGCAGTGTTTCTGGATAAAAGCAGTGTCAATCAGGAATCTATTTTTATTGAAGATTTTAAAGTAAACTCTGCAAAAGTTCATGGCTTTACAACTAACAATCAGCCATTCTCTATTTCGGATGAAGGGCTGGATGCCGGGCGATTGAACCCTTCTTTAAACCTGGTACAGGCTTTTGAAAAACTGGACAATACTTATGCACCTATTGCTACAAAAGACGGACAGGGTAATCCTCTATATTACACCAATCAGCTGGATGCTTTTGCAGGCAGGGATGCCCGGTTAGCAGGAACAATTTTATTGCCTAATGGAGCTTTCAAAGGTAAGAATGTTGATGTCTGGGCTGGTTACCAGTTAGCTGATGGTAGTATTTTAACAAGTGATGATGCCAGTCACCTGGCTAAATTACCCGGAACTGATGTTGCCGTTCAGGTAGTGGGGAAAGACGGGCCGGTTAACGGGCAGGAGTTCAGGTCACAAACCGGGTTTTATATCCGCAAATATTTAGACCCGCAGGTGGGGTCCGGAAGAAGGGGAAGACAGAGTGATGTCGCTTTTATCCGCTACCGTTATGCAGAGGTTTTATTGAATGCTGCAGAAGCCGCTTTCGAATTGGGAATGGGTAGTGTTGCCGATGGATACATCAACCAGGTGCGTGCCAGAGCTGGTTTAACCAAAGCGATACAGGGAGTCACATTTGATCAGATTGTCCATGAACGCCGGGTAGAACTGGTCTTTGAAGGGCATACTTTATTTGATATGAAAAGATGGCGTTTAGCGCACATCGTTTGGGACGGAAGTAAAATGTCTGTGGGCCAGCTGGTGAGTGATATTGGGTTGTCTACTAAGAAAAATACCCAGCCTTATGGACTCTGGCCATATAAGTACTATAATCCTGGAAACCCAAACCATGGCAAATGGCTCTTTAAAGAAGTACTGCCTACAGCAGTTACCGGGGCAAACATGTTCCAGATGGGAAATTATTATTCGACTATTGGCAATGATGTTTTATCCGCAAATCCAAAAATTGTTAAACAACCAAACCAGTAAACCTGGTTTTTAAACGCTGCAATTATGAAGTTAAAACCTATATATATGCTGTTACTTTTACTCCCGGTTTTCTCCTGTAAAAAGGATAATTACAAGGAGCTTTCTACCACTTTAAAAGGAAAGATCCTGTATAATAATGAAGAAATTGGCTTGGAGTATGACCGGGTTCCTTTGGAATTTTACCAATTGGGTTTCGGGAAAAAGGGTGCGATGACGGCAAGCTTTGCTCAGGACGGAAGTTATTCGGTGCTTTTTTCTGATGGTGATTATAAACTCATTATCCCTAACGGACAGGGGCCTTTTAAATGGCACCAAAATACAGCCGGGGTAAATGATACTTTAGCCATTGCGGTGAAGGGGAGCCAGACTTTGGACTTGCAGGCAATTCCATATTACCTGGTCAGAAACGCAGTTTATAAAGCTTCCGGAACTGAGCTGACTGCCACCTTCCGGGTAGATCAGATTATTACAGGCAGTATGGCTAAAAATATTGAACGTGTAAATTTATACGTGAATAAAACTCAGTTTGTTTCTGGCTCAGACAATATTGTCAGTTCAGAGCTATCTGCAGGGGCTATTACCGATCCCGCTGCTTTAACCCTTAAAGTTAATGTTCCGGCTATTGTTCCGGCGCAGAATTATGTTTTTGCCCGTATAGGGGTAAAAATAGTTGGGGTGGAAGACATGATCTTTTCACCTCTTCAAAAAATCCAGTTGTAACCACGAAATATCAGTTTTAACCACGAAATACCAATTGTAACCACAAACTAAATAACATGATCAAGAAAACGCTAACGGGAACAATGCTCTTGCTTTTAGGCTTTGCTGCAAATGCACAGCAGACTAAATGGGCCTTAATTAAAGACAAAATTGTTTCTCCATGGGCAGAAAAGGTAAATCCTGCTGCTCCTTTGCCGGAATATCCGAGGCCGCAACTTGTGCGGAATAATAACTGGAAAAACCTGAACGGGCTTTGGGAATATGCGATTATACCAAAAGACGCGCAGGAACCTGCAAAATACCAGGGCCATATCCTGGTGCCGTTTGCTGTAGAGTCTGCTTTATCCGGAGTCGGTAAAACGGTCGGTAAAGACAGTATATTATGGTATAAAAATATCGTCACACTACCTGTATCAGCAAAAGGTAAAGACGTGCTGCTGCATTTTGGAGCGGTAGACTGGCAGGCAGAAATTTTTGTTAATGGCAAAAGCGCGGGCAAACATGAAGGGGGCTTTGATCCTTTTTCGCTGAACATCACTTCGCTGCTCAAAAAAGGGACGCAACAGGAAATTAAAGTACGGGTATGGGACCCAACTGACCAGGGACCTCAGCCAAGAGGGAAACAGGTGAAAAAACCTGAGAGTATCTGGTATACACCGGTAACGGGTATCTGGCAAACGGTTTGGCTGGAAGCTGTACCTAAATCTTATATCCAATCGACCAAACAGACCCCTGACATTGATGCACACTGGATTTCGGTGAGTGCTGCAGTTGAAAATAGTCAGCCTGGTGATCAGTTGAAAATCAGTATATTAGATGGTAAGGCTATCGTTGCCGAAGAAAAAGTAGCGGTGGATGCGACGGCAGAGATTTCCGTTAAAAATGAAAAACTCTGGTCGCCGGAAAGTCCGTTCTTATATGACATGAAGATCACGCTGCTGCGCAATGGGAAACCTGTAGATGAAGTAAAAAGTTATTTCGCGATGCGTAAAATTTCTATGGCTCCGGATGCGAAAGGTATTCAGCGGATGCTGCTGAACAACAAATTTGTATTTCAATATGGCCCGCTCGATCAGGGCTGGTGGCCGGATGGTTTATATACTGCCCCTACAGAAGAGGCGATGGTATACGACATTGACGAACTCAAAAAAATGGGGTTCAATATGATCCGTAAACACATTAAAGTTGAGCCCGCAAGGTATTATAACTATTGCGACAGGGTTGGGATGTTGTTATGGCAGGATATGCCAAGTGGCGATCTGGGCAATGGTTGGGAAAGCCATCCCGGAGTACTGGACCGCGCTTCAGATAAAAACAGGACTGCCGAATCTGAAGGATATTACCGTAAAGAATGGGACGCGATCATGAATACCTTGCATAATTTCCCTTCAATAGTGGTGTGGGTGCCCTTTAATGAAGCCTGGGGACAGTTTAAAACGGTTGAAATTACAGAATGGACGATGAAAAAAGACCCTTCCAGGTTAGTAAACAGTGCAAGTGGTGGTAATTTTTATACGACAGGTCATATGGTGGATCTGCACAATTATCCGCAACCGGCCATGCCAAGACCAGATTTGTTTGGCCAAAAACAGCTTCTTGTTTTAGGGGAATTCGGTGGATTAGGTTTACCAGTGGATGGACATACCTGGCAGCAAAAAGATAACTGGGGTTACCAGTCTTTCAAAAATTCCGGTGACCTGTTTAACAAATATGAATCCTTCACCAAAAGATTAGAAGAATTAATCCCATTGGGACTGTCGGCTGCAGTTTACACACAGACCACAGACGTAGAAGGTGAAATCAATGGCTTTATGACTTACGACAGAAAGGTGATTAAAATGCCTGTTGAAGAACTAAAACGCGTAAACGATAAACTTTATTTAATACCTGCACCTTAATTATAGCAATCATAACATACATAGCATGAAACGATTATTTATCTCTTTGGCTTTAGCGGGTTTGCTGCTGAACGCGTCCGCTCAGCAAAAGAATCCGTCTGTAAAGCAACAGCATTCTTCCGCTGGGCAGCAGCGGATCGCTCCGGCATATCCACTGCTTACACATGATCCTTATTTTAGCGTCTGGTCATTTACAGACAGATTAAATGCTTCGGCTACCAAACATTGGACGGGCGCAACACAGTCACTGACAGGTTTGTTAAAAGTCGATGGCAAAGTTTACCGCTTTCTGGGCGGACAGGAAGAAAGCTTCCAGACAGTCCTTCCTGCTTCAGACGAAAAAGCATATACCGCAAAATATGTAGAATCGGAACCAGACAAGGGATGGAATGAAGCAGGATTTAAGGAGTCGGACTGGAAAACCGGAACAGCTCCTTTTGGGGATGGTTCAGCGACTACGCAGTGGAGAACCAAAGACTTATGGATGCGCCGGACATTTAATCTGGAGCAGACAGATTTTAAAGGTTTGAAACTTAAACTGATGAATGACGATGATGTAGAAGTCTATTTAAACGGAACCCGGATTTTCACCTGCAAATGTTTCAATGGCAAGTTTATCTATATACCTGTAGATACGAAACTTTTAAAAAAAGGGCAAAACTTACTGGCTGTTCATGTTAAAAATAATGTAGGCGGTCAATGGCTGGATGCAGGATTGGTGTACGATAAACCAGCTGCAGGCACGCCCAATGTTTTACTGGCCAAACAGACTAAAATCGGAATAACTGCAACTCAGACTTCTTATAGTTTTGATTGCGGAAATGTAAACCTGGATGTGGACTTCACTTCCCCGCTGCTGATGAGTGATTTGAATCTTTTATCGCGTCCTGTTTCCTATGTGTCCTTTAAAGTGAAAGCTAAAGACGGTAAAAAGCACAATGCGGAAGTTTACTTTGGGGCAAGTACTGGTTTAGCAGTGAATACAGAATTTCAGGAAGTAAAAGCTGAACAGTATAAAACCGGGCAATTGTCTGTTTTAAAGGCAGGTACTACAGAACAGGCGATATTGAAAAAACAAGGTGACGATGTGCGTATCGATTGGGGTTATCTGTATGTCGCTGCACCGCAGCATACTCAGGCTAAACAATACGCTGGCCCTGCAGATGAAGCTATAACTTCATTTACAACAGGTAAAACAGCCAGTAAAACAACGGCTCAATCTACCGGAAAGACCAGTACAACAGGCAAAAAGTTAATGCTGTCTACTGTACTGCCTTTTAACCAGGTTGGCACTTCACCAGTTGAAAAATACATTTTAATCGGCTATGATGATCTGTACGCTGTGCAGTATTTTGGCCAGAATTTAAAAGCCTGGTGGAACCGCAAAAATGACCAGACGATAGAAAAACAATTGGAACTGGCTAATACTGAATATGCGGCTGTGCTTCAAAAGAGTAAAGATTTTGACCAGAGATTTCATGCAGATAATGTAAAGGCGGGGGGGCAGAAATATGCCGGCCTTTCAGATCTTTCTTACCGTCAGGCTATCTCTGCGCATAAATTGGCAGAGAGTCCGCAGGGAGAACTTCTTTTTCTTTCTAAAGAAAATTTCAGTAATGGTTCTATCAATACGGTAGATATAACTTATCCTTCGGCACCGCTATTTCTGGTCTATAATCCTGATTTGTTAAAGGGAATGATGAACGGGATATTTTATTATAGTGAAAGCGGCAAATGGAAAAAGCCTTTCCCTTCGCATGATTTGGGAACTTATCCATTAGCCAACGGACAGACTTACGGAGAAGATATGCCGGTTGAAGAAGCGGGAAATATGCTGATCCTGACTGCTGCAATCGCCAGGGTGGAAGGGAATGCGGATTACGCTAAAAAACATTGGAAAACACTTTCTGTCTGGGCAGATTACCTGAGTAAAGAAGGATTTGATCCGGCCAACCAGCTTTGTACAGATGATTTTGCCGGGCATATGGCCCGCAATGCAAACTTATCTGTGAAAGCAATTGTTGCTTTAGCAGGGTACGGAATGCTTGCAGATAAACTGGGGATGAAAGCTGAGGCTGTCAAATACACTGCGATGGCGAAACAAATGTCGCTGAAGTGGATGGAAATGGCAAATGACGGAGATCATTATGCGTTAACTTTTGACCAGAAAAATACCTGGAGCCAGAAGTATAACATGGTTTGGGATAAGGTTTTGGACATGAATATCTTTCCAAAGGAGGTGTTTAAGAAAGAAATCAAGTATTACTTAACGAAGCAAAATGCTTTTGGTTTGCCGCTGGACAGCCGCCGCAGTTATACCAAATCGGACTGGATTATGTGGACGGCAACGTTAACGGATAACCGTGCAGATTTTGAAAAGTTTATAGATCCGATTTATAAATATGCCCTGGAAACACCAACCAGAGTTCCGCTAAGTGACTGGCATGAAACTACAGATGGTAAACAGGTAGGCTTCCAGGCGCGAAGTGTGGTAGGAGGGTATGCGATTAAATTGCTGGACTACAAGTTACATGGTAAATAAAGTTAAATTTGGTTTGGTGGGTCTTGTCCTGGTGAGCTGTCAGGCAGGACCACCATTTAATTATAAAAATTATGAGGATTACTTATATCAGCGTTATAGCAATTGCAGGGACAATTTTTGCTTCCTGTAATTCAGCAACGAAATCAACAACTGTCGCGGCAGACAGCCTGCAAACGGTGAAACTTTCGGCAGATTCTTTTAAAAGAACAACCGATGGTAAGGAAACAGGTTTGTATATCCTGAAAAATTCTAAACATGCAGAAGCTGTATTTACCAATTATGGCGGCAGACTGGTTAGCTTGCTGATTCCGGATAAAGCGGGTAAGTTAACAGATGTAGTAGTAGGTTTTAATAGTGTGAACGCGTATGAGAAATCTACAGAACCTTATTTCGGGGCAACTATCGGGCGTTATGGTAACCGGATTGCTAAAGGTAAATTCACGCTGGATGGCAAGCAATATACTTTATTCACCAATAATGGGCAGAATACTTTACACGGTGGTAAAAAAGGGTATCAGTATGTGGTATGGGATGCAAAACAGCCTGATGCGCATACGCTGGAACTGGAGTATGTATCGAAGGATATGGAAGAAGGTTTTCCTGGAAATTTAAAGGTTAAAGTAACTTATACGTTAACGGACGACAATGAGCTGAAAATGGATTATGTCGCGACCACTGACAAGCCAACTGTGGTAAATTTAACCAATCACGCCTTTTTTAACCTGAATGGAGAAGGAAGCGGCAAGATTTTAGGCCATCGTTTACAGCTCTATGCAGATAGTTATCTGCCTGTTGATTCTACTTTAATTCCAACGGGTAAGATCGAAAAGGTAGCCGGAACCCCTTTTGATTTTTCTAAATCTTTAACGATAGGAGCCAGAATTGAGGCTAAAAATGACCAGTTAAGTTATGGTAAGGGTTATGACCATAATTTTGTATTGAATAAAACAGAAGGAATGGGCATGTTTCATGCGGCTACTGTTCAGGGCGATAAGTCAGGAATTGTACTGGATATTTATACCACAGAGCCTGGCATACAGTTTTACAGCGGTAATGCCATGCAAGGTAAAAATGTATTTAAGGACGGTTCCAGTGATGATTTTAGAACGGCAATCGCATTGGAAACCCAGCATTTTCCGGATTCTCCAAATCAGGCTTCTTTTCCTTCAACAGTTCTTCGTCCGGGACAGACTTATCAGACAAGTTCTATTTACAAGTTTTCAAACCTGTAATACCTAAAAATCCCCCAATTCATTGATTGGGGGATTTTTAGGTATTGAATTATGGGTGTGCTATTTATCTAAGCTCAGCCGCAGATTAATTTCGAAACTTCCATTGGTATAAGAGTTCAGGGCAGAAGTTTGTGTCGTATAGGTTCCGCTGATCAGGTACTTATTTTTCAAATCCATCCCTAAGCCAAAAGTTGCATTTTTCGTACTGTGGTACATGCCCAATACAAAAACCTGTTTGTTGGCCATACTGATTTGTGCGCCGGCATCCAGGATGTTGTCATAATTTTTAACGCCGCGGTAAGCGACTTTAGGTTCTGCCTGGATTCCTTCCGCGCCTCCGCTGATTTGCAGGTTATAACTGACCGCAGTATAAAATGTAGCCACATCGGCGAGTTTAATCACATCCTTTTTAAAGATGCTTTTTAAGTTTGGAAGCGATGCTTGTACACTTAGTTTATTGGAAGTATAGGCTATTCCGAAGTCACCATCCAGGTAAGTTCCGCGTTCATTATACTGACTAATATCCGGATCATTCGGATTCCCATAAATATCTGAATTCTGCAGGTTCTGATTCATAAATCCAAAGGAAACACCAAAGTGTAATTGACGGTTATCTGCATCTAAAGGCAGATGATAAGCATAACTACCTACTACTCTTGTCTGACGCTGTAAACCTGTACTTTCTTTGTTAAAAGACAAACCTAAAGCTGCGCGGCCGAAACCGTAGTCGGCGGTAATATTCTGGGTTAAAGGAGAACCGGGTACGTTATTCCAAAGTTTGCGATAAGCTAAATTTACTTTTAAACCCGGATCTATTCCTGCATAGGCAGGGTTAATCAGGTACTGGTTAGTGTAATACTGGGCACTTAATGGATTCAATTGTGCTTGTGCTGCGGTAACCGTCAGGGTAAAAACAGTAACAAGTCTTAGTATTTTATATAATGTATTCATGGAATGAGGCTATTTAAGTGTGAACTGCAATTATTGATTTCTGACAATGGTTATATATCCTTTGAAAACGCGTTTTTCTGTGCCGAAATCAATGATATAGAAATAGGTTCCTTCGTTTAGCGGTACACCATTTAAAGTCGCATCCCAGCTGTTGTCATACCCTTTTTTATTGTAGAGCAGTCGTCCGGCTTTGTCATAGATCTTCACTTCATTGTTAGGGTGCAAATCAATATTGTCAATAACCCATTTATCATTAATACCATCACCATTTGGGGTCATAATATTGACGGCTTTGATAGTCAGCAGATCGTCCAGTACGGTTACGGTATAACTTTGTGAATCCTGACAACCGCTGATATTGGTAGCAGTAACGCTGTAAGTGGTCGTTTGAGCTGGTCTGACAGTTAATACTGCACCGTTTTGTCCGCTTATAATTCCGGCACTGTTCGCCCAGCTGTAATTTAGTCCGCCTGTTGCGGTTAATAAAACGGTTTCACCTTTGCTAACCTGGTCTGCTTTGTTGCTGTTGATCGCAATTACAGGCATGGCATTTACTGTGATAAGGAAAGTTCTGCTATAGGTATCTGTTCCACCATTTGCAGTACCGCCGTTGTCTTTAACAGTCACTGTAACTGTTGCAGTTCCTGAGGCTCCGTTTTTCACTTTGTAACTGATAGTCCCTGTTGATCGGTTTCCGTTTACGTTCAGGCTGCTGAACAGGTTGGTATTGCTGCTGCTGATGGTCAGGGTAGTGTTTTGATTAGTTTCAGCGCCAGAACTGATCCCTGTAATACCAAAGCTTTGTGTCTGGCTGGTATAACAAATAGTTTGATTGGCGATAGCATCCAGTGTGGGAACTTCGTTCACATCGGTGAGGTTAACAACGAGTTCTTTTTCAAGGGACAGGCTGTTTTGTGTAGTTGATTTTACACGGATTTTATAAACCGCTTTATTTTCATAATCCAGTGGCTGCGTTGTATTCAGTTTGTTGCCGTTAATCGCAAAAAGTGCGTTGTCGGTATCACCTGAACCTGGAACCAGTGTGTAAGTGAAAATGGCAGTCGGGTCGTCAGAGGTACTGCTCAGCGTTCCTGCATTTGTGCCGGCAGGACTATTTTCATAAAGTGTTGTGGCAGCAAGATTCACATTGGTTGGGATACCCGCTTTTACTTTAAGTACGCCATCAATATAGCGTATGGTATAGTTGAGGGCTGATGCGTTTGTGGCGCTGATTGGATAATTACCTGCGCTGCTGTTTAAGGTAGCAGTAGTGCTGATTTGGGGTTGGTTGTTTAATACTGCTGGTGTTTCATTGTTTACAAAACCGGAGTAGCTGACTGTCAGAGCCGGGTTTGCCAATTGTGCAAAGCGTTCTTTGTCGTCGGCTGTAATGGTTAATGGTGCAGGATTAATAGTAAGCAGGGCATTGTTATTGGTTACTGTGTAGTTAACCAGTTTTTGATCCGGGTCTGCCAGGTTTGCAACAATTGGGTATTGCCCGCTGGTTACAGTAGCTGTTGCCGGAGCACCTGTACTGTGGCGTTTGGCTGTAATCTGATCTGCATTGACTAAACCGGTAATGTTACCTGTAAAGTCTGAATCAGCAGTGGATTGGCCATAGGTTTTGACCAGGTTGTTATTGGTAACCACAAGTGCTGCCGGGGTAATCGTTAAGTGACCAGCTGCATAATTGATGATGTAATTGTTTGCTGCTGCCCCTGCAGGCGTGATTGCGTATGCGCTGCCAGTTGGAGAAGCTGCGGTCGCAGTCGTGCTCAAAACTGGTTGTGTAGTCAGACTGTTGAAGGTATCACCGTTTACAAAACCATCGGCTGTTGAGGTTAGTGCTGGCAATGCGGCACCGTAGGCTTTTGTTTTGTTGTCTGCGGTAATAGTTAGTGTTGCAGGGGTAACTGTTAAAACACCCGGAGCATAATTAATCGTGTAGTTCGTGGATACTGCGCCGTTTACTGTGATGGCATATGGACTTCCAGTTGGAGAAGCCGCAGTCGCAGTAGTGCTCAGCGCAGGTGCCGTGGTCAGACTGGCGAAAGTATCACCATTCACAAAACCATCGGCTGTTGAGGTTAGTGCTGGCAATGCTGCACCGTAGGCTTTTGTTTTGTTGTCTGCGGTAATAGTTAGTGTTGCAGGGGTAACTGTTAAAACATTCTGTACATAACTCATATCATAGTTTGCTGACATTGCGCCAGTTGCTGTAATTGGATATAAGTTGCCAGTTGGAGAAGCTGCAGTTGCAGTAGTACTCAAAACTGGCTGTGTAGTTAAACTTTTGAGATTGTCACCGTTCACAAAACCTTCGGCTGTTACAGTAAGGGCTGGTAATGCCGCTCCGTAAGCTTTAGTTTTTGCATCCGGAATGATAGTTAACAACGCGCGGGTAACTGTTAAAGTACCCGGAAAATGAGTGATCGTGTAGTTCGGGGATACTGTTCCGCTTACATTGATAGCATATGGGCTGCCTGCAACTGAAGAAGCTGCAGTAGCAGTGGTGCTTACATCGGGCGGGATCTGCAGATTGGCGAAACCATCACCATTTACAAAACCATTGCCTGTTATGGTAAGGTTTGGCAATGCTGCACCGTAAACTTTATTTTGATTGTCTGCGGTGAGGGTTAAAGCTGCCGGGGTAACTGTTAAACTACCCGGAGCATAACTGATTGTGTAGTTTGCTGATACTGCGCCGCTTGCTGTGATTGTATAGGGGTTGTTCGCAACTGAAGAAGCTGTTGTAGCAGTAGTGCTCAGTGCAGGCAGGGTAGTTAGGCTGGCGAAAGTATCTCCGTTCACAAAACCCGTTGCCGAAGCAGTCAGCGTTGGCAATGTCCCGCCATATATTTTATCCTGGTTGTTTGCGGTAATGGTCAATGGTGCTGGTGAAATGGTCAATACCTGCTGAACCTGAGCGGCTGCACTGAATGTTCCATTTCCTGGCTGGTTAGCATTGATGGTTACTGTGCCAGCTTTTAAAATATGTATTTTGTTATTGACAATGGTTGCTATATTCAAATCACCTGAAGTATAAGTGACTGGTAAAAGACTGGTTGCGGTTGCGCCCGGATCTAGATCTGGATTTCCGTAAATTGCAGCAGCAATTGGGTTCATCGTGATAGTTTGCACGCCCGGATTGATGACAAATGAATATGCTCTTGCTCCGGAATAGGGTGCCACAGGACCTGTTGAGGCATCCACAGCCCTTATGACAATAGTAAATGTTCCGCTTTCAGTTGGTGTTCCGCTTAATACGCCGGCACCGCTGAGGGTTAATCCAGCTGGTAATATACTGGTCGAGGAATAAATGTATGGAGCTGTTCCACCTGTAGCCGTGATAGTTTGACTGTAAGGTGTTCCGATATTTATGGTGCTCAACCTGGTAGGGGCTATTGCGATATTGGGTGCTGAAGGAGTTAAACTATACACTTTAGAACCGGTAAATGAAGTTGCGCTGGTTGCTGTTATGGTGAAGTTAAAATTCCCTGTTCCGCTTGCGGTACCACTTAATACACCGGATGCGCTGAGTGTTAATCCTGTCGGTAAAGTTCCGCTTGTGATGGCAAAAGTATAAGGTGCGGTATTACCTGAAGCCGTGATTGTCCGGCTATAAGCAGTTCCTATTGCTAGACCTGTAAGAGTTGCAGGGCTGATTACTATAGGTGGGCGAGTAACGATTACAACTTTAGTTGCAGAAAGACTGTTAGTACTACCATCGTTGATGACAAAAGAAACAATCCTGTTTGATGTGTTGGTTGAAGTTGTGAAAAAAGTTATAGCGCTAAGTGCATTTTGCCATTGTGCAAGAGTTGCTGTTGAACCAGCAGATGTTAAAGACAATACTCCTGAATTGAAAACACTACTGATATTACCAAAAAGTGTAGTGCTTGTATTGCTAAATGCCAATAGATCGGGAGTATCAAAGTTTCCGATAGTTATAGTAGCCGATGCTAATGTAGTATTGTCAACATCACTTACTGTAATCCCGTTATCTACCGGGATAGCGATTTGTGCAAATGTAGTATTACCAGCGGAGGCTGTTAATATCGGTATATCATTTACCTGTACCACCTTTACTACTTTATTTACTGGAAAAATGGAGCTTATTCCGTCTGAAAGCAGAAATGAAACTGTTCTGTCGGGAATACCTGGTGTTTCAGAAGAGTTAGTATAGGTTATACTGCGTATCGCAGCCTGCCATTGGGCTGATGTTGCAGTAGTTGATCTCAATAGAATTGTTCCTGTAGCAGCATCATAAGGATCACTTATGATATTTCCCATAGTAAGTCCATTGTTCGTATAATTTAAGATGTCTTGTACTGCATTTAAGTTTGTTGTAAGCTGTACTTTTGTTGAAATTACCTGAACATTATCCGGATTATTCAGTGTTATTGCAGCATCAACGGCAACCGGCGTGGAAGTGACGTTATTTCCTTCTGTGAATATAGTATTACCTGGTGAAGCAACTAATGCCGGGACAGCTTGTATTGTCCAGTTATAAATTATTGGCGTAGGATCAACATTACCTGCTGCATCTATCGCTGCTATACTAATGGTATGATTACCAGTAGATAAGTTCCGCGCCGGGTAGAAATTATCAGCCACTTCGGGGTTAAAATTGTCAATCTTAACAGTATAGGTTGCCGGAGATTCACTACTCGAATACATAAATGTATAACTTTTTAAAAATGTGGCTGCTGGCGGGGAATCGGTAAGGGTAGTCTCTGGCGGAGTTTTGTCTAAGGTGAAAGGCTGCCCGGATGTATATCCGGCTGTTATCTGATTGCCTGCCAGGTCTTGAATTCCTGTTCCCGAGGATTTTAAATCCAGTCTTAAGCTACCGTCACCTGTATTATTTGCTGTAACTGTATAAGTTGTACCTGAACCTGTAATGCTGGCAATTGAACCTGCGGCAGAGCCAGATCTTGTCAGTACAAAATCATCGGCAGTTACTCCAGTTACACTTTCAGAAAATGTTACGGTATAAGCAACACTAATGTCTTTTGTTGGGGTTGTACCGACACGGTTAATGGATGTTACAGTTGGTGGGGTAATATCCGTGGGGCCAACAGGAGAACCGATCTGTATCTTGTTTACGCCTAGCCATATAGCTTGATTGCTTCTGCCATAAATTCTTACTTCATCAATATTTTGAAATACTTCGGCGCTTAATAAATCTGACTGCGTAACTGTTCTGGCATCAGAACCAATAAAAGTGACATCTACTATTCCTTTGGAGACACCGCCATCATATGCTTCTACTATAACAGGATTATTACTGCCCCAATCATAGAGTTGTAAAGACTTTAATGAAAAATTGTTAGCCTGGGAGCTGCTTTTTATAATTAATGCCTCGTAACCTGTAATATCCATGTCTGGTGAATTTGGTGTTATACCAAAAAAACCATTTGAACTGTTAAACCAGGTAGCATTAAGATATTGCACACTTTGATTCGGTACTAACGTACCATTGGCCTTCATTCCTGAAAAGATTTGCAGATCGAAGTCAGTGATATTCACTGCTCCCCCTGAACCATCAGAGGCAATAGCCCCAATGACTGTACCATTTGCAGTGTTGAAAGTTAAAGTGGGTGAGGTAGAGAGTGTATTCTGCGCTTTTAAATTAAAAAAAGCAAATAATAGCACAAGAACAGAGAGTAGTCTTTTTTTACCAAAAAGACCTGACGAGCGTAGTCGTTTTTTCATACAGGTTAAGATAGATGAGCGTGTTATCTTGATTTTGAGTTAGAATATTTAATATAAAAATTGTGTCTTTAGCGCTATGTAAAAGGATAATTTAAAAGGTTAACCTTTAAATAGGATTTCTGGATTTCGATTTACATTTATAGCTTGTATTTTATATTAAATTTAGGTTTAGCAAAAATAGTTTTGTATACGTATGAATCATCAAATTATTGTTATTAAGTAATACTAAATTATAATCCTGTACAATTCTTTTATAATTGACTAATAATATTTCTATTTTAGCGCCTCTTTATATGCCCACAAATAGCGTTCTGACCAGTAAACCTTCTAACCCAAATTTAAGCGCTGTTATACAGCAGCTTGATGCGTTACACCTTTTAACTGATGCGTGTAAAAAAGATCTGGCTGAGCACAGTTTTGAACTGACAGTTTCGCAAGGACAATATTTAATGAAAAGGGGTGATTATTGTACTCATATTTATTTCATTATAGCGGGCTTCTTCTCTGGCTGGGCTACTGGAAATGGTCAGACCATAACCTCCTTTATTGCTATTCCGGGAGAGTTTTTATCTGCAATAGAAGGAATGTATGGGATTAGCGAGTGTACGGAAGATGTTAAAGCGGAAGAAGATTCAGTACTGATTGCATTACCAGTTGAGCACCTGATCCGGTATTTTGAAGTTTATCCGGAAATGAATATCGTGATGCGCAAAGTACTGGAAACTTATTACAAAATGGCACACCAGCGTTCTGTGTTTTTCAGGGTAGGTACAGCTTCAGATAAATATCTTTATTTACTGGATACCTATGGTGATTACGCCAGCCGGATTCCCTTACACGTAATTGCTTCCTTCATTAATGTAAAGCTGAATACCCTGCAAAAAATTATCAAACAGTATGCGGGAAAGTCTGCACACACGCAGTTATCAAAGTCTGATATTATTGTTTTTATGGACCAGGAACGGCCTTTCTTTCAGAAAAAGTTAAGTATTACCCAGCTTTCTTCCAAACTTAAAATCACGCCCCATCTGCTTTCTTATTTATTGAATGTTTACTTCAAACAGAATTTTAATCACTTCGTAAATAGTTACAGGATTCAATATGTGCTGAACCAGCTTCTGATTAAAAACTCTATCAAGCAATACAGCCTGGATGGATTAGGAAGAGAGTCTGGCTTTTCTTCAAGAAGTTCCTTTTTTAGTGAATTCAAAAAATACACAGGTGTAACTCCGCTTTTGTATCTTAAGATGAATTGTAATAGCTAAAGCTATATCCTGGATAAACGCATTCTCAGAACTCGTTTTTGGCTAAATCAAAAGTGGATATGGCTACATTTACTATGTCCCGGGCACTGATCTTTGTTGCTGTCAATGTTCAACTAAAAATTATATTATGCGTGTATTTGTCACAGGAGCCACAGGCTTCATCGGCTCTGCCATCGTTCGGGATTTAATTGGTGCAGGTCACCAGGTTTTAGGTTTAGCGCGTTCAGATTCAGCCGCCAGTCTTCTTTTAACTGCGGGTGCTGAGGTACACCGTGGTGATCTGGAAGATTTAGATAGTTTGCAGCGTGGTGCGGCTCTGGCAGACGGAGTAATTCATACTGGTTTCATTCATGATTTTGCAAGATTCAAAGAAGTATCTGAGATAGACCGGTTAGCTATTGAGGCTATTGGTGCTGTATTAGCAGGTTCTGATCGTCCTTTTATTGTCACTTCAGGTACTGCGCTGGTTAGCCCGGGAAGCCTGGCAACAGAAGATATTATACCTGTTCCTGGTGTAAGTACGCATCCCCGCATGTCGGAGCAGGCAGCAGATGCGGTAGCTGCGAAAGGTGTCCGTATTTCTGTGGTGCGTCTTTCGCCATCTGTTCATGGGGAAGGGGATCATGGTTTTATTCCGATGCTCATCAATATTGCGCGCGAAAAAGGTGTTTCAGCTTATATTGGAAATGGACTTAACCGCTGGAGTGCTGTACATCGGGAGGATGCGGCTGTTTTATACAGACTGGCATTAGAGAATACAGTTGCAGGAGCGAGATTTCACGGCGCTGCTGAAGAAGGAATTCCTTTTAGAACTATTGCTGCGGTTATTGGCCAGCAATTGAATATTCCTGTTGTCTCGCAATCCGCAGAGGAAGCAGCGGTTCATTTTGGGTGGTTTATAGGTTTTGCTGGTCTGGATTGTCCGGCATCCAGTAAGCTCACACGAGAAAGGCTGAACTGGCATCCAGCTCACACTGGCTTAATCCCGGATATGGAACAGTCAGATTATTTCAACATTAAAAAATAAAAAAGAGCTGTGTGAGGATTGCAGAGTTATGGTTTTTAGTACCCATAAAATTATGCTGGTCAATACATGCAGTACAATAACACGGGAATGATTATTAATTGATTAATTTGTAATCAAACGAAAATAATAACATGACCGATACCGAAATTATTAAAGCATCGCAGGCCATCTGTGATGCACTTTCAGCAGAAGAAGATGGGCTAAAAAGAGATGTTCTAGGTCATTTAGGCAACACATGGTCACTTTTGATTATTCAAATGCTTGGGGTTAATGGTAAGTTGCGTTTTTCCCGTTTGCAGGAACAGGTAAATGGAATAAGTCAAAAAATGCTGACTAAAAGCCTTCGTGAGCTGGAACGGGATGGATTAATTACCAGAACTATGTTTATGGAGGTCCCACCAAGGGTGGAATATGAACTGACTGAATTGGGACGTGGGTTATTAATCCAGATCCTTCCGTTATGGACCTGGGTACTGGATCAGTCGGACGATTTCAAAGCGGCGCGTAATGCTTTTGATCGCAAAGCTCAAAAGTAATTGTAATCTAAATCTAATAAGGGTAATTAAACTGGTTCATTCTCAGGATTGTATCCTGATGGTTAGTAGGGAACCCGCATGTGCCTTATCTTTTTTCAGCGCTATACTTTATAGGTTTGAGAAAGATTTAAAAGCATATGTATATAGTTACAGGTTCAACCAGCAACACCGGAAGTGTTGTTGCACATCAATTATTAGACGCAGGAAAACAGGTTAGGGTGATTGGCCGGAGTTTGGAGAAATTGTCACCTTTCACCGACAGGGGAGCAGAGGCTTTTGTTGCCGGGCCTACCGATGCAGAGGCTTTAATTGAGGCTTTTCAGGGAGCTAAAGCTGCCTGGATAATGCTTCAGCCAAATTACATTCCTGATAGTGCTGATTTTTCAGGATACCAGGCTCAGGTTACGGATGCTATTGCTCAGGCTATTACAGCCAATCCCCTCGCGTACGCTGTTACGCTGAGTAGCTGGGGTGCTGATCGGGAAAGTGGTTCAGGCCCTGTTCTTGGTTTACATCATATGGAACAAGTGATGAATACGCTGCCTATTGAAAATTTACTGCATTTAAGAGCTGGATACTTTATGGAAAATACCCTTTCTTATCTGCCTTCTATCCTGAAAAACGGAAAGATTTCAGGGCCTTTTGATCAGGACATGCAATTGCCGTTTATCGCAACCAAAGATATTGGACATGCGGCTGCGGAGGCTTTGATCAGGCTTACATTTAAGGGGAAACAGGTGCAGGAATTGCATGGTCAGCGTGATCTGAATATCCGTGAAGCAACAGCCATGATTGGAAATGCAATTGGAAAACCCGGGTTGGTTTATGAGCAAAATACGATTCTGGAATTTAAATCAGGTTTGATGGCTGCCGGGTTTTCGGCAAATGTTATTGCATTAATGGAGGAGGTCGTTATTGGGATGAATAGTAAGCATATCACTACTTCACAAATACGTACAGCAGCCTCTACAACCTCAACTTCTTTTGAGAATTTTCTGGAGGCCTCTTTTGTGCCGGCTTATAACAAGATGCAATATAAATAGTAGTATAGATTTTTCGAAAAGACAAGCCTGAATAAGGCTTGTCTTTTTTTTGTTCGATTTGTTCATCTTCTGCTGAGCTGGCCGTCTGTCCTTTTACATGCAGAATAAAACCAGATATTAGTTCACGTTTAAGCTCGTGCGCATGAAGCCCTGTCTTTTATACATAAAAATAGTTTAAGGTAAAAAGGTAGAAACACCTTAAATAATCAGGTATTTCTATCTCGTTACAACTCAATATTTTAAAATAATTTAGCCGTTCTCCATAGCAATAAGGCGTAAACTGAAAAGCCATAAAAGAGTAAGTAATCTAACCTAAATCAAAAATTACAATGGGACAATTTGCCTCCATTATTTCCCTGACCAGGAAAGAAATCCTGACATTAACTGAAAGTCATATTATGGATATTCCAATCGCTACTCAGGATCTGAATTTGATCACTACCTCACTCACGCCACGAAGAAAGGTTTCGGTTACTCCTCCGTTCCCTGAATCAGATCTTCCTGATGATCAGCTGTCTAAAACGATCAGTAAGGCAATTAATTCGGCTTATCTAGAGTCAAATTATTTATTTAAGGCTATTTTTCCTTCGATAGATTTGCCTCTTGAGAATACTGATTTTGGCGTTGTGCTTAATTATGGTCCTGTGATGGGAGATTTTAAAAGTCTGACTAATCAACTGTCCCTCTTTTTGACCAACAGTAATTTACAGCCTTTACTTGCTGCTGAGCTTGCCAAACAACTGCAGCCACAGGTCATAGCAAGTGGAAACACGGCATCCGCAACTTTTGGAAGAGTAGCAACAACTAATCTAAAGATTGATGATCCGGTGATTACCATAGAATATTTATTTTGGGTAGCGGCTTTCGGGATATTCCGCACAGGAGGATTAAATGAAGCTGGTGAATCTAATTATGCAGTGGTATACAGTTGTAGCGCTGCCAATGGAATACTGCAAAGTATTATGAAATAACAATTTATCTATTAAAATTAAGAAATCATGGAAAATTCTAATCCCATTCAATCTGTACAAATATCTGATTCCACTATTATTGCTGATGTTCCGCCGACCATCCCATTAAGTGTTGCCATCGCAAGAGCCAGCTCCTGGAGAAAAATGATAACCTCACTACCAGAAGAATCCAAATTGCCATACACAAATGCAGCTTGCGATTCGGTTGCGCCATTAATACCTTCTCAATTAATTTTCAGGGCAATCAATATCAATATGAGAGATATAGATTTACTAAAACAAGAACATCCGGACGCAAGTTCTGTGAGGTTATATATGAGTATACCTGATCCGGATTTTCCATTTCAGATTTGTGGGATGCTTGTTCCGGTTGATGCACAGAATAATGATATGCTGACAAGATCTGGCGATGCAAATACGTCAAAGGAAGATATGCTAAATAATGAAGCCTATTCTACTGTGTATGATTTCACTCAGCCTTGTCCAACTTTATGCAACACGACGAGTCCGCTATTTGATGAGCTTAACAGTGTTGAACCTTATTTGAGGTATACAACATCATGAAATTTTCGGCCAGTTTAATCTATACCGGGGTAATTGTTCCAGCGGGTGTTTTAATTCCTATTGTTGTTGCTTATTCAAAAAGAAAGTATACCAACAGGCCCTTAGAAATAATCTGGTATTATTTACTGCTGGATGGGGTTGTAAATTTGCTGGCTGTATTACTTGCAGATCATGAGATTAACAATCTTCCGGTTTTACATGTTTTCACTATACTGGAGTTTTTGTTGTTGAGTTATTTTTATCTGTCAGTTTTAAGGGAGAAAGCAGCTGGCAGAATTATCAAATATCTGCTGGTTATTTTCCCTGTATTCTGTATTGTAAACTTCCTGTTTTTTCAAAGTATTTATCAGTTTAATACTTATGCCAGGCCAGTCGAAGCATTAATCATTATGGGGTGTAGCCTGGCTTATTTTGCGCAAACAAATGACGCAGACACCAGGTGGTCATTCAATCCCCTGAACTGGATTAATACCGGGATATTGTTATACTTTTCAGGTGCGCTGTTTATTTTCTCTTTCTCGAATTTAACAGTAAAACAGATGAGTGAAAAGTACTATGCAATTAATATTTTAATGTGGAATATCCACGCCACACTTTTATTGTTGATGTACCTTTTAATTGCCTTTGGTTTTAGTAAATGCAGGATAAAATAGGAGAGAATATTTTTTTGTTAATCATCTTGTGCACCGGAGGCATTTCTCTGCTGGTGATCTCTTTTGTGATTTTGTTTATCAGGAATCAGAAAAAACTGCTGAACAACAAACAGCAGATTCACGATTCCGAAATGACTTATCAAAAAGAATTGATGCGGGTAGTTATACAATCACAAGAGGAAGAAAGAAAAAGGATTGGTCAGGATTTACATGACGATGTTGGGGGTTCTTTGTCAAATTTGCGCATGTTAATTAATCGGAATTATCTTCCTGAGGAACAGGCGGACGGCACTATAAAAGCTAATCACAAGATGCTGATTGATAAAATTGTACAGGATGTGCGTAACATCTCGCATAATTTATCACCTCCTGCTTTAGTATTATTTGGCTTCACGGTTGCGCTGGAAGAGTTAATTGATAGTATAAATGGTGAAGATAGTTCGCTGATAACTCTTCGTAATGATGTAGAGGCTCTTACAGATAAATTGCCAAACGATATTGCCCTCGCTTTAATCAGGGTATTGCAAGAGCTTATTTCCAATACGATTAAGCATGGAGGAGCAAAGCGGATAGAAATATCCATTTTTATGGAGAATGGTTTATTAGCTATTCAATATAGGGATGAAGGAGCGGGATATGATCCTGGTGATCAGAAGAAAAAAAAGGGAATGGGAATGCAAAATATAGAAAGCAGATTGAATATGGTCAATGCAAATTACACGGTGAAAACTGCTCCAGGTTGTGGGTTTTCTATGTTTATAGCGCTGAATATAGCATCAATTTAGATATTAATTTATGTCAGATAGAATACGTATTGCTGTTGTTGACGATCAGAACCTGTTTAGGGAAGGTCTGGTTAATCTTTTAGTGACCAGACCTGATTATCAGCTGGTAGCACAGGCTGAAAATGGAAAGGTATTTCTGGAGCAACTAACCAGGCTGGAAAACCTCCCTGATGTGGTATTGGTTGATATGAATATGCCTGAAATGAATGGGGTTGAACTGAATGCTGTTTTGCATAAGGATTATCCTTCGATAAAAGTAATCATACTTTCTGTACATGGTGAGGAGCGTTATCTAAGTAAAATGATTGAAGCAGGAGCTTGCTGCTATCTGATCAAGAATTGTGAAACCAGCGAATTGTTCTCGGCTATTCACAACACGTATCATGTAGGGTTTCATTTTAATATCGAAACTTTAAATGCAATGCGCAATGCTGCTAAATACCGCAAACAGGGTTTGAAAAATGTGAGCAGTATACCTATTAATCTTTCGGACCGGGAAACGACGATCTTAAAGATGATTTGTGATGAACTAACGAATATTGAAATCTCAGAAAAGTTGTTCGTGAGCAGTCGTACTGTTGATGGGCACCGGACAAATCTGCTCACCAAAACCGGCTGTAAAAATACAGCAGGCCTGGTCATCTTCGCCATCAAATATGGCATCTTCGAAGTTAAATTCTAATAGAACCTTTTATTGTTTCCTGAATCGTGGTTATCAGGTGTTTTTACCTGCTAACCAGGTTAAAACACCTGTTTACCAAGCCGGGATATTCTACGCTGAGAGAAACCTTTATTCTGCCTTTACTTTGAGGTGTCAAATGATTAGAGCGCTTTAATTTAAAACTGACAAAGGCAGAAACCGAAAAGCCTTAACAGAGTAGGTAAACAGCCCCCTTAAAACTACGACCATGAATACTGAATTAACCGTTGAATCAGAAGCATCAGATATTATTGATGCTTTAAAAGAACAGGCATCAACTCTTTTAGCATCCGTATTAACAGAGCCTTTAACAGATTTTAGTGTAACCTCTTTAGGGAATTTTCCTTATTACTGGCAAAATCCTAATAATCTGCAGTTTAATGCAACGACTTATGGCTGGATCAGCTCAGCTTTGACAGCGGGTGCAGCTCCTGTAACGCTTGACGAACCATTTACCAATGTTTTCATTGAAGCATTGAGTAAAGTAGTTTATAAGCTTTCTACTGCGGATCAGGCTGCATTGAACGCGGCGCAAAAAGCGGCAACTGATCAGCAATTTGCACTCTTAAAACTTTGGACATCAATTTATGGTCCGGTTGCGGCCTCCGGTAAACAACAGCCAATAGACATTATAATGAGTACTATTGCAACTACCTGGGCCAAACCAGCTACTGATTTGTATACTATTCAGCAAAGTAAGAATCTACATAAATTATTAAACCTTACGCCGGCAAGTGGTCAGCCAGTTTTACCAGTTTTTGCTAATTATCTGAATGCGCTGGGCAGCAGTATTTCTCTGCAAAATGCAACAACAATGAATGCTGGATATTTGAGTACTGCCTTGAGTAATGTGCAGTCTGCCACTGCTGATAACGGTGGAATGTTATTGGATGATAGTGCTACTGTTTATCACCCTGCTTTTGCGGTAAGCACCCCATTAGCTGATATTATTAATGGCTTAAGTGCAACCAGTAATAAGATTGAATTAAACATGACCATTAACCGTACATCTGAAAGCGAGTTGAAAATAAATATAGAAGGCGGGGCAAGTTTTGAAATCCCAATTGCTTCTTTTCTCACTTTATCAGTAGATGGCAGTGCAAGTTATTTTTCAGATACGATTGCAACCTCTTCTAATACGGTGAGTGTGAAAATGACTTTTACTGGTGTTACCTTAGTTAATTATGGTCCTACAGCATTTAGTATGGCAACTGGATTAAACTGGTCATGGATGAAGCCGATAACTGATGCCATCAAAAATGGTTCGAAGGATATTTCAGGTTTTGCTTTCTCTCCAAAGCCAAATATAGATTTTTCTGAAGGAGGCCCTTTCAGCTTTTTAACAGGCGTTGCAATTAGTAATTATCCCTCTGTTGTGATCACTGTAGAAAGTGACTCTTATGAAAGTATTGAAAAAACTATTGAGCAAACAGTTTCTTTAGGTGTTTCGTTCCTGGGTATACCTTTAGGCGGGGGCTCAGAGTCCACTTATTCGCATGATGCGAGTTCCAGCAGTTCTTCTTCGACAGTTACCATTACTTTAAATCCTCCTCCATCGATGGTTGCTGGCACGAATGAAAGTTCAACAGGCTGGGTGCTTGGTGCAGAAACCAGTTATCCTGGAGCTGTTCAGAGTAATTTTCAAATTGCTGTTGGATTGGGATACCCGGCTTATCAGCTTTACCAGGATAATACAGGGGCTACTTATTGCAGTGCTAAAAAACAAAAAAGCCATGCAGAAGGAGCTAAATTCGTAAAGGCTTGTCTGAAAGCACATGCTGGAACAAGTTGTAATGGTAAGCCATGGATTGCTGACAACCAGGCTGGTACAATCTGGCCTTAAAATTTAAAATAGCGTCTCTTTTATAGCTGCCTCTTTCCGGGGCGGCTATTTTTTATAAATCCGGTCTGCCAGGCTCAGCTGCTGCTTTTTGATTTCACGCCATACAATCTCTGCAATTTTACGTGCACCCATTTCGTTAAAATGCGTGTTGTCTGTTTTTCCTTCCGGATAATTGGGATTTTCACCAGGTTTTAGTTGAAGGAAAAGCATTTTTGAGTTTTCCGGGCCTAGTTCCTGGTATAATGCCCGGCTTTCTTTGTCCAGGTCAATTAACTGTACTTGCTGTTCTTGTGCAACTTCGTGTACCAATCCTGAATAAATCTGATGTGTTTCCTCAATTTGGCCTGCAGTATTAAATTTACGGCGTGATACTGGTGTAATTAATATTGGAATTGCATTTTTTGCTTTTGTTTCTTTGATAAATAGCCTCAGATTGTTTTTGTAATCGGCTTCCGGAGTATAACTGGATTTAGCCGGAGACTCATCATTGTGCCCAAATTGAATGAATACATAATCACCTGCTTTTAACTGAGTTGAAATCTGCTTCCATAAACCTTCAGTAATAAAAGTTTTAGTGCTTCTGCCATTTTTGGCTATATTTTTTACGGTAACTGTAGAGTCGAAGAACAATGCAAAAGGCATTCCCCAGCCAGTTTCAGGGTAAGCCCTGATGTTTTTATCAGACATAGTCGAATCTCCCGCAAGATATATGGTGATGCTTTTGGCAGGCCAGCAGAAAGACATCAACAGGATTAATGGGGCAATGGCAAGCAGATAAATTAAGGGCTGTACTAATCTTTTCATACAATTCAGGCTTTTGAGTATTTGATTTCAGAAGCTTGAAATTACAATTAGCAAAGAGGTTAATAGAAAGATACAGACATTAAAAATGTGCAATCGTTGCCAAAAAACATTTAAAGGTTATCTGAGAGATAACCTTTAAGAATCAAATATAATAATACATGGAAAAAAGCTGAAGCCAGGTCAGGTGAACTTGCTGCTGCTTAGACGTCATGAGTGGAATCGAACCACCATATAAGGTTTATGAAACCTCTGCCTTGCCACTCGGCCACATGACTATTTGGGATTGTTTTAAGCTTAATGTTTAACAAACATAATTAAAGTATACTTAAATAGTAGTATTTATTTTGATTTTTATTTTAAATCGTTATGTTTACAGTGTTAAGCGTTGATTAGAAGGAGATAATATATTTTACACCTCCGGATCAGGAGCTTGAAACAATGAACTTGAAAAACATTTAATCAAAAGAACCATGAGCAAATTCGCGAAATTGAAAGAAGTAGTTGCTGCTACAGAAGCAGATGTAGAGAAGTTTTATAATTCAGGTAATGGCGCTGCTGGTACCAGGTTACGTAAAGCTTTACAGGAAATTAAAGGTATTGCTCAGGAAATCCGTACCGAGATTACGGAAAAGAAAAATGCTGGAAAATAAACATCAGATTGGGAATAGTTTAATTTAAAGCTATTCCCGATTTTTAAACCGGCATGCGAATTCATATAGCCTTTATACTCAGAATAGCAGCCTCAAATCCGTCTGGATTATTCGATTTATTCTTAATCCTTGTCCGGTAGTTGTAAATCGTATTTAAAGAATATTCCAGTATCCTGGCTAATTTATCCGGGTCATTTACGCCCAGGCGAATCAAAGCAAAGATCCTTAAATCTGTGTTTAATAATTGAGCAGGAAGTAGTCTGACCTGGTGCTCAACGGGGAACATTGCGTTAAATTCAGTAATGAAGTTTGGAAAGAGTTTTAGGAATGCTTTGTCAAAGTTGCTGAACAGCTCTTCACGTTCTTTTTTCAGATTGATATTACCCACCAATATTTTGATCTCGTCAAACTTTTTAGTCGTGAGCCTTTGCGTTATTGAACTTTTAATCTTTTCCATTTTGTTCAGATAATCAGAAATGATCTGCAGATAATACCCTATATATTCCTCTTTAATCTTTTCTGCTTCGTTTAGCTTTTCTATGGTATTGATCAGCGTCGCATTTGCTTCTAAAACCAGTTTTTCAGCTGCTTTAATTCTTTTCAGCTGCTTATAAATGATGCTGGCAAAAACAATAATTGTGATAGAAAGGATGGTGAGCAGTGCACAGTAAAAAAACAACATTTGCTTTTGCTGCTGCTCATGTAAAATTCTGGCGCTGGCGATGACTGGCAGAATCGCGCTTACCTGTACTTTTCGCTGTCTGGCACCGTAGTAAACTGCATCGTCCATAGCGGCTTTGATTAAAAGATAAGCGTCTTCTGTCTTATTTCTTTTATGCAGGAGCTGAGCGAGATTTAACATTGCCGCAGCTTCTTTTGTGGATGATTTTATATCGGCGACCGATGCCTTGATTAATAAATTAATAGCCACCTGGTTTTGGTGGTACTGGATATATATATCGCTTAATGTGGAGGCGGTGATTGCATACTGGTGCTCAGATAAACGATGGCTATGGATCAGTGAATTGAGCTTGAGCATAGCATGTTCAAGATCACCAGCCTTAATTAATTTTAAACCGCTATAATAAGCATAATCAAAAGAGCTGATCTCACAGAGTTTTAACGCAGAGTCCACATAAAGACTAGCATTAGATTGGTAAATTTTGGAATAATAATCATCCTGATCAAAATCTGCCAGATCGTAGTAAGTTCTTGCGTTTAGTAAATAGTATTCTCTTTTGACCGAGTCGGGCAGCTGGTTGATCTTTAAGGTGCGCAGTGTGTCAAAAGTTTCTTTAAACATACCTGAAGAAAGTAAGATAAAACCTGTTTTTAATTTGGCGTAGGCAATTTTCGTGGGGTCTTTCAGTTGATTACTGATCCGTTGTAACTGGTTTGCATAGTGAAATGCTTTGTCATACTGGAAAGATTTATATTCATTGTATAACTTCAAATTGATCAGGTACTGATCTTTTAAATCCAATGCTTTGTATTCCAGGGATGCTTTCAGAAAGTCTATACGCCGTTGTTTTTGTGCATCTAATTTTGATTTCTCCTTTAAAATAAGTTTAAGTTTTTCTATCTCTGTTGCAGGAGATTGGGCGGCACAGTAAAGGCAACCGATAAATAATAAGGTTAGATTAAGTACCAGGTGTTTCATGCTATTTGTATAGAATTTTGAACGTAATTAAGCTACTCATTAAATTCTGGTTTATATTCTTCGTAAAAGTATTCGTTGTTTATTGTATTTAGTTGTCTGATTGTTAGTGTTTTGTGAATTTAAATTCTGAATGTAAGTTTATATTATTTCCCAGAGAACCCGGATTACTTTAATTAGCTGAATATACTGCTGTCATTTGTAGAAATACCTGAAGCGCAAAGCATAGGGTAGCTCACCAAATATTCTACTTATGAAACAATTAACTATTTGCTTACTTATAGCCATGGCTTGCCTGGGTTGTAAGAAGTCAGTCACCCCACAGCAAGATGAAATGGGTACATCTAAATCGCTTACCGCAGCGAATGCAATTTCAAAGTCAACCTCCAAGAAAATTTTCATGCACTGGATGCCCTGGTTCGAAACGCCGGATTCAAGAGGTGCATGGGGGTATCATTGGAAAATGAACACGCAAAATCCGGATGTGATTACCAATGGTAAACGTCAGATCGCAGCTTATGCTTATCCCAAAACAGGGCCTTATGCTTCTGGAGATCCTGACATCATTGAATACCAGTTATTACTGATGAAATATTCGGGTGTTGATGGGGTCATGATTGACTGGCCGGGTACAAGGGCACGTTATGATTATCCGGATAACCTTGCAAATTCTAACGCATTGATCTCCAGGCTAAATGCGCTGGGTTTACAATTCAGTATTGTGCAGGAAGACCGGAACTGGGATGCCGGGCAAACCAGCGGCGCAAATGGTGACTTTGTTTATATGCAGAATAATTATTTTAATCAAAGTAATTATCTGAAGGTGAATAATGTGCCTGTAGTTTTAAACTTTGGGCCAATAACCTTTCATCAGCCTTCGGAATGGAACCAGATCCTGGCAGGTCTTAATCCAAAACCAAAAGTTATTCCATTGTATGGGAATACAAACCAGGTGGGGCCAAATAATGCAGGAGGAGAGTTTCCATGGATTTATGAAGATCATCCTACTGTGGTTAATAACTACTATGCACAGGCTTCTGATTTTCCGATTTCAATCGGAGTGGTTTATCCCGGGTTCAAGTCTTTTTACCAGGCTGGAGGAGCGGATGGACCTACCTGGCAGATTGCCTATAATGGGACCAGTACTTTTTCAACCTTACTGGATAAAGCATTAGCTTCCAGTGTAGGGATTATTCAGTTTGCAACGTGGAATGATTACGGAGAGGGCACTATGATTGAACCTACTGCAGAATTTGGCTATGGATTCTTAACGACTATGCAGCAAAAACTGGGGGTTTCTTATGGGCAGCATGAATTGGAACTGATTTATCGTTTATATCAATATCGTAAACAGTATAAAGGTAATTCCGGTGTTCAGCAGCAGCTTAACCAGGTGTTTGGTTACTTTGCTGCGCAGCAGGTGAGCAGTGCTGAAGGGGTACTGAACAGCATTGGGGGAGGAACTACGCCGCCACCAGCGGGCACTGGTATTACGATTAAAAATAAATGGCTGAATACCTTTTTGTTTGAAGAAAACGGACAGGTTAAATATGGTTCTTCCAATACTGATGCCCGCTGTAAATGGATTTTAGAGCAGGTAAATGGACATACCAGGATTAAAAATGTAAGCACAAATCATTATCTGAATATTGAGCATTTATATAGCTATGCTGAAAGTTCGGTAATTCCTGATACTTTTTATAGCAGTTATTGGGTAATTGAAGATTACAATGGCTTTAAAAGGATTAAAAGTGAATGGAAGAACACCTACCTGAATTTAGAAAATCAAAGCGGGTTTGCGCAGGCTACCACCATTAATGCGACTGCCGGGAGTAGTCAGTGGACTTTGAATTAATAATTTTAAATGAATGATGCGTCAAGGGACTATCAAGGATAGACCCTTGACGCATTTTTCGTTTAGATATTCACAATTGTTGATTATTTCGTCAAAAAAATGATTTAAAATCCATAATCTGTTCTTTAGTATTAACCACGATAATATGTGGATTCGTGTAATAAAGAAATGATTATAGTTTTAAAAATTTATACTTGAAGATTATTAAAGTGTTTTTATGAGAAAACAATTGATTTTTAAAAATTTGATGATGCTATTCGTTGTTGCAAGCGTTAGTCTGGGTTTCATTTCGTGTAAAAAAGACCAGAAGACTACTGAGAATAAATCAGTGTGTATTACCGTTCAGGAAAATAAGACCAGAATGGAGGAGAATGTAATTGTACCCTGTCGAGGTAAAAGTTGTTGAATCATAAAATATAGCCAGATACAACTTAAAGCATATCAGTTGGTTGTGTCGATGTAAGGCTGTGCTGAAATCAAGTCTTAAAAAAATAAATTAACGCTCACTCTATTTTGCAGGGTCCCGCCCGGCAGATAAAAATAAATATAATGACCTCTCTCCCTCAAAGCCCAAACTGTAAAATTTCGAATGTTTTTAACTGTAAATTGATCTTTTTTAAGGTTAATCATAATCAATAGTTATCAATAAATTAATATTCGATATTTACTTTGGAGCAATCTATTAAAGTGTTTGTGATAATTTAAAACTACTATGAAAACCGGAATTACAATTGAAGAATTGGATTTGCTGTCTGCATGCGCAGGCGATAAATCAAACGCAATACCGCTATACCTAAAAGCGGTCAATATCCTGGAATTATAATTCCACCATACCTCCACAACTACATCTACACCTTAAAAAACAATAATTATGTCACTGCATACTTTTCCGCTACACCCTGCACAACAAGATGTGTATATAGATCAATTGATCAATACAGAAGCTCCATATTATAATGTGGGGGGATACATCAGATTAACCGGCTCCCTGGATAAAGAAAAATTTATCCAGGCTGTTAATTCGGCCTTAGAAATTTTTGATGCGCTGAAGATGAAATTTGATCTCAATGATCCGGTACCTGTTATTTACATAGATGATACTTACCAGAAATTTGAGTTACCAGAACTCGTTTTTGAAGAGGGAGAAAATAAACGGGCGGAAATTGAGCAGTGGATCAAAGAACGTTTGGCTATACCCTTTGAAGTAAAAAAAGAAAATATCCTGACTGAACAATACCTGATCCACGTTACAGATCAGGAACATTTATATTATTTTAAACTGCACCACCTGATTACCGATGGTTACGGTCTTTCAGGATTAAATCAGTATGTCGCTCAAAAATACAAGTCATTAGTGACTGGTGAAGCTGTTGTTTTTAAACATCCATCTTATATCGAAGAGGCGGCAAGGGCTGCTGCTTACTATAGTACTGATGCTTATAAAGCTGAAGGTGATTACTGGAAGAAAAAACTCGAAAAAAGACCATCGCATGTGTTGAGCAGCAGGTATCCGACTGATGAAAAGTGGAATACGAAATGTGATACTTTCATTATGGAGTTCACGCCTCAGGAGAGGAGCAAGCTTGAAGCATTACAGCTGAAAACCAAGGCTTCTATACAACAACTGACTCTTGCGGCACTGATGATCTATTTTAGCAGTATACAAGATCAATCTGAATTCGTTTTTGGTATACCTTTACACCGCAGAAGAACAAAACAGCTGCGTGTTATCCCCGGAATGTTTACCGGCATAATCCCGTTTTTAGGGAGCTGTGTTCCGGGAACAAAAGTTATAGATTTATTAAAATCAATTGCGGCTTCACAAAGAGAAGACTATCGCAATCAGAATTATCTGATAGGTGATTTGAGCAGACATTTCAAAATCAATGCGGTAGAAGATGCACTGATTGAAATTGTAGTGAATTATGCGCCAATGGATTTTCAGCTGGACTTTGGCGATGGGCTGACTGGTACAGCGAATAATGTACCCAGCGGACATTTACCTTTCCCAATGGAAATGTTCTGGTATGATTATGGTCAGCAGCAGCCTTTACAATTGAGAATGGACTTCCAGGTTCAGTATTTTGACAAGAAAGAGGTCGGATTACTGGCGGAACGTATTCTTTTCATGTTAGATCAGTTTGATTATATGCTGGATAGCGATATTTCAGAGATCAATACGCTGCCAGGAAAAGAACGTGAATTACTGAAATCACTGAGCCATTCGCCGGCATCTTCTTTTGCACATGATCCAAAAATGTTAACTGAATTGCTGGATGAACAGGCAACGCTCAGACCGGATGCCGTTGCCATTAAACTGGAAGGAGCTGAATTAACTTATAAACAACTGCAAGAACGTTCTAATCAGTTGTCCCATTACCTGCATGGCCTTGGTATAAAAAAGGATACGATAATTCCAATTTGCATAGAACGTTCCATTGAGATGCTGATTGCGATCATAGGTATTATGAAAGCGGGCGCTGCTTATGTCCCTGTTGATACCTCTTATCCGGCAGAAAGAATCAACTATATGCTGGAAGATACCGCTGCTGAACTGATGATTTGCAGTAAAGAAACAAAAGCGCAGCTCACCAGTTCTATACAAGTAATTACGATTGAAGAAGGCTCCCCGGTTTTTGAAGGACAGCCTGGGGACCATCCTGCGGTTATCCCTGAAGGTAAAGATTTATGTTATGTGATTTATACCTCCGGATCTACGGGTAAACCGAAAGGGGTAATGGTAGAGCATGCCGGAATGATCAACCACTTATTTGCTAAAATTGAAGATCTGGAAATGGACGCAGAAACGGTATTGGCCTTTACCGCGTCTTATACATTTGATATTTCAGTATGGCAGATGTTTGCTGCACTTTTATGTGGCGGACGCACTGTTATTTATACAGATGAACTGATTTATAAACCATCAGCGCTGATCGGGGCTGTCGCACAGGATCAGATTACTATTCTGGAATTAGTGCCGTCTTATTTGGCTGCTGTGTTGCAGGAAGAAATGGACATCCCGCTAGAGAAACTTCGTTATCTGATGGTAACAGGGGAGGCGGTTAATCAGCATGTATTAAGCCTGTGGTTTGGCCACCGGTATTATGCGAATATCCCGGTAGTTAATGCTTATGGTCCTACAGAAGCATCGGATGATATTACGCACCATATCATGTATGCTACGCCGAAAAATATTAATGTCCCGCTGGGTAAACCCGTAAGAAATCTGCGCATTCATATTTTTGACCAGACGATGGAGTTAACCCCGATGGGTATTCCCGGTGAAATCTGTGTAGCAGGTATCGGTGTTTCAAGAGGTTATCTTGGCAGACCAGAACTCACTAAGGAGAAATTCATTAAAGATCCTTTTAGTACAGATCCGGCGCAGCGGATGTACCGTACTGGTGATTTAGGCCGCTGGTTGCCAGATGGGACTATTGAATACCTTGGACGTATTGATGATCAGGTTAAAATCAGGGGATACCGTATTGAACTGGGAGAGATCGAGCATGCTTTACAGCAATCTGGTTTTGTGAGCCAGGCTGTAGTCATCGCAAAAGAAGAGGTGAACGGAAACAAACGACTGCTTGGATATATTGTGCCTGCGGCCGGATATGATAAAGATGGAGTGCTTGATTATCTGAAGGAAAAACTTCCTGCTTATATGATTCCGGCACTTGTAGAACTGGAGCAATTGCCATTAAGCGCAAATGGAAAAATAGATAAAAAGGCGCTTCCCGATGCAACTGCCGAAGCGGTAATTACGACAGCATATGTTGCCCCACGTGATCAAACGGAAGAATTTCTGGCTGCACAATGGCAGCAATTATTGCAAGTATCACCAATTGGTGTTTATGATAGTTTCTTTGAACTGGGAGGACATTCACTACTGGGTATGCGGCTAATTGCAGCGATTACGAAGGAATTACAGGTGGTCATCACGATGAAAAAGTTATTCCTTTATCCAACTATTGCAGCACTGGCTGCTCATATAGCGCAACAAGAAAAAGGAACACAGTTAACGATTATTTCACAACCCCGGACAACCAGAATGCCGCTGTCTTTTAGCCAGGAAGGTTTATGGTTTATTGATCAGCTGGAAGGGAGCAGTCATTACCATATCCCCCTGGTCTTAAAATTACAGGGTAAACTGAATACAGAGGCTTTACAGTTTGCTTTAAAAGATATAGTAAGCCGTCATGAAATACTCAGAACGGTAATTGGACAGCAGGACGGGATTGGCTATCAGCAGGTTCAGTCTGCAGATTACTGGAAAACTGAAGAAATCAATGCAAATGTGGATTTGCAAGGTGCGATCACCGCATTCATGTATCGCCCTTTTGACCTTTCTGCCGACTATATGCTGCGTGCAAGTATTATCGCGGGCGAAACAGAGGAACATATACTGGCCATTACTATCCATCATATTGCCGCGGATGGGTGGTCTACGCCAATTATTATCAAGGAGTTATCTGTATTGTATAACCATTATGCGGGTTACCAGAACAGCCTTCTTCCTCAGCTTTCTTTGCAATACGCAGATTATGCGATCTGGCAAAGGAACTATATGACTGGCAGAGTTTTGCAGGCAGAGCAGGATTACTGGAGAAAGCAGCTTTCCGGAACAGAGCCATTAAACCTGGCTACGGACTATACAAGGCCCCCTGTTCAAAGTAAAAAAGGAGCAATACTTGAAGTTGAAATCGGGAATGATTTATTGCAAAAACTGAATCATTTCAATAAAGAACAGAACGTCACGTTATTTATGACACTGATGTCTGTATGCAAGGCATTATTGTACCGGTATACCAATCAGGAAGATATATGCGTAGGTACGCCTCTTGCGGGAAGAAAGCAGCAGGAAGTGGAAAACATGATTGGCTTTTTTGTCAACACGCTTGCCATACGTAACCAGGTTAACGGATCACTTTCTTTCACTGAATTACTGCAAATGGTGAAAGAAACACTGCTGGAAAGTTACGAACATCAGGATCTGCCTTTTGATGAAGTGGTGAAAGTAGCGGGAGAAAACTGGGATATGAGCAGAAGTCCTGTTTTCCAGGTGATGTTCCTGTTACAGGATGCGATGGACCTGTCCAGTATCAAACTGGAAGGGATTTCCGCAACAGCAGAGAATGTAGAACACAGCATCGCTAAATTCGATCTTTCTTTTATCGTTACGGAAAAGAAAGAGGGCTTGACTTTAGGCATAGAATACTGTACAGATCTGTTTGAGCGGGATACAATTCTAAGAATGGCTGAACATTATATTCAACTGCTGGAAGCCGCGGCCGGGTTACCTGCATTGCAAATTGGTCAGCTTCCAATGTTGACTGCTGAAGATGAACATCAATTGCTGCATGAATTTAATCAGCCAGTAAACAGGCTGGCCAGAAACAGGACTATTCTGGATGTATTTGCAGAAAAAGTGAACGCAGCACCGGATGCTATTGCAGTTTGGTATCAGCAAACCCAGGTAAGTTACCGGGAACTGGATAAACTATCCAATCAACTGGGGCATTACCTTAGAGATCAGGGAGTAAAAGAAGATTCACTGGTACCAATTTACCTGGACAGAGGGCTTGAAATGATCATCGGGATCATGGGTATCTTGAAAGCAGGTGCTGCTTATGTACCAGTTGACACGCAATATCCGGCAGAAAGAGTGAAGTTTATGCTGGAAGATATTGATAGCAACTGGTGTCTGACTAATGGGGCATTTGCGGAAGCTTTACAGGAGATTTCATCAGGAAAAAAACTTGATATTACTATACTTGACTATGCGGCTATTTCCAGTTTGCATAAAAAAAGCACCAAAATAAAGACTTCTTTATGGCCGCATAACCTGGCTTATATGATTTATACTTCTGGTTCGACCGGAACTCCAAAGGGAGTGCTTGTGGAACATGGCGGGGTCGTGAACCTGGCTTCAAGCCAGGCGAAAGCATTACGTTTAGCGCCGGGTATGAGAACATTACAATTTGCTTCCTTCGGGTTTGATGCTTCTTGTTATGAGCTTTTTAATACGCTGTTAACTGGTGGCTGTTTAGTGATCCCGGAAAAGGAAGATATTTTATCTGCAGATCGTTTCAGTAGGTTTATGAACGATTACGGGGTTGAAGTAGTTACCCTGCCACCATCTTATCTGAATGTCATTAAGGATAATATACCTGTTTCGGTTAAAACTATTGTATCGGCAGGAGAAGCGCTGAACAGTGAAGCAGCACGTAAAATTCAAGCTTATGGTATCCGTTTGGTAAATGCTTACGGACCAACAGAAAATACGGTTTGTGCAACTTTATCTGATGACCCGGTTAAAGAAAAAGGAAGGGTGGTTATCGGGAAACCGATCGCTAATGTATCCGTACATATTTTAGATGAATCAGGACAACTGGTGCCAATAGGTGTACCGGGAGAGTTACATATTGGTGGAGTTCAGGTAGCCAGAGGTTATTTTAACCGTGCTGAGTTAACTGCTGAGAAATTCATTACTGATCCTTTTATGCAGCATGCCAGGCTTTACCGTAGTGGGGATCTGGCACGCTGGTTACCAGATGGAAATATCGAATACCTGGGAAGAACAGATGATCAGGTAAAAATCAGAGGTTACCGGGTTGAATTGGGAGAAATCGCCGCCGTGATACAGCAAAGCAAACTGGTCAGGGAATCAGTGGTGCTGGCCAGAGTAAACGGTGACGGAAATAAACAATTGGTAGGGTATATTATTCCTGCCGAAAATTATAACAGGGAAGAATTGACTGCTTATCTGAAGCAGGTCCTTCCTGAATACATGATCCCGTTAGTGGTAGAATTGGAATTTTTCCCCATGTCAACCAGCGGGAAAGTGGATAGAAAAGCATTGCCGGATCCTGTAGGAGAGCTGCTTAAGAAAAAGATATATGTAGCACCGGGTAATCCAACGGAACAAGTACTGGCGGTGATCTGGGAAGATTTAATGGCGATAGATAGCGCAGGTGTAAATGATGATTTCTTCGAATTGGGAGGACATTCGCTGCTTGCTATCCGGTTAATTGCAGCTATCCGTAAACAATTGCAGGTGGAGCTTGCAGTGAAAGATATTTTCATCCACCGTACCATTGCTTCGCTGGCTGTACATATTCAGCAGCAGGAGAATAGTATTTTGTTACCCGCACTTACTCCACAGGTAAGGCCCGTTCATATCCCATTGTCCTTTAGCCAGGAACGTTTATGGTTTATTGACCGCCTGGAAGGAAGTACACATTATCACATTTCTACGGTACTGCATATCAAAGGGAAAGTAAACCGTGAGGCTTTACAATATGCGCTGCAAACGATTGTCAACAGGCATGAGGTGCTGAGAACTGTCATCAGAGAAGAAGAAGGCGTTGCTTATCAGCATATTTTAGCTGCTGATGAGTGGGCGCTTAAGAAGGTGGATAACACTGATGGAATTCATGACTTAGCCAATCAGCCTTTCGATCTGGCTGCGGATCATTCGTTACGTGCAGGTTTATTAAACAAGGCAACTGATGAATATACATTGTTGATTACCATGCACCATATTGCTTCTGATGGCTGGTCGGTAGCTATTCTGGCCAGAGAACTATCCGAATTATATGGAGCTTATATAGCAAACCGGGAGCATCAGCTGCCGTCTTTACCAATACAGTACGCTGACTATGCGTTATGGCAAAAAGCATACGTAACGGGTGAGGTGCTGAAACAACAAAAGCAATATTGGATCAATAAATTATCCGGATTATCACCGCTTAATTTAACAACTGATTATCCAAGACCGGCTGTTCAAAGTAACCATGGTGCGCTATTAGGGTTCACTTTAGACAAAGAACTGACTGCTCAGCTGAATACCTTAACGCAAGCGCAAGGGGCTACGCTGTTTATCACCATGATGGCTGCGTTTAAAGTCTTGTTATACCGCTATAGCGGCCAGACAGACATTTGTGTAGGTACGCCACTCGCTGGAAGGAAACAACAGGAAGAAGAAAACCTGATTGGATTCTTCGTGAATACATTGGCTGTAAGAAGCGATTTAAGTGATAATCCTGTATTTACAGACTTCTTACAGCAGGTCAAAGGGACATTGCTGGAAGGCTATGATTACCAGGATATGCCGTTCGAAAAGATTGTAGAGGCAGTGGCCACAACCAGAGATCTGAGCAGACATCCGCTGTTCCAGGCCATGTTTGTATTACAAAATATGCCGGATGAGGTTGTATTTGAATTGGGAGATTTGTCCCTGACTACGACGGATCTGGAAGAAACCACAGCTAAATTTGATTTAGTTTTTACCGTAGTTCCAAAAGGAGAGGAGCTGTTATTAGGTATTGAATATGGTACTGATCTGTTTAGTGCGCAAACCATTCAAAAGATGGCTGGTCATTATAACCAGTTGTTGAAAGCTATAGTAGCTGATCCTGAACAAAAAACAGGAGCGCTGAATATCCTGACAGAACAGGAAGAAAAAGAGCTGGTGAAAATATCCAGCGGCCAGCTTATTAATTATGGGGATGAGCTGACTTTTGTTCATGCTTTCCAGACGCAGGTGAAAAATACGCCGGATGCACCAGCATTAAGATTTGAAGAACAGGTGCTGAGCTTTGCAGAATTAAATGAACGGGCCAATCAGCTTGCACATTATCTAAGGACCAAAGGGGTAAAACGAGATAGTATGGTCCCTATTTGTATGAATAGAGGACTGGATATGATCGTTGCAGTTGTAGGTATCTGGAAAGCAGGAGGAGCTTATGTTCCTGTTGATCCAAAATATCCGCAAGACAGGATCAGCTATATGCTGGCAGATTGTGAGGCAGCTGTCGTGATTGCTGATCCTGTGAGCCAGGCAGTTTTACCTTCAGATTTGAAGGTTACTGTGATTGCATTGGCGCATGACCTTGAAATATTGCAAAGTCAGCCGGTGGATTCACCAGAAATTATGACCACTCCGGCAGATCTGGCTTATGTGTTATATACTTCAGGATCTACAGGAAAGCCAAAAGGTGTACTGGTTGAGCATGCTGGTTTATTCAACCACTTGCTGGCCATGGTGGATGAGTTCACGATGAACGAAAAAACTATCCTTGCTTTTACCGCGCCTTATACTTTTGATATTTCTGTATGGCAAATGGTAAATACGCTGATTTGTGGTGGTTGCACTATTATTTATCCGGAAAGTCTGATCCTTCGTCCGGATGCGCTGATCAGAACAGTTGATCAGCAGGAGGTAACACTACTTCAGTTAGTACCTTCTTATCTGAATGCAGTATTGCAGGAAGAGACAGAGGTGACTTTAAGTGCTTTACAATATCTGCTGGTTACCGGAGAAGCCGTAACACGTGCATTATTGGCGTTATGGTTTGCACATCCGCGTTTCAAATCTATACAGGTAGTCAATGCTTATGGCCCTACAGAAGCTTCTGATGATGTAAGTTTTTACTTCATGAGTGATACGCCGGATGCAGTAAATATTCCAGTGGGTGTACCGATACAAAATCTAAGGTTATATGTATTGGATAGTGCGGGGCAGCAGTGTCCGATAGGCATACCGGGCGAAATCTGTGTAGCCGGTATCGGCGTGGCACGTGGTTATCTGAAACGCCCTGAGCTGACCGCAGAGAAATTTGTAGAAGATCCATTACACGCTGGTGAAAGAATGTACAAAACAGGTGACCTTGGAAGATGGTTGCCTGATGGAAATATGGAATATCTGGGCCGTATGGATGACCAGGTTAAAATCCGTGGTTTCCGTATTGAGCTTGGAGAAATAGAAAGTGTATTACAGGATCATCCTTTGGTAACGCAGGCGGTAGTAGTCGCTAAAGCGGACGAAAGTGGTATTAAGCGTTTAATCGGGTATGTTGTTCCCGAAGAAGGAGCTGACAGAGACGAACTGGCTGAATACCTGAAAGAAAGATTACCAGAATACATGGTGCCGGTGATTTTTATGATGAAAGTATTTCCATTAACGGCCAATGGTAAAATTGATAAAAAAGCATTGCCTGATGTGGCTTCGGCTACCTTAAGGGAATATGCAGCACCACGTGATCAGAGCGAGCAGCAATTGGCTGAAATCTGGGAACGTTTACTGGAAATTCCACAGGCAGGTATTTATGATAACTTCTTTGAACGTGGCGGGCACTCTTTATTAGTGATCAGGCTGATCGCGGCGATCAGGAAAGAAATGCACACAGAACTGCTGGTTAAAGACGTATTTATACGTCCAACTATTCATGAACTGGCTGCTCATATCAGGTTAATGGAAGTTAAGGAGCTGCATGCTGGCATTATCGTTCAGACAAGGCCAGAACTTATCCCCTTATCTTATAGTCAGGAGCGTTTATGGTTTATTGATCAGCTGGAAGGAAGTGTACATTACCATATTCCGGCTGTATTCAGATTGAACGGCATGGTCAATAAGCAGGCATTAAGTTATGCTTTGCAACAGATTATTAACCGTCATGAAGCGCTTAGAACTGTCATCAGAGAAAAAGAAGGAGTTCCTTTCCAATATATTTTAGCACCGGATCAGTGGCAGCTGGAAGAGTTGACCCTGGAAGGTGAGCTGCATCATCAGATTAGTGCATTTATTGACCGTCCATTTGTTTTGTCGGCAGATCATATGCTTCGGGCAGGATTAATTCAGCTTGGTAATGAAGAACATATACTGGTTGTAGCCATTCATCATATTGCTTCAGATGGCTGGTCATCTGCTATTATAGTTCGTGAACTTTCTGCGCTGTATACTGCTTACCTGGAAAATACCGTGGCAGCATTGACCTTACCAGAAGTACAATATGCTGATTATGCAATCTGGCAACGTCAATATCTGAAGGGAGCGGTCCTGGAATCATTACAGCATTACTGGAAACAGCAGTTGTCTGGTCTTGAACCGCTCGCTTTGCCTACTGATTTTATCAGACCAGTTGTACAAAGTACAAAAGGCGCGATGCTGACTTTTAGCATAGACCCAGAACTCAGTAAAGCATTGAATGAGTTAAGTCAGCAGCAAGGTACTACATTGTTTATGACGCTGATGTCTGTTTTACAAGTGTTATTATACCGCTATACCGGACAGGAAGATATTTGTATCGGTACTCCCGTAGCAGGCAGAAGCCGTCAGGAAGTGGAGGAACTGGTTGGTTTCTTTATCAATACGATCGCTATACGTGCTGGTTTGAATGAAAATCTTTCTTTCACGGAATTATTGCAGCAGGTAAAAACTACGTTGCTGGAAGCTTATGAGCATCAGGAATTGCCATTTGAAAAAGTAGTGGATACGGTAGTGAAAAGCAGGGATATGAGCATCAGCCCATTGTTCCAGGTGATGTTTGTTTTACAAAACGTACCGGATCATGCGGGTTGGGCTATGCCGGGCCTTACTTTAACAGAAGATGAAGTAGAGCTGACTACCGCAAAATTTGACCTGATCTTCAATATGGAAGAAGCTGAAGACGGGTTAATCCTCAACATTGAATACTGTACAGATTTGTTCAGACCTGCAACCATCAGCAGAATGGCCGGGCATTTTGAACAATTGTTAAGGGCAGTGACCACTACTCCCGCACAGCAGATCAGTGTGTTGCCTTTATTGACTGCACCAGAGAAACAGACGTTGCTGCAAACCTTTACGGGTGTACGGGCAGCTTATCCTAAAGAAGAAACTATTGTCTCGCTTTTTGAAGCACAGGCACTTAAAACACCGGATGCTATTGCGGTAAGTTATGAAGCTGATCATTTGACCTACCGTCAGCTGCATGAACGCGCTAACCAGCTTGGACATTATTTGTCCAGTATCGGTGTAGTGAAAGAAACACTGGTACCGCTTTGCATGAATAACGGACTGGATATGATCGTAGCCATCCTGGGTGTATTAAAAGCGGGTGGTGTTTATGTACCTATGGACCCTGCTTATCCTGAAGACCGTATTCAATATATGGTAGAAGATACCGCAGCTGCTATTGTGATCAGTAACAGTGCTGACAGTAATGTTTTAAAAACTATTGATGCAATCCGTGTACTGGTTGAAATGGACACTGATTTTGAAATGATCAGTAAATATTCAACTGAACCAGTGCCTGTAGCTGTAAATGCAGAAAATCTGGCTTATGTAATTTATACTTCTGGTTCTACTGGCCGCCCTAAAGGGGTATTGATTGAACATAGGAATGTGGTTAGGTTATTTGAAACGGAAACGCCATTATATGATTTCAATGCACAGGATGTATGGACGATGTTTCACTCGTTCTGTTTTGACTTCTCGGTTTGGGAAATGTATGGCGCACTGTTTTATGGCGGGCGTTTAGTCCTGGTGCCTAAACATATTTCCCGTGATATTACCTTGTTTGCTGAATTGCTGGTTAAAGAAAAAGTGACTGTACTGAACCAGACCCCGTCTTCATTTTATGTGCTGCAGGATTACCTGGTTACTTATACGGATACGATAGCGGTACGTTATGTAATTTTTGGCGGAGAAGCATTAAATCCGGGAAAACTCAGACCATGGAAGGAAGCTTATCAGGACTGTCTGCTGATTAATATGTACGGTATTACCGAAACAACGGTGCATGTTACTTATCAGTTGCTTGATGACCAGCACCTGACCAGCAGCGCGAGCATCATTGGTAAAACAATACCAACGTTAAGCGCCTATATTCTGGATGCGAAACAGAACCCTGTACCAATTGGCGTTCCGGGAGAACTTTACATCAGCGGTGCTGGTGTGGCCAGAGGGTATTTAAACAGGGCAGAATTATCTGCGGAAAGATTTATTGCCAATCCATTTGAAGCGGGAGAAAGATTATACCGTACAGGTGATTTAGCGCGCTGGTATCCGGATGGAAATATTGAATACCTGGGCCGTATTGATGATCAGGTGAAAATCCGCGGTTTCCGTATCGAGCTTGGAGAAATTGAAAGCTGTTTACAGGAAAGTGGTCTGGTGAGCAATAGTGTGGTTTTAGCAAGAACAGGTCATTCAGGCGATAAACAATTGGTAGGTTACGTGGTACCAGAAGCGGCATTTAGCAAAGAAGCGGTGCAGAAATGGCTGGGTACACGTTTACCAGAATATATGGTGCCGGCTATATGGGTGATGGTAGAAGATATTCCGCTGACATCCAATGGAAAAGTCAACCGTAAAGCATTGCCAGAGCCGGAGGTGGATAAGTTGTTAAGCACCGTGTATGAAGCCGGACGCAATGAAACAGAAGAAAAACTAAGCTCAATCTGGCAGGAACTCCTTGGGGCAGAACGCATTGGTATTCATGATAACTTCTTTGAACTGGGAGGAGATTCCATCAGTATTATCAGGGTTGTGAGTAAGATCAAGCAACTATTTAATAAAGAAGTAAAGGTATTTGAAGTTTATAAAGCTGCTACGGTTGCGCAACTGGGAACGGTTGTAGATAGCAAAGCTGTTTTATTAAACAGCAGAGTATTATACGATCAGATCACAGCAGAAATAGCAGAACTGAAAAATACGATGCTTCCGAAACTGGAAAATGCAGCAGCGATTGAAGATGTTTATCCGATGAGTGATATTGAACGCGGAATGATTTATGTTTCGCTGTTAAATCCAAAGGAGGCATTATATCATGATCAGTTTGTATGTCCGGTTCCGGTAACTTTTGATGCAGGCTTATTGAAAAGAGCGTATGAACTGTTAGCCGCGAAACATAGTATTTTAAGGACTGCTTTTAAACTTGATGTAGATGGGAATGATCTTCAGCTTGTTCATAAAACTATTGATGTAATCATTCCATCATTTGATATTAAGGATTTAAAAGAAGAGTTTGTAAAAGATACTGTAGAGCGGTATTTGGAAGAAGAAAGAGCTACTCCTTTTATTCCTGAAAAAGCACCTTTATGGAGAGCGGCTGTGTTTACCCAAAAAGAGCAGAATATCCTGGCTTTCCAGTTTCACCATGCGATATTGGATGGGTGGAGCCTGGCTTCTCTGAATACAGAACTCTTCAATTTATGTAATCAATTGATCCGTGAGCCGGAGCAGGTTGTATTGCCTTTATTGAAATGTACTTATAAGGATTTTATCATTGAAAGTCTGATCGCAAAAAATAGTGATGACCATACACAGTTCTGGGAAAATGAACTGGAAGATTATAAACGTCTTGATATTTTTACCACAGAAAATGACTTCCAGGTCTTAAACCATCAGTTTGATGCGGATGTGGTTACCTTATTGAAAGAAAGAACAAAACAGGACAATATCTCTCTGAAAGGTTTGGCAATGGGGGCTTATTTGTATGCGCTGAATTTGCTTACACAAGAAGATGAATTAACTGTAGGTCTGGTGACCAATAACAGGCCGCTGGTTGAAGATGCGGATCAGTTATTGGGCTGTTTCCTGAATACAAATCCTTTCAGGTTAAAAATCTCTGCTGAAGAGTTGACATGGAGCAGCTATTTTGAGGCTATAGAAGCGCAATTGTTGTCACTGAAAGAACGCGACAGAACCAGCCTTTTTGAGATCACAAAGGCTACCGGAGAGCAGTCGTCTCATGACAATCCATTCTTTGATGCTTTATTCAATTATATCAATTTCCACGTTTACAATAAACTGGATGCGGGGATTGCAGAAACCATTGCTGATGAATCTGCACAAGAGGAATTGGCTATTGCAGGTTATGAGCTGACCAACACTTACCTGGATTGTACGGTTAATACAACAGGTGATACATTCAGCATCCAGTATATCTTACGTAAAAAGCTGAAATCAGGTAAAAAACTGGCTGAGCTGCTGGAATATTTCAACAATATCATTCAGGCTTATCTGACTGATTATACAGGATTGATCAAAGAAAGTATCATTCTTCCTGTGCAGGAATCTACTCAATTGTTAGAAGTCTTTACGGGTGTACCGACAGGTTATCCTCAGGAAGAAACTATTATATCACTTTTTGAAGCGCAGGCGATTAAAACGCCTGATGCAATTGCAGTAAGTTATGAAACCAGTCATTTGACTTACCGTCAGTTGCAGGAACGCTCTAATCAGTTGGGACACTACTTATGTGAGATAGGTTTGACTAAAGAAATGCTCGTGCCGGTTTGCATGAGCAATGGACCGGACATGATTGTCGCTTTATTAGGCGTGTTAAAAGCAGGTGGTGCTTATGTACCAATGGACCCTGCTTATCCACAAGACCGTATTCAATATATGGTGGAAGATACGGCGGCGACTATTGTGATCAGTAACAGCACTGATAATGAAACATTAAAATCTATCAGCAGCATCCGTAAGCTGGTTGAAATGGATACAGACCAGGAGCTGATCAGCCAATATCCAGTTTCTCCGGTAATGGTGAAAGTGGATCCGGATAATCTGGCTTATGTAATTTATACTTCCGGTTCTACAGGCCGTCCTAAAGGAGTGCTGATTGAACATGTGAATGTAGTCAGGTTGTTTGAAACAGAATCACCACTATATGATTTTAATGAGCAGGATGTCTGGACTATGTTTCATTCCTTCTGTTTCGACTTCTCGGTTTGGGAAATGTATGGTGCGCTGTTTTACGGTGGCCGCCTGGTCATTGTACCTAAGCATATATCCCGTGATACCACTTTGTTTGCGAAATTATTAGCCGAAGAAAAAGTGACCGTACTGAACCAGACTCCATCTTCATTTTATGTGTTGCAGGATTACCTGGTTACCTATACCGACACGATTTCTGTACGTTATGTGATTTTTGGCGGGGAAGCATTGAACCCAGGGAAGTTGAAACCGTGGAGAGAGGCTTATACAGATTGTCTGCTGATCAATATGTACGGTATTACTGAAACAACGGTGCATGTTACTTATCAATTGCTTGATGAACAGCATTTGAACAGTAGCGCGAGTATTATTGGTAAAACGATACCAACGCTGAGTGCCTACATTCTGGACGGACAACAAAATCTGGTACCGATAGGTGTGCCGGGAGAACTTTATATCAGTGGTGCTGGTGTTGCCAGAGGATACCTGAACAGAGCAGAATTAACAGCGGAAAGATTTATCGCCAATCCATTTGCAGAAGGGGAAAGATTATACCGTACAGGTGATCTGGCAAGATGGTATCCGGATGGGAATATAGAATATTTAGGCCGTATTGATGATCAGGTAAAAATCCGCGGTTTCCGTATTGAGCTTGGAGAAATTGAAAGCGCTTTACAGTTGAGCGGACTGGTGAGCAATAGTGTGGTATTGGCAAGAACGGGTCATTCTGGTGATAAACAACTGGTAGCTTATGTGGTACCTGAAAAAGAATTCGATAAAGAAGCCGTACAAAACTGGCTTGGTGATAGGTTACCGGAATATATGGTGCCTGCGATCTGGGTATTGATGGAAGAAATCCCGCTGACCTCCAACGGAAAAGTAAACCGCAAAGAATTGCCTGATCCACAGGCAGGTGCATTGTCTGAACATGAATATATCGCACCGCGTACCGCTACGGAAGTGAAAATTGCAGCGATCTGGCAGCAATTATTAGCGGTAGCCCGCATTGGTATTTATGATAACTTCTTTGAACTGGGGGGACATTCCCTGCTGGCTATCCGGTTATTAGGTGCCATGCGCAGAGAGCTGAAAGTAGAAATGCAGGTAAAAGAGCTGTTTGCACATGCAACTATTGCAGCATTGGCGGCTTATGCAGACAAATCATCAGACCGGATTTTATTGCCGGCAATTACCGTACAGCCTAAGCCGGAACGTATACCACTGTCGTTTGGACAGGAGCGTTTATGGTTCATTGATCAGCTGGAAGGCAGTACACATTACCATATTCCTGCGGTGCTGAAAATGCAGGGCAGGGTGAATAAAGAAGCTTTACAATATGCGATACAACAGGTAATTAACCGCCATGAGATCTTAAGAACAGTGGTGCTGCAAGCTCCATATGGCGGAATGGTTGAGCAGCAGGTATTGCCTTCAGATTTATGGCAACTGGAAGAAATAGCAGAATCAGCTATTGTTGACTTTATTGACCGTCCATTTATATTGTCGGCAGATCATATGCTGAGAGCTGGATTGATCACTTTAGCAGCGGATGAATACAGGCTGGCGATAGTGATGCACCATATCTCTTCTGACGGCTGGTCAGTGTCTCTGCTGGTGAATGAAATTACAACGCTTTACAATGCTTATACTACGCAGCAGGTAGTTTCTTTAGCTCCTTTACCTATACAATACGCAGATTATGCGTTATGGGAAAGGGCCTATCTGACCGGAGCAGTTTTAGCGCAGCAACAGGCTTATTGGGAAAAACAACTTGCAGGATTGGAACCGCTGGAACTTCCGGCAGATTATCCAAGACCAGCTGTTCAAAGTACAAATGGTGCTGTATTGCGTTTTGAAATAGAAGAAGAGTTAACGAGCGGTTTGCATGCCTTAAGTAATGAGCAATCGGCTACTTTATTTATGACTTTGTTTGCGTCTTTCCAGGTTTTACTGCACCGTTATAGTGGTCAGGAGAGTATCTGTGTGGGTACTCCGGTAGCAGGCAGAAGACAACAGGAAGTGGAAGAGCTGATTGGTTTCTTTGTCAATACATTGGCGATCCATACTGATTTGAGCGGAAATCCTTCTTTTGCTGATTTATTACAGCGCGTTAAAACTACGTTGCTGGATGGATACGAGCATCAGGATATGCCTTTTGAAAAAATAGTAGAGGCGGTAGTGAAAACCAGGGACTTAAGCAGAAGCCCGCTGTTCCAGGTGCTTTTTGTGATGCAGGATACGGTTGCCACGAGTGCGGATGGTTTCCATGAGATCGCTATTTCAGCAGTTGAAAATGAGCATGTAGTGGCGCAGTTCGATCTTACTTTTACCCTTGCAGAAGAAGCAGGCGTATTACAGTTAAGCATAGATTACTGCACGGACATTTTTGCCGGGGATACGATTGCCCGCATGGGCAGACATTATCAGCAGCTGCTGAGATCTGTTGTGGAAACACCATCACAGGATATTGCAGCACTGGTAATGCTGACACAAGAAGAAGAAAATACATTACAAGAAATAGGACAGGGGCCATTGGTTGGTTATCCTCAGGATGAAACGTTTGTAAGCCTGTTTGAAAAGCAAGCTGCAAATACACCTGATGCGGTTGCCCTGGTCTATGAAAATGATACTTTAACTTATCGGCAACTGAACGAGCAGGCGAATCAGCTGGCTTATCATTTGATTACTTCAGGAGCTAAACCAGATATTCTGATACCGGTATGTATTAACCGTTCACCAGAAATGATTATTTCCATTTTAGGGGTTATGAAAGCTGGTGCGGCTTATATCCCTGTGGACACTAATTACCCGCCGCACCGGATCAGTTATTTACTGGAAGATGCGAAGGCAACGATCGTGATCAGTAACAGTACAGTGAGTAATGTGATACCAGCTACTTCTGCCACATTAGTTTTAATGGATGTGGAAAGGGGAATGCTGAAACAATATCCGGTCACTAATCCAGCAACAATCGCTACACCGCAAGATTTATCTTATGTGATTTATACTTCTGGATCTACAGGTACGCCAAAAGGGGTATTGGTAGAACATGATGGGATGCTGAATCACTTATTTGCCAAAGTAAATGACTTGCAGTTAAATGCAGCATCTGTGCTGGCTTATACTGCATCTTATACTTTTGATATTTCTGTATGGCAGATGTTTGCCGCGCTATTGTGTGGTGGCCGCACAGTTATCTACGATGATGTACTGATTTTACAACCGGTTTCTTTTATCGGGCAAGTTGCTGAGGATGAAATTACTATTCTTGAATTGGTGCCTTCTTATCTGAGCGCATTGTTGCAGGAAGAGCTGGATGTGAAACTGGAAAAACTGCAGTATTTACTGGTGACTGGTGAAGCTGTTAACCAGCCTTTACTGGAGCAATGGTTCAGCCATCCTCTTTATGGAAATATTCCGGTCGTGAATGCTTACGGGCCAACGGAAGCATCAGATGATATTACACATTTTGTAATGTATGAAACACCAGTTGGTAACAGCGTTCCTTTAGGTAAACCGGTACAGAACCTGCATATTTCCATTCTGGATAAATCCGGACGTTTATGTGCACTGGGAATTCCAGGAGAGATTTGTGTAACCGGGGTTGGGGTATCACGTGGTTATCTGAACCGCCCGGAGCTGACTGCAGAGAAGTTTGTTACCAATCTACAGGGGGAAAGAATGTACAAAACGGGAGATCTTGGACGCTGGCTGGCAGACGGAACTATTGAATACTTAGGGCGTATTGATGATCAGGTGAAAATCCGCGGTTATCGTATTGAGCTGGGAGAAATAGAAAAAGTATTGCTGCAGCATGAACAGGTGACAGCGGCAGTTGTGGTTGTGAAATCAGGAAACCTGGTTGGCTATATCACAGGCGCAGCTGCGGATAAAGATACAATCCGTCAATATCTGCTGCAAAAATTACCTGAGTACATGGTACCAGTCTTAGTAGAATTGGAGCAGCTGCCCTTAACAGCGAATGGAAAAGTGGACCGGAAACTATTGCCTGATCCATCAGCCGCGTTATTAGTGAATAACTTATATGCAGCTCCGCGTAATGAAACAGAACAAACACTGGTTAGGATCTGGGAAGAGCTTTTAGAAACCACAGAAGTTGGTGTAAATGATAATTTCTTTGAGCGTGGCGGGCATTCCCTGCTGGCGATCAGGTTGCTTGCACTCATCCGCAGCAGACTGAAAGCAGAACTGGTCGTGAAAGATATATTTGTCTATCCAACGATTGCCGGTCAGGCAGATTTTCTGTTGGCACAGCATCCTGCTGATTTATTGCCACCGGTAACTGCACAATTACGTCCGCAGCATATTCCGCTTTCATTCAGCCAGGAGCGTTTATGGTTCATTGACAGGCTGGAAGGAACTGTTCATTACCATATACCGGGTGTATTTAAATTACAAGGTGAATTGAACAGAGAAAGTCTGCAATATGCTATTCAGCAAATTGTGAACAGACATGAAGTATTAAGAAGTGTAATTCACTGGTCTGAGGAAGACAATAGTGCTTATCAACAAATATTAGCACAAAATCAGTGGCAGTTGTCTGCTATTGAACCGGAATCAGGATCGGGAGATTTTACCACTGCGATTCAAGCGTTCATTCAAACTCCTTTTGATCTGTCTGCAGATCATATGTTAAGAGCCGGATTAGTTAAGCACAGTGAAACAGCTCATTTGTTAGTCTTGGTTACCCACCATATTGCTTCTGACGGCTGGTCTGAAGGTATACTTGTGAAAGAACTGACTGAATTATACAATGCACATGTAGAACAACGCGAAGCGTCATTGTCACCAATGCCATTACAATACGCGGATTATGCAATGTGGCAGCGCAATTATTTACAGGGAACAGTCTTGACTAAACAACTGGATTACTGGACCACGCAATTGGCTGATACCACTGTATTGGATCTGCCTGTTGATTTTACCAGGCCAGCTGTACAAAGTACAAATGGTGCGATGGCTGACTTTAAACTGGATACTGAATTAAGCAAACAATTGTTGCAATTCAGCCAGCAGCAGGGCACGACTTTGTTTATGACTTTACTGGCTGCATTTAAAGTATTGCTGTACAGATATAGCGGTCAGGATGACATTGCAGTGGGTATACCAGTAGCAGGAAGAAAACAGGAAGAGGTAGAGGGACTGATCGGTTTCTTTATCAATACCCTTGCTATACGTACCAATTTAAGCGGACAACCTGCATTCAGCGACTTGTTGAAACAGGTTAAAGAAACCCTTTTAGAAGGATATACTTACCAGGATACACCTTTTGAAAAGGTTGTAGACGCGGTAGTTGAAAACCGGGACATCAGCAGAACACCAGTATTCCAGGTGATGTTTGTATTGCAGAATACACCGGAAGAAGCTGAAGTGAAATTGGGGGATATGGTCTTATCTGTAGAAGAAACTGAGCATACTTCTTCAAAATTTGAGCTCACTTTTGTGCTGAAAGAAAATGAAGATGGGCTGGATCTGAGTATAGAATATTGTACGGATTTGTTCCATGCAGCTACTATCGCCCGGATGGCAGGACATTATGAACAGTTATTGCAAGCAATTCTTTCTGAGCCTGAACAGCAGATTAGCAGCATTAATTTCCTGACAACAATAGAAGAACAGCAAGTATTAGAAGATTTCGCAACCGCTCCGGTTAATTATCCGGTTACAGCAGATCAAACCTTAGTATCTCTATTCAGAGCACAGGCGTTGAATAATCCTGATGCAATCGCATTGGTAGCTGAAAATATCAGCCTGACTTATGGAGAACTGGACAGAAAATCTGATCAGCTGGCACAGGAGCTGAAAGGCAAAGGAGTTGATGCAGAACAGCTGATTCCGGTTTGTCTGGACAGAAGCCCGGAACTGATTATCAGTATTCTGGGTATCCTGAAAGCGGGAGGTGCTTATGTACCTGTTGACGCTGGTTATCCGCAGGACCGTATCGCTTACATGTTAGCAGATTGTAACAGCAGCCTGGTCATCACGAATAATAAATATGCAGCGTTATGCCATAAAGAAGAGGCAAGCCTGATCTTGATTGAAGAGCTGGATGCGATTTGGAGTAACGAAGAAGTAGTGTTCAATTCAGACATTTTGCCAAATCAGCTTGCCTATGTAATTTATACTTCGGGTTCAACTGGTCGTCCGAAAGGAGTAATGGTAGAACACCAGAGTGTGGTGAATTTGGTCAACTGGCATATCGGCGCTTATGAAGTCACTGCTGAAAGTAAAGCGACTGCCATGGCAAGTATCGGATTTGATGCTTTTGGCTGGGAAATCTGGCCTTATCTAGGTGCTGGAAGTACTTTGCATTTGCTGGATGATGACACACGTTTATCTCCGGAAGAAGTTGCCAAACATTATAGCTCAGCCGGTATCACGCATAGTTTTGTGGCTACAGGTCTGGTTAAAGAAATAGTTGATGCTTTACAGCAGCAGACTAATGCGCTGCAATATCTGCTTACAGGAGGTGACCGTTTACCACCGGTAGATGTAACTCATTTATCGTATGCACTGGTTAATAATTACGGGCCAACAGAAAATACAGTTGTTGCGACTAATTATACTTTATCAGCAGCTACAAATGATACGCTGCCATTTATCGGTAAACCTATATCCAATACCAAAGCTTATATTCTTGATGCTAATCTGGCACCTGTTGCCATAGGAACACCGGGTGAACTTTGTATCAGCGGTACGCAGCTGGCAAGAGGTTATCTGAATTTACCAGAATTGACGGAAGAAAAATTTGTTGCCCATCCATTTATAGCCGGGGAAAGGTTATACCGTACCGGAGATTTGACACGCTGGTTGGCAGATGGAAATATAGAGTATTTGGGAAGAACAGATGAACAGGTTAAAATCAGGGGGTACCGTATTGAACTGGGAGAAATAGAAACGGTGTTATTGCAAAACGAACTGGTTAATCAGGCGGTAGTGATCGTGAACCCGGATGATCATGGTAATAAGCGTTTAGTGGCTTATATCGTACCATCAGGTGTATTTGACAGACAGCTTTTAGAAGAGTTTCTGAAAACACGTTTACCAGTTTACATGGTGCCTGCACTTTGGGTGGAATTAACAGCTATTCCACTGACAGCGAACGGAAAAGTAAACCGTAAAGCTTTACCTCAGCCTGTTGCTGATGGCGAAATTGATACGACATCTTATGTTGCACCACGTAACGAAACCGAAGCCGGATTAGCAAACATCTGGCAGGAATTGCTGGGCATTACTAAAGTAGGTATACACGATAATTTCTTTAGACTGGGTGGTGATTCTATTATCACGATACAGGTAGTCAGCCGGGCTAAGTGGATAGGATGTCATCTGAAACCTAAAGATGTATTCATCCATCAGACTATCGCACAGCTGGCAACTGTTGCTATTGCACGTAAAAATACAGCGGGGCTGGTTAAAGGAGAACAGGGACAGCTGGAAGGAACAGCTGGTCTTGCGCCGATCCAACAATGGTTCTTTGAAGAAGAACTGGTCGATAAAAATGCAATCAATCATTTCAATCAGAGTGTGTTACTGAACCTGGACAAACGTATTGATCAGGAAACATTATCCGATATACTGAAGCAATTACAGGAACATCATGATGCGCTCAGGTTCTCTTACCATAAGAATGAAAACGAATGGGTTCAAACTTATAGCGATGAATATGTACAGCTGAGTTATGAAGATCTGACTGTCGTAGCTCAATCAGCATTGGAAGAAACCATTACTGAAAACTGTGAAAATTATCAGGCTTCCCTAAATATTACCAACGGCCCGCTGATCCAGTTTGTGTGGATGGAAACTCCTGATTTCGAGGTGTATAACCGATTGCTTTTTGTAGTGCATCACCTTGCCGTAGATGGTGTATCGTGGCGTGTTTTACTGGAAGACATGGAACGCTTACTGGAAGCCGGGTTGAAAAAAGAAGTGATCAGCCTGGGTGAAAAAAGCAGCGCTTACAGACAGTGGCACAACCAGTTGGTACAGTACGGAAAATCTTCAGTATTGCGCTCACAATTGCCTTACTGGAAAGAGGTTGTCCGCTCAGCTACCTATTTGCCTACGGATAAAACTCCGGAAACTCTGGTTACGCTTAAAGACACTGGTTCGTTCGCTATGCAGCTGGATAAGGTGTTCACACAGCAGTTATTACAAGAAGTTTCAGCGGTTTACAATACGGAAATCAATGACTTGTTATTAACGGCGCTGGCCTTGACGATCAACGGTTGGAGTGGTGAAAAACAGGTGGTTATCGGACTGGAAGGTCACGGAAGGGAAGAGCTGGGAATTGATATAGATACGAGCCGTACTGTGGGTTGGTTCACTAACCTTTACCCGGTATTACTGGCTACTGATGAACGTGAAAGTAATGATACTGGTAATCTGATCAAAAGTATTAAAGAACAACTCCGACAAGTCCCTGACAAAGGTATTGGTTACGGTGTACTGAAATATATCAACAGAGAACCAGCACTTCAGGATGCTGCACCATGGAATATTGTCTTTAATTATCTCGGTCAATTTGATAACATCACTAGTGCGGATGGTGTGTTTACTTATGCAGAAGAATCTGCTGGTCAGGAAATAAGTACCAGTTATCCAATGCGTGAATGGCTTTCTGTAACCGGATTGGTGCAAGACGGACAGCTTTCTCTGAACTGGAGTTACAGTACGTGGCATTATGAGGCCTCTACGATTGAATCAATAGCTGTGCTTTATATCGTCCGTTTAAAAGAGCTGATTACACATTGTATCACGCAGGCCGGAAGTCAGCAGTCTTTAACACCTTCTGACTATGGATTAACAGGCGAAGTAAGTTATCAGCAAATGGACAAGTTTTTAAATAGCGACGAGGGAGATCTCGAAGACATCATTAGTTTTTAAAATTTATTACATGGAAATCAAAGAATTCATAGCCGAACTATATAACAGACATTTCTCTTTAAATGTACAGGATGGTAAACTCACTCTAAGAGGGGATAAAAACAAATTAACAAATGAACAGATCGCTGCAATCAGAAGTGATACTGAAGTGATCAATTATATAAAAAATAATAAACAAGCACTAATTGATTATCTGGAGCATGCAGAGGCACCTGAAACCAGGAAACGTCATCAGGGCATATCAGCTATTTACCGGCTGAGCGGTTTGCAGGAAGGCATGTTGTTTCATGGCTTATATGATGGCGGGGCCGCTGCTTATCTGGAACAATTTACCTGTGATTTATCGCAGGTAAATACCGGGCTGCTTCAGGAAAGCTGGAAGTTATTGTTACAGCGTCATACTATTCTGCGCAGTAGTTTTGATTATGAATCATTGGGTATGCCGGTGCAATGTGTTCATGAAGAGGTAGTCCTTCCTTTTCAGGTAGTCGATTTTCGCCAGCATAGCCCGGAAATCCAGCAAGCGGAGATCGCTTCCTTCATAGCGGCAGATCTGAAGAAAGGAATCGACTTTAAAAAGCCACCGTTAATGCGGATCAGCCTTTTGCAAACGGGTGAAGATACTTTTTTCATGGTATGGACTTATCACCACATCCTGCTGGACGGCTGGTCTATGTCAGTTTTAATGGAAGAACTGTTAGCATATTATGAACTGCTGGCAGACGGTCAGGAAGTGAAAATAACGGAACAGGATAAATATGAAGACTATATCCGTTATATAGAAAGCAGAGGTTTAGGGGCGCAGGAAGAATACTGGCGTACTTATATGGAAGGTGTAGAAGCTGGAAGTTTATTGCCATTTATTCAAACGCCGGAGGGAAGTACTAAAGGGGCAGGGAGCTTTAAGGAAGAACTGCTTGTGCTGGATCAGCAGCTTAAAGAAAAGGCAGATGCTTATATAAAGGCAGCTGGTCTGACCTTGAATACGCTGATACAAGGGGTATGGGCCTTTATTCTGCACAATTATACAGGTAAAACAGCTGTAACTTATGGGGTTACTGTATCCGGACGACCTGAGGAACTATCCAACATGGAAACCAGGGTAGGAATGTATATCAACACGCTCCCTTTACATACGGCAGTAAAACACGATACAGCAATTGCTGAATGGTTAGCTGCTATTCAGGATGGACAGATTATGTCCAGAGAATACGGTTATACCGCGTTAAGTACTATCCAGAAATGGACTGGTGTTACGGGAGATTTATTTGATAGTATCCTGGTTTTTGAGAACTATCCTGTTGGCAAAAGTGGCCCTTCTGGTCCGGGAAAATTATTGGTAGACAACGTGGTCATCAAAGAGCACAATAATTATCCGCTCTCTATCATTGTAGCGGTAATGGACGAGATCAATATTTTATTCATGTACAATGAAGAAATATTGGGGGAAGTATATGTGCAGCAGTTAAAAAGACATTTTGAACAGGTATTGTCGCAAATTATATCCCCGGGAAAAGACAAGGTAGGTGATTTGGTATTGGTCGAAGGAGAAGATAAAGAGCAGTTATTACATCATTTTAATGATAATTCTTCTGCATATGAACACGAAGATTCTATCGTTTCATTATTCCAAAAGCAGGTTGAACAGACACCTTCGGCGGTAGGCCTGGTGTTTTTGGAAGGCAAGTTAACCTATGCTAAACTCGATGAGCGCAGTAATCAACTGGCCAATTATCTGGTTGAACAGGGGGTTGAAACTGGAATGCTGGTCCCGCTTTGTATGGATAGAAGTTTGGAGGTGATGATCGCCATTCTGGCGATATTAAAGGCAGGAGCTGCTTATATGCCCATTGATCCGGGATACCCTAAGGAGCGGATTCGCTTTATGTTATCAGAAAGCAGCAGCCCGGTAGTGGTGACCACTTCGGACTATGCCGATCTGCTGGAAACACTCGGTGAAGGTATTGAACCGCTAAGTTTAGATAAACTGGCCTATCAGTTACATCAAAAACCAGTGACACCGACAGGTATTGTCTTGTCTGAACAAGAGCTGGCTTACGTGATTTATACTTCAGGTTCTACAGGTCAGCCTAAAGGCGTGAAAGTAACGCATGGCAATGTGGTGAGTCTGGTTCGGGGAGTAAACTATGTTTCTTTCAGTACGGATGATGTTTTGTTATCAACCGGAGCACCTTCTTTTGATGCAACGACTTTTGAATACTGGGGCATGTTACTCAACGGAGGCCGTTTGATCTTATGTGAAGAGCAGACATTGCTTGATCCTGTTTTATTGAAAAATGAAATAGTGGAGCAAAAGGTTACTCAAATGTGGTTTACCGCAGGCTGGTTTAATCAGTTGGTGGAAACAGCTATTGATGTATTTGAAACCCTGTCCGTTATTTTAGTGGGCGGAGAAAAACTATCAGCAAAACATGTACGTAAATTGCTGGAAACTTACCCTGCAATTGAGATTCTTAATGGTTATGGCCCTACAGAAAATACTACTTTTTCGCTAACCTATCCGGTTAAGCCAGGATTTGCTCAAAATATTCCTATAGGTTATCCCTTAAGTAACCGTACTGTGTATGTCTTAAATGAGCAGCAGCAATTGTTGCCAATAGGGGTAACAGGTGAAATTTATCTGGGGGGTGCTGGTTTGTCTGCGGGTTATCTGAACCGGCCGGTGCTGACTGAAGAAAAGTTTATTCCGCATCCTTTTGCCGAAAAAGAAGGAGAACGTTTATATAGAACAGGTGATTTGGGTAAATGGCTTCCGGATGGCAGCATTGCTTATGAAGGCCGTATAGATGAGCAGGTGAAAATCCGTGGTTTCCGTATTGAGCTTGGGGAAATAGAAAGTGTACTGCAAAAATGCGGGGCAGTGAGCCAGGCGGTAGTAACCGTTTTAACTGACGAAGAGGGTGGTAAACGTCTGATTGGTTATGTAGTTCCGAATGGTCCTTATAATCAGGAAAATATCATGGAGTTTTTACAACAAAAGCTACCTGATTATATGCTCCCATCCCTACTCGTCGAAATGGAATATTTGCCGTTAACAGCGAATGGTAAAGTCAATAAAAAAGAATTGCCTGCTCCTGAAGCCGGATCTCTGGCAGAGCAGGCTTACGTGGCCCCAAGAAATGAAACGGAACAAACGCTGGCATTCATCTGGCAGAAAATATTAAAAATCGAACAGATAGGGATACACGAAGATTTCTTTAAGCTTGGCGGACATTCTCTGCTGGCTATCAGACTGATCGGGACGATACGGGATCAAATGAAACTGGAAGTTACCGTCAAAGCGATGTTTGAAAATACAACGATCGCAGCCCTTTCTCAGTATTTACAGCTTAGTGGGAACAAAACATTGCTTCCGCCTATTACCGTGCTGGCAAGACCGGAGTTTATTCCTTTGTCCTTTAGTCAGGAGCGGTTGTGGTTTATAGATCAGCTGGAAGGGAGTGTGCATTATTATATGCCTTCCGTTCTGAAATTAAAAGGGAAGCTGAATCAGGATGCGCTTGCGCAGGCATTGCAAAGTATTGTCCGCAGGCACGAAGTGCTCAGGTCAGTCATCAAATCTACAGATGGTATACCTTATCAGGAGGTTATAGCAGCCGATCAATGGCAGCTTTCTACGATTGAAGTTAAGGAGGAATTGACTGCTGCTATCAACGCGCTTATCCTTCAGCCTTTTGAATTGTCTGCTGATTACATGCTGAGAGCAGGATTAATCAAATTGCAGGAAGAAGAACATTTGTTGGTATTGACGATGCACCATATCGCATGTGATGGCTGGTCAATCAATATCCTGGTTGATGAGCTAACTGCAAATTACCAGGCTGCACTACAAAATACAAAGGCTCAATTACCTGATCTGGCTATTCAATATGCTGATTATGCAATCTGGCAACGCACTTATTTAGCTGGAGAAGTATTAAAGTCACAGCAGGATTACTGGTCAGCAAAACTAGGCGATGCGGCTTTATTGGAGCTTCCGCTGGATTTTGAAAGACCAGCGATACAAAGTACCCGTGGTGCTTTGATGAGTTTTCATATCGATCGCTCATTGACCGATCAGCTGAATAAATTCAGTCAGCAGCAAGACGTTACTTTATTTATTACTTTGCTATCTTCATTTTATGTGCTGTTGTCCCGTTATAGCAGGCAGGATGATATTACGGTAGGTACCCCAATCGCCGGAAGAAGACAAAAAGAATCAGAAGCACTGATTGGGTTTTTTATCAATACACTGGCATTGCGATGTGATCTTAGCGCTTCACCAACTTTCCTGGAATTAGTAAAACAGGTCAAAACAACATCGCTGGAAGGTTATGACAATCAGGATATACCTTTTGAGAAAATCGTAGAAGCAGTAGTTAAAGACAGGGACCGCAGCAGAACCCCTTTATTCCAGGCGATGCTTGTGTTACAGAATACACCAGAAGAACCGGAACTGATATTAGGGGATCTGACGCTGAGCGGTGAAGCGGTAGAACACACTTCTGCCAAGTTTGACCTGAACTTCATGATGGAGGAAACAGCTGAAGGCCTGGATCTGACCATTGTTTACTGTACCGGTTTATTCAGGGAAACTACCATTGCCAGGATGGCTAAACATTATGAACAGTTATTAAAAGCTGCAGTAACCCTTCCTTCGCAAAATGTTAAAACCATGAAATTGCTTTCTTCACAAGAAGAAAATGAGATCGTTCACGTTTTTAATGAAACAGCAGCTGTACATCAGTATGTGCAGGATAAAACTATTATAGATCTGTTTCTGGAACAAGTCAATACGAATCCAGATGCAGTAGCTGCAATATATGAAGACCAGCAACTCACTTACCGGGAATTGGATCAGCGCACAGATGAACTGGGAAGGTATCTTCAAAAACAAGGTGTAAAAGAAGATACGCTCGTTGCTATCTGTATCAACAGAAGTCTGGAAATGGTCATCGCCATTATTGGAATATTAAAGGCCGGAGGTGCTTATGTGCCTATTGATCTGGCATTTCCTGAAGAGCGTATCCGTTTCATCCTGAAAGATACAGGTGCTGCAATTTGTATTACTGACGGAGCTGTTTATCCCGGCGAAGCTGTTACTTATCTGAATATTAAAGATGACTGGTCAGCTATCGGGAGTGAAATTCCACAAGAAGCCCCTTTAAATGCCAGTAAACCGACTAATCTGGTCTATGTAATTTATACCTCTGGTTCTACAGGTAACCCTAAAGGAGTGATGATTACACACGACAACCTGGTAGATTATATCTATGGTTTACAACAAAAATGTGCTGTTAATGCCTGCAGTTCATTTGCACTGGTACCTGCTATAGCTACCGACCTTGGAAATACGATTCTGTTTGGTGCTTTAGCTGCGGGTGGTACGCTTCACATTATCTCCGGGGATTTAACAACAGATGCGCTGTCACTTAACAATTATTTTGAAACCCATATTATTGATTGTCTGAAGATTGTCCCTTCGCACTGGAAAGCATTGTGTATCGACGGGAAGTTATTGCTGCCTGCTCAACTGCTGATTTTTGGTGGTGAAGCTTTGCAGGATGACGTGGTGAAGCAGCTCAGGTTATCTGAAACCAGTTGTGAAGTATTTAATCATTACGGGCCTACAGAAACTACCATTGGGAAATGTATGTATCAGCTGGATCTTCAGCAAGACTATACAGGCGTGCCGATAGGAAATGCTTTCTCTGATACCACGCTGTATATCCTGGATGCCGAAGGCGGAATTGTACCTGTAGGAGCAGGCGGCGAATTGTGCATCGGTGGACGCGGCGTAGCCAGAGGTTATCTGAATTTGCCTGAACTGACCACAGAAAAGTTTGTGCGTAATCCATACAGTACAGCTCCGGATGCACGGATTTATAAAACGGGTGACCTGGTTTGCTGGTTACCAGACGGCAATATCAGGTACATGGGACGGATAGATGATCAGGTGAAAATAAGAGGTTACCGGGTAGAACCAGGAGAAATAGAACGCGTACTGCAAGGAAGTGGTTTAGTAAACCATGCTGTAGTACTGGCTAAAACAGACCATGCCGGGAATAAATACCTCGCAGGATATGTAGTTCCAAAAGATGAGTTTAACAAAGAGCAGCTTATGGAATTCCTGTCAGGATGTTTACCAGCTTATATGGTACCTGCCATATGGGTTTCTTTAGCTGAAATGCCGCTTACCGTGAATGGTAAAATTAACAGAAAGGTGCTTCCCGAACCAGATACCCATAAATTAACGGATACAGCTTATGCTGGCCCCCGCAATATTATAGAAAGGAAACTGGCAGGTATCTGGCAGGAATTACTGGGTATTGAGACGATAGGTATTGATGATAATTTCTTTGAATTGGGTGGCCACTCCCTGATTACGGTCAGGTTACTGGCACAAATCAGAAAAATGGGCTATGCAATCCAATTGAATGCACTCATGATCCATAAAACTATTGAAACTCAGGCTGCCTTACTGACCGGGCTCTTGACGCAAAATGAAACCAGCCTCAATGAACACCTGATCTTATTAAGCAAGACCGAAGGAGATCAAAACTTGTTTATTCTGCCTGGTGGTGATGGAAACCCTGATTGGTACGATCAGCTTGCAGTAGAAATTCATCAGGAAGGCGCGGTATATGGACTTAAAATGATCGGTTTACTGGAAGGTGAAATTCCACTGGATACCGTGGCAGAAATTGCCGCACAAAATATTGAGTGGATCAAAGAAGTACAGCCAGAAGGCCCATACCGTTTAGCTGGCCATTCTTTTGGCGGATATGTCTTGTATGAAATGATCCGGCAGTTAGAAAACCTGGATGAGCAGGTAGAGCAAGCTATTTTACTGGATATACCTGTCAGAGCAAATATTTATCCGATCCCTGTGGATTCACTGGTCAATGATGCGCTTATTTATCTCGAAGAAAACAAGTTTATAACGCAACCTTATCCAGCCTGGATAGCGGAAATGAAAGCTGCTATAGAACAATTGCCTGTCCATGAAAGGCGCGCATTTATGCTGAACCATGTGAAAGTTCAATGTCTTGGAAAAGGTGTACTCACAGACTTCCTGGCCAGAACAGTTTACCTGATGATCTGTAATTCAACTATGGAATATTACATTTCCGGTAAAGTGAATGCGGCGCTGACTGTGGTCCGCGCACTGGAGCAGGAATGGGAAAAAATGGGCTTCGATGAAAACCTGGGATGGGCTCCTCACGCAGATGAAATTCAGCCAGTAGGTGCACCGGGAAATCACGTGACCATGCTCAAGGGTGAAAATGCCAGAACATTAGCCATTCGCCTGAATCAGTATCCCATTCATACCCCAATAACCAACCAAACGGAAGCTTAATCAGCTTCCATATAAAAATCTAATCATCTAACTATTAAATTATAAATTCTCTAATTTTTATTATTATGTCTACACAAGTTTTTGAAACTCTTGAATCCAATGTACGCAGCTATTCCAGAAGTTTTCCCCAGGTATTTCAGAAAGCAAAAGGTTCTTTCTTATACGGAGCAAACGGGGAAGAATATATTGATTTCCTGATGGGGGCAGGGGCGCTTAATTATGGTCATAACAATGATTACATTAAAGCGCAGCTCCTGGAATATATGGCAGGAGATAACATTATGCAGGGGCTTGATATGTTTACTGTGGCTAAAAGTGACTTTATCACCACTTTTAACGATTTGCTGTTGAAACCAAAAGGACTGGAATATAAGTTTCAATTCTGCGGGCCAACGGGTACCAATGCCATTGAAGCTGCACTTAAATTAGCAAGAAACTATACCAAACGTTCTAATGTGATTGCGTTTATGGGGGCATATCATGGTTTGTCGCAGGGTAGTCTTGCGCTGACCAGTAATCAATACCATCGCGATGTAGCTGGAGTAGGACTGCATAACGTTACTTTTCTTCCTTTTGAGAACTGTGGCCCTGAGGGTTTTGACAGTCTTGCTTATTTCGAAATGATTTTGGAAGATACCCATTCAGGAATTGAAAAACCAGCTGCGGTTATCCTGGAAACAGTACAGGCAGAAGGCGGGATTCATGTAGCCTCACCGGAATGGTTGTTTAAACTGAAAAAATTATGCGAAAAACATAGTATCCTTTTCATCTGTGATGATATTCAGATCGGTTGCGGAAGATCAGGTGACTTTTTCTCTTTCGAAAGAGCTCAAATTGCCCCTGATATTGTAGTGTTGTCAAAATCATTGAGCGGTTATGGCCTGCCAATGGCTATCTTATTAATTAAGCCTGAGCTTGACATCTGGCAGCCGGGTGAACATAATGGAACTTTCCGTGGTTATCAGCTGGCATTTATTGGGGGCAGAGCAGCGCTGGAATTCAGAGAAAAGACTGGTTTGGAAGCAGCTGTAAAAGAAAAAGCTTCTTTTATCAAAAGTATTCTTCAGGAAGAGATAGCGGCTGAGGATGAACGTATTGTAATCAGAGGTCTGGGCATGATGTGGGGGATAGATTTATCAAAATTCAGTGATCCGTTATTGGCGAAGAAAATTGCGAAAGACTGTTTTGAAAAGCATAATTTAATCGTAGAATGTGTGGGCCGTCATGATAAAGTGATTAAAATGCTTCCGCCATTAACGATAGAAAAAGAAGTACTTGAAAGGGCACTGGGAATCTTACAGGATACTATAAATTTACATGTTAACCAAAAAGCAGCATTACTTTCTTAACCATTTGGTGAGGCCTTTACCTTTTATCAATGAATAATAATGCCGCATTGCGGCAGAATATGTTTAAATTGCCGAAAATAGAAACGGGATGTCTAATTCAAGACTGAACAATAGTAATTTGAAACCATGAGTAAAGTAGTAAAAACAGAGGATAAAGCAGTAAAAGGTGATGTAGTACGTATCCCACGTAAATTGAAAAAATTAAACAAAAAGAATTTTGGTATTGTTTCTTTTAATGAAAAAGAAGCTTAAGAATTTAAAGCCTCACAGCGATGTGGGGCTTTTTTTTAACACTATAATTTAAAGGCCCCCTGCCTGTCTCTCTTTGCTCACATTTCCTGTAATCAGGAAATGAAATCCCAATCTGGTCTTTATAACCTGCTGTTTCAAACGTTTGAATTGAACAGAAAACGCAGTTTCCTTTTGTTTTATTTTTTCTTCTAAATCATTCTTTGTCAAATATTTATATTGCGTTAAAGTTCATATGCTTTGATTATTTATCGACGCGTACTGGATAAACCAAATATTTATTTACACTAAACTTCCCAGTGATCCCTCTTTGTATGAAGGCCCCTTCACACAAATACAATGCTGATAAAGCGCTTTTCTTTACAGAAAAATGGCTCTTAATCCTATATAACCAACCAACCTAACCAAAAACCAACCTCCAAAAATTAAACGTATGAAGAAAAAAATCAGCTTACTAACTGTGTTTCTATTCGCAGGTTTACTTGTTGCTACCGCTCAGGATATACAAGTGAATGGAATTGTTAAGGATGCTCAGGGAGAACCACTGCCAGGGGTTTCCGTAAAACTACAAGGCACAACAAAAGCAACCAGTACCACTGCCAAGGGTACTTTTACGCTCTCAGCTCCAGCTGCCGGGACTTTGATTTTCAGGAGTATAGGCTTTATAACCAAGGAACAGGCCGTAAACAACCGTCAGCAAATCAATATTACGCTTGAAGCTGACAATACCAATCTCGATGAACTCGTGGTTGTTGGTTACGGTTCTGTCAGAAAAAGTGACCTTACCGGGTCCGTTGCCTCCATCAGTTCCAAAGACATCAAAGCTACCCCGGTCGCTTCTTTAACACAAGCCATTCAGGGGAGGGCCGCAGGAGTCCGGGTTTCACAATCTTCCAATGCTCCCGGAGGCGGAATGAATATCCGTATTCGCGGAGGTAACTCTATTCAAGGCGGTAATGAACCACTCTATGTGATTGATGGTTACCCGCTTTACAATGAAAACGGGCCTGGAATTAACCCCAACGATGTAGAATCTATGGAGATCCTGAAAGACGCTTCTGCAGCTGCTATTTACGGTTCCAGAGGTGCGAATGGTGTAATTATTATTACGACAAAAAGAGGTAAAGCAGGACTTAACCGCATTCAGTTTGAAAGCTATTATGGGATTCAGAAATTAAGAAAAAAACTGGATCTTCTGGACGCATCCCAGCTTGCTACCTTGGTTAATGATGGAATTGCCAATGTAAACGGAGATAATATCGGGAAGCCAGGTTACCCGAAACCTTTAACTTATACTGATGCTCAAATTGCTGCGCTGGGTAAAGGAACTGACTGGCAGGATGAAATCTTCCAAACTGCACCTATTCAAAACTATCAATTGACATTTTCCGGTGGAACTGATAAATCGCAATATGCCGTAGCCGGGAATTATTTTAGCCAGGGCGGGATTGTCACCAACTCTGATTTTAACCGCGGCTCGGTAAGGGTAAATCTGGACCAGCAATTATCCAGCAAATTTAAATTCAGCAATAGCCTGACTGTGACCAATAGCAAGAGCAACTCTGTTGCCACAGACGGGGATGGCGGCGGTAATGGCGGTGTGGTCTATGGCGCATTATTTTTCTCACCAACAGTTCCTGTTTATGATGCCCAGGGAGACTATAGTATGAATAACAGGCCAGGCGGGCTTTTAATCAGTAATCCTTTAGCATTAGCAAAAGAACGTACCAATATTGAATTGAAAACCCGTTTATTGGGTAATACTTCGCTGGAATATAAAATTACTGAAGGCTTGACCTTGAAAACCATGTTTGGTGCAAATATGGCTTTCAATAAAACCAACTTTTACCTGCCAAGAACAGTTTATTCAGGACTGGCCACAAATGGAAGAGCAGAGATTACGAATTCAAGATACTTTGAGTGGTTAAATGAGAATACTTTAACCTATAAAAAGGTAATCTCTAAAATCCACAGCTTTAATTTCCTGGTAGGCTATACTTTTCAGAACGCTAACTATGAGGATGTAAAAGCCAGTGCGCAAAACTTTGCCAGTGATATTCAGAAGTACAATAATATGGGGGCTGCCCAGCAAACCAATCCCAATACTTCGAATGCCTACGACTGGAGTTTGCGCTCTTACTTAGGCCGTATCAATTATGACCTGGACAGTAAATATCTTTTCACCTTATCAGGAAGATACGATGGCTCTTCGAGATTTGGGGATGGTAAAAAATACTCTTTCTTTCCCTCAGGATCTGCGGCATGGAGACTATCGAATGAGCCTTTTATGCGCAAGCTGACTGCGGTAAGTGATTTAAAATTCAGGGCCAGTTATGGGCTCACAGGTAACCAGGAAATAGGTCAGTATCAGTCATTAGGAGCTTTGCAGACTGATGGTTATAACTTTGGAAATGTAATTGTTATCGGTTATGCACCAAATCGTATCGCTAATCCTAACCTGAAATGGGAAACTACCGCTCAGTTAAATTTCGGAGTGGACCTGGGTTTATTTAAAAACAGGATTACCCTGACTACAGACTGGTATCAGAAGAAAACCAAAGATCTCTTATACAACGTTTCCCTGCCTATTACCTCAGGATTTTCTACCTCACTGCAGAATATTGGAAAGGTTAAAAATGAGGGGCTTGAATTTGCTGTAAATACTGTCAATCTGAATGGTGCTTTCCAGTGGAATACGAACTTTAATATTTCCTTCAACAAGAATAAAATCCTTGACCTTGGGGCCGTTACAGATGATATTCCTTCAGGAGGGGCCAGTGGCCACTTGCAATTAGGAAGTTCTGGAATACTTCGTGTAGGACAGCCAATCGGGGTTTTTTACGGACTGGTTACGGATGGGATCTTTCAGAATGCAGCAGAAGTTGCCGCCTCCGGACAGAAAAATGCGAAACCCGGAGAACGCAGATATAAAGATGTCAATGGCGACGGTGTAGTCAACTCCACAGACCGTGTGATACTGGGACATGCACAGCCCGATTATACTTTCGGGTTTACCAATAATTTCTCTTATAAAGGATTTGATCTCTCTATATTCATTCAGGGCGTACAGGGGAATAGCATTTTCAACTTAAACAGGTATGAAATGGAATCCATGACAGGGGTTAGTAATCAGTCTGCCACTGTGCTTGACCGCTGGACTCCGGCAAATCCCGGTAATGATATGCCTCGCGCAAGTTCGGCAGGCTCTCCATACCAGGTAACCAGTCATCAAATAGAAGATGGCTCCTACATTCGTTTAAAGAATGTGCAACTGGGCTATAACTTTAGTCCCGGACTTTTAAAAAGGATCAGGCTCTCCAATGTTAAAGTATATATCAGCGGGCAGAACCTTATCACTAAAACCAAATACTCAGGCTATGATCCGGAAGTGAGCCGGTTTGGACAGGACAACTTAAGCCAGGGGACAGATTATGGAAGTTATCCATCGTCAAAAATATTCCTGGTAGGTATTAATATCGGGCTGTAAAAATTCAATAAACATTAAAAATTAAGCACATGAAAATCTTAAAATATATATTACTCCTGAGTGTGGTATGGATGTCATCCTGTAAAAAACTGGATGAAAACCCACAATCATTTATTTCACCTGTTAATTTCTATAAAACTAAAAATGATGCACTTTCAGCAATTACAGCGGTATACGCACCCGTTCGTTTAAATGGATTTGTGACCCGTAACTATGTTATTCTTGGTGAAATCACAACCGATAACATGTTTCCCCTAAATAACAGTGCGCCGAGAATTGAGCTCAATACCTATGTACATACTTCCCAAAATGGTATTCTGCGCGAAACCTGGGATAACTTTTATATTGGGATAACCAGGGCGAATGCTTCCATCAATAAAATACCTGCAATAAATATGGAAGAAGCACTGCGTACAAGGTTAGTTGCTGAAGCTAAATTTTTGAGAGCATTTTATTATTACCACCTGGTCCGTTTATTCGGGGATCTGCCAATTGTTACCGCCGAAGTAAGTTCCTTAGATCAGCTGACTTATCCAAAACGTGACCCTAAAGCTGATGTCTATAAACAGATTATTGCAGATCTTACCGCTGTAGAAAATGTATTGCCTGCAACTTATAGTGGTGCAGATCGTGGCCGGGCAACCAGTGGCGCAGCAAAATCCTTTCTGGCCAGTGTATATTTAACCTTAAAACAGTATCAGCTGGCTGCCGATAAAGCAAACGAAGTGACCACTTTAGCTGGTGCAGGTTATGGGCTCTGGGATACCTATACAGATGTCTTTGATATTAAAAATGAATTCGGAAAAGAAGCCATATTTGACGCGCAGTTTGTGAGTGGCCCGGGTGGACAAGGAGGAAATCTTATTGCCTTTTTTGCGCAGGAAAATAATAGTGTAGGCGGAAGAGGCTTCGGTTCATTCCAGCCAACCACAGAGATTTATGATAGTTATACCGCTGCCGATAAACGTAAAGCTGTTTTCTTTGTCAAAGGTACTGACGGTAAATATTACGTGAATAAATGGATAGATGCAGATGCAACAACAGAAAATCAAAGTGATAATAATTTCCCGCTCATGCGTTACGCAGAAGTTGTGTTAACTTATGCAGAAGCTTATAATGAATTAAATAGTCCTGTTAATGGTAATCCTGCCTATAAAGCCGTCAATAGTATCAGAAAAAGAGCAGGGCTGCCTGATCTTGAAAATTTAACACAAGATGGCCTTCGGAATGCAATTCTGCAAGAACGCAGGTTAGAACTTGCTTTTGAAGGCAGCAGGTGGTTTGATCTGGTGCGTACCGGTAAACTCGTTTCCACGCTAACTGCTAAAGGGACGACCAATGTCAGGGAATATCACAACTTGTTTCCTGTGCCGCAGTTTCCTTTGGGCGTAAATCCAAATCTGGCACCTCAGAATCCGGGTTATACGCAGTAACCCTGAATAATAAAAAAGACCCTTTGAAACAATTTATTTCAAAGGGTCTTTTTTAATAAAAGTCAAATATTACTTCATCGCCTTGTTCAATGCGATAATAGCCATCTTAAACTGCTCAGGAGCAATCAGGAACTGAATGTTTACTTTCCTTAATGCAAAACCGGCACTCTTGATATTGATATTGTTTTCGGTCAGCGCATTCGCACTTTTAGCCAATAGACCAGGCTGATCCATATTCGTACCCAGCAAACAAACCATAGCCACTTTTTCTATCGTCACTTTCTCAAAATCGTCTTCCAGTTTACTGATCAGCTTTTTGTTAAAGTCACGCGCCCAGATCACAATAGAAATACTGTTTGCGCTGGTCGCTTTAAATGTATAACTCACTTTATGATCATAAAATGCCTGCATGATCTGTAAGTCACTTCCTACATTGCCAACCATCGAAGGATCATATACATCAATCATTAATAACTTGTCAGTTCCGGTAATGACCTCTACGCGTTTATGTTCGCAAACAAACTCACGCGTAATCAAAGTACCCGGATGGGAAGGCTCAAATGTATTTTTAATCCGCAGATTAATACCACTTACTTCCAATGGTTTTGAAGCCTTCGGATGGATAGCTTCCATACCCACATCTGCCAGCTGATCTGCAATATCATAATTGGTATACCCAACCGGAGTACAATTTTCCAGGCCTACCAGCGCAGGATCAGCAGTAGACAAATGATACTCTTTATGAATAATAGCTTCTGCAGGTCTTAAAAACCCGGCAATTTTACTGAAGGTAACTTCTGAATACCCTCTGTCAAACTCACGCATAATCCCTTCAGTACCCTTGGCATAACCTGTAACAATACAAAGTGTCTTTTTAAGCTCAATATTTTTAAAAGCATGTTTAATACGCTGATCTATCGTAAAAGCACGGTGATCGTCAAATCCGCTCAAATCAACCAGTGCAGTATTGATGTTCATATTCTGCAGGATATTGGTAAAGTTAAAAGCCGAATGACTTTCACCAATCGAAGCTAATATTTCACGTGCCGCCTGCAATATCCCTTCTTTACTTACGTAACCAGAAGCCAAAATATTTGCTAAATTTTCCAGATATTTCTGAGCCTGATTAACGTGATTCTCAATAAACTGATCTGCAACTGCAAGATCCAGTCCGAGGTCAGCGTATTTTTTATTAATCACTTTTAATTTGACAATCAAATCTTTCAGCGGGCGATGAAAATTCTGGTGTTTCGCAATGCGGTGATAAACACCCGGCGCACCTGTTTTCTTGTTTTCAAGCAAAAGATCTGTAACGCCTGAGAACGCTGATACTACGAATATCCTGTTATATAACTGATCGCCCGTACGTTCAAATAGAATAATATTTTTAATGACATCCTGCAAGGCACTCATAGAAGTGCCGCCAATTTTTTCTACTGTTAACATCTAATATATTTATTATACCAGGATTATGCTGGTTCTTTGTTTAGTTTTCCGCCTAAAATACAGGATTATTTTGATAATTTTTCTACTCCAAGTTCAACAGAATCAAGGAAATTAATCTGTTTACCTTTATTGCTTTCAAAAATGAAATCTTTGATGCTCTGCCCGGGGTATTGGATAAATTCACCAACAATTACCAACCTTACTCTATAGTTAGAGAATTTTTGAAGAATTTCGCCTGCAATCCCTGTTTTCAGGTCAAAGAAAGCCGGAATAATGTTTCTCTCGCGGATGATAATTTTATCGAAATCCTGGTAATAAAGATCAACTAATAACTGCAGTCCTTCTTCGGGATTGTTAATCAGTACATCATCTGAAATTACTTCTGCTATTTTATGGTCACCAGCCTGGTGTGTTTTTATATTCATGTTATGTTTTGACAGGTATCAGTAAACTTACTTATTTATAAGAATTGGCAAGATTTTTATAAATTTATGGATTAAAAGTTAGCCTGATGAAATCCGGTATAAAGAAATAATAAATAAACAGATGAAAAAGAATGCCATTTTAATTGTTTTGCTATTTGCATTTACTACAACCTTTGCACAAGTGAAAACACAATATTTTGATGAAGATTGGAAACCTGTAGCTAAAGAAGATATGGTCTATTACAGACCCGAGCCGAAAGCTGTTAATGGAAAATATCTTTTCAAGGATTTTTATAAATCCGGTAAGCCGCAATTTGTAGGGTTCTCTCTCTCTAAAACAGAAGAGAAATTTGACGGAGAGGTTAAATATTATGGAGAAAATGGTAAAATCAGCGGAACATCTGTGTTTAAAAATGGAGTGCTGAATGGGGCAGTGAAAACCTACTTCGAAGATGGAAGACTAAGACAAGATGCTACCTATAAAGATGGAGAGGAGCAGACTGCTACAGTATACACCTATAAAGGAACAGAAATTGAAGGTATCCCATCAGTATACGATCTGATTACCATATTTGAAAAAGACGAACGCGTTAAACAGATTATTTATGATGGCAACCCGAAAGGTATCCGTCAGGAGTCCTTTTTAAGTGAAGGAAAAGCGAAATATTACGGAGCAGATGGAAAACTGCTGGGAGAGCTGATCTTCGATTTATATGGTAATCCTAACAATGGAACCATGATTGAATTTGATTTTAATCCGATGAAAGTTTCCGCTACGCGCTTTTTTGTTGACGGTGAGGAACAGGAAAATAAGCAGATCTGAATTTTTAATGCTGGCTATCAATAAACAGCTGGTTAAAGGTGTATCTTTAAAGAAAAGAGCAATTTTGATTTAAGAGATGAGCAGGAAAAATAGTCTTCAGGTAGTATGTTTTGGGGAAGTATTGTGGGACAACTTTCCAGCCGGTAAAAAGCCCGGTGGTGCGGTCATGAATGTGGCTTATCACTTAAAAAACCTGGGCGTAAACAGTCACCTGATCAGCAGGGTTGGCGCTGATCAGAATGGTACAGAATTAATGCAGGTCATGAAGGATTCCGGCGTAGCTACTGCGTATGTTCAGCTGGATCAGGAACATAAAACCTCCACTGTAGAAGTCACTACTGATCAGGACAATGAAGTCCGCTATGAAATTGTTAAGCCTGTGGCCTGGGATTATATCGCTTATGAAAACCCGCATATCCGTCTGGTGGCACAAGCCGATGCGCTGGTTTACGGAAGTTTATCCGGTCGCTGTGAAACCAGCAGGCGGACGCTGGAGAAATTGCTGGCACTGGCCCACTATAAAGTAATGGATGTTAACCTGCGCGCGCCCGATTACGAGCCGGATTATATCGCAACGCTACTCTGTCAAACAGATCTGCTTAAATTAAACCTGGAGGAACTGACAATTATCAGTGATTGGTTCAGTCAGGATTGTCAGACAGAAATTGAACGTATAGAGTTATTGAGGAACAAATTTAGTATTCCGGAGATTGTGGTCACAAAAGGAAGCAAAGGAGCCTCTTATTATGGAGATCAGGCCGAGCATCACTGGTCTGCTTACGCGATCCAGGTACAAGATACCGTAGGCAGCGGAGATTCTTTCCTGGCAGGGCTGTTGGCTATGAAACTATCAAACGAATATATCAATGATACTTTAGATTTTGCGGTTGGGCTCAGCGCTTTCATCACCACAAAAGCAGGGGCCTGTCCCCCTTATAAAATAGCAGAGGTAAATAAATTTATCAGGACCTATAAAAAAGAATGGAGTGTGGACCGCTGGCCGAATCCTGCTTCTTAAAAATCATGTCTGTTAAATTGGGACCAAGTCATAAACTTGTGGATCAGGGATTAAATTTCAAGTTTTGGGTTTGATATTTTCTGAGTTCAAAGCAGCTGGTTACGATTCTTTAATAAGCCAATTACTTCCTGATTTTTCCAGGCTTGCTACTTTGACGAAAGTTCTCTGATGCCTTTGGGTTTCCATTGATTGTTTCATTGTGCCCCTTACAGAACTTTTGAAACAACCTGTACTCCAAACTGCTGCTTTAAAAATGAAATCGCCCAGGATTCCCTTTACAAATTTACCCGTTAAACTTCCCATAATCAATAAATGCCTTTCCACCAATGTAGGCTATTCGTGTTAAAGATTATCCTGATGCGTAAAAAATGTCCGTAATTGTCCGTAGCTGTCTGCAATTGTCCGCAGTTGTCCATGGGTTAGTCAAAGGGAAAATTATAATTTCATTAATCTTCAACTAGTTATGGTTTGGTTGTGCCTGAGTGGTGGTCGGGATGACACCAGGTTGAGAACAGGCTTTAAGCATGGCAAGTCCATGTTGTTTCAACTAGTTGTTTTGACTTGGACTTGCCATGGACTCAGGGTACTCTTACCTTGGACTTACCCTAACGAGTACCCGGACAGTACCCGGACAGTACCCGGGCAGTACCCGGCCGATATAGATCTATTATTAAGCTATTTTGAATTTATTTACTAACAGCCCGGCCTTGTTTCGGCTGAGTCATTCCCATGCAAATTGAAAGCTTTCAGCGCAACTTCCAGAGGCATAACAGCATCCGTGATAGCAAAGACTTTCTGTTTAGCGTGTCAAAATTTATGCTTAAAAAAGAGCCTGCTCCACAAGTTTATGACTTGATCCTTAAATTGCCTGTCAATTTCGGGTATCACAAAAAAAGCAGCCCGATAAGCTGCTTTTTTTGTTAAAAAGAATATAAATAAAGCCATCAGGATGGCGAAATTACTTATTTTACACGTTCAACGTATTCACCCGTACGTGTATCTACTTTTACTTTGTCACCTTCATTAACGAACAAAGGAACTTTGATTTCAAAGCCAATTTCTGTGGTTGCATATTTTAATGCACCAGAAGAAGTATCTCCTTTAACAGCTGGTTCAGCATAAGAAATCAGCAACTCTACAAAGTTTGGTGCCTGAGCCATAATAGGTTCTTCACTTTCAAAAGAAACGATAACATCCATTCCTTCTTTGATAAACTTTGCAGCTGGGCCGAACAACGCTTTAGCCACACTGAACTGCTCAAAAGTAACGTTATCCATCACTACAAAGTAGTCACCTTCTTCATATAAATATTGGAAATCACTAGTTTCTACACGGCAAATTTCAACCTGCTCGTCAGTTGCTAAACGGGCCTCTACAATTTTCCCGGTTTTAATATTACGAAACTTTCCTAAGTAGAAAGCTCCACCTTTACCTGGTGTACGATGCAGGATTTCTGTAACTGTTACCAATTCGCCGTTGAAACGTAAAATATTTCCTACTTTGATTTCGGATGCCTTTGCCATAAAATATAGTTGTAAAATTTGAGTTCAAATATATGTGCTTTTTTTGTGTATTTATAGTTCATTTTATAACATCTTATCCTTTCTTAATCACAAAACCCATATTCAACAGCATATTTTAATTTAAAACATTTCATAAAACGGTTTGTTCTGGTTGCGAATTAGCGGAAAAGAGCCTGACTCTTAACTATAAAAGGCTATAACCACAGAAGATAATAACTACAAAAGATAAATATCGGATTATGAAAAAACCAGCAGTATCTCCACCGGAAGTAATTTCAAAAAATGAAGACCTCCAAACCAATAAAGAAGACGGGTCAGGCCAACTGCTGACCACTAATCAGGGATTAAAAATCAATGATGATCAAAACTCACTGAAAGCCGGTGAGCGCGGGGCGACACTGCTGGAAGATTTTATCCTCAGAGAAAAGATCACCCACTTTGACCATGAAAGAATTCCTGAACGAATTGTTCATGCCAGGGGATCAGGTGCACATGGTGTATTTGAATTGTATAAATCTCAGGCTGAATATACAAAAGCAGGATTTTTAAATGACACTACAGTAAAGACCCCGGTTTTTGTCCGTTTTTCAACAGTGGCAGGTTCCAGAGGCTCTACAGACCTGGCCAGGGACGTAAGAGGTTTTTCCGTTAAATTCTATACCCAGGAAGGTATTTACGATTTTGTCGGTAACAATATGCCTGTGTTCTTTATCCAGGATGCAATTAAATTTCCAGACCTGATTCATGCGGTGAAACCTGAACCACACCATGAAATGCCTCAGGCAGCTTCTGCGCACGATACCTTTTGGGATTTTATCTCCCTGATGCCCGAATCTTCCCATATGATTATGTGGCTGATGTCGGACCGGGCAATTCCACGCAGTTATAGAATGATGGAAGGATTTGGTGTCCATACTTTCCGCCTGATCAATGAAGAAGGAAAATCACACTTTGTTAAGTTCCACTGGAAACCACTGCTTGGTGTACATTCCGTAGTCTGGAATGAAGCTTTGAAGATTTCAGGAAATGACCCCGATTTTCATAGACGTGACCTTTGGGAAGCTATTGAAGCAGGTGCATTTCCCGAGTGGGAATTGGGAATTCAGGTGATTCCGGAAGAAGATGAACATAAATTCGAATTTGACTTGCTGGACCCGACTAAATTAGTTCCAGAAGAGCTGGTTCCTGTTCAAAGAATCGGAAAAATGACCCTGAACAGGAACCCTGATAACTTCTTTGCAGAAACAGAGCAGGTTGCATTCCATCCTGGTCACCTTGTGCCGGGTATTGATTTTACCAATGACCCACTTTTACAAGGTCGTTTGTTCTCTTATACCGATACACAGCTTTCAAGATTGGGAGGGCCAAACTTTCATGAAATTCCTATCAACAGGCCAATTTCACCCGTACATAACAATCAAAGAGACGGACATATGCGCCAAACCATCAATACCGGGCGCACCAGTTATCAGCCTAACAGTATCAATGATAATTCACCATTGCAAGCTAAAGTTTCAGAAGGTGGTTTCAGCTCTTACCAGGAACGCATAGATGCGAAGAAAATCAGGGCACGCAGTGATAGTTTCTTTGATCATTTTTCTCAGGCTACACTTTTTTACAACAGTCAGTCTGAACCAGAAAAGAATCACCTGGTTGACGCATTGCGATTTGAACTTGGAAAAGTAGAAATCGTGGAAATTAGAAAACGTATGCTGGGTATTTTAACACAAGTAGACCTTACACTAGCTAAACGTGTCGCAGAAGGTTTAGGTCTGGATGTACCAGCGGGGCCGGAAAAACCAGTTAATCACGGTGTTCCTGCAGATGCTGATCAACAAAGCTACGAGCCGAAAATTGTAAAAAGCACATTGAAAGCAAGTGCGGCACTCAGTATGAAAGATACGCCAAAGGATACTATCAAAACCAGGAAAATTGCTATTCTGGCCGCTGACGGTGTGAATGGAAATCAACTGGACGCTTATAAAAAGGTACTCGAAGCAGCCGGAGCAATGACGAAAATTGTAGCTACTCACGACGGACATATTAAAGATGACTCAGGAAAATTAATCAAAGTTGATTTTACTTTCCTGACTACCGCATCTGTTTTATTTGACGCGGTTTATGTACCTGGTGGTGAAAAGTCAGTTCAAGCCTTAAGTGCTGAAGCAGATGCAGTACACTTTGTTGAAGAAGCTTTCAGACATTGCAAAGCTATTGCCGCCAGTGCAGAAGGAGTGGAGTTCATCCTGCTTTCTAACATCCCGGTAAAAGATGAAAAGGAACCGGTTGAAGGATTATTGCTGAACAAGACAGCTAAAGATTTTGAAAAAGCGATACAACAACACCGTTTCTGGGAACGGGAGAAAAAAGGAAAGATACCAGCTTAGTTGAGATCTGGTAATAATCATAAAGGCTATATCAATTGATATAGCCTTTATGATATAATTTAAAAAATAAACTCAGTTTAAGATGCGTTATGATTTACATCGTCTTGTTCCAGCAACGCGATTCCAGCCTCATTTCCCTGCTGCGCAGCCAAATCAAAAACTGATAACCCTCTGGAATCCAATATTGTCTTGTCCGCCCCATGGCTTAACAGCAAACTAACCAGCTCATTTCTGCCGAACATGGCTGCAAACATCAAAGCAGTTCCGCCATTTCCGTGCTGAAGGTTCAAATCAGCCCCATGACTAATCAGCAATTCAGCAATATCACGATAGCCTTTAAAAGAGACACCCATCAAGGCCGTATTACCGCCAAAGTCCTGCGCATTGACAGCTGCACCCGAGTCCACCAATAATTTTACCGCCTCATACTGGTTATTATAAGCTGCAATAATAAGCGGAGAATACCCCTTTTCGTCCTGAGCATTTAAATCAGGATTATCCTGAAGTAATTTCTTTAATTGATCAACGTCTCCCGTTCTTGAAGCATTGATGAGCGCATAAGTTTGATTATCCATTTGTTGATCTGATTAAATTCCGTATTAATGAATAGGTGAACACCAGAATTCTGAAATGGTTTATTAAAAAGCTCAAAAACCGTTTAAGATTCGCTTATTATGCCCTTTTGCCGGAAAATGATTATTTTTGAAGATCACCACGAAAAATAAGATATGACTTTGAGTGAATACATCGCTGAAATGCTGAGTACAAATGAAACCTTTCCATTTCCTACAGTTACTGCAGTGTATTCCAAAAAATCCGTTCTGACCAGTATAGGTCAGGTGGAAAGAAATATCTATTTTCTTAAGGAAGGGATTATAGAGATCGGTATGGAAACCGAAATCGGGAATAAAATCATTGACTTCTGTTTCTCCAATGATCTGGTTTCCTCTTATACCTCTTTCCTGGCGCAAGAAACATCAGATGTATATCTCTATTGCTTAACAGATTGCATTGTAGAAATTGTCCCCTATGCTCAATTAAAAGAAGCCTATAAAACGTCTCTTCTCGCTAATCAATTTGGCAGGCTTGCTACCGAAGGACTCTATATGAAAAGAGTGAGAAAAGAAAAAGATGCCCTCACTAAAAATGCAGAACAACGCTACCTCGAACTAATTAAATACAGACCTGAAGTGATCAAGGAAATCCCCGTCCACCGGATTGCCAGATACCTTGGTATTCATCCTGAAAGTTTGAGCAGGCTTCGTAAATCAATTTCCTAACATAGGTCAGTATAATAAAAAACGGCTATATGTTACCTTTGTCCCTATAAATAATCCGTAGAGATCATGGTACATTTTCAGAAAAGATTAGCATTACGCTGGGCCGATTTAGACCCCAACTTTCACCTCAGACATAGCAGTTATTACGACCTGGCTGCCCAATCCCGGTTAGAAATTTTAGGTGAACTCGGCCTGACAATGACCGTGATGCAAGAACAGCACTTTGGCCCGGTTATCTTCAAAGAATCCTGCACATTTCTCAGGGAGATCAAATCTGAAGACGTGATCAACATTAATATCAAAGTGGAGAAGATGAGTGCAGACGGATCAAAATGGTCTATTCTGCAAGAATTTACCGATCAGGAAAATAAAGTAAGAGCCATTCTTACCGTCGAAGGCTCCTGGATAGATACAAAATTACGTAAACTGGCCCGGCCAGTACCCCAGGTTGCTCAGGATGCTTTTAACCTGTTACCGAAAATAGAAAAAACATTAAACGATAGTTTTTAGTTTAAACTAGTATAAACGCAGTATTCACTGATTAAAAATGTAAATTAGAATTATTGCGGGAAATTCATTACCCTATGAGAAACTATTACCCAACCAGGCTGGTGTTTACCGCTGTTCTGTTTATTTCACTATTGTGGATAAACACTGTACAAGCCCAGGCAGTACCGGATTTACCTACGCTGATGCAGCGCGCTGTCAATAAAGACGCAGAACTGGCCAATAAACAACTCGACGTAGAACAAAGCAAAGATTCCAGACAAGCCTTATCAGATGCCTATTTGCCACGTGTAAGCAGTATGGCGAGTTATGCTTATTTAAACAGCAGTGTCAATGCGAGTTTGCCATCCTCCACCTTTCCTATTTTAAATATTCCTATTCCAGCTTTGGATGGTAGCTTTAACATGCACAATAATACCTGGCTGGCCAATGTAAGTGTAAAAGCATTACTCTTTGACGGATTTAAAATTGGCAATTATAAAAAGGCAATCACCGAAAAGATGAAAGCTCAAACAGTCATTTTAGAGAATGACAGGCAGATAATTATTGGTAAAGTCAGTGAAACCTATGACATGCTTGCGCTGCTAAAACAAAGTAAAGTAGTGCTGGATAATAGTGGCAAGCAACTGGAAGCACAATCAAAGATTGCCGATAAAGCGCTTTCCTACGGTCTGATCACTAAATATGAACACAAGAAGATTGAAGTTGCCCGGGCACAATTAGCAGCAAAACTGGTAGAATATGACGGGAAAAGGAATTTAGTCCTTAAACGATTAGCACAGCTGACCGGAACCGGCACAGATACACTTCAATTAATTGATAACAGCCTGGTGCCTTACCTGAATGTAATTCCGAATCAGGATGTCAATAACCGTCCCGAATTTGCCGCACTCGAAGCTCAGGACAGAGCATATAACTATCAGCTTAAAGCTAAAAAGAATCATTTGATACCTACTGCTGCGGCCTTCGGTTCGGTATCTTATATGAGCTTAAACAATCTTGTCTTTCAAAATAAAGCCGGAACACTCGGCCCTAATACCGGTGATGTCAAACTTCAGATGAACAAACTGGAACTATTCCCCACTTTTATTGCGGGCGTGGGTGTAAAATGGGACATCTTCGATGGATTTGAAAGTAAACATGAAATCAGGAAAATAAAGATTGAATTACAACAGGTCAGGAATAAAAAAGAAGAAGCAAAAGAATTATTGTCGCTTGGTCTGGTTAAAGCAAATACCGATTACAGTATTGCTACCGCACAGATTGCTGCCAAAGAGAAAGAAAAAGAAGTATCTCTGGATGCCTTACAAATTGCTACAAAAGAATTCCGGGTCGGACTGATCAAACCAGCCGATCTGATCGCGGCCATAACCGATAGTGAAAAAGCTGAACTAGGTTACTTAGAAACCGTATTCAATCAAAGAAGGGCCGCTGACGAAGCACATAAAGCTGCCGGAAACCTGACTATAGACAAATTCAAATCAAAGAAATAAACATTCTATCAAGATGAAGCATATTAAAATATTATTACCGCTGATTATAATTTTCTTTGGTGTTACCTCTTGCAGCCAGAAAAAATTGGAGAACGCATTTGAAGGAAAGATAAAAAGAGAAACCATTGCCTTTACAACTAAAGTAGCAGGGCGGATCCTGAAAATATATGTAAAAGAAGGAGATCTGGTACATCGCGGAGACACGCTGGCTATGTTGAATCTACCAGAAGTTACCGCTAAAGTAGCTCAGGCACATGGCGTGGTTAAAGCTGCATCAGCACAACATACCATGGCCGATAATGGTGCCACTTCAAACCAGCTGAAACAAATACAGGCTAAATATAAAGCTACTGCAGAACAATTCTCTTTTGCGCAGAAATCCTTTAAACGTGCCAGTGCAATGTATGCCGACAGTATGATGGCCCCCCAGGCTTACGACGAAGCGTTTGCTAAATATCAAGGCGCAAAAGCACAACTTGAAGCCACAACAGCAGAACTGAACGAAGCCAAAAAAGGCCCGCGTGCAGAAACAAAAGAAGCTGCAATGGGACAGCAGCAGCAAGCAGAAGGCGTATTACAAGAAGCAGAAGTTGCTTATTCTGAAAGATACATTATTGCCACCAATGATATGGCTGTAGAAACCATTACTTTACACGAAGGAGAACTGGCAACCCCAGGTTATGCAATCTTCAGCGGCTATATTCCAAGCAGTACCTGGTTTCGTTTCACTATCCCTGAAAGTCAGATTTCTGAACTTAAACAAGGCGCAGAGGTGACTGTAAAGGTTCCTTATAACCAGGAAACATTTACCGGGAAAATAGTGACTATTAAGCAGATGCCTAAATATGCCGATATTACTACAGCTTATCCGGACTACAAAATGGACGAAGCTGTTTATGAAATTAAAGTTATTCCGGCAGATATTAAAAAAACTGAAACCCTGCTTTTTAACGCTGCTGTTTTACTGCCAAGGGCTAAGCTATAAATCCGATGCACCAGCAGATCAATAACTTCTTCTATTTGGTTAAACGAGAGTTTGGCTTGTTCTGGAGCAACAAAATATTTGTGGTTGCCTTTCTGATCATGCCCGTTATCCTTGCTTTTTTATTAGGCAATGTTTACATGGACGGCGCAGTGAAACACCTGAAAATTGTGGTGGTAGATAAAGACAATACCCCGATGAGCAACAAGCTGATCGATATGTTTTCCGATCACCCAACCCTGCACGTACTGGAAGTCAAACATGAAACTATAGACCTGGATCAAACCATACTCGATACACGTGCAATTGCTATTGTGGTGATCCCGGAAAGGTTTGAATCCGATGTGCTGAATAAACGTAATCCTGAAGTCAACAGTTATCTGAACATGAGTAATACCGTTGCTGCGGGGGCAGCCGGAACTGCGATTGCACAATGTAACGGAACCCTGAACGCAGGAATTGGTATAGAGGCGATGAAGAAATCGGGTTTGCCTGCCAGTGTAGCTGCCCAAAGAATTCAGCCGTTCCAGCTCAACCTTTTTCAACTCTATAACCCCGGGCAAAGTTACCTGGTATTCCTCTGGCCTGCACTTATTTTCTCCATCCTGCATCAGCTCCTTTTATTGGCAATGGCTGTTAGTTTTTCGCAGGAAATAGAAAACAATACCTTTAACACAGCGGGTATTTTAGGCCGTACTACTTCAGCCTTTCAACTCATCATTGTCAAGATGTTCCCTTACGTAATGCTGTCGATGATTACCCTGCTGGTCTTTTACTTATTCAGTCTGCACTTTAAACTGCCCAATCCCGTGCATCCCGAAGTGCTTTTTCTGTCACAAATTCTGATGGTGATCAGCACCTGTTTACTCGGCGGTTTATACAGTCTTATTTTTCCCTCTCAACTGAAAGCGACAGAGCTGCTTTTATGTATTGCTTCACCCGCATTTACCGTATCCGGCTTTACCTGGCCAGCAGATCAGACCCCTGTTATCCTGGAAGTTTTTGGCAAAATTATCCCATTGACCCCATATTTAAGAAGTTTGAGAGCCTTACTGCTTGAAGGGGCGAATATTCACGATGTAATGCCCTTTATCCAGCATCAGCTTATTTTGATTGCAGTATATTTTTTAATAAGTTTTATACTGCTGAAATTAAAAATCAGGAAAAGCCTTCGGGTATCAGCAGAAGTTAAGACACAAGAGGAATAACCATGAACAGATTTAAAACATTTCTATCCTTAACAGGCAGAGAATTCAGGTTGTTCAAGAACAATCCGATTATGGTGATGCTGTTTATTGGTGGACCCATTTTGTATGGAATCATATTTGGAGCGGTCTATCAAAAAGGTAAGTTTACCGATTTGCCTGTGATGGTCGTTGATAAAGATAACTCTGCAATGAGCACCAGATTTATTGATATGCTCGATGATATGGATGTGCTGAAGGTGGTAGCCGTGAAACACGAAACCATAAACATGAGAACCGCCTTAATGAATGACAAAGCATTGGCGGCCGTAGTGATACCTGATGGGTTTGAAGCTGACCTGTTGCAGAACAGACATCCCGAAATCAATGCCTATGTAAATAGCGCGAACCTGATGACCTCCAGTTATGTATCCCGGGGTTTACTGACTGCTGGCGGAACATTAAATGCAGGTATAAAAATAGGGGCAATGCAGAAGCAGGGGTTGCCGGTGGCAGTAGCTGCGGGCCAGTATGAAGCCTTTCATTCCAATACTTTCCGTTTATATAATCCGGCTTCTAATTATATGATTTATTCCTGGCCATCTTACCTGGCTATCATTTTGCAAACGGTAACTATTGTAGTGATGGCACTGAGTTTTACCTCAGAATATGAAGCCAGTACTTTCAAAGAATTATGTCAGAAAAGCAAGTCTGTATCGATGATGATGGCTATCAAAGTTATTCCTTACTGGATCATATCCATAGGTTTGGCAGGTATTATGGCCTGCTTCTATGTGATTTTCAGAGAGCCCTTTCCCAAACATATACTGGACGCAGCCGTCATCTTTTTCCTGTTTATTGCTGCTGCAACTTTTATGGGAATGGTAGCCAGTATAATTTTTAAAACCCAGTTAAGGGCGGTACAATTTTTAATGGTACTTTCCATGACGGTATATATTGTGTCCGGATATAGCTGGCCTTTTGATCAGACCGGGTGGGCAGCAAGAGTATTTGCTTATATTTTTCCAATGATGCCTTTTGTTAACGGATACCGGATCTTGTTATTTCAAAGCGGTACGCTGAGTGCTATCAGTGATTATACCACTATTTTAGTTATTCAGGTTTGTTTTTATGCTTTACTATCTTACCTGCTTTTGAAAATAAAGACCTGGAAGGACATGAAAAATAGTCAGTCCTGAGCTAAATTTGAGGAAGCCAAACTTTTTGACTGGTTTCATGTTCTCCTGATGATATTAAGCGAATAGAGATATGAAAATGCAATTAAATCCAACCAGCAAAGCACAGACTATTGCCCGTATCCTGTTAAGTCTGATTCTGCTGACTGCAGGGATCGGACACCTGAGCTGGGCAAGGATAGAATTCCTCGCGCAAGTGCCTGATTGGGTTCCCCTGAATAAAGATCTTGTCGTGATCTTATCCGGAATTGTAGAAATATCTATGGGGTTATCCCTTTTATTCTGGAGCAGCCAGCGTATCAGGATTGGCTGGATTGTGGCGCTGTTTTTTGTACTCGTTTTTCCCGGTAATATTTCTCAGCTCATCACGCATACCAATGCTTTTGGCCTGAACTCAGATTTGCTTCGTGGCATCAGGTTATTATTTCAGCCAGTGCTGGTGATCTGGGCATTGTGGAGTACAGGAGCATGGGCGGCATGGCGTAAACAATAAATTGTTGAATTAAAACAGAACATAACCTGTGTTATAAGCGTTATAGCCAGGTAAAACCTATAAAAGCAGCACAATGAAGCACACAACCTATCAGGAAGCGATTGAAGAATACGAATTAAAAGAAAATGAACAAGCGCTATTGCTTTATGCCCATTATGGCAGAGCAATCTATATGGGGCAGGTTTTAGAGCAGCAGACTATCAATATGTTAGCTATAGATGACATCGTTAAAAACAAACCTGATTCACAAGATGCCTATGAAGCAATCTGGGCTAAATATGACCATAGTAAAATGATGGTAGGGGTGATGACTACTTTATTACAAGAAGCTTATCAAATCAGTGATATTGATATGGAGGAATTCAGAGAAGTTTTGGTCTTGAGAAATAACTTGGCCCACAGATACTTTAGATTTAATGATGTATTATTCTCCTCGCATGGCGGACGTAAGCGCATGGTCAAAGACTTTGTAGATTTCACTAACAGTATCAAAGCAATAGAAGAAAAACTATCAGCTTATATTGCTTCTTATAACAATGCTGCGGGTTTAAGTGCAGAACGGATTGCTGAACTGCTGGCAGAAAGAAAAGAAGAATGGAAAGACAAAGTGATCGATGATACTTATGACAGTTCATTAAAGTATAACTAACCTGTTACACAAACAGGCTCGTAATTTCTATAATTTGATCATATTTACGGATCTGGTACTAAATCCTTAAAATGATCAAATCAATTGCTATTCATGACTTTATCAATTTACCTGAATCCGTTCCTTTAATTGATGTCAGAACTCCTTTAGAGTTTCAGCAAGGCAGTATACCCGGTGCATTTAATGTGCCGATTTTCACGAATGAAGAACGTGTTCAGGTAGGTACAACCTATAAACAAGTTGGAAGAGAAGAAGCGATTTTATTAGGCTTTGATCTTACAGGGAATAAATGGTCGTCTTTTATTAAGACGGCTTTAGCCATTTCACCCGAAAAAAAGATTGCCGTTCATTGCTGGCGCGGGGGCATGAGAAGTGGTGCAATGGCCTGGGCACTTGATTTGTATGGCTTTGAAGTGTATCTTATTGAAGGTGGGTATAAGAATTACCGCAGATGGTCTGTCGCACAGTTTGAAAAATCCTATCAATTAACTATCCTGGGCGGGATGACGGGCTCTGGTAAAACCAGGCTTCTTCATCAGCTTCAGGCTATGGGTGAACAGATCATAGATTTGGAAGAATTGGCGCAGCACCAGGGATCATCCTATGGCACGATGAATAAAATGGTGCAGCCTACACAAGAGCAATTTGAAAATAACTTCGCTTTTCAACTAAATAAACTCGATCCTGAAAACCGGATATGGGTAGAAGACGAAAGTCTGACCATTGGTAAAAGGTGTATCCCGAACCCTTTCTGGTTTCAAATGAGAAGCTCGTTAGTTTTAAACATAGCGGTTCCACAGGAACACCGTGTCGAAATGCTGGCTGTAGAATACGGAGCCTTAGACCCTGAATTTTTAATCGGATGTACCCAGCGTATCTGGAAGAGGCTTGGCCCCGAACAGACTAAAAATGCTATCCTGGCAATCGAAGATAACCGTATGGCCGACTTTATCCGGATCGTATTGGTTTATTATGATAAGACCTATAAAACAGGCCTTCATAAACGTGATCCGGAGAAAATTAAAACAATAGCTATTGATAGTAAAGACATCAAAGTGAATGCGGCCAAAATACTGGCATCTATACAGGAATTACATTCCGCTCAATAAACATAACTCAGAAAAATGGAACCGACTTCTATAAAACTTACCCAATACTCACATGGCGCAGGATGTGGCTGTAAAATTAGTCCCGCAGTGCTTGACAAAATCTTGCACACTACAGTTCCGGCTACAGCTGACCCTCGTCTTTTAGTCGGAAACGATAAAAGGGATGATGCTGCCGTATTTGATTTGGGCAATGGAACAGCCTTAATTTCGACTACAGATTTTTTTATGCCTATTGTCGATGATCCCTATGACTTTGGCAGAATTGCCTCTGCAAATGCGATCAGTGACGTTTACGCGATGGGAGGAAAGCCAGTAATGGCCATCGCTATTTTGGGGTGGCCTATTGAAAAGCTTGCTCCGGAAGTTGCACAGAAAGTTTTAGAAGGCGCGAGAGCTATTTGTGCTGAAGCTGGGATTACCTTGGCCGGCGGACACAGTATTGATTGTCCTGAACCGGTTTTCGGATTATCAGTTAATGGGCTGATTAATATTCCTCACCTGAAACAAAATTCTACCGCTACTGCCGGCTGTCGTTTATATTTAACCAAAGCATTGGGCGTAGGCATTTTATCGACCGCACAAAAGAAAGGTGTTTTACTTCCGGAAGATGCAGCAATTGCACTCAAAAGTATGACTACACTTAATAAAATGGGGGAGTTATTTGGTCAGTTGCCAAGTATAAAGGCGATGACTGATGTAACAGGTTTTGGTTTGCTTGGTCATTTGGCTGAAATGTGTGATGGAAGCAGTTTAAGTGCAACTATTGAATTCGATAAAGTACCTGTAATTGCATCATTGCCATATTACCTTAACCTGAACTGCTATCCGGGTGGCACACAAAGAAACTGGAATAGTTACGGGCACAAGATCAGTACATTAACAGCTCATCAAAAGTTTATTCTGGCAGACCCTCAAACCAGCGGCGGCTTATTGGTTGCTGTAGAAGCTGAAGGAGTAGAAGAATTCGAAGCACTTTTAAAGAATCAGGGCTTAATTGATGCAGACGTTGTTTCTTTTGGCTGGCTGGAAAATACAGTACACGAACCCTTGATTAAAGTAATTTAAAACGTTAATATTATAGAACTATGCTTAAGAACATTTTATTAAAAATATCATTTACTGCATTGTTATTCACAGCGATCACAGCTGTTTGTTTTGCGCAAGTATCAAAACCTCATTTCCAAAGTAATCCCTGGAAAGAAGAGCAATTGATTTCGCCCGCTGTATTAGCGAATATGATCAGTAAAAAAGAAGATGTTAAAATTTACAATATTGGAGTTGTTCAAAATATTAAAGGAGCAACGAACCTGGGGGCTGCCAGTGAGGCTGAAAATTTAGATAAGCTGAAAGAAATCCTGAAAACTACCCCTAAAAATAAAGCGATTGTGATTTATTGCGGATGTTGTCCAATGGATAGATGCCCAAACATCAGACCCGCATTTAAAGCATTTGTGGATCAGAAATTTACAAATGTGAAATTGCTGGAGCTTCCTGAAAATATCAAAATTGACTGGATTGATAAAGGATACCCGGTGGAATAAAACGCAAATGAGAAAAATATCAGTATACCTCACCCTTATCTATTGTCTTTTCCACTTCAAAACTTCTGCTCAATCCAACCAGGGTAATAGTTTAGCTTTAAAGCCGCCAATGGGCTGGATGACATGGAATTATTTTGCAGATCAGATCAACGAAAAAGACATTATGGAAATGGCCGATGCCATGGTCAGTACCGGCATGTTAAAAGCAGGCTATAATTATGTACTCATTGATGACGGATGGCAGGGAGGAAGAGATAACAAAGGCCGAATATGCAAGTCAGATGAGTTTATGGTGTATGCTGGCCTCGCCGCTGGCAGCTACTAATGATATTCGTCACATGACTGAAGAAGTTAAACGGATTCTGTTAAATCCTGAGGTGATTCTGCTCAATCAGGATTCTTTAGGAAAACAAGCTGTCCGTAAATTAAACAATGAAACCTGGATAGTTTTTCTAAAACCACTGGCCAATGGTGACTACGCATTAGCCATCTTAAACCGCACAGATCAAACCCGGAAAATCACTTATAATTTTGGGTTAACCGGGAACTATCAAATCAGAGATTTATGGCAGCATAAAGTTATCGCAACAGGGAATAACTGGAGCGGTAATGTTAATTCATATGAAACCAAGCTGTTCCGTCTGATCAGAAAATAAAAATATGTCATATAATTTGCGCAATTGATCGGTTGCATGTATATTTGCAACTGATCAGTTGCTTAAATTGTGTATCCTATGAGAAGAGACGTATTTCAGGCCATTGCCGATCCTACCCGCAGAGCTATCCTGGCTTTATTAGCCATTCAGGCCATGACTCCGAATGCCATTGCTGAACATTTTGACAGCAGCCGTCAGGCTATTTCCAAACACATAAAAATACTGACTGAATGCCAGCTCGTTAATCAAGAACAATCCGGCCGTGAAATACACTATCATTTTAATCCTCAAAAGATGAAAGAAGTGGATACCTGGGTAACGCAATTCCGTGCACAATGGGAAAGCCGCTTTGATCAGTTGGATGAACTATTGAAAAACCAAAACCATAAACAATCATGACAAAAAGAGAAGCAGTCTTTTCAAAGGACATGGAAAACAAAAAACTTAGCGTAGTCAGGCTATTTGATGCCCCGCTGGCGCAGGTATGGAAAGCCTGGACCACAGCAGAAATTCTGGATCAGTGGTGGGCTCCCAAACCCTACAAAGCGGAAACCGGGCATATGGATTTTCGCGAAGGCGGGCAATGGCTTTACTGTATGGTGAGTCCTGAAGGGGAAAAAACCTGGTGCAGGGTAGATTATCATACTATTGATGCTCAAAACAGTATTACCAGTGTGGCGGTATTTTGCGATGCACAAGGCAATGAAAATCCAGACTTTCCTAAAGTGAGCTGGAAAAAGGAATTCAGCCAGCTGGATAGTAAGAGGACTCAGGTCACTATTGAAATTACTTTTGAGCAAACAACTGATATGGAGATGCTCCTGAAAATGGGCTTCGAGGGAGGCTTTACTGCAGGACTGAATAACCTTGATCAATATCTGGAGAATTTATAATTGAGCATACCCTGAGCATTCAATTTTTGGCACTCTAAAAGCCATAATTGTTAAGATGTTCAGGGTATATCAAATTAAATGGCTGGATTGATCAGTCGTTTTATAGTTACCAGGTGTGACAGTAATACGATCGGTACTATGCATCATGGCAGCCATACAAAAGGGAAATATAATAAGGCAATATTTGGTTGATCGAATGCGAATTGCTGAATAGGAAATGGGGCAGATAAGACAGCTGTACTCACAATATTAGCAAGAGATAGCAGACAAAGGATATTCCATGCGATTAATATTTTTCTGCTCAGCACATTTTTGATAGATTCAAAATAATAAACTAAAGGTGCCGTTAATCCACATAGGATATCAAAATTCCGTCCGTCAAAGGTCATGATTCCCGGAATAACTCGGTGCATAAATAGCCAATATAAACCAATTTCTACCGGGATTCTTACCACGTGGAGTAACGTCAATATTTTCACGTTAAAACTATCAAGTATATCTTTTCTGGTAAAAAAGAGGACTGCAATGAGTACCACAGGAGGGAAAACTAACAAGGCAAACCGGGGTGGGATGGTTGTGGTAACCGTATAAAATCCAGACAGACCAACAATAGCTTGCAATGCCAGCCATGAAAGTATGATCAGGATTAAAGATTTTGAATAATTGCTGGCTTTGTAGAGCATCCATACACTGAAAATTGTACTGAGTATAAAGATGAGTCTGATGTAAAAAGGTAAATGTTCCATAGCTTTTTTGTTTATACAAAGGAAGCATTGCGAACACCTGGATTTCTTGCCAAATGACAAGAAATAAACTTACTTTTTCTTTGACAGCTCTTTTCGTATCCTGCTTAAAGAGGTATCTGTAACCCCAAGATAAGAAGCAATGTTTTTCAAAGGCGCATGCTGAAAGATTTCCGGATTTGCCATTAACAGTTGTTCATACCTTCCTTCTGCTGTTTCTGTAATCATAGACAACGTTCTGTTTTTAAACGCTGCGAATCCTTTAACCAAGACTGATCTGCCAAAGTCTCTGAATTCGGGGAGCGTATGAAAAAGATTATTCAGTTGCTCATAGTTGATACTCCAGCCTTCACAGTCTGTCAATGCCTGGATATTTTCCTGAGATCTTGTGCGATTGAAAAAGGAAGAAACTTCAAATATAACCTGTCCTTGTGTATAAAAATTTGTGGTGACTTCATGGCCTTCCGTATCCTGCGCAAATGCACGCATATATCCTTTTTCCAGGAATAAATATTCATCACATATTTTACCTGCGCTAAGTTGGAATTGATTTTTAGAAATGATTTTTCTTATAAAGTGATCCGCAATTTCAGCAGCCACAGCAGAAGAAATCAGGTTCGTGTTTTTGAGAAAGCTGACTAGATTTTCCTGGCCCATGGTTTTTTACTGATGCTATAAAAAAACAAGATAGAGATTTGAGTTCAAAACTTGCATAAAAACTGCTTTGAAAGCTGATAACCTGCACCAATTACGATTAAATAAATGGAAATACACAACAACACAATCGTCCAGCTAAAGACACCGAAATAGGTGAATATCCTGGCAGAACCCGGATCGTTGGGATCGTAAGCAAATGTAGCTTTTTCTCCAACTTTCCAGCTTGCAGGTGAACTGGACGAAGTATGTTTATAAATAAAAATCTGATTATTCTTAGTTTGAATGGCAAATACTGGTCTGTAACTATCTCCGTCAGAATCGCTTAATAACTCTAACTTTGTTACTGTTCCTGTTGCCGTCTAACTATTTTTCAGGAACGTTAAAGATTCACTCAGAATAAATAAAGAAACAAATAATAAAATAATGCCAAATATTAAAGTTATACGGTAATACAAGCAGTCCCTTGAGTACAGCAGGAAGTGGGATTATCACTGTTACTTTGCCAAAGGATTTCAACGCGCAGGATTTTGAGATATTAGGATTGATTCATGATAAAAATAATGGTGGAATTTTAGGGGCTGCTAAAGTCGTATTTAATTTAGGCAGGGTAAGTCAATGAACCAAGTAACAGTTATCTATACAATTGTATTTAGGTCTTAATAACATGTTTTTTTAACTATTAATATTGTATTATTGCGGAAAATTAACAATATTAACAATGAATTTATCAAAATTAACTCTCTTATTAGTTCTTACTGGACTATTTTTAAATTTTAATGCTACAGCGCAAGATGTGATTACCTGGAGTACGCAACGCAATGGAGCAAAAGTAGCTGATACAGTATCTTTAGAAGATTATCTTCCTGTTAAAGACAATGTAGTTTATGTTGAATCAGTTTTAGAGCTGCCTGAGACCACAAAACAAGAATTGTTCTCAAGAGCAAAACTGGCTATACAAAAAACATTTACCAGTAGCAAAATGGGAACTTCAAATTATGATGCAGAAGCCGGAATTTGCAGTATAAATAATTTTTATGATATCTCAGATATGACGGCTTTCAGTGCAATCACAAATGGCTCGAATCCTGTTAATGATAAATATTATTTTAATGCACTGTTATCTGTAATTGTAAAAGATGGCAAGTATAAGATCAAAATGGAAATACCACAATATGCCTATGGAAAAGAGAGCAGGTATAAAACATATACTGATTTTCAGTCACAAAGTATGCCTATTTCGAATATAGCCAATAATCGTCAGGGTGGTAAACGTCAAAGGATGAGGGTTCTTAAAACTTTAAATGAAAAAATGTTATCAACCTTTAACCTGGTGAGAGTTGAAATGCAAAAGAAACTTGATACTGATTTTTAAATATTAGCTAAACTTTCTGAAAAAGGGGTCTGAAACTATTCAGATCCCTTTTTCATGTATTTATTGCCTAAAAGTTTTAATTATCCGGAGTAATCCAGGTGATTTCCAGTTCCCATTCTTTTTTTAGTTCGCGACTTTGAGCAATGCACACATTGCACTCCAGAAAACGGCGAATCCTCCACCTATCAGGATTAACTTTTTTCTCATGATCTGCTGGTTATTTCGTTAATTGTAGTGTGGATGTTTTTAATGGATTGTTCAAATAAATCACCTCCAAAAGCTTCTCCATTTAAAGAGAGTTCCTGAATATCATCGATCCCCATAATGTTAAAGACAGTTTTAAGATAGTTGCTCTGGAAATTCATGTGCTCATAATATTCGCCTTTTCCATAACCCCCGTTACCTCTGCTCAATAGCAAATAAACGGATTTGTTTTTCAAGAGTCCTTCATAAGGATTCTGAGGATCTGTACCACTTATTTTGATTGTTTCATTGACACGGATTACCTGGTCTAAATAAGCCTTTAGCGCACTTGGAATAGACCAGTTGTACATTGGTGATCCTAAAATGATGATATCTGCGGCTTTCAGCTCAGCAATCAGCTGATCACTTATTTTGAGTGCATCAATTTCTTCAGTTGTACGTAAGCCGGCGGGCTTAAATGCACCAGCAATCCATAACTCTGAAACATGTGGAATCGCTTCCTGTCCAACTTCACGGTAATGCACACTGGACATTGGATTTTTTTCTTTCCATTGTTTAACAAACACTTCGGTTAAACCTCTGCTATTTGATCTGCTGCTTCTTGGACTGGCATTAATAATCAATAATTTTTTCATTGGAATATAATTGTTATTTATTTCTAAAACAGGAGCTCTAAAACTTTTCCTGTGTGTTTTTTCTTTGGTACCGGGGTAAAAGTTTCTCTATCTGGCCTTCAAAGAAGATATATGAAATTAAGTTGCTCGCAATTGCTTTCTTATATCCTTTAGGAAATGATATGGTTGTATTGCGTTGTCATTCAGTGTTTTGTTCTCTATTTTTTCTTTGTCGGGTACAAATTTACTGTGGTGCCGTCGCCGGTTAGGGTACCAGTTCTTCTTAATTAAATGGACCAGATGAATGTGATGTTTCTGTGATAAAAGCTTAATTTAGCCGCCTATGCTTCCATTCAAAAACTTATTGCAAATTGATAAAAGTAGTTCCACATCTGTATTCAGGCAGATTGCTTCGCAATTAGTCTTATTGATACAAAAAGGTATTTTATTGCCACAAATGGAATTACCAAGTACCCGTGTTTTAGCTATTGACCTTGGATTGCACCGTAAAACAATTATGGCTGCCTATAATGATCTGATTGCAGAGGACTGGATTGAAAGTGAAGAAAGAAAAGGATATCGTATTTCTTCACGTTTGCCTATTATAAAACCAAGATCTTATGCAAATAAAAGTTCTCTGAAAGGATATAAAGGGAAATCTGAATTCTCATTTGATCAACTTGAGCATGTACCATCGCTGCCCAGAATATTGCCTGGATATCAATTGATTGTAGATGATGGATTTCCTGAGACCGATATTTTTCCGATTGAAAAGATATTAAAGGAATACCGGAAACTTTTGGGGTTCAATGTGCTGAAAAAATCGGCTTCCAGCTGGGATATAGGAGGGAGCAATAGTTTTAAGGAGGCACTGCATTCCTTTTTAAATGAAACCAGGGGGCTGAATATTACGACAGATAATTTAATGATTACCCGTGGTGCACAGATGGCTATTTATATTGCAGCGTCACTTATTCTTAAACCCGGTGACCAGGTATTGGTGAGTGATCCCAGCTATTTCATGGCAGATGCTGTTTTCAGACAGCTTGGCGCAGAATTGATCCGTGTTCCTGTAGATAGTGAGGGGATGGATATTGATGCCGTAGAAATTGCACTGAATAATAAAAAGATAAAGTTATTATATATTATTCCTCACCATCACCACCCCACTACTGTGACTTTAAGTTCTGCACGCAGAACAAAATTATTAGAATTGATCAGGGCTTATCAATTACCAGTTATTGAAGATGATTATGATTATGATTTTCAATATCAGTATAGCCCGTATTTACCTTTAGCAAGCGGTGAACATGATGGAAACGTTATTTATATTGGTTCATTAACTAAGGTATTGGGTGCTCCGTTCAGGTTAGGTTATATGATTTCAACAACCGATTTTTTGCAGAGTGCGATGAAGTTTAAATCACTGATTGATTTAAGGAGTGATGTTTTAATGGAAGGGGCCATAGCGTCATTAATTCGTAGCGGGGAATTTTCAAGGCATATTAAAAAGGCGATTAAATTATATGGATCACGCTGTGATTATAGCGCCTGCTTAATTCAGCGTGAGTTAAGTGAAATGATTGAATTTACAAAACCGCAAGGAGGGATGGCACTCTGGTTAAGATTTAAAAAAGAATTCCCGGTTTCACAGGTGATAAGTAAGGCTTCGTCCATGGGGTTGCAACTTTTAGGCAGTAGTTACACTAAAGGAAAAGACATGAGTGGGATCAGGTTTGGTTTTGCCTCTGTGAATGAGGCTGATATTGACTTTGCGGTAGAAGTTTTTAAGAAAATAAGTTTGAGATAGTTTGTCGAAAAAACAATTCAAATAAAAATTGGGCAAACGCGTTAAACCTGGTTGGCCCAATTTCATTATTTTAAAGATTACTTTGTATAAGTTTCGCTACTTTTCGATAGCTCCTTTGCATTTTTTGCAAGATTGATAAATTCTGCCCGATAGCCCTCTTCATCTTTACCTTTGGCTGCTTTTGCTCTGGAAATCAAGCTTTCATAGTCAGCCTGTTGTTTGTAATCCGAATCGCTTAAAAGCTGCCCTAATTCTGCTACAGCGCTGGCAAATCTAAAGTCATCGCTTGTTTTTAGTATTGGAATTGGATTGTCATTAACTGAAACTTTTTCCATCTCACTTTTTCCAGCATCCGGCGTTTTGTATCTGAATTTAATAGTTAATAGCTCTGGAGAAGAATTTGATGCATTCGCTTTTTCTGTTTTTTGATATTTTAGCGGATCAATATTTAATGAATAATCATCTTTTAAGCCTGCCGGAATAATTTCATACAATGCTGTAACAGTGTGTCCGACACCCATATCACTACCTATTTTTTTATCGTTGTTAAAGTCTTCTTTTTGCAATAAATGGTTTTCATATCCGATTAACCGATATGCCTGCACTTTAGCCGGATTAAATTCAACCTGAATTTTGACATCTTTCGCAACAGTAAAAAGTGTACCTCCAAATTCAGTCACCATTGCTTTTCTTGCTTCAGAAATGTTATCAATATAAGCGTAATTGCCGTGCCCCTTATCAGCAATAGTATTCATTTTACTGTCTTTCAAATTGCCCATACCGAATCCAAGAACAGACATGCTGATGCCACTGTTATTCTGTTTTACAATCATCTGTTCCATATCTTCATCACTGGATGCACCAACATTGAAATCTCCGTCGGTAGCGAGAATTATCCGGTTATTACCATTTTTAATGTAATTCTCCTTTGCAATACGATAAGCCATTTTTATTCCTTCACCACCAGCGGTAGATCCGCCATCCTGAAGTTCATCTATTGCGTTTTTAATTTTAATTTTTTGATTACCTGTTGTGCTGGCTAATTTTAAACCTGCTTCTCCGGCATAAGTGACAATGGCTACATGATCTGCAGGTCTTAACTGATCTACCAGAAGTTTCATAGCGGCTTTTACGAGTGGAAGTTTATTGGCATCAGACATCGATCCTGATACATCAAGTAAAAAGACGAGATTTGAAGATGGGAGCTCGTCTGTTTTAACTGATTTTGCCTTGATTCCTATTCTTAGTAAACGGTGTGCAGGGCTCCACGGTGCTGAAGAAAGTTCAGTATGTATGGCTACGGGAGCTTTATTCACTGGCCCGGCAAGATCGTATTGGAAATAATTGATCATTTCTTCGATCTTTACTGCATCTTTTGGTGGCAACTGGCCATTATTTACAAACCTTCGGAAATTACTGTAAGATGCGGCATCTACATCTGCTGCAAAGGTAGATAGCGGATTTTTCCTAGGATCAGTAAATTGATTCTCTGCATTTTTCTTATAGGATTCTGAATCTGATGTTACATTGGAATTATTTCTGATAAGCATGCCAGGCACGCTGCTTTTTAAACCTATACTGCTGGAATTTGTTGAATTTATTGTGCTAACTGAACTTGTTATTGATTGTTTTCGTTGCATAGTATAACCAGTTATCACTACCTCATTCAACGTTTGTTTGGAAGCTATCAGCCATACATCTATTTTATCTGATGAGCCAATTTTTATCCTTTGATTATCATAACCTATAAAGGAGAAGATAAGCACTTTTTTGCTGTCAGTTACAGGAACGGAGTAGTGTCCGTTCGCATCTGAATTGAAATGGAGGAGGGTTCCTTCAATGCTGATTAAAACTCCGGGGATAGGCTTACGGTCGTTCTGATCGTAAACAGTTCCGCTGATTGTTCGCGCTTCGCTGTTTCTGAATCCTGCCAGGCTAAGAAAGAGCATTGTCAAATAAATTTTTGTCTTCATGATATGGATTTTTGCAGGGGATGCAGATTGGTGAAGATTTCCATAAATGAATAAAAAAAAAGTATTTTTATAGGGTAAATGAATTGGTTTAAGAACTCCAGTAAATCAGATCCTGTAGAGGATGCAGAATTATTAAAGCGTTATCTGAAAACAGGGGATCTATCCGCACTGGGGGAGCTGTTTGATGGCCATTCTACTATGGTATATTATGTCTGCCTGAAATACCTTCAGGACAGTGAGAAAAGTAAAGATGCAGTAATGGGTATTTTTGAAGAACTCATCGTTAAAGTGAAAAAGCAGGAAATCAGACAATTTGCAAGCTGGCTTTATGTGTTGAGCAGGAATTATTGTTTGATGCAGCTACGTTCTAAAAAGCACGTTCAATACGTAGATTTTGAGAGTATTGTGGAATTTACGCCATTAATGCATCAGGACGAGCAGGAAAATAAGGAAGGGAAATTGACGCAGCTTGAACTGTGTTTGGAGAAGCTTCCTGAAAAGCAAAAACGGAGTGTAGACTTATTTTTTCTTAGAGAAAAGTGTTATAAAGAGATCGTCGATTTTACAGGTTACAGATTAAATGATGTTAAGAGTTATATCCAGAATGGAAAAAGGAATTTAAAAATTTGCATGGATAAAAATCGTGGAGAAGAATAAAGTGGGCATATCGTTATTACAGAAGTACCTGAATGGGGAGCTTGATGCCCGTGCTATGTATGAAATCGAAAGACAGGCACAGGACGACCCTATATTGATGGATGTAATGCTTGGGATGGAAAATGGGAAGAAAGAAACTGATAAAGCTAACTTGCATGAAATTAGTATCCGCATAAAAAAACGTGTCAAATCAGGCAGCAGCATGAAGTTATTTACTTGGAAAACATGGTCTGCTGTGGCATCTCTGTTCTTTGCATTTTCATTGACGGGATTATGGTTCTTTAGAACAGCTGAGAAAAATCAAATGCAAATTCAAAAGAATGCGGTCGTTCAACAGAAAGTGTCTCCCGAAGTGGTGAACAAAGTTAAGGTGCCAGGTGTACTTTCGGAAACAAAACCAGCTGTTCCTGCTGGTGATCTTGCTGTGAACAAATTTAGTTTGGCTAAATCAGCCAGAAAAAGAAAGCGTATTTCTGGTAAACTTCCAACTGCCGGTGATGCTCAGGTTTCTTTAAACGGGGCGCTCACAGCATCAACTATGTCATTAAAAGATAGTAGCACTGTAAATGCGGGTACTTTGGCTGAAGTAGTAGTTATGGGATATCCTCTCGCGGCCAAAAAGAGTGTAGCAATGGCCGTTCAAACGATTGTATCTGATACCTTGCACCGGAATTTGAGTGGAAAGGTTGCTGGTATACAAATTGGAAAAGACAGGTATATTTCAACAATGGTGATTACTGGAGTTGTGAATGATAAAGAATACAACTCTCCATTACCCGGCGTTACAGTAAGATTGAAGGAAAATAAAAGCGTGGAGACTTTAACAGATGCCCAAGGTAGATTTAGCATTGCTTTGCCATCAAAGAAGTCTGTTATAGAAGTAATCGCAATTGGTTATAGCCGTCAGCAAGTTAAAGCAGATTCGATTGGGCATTTAAGTATAATCCTTGAACCAGATTATTCAGCTTTAAGCGAAGTTGTTGTGACAGCTCTGGGGCGCAATGCTAAATCAGGAAAAGCACAGCCAGAAATTGGCTGGAAGGCATATAATCAATATCTTAAAGAGAATGGAAAAGTCCAAACAGATGATATCAACGGAAATGTCAAGCTGACTTTTATGATCAATGAAAATGGCAGACCTGTGTCTATTAAGATTCTGAAAGGGTTGAATGATGATCTTAACCAAAAGGCATTTAAAATTGTAGCTGATGGCCCAAAATGGAGGAGGAGTGAAGCTAATCCAGATGAAGAAATCAGATTAGCGGTTAAATTTCACCATTAATTAAATGCGTATCTGATTCTTATGATTTGATCTTATATAAGTAGATACTTTTATTTCCTGTCTTGTCTTCTTTAGTCAGGACACCTGAATCTGTTAACCTGTTCAGCTGTCTGGAGATTTCTTTGCTGCTGAAATCTCGTTTATATTCTTTTTTTATATATTTTCTGACATAATTAACTTCTCTCTGTTCAGCAAAGAACATTGTAGGAATTAATTCTTTTTTTATGAAATAAGCTACACTTTCCTCTCCTTGTCTGGCGACAAAGAATTGAGGATTGTTGACATTTTCTGCGAAAAATTTTTTGATAGTTTCTATCGTCTCCCATTTTTTCAGCTTAAAGAGTTTAGTTGAGAAGATCACATCAATTTCTACCCCAAAAAAAATTGCTATTTTTCCTGCAGTTTTACTTGAAATAGAGGCCTTTCCATTTTTTATTGTTCGAAGATGATTTACAGAAATCTCTGTTGCACTGGCCAATCCAGTTACATTAATGCCCGTCTGATCGAGTAAAGAAGTAAGTTGTTTCCCCACCACTTCAGCACTGTGATGCTCATTCTCTTTCGTCATAAATCAAAAAGAGATATAAATCTGTCTTCATTGTTAATGAAATAGTTGTTATTCTGGATTCAGAATTATATATTTACACTATAGTTTAATAGATATTTCATCAGAGAAATATTAAGATTTATTTATCCTTCCTTCCGACAATTGTCGTGATGCATCCTGTATGCACAGAAAACCTAAAAATCATAGCCTAAATACTTTTGACAGCCGATCAGTCCATTCTGATAAGAATTGATATTGATCTGGTTTTTTAAATATATTGTTAATCAACATTATCACAAAGCGGGCGGCCTAATGAGCGGAGGTTCTGGTAGTGCCGCCTTGCTTTGTTTTATCAATACAAACCAATCCAAATTAACTAACTCAAATTAGAAACAGTATGAACGTGATCAAATTCCTTTATTGGAAGAAATACAGGTTTCAGAAAACACCATTTGAAACCATTGTTAAACCACCGGTTTAGCAGGGCAATAATGCGAATACATCTTTAAAATTTTCTTAATCAACTAGACTATTAGAAATGAAAAAAATAACGATATACATCGTAATAGCAGCGCTTTGTCTAAATTTTACTGCTTTAGCCCAGGTTACCATTCAGAATTTAAAGGGTAAAATAATAGACGAAAATGGACTGCCAATTCCTGGGCTTAACGTGTCCATAAAAAATACAAAGACTCATTTTCTTACGGATAGACAGGGTGTTTTTATATTGAGCAAAGTTGCAAGAGGTGCTACAATAACAATTACCGGGGTAGGTTATAAACCAGCGGAGATAACAAATATCCAGGATGGAGATTTAGGAACTATCACTATACAAACAGACAATAATCGCTTAAATGAAGTGGAAATTGTAAGTACCGGCTACCAGAGTATTCCAAAAGAAAGAGCAACCGGGAGTTTTGTCCAAATAGACAATAAACTATTGAACAGGAGCGTAACCACGAATATACTTGATCGCTTAGCCGGGGTTACCAGCGGACTAATCTTTAATAAAAATATCAACGTAGGCAATAATAGCAATCAATCATCCATTTCAATACGAGGGAGAAGTACTATATATGCGAATCCAAATCCATTGATTGTAGTCGATAATTTCCCCTATACAGGTGACTTATCTTCCATCAATCCTAACGACATAGAATCTATAACTGTTTTAAAGGATGCTGCTGCCGCATCTATCTGGGGTGCATTTTCTGGGAACGGGGTAATTGTGATCACCTCAAAAAAGGGTAAATACAATCAGGCTCCAACTATAGAACTGAATACCAGTATTACCATAGGAGAGAAGCCCAATCTCTTTTATACGCCCAGGCTGAGTTCTGAAAACTATATTGATGTTGAACACTTTTTATTTCAAAAGGGATACTATAACTCAGCAATTAGCAGATCCAGCCACCCGGTACTCTCACCTGTAGTAGATATTCTGGTAAATAGAAGAAATAAACTGATTTCATCCGCAGATTCTGCAAAGCTCATCAATCAATATAAAGGGCAGGACACCCGCAGCGAGCAGTCAGCTTATTTGTACCAGCGGTCCGTTAACCAGCAATATTCACTGGGAATTAGGGGAGGGGGGAATAATAACCTTTATTATTTCAGCACTGGTTTTAATAAAGATTTAAGCAATCTTAAAGGTAATGACTTTAACCGGATCACAATTAATGCTTCTGATACCTATACTTTTCTGAACAAAAAAATCCAGTGGACAAATTCAGTATACTTTACCAAAGAAAAGACAAGTAACAATGGTGTAAGTCCGGGAAACCTGCTTTATCCATACCTAAAATTAAAGGATGAAAGTGGGAATAATCTAAGTGTACCTTATCAGTACAGGCAAGGTTATATTGATACTGCCGGGCGTGAAAACCTTTTGGATTGGCATTACCGTCCCTTAGATGAACTTGGAAACAATGACAATACAACCAGGTTGACGGAATACAGGTACAATATGCAATTGCGTTATACCATTTTTAGTGGTTTTGATGCTTCACTTCAATACCAGTATGATGAAGGGAATTCAGTTCAAAGTAACCTGTATAATCAGGATAGTTACTATGCCAGGGACTATATCAACCAGTTTACCCAGTACAATAAACCAACAGGTATTTATACCATGCCGGTTCCAATAGGGGGAATACTGGACGATCTCAATAAAACCTTTTCTTCCCAAAACTTCCGGGGGCAATTGAATTATGCCCATCAGTGGAATGATAAGCATGGATTATCGGCTTTAGCGGGATATGAAATCAGGGATATCAATGCAACTTACAAAAATTCCAGGTTATATGGCTATGATGATTTAGGTAACGTGGCTTTGATAGACTATACGCCTTACTATAAGTATTTCTATAGTTCTGGCACTGGGCGAATCGCGCAAAATGCATCACAGACTGGTACGGTAAACAGGTTCATCTCTTACTTTGCCAATTTTTCTTACACCTTTAAAAACAGGTACATTCTTTCTGCGAGTGGCAGAAAAGATGAATCCAACATTTTTGGGGTCAATACAAATCAAAAAGGTGTTCCCTTATGGTCTGTTGGTGGAAGCTGGGAAATCAATAAAGAGCTTTTTTATCACTTAAACTGGTTGCCCTATGTCAGGTTAAGAGTAACCAATGGGTATAATGGAAACGTTGACAATACCCTGTCCTCATCGATTACTGCTATTGCAGGTTCCGGTAACGCTTATAATCAGCCTTATTCCACCTTGACCAACCCGCCCAACCCACTGCTGAGGTGGGAAAAAGTAAATACAACCAATTTTGGGTTGGATTTCTCTTTGAAGAAAGTTTTAAGCGGAACGATCGAGTATTACCTTAAGAAGGGTAGCGATTTAATAGGCACAAGTAATGTTGATCCGACTGTAGGCGTGTCCATATTCAAAGGTAATTCTGCAAATATGCAGGGGCATGGTATAGATATATCTTTGAACTCCAGGAATATTGAGGGAGCTTTTGGCTGGAATACGACACTGTTGTTTAGCTATTCTACGAATAAAGTGACTAAGTATCTGCTGAAATCTGCTTCGGTTAGCAGTGCAGTTTCCTCAGGTTTGAACCCGGTAGAAGGGAACCCGCTGTATAGTTTATATAGTTTCAAGTGGGCAGGATTGGATACCAAAGGTGACCCGCAGGTCTATTACAATAATGAGGTCAGCAAAAAATACAGTGCTATATACAACTCGGCCGACCTTTCTAATTTACAGTATTCAGGCCCTGCAAATCCAACAACATTTGGCAGTTTAAGAAACGAGTTTAGTTATAAAGGATTTACGCTTTCTGCAAATATTATTTATAAGCTTGGATATTATTTCCGCCGGCCATCGTTGAATTCAAGCGATGTTTTTACCGGGCAGTTATACTTTCCTGATGCTGAATATGCCGGCCGCTGGCAAAAAGCAGGGGATGAAAAGCTGACTCAAATTCCAGCGTTAAGTTATCCCGCAGATGCCGTAAGAGATCAAATTTATAAATACTCAGACATTCTGGTTGAAAAAGGAGACCATATCAGGCTTCAGGATATCAGTTTAAACTATGAATTCACTAAAGGGAAATTTTCCGGGTTACCAGTGGGCAGCCTTAGTTTATATGGGTATATCAGCAATGTTGGAATTTTATGGAAGGCTAATAAAGCTGGCCTGGACCCGGATTATGTGCCTAATGGTGCGATGATCTATCCGAATCCCCGTACTTATTCAATAGGTGTCAGAGCGAAATTTTAAATAAAAAATAGGATGATGAAGAATATAAGAAAAGTAAGCTGTGTACTGCTGATCATGGCCAGTTTGTTTACTATAAGTTGTAAAAAGGATTTTTTGGATAAAAAACCAGCAACAAACCTCAATATACCCACCACGCTGGCAGACATGCGATTATTGCTGGATAATACGGCTGTTTTAAACCGCAGCCCTGCAATTGGTGAGGAATCTGCAGATGATTACTACATGACCTTTGAAGAATGGCAAAACCAGTATTCTCCAAAGGATGCAAATGCTTATATCTGGGCTAAAGAAATATGGGCTGGAAAAACAAATGTTGTGGAGTGGAATAAGCCTTACGGGCAGGTTTTATATGCAAATGTGGTTTTGGAGCAATTAAATAAAATCGTTAAAAATTCATCAAATGAAATAGACTACAATAATATAAAAGGGAATGCCTTATTTTTAAGGGCGTGGTCTTTCTTTGATCTGGTTCAAATCTTCGCAGTACCTTATGATACTAAGACCTACGATACTGATCCGGGCATTCCCCTAAGGTTGACCGCTGACATCAATAGCCCTACAACCCGGGCATCACTCAGGGAAACCTATCATCAGATTCTTGACGACGCTATTCAGGCTAAAGCCTTGCTCAGTTTGCCAACGTCTGTGAAAAACGGTAACAGGTCTTCAAAAGCGGCTGCATTTGCATTTCTATCCCGCATATTTTTAACTATGAGGGATTATAAACAATCAGGATTGTATGCGGATAGTGCATTAAATCTAACAAGTGCTTTAATGGACTACAATACCCTGGATACGGCCTCTTCAACTCCCTTTTTGTATGATAACGCAGAAGTTATTTATCAAAATTATTTGGTTGACAATAACCCGATTATATATGTGTCCAATTCCATTAATTATTCTATTGACACCACTTTATATAAAGCCTACGAACCAGATGACTTACGCAAGTTTCTATATTTTCAAAATAATGCCGGGTTTATCAATAAGAAAGGAACGTATTCCAGTAATAGCCTTAATTCAAATGGACTAACTACCGATGAGCTTTTCTTGACCAGGGCAGAATGTTCAGTACGCAATGGAAATATTCATGCTGGATTGGAGGACTTAAACAAATTACTACTGACCCGTTATTCTACAGGGAAATATCAATTGTTTACAACTTCAAACCCTGCCGATGCTTTGAATAAGATATTATTGGAAAGGCGAAAAGAGTTAGTGATGAGAGGGTTGAGGTGGAATGATATCCGCAGGCTCAATAAGGAAGGATACAATATCCTATTGAAAAGATCTTTAAATGGGCAAGTTTATACTTTGCCGCCAAATGACCCAAAATATGCGCTTCCCATTCCGCCAGATGTGATTTCGCTTTCAGGAATTAAACAAAATGATCGTTAACATGAAAACTAAGATGATGAAGATTAAAATGACAATATGTACGCTGTGTCTTGGCTTTATTGCCTTGATTTCGTACTCGAATCCAAGTGGTATCAGTTTATCAGGAAATGATAGCGTAAAACATAAGGACTCCTTAGAAGTAATGGATTATACATTTAAAGACTTGCTCGACAATGATGTCCATATTTCCGACTTTAAAGGAAAAGTTGTACTTATTGATTTATGGTATTCTGGTTGCGGGGCCTGTATTAAAAGTAATCAGGCTATAAATTCAATACATAAACAATTAATAGGTGAGAATATTGTGTTTTTGAGTATCTCAGTAGATAAGAACAAATTAAAATGGATGCAAAGCCTTACTAAAAATGCGGCAAAAAGTGAACTAAACCCGTGGGCAGGTAAATACTATTCTTCACCCGGAACTGTAACTTTATATTGTGGGGAAACAGGTTCGAACAATGATTTTGTTAAACTGTATAATCCTGAAAATGCCTATCCTTCGCTTTTGTTAATTGATACTAATGGAAAGCTGGTTTCAAAAGATCCTCCAAGACCTGAGATTGATCGGGAAAAATTGATTCGTCTGATTAAAGCGTTATTGAAGTAACCAGTTCTCAATTATTTGTTAAATCAATAAAAGGATGGCCAAATTTTGGCCATCCTTTTATACTTATTGAAATGATCCTTCTGCCAATTGAGCTACCATTCCATCTTCATCAATAGAATAGGTACAAACTTTCGCAGATTCTATACATCGGTAAGAATTAGGAACTAATTGATAATGCGATAGATCCTGGTCGATTGCACTATTCCAGTTTTGCGGTGTAAATGCAGGTTTTAACCAATAAGTACCTGCATATTTTCCGTTCGCATTTGGCGTACTATTTGTGAATGCACTGAATCCAATGGCTATTACACCTACCATAAGTGCAATTGCTAATTTTTGAAGATTTTTCATTTTTTGTAAGGTTAAGATTTAACATTTGTCTTATTAATTTTAATAGCTAAAACGGACAGCCCGATGATTATTAAATTAAACCATATATGTCCAGCCCAGCTGAGATTTTTAATGATCAAATTACACTGACATGGAAGTTCTTTGGCCCACAGAAACATACTAAGTATATAAATGGTAAAGACAATCATAGTACCTGTAAAAGCATAAAGCCCTTTTATATTCGTTTTAGGCACAATCAACAGTAGCGATATAGCTATTTCAATAATCGGTACTATCCATGAAATAGTCCTCGCAGAGGAACCTATTAGAGCTATATTTGCCAGGCCAAATTCAAACCTTTCGTGATCTGTGAACTTACTGTATCCAGCAGTCAGAAATAAGAAAATGCAAATCAAAGTAATGATAAAGGCAATAGATTCTTTTACTCTTTTTGCTAAACGAATTGACTTTTTTAAATTGATAAGTTCCATCTTGATAATTTTAATCATCATATAATCATAATAGAGGATTTTAATCCTCAACGGATGCGTAATCCGTTATTAATAATGCTATACTTTTTGTCATTGTTCTCCTTTCTTTATGGTGAATAACTATATATTAAAGATCGTTAGTAAATGAAAGAATACATCGGTCATTTGACCCAAAATCATGATCAATTGAATAAATACCGGACACCAAACTGCATTTGATAAGTTGAGTTAGTACTGTAATCATTTCTGAATGAATCAGTAACCAATTTCCCGCCGATAGTCGCCATTTGAAATGTTGGTAACGTTGTACCGCCAGATGAGATCATATCAAGATTAGCAGGGGCCAGAAGAGAACTTGCATTGACTATTTTTTTTAAACCAGAGCCAGCGTTGATCAGGTTTCCGATATTTAGAATATCCAAACTTAATTGCAATGTATTCTGATTACCCTTTAAGCCAATCATGAATTCATGAGAAAGTCTTAAGTCAAACTGATGTCTCCAGGGTAGTAAAGCACCATTTCGTTCAGCATATTTTCCTTTTCTATTTTTCAGATAGTTATCCTGATCGATATAATAGAAAAATGCAGCACTCTGTTCTGCCGGACTATAGGTTTTTGCTACATTATCCAACAATACAGTTAATGGTGCGAACTGTATTGCTGAAGGACCAGACGGAATATAAATCAGGGATTTGTTGGTACCATCTCTTACAAAATCCTTTGAATAGGTATAGGAAAAACGGCCCTCGTTGGAGCCTTGATAAACCATTCCAATGCTAAATTTTAAATTCTTAGCGTATTGTTTAGTAAACGTAAAGGTAGAAATAACTCTATCAGGCACAACATAGGAGGCATATCCTAAACTAAGCTGATTAATTCCGTTAACAGATGCTGTTGCATTCAATGCAGAAAGGGTCTGATCGCCATCTCCGTCATTGTAGTTTTTAGCTGAACTTTTACTATAGGCTAAAGAAAAATTAAGTGTTGTACCTATTCTTTTTTGTACTTGTGCTATAGCAGAAAAATAGTACCCCTTTGATGAATTGTATACATAAACGGCATTTAAAGGAGAAGTTCCATTTGGATCAGGCTGCCCTTTGTTATTTAATGGATTAATAAACTTATCGGAATTATTGGCTGGATATACGAATCGGTTATCCGGATAACCGGCAATATTCAAAGGTACTGGGTCAACCAGATTAACGTCCCTGAATAAAATTCCCCTGATATCCTTATTCAATAATGCTTCCAACGTTCCTGTAAATCCTGCTGGCAGATTAAGTTCCAGCGCTATACTGGACTTCCAGCTTTGGGGCATTTTAAAATCTCGTGACAATACACTCACAATAGATGGAAGTATACCATTTGGTGAAACATCAGTTTGCAAGTATGGGGTCGGCTGGAAAATACCGGGTGTATTTTGGGTACCCTGCCAGGTCTGAGTGAGTTGATACATTCCCGAATACCTGGCCTGGCTAATAATCCATACAAAAGGGATTCTACCCGTAAATATACCAGAACCACCTCTTAACCGGATAGTCTGGTTAGCAGTCAGCTCGTAAGAAAATGAAAACCTGGGTGCAAAGAGAAGACCCGGTTTTGGTAATAAGGATGTATTTAAATGCAGGTTTTCTGAAAATGTAAGTTTTGCCAATACGCTGTTTTCTGGTAAAATCTGTGGAAAAAAGGGGAGGTCTGCCCTTAGCCCTGCTGTGATAAACAGTCTTTCACCAACAAGTTTTGTTTGCTGAATAAAAACAGAAGCATTTAAATAATCAAAGCTATATTCTGGAGTTTGCTGGCTATTCAGTGCAGTAGTCTCCGCATAATCCATAGGTTGATTACCACTAGTAAAATCCTCCCATGAAGCATAGGTGTAATAACCTGTGCTAAACGGAACATAGCTATTTTTGGTTCTGCTGTAATCAAGTTGCACACCCGCTATCCAGGTGTTTTTATGCGCAGCATAATGAATGTGGTCGCTGAAAGAGATTACATTGACATCTCTTTTATTAGCATAAGTATAAGGCTCATAACCAAAAGACGTAAATGGGATTCCATCCTTCAGAATATCAACAAAAGGAAAGCGCTGACTATTGGAACTCCGGGGCTCGTATTGACGGGTATAAGAGCTGCGCATCGTATTGGTCAGCTTTTTATTCAGCCTGCTGTTCCATTCTGCGGATAAGGAATAAAAATCAGATTGTGTAGTAAAATTGGAATTGCTGAAATGAAGCGCATTATCAGTCCTTCTGCCGAAAGTTAAGGAATAGGGAGTAAGCGGACTTCTTGAGCCATTCATTAACTCTGGTTTACTGCTGCTCAGCTGATTGTAACGGATACTGAAAGTGTTGTTTTTTGCGATGTTCCAGTCTAATTTTACAAGTATTCTGGTGCTTTTATTTTCAAAAGAATAGCCTTGATACGGACCGGTAACATAACCGTAATTTGATAAAAGGTAATTACTAATCTGGTCAAGTTCTGTAACAGACGGCCGGGTAATATTTGGAGAGCTTCCGTAAGGATGAGTTGGGGTCGCTGCCTGGAATACTTGAGGCTGATAATTTTCCTGTTCTTTTTCAACGCTTAAAAAATAGAATAGCTTATCAGTTAAAAGTGGGCCGCCAATTCTGAAACCATGCAGATTATATTGTAACGGGGTACTGGCTATTTTAACCTCCCCAATACGATGACCAAAATTGTCTTGATTTCTAAAATAACTATATACTGAACCTGCTGTGCGGTTACTTCCCGATCTGCTGATCATATTGACAGCACTGCCGATAAAACCAGATTCCCATAATGAATTATAAGGCGCAACATTTACAGAGATTTCAGCGATAGCATCAAGAGCAACCGGCTGGGCCCCGTTTCCTGGCAGATTATCGCCTACACCGAAATTGTTGTTGAATTCAGACCCGTCGATGGTAATGAAATTCTGACGGTAATTACCTCCGGCTATTGCAGACCCAAAAGCTAAAGGATTCAGTTTAATGAAATCACTTACACTTCTTTTAATGGACGGTAATAATATAATCTCTTGATGGTCAGTATGATAAGCTGAATTATTCCTTCCTTTTTTTTTGGTCAAGTCTGATTTTGAAGAAGTTATGGTTATTTCTTCTAGTGAATTGATCATACTATGAAGAATAATATGATGTACCTGAGGTTCGTCAAGCTTATAAAAAACATCAGTTTCCTGATGTTTTTTATAGCCTAAACTACTTAATTCTATTTGATAAGGCCCTCCGGGCTTAAGATCCGGAATGAAATACATTCCAGCCTCGTTGGTTGGACAACCATAAACTGTCCCTGTGGGAATATGTTTAATTAAAAGTGAAGCCCCAATCACAGGTTGTCCGGCTTCATTAACCACCTTTCCAGATAAACTGGTTTTAGTCGTTTGAGAAAGGACCGTTACCGGGATAAGAAAAAAGAAAAAGAAAAGTAGTTTATCCATTTTTAAACTACCTGGCCCATTAAAGGATCAGTCTTCGTGATGGAGCCTGTCTCTACACGTCCGGCAAACCTTTCCATAAAGTTGCTACCTACTTTGGCGCGCACACTGAAATCATACCAATTATAATTTTTGCCCAGGTCTAAAATAATGCTTGCTTTGCTTTTAGGATTCACCCTTAATAATTTAACACCGGTTTTATAACTCTCATCTTTAATTTCCATTTCCTGTAAAGTGCTCCCGGTATTGGTTACGGTGACAATAACGTTTCCGCTTAAGCGTAGCGGATTTTTGTTGTCCTGCTCATAGCGGCATTGTACCTTAACTTCCGGATTTTTATGCTCACCCATAAACTCTCTGAAAAAACCATTCGGACCATATACTTTTAAATGATATTGTTCATCAGCGAAATTTTCCAGCTGCCATTCGTCCTGTAAAGTATCACCAGCTGAGACGGTATAATCCCATACTCTCAAAACTTCATCCTGATAAGGATTCAGACTATAAACAGTAAAAGGAGATCCTGCTGCTTTTTTACCGGCATATTTATTTGAAGCATTAAAACTGATTATGAATTTTCCGTCTTTCAATTCTCCATTTACATAGAGCTCATAAGGTAAAGCACAAGCAGACCGGGTTCCCTTTTCCTGCTTGGGGAAATAAGGAGAGGTAAGGGGATCGGTATTGATCTGTGCAATCTCTTCAACAGTAAGCTTTTTGTAATTGTCCGGAACCTCTTTGAATTTGCTGGAATAGACCTTTTCCATAAATGGAATCTTTTCCAGAAGCTGTGGTTTTTCAACTTTTTCTCCATTATAAGGTCTGAAAGCAGAAGTAAGATCACCACATATTGTTCTTCTCCATGGAGTAATATTTTCTTCAATGATTTTCTTATTCAGTTTTTTCTCGATAAAAGTCTCCAGAAACTGGAGAGAAGAAGTATGATCAAACACCTCTGAACATACATAACCTCCTCGTGTCCATGGGGAAACAATAACCATAGGTACACGGTAACCCAGGCCAATCTGACTTTCTCTGATATTACTTTCTTTCATCGAAGGATTTGTTTGCTGAGATTTCTCTGCGAAATCAAGCTTTGTATCCAGTCCTTCAGAGACTTTTCCTGCATGTTCTTTAAAAGGATGCGGTGGCACAAATGGAGGTACATGGTCAAAATAACCATCATTCTCATCATAAGTCAGGATGAAGATCGTTTTTTTCCAGATCTCAGGGTTTTTAGTCAGGATCTCCATTACTTCACTCACAAACCATGATCCGAACCAGGGTACGCCAGGATGATCTGAGAAATTAGCAGGCGTCATTAACCAGGATACCGTAGGCAATGTATCTGCATCCACGTCCTGTCTGAATTGATGCAGTACATCCCCCTTGGGAATATTCAACTCTCTTTTAACTCCGTTTTCTTCATACGCTAACGGACTGAGGCTATGGAAATCAGGATCGTTGGAATTGATACCAAAAGCTTTAGCATTCAGATTTTTCGAAGTTTCCGATAAGGCATCATGTGCTGCCATGGTGTATTTTTTCTCATCTTCCTCTGTTTTAAGCAGTAACTTTTTCACTGCTTCAATTTTAGCCTGTTGCTCTTTCGTAAGATTTGTTGTTGGAGCAGTAGAAAGCTGCTCAAGCAAAGCCTTTTTCTTCTCTTTCAAATTCTCAATCCCACCAGGATGCAGCCGAACATTATACTGCTCAAAATATTCCATTACGTTTGTTCCGAAATTACTTAACCAGGCACTCTCTTCCCCATTCAGACCAAACCCCATAGTCAATTCATTCTGATAAATCTTCCACGGCACTCCATTTTCTTCTAAACGTTCCGGATAGGTCTTCCAGTTTAAAGTTGGCTTATCGTAATTACTAATGTTCCAGAGATGGGCCATTCCGGCAGCACTGTTTTCTTCACGAACAGTGCCCGTCATCCAATAATAACGATTAGGGTGTGTTCCAGCAATTACAGAGCAGAAATTCTGATCACATACCGTAAAAGCATCAGCTAATGAATAATAGAAGGGGAAATCTTCCCTTTTACAATAACCAACGGTTAATGGCATATGTGCGTAGGTTGGCTTATATGCCTTTTTAACATCCAGCCACTTATCATATTTACCACCATTTCTCGCATCTGTCTGATCTGTCCAATTGTGAGGTATAGAACCCATCCACGCTATTTTCGTATCTTTAGTATTCAGGTGGAATGGTGCATAAGTTTCCCCTTCTTTATTGGATTGCAACCATACTTTGTTCTTATTGGGTATGGAGTTGCTATATTTGAGTAGACACAGAGTTAAGAGGATTTACATATCTTAACAGAATATTATGTCACGAGAGAGAAAAGCATACCCGAAGGAGTTCAAGCTGATGAGCGTTGAACTGAGTAACACCCGTACAGATCTAATTGCACTTGCGAAAGAACTGGATATCAATGTGACTTTATTATATAGATGGCGTAAGGAATTCACCAGCAAGCAAGGCAGCAGTTTTCCTGGGAATGGAAAGGTTATCCTCAGCGCAGCTGAGCAAGAGGTGGCTAATTTGAAAAAAGAACTGCGTGAAACGCAGATGGAACGGGATATATTAAAAAAGGCC
>NZ_QLLR01000013.1 GCF_003259615.1 Pedobacter cryoconitis | reverse complement strand
CCAGCATGGTGAAGCTTATGAAAATCCAATTGCTGAAAGGATAAATGGTATTCTAAAAACTGAATTTAAACTAAGCAGGATATTCAAATCCCGAACTGAAGCATTATTCGCAGTAAAAACAGCAATAGAAGCCTACAATAATATTAGACCACATATGAGTTGTAGTTTTCTAACTCCAGAAGTTGCTCATCAAACTACTGAACCATTGATAAAATACTGGAAAAATACCAGAAAGAAAAAAGTGCCAGATGTAGTTACAATCAAATCATAATGTATAGTTTTAAGTAGAAATATTCACTCTTCAAAACTGTAAACTAAAAACCGGACAAGACCAGTTGTAAATACGAACCAGTATTTACAGATATGCTGGAGCAATGGGCAAACCACAATAATATTGCGCTCCTTGCTGCCCGTCCATACAAACCTAAGGACAAACCTTCTGTTGAGAACAATGTTAAGATCACCTACAGACGTATTTATGCAGGCCTGCGCAACCAGACCTTCCATAGTCTTGCTGAATTAAACGCGGCAATCCTGGAAAAGCTAAACCAGCACCACCAGCTGAACTTCCAGAAGAAGACCTTTAGCAGACAGGAGTTATTTGCTGGTCATGAAAAAGAACTATTACAACCTTTGGCAGACTCCGGGTATACGATACGGCATTACACCAAAGCGAAAGTTCAAAAGCATTACCATGTACTGGTTGGTGAGGATTGGCACTTTTACTCTGTTCCATATCGCTACATCGGCAAGGAAGTCCGTATTGCCTACGATGCTGATCACGTGGAAATCTATCATGATAACCAAAGGATCGCTTTACATACCAGGAATTATACCAGTCATGGCTATACCAGTATTAAAGAGCATATGCCTGAAAGACATCAGGCTATTGATAAACAACGTGGCTGGAGTCCTGATTATTACCTGAAAAAGGCGGAAGATAATGGACCTTACACTTTTGAATTCTTCAAAAAAGTGATGGACAGCAGACTGGTCATCGATCAGTCTTATACTTCCTGCCTTGGCTTGCTTCGGCTAATGAGTGCCTACGGCACTCTCCGAATGGAGGCCGCCTGTAAAAGAGGTTTAAAGGGAAACAAGTTCAGCTACAGTGTGATCAAAAAAATCCTTGATAACAATATGGATATGCTGGAAGAGGATCCCTCTGCCGAATACCGCATTCCTGTCCATACTAACCTCAGGGGGCCTGAGGCCTATAACTAAACAACTTACATAAAACCCACATCATGAATACACAAAACACAGTAGAACAACTTAAAACACTAAAGTTGACTGGCATGGCTAAACGATATGAGGCAGCACTATCGCTGCCTATACATGAATTGCAGGATGTACATGCACTGATTGCTATCATCACCCAGGCCGAAGTCGAATACCGGGATCATTCCCGCACGCAAAAGTACCTCAAAGCAAGTAAGCTGCGTTATCATGCGCTGCCCGAAGACATACTCTGTAATGCCGAAAGAGGAATTACAAGAGAACAGATCCTAAGGCTCTCTGATGGTATGTTTATCGACAAAGGCGAGAATATACTCATCACAGGGGCCACTGGTTGTGGCAAGAGTTTTCTGGCTTGTGCCTTGGGCCGGAGTGCCTGTCTGTTGGGCTACCGCACCCAATACTTTAGTATGAATAAATTTCTGGATGCTTTAGCTCAGGCTAGGCTTGATGGTTCTTACCTGAAATGGATCAGGGGAATCTCAGCAAATAAGCTTTTGATCCTGGACGACTTTGGGCTAAAAGCACTGAATAATGATGCAAGAATTGCACTGTTGGATATCCTGGAAGACAGATATGGAAATGGCTCGACCATCATTACTTCTCAGTTGCCGGTGGACAGCTGGTACAACTTTATTGATGAGCCAACGCTGGCTGATGCAATAATGGACAGACTGGCAGCTTCTGCGCACAGAATAGCCCTAACGGGCAAATCTTTGAGAAAGAAAAAAAATCATTAAGTTTGAAAAATACCACTCTTACTTAGTGGTGATACGGCCGGTCTGGCTGGCGTACTTTAGTGCGGAACACTGGCGTCATTTCGTCGGAATATCTACTTGCTTATTTCAAGCAAAGGTTCCCCCCGGTAAATATGGTATTGTTTGCTATTCTATTTATAAACGTATACTCGATAGCTTCTTATTTCTCCTCCCAGCCCATAAATTTCAGCGTTAAAATTGCCACTAAGCTCCCTTTCTGTTTTCCAGGCTTTGCATTAGCTGGCTATATAGATCATCATTACTACTCTCACGGGGTTTCAATTTTTTAACAGTAGCTCTTTTGCCCCTGGCTTTCGCCTTGATAATTTTCAAAAGTTCTTTGCTGTATTCATCTTTGAAACCCCTGATGTCAAATGCTGAACTATATTGTTTAATCAGCGCCATGCCAACCTCCAGCTCCTTTTTGGTGATCGTATCAGTCTCAGGGATTTTAAGTTCTTCGCCAGATCTGATCTCTTCGGCAAACCGTATTTTTGTCACGACCAGAATGTCATTTAAGGGATGGATAATACATAGATTCTCTGTGTTTCTCAACACAAACCTGGCTACCCCTGCTTTTTTAGATTTGACCAGCGCTTTCAATAATAAGGCGTATGCTTTTTTGCCCTGTTTCTCAGGTTGGGCATAATAAGAAGTTTCGTAATAGATAGGGTTGATGTCCTGCAGGTCCACAAAGTTTTCCAGTGAGATCATCTTGCTTTTATCCGGAGCTGCGTCTTCAAAATCGTGCTCATCGAGTATTACATAATTATTATTGAGCATATATCCTTTGACAATTTTATCAAAAGATACTTCTTTTCTTGTTTTTTCATTGATGCGCTGAAATTTGATCCTGGAATGATCTTTACTGTCCAGCATGTCCAGGTCCAGGTGGCTCTGCTGTACGGCAGAGAAAAGTTTAACCGGGATATTTACCAATCCAAATCCAATAGCTCCATTCCAAAGTGATCTCATACCAAGTGCTTTAATTATTGGTTTAACAACACATGTTTTCTTTTGTTTTCCCTTCCTGAAACTTTGAATCTTTCTTGTTGTTATCACCCGGATTCCGGTTATGCCATGAGTTTAACAGGCAGGTAGTTGAATTAAAATAATCAGGACGTTCAATACTGAACGTCCTGATGTGGTTTGTGTTTAAGATTGTTTACCCAGGTTTCCTGTAATTGATAAAATCTCAAAAGTATAACTAAGCTGTGTTTTGTTTTTCTCGTAGCATTGCAGGGCATCCCATAAGTTCCTGAATTTTATTGGATTCAGGTTATTCTTTACGTCTCTGCAAAAAGCAATTACACCATAGTCTTTCCATTCGTTATTGCTTGTAGAAAGCTCTACAAATGGATAGGATTCCCCTTTAGATAACAATGATATTTTAAAGCTATCAAGTATATCTTTGAGCAGTCTGAATGAAGATTCACTGTCCCTGTATAAGTCGGGGTACAGACCATCTTTATGAATAGCATCAATATTTTGTTCAAGGGCAATGACCTGTTTTAAAAAAGCGACCCTGATGTCGTCAGCAGATTCATCAGGAGCAGACAATTCATCTTGCAATTGTTTGACTGTTTGCAGTGATTGTGCCATTGATTTCCTCGCATCCTCCGTATTCTTTTTAAGAAAAACCTTGTGAGCGGATTGAAAGTTTTCAATCGCTTCAAGGCTCTTGACCAATACTGAAGGAGCGTTATAATAATTTTTAATTGAAGGTTTCATAGCTTATCTATTAATAAAGCCTCATTTGAATTCTTACAGGGAAAACACTCATGTTACCACTTCAGTAAAAATAGTAATTTTGTTCCATGCGCAGCTTGTTTTTTTTATTATTCTTTTAACAGAACTTGTTGCTTTTGAGTCATCTAGCGTAAATGTTGAAAACTAAATGGGTTGGGGCAAACTTTTATTCTGTAACCTGCCAATTTTCATTTTGATCCTTTTAGTCAGGAAATTATAAAGGATCATTTCGTGCATGCGCTGATCATGATGAAAAATTCTATTGGCGTGCATATGGAACAAATCTGAGAGCATATTATTTTTTTCAGTTTCCAGACAAGCTTTTAAACTATTCAAAAAAGTGTGTACTGTCCGGATAGCCTTTTTCTGCTGTAATTTGGTCAAAACTATAGTAAGCTGATCAAAATTTAAATCTTTATAACTCTGATTAATCTTTTTAGTAGCATCAGCTTGTATATTAAACTCTGCAGCAAAATTAGTGTACATCCTTTCTGCAAATTGTAATTGTTCCCCGAGGGTATACATGGCGCTATACAGCACATCTTCGATCAAACTGATAGATAGAATATAGAGATCATTGATTTCAACGGGCTTCGCAATAATAGTCAGGATGTAGTCACTATCTGCCGCGAAACATTTTTCCACCAGGTCCATCCTTTTCACGCCATACCTTTCTGTTTCCTGCCGATAAGTTTTAAGCTGCAGATCTGCTATAATTCCTGAAGTAATATAAGGTGCAATCAAGCGGGAAAGACTGGCTATAAGTTCATATCCGTCTTTAACTTCCTTCAACTGAAATCTTAAACGGATATGATCAGCGGGATCATTATAACGGATAAAGAACCATTTTTTTATTTTCTTTTCCGAAGGATGAATGAATTGTTTGTTAATTTCAAGAAGGATGGCATTGGATTTAGTGGAGTGACAGTAGATTTCAAAATAAAGCCATTCTTCTCCCGGTAAATATAAATTAGAAAAATATTGCTCATTGTTCCAGGTGCCACGGAATGGATAAGGTGGATAGAGTTGTTCTCTATGTTCTAGGTTGACAATAAATTCTGGCAGATAAGGTTCTTTGTTTTCATCAACTACCTGGGGTTGGGCAGGAATAAAAGCTTCTTCAATATATAATCCTGTTTTGTTCTTGCAGAAGAGCTTAAATGAATACATATCTTCTTGTATCCCGGGGTCGAAAATTAAAGTCTGATCTCCGTCTCCACCCTTAAAAGGTCTTTGTAAATTAATAGTGTTCAGCCAATTGTACAATTCAGTTAAGGACTGATCCTTATTGGTTTCCTGACTGACGGACTTGGGAACCAGCCATTTTTCGGGAGATAGAATCACATTTTTATACAGCACCCTTGGATAATGTACCAGTCCGGGGAAAATATTGGAGAGGTTAATACTTAAACTCGAGTGCAGGCCCTGATGTTGTAAGTCGGAAAGAAAGCGGTAAACTGCCAGATCTGATCTTCCGTAATTATAAGCGGAGGCTAATTTTGGAATGAGCCGTTTACCATACTTTACGGAATGAAGTATCAATTCTTCACCTCTTACACTCACCATAATATCATTTAATGCTAAAATATGCTTGCTTTCAGGCCAGCTTAAAATGGGTAATTCGTAATTGTAGATAGCTTTTCTGCGGTTGATATTGTCTGCATGTTTTTCAATCTGATAACCAATATCAAAAAATAAGATACCCGGATTAGCTTCTTGTTCAAGTTGAACAAACCGGTGGCCTATTGCCGTAATTTCTTCACTTGCCAGAGAAAATCTTCCTAAAAGCGAATTTGCTGTACTTCCGCCAATATTTTCTATAATGATATTATCTTCTGTGCATTGCAGTAAGATGCTGATCGTATTTGCAACAGGCTGCGGTGGATTTGTGCTTTGTTCCTTAAAATCATATAGCTGAATGTTTTGATGTTGTATCATTTGATTCAGGATGAATTGATGTAAGGGAGTATAAGCGATCTGTTGTGTCTGTTTGTAGGTTCTGTTCTTTTTTAAATCCTGAATTAACAGCCCTTCATCTTTGTTCAGGCTCATGGAGCGGTAACCGATACCTATTTCAGGGTCAAGGGCTATCTGGAGCGGCACTTCTTTGTGTTCAAATTTTTTAACGAATTTATTCCTGAAATCATCCAGGGATGCACTTTTACCAGCCTCTGTGTGTTTAGAGAGAAAATCGGTTAGTTCAGCGAGAACCTGAAGCCTCCTTTCTGATAATTGACCTTTTATCCTTTTTCTTTCTGAGATAATATAATCATTTTTCTTCTCCGGTTGTGCATAGCCAATCCGGCCATAATAATCGGGCCCGATAATGTTCGGTTGGAAGTTTGTGATTAAAAGTTGAAAGGTAACGAGCTGTTCCAAAAAGTAGGTGGTCATTGCTTTGCTCAGGTTATACTCGCTGCGTAAGAAGTTTTGTATTTCTTCGACGGTTCGTTTGGTGCGGCAAAAGTCTAAGGTAAGCTGCGTGGTTTCTTCTGCATCAATGGCTGATAGTTCGAAGGAGCCGCCCTCGGTATTTAAGTAGCGTAATTCTCCTCCTCCAATATAGGCAGTGGTATTGGTGGTGAGGAAGCGTGCATGGCTGATTAACCATTTCGGGTCGGTGTTAAAGTGCTCTTTTTCCTGCCAGTTGATAAAACGATGGACAATATGTTTTTTGGACAGGGTTACTGGGGCTGTACTGTTTTCATTGTCGATCGGGATGATCGAAAATGCGGCAAAATTCCCATAGGGGGTAGCCCGGAATTTGGCGCGGTTAAAATACTTCCAGATAGTAAACTTGATTTTGGGATCTAACGCTTTCAGATCGGAATATTCATAAGCGCTGATCATTTCAAAAAAGGTGGGGGAGGACTCATGGATATAATCTTTGAGTTCATCCCAAACGTTGCCCAGGTCTTCTACATGAGAAAATACTGGCGTACGCGTAATACTGACAGGGGAGATCGTTAATTTCATACAATAATGTTTAGATATTTTAATAAATAATTAAACAATAAGATACTGGTTTAACGCAAAGGTTTAGCTAGTTTTTCAGCTTCAATACAAGTTCGGCCTTAAATAAATTACCGGCTATTTCGTGAGTGAATTTGTAGTTGTTTTTATAGAACTGATCTAAGCGGGAGGTAATATTTGCCAGTCCGGTTTTACTGCTTTGTACATTGCTGTCGTAATTTGGAAGGTTGCTGGTTTGAATGGTTAAATATTCAGCTGTTGATTCTATCCTGATTTCTGCTGGATAGTCTTTATCCAGGAGGTTTCCGTGTTTAAAAGTGTTTTCGACCAGCGTCAGTATAATAATGGGAATAATTGTAGCCTGTGCGTTATGGAGTTGGGTAATATAATTGATGTGCAAAGTATGGTTGAACCGCAATTGGTTCAGCTTGATAATATTTTCAACTTGTTCCAGTTCTTTCGAGACAAGAATAGTTTGGCTATTGTTTTCCAGAGCAAAACCCATAATACTGGATAATCTCATAATAGCTTCATTCGCCTCTTCTGGTTTTTTCTTAGCTGCGTACTTGATAAAACTTAAGGTATTGAAAAGTAAGTGCGGATTGATTTGGGCACGCAGGAAATCTTGTTCGGCGCGCAGGAGTTCGTTTTGTAGTTGTTCGTTTTCGATGGTTTTAGTTAATGCTGCTTGTCTTTTTCTGTGATAGCTAAGAAAAATATAATAAGCGGAAGCATAGAGTATAAAATAGATGCCACGCCAAAGCGTAATCCCAAAAAACTTAATGTTAAAATACTCAATTTTTATGGGTTCACTAGTAAATAACATGATCAGACAGCTGATAACTACGGCAATACCACAGTAAACCGCGAGCTCCAATATTGTAAATATAGGAATGAGCCATAGGGATGCGATGAACTTTTTAGTGATGCGCGGTAGTACTAGTTGGGAATGGATATAAAATAAAGAAATGTTGAAGAGATAATAAATGACATAATGAAATGCAGGACGTGTACTTCCTGATATTATTTCTAAAAGGCTTAGCTCATATAAGATAAAGATAAACCAGCATAACAAGTGTATACGGATTGTTTTTGTTGGCCTTAGAAGGTCTTTATATAATAATTTTAGCATGTAATATAATAAAGATGTGAGAGGTTTTTCAAGGAGATAACATTGGCTATAAACCAAAAATTATAGCCATGAGTTTGACAAAAAAAAAGCTAACACTAACAAAAAAAACTTTGTTTTTATATCAAAAACAAACTGACCGCCGTCCTACAGTTGCACCGGTAGATCCGTCCGGAACATTTACAGGAACCACTAATTCAGGATTTGTACCCGCATAAACTTTCCTGAAAAATGAATCTATCTAGATATGAAAGTGTGTTTCTTTATTAAATCCAGAAGCACACTTTTAAATCTTAATCTTCTTTTCCAGGGCCTTTCAGACTTTTTTTGGACAGATTTTATGTTTATATTGTATATCAATTATAATCAAATCACTATGAACTTGACTAAGAAAAAACTAACGCTGTCAAAAAAAACGTTGTTTTTGTACCAAAAACCGTTAATTGGCCGACCGACTTTTCCCACTGTTGATCCAACAATAAGTAGTGGTGGCGGACCAAATTTTCCGGCAACGTCATTCAAACCAGAGAACATCTAAACCTTAAGATTTCAGAGTGTGTTTCCTTAGAAAATCAAGGAACACACTTTTGTACTTATCACCTATCTGGTAACTTTGTCCTGGTGCCAGTCTTGCAATATTTCCATCCACACGATCCAAATAATTCAAAGAGATAATAATCGATTTGTTGATCCTGAAAAAGATGTCCATAATCTGCAGTTTATCCTCCATTGCTTTCAGACCAATATATGTTATTTCATGACCAGTAGTGGTATGGATCATAATATAATTTAACATTGCCTCGATATACACAATATCACTATATTTTATCTTTATAAAACTGCTCTTTTGTCCGCCCTTAATAAACAGAAATTGCTGCTCGTCTCTCTGCAGTTTGATAATATCCTGATGCTTAAGTGTCAGATCTTCTACTTTCTGTGTGAAGGATATATAACTAACGGGTTTAAGCAGGTAACCATCGGCTTTAGCTTGAAAAGCTTCAGGAGCATAACCTCTGTGTGCAGTTACATAAACCAGGAAATGGCAGTAGTTATTTAATATTTCGGCGGCATCTATTCCGTTAAGGACAGCCATACTAATATCTGAAAAGATAATATCGACATGCTCTGCTTCCTGTAAATAGGCAATCGCCTGCCTGGCATCCGGAAAACTCTGTACTAAGTTCAGGTGTGGTACCTGTGCAATCAACTCACATAACTCATCAATAGCATGAGGTTCGTCGTCAATAACAATACAGCTCATCATCATACGCTATTATTTTATTGTCTGGGTTCTTAATTAAACAACATAAATATACAAGCATTAATGCAATGATAGATGCTTTTTAGTGAATTTTGACCCTTTTATATAAAATTCTGCCGTCTTTATATAAGATTTTCCCCTCTCGTGGCTCTGCTTTATATCTTGTAATTAAACAGCTAAATCAATTGCACGATGTTATTGCAGAAGATCTTTGTGATATCCGCATGAATTTATAACTCGCCTGGTTATATAGTTTAAATACTGATGAAGAACAATAAATGGAACTGCATGAGTATGCAAATTGCTACGCTCATGCACATTTCATTTATCAGGAAGCAACAGCTAACCATGAAAATATCCGACCTATGAAAAACAAAGAAAATACAAAAAGAAAGTTATTAGATGCAGTAGGTGTGATCCTTAAAAAGGATGGCTTTGGCGGATTGGGTGTTAATAAAGTAGCTAAATTAGCAGGGGTTTCAAAAATCCTTATATACCGCTATTTTGGAGATTTCAATGAACTCGTGAAATCTTGCGTAGTGGAAAATGACTTTTGGACAAACAATCTGACAGAGCCCGCTGCGTCTAAAGACACTACCCTTTCTATGCAGCAGTCAATCAATATGGTGCTAAAAGAAAGGTTTAATTATTTTTATGATCATTGCCAGATGCAGGCAGCATTATTAAATGATACTTCTGATTATAACATCGTAATCAAAAAGAGATCTGGCAGCAACCGCTTACTCAAAAGAAAATTACAGCCAGCAAAGGGGCAGGGATCTGATAATTGCATTACTTATTTTAACATAGTTTCTACGCTGCTTGTTGCAGGTACTAACCATCTTGTTTTAGGAAATCATGATGAAACTAAAAATGAATTGCAGCATTCTATGGAAAAGATTGTGGAATGGACATTCGGGGATGTTATAAACGATAAGGATTACAATTAATTATAGTTTACGTAATGCGTTTTTAAAAATAAAACATCACTTTTGCAATCTTGGTAAAGCAAAAGAAACATGTAAATAATAAAAGCGCTATTTATGGAAGAAAAGGTTGTTGAAGAAGTTGTTGAACTAATTGAGCGTGAAGGCGATGTACAGTTAAGGGAATATTTAGACGCGCTTAATATCTCGGACGTTGAACATCTTATAGACGAACTTCCTCAATATGCGGTCAAATTCATAGATACACTGTCGATTAAAAGGGCAGTTAACGTTTTTAGAATTCTGGATTTTCCTACTCAGGAAAAGATTATAAAGAAACTTCCCGGAGAAAAGCTTGCACAGCTTATTAATTTACTGCCTCCTGATGACAGAACTTCATTGTTTTCTGAACTTAAGGGGGATGCGGTAAAGAAATTAATCATTTTATTGCCAGCTAAAGACAGGGTAGAAGCCCTATCTCTGCTTGGTTATAAGGAAGATAGTGTCGGGCGATTAATGACACCCGATTATATAGCTGTTAAAACGGACTGGACTGTTAAAAGAGTTTTAGAACACATCCGGAAATACGGTAAGGATTCAGAAACGATTGATGTAATCTACGTCATAGACGAAAATGGTATTTTACTGGACGACATCAGGATCAGAGAGATTTTACTTGCTAATCCAGAGGTTCCTGTTGGGGAGCTTACTGATAACAGATCTATTGCATTGAATGCAAATGATCCGCAGGAAGAAGCAATCAATGTCTTCAGGATGAACAACAGGGTAGCTTTACCGGTAACAGATGATAATCATGTGCTGCTTGGTATTGTGACTGTCGATGATATTTTGTGGATTGCAAACGAGGAGTACACGGAGGATATGCACAAAATAGGGGGTACCCAGGCACTGGATGAACCTTATCTTGATATGCCTATTTTCGGGCTGTTTAAAAGACGTATTGGCTGGCTGGTCGTACTTTTCCTTGGAGAAATGTTAACAGCAACAGCAATGGCACATTTTGAGGCCGATATTGCTAAGGCAGTTGTACTTGCGATGTTTGTTCCATTAATTATCTCCAGTGGTGGTAATAGTGGTTCTCAAGCTTCAACACTGATTATTCAGGCCATGGCCTTAGGAGAAATTACGATAGGTGATTGGTGGCGTGTTATGCGCAGGGAGATTATCTCAGGATTAATGCTTGGGCTGGTCCTGGGCTCGATAGGTTTCCTGAGAATTTTTATCTGGACATTATTCTCTAATTTATATGGGCCGCATTGGGCATTGATAGGTGTTACCGTAGGTGTAGCTCTTGTAGGTGTTGTATTGTGGGGCTCTCTTGCAGGATCCATGTTACCGTTATTGCTTAAAAAACTAGGGGCTGACCCTGCAACTTCATCGGCTCCTTTTGTAGCTACACTGGTTGATGTTACCGGGCTGATTATTTATTTCTCCGTAGCGGTGATGTTCCTGACCGGGGTATTATTGTAAATAAAGACTATTTTTACTAAAATATACTTTTCTGATAGCCGCATCAATTTTAAAACTGATGCGGCTATTTTTACTTTGTTAATTCCTATAAAGAACTATAGGATAAACCTGAATTGCAAGCGCGCAGGTATAATAATTATGGCCTGCCTGAACAACAGGCCATAATTCATTTATCAATTGATTATACGTTGAAACGGAAGTGCATAATATCACCATCCTCAACTACGTAAGTTTTACCTTCAACACCAAGTTTTCCGGCATCCTTACAAGCATTTTCTGACCCTAAAGTAATGAAGTCATTATATTTAATTACCTCAGCACGGATAAATCCTTTTTCAAAGTCTGTGTGGATTACACCAGCAGCCTGAGGCGCAGTAAAACCTTTAGTAATTGTCCATGCTCTTACTTCCTGAACACCTGAAGTGAAATAAGTATATAAGTTCAGTAGACGGTAAGCCGCAACAATCAGTTTATTTACACCAGATTCAACTAATCCTAAGTCAGATAAAAACTCCTGACGTTCTTCATAGCTTTCCAGTTCAGCAATTTCAGATTCAATTTTAGCAGAGATAATCAATACTTCTGCGTTTTCGCCTTTTACATTTTCCTTTACCAGGTCAACATAAGCATTGCCATTAATAACAGAATTCTCATCTACATTACAAACGTACATGACAGGTTTCTGCGTTAATAAGCCTAAATCCTCGATAAATTCGAAATCTTCTTCAGTCAAAGCTGCTGAACGAACAGACTGTCCACTCTCTAAATGAGGTTTGATCACACTCAGGATTTCGAAAGTCTTTTTAGCGTCTTTATCTGTTTTAGCCAGTTTCTCAACTTTCTGAATACGTTTCTCTACCGTATCCAAATCCTTAAGCTGCAATTCAGTATCGATAATCTCTTTATCACGGATAGGATCAACAGAACCATCCACATGGATTACATTTCCATCGTCAAAACAACGAAGAACATGAATGATTGCGTTGGTCGCTCTGATGTTTCCTAAGAACTGGTTTCCCAATCCTTCACCTTTGGATGCACCTTTTACCAAACCAGCGATGTCAACAATTTCGATTGTATTCGGAACTACGCGATTTGGTTTTACCAGCTCAGCAAGCTTGGTTAAACGCTCATCAGGAACCGTAATGATACCAATATTAGGTTCGATTGTACAGAAAGGAAAATTTGCAGCCTGAGCTTTTGCGTTTGATAAACAGTTAAATAAGGTGGATTTTCCAACATTTGGTAAACCAACTATCCCACATTGTAATGCCATGAATGATTTTTTTCTTGATTTGGCGCAAAGGTATCAATTTTTTTAAATCCATCCTGCAATAAACTTGTGGTACACCCAAATATTCTTTATGTTTAAAAAATTAAAATAGATTTTTCAATACAATATAAGATCATGGACAACTTTGAAGAAATAAAACCAGAATTGCAGGAGGATGCGGAGGTTGATGCATTATGGATTACGGAAGATATACGCAGCTATATCTATGATGCAGCGAAATGGACCAGGTTTCTATCAATTGTAGGGTTTGTACTTACGGCAATGTTTGTGATGTCTGCTTTTAGTGTAGGCGCAATGTTATCTACTTTAAGCACCACCATGCCAGGTAATCCAATGTTGAAATTAGGATCTACGGTATGGACAATAATTTATTTATTGTTTGCATTATTGCAGTTCTACCCGAGCTTTTTGCTCTATAAATTTTCTACTTCGGCCACTAAAGCTGTTTTATTTGCCGATCAGCCAAGTTTAGGTGAAGCGATCAGCAAGTTGAAATCATTTTTTAAGTTCTGGGGGATACTAACTATTGTAATCATCGCACTTTATATACTGATGATCGTTCTATTTGTCACTACAGGAGGACAAGCGCCAGCTTAATCATTTATAAAATTACCTGTATAATATTTATACAGGTAATTCTACCTGGTGTTTAAAGGTTTTGATTTCCTTAGTCAGCAAATGCTCTAAATAAGGATTTAATAACCTGGCAACACCTATTCCAAGGCCTCCTGCAGGCGGATGATAAGAAATAATAATCTTAAGGACAGTGCCCAATCCATCCGCAGTTTCCTCAAATTCTACTTTTCCAACATGACGCAGGATAGAGTCGGCAGTGGATTTCCAGCCAATCAAATGTCCGGGTTCATCTTTTACAATTTCTGCCTTCCAGTCTACCGGGATTAAATTTCCGAGCACCTTACTCTTCCAAAGAGATAAATGTTCATCGATCATCTTCACATCCATCAGGTAATTTAAACTTCCTGGGAGGTTTTTCAGATTTCTCCAGTAGCTATACACTTCAGCAGCAGGCCTGTCGATCACAAATTCACCACGCACGTTAATGGCTTGTGGCCGCCTCGCATCAATGCCTAATTGCTCGTAAAACAGGCAGTGCCCGGTAAAACCTCTGTAGGTAAGGTATGCGCCGTATAAAAATCCAGGCCTGAATGGATTACTCAGGCTTCTGCTTAATAAAACAGCTCCCGCAAATACAGAAACAAATCGTTCTGTTAAACCTACATTAGAATATTCATGTTTTTCAATAGAGAACTTACCTGAACGTAATTTAAGATGTGTCTTTGGCGCTTCCATAATTATGATTTATTTTCAATTTTATGTCCAATGCTGTCTATATCTTCCTGACTCAGGTCGCCCCAGAGCTGCTCCCATTTACCATCTTCATCACGTCTGATTTGAGTGAGTTGCTCACCCTTGGATTTACAGATAAAATATTCAACGCCATCGCTCGTTTCATCTGGCTGTACCTGAATGGTTTGATTTGCCCCATTCAGCTCTACTGTAATTTCAAATTCCGGATTGTGTAATTCTAAATCTGCCATAGTTTAATTGCTTATTCAATTTACTTAACACCTCAACAGCGGGACTGTTTCACAAAAGATAGATAAAAATTAAAAAGGGGTAGCCGCTTTCGCGGTACCCCTTTAAAGTGTTTGCACAATTGAGCTTCAAAAATCTGCCAATCCTTTGGCTCAATGCAAACACAACCCTAACCAACTGAAAAAAAGTTTTTAGGATTGCGCATCCTTAATGATGCGCTACTCCCGCCGTATCCCTGGTTTCTGTCAGGTGTCTGGCTTTTTTATGGTAAGCCCAATAAAATACAATCGGGTATACAAACAAACTAAATAAGGTATTCGTGATTAAACCTCCGATTACTACAATCGCTAAAGGTTTTGAAGCTTCAGAACCAATCCCTGTTGATAATGCAGCAGGCATAAGGCCAATTGCAGCCATCATAGCGGTCATAATTACCGGACGCAGCCTGGTCGCAATACCATCCTTCAAAGCATCTGGGAATGACCAGGTAGGGTGGTACTTCAGCTCTGCAATATTCGACTTGAATTTGGTCAGTAGAATTACCCCGTTCTGTACACAGATTCCGAATAAGGCTATAAAACCAATACCTGCCGAAATATTAAAGTTGACACCGGATGCCAGCAGGGCTAAAACCCCTCCAACCATGGCAAAAGGAACATTGTTCAGAACCAGCAATGAATCTTTGATATTCCCGAATAAAATAAACAGGATAAAGAAGATCAGCAATAAACTGATTGGAACTGCCTGGGACAATCTTGCAGTAGCACGCTGCTGATTTTCAAAATCTCCTGCCCATTGTAATTTATATTCTTTAGGCAATTTGATTGCTGCGTTTACTTTTGCCTGCGCTTCTGCAATAGTACTTCCCATATCTCTTCCTCTGATCGAGAATTTAATCGCACCATACCGCTGGTGTTTATCACGGTATATAATACTTGGGCCGGTTACTTTTTTAATCGTGGAAATTTCACTCAACGGTACTTTTGCACCCGAAAGACTTTGTATTCTCAGGTTACCAATAGATTCCTCATTTTGTCTGAAGGAATCCGGATACCTGATCCTCAGGTCAAACTTACGTTCTCCCTCATAAATCTGGGTCGCTGCTTTACCGCCAATCGCCATTTCAATAACTGCGTTCGCATCTTCAGTTCTTACCCCATAAAGTGCCATTTTAGTCTGATCAAGGTTGATCTGCAATTCAGGCTGTCCTAAGTTCCTTAAGATCCCTAAATCTTCAATTCCTTTCACGGTTTTCAGGATATTTTCGATTTTCTCTTCTTGTTTCTCAATGAAATGAAAGTCATTTCCAAACATCTTCACTACAATTGATCCTTTTACACCAGATACCGCTTCTTCTACGTTGTCAGAGATCGGCTGAGAGAAGTTAAGACTAATCCCAGGATAACCTTTTAACCGCTCCTGCATGCGTTCAATGAGCTGTTCTTTACTCTCTTTGCGCTTCCATTCATCCTTCGGATAAATATCTACCAGGAATTCCATATTGTAAAATCCTGTCGCGTCTGTACCATCATTAGGTCTTCCGGTTTGAGATACGACTTGTTTGACCTCATCAAAGTGAAGGAAGATCTTACGGATCTCATTAGATAGTTTTTTAGTTTCATCTAAGGATATACTCAGCGGCGCACTTGCACGGACGTAAATAGAACCTTCATCGAGTGATGGTAAAAACTCTGTTCCCAGGAATTTAAAACTGAATAAACCTAAAACCAGGATAACCACTGATATGCCGAATACGAGTTTCCTTGCTTTGAAACAAGTATTGTAAAACCTGATTGTTCCGTTGGTAATGGCACGCAGGAAGAAGTTGTTTTTCTCTTTTACATTTTTATTCAACAGGACACTTGCCAGTGCGGGTACCAGAGTAAAAGTGAGGATCAATGCACCCAGTAAGGCAAAACTTAACGTCCATGCCAATGGAGAGAACATTTTCCCCTCAACTTTCTCAAAGGTAAAAATAGGTAGTAACCCTGTAATGATAATTAGCTTGGCAAAGAATATACCTTTACCATTCTCTAAACATGCTCTTTTAATGATCCCCAATTTACTCAGGCCATTGAATTTTTTCATTCCGGAAGCTTGCGCACGGTGATCCAGGGCAACGAAAATCCCCTCGACCATCACCACGGCCCCGTCTATAATAATACCGAAGTCAATCGCCCCCATCGACAGTAAGTTGGCAGACATTCCCTTTAATTTTAAACAAATAAAGGCGAACAGTAAAGCCAGGGGAATGATAATAGACACGATCAGCGTAGTCCGCCAGTCTGCCATAAATAAGAACACAATAACGGTAACGAAGATAATCCCCTCCATCATGTTGTGCATTACTGTATGGATTGCAAAGTTAACCAGGTTTTCTCTGTCATAGAAAGTGCTGATCTTCACATCCTGTGGCAGAATATTATCATTAATATCTTTAATCTTCTCTTTTAATCTGGTCAGGACCTCGCTTGGGTTTTCGCCTTTACGCATCACTACGATCCCTTCAACAACATCAGGGTCGTTATCCCGGCCTACTTGACCTAATCTTGGTAGAGCACTCTCTGTAACGTCTGCAATAGTTTTTACATAAACTGGTGTTCCGTTTACATTGTCTACAATCACGTTATTGATTTCATCAATGTTATTCAGTACGCCAATTCCGCGAACTACGTAAGCTTGACCGCCCTGATTGATTACATCACCGCCTACGTTGATATTACTTTTGGATACCGCATCAAAAAGTTCAGAGGCAGTTACACCGTATTGTATAGATTTCTGCGGGTCAACTGTGATCTGGTAGGTTTTAACCTCTCCACCAAAGCTCACTACATCGGCAATGCCAGGTACAGAAAGCAATTCTCTTTGAACTACCCAGTCCTGCAATGTTTTTAATTCCCGGATTGACTTCTTATCGCTTTTTAAAGTATAACGGAAAATTTCACCTGTTGGCCCGTAGGGAGGTTCAACTTCAGGATTTACTCCTGCAGGAATATCTGCTTCGGCAATGTGATTGTTAACCTGGACCCTGGCAAACGCATAATCTACATCATCTTCAAAGGTTATTTTTACAATGGATAACCCAAATAGTGAAGAAGAACGGATACTGGTTCTTTTTTCGGTTGGGTTCATCGCTATTTCAAGCGGTCTGGTTACAAACTTTTCTACCTCTTCGGCACTACGTCCAGGCCATTGGGTAATGATCGTAATATTCGTATTGGTTACGTCCGGAAAGGCCTCGATGGTCGTGTGCTTAAAGCTCAGGTAACCAGCCAGGATCATCACCAGGGTAGCAAAGAATATGAAGATCTTGTTTTTTAGGGAAAAACCTATGATCGTCTTAATGAATTTATTCATTATAGTGAATTTTTATCTGGTGTAAGAAAATTAGTCTTTAAGGCTTTCGTAAAGGAATACCTGCTTGGAGGCGACAATACGGTCACCTGGTTGCAGCCCTTTGCTGATATAGGCCTTATCGCCCGATTTTCTCCCTATTTCTACTTCTTGTATGCGTACTTTTTTTACTTTATCCAGTACTAGGACGTAATTTTTATTCTCGTCGAAAATGATGTTGTTTGCATTGATAGAAGGCAGGTTGACATCAGATTTTGAAGCGATTTGTACCGTAGCCATCATTCCTGGCTTTAATAAGTAACCTGGATTCGGAATACTTACCCTCGCGTGCATCACTTTACTGTCTTCATCAAGGATATTGTAAATCTTATCAATCTTTCCTGTGAAAACTTTATCAGGGTAGGAGAGAATAGAGATTTTTACGTTATCGCCTTGTTTAACACTGGAAATATCAGATTCATAGATATTGATCAAACCCCATACGGTCGATAAATCAGCTACGGTAAATAAACTCTGGCTATTGTCTGGTCTGAGCTGCATATTGCTGTTTACATTTTTCTCAATGACGAAACCTGAAATTGGTGATTTCAAAGTATAAGTTCCATTAGTGCTTCCACCGTTCAGGTTCAGCACTGCTTTACTGCGTTTTTCTTCTGCTTGTTTAACGAGGTAATTATTTTTAGCTTCTTCCAGATCTCTGGCAGATGATAAGCCGCTTTTATAGAGATCTTCAGCAAGTTTCATGCTTCTTGCTGCATTTCTCAGTTCGGCAGAAGAACTGATCGCTTCTTTATCAAATCCGGCCATTTCGGCACTTCCCATGGTGGCTAATACTTGTCCCTTGCTCACCCGGTCACCGAGTTTAACTGGCACTGAACGTACATTTCCACTCACCATCGGGAATATTTTCGCTGTGGTTTCATCATTTGGAGCTATCTTGGCAGAGAAGCTAATGTCGGTTTCACTGTTTGGATTTCTAACTGTATCAATCAGTAATCTGTTGATCAGGGAATCAGTAACAGCAAATTTTTCATCTTTAGGTGGTTCTTTAACGTGTTCTGTACAGCTTTGTAAAAATAACAAAGCGGCTATTACGCCAATGGTCAGCCTGCTGAATTGTTTGATTTGGGTTTGCATGTGTGTATTATTTGAAAATTGTAGTACCAGTTACATAATTGATTTCTTCCTTGGCATTCATTCGCTGATATTTCAGGTCGTTCATTTGCAGGGTGCTTTCTTTATAGGAGTCATAGAAGTCCATAAATTCCAGCAGGCTCAGGTTTCTGCTTTTGAAGTTCTTAATCACTTCTGTGATCAGCTTATCAAAATCACTGCTAAAGTTTTTATCGAAACCTTTGTATAAACTCTCCGTTCTTAAGGCTGATTTATAGCTATTAAAGACTTCGTTTTGTAAGGCAGATTCCTGCTGGTTCAATTGGTTTTGTCCGGCATTAATCGCAATTTTCGCTTTTTTGATCTCTCCCTGGTTTCTGTTAAATAAAGGAAGTGGGATGTGCATGCCTAATCCGGTGTAATTATTTGGATAACTTCCCTGCAAATCATAGGTTAAAGAAAACTGCACGTCAGGTACTGCGTTCGCTTTTTGTACGCTGAGGGCTTTTTGAGCATATTCAATTCCGGTTTGCGTCATTTTCAAATCTGCACGGTTGGTACGTGCTGAATCCAGCAGATTGGTGTAAACTGCTTTATCTAATTGATAAGCTTGTTCTTCTGAAGGGTCCATCACCAACATTAAATTCGCATCTGGTTTAAGGTTAGTCATCAGTTTAAGGTCTGTTTCCATATCCTCAATACTGTTTTCCAGGTTATTGTATTCTGTTTGCAAACTATAAACCAGCGATTTGATCCTGATAATATCCTTCATCGCGATATTTCCCATTTTCAATTGCTGTTCTGAAGCGGAAAGCAGTTTTTGCAAAGAGCCGATCTGTTGTTGATAAAGCTTTGCAGATTGCTGTGCGTAATAAGTTTTATAGAAGTTAGAGCGCAAATTAAATCTTAAAGTGCGCATCAGATCGAAATATTGGTATTCTGCTAATTTTACACCTGACTTAGCAAGCTGAATGTTTTTATTTCTTTTTCCGGCAAGTTTAATCAATTGAGAAATTGAAGCTTGATACTCGCCGTCTGTTTTCGAAGTTTCAAAGAATCTCTTGGTCTTGGAATTGTATAATTGGGTTTCTACATTTAATTCTGGATTATCAAATAATTTGGCGGTAATGATTTCTGCCCTTGCCTGATCTGTCTGATAGTTTTGGGCAATTAATTGATAATTGTTTTGTATAAATAGCTTTTCTGCTTCGGGCAGACTGATTTTGAGCGTGTCAGTTGCCTGAGCTGCTGCGTTTTCGGAGAAGCCTAGCAGAGCGAAGCCGAAGATTAACAGTTGATATTTCAGGAAGTTAGAGGTCATTTGCTTAATATTTTAAACAAATCTAATTTCGAGAAATTAAAGGTGAATTAAAGGGATATTAAAAACTGATTAAAATGAATGAAATTCAATACGGAAAGTAGTACCAATACCATTAGATGACGTTACTGTGATTTTTCCATTAAACAGCGTGATGATTTTATGCGCCATATATAAGCCCATGCCATTGCCTGCATGTTCTGATTTGTGTGAGGAACTGTAAAAGGGTTTAAAGATTTCCTCCAATTTAGCTTCGGGTATGCCTACGCCATGATCACTTATCGTTACTGTCATTCCTGCGGGTGAAATATCCAGGTTGCAGCTAACTTGCTGGTCATCTGAGAATTTAAAAGCATTGCTGATAATATTGTCCAGTGCAATTTGCAGCAAGGTAGGGTTTGCAGTAATGATTAGCGGTGCATCATCAGTCATCGGCAGGTTTGTCATTTCTACCAGCAGCTTGTTTGGGCCTTTATGCTTGTTCCATTCTGCTTGCAATTGCCAGATCAGCTCATCCATACGGATTTGCTCAGCGAGTGAAGAACTATATTCGAGATCGGCCTGTGCGAGATTAAAAAGCGCAGTGATGATATTTTCCAGTTTTTCTGCATCTTCCAGAACCGAGTGAAGTGCTTTTTCATAATCTTGTTTCTGGCGATCTTTGGAAAGCGCAATTTCAGCTCCGATAATCATCCGGGTAACGGGTGTCCGCAGTTCATGAGAGGCGTTGGCAACAAATGTCTTTTGTAAAATAAAAGAGTGTTCCAAATGCTCCATCAGGTTATTGAAATTCTGTGCCAGTAAAGTGATCTCGTCTTTATTGGTTCCTTCTTCTACTCTGAAATGGAGGTTGTTTGACTTGATTAATTTGACCTGGCCGATGAATACATCAAGCGGAGATAATATTCTTTTAGCGATCCATCTGCCAGAAAGCAGCAGACCAAGAAAGATGATGATAAATACGCCAATCATCACTTTTAATAACTTATGGATTCTTAGCGTTGTACCTTGATCAATCGCAGAGGCGAGGATCACAAAATCTCCCTGGTTATCTTTATAGAAAATTCCGACTACCTGTCTTTCTCCTTCTTTGAAACGGACTTTTCCCATTTCTCTAACTTTATCAATAGTCTGACTGCTCCAGAATTGCTGGTCATCACCAATAAAAGCGGCACTGTTTCGCTCATTGTAAATGCGGATGACTTCTCCGTTCAGTTTTTCCAGATACTGTGTTCTTACTTTATTCAAAGCTTCATCTGAAATTTCATCTGCTTCAAGGTAAAGTTTGGCCGTGACCATAGTCCTGTCGGTCAGGCGGTCAAAAAACTCTGACTCCATTACTTTTTTGAAGGTGAAGTAGGTCACGGATAGTACACATAGGAGTGTAATTGTACTGATCAGCGTAAAATATAAAGCCAGGCGGTCTTTGATCTTCATGGAATTGTTTACTTCATGATATAACCCATACCAATTTTCGTATGAATTATTTTCTTGTCAAATCCCTTTTCGATCTTATTGCGCAGGAAGTTTACATAAACATCTATCACATTAGTGCCGGTATCAAAACTAATATCCCAGGCATTTTCCGCAATGTATTGTCTGGATAAAAGACGGTTTGGATTTTTAAGGAAGAGCTCAAGCAGCGTAAATTCTTTCGCAGTAAGTGTAATGTCCTTACCTGCACGCTGAACAGTCTTGGAATAGGTATCCATAAGAATATCTTCAAAACTAAGGGTGTGTTTGAGCTGACTTTGTACGGTTTGCTGTCTTCTGAGCATAGCCTCAATGCGGGCCAGCAATTCTTTGAAATGGAAAGGTTTGACCAGGTAATCGTCAGCACCGGAATTGAGCCCCAGTACTTTATCATCAATGGAACCTAATGCGGTTAGCATCAGGATGGGAACTTCTTTATTGGTTTGTCTGATCTGACGGCAAACTTCAATGCCGTTCATACCGGGCATCATTACGTCAAGGATCAACAGATCGAATTGCTCTTCCTGAAAGGTATAAAGGGCCATTATGCCATCAGGGATAGTAGTGACATTATAATTATGTTCTTCCAGTCCGGTTTTAACCAGGCTGGCTATTTTTACATCATCTTCTGCTAATCCGATATTAAACATTTGCTGCTCGGGGTTGGTTGAGCTACAAAGGTAACTATCTAAATCCAAACTCATTCATTCCCTTTTTGACCGTCTTTAAACTCTTTAACGCCCTGGCCCAGGCCTTTCATCAGTTCAGGAATTTTTTTACCTCCAAAAAGGAGTAACACAACAACCAGGATAACAAGGATTTCTGGGGTGCCCAATGCGGCTAAAATAGGGTGCTGAAGCATATTATTTTGATTAGTGGTGAGATTTAAAGTCTGTCCGGGTTTTATGAATATGGGCCGGACAGGCTTATGGTGTGTTTTGTTTGAACAAAAGTAAAATGGGATAATTAAAGTCTTGTTAAAACGGGATTAAAATGAGGTTAAAATGTTGAAGGTTAAGGAATTTGTTAGTTTTTTGAAATTAAATTAACTCTAATTGAACGATGTGGGGTAAATAGGGTTATGAACAATTACATAGATGAAATCAAGTTAATATTAAGTAAGGCAAGGCAGAAAGCTTATACAGCTGTAAATACAGCGATGGTGGAGGCATACTGGGTAATAGGCAAACGTATTGTTGAACAAGAACAGCACGGGGCAGAAAAAGCAGTTTATGGAGAAGCGATACTGAAAGAACTTTCTAAAGCTTTGACTTTTGAATTTGGGAAAGGATTTTCCTATGCTAATCTTCGTAATTTTAGGCAATTTTATCTTATTTATCCTGATAATGAGAATTGCTACACACTGTGTAGCAATTTGACATGGAGTCATAACAGGCTTATTATGAGGATTGAGGATAAAGAAGCGAGAACTTATTATTTAAGTGAAGCGGCAGAGCAAGGTTGGAGTGTTCGCACACTTGAACGCAATATTAATACCTTCTATTATCAAAGACTTTTATCGTCCTGATTGCAGAAGTTGAACGTGAAAAAGTGAAATTAAATCTGTTTAACAGTGACGAAGGTTGCATTGAAAGCCTGATTGGACCAGATTAAAATATTGTTAATCACTATTAATCAAAGCTTAATCTTTCTTTCCCATATAAAATTGTACCTTTGCAAAATTGTTAGTCATTATTATGGGTTGATCCTGAATTTCAGCCTGTTAAATGTAGACAATAATTGCATTAAATATATTTATGAAGAAGATTGTCGATTACAGAAAATTGTTAGGTGTTCAAAAAGATGCCGAGCTGAAAGAGCTTAAAACCATTTACAGAAATTTAATGAAGGAATATCATCCTGATAAATTTCAAGAAAGTGATGAAGCTAAATTAGCTGCTGAAACAAAAAGTAAAGAAATTATTGAAGCCTATCATTTCCTGGTTAGCATTGCTCCTGAAACACTTGCTGGCTCAATTGAAGAATATACAAGTACAATCACTTCATGTGGTATTGCTGATTATAACTGGGCTGGCCTGGTACTTACCGTTCATTTCCTTGATGGAAGCGGATACGAGTATTTTGAAGTTCCAAAAGCAATTTATGTGAAATTGGTCAATGCAGATTCTCCAGGAAGATTTGCACGTCGTCATATCTTCAATTCTTTTCCTTACAGAAACATAGTAAAATTAGAAACAGCTTAATTCCTGTTCTGATTTAACGAATAGATTCACTTATCCTGTTTCGGCAGGATAAGCTTATACCGTCGGTCAGCGTGCTTTTTGTAGCCTCCTATAAAGAACATACTGGCCGATAAATTTTTAAGTATTTCCCGCAACAATAATAAGCTGCATGATTGTTCAGCATAAAAGACGTTATTTGATCCTGCAAAGTATCTCAATTCGTACATTATGCAACATCTGATTGACGCAGATCACCACAACATCCTCCCATCACATGGCGAGGCATTGTTATTCCCGGATTTCTTTACTACACAAGAGAGCGATAGTTATTTTGACCATTTTAAGCATGATATTTCCTGGATACAGGAACCTGCCGTTCAATTTGGTAAAAAGAAAATGGAACCTCGTTTAACGGCTTTTTCCGGTGATGAAAATGCGGAATATCATCAGGGGAGCTTAATGCTGAAAGCCCGGTACTGGACTGTACCTTTGTTAAATATCAAAACGAAACTCGAAGCTAAATTTGAAACTTCATTCAATGAATGTTTACTGAACTATTATCGGGACGGAAAAGATTATATGGGCTGGCACCGGGATAATGCGCATGCTCTAGGAGAATACCCTGTTATTGTTACGGTGAGCTTTGGGGCAACAAGAATTTTTCAGTTCAGGGACTATAAGGAAAAGGTACCTGTGGTTTCTCTGGAACTGGATCATGGTAGTGTTTTATTCATCAAAGGACAAACTCAGGAATTTTGGGAGCAGCGTTTACCTAAAACTTCTATTTTGGTTGGGCCAAGAATTAATTTAATTTTCAGGCTGATGCTGAAAAAGGGATTTTCTGATCATCTCTAACCTATCGTATTAAAATAGCTCTTTACAGCAAAATAGCTCCGTTCATCAATGTGCAATTGTTGCAGCTAAGTCAAAATTCCCTGTCCTTTCTGAATGATAAAATAATAGGCTTACATTTGCTAACAGTGTTAACTTAGGTAGATCAAATGGGAATAGTGGAGCGCAAAATGCGTCATAAAGAAGAAATCCGTACTGGAATTCTGGGTGCTGCATGGCATATGGTAGTAACTGATGGCTGGCAATCACTTTCCATCCGGAAGATAGCCGATGCCATAGAATATAGTATTCCGGTTATCTATAATCACTTTGAAAATAAAGAAGCGATATTGCTTGAATTTTCCAAAGAAGGTTATCAGAAATTAGCTTTAGCCTTGCAAGAGTCAAAAGACTCAGTGACTTTACCTGCAGACCAGCTGAAAGTGATGGCAATTGCTTATTGGGATTTTGCTTTTGAAAATAAAGAATACTATCAATTGATGTTCGGTCTGGGAATTCCAGCATGTGAAATGGTCAATCAGATCACAGAAATTAAAGAAATGACCAGTATCCTGGTTTCTACTATACGTGAGGCCTTAATCCAGGCTAAGAATGAAGAAGCTGACTATTTCTTAAAATATCATGGCTACTGGTCCATCCTGCATGGTCTTGTTTCTATACAAATGATTGAAAACAGTGGTAAAACTGATGCTTTTAAAAAGATGATTTTAAAAGATGCAATCAGTGGGTTCTGCAGATCCCTTGCTTTATAAGAAGCGGCAGGATTGTTGTTGGTTCAGGGAAAAATATTAAGTTTACGCTTAAATTAAAACTCATACAGACCGATGAACAGATTATTTAACACGAATTACAATCACAGAGGCCTTGATTTTGTTTTACTGATCTTAAGGATTGGTGTAGCTGGTCTGATGCTTTCTCATGGAATACCTAAACTTGAATTGCTGCTTGCCGGTGGTGAAATTAAATTTATGGACCCTATTGGCCTTGGTGATACTACGACTTTGGTTTTAGCTGTTTTTGCAGAGGTAATCTGTTCGGTATTAATTCTTCTGGGCGTTGCCGTACGTTTAGCTGTCCTTCCTTTAATGGTGACTATGCTGATCGCTATATTTGTTGCTCATGGTAATGATGGACTCAAAGAAAAGGAACTGGCTATCCATTATCTCCTTACTTACATTGTTTTGTTATTTGCTGGTGGTGGAAGATTGAGCATTGATAGTATCATCAGCCAGAAGTCTGCCAGAGCCAGAAGAAGTTACTAGCCGGGCAATAATTCCCGGTTAAACCGTTATTAGTAGAATATTAAAGAAATGTATATGAACAGGATAGTATTGATTTGCCTGACGGTAATGACAGTGATGGGATGCGGCGTGAATAAACAAGCACAGCAAATCAAAGCACTTGAAAATTGTAAGTACAGAATCGTTTCGGCTGAAAATCTTTCAGTGGCCGGAGCAGATGTGAAGAAAATAGTAAGTGGTCAGGATATTAACCTGGCAAGCTTACCAGGTTTGGCATTCGGACTGCTTAGAAGAGACGTTCCTTTTCGCGCCAGGCTAAATATGGAAATTTCTAACCCTTCAGGTAACCTTGCTGCAATCAATCAATTTGAATATAAAGTGCTGATCAATAAACAAGAACTGGCTAACGGTTTTGTGAATCAGCAGGTAAGTATTCCTGCAGGTCAGTCTGTAGTTGTACCGGTAGATTTGAATGTGAATGTTTACCAGTTTATTTCTAACCAGAAAGTAATGTCTGAAATTTCAGATTTCTTACGTGGTGGTGCAAATGGCGGCTCAGAAAGAAAAGGATTGGTGACGCTAAAAATCAGACCTAGTATTATGGTAGGAGGGGTTTTAGTGAAATATCCTGGTTTTATCAGCATCGATAAAGAAGTGAGCAGTAAAATCCTGCTATAATTTGACAACATTGTTACCAACATTTATTTCCAAATAAACGGATAGACAGGGTTATTTTAATTATTTTCGACAATTGATCTAACCCTGTTATGCGGAATCGTCTGTTTTTTCTTTGTTTACTATCCTATGCCCCATTTTTTGGTAAAGCCCAGCAAGTTGAACTCAATGCTGCGGAAATCAGGCAGGGATTAGCCAGCTTAAACGTTACTGGAAGTGTGCTATATATTGCTGCACATCCTGATGACGAAAATACCCGGCTACTGGCTTATCTCTCTAAGGAGAGAAAAGTAAGGACTGGTTATTTATCATTGACCAGGGGTGATGGCGGACAAAACCTGATAGGTACCGAACAAGGAGAGCTATTAGGATTGATTCGTACGCAGGAACTCTTGGCTGCAAGGCGGATGGACGGCGCAGAACAGTTTTTTACCCGGGCAAATGACTTCGGTTTCTCTAAAAATTCGGCAGAAAGCTTTAAGATATGGAATAAAGAACAGATCCTTTCAGATGTGGTCTGGGTGATCCGTAAGTTTCAGCCGGATGTGATTATTACCCGTTTCCCGGAAGATGCACGTGCAGGTCATGGGCATCACGCAGCCTCGGCAATTCTTGCCAGGGAAGCTTTTGTTGCTGCTGCAGATCCCAAACGTTTTCCTGAACAGCTTAAACAAGTTAAAGTCTGGCAGGCGAAACGGATTTTATGGAATACCTTTAATTTTGGTTCTACCAATACCACTGCCGATGATCAGCTGAAAATTGACGTGGGTGTTTTTAATCCTTTATTAGGAAAAGGTTATGGTGAAATTGCAGCCGAAAGCCGCTCTAACCATAAAAGCCAGGGCTTCGGATCTGCAAAACAGCGTGGCTCAGCTATAGAATTTTTTAGCCCGGTAGGTGGTCAGGCAGCCAAAACAGATCTGTTTGACGGGATTAACCTGAACCTCGATAGAAATAAAGGAACAGAAAAAGCACAGCAAATACTCAATGGAGTGATTGCTGATTATGATTCTTCAGATCCTTCAAAATCCATCAATGCCTTATTACAATTGAGAGAAGAAGTCAAAGATTTGCCTTTTAAACATCAGCAGCTGGATGAATTGATTTTAGCCTGTGCAGGTATCTGGATAGAAACTACGGTTCCAGAACCATCTTATGCGATTAATGATTCAATCCCTGTCACTATCAATGCAATATCAAGGGTGCGAAAATATTTTCCGATTCGAATTTCTTTACAGGAATTAAATCCGGAGCATACAGAAGAATTGATTCCGAACCACATGCTGACCGGAGAAACTAAAATCTCAGCCCGTCAAATCGGTTTGACTCAGCCTTACTGGCTGGAGAAAAAACATCCTATAGGCAGCTATATCATTGATTCTTTGAAAAACCTGAGTTTACCTGAAGCTGTAGCTCCTGTTGCCGGAGTATTCAGGGTATTATTTGGCAACCAGGCTATTGAAGTTACACGACCACTGGTCTATAAACATACCGATGCGGTAAAAGGAGAATTATATCAGCCATTAGTGGTTGCGCCTCCTGTTACAGCTACGCTGGCCGAACATTCTTTTGTCTTTACCAATAATTCTCCTAAAACAATTACTGTACAGTTAAAGAGTTTTGAAGCAAATGCTAAAGGGGTACTTCAGCCGGCTATTCCTTCCGGATGGAAAGTTACTCCGGAAAAGGTTGATTTTGACCTTCGTGAAAAAGGGCAGGAGCAGAATGTTGAATTTACGGTTACGCCTGCTGGTCAGGTTTCTGAAGGTCAGCTCTCTTTCTCTGTAAAGGTGGATGGAGAAACTTATCAAAAAGGACTGAAGGTGATCGGATATGATCATATTCCGGTACAGACTTTATTTCCTGTGGCAGAAGCCCGGGTGGAAAGAGTTGATTTGAAATTTGCCGGTAAAAGAATTGGCTATATCGCAGGTGCCGGAGATTTAATCCCGGAGTCACTGATGCAAATCGGCTACCAGGTGACCAGACTAACTGAAAATCAGGTCATCAATGGTAATCTTTCTGGTTATGATGCGATTATTACTGGTGTACGCTTGTATAACATCAATGATAAAATAGCACTCATGCAGCCAAAGCTAATGAGTTATGTTAAAGAAGGTGGTGTTTTACTGGTTCAGTACAATGTAAATTCACCGCTGAAAATTACAGAGCTTGGTCCTTATCCTTTTCAGCTTAGCCGTGACAGGGTCACTGAGGAAGATGCGAAAGTTACTTTTCTGAAACCTGCTCACCCGGCGTTAAACTTCCCTAATCAAATTACAGCGAAAGATTTTGAGGGCTGGATTCAGGAACGCGGTTTATATTTCGCTACTGGCATTGATGCACATTATACCCCGATTTTACAGATGAATGATACCGGAGAACAAGCAAGTAATGGTTCATTGCTAGTTACTGATTTTGGAAAAGGTAAGTTTGTTTATACTTCTCTGGCCTTTTTCAGAGAGCTGCCTGCTGGTGTTCCCGGGGCATACAGATTATTTGTGAACCTGATTTCTAAATAATACAGCACAAAATGAAAACTGAAAAACGCAGCACTGAATTGCCACCTTTTGTGAAAAGCTGGAAACAGTTTTACTGGTTGCTGGCAGGTTGGCTGGTTTTCCTGATCCTGTGCTTTTACCTATTTACCCGATACTTTGAATGAGTTATACTGACTGGGCAGTTTTATGCTGTACACTGATTGCAATTGTCTCTTACGGCGTTTACAAGAGCAGAGGTGCAAAGGACATTGATGGATATTTATTGGGGAACCGATCTTTGCCATGGTATAGTGTGTGTCTGTCTGTGATGGCTACTCAGGCCAGTGCGATTACTTTTTTATCAGCTCCGGGACTGGCCTACTCGTCAGGAATGAGCTTTGTACAATTTTACTTTGGTTTGCCTCTAGCCATGATTGTGCTGTGCGTAACCTTTGTTCCTATATTCCACCGGCTAAAAGTTTATACAGCTTATGAATACCTGGAACAGCGTTTTGATTTAAAAACCCGTGCATTGACTGCTTTTCTGTTTTTAATACAAAGAGGTTTGTCCACAGGGATTACCATTTATGCGCCTTCTATTATCCTGTCCACTATTTTAGATATTAATACGACGTATACCACTTTAGTTATTGGAGGTATTGTAGTCGCTTATACTGTTTATGGGGGCACTAAAGCTGTATCCTATACACAAATGCTGCAAATGAGTATTATCTTCTGCGGATTATTTGCTGCTGGAATTATGGTTGTTCATTTACTGCCGGGGGATGTTGGATTTGGTAAAGCCATTAGTATTGCCGGGAAGATGGGCAGAACCAATGCAATCGATTTTAAGTTTGACTGGAATAATCCCTATACGGTCTGGAGTGGATTAATAGGTGGTTTTTTCCTTCAGTTATCTTATTTCGGAACAGATCAGAGCCAGGTTGGGCGGTACTTAACAGGTGCATCTGTAAGTGAAAGCCGATTGGGCTTACTGATGAATGGACTCGTGAAAATACCGATGCAGTTTCTGATACTTTTGATAGGTGTACTCGTTTTTACTTTTTATCAGTACAATAAACCACCAGTATTCTTTAATAGTTTTGAGCTGAATAAACTGGAGAAAAGTAAATATAATCCGCAGCTGGACCAGCTGAAAAAGGATTATGAGAAAGCCTTTGAAGAGAAACAAACAGAAGTTAATAAATTGAATGATGCCTTAGATCAGCAGAATAAGCCTGTAATTGATCAGCAAAGAATTGCATTGAAGAAAGCTGATGAACAAACCAAGGTGGTTCGTAAACAAGTCACCGATCTGATGCTGCAAAATGATCCCGGTGCTGATGTCAATGATAACAATTATATCTTTCTAAGTTTCGTGACCAAGTATCTGCCTAAGGGGCTGATAGGGCTGCTTATTGCGATTATATTCCTGGCTTCTATGGGGTCTACTGCAAGTGCTTTAAATTCACTGGCTTCTACCAGTGTAATTGATATTTATAAAAGATTAATCAATAAGAATGCGACCGAAGAAAACTATCTGAAAGCATCAAGGTGGTCAACAGTTATCTGGGGATTGGTTTGTATCGCAATGGCTTTATATGCCAGTAAAATAGGAAACCTGATTGAGGCTGTTAATATACTGGGTTCTTATATTTATGGAACTATCCTTGGTGTATTCTTAGTAGCTTTTTACTTGAAACATGTCAATGGCAGAGCAGTTTTTTATGCTGCTATTGCAACTGAGGCTGTTGTTTGTATTTGTGGCTATCAGAAAGTAGTGGCTTATTTATGGCTGAACGTGATCGGCTGTTTGCTTGTAGTATTGCTTTCCTTGTTCTTCCAGGCTGTATTAAAGAAAAAAGAAATCACTACTTAAACGGGAAGCTCTACATAAAATACGGAACCCTGGCCCGCTTCACTTTCCACCCATATTTTTCCTCCATGCCGCTCAATAATTTGTTTGGAGATAGCCAGGCCCAGCCCAAAGGGTTGTTCGCCTGCTGTGCCAGATCTTTTAGCCTGACCAAACATGTCAAAGATCTTGTTTTGAATAGCAGTTGGTACGCCTATACCATGATCCTCCACGGCAATTAACACTGAGTCTTGTTTTTCTTTCAGGCTCACTGTAATCGTTGCTGATTCGGGGCTGAACTTAATTGCATTTCCAATCAGATTACTCATTACCCGCCACATTTTCTCCATATTCAACGGAATGATCACCTGTGTTCCATATAAAACCAACTGCTGATTTTTCTCCTTTGCTTTATGGCGGAGCAGGTTCACACAGTAATTAAGCAGTACATATAAATCAACGGGTTCTTTCTGAAGGTTTTCTATTTTACTATTTGATTTCAGCAAGTCATTCACAAGTGAAAGGGAGTTTTGTCCTGAAGTCTTAATCATGCCGAGCATTTGCAGATCATCTTCAGAACGGTCTTGTTCCAACAGCATTAAATTGGCCATAGAAGTAATGTTTCCAATTGGATTCCGGAGGTCATGTGCTACAATCATCATCACCCTGACATTTTCCTCCTGACTTTGTTCCAGCGAGTCTAGGGTCTGCTGCATATTTATATTTTGTTCACTGATTTGTTTATTCAGTTTCCTGGAACGTTTTAGGTTATGCCAGATAAAAAAGAGGATAATCATAACCATCAGCATGCAAATAACCGCAGCTGAGAGATAGGCTGTTTTTAACTGATTGTCCTTATTCAGCAGCTTCATCCGGTACTTTTGTGCAGTATCTTTAAATGCCTGATCTATATCTATATTCTTTTGATGTTTATCAATCTTATAGATAGAATCGCGGCCTTTATGATATTTTTTCAGATAAGGATAGGCGGTTAAAGGTTCTTTTCTTTTATCATGATATTCATACCTGAGCCTGAACCAATTTAAACGGGTACCAAAGTTTAGCTGATTCGCACCTGGTTTACTGGATAAATAAACCTGCAATTCATTTAAAAGGCGATCTGCTTTTTTAAAATTTGAATACCTGATATACAATTCCGCTAATTTAAGTTTAGCAGTTTGTGCATCCTGAATATCATAACCCGGATGGTCATTAATCAAAATGCTCTGTGTCAGGAATTTTTCCGCCTCCTCATAATTGTTGTTTCTGGCATAGATACCGCCGAGGTTCCCATAGATTACTCCATTGGCAGAAGAGATAAAGGATTCCCTTTTAGAGAATTGATCTTTTTTACTGGCGATGAATGTTAATGCTTTCTGGTAATAAAAAATGGCACTATCCGGGTGACCTGATCTTTCAAAACACATGGCTATAGTATTCAGGTTGGTTTGCGGAAAGATAAAGAGGCGATCAAATCCCATATTCGGTTTGCAGTCTTTATTTTCTGCGATAGCTTCTTTAAAATAGGGAATAGCTTTATGATACTGTTCCTGTGAAAATCTCACTAAGCCCAGCTTATTGCTGAAAATAGAGAGCGAACAATCTTCCAGGTTCTTTAGCGCAAAAGACCTTCCATCGTAATAACTTTTAAATGCTTCAGTATATCTTTTTTCTGCCATGAACACTTCCCCAAGAAAGAAAAGTCCATTTGCGTATTCTTCTTTATATAACTTTTCATGACCTTTTAAAATGTGGAATATACTATCGGTATAAAGCCGGGCTTTATCTGTATCGAAATCATAATGCAGGTAAATGTTTATCAGGTTCTCATATTTTCTATAAGTGTCCTTAATGCCTGGATTTGCAAAAGAGTGGTAGGCAGAATCGAGATACACTGCGGCTTGTTTAGGCTGGCCATGACCAATAAAGGCAGATGCCTGATTAATGACCGTATCGAAATGTGCTTTATGGTTTTCAGGAGGCCCGGGTACAGGATTACAGGATACAGCGATCAGGGTATAAGCTATACACAGCAGCAAAATAATGTTTTTACATATTCCTTGAATACGGAGGGGGGCTTGGAAGAACATGATACGGGTAGGTAGTTAATGTAGTCGGAAGTTATACATTAATCATTCCATTTGATAATAATCCCTGAAAGAGTTTATCTCTTTTAAGGATTCAGGTTAATTAAATTCCAATAATGGTTGTTCATAAATATTCAGCGCTATGGTCGTCCCATTGTCTATGTAAGTAATCTCAAGGGTTGCTGAACCTGAAGTAATTGAGCCACTGGAAACGACTGCAGGAAAATGCTTATTCTGAACATAATCATACAGATCAATTTGCTCAATTTTCGCTGTCCGGCGTTCTCCAAATAGTGCAATTCTAAACTGCCCGTACATTATATCTCCAAAATAAACCTTTTCTCTTTTCGATTCTGTAAGGGATCTGGTTTTAGCGTTTGCTGTCTGTATGGAAAGAGAGCCAATCATACTGCAAACGAATACTGATGTTAAAATTAATCTTTTCATATATTGTCTTTTATATATTGAATATAATGAATTTTAATTTCAATTAAGATTCATTATATTATACTTAATATTTACACTGTCCAGACTACGAGGACTCCATTAAAAATAGCGGGGGCTGCTTGTTCTTCTCTTATTGAACAATAAGTACCCAATAGAGATTTCATGCGTCCCGCTTTGATAGTTGGCTAATCTGCCTGTCGTAAAATCATAAGCATAGCCTAAACGTAATCTGTCGGTTGCCATAACTTCTGCCATTATACTAAAAGCATCTGCATTTTCTAAATCACTCTGCAAGGCACTTTTGCTCCATAATTTAACTCCTGTACGATAAGAGCCTCCTAACCAGAAGCGGTCAGCATATAAAAAGAAAACATTGAAATCAAGATTGGTTGGCCCTTTAAAATCGTCTTTGATCATAATTGAAGGTTTCATCTTAATATCTTCTTTTAAAGTTAGCATAGTACCAGCTGTAAAGTAATAATGCCTGGTTTTCTTAATGGAAAGATTGCCATAGTCATTGCTTCCTATAAAAATATTATCATACATATTGTTTGGGAACAGATCGAGTACCGATAAACCGGCATAGAATGTTGGATTGTAATAGTAAATACCAAAGTTGGCATTGGGTTTCAATGTACTCACTTTACCAACCGGGATATTCGGGTCATTCTGGTCAATAGGTGAGAACTTGTTTCCATCAATGGAATATTGATTAACCCCAATACCCAGTCCCAGAGATAGCCTGCTATCATCTTCATCATTCAATCTTATTCTATAAGCGTAGGAGCCATAGAATGATAAAGACTGCTGCGGCCCTAGTTTATCATATAATATCTGGGCACCCAGTCCTACGGTTTTACTACCGGATAAGTTTGCGACTCCGTCTATCGAAGCTGTTCCTGTTTCCGGTGCCCCGGGAAAACTGACCCACTGTTTCCGGTAGGTAGTATTCAGGTACATGTCTTCTTTGTAACCCGCATAGGCAGGGTTGACGCTTAAACCATTAAATATGTACTGGCTGAACTGTATGTCCTGTTGTGCAGTAGCTACCAGGCTGGAAGTTGTAAAGAACAACAGCAAAAACAGTTTCGATCTCATTAATCTAACCTTTCTCATAATATAAGTCTTTTATAAGAGTCCCGGGCTTACCGGGACTCAATCTATCGTTCTGTTATTTTAATAATTCAATCCAACCTTTATAGCCTTTGGTATTCTGACCTGTTTTCAGCTGAAGTACATAGTAGTAAGTACCTCCGCTTAAGCCTTCGCCCGTCCAGCTGTTATCATAATTTGTAGCCCTGTAAACCTGGTTACCCCATCTATTGTAAATCAACAGTACAGATCCTGGATAATGTTCAATTCCCGGAATGACAAGCCTGTCATTTTTACCATCGCCATCTGGTGTAATTACGTTTGGAATGATAATGTCAGGCAGAATTGAATTTAATGGACTAGTTGTACAGTTAGGGCAATTAGAAGAATTAGAGTTGTTCGTTCTGCTGTTGACCACTACTGTATTGATTAAACTGCCTGTGAAGGTTACTGGCGTTTGAACGGTTACCTCATAAACTGCTGTCAATCCGTTTGGCAGAACAGCTATAGTTTCATTGAGATCGGTCGTTCCGCCAATATTAGGGTAGGTTAATCCGGTTACCGGTATTGCTGCCCATTTGGTAATCCTGGTTCCGGTAGGAGCCACATCCTTGATGTTCACATCAAGCGCATCATTTGGTCCGTTATTGGTCACTTTGATGGTGTAGATGACTGCGTCTCCTGTCACAAAGTTTTGTTGTGCAGGGTCTTTCAGTGTTTTAACTACCACTAGTGTTGCTTGTGGACTAGAGTTGATTGGTGCGGTGGTGCAAGTGGTACAAGGTCCCGGAGTAGGATCGGTTGTTGTACTGGTTGCAGTTACCGAGTTACTCAGGTTACCAGTAAAGGTAACCGGGGTTTGAACAGTAACGTAGTAAGTGGCAGTTTTTCCGTTAGCTAAAGTGGCCAGCGTCTCATTCAGATTTCCTGTACCCGATGTATTCGGATAAGTAACTCCTGCAGAAGTTATGGCAGTCCAGTTACTGATCGTTGTTCCTGCCGGAGCAATATCCGTGATGGTTACCGCTGCTGCATCACCCGGACCGTTATTGGTCACGTTGATTCTGTAAAGAACTGCCTGACCAGGAACAAAACTGGTTTGTGCTGGGTCTTTCAGTGTTTTAACAGTATTCAGGTGAGCCTGGCCACTTGCTGGTAATCCTGGGGTTGTACAAGTAGTACAAGGTCCCGGAGTTGGGTCGGCCGTGGTACTGGTTGTCGTTACCGAGTTGCTGAGCGTACCTGTGAAGCTGGTCGGTGTCTGAACAGTCACGTCGTAGGTTGCAGTCAGTCCGTTGCCTAAAGTTGCTATAGTTTCATTCAGGTTACCGGTGCCCGAAGTATTCGGATAAGTAACTCCTGCAGAAGTTATAGCAGTCCAGCTACTGATTGTAGTTCCTGCCGGAGCAGCATCAGTGATGGTTACTGCAGCTGCACTACCTGGGCCGTTATTGGTCACATTGATTCTGTAAACGACTGCCTGACCAGGAACAAAACTGGTTTGTGCTGGGTCTTTCAGCGTTTTAACAGTATTCAGGTGTGCCAACTCGCTTGCAGGGAGTGGTGTGGTGGTACAAGTAGTACAAGGTACTGGATTAGGGTCGGTAGTTGTACTTGTAGCAGACACTGAATTGCTCAGGTTACCTGTGAAGCTGGTTGGTGTCTGAACGGTCACATCGTAAGTTGCAGTCAATCCGTTGGCTAAGGTAGTCAGCGTTTCGTTCAGATTACCTGTGCCCGAAGTATTCGGATAAGTAACTCCTGCAGAAGTTATAGCAGTCCAGCTACTGATTGTAGTTCCTGCCGGAGCAGCATCAGTTATGGTTACTGCAGCTGCATCACTTGGGCCATTGTTGGTTACATTAATAGTATAAACGACTGCCTGACCAGGAACAAAATTAGCTTGTGCTGGATTTTTCAACGTTTTCACGATGTTCAGATGTGCTCTGGCTCCCGGTGTTGTTGTTGCCGTAGCAGTGTTATTACCCGTAGCCGGATCATTTTCTGTACCTGTAATGGTTGCGGTATTCACATAAGAACCAGCTGCATTTACAGTAGCTGTAATGGTTAAGGTAGAGGTTGCTGCATTGGTTAAAGTACCGATAGTCCACAGACCCGTTGCGGGAACATAAGTTGTACCCGCTGGTGGGGTAGAGCTTACGTAGGTGTAACCCGCAGGCAATAGATCAGTAACCACGATACCTGTACCGTTACTTGGGCCATTGTTAGTAGCAACCAGCGTAAACACGACGTTGCTTCCAATTGCTGGATTGGCATTATCTACCGTTTTCACCAGGTCTAAATTAGTGGTTGCTGTAGGGGCAGGCGTTGCTGTTGATGTATTGTTACCCGGAGCCGGATCATTCTCGCTACCTGTAATAATTGCAGTATTGGCATAAGGGCCGGTTGCATTTACTGTAGCAGTGATGGTCAGTGTCGAGGTCGCAGCATTCGTTAAAGTACCGATTGTCCACAGTCCGGTTGCAGGAACATAAGTCGTGCCCGCTGGTGGCGTAGAGCTTACGTAAGTGTAACCCGCAGGCAATAGATCTGTAACCACGATTCCTGTACCGTTACTCGGGCCATTGTTGGTGGCAACCAACGTAAACACGACATTGCTTCCAACAGCAGGAGTTGGGTTATCTACAGTTTTTACCAGGTCTAAATTGGCTGTTGCTGTAGGGGCAGGCGTTGCTGTTGAAGTATTATTGCCCGGGGCCGGATCATTTTCTGTACCTGTAATAGTTGCCGTATTCGCATAAGGGCCAGCTGCATTTACAGTAGCAGTAATGGTTAGCGAAGAGGTAGCACCATTGGTTAAAGTACCAATTGTCCACAGTCCTGTTGCAGGAACATAGGTTGTACCCGCTGGTGGCGTAGAACTTACGTAAGTATAACCTGCAGGCAATAGGTCTGTGACCACGATACCCGTGCCATTACTTGGGCCATTGTTGGTAGCAACCAGCGTAAACACGACATTATTTCCAACAGCAGGCGTAAGGTTATCTACCGTTTTCACCAGGTCTAAATTGGTGGTTGCTGTAGGGGCAGGCGTTGCTGTTGAAGTATTGTTGCCCGGAGCCGGATCATTTTCTATACCAGTGATAGTTGCGGTATTGGCATAAGGGCCAGCTGCATTTACAGTAGCAGTAATGGTTAGCGAAGAGGTTGCACCATTGGTTAAATTGCCGATTGTCCACATTCCAGTTGCAGGAACATAAGTTGTACCTGCTGGTGGCGTAGAACTCACGTACGTGTAACCCGCAGGCAATAGATCCGTAACCACGATTCCTGTACCGCTACTTGGACCATTGTTAGTGGCAACCAGTGTAAACACGACATTGCTTCCAATTGATGGGGTTAGGTTATCCACCGTTTTCACCAGGTCTAAATTGGTGGTTGCTGTCGGAGCAGGCGTTACCGTTGAAATATTGTTACCCGGAGCCGGATCATTTTCTGTACCTGTAATAGTTGCAGTATTGGCATAAGGGCCGGTTGCATTTACAGTAGCGGTAATAGTCAGTGTTGAGGCCGCACCATTGGTTAATGTACCGATTGTCCACAATCCACTTGCCGGAACATAAGTTGTGCCCGCTGGTGGGGTAGAGCTCACATAGGTGTAACCCGCAGGCAATAGATCCGTAACCACGATTCCTGTACCATCACTTGGGCCATTGTTGGTAGCAACCAGCGTAAACACAACATTATTTCCAACAGCAGGGGTCAGGTTATCTACCGTTTTTACCAGGTCTAGATTGGTGGTTGCGGTCGGAGCGGGAGTCGCTGTTGAAGTATTGTTACCCGGAGCCGGATCGTTTTCGTTACCTGTAATAGTTGCAGTATTGGCATAAGGACCAGCTGCATTTACGGTAGCGGTAATAGTCATTGTCGAGCTGGCAGCATTGGTTAAAGTACCGATTGTCCACAGCCCTGTTGCCGGAACATAAGTCGTACCCGCTGGTGGGGTAGAGCTCACATAGGTGTAACCCGCAGGCAATAGATCCGTAACTACGATTCCTGTACCATCACTTGGGCCATTGTTAGTTGCAACCAAGGTGAAGGTTACATCTGTACCTACCGCAGGATTGGCATTGTTTACAGTTTTCACCAGGTCTAAATTGGTAGTTGCAGTCGGAGCAGGCGTTGCCGTTGAAGTATTGTTACCCGGAGCCGGATCATTTTCTGCACCTGTAATAGTTGCAGTATTCGCATATGAACCAGCTGCATTTACAGTAGCGGTAATGGTCAGTGTCGAGGTGGCACCATTGGTTAATGTACCGATTGTCCACAGTCCAGTTGCCGGAACATAAGTCGTACCTGCTGGTGGGGTAGAACTAACGTAAGTGTAACCTGCAGGCAATAGATCCGTAACCACGATTCCTGTACCGTTACTTGGGCCATTATTAGTGGCAACCAGGGTAAACACGACGTTATTTCCAACAGCAGGGGCCGGGTTATCCACCGTTTTCACGAGGTCTAAATTGGTAGTTGCAGTCGGAGCAGGCGTTGCCGTTGAAGTATTGTTACCCGGAGCCGGATCATTTTCGTTACCTGTAATACTAGCAGTATTGGCATAAGAACCAGTTGCATTTACGGTAGCGGTAATGGTTAGCGAAGAAGTAGCACCGTTAGTTAAGGTGCCGATTGTCCACAGTCCCGTTGCAGGAACATAAGTTGTACCCGCTGGTGGAGTAGAGCTTACGTAAGTGTAACCCGCAGGCAATAGATCCGTAACTACGACTCCTGTGCCATCACTTGGGCCATTGTTGGTAGCAACCAGCGTAAACACAACGTTATTTCCAACAGCAGGGGTCGGATTATCCACTGTTTTCACCAGGTCTAGATTAGTGGTTCCAGTCGGAGCCGGAGTTACTGTTGATGTATTATTACCCGGAGCCGGATCGTTTTCGTTACCTGTAATAGTTGCAGTATTGGCATAAGGACCAGCTGCATTTACGGTAGCGGTAATAGTCAGTGTCGAGCTGGCAGCATTGGTTAAAGTACCGATTGTCCACAGCCCTGTTGCAGGAACATAAGTTGTACCCGCTGGTGGGGCAGAACCTACGTAAGTATAACCCGCAGGCAATAGATCCGTCACCACGATTCCTGTACCATCACTTGGGCCATTGTTAGTGGCAACCAAAGTAAAGGTTACATCTGTACCTACAGCAGGGGTCGCGTTGTTTACAGTTTTCACCAGGTCTAAATTGGTAGTTGCAGTCGGAGCCGAAGTCGCTGTTGAGGTATTATTACCCGGAGCCGGATCATTTTCTGTACCTGTAATAGTTGCAGTATTGGCATAAGGGCCAGCTGCATTTACAGTAGCAGTGATGGTCAGTGTTGAGGCCGCACCATTAGTTAAAGTACCGATTGTCCACAGGCCACTTGCAGGAACATAAGTTGTACCCGCTGGTGGGGTAGAACTTACGTAAGTGTAACCCGCAGGCAATAGATCCGTAACCACGATTCCTGTGCCATCACTAGGGCCATTGTTAGTAGCAACCAGGGTAAACACAACATTATTTCCAACAGCCGGGGTCGGGTTATCCACTGTTTTGACCAGGTCTAAATTGGTAGTTGCAGTCGGAGCCGGAGTTACTGTTGAGGTATTATTACCCGGAGCCGGATCATTTTCTGTACCTGTAATACTAGCAGTATTGGCATAAGAACCAGCTGCATTTACGGTAGCGGTAATGGTTAGCGAAGAAGTAGTACCATTGGTTAAGGTACCGATTGTCCACAGTCCCGTTGCAGGAACATAAGTTGTACCTGCTGGCGGCGTAGAACTTACGTAAGTATAACCCGCAGGCAATAGATCTGTAACCACTATACCCGTACCATCACTTGGGCCATTGTTAGTAGCAACCAGGGTAAACACAACGTTATTTCCAACAGCCGGAGCCGGGTTATCCACCGTTTTTACCAGGTCTAAATTGGTGGTTGCGGTCGGAGCCGGAGTTACTGTTGATGTATTATTACCAGGAGCCGGATCATTTTCGTTACCAGTAATGGTTGCAGTATTCGCATAAGAACCTGCTGCATTTACCGAAGCGGTAATGGTTAGCGAAGAGGTAGCACCATTGGTTAAAGTACCGATTGTCCACAGGCCGGTTGCCGGAGCATAAGTTGTACCCGCTGGTGGCGTAGAACTCACGTAAGTGTAACCCGCAGGCAATAGATCTGTGACTATGATACCTGTACCATCACTCGGGCCATTATTAGTGGCAACCAGTGTAAACACGACGTTATTTCCAACAGCAGGGGTCAGGTTATCCACCGTTTTCACCAGGTCTAAATTGGTGGTTGCAGTTGGAGCCGGAGTCGAAGTCGAGGTATTGTTACCCAATATCGGATCATTTTCATTACCGGTAATAGTTGCAGTATTCGCATAAGAACCTGCTGCATTTACGGTAGCAGTAATGGTCAGGGTAGAAGTAGCGCCATTAGCCAGTGTACCGATTGTCCACAGGCCAGTTACAGGAGCATAAGTCGTACCCGCTGGTGGCGTAGAACTCACGTAAGTATAACCAGCCGGAAGCAGGTCAGTAACCACGATTCCGGTACCATCACTCGGTCCATTGTTGGTGGCAACCAGTGTAAAGACTACATTGTTTCCAGCAGCAGGTGTAGGATTGTCTACTGTTTTCACCAGTGCTAAATTGGTGGTTGCTGTAGGAGCCGGAGTTGAAGTAGAGGTATTGTTACCTAATATCGGATCATTTTCGTTACCTGTAATAGTTGCAGTATTCGCATAAGAACCAGCTGCATTTACCGAAGCGGTAATGGTCAGGGTAGAAGTAACACCATTAGCCAGTGTACCGATTGTCCACAGACCAGTTGCAGGAGCATAAGTTGTACCCGCTGGCGGCGTAGAACTCACGTAAGTATAACCAGCAGGAAGCAGGTCAGTAACCACGATTCCGGTACCGTCACTCGGGCCATTGTTGGTGGCAACCAGTGTAAAGACTACATTGTTTCCAACAGCAGGGGTCGGGTTATCCACCGTTTTTACCAGTGCTAAATTGGTGGTTGCAGTCGGAGCCGGAGTCGCTGTTGAAGTATTGTTACCCAATATCGGATCATTTTCGTTATCTGTAATAGTTGCAGTATTGGCATAAGAACCAGCTGCATTTACCGAAGCGGTAATGGTCAGTGTCGAGGTAGCACCATTGGTTAAAGTACCGATTGTCCACAGGCCACTTGCCGGAACATATGTTGTACCCGCTGGTGGCGTAGCACTGATGTAGGTATAACCCGCAGGCAATAGATCCGTAACCACGATTCCTGTACCGTTACTCGGGCCATTGTTGGTGGCAACCAGTGTAAAGACTACGTTATTGCCAACAGCAGGGGTAGGATTATCTACCGTTTTCGCCAGTGCTAAATTGGTGGTTGCTGTCGGAGCAGGAGTCGAAGTCGAGGTATTGTTGCCCGGTATCGGATCATTTTCGTTACCAGTGATACTAGCAGTATTGGCGTAAGAACCAGTCGCATTTACCGAAGCGGTAATGGTCAGTGTCGAGGTGGCACCATTGGTTAAAGTACCGATTGTCCACAATCCAGTTGCCGGAGCATAAGTCGTACCTGCTGGTGGGGTAGAGCTTGCGTAGGTATAACCTGCCGGAAGCAGATCCGTAACTACGATTCCCGTACCATCACTTGGACCATTGTTAGTAGCAACCAGGGTAAATACGACGTTATTGCCAACAGCAGGGGTAGGATTATCTACCGTTTTCGCCAGTGCTAAATTGGTGGTTGCTGTCGGAGCAGGAGTCGAAGTCGAGGTATTGTTGCCCGGTATCGGATCATTTTCGTTACCAGTGATACTAGCAGTATTGGCATACGGACCAGCTGCATTTACGGTAGCGGTAATGGTCAGGGTAGAGTTTGAACCATTGGTTAATGTACCGATTGTCCACAGGCCAGTGGCCGGAGCATAAGTTGTGCCCGCTGGTGGGGTAGAACTCACATAAGTATAACCCGCAGGCAATAGATCTGTGACTACGATTCCCGTACCATCACTAGGGCCGTTGTTATTGGCAACCAGGGTAAATACGACATTATTTCCAACAGCAGGAGTCGGGTTATCTACCGTTTTCACCAGGTCTAAATTGGTGGTTGCTGTAGGGGCCGGCGTTGCTGTTGAAGTATTGTTACCTAAAACCGGATCATTTTCTGTACCTGTAATGGTTGCAGTATTCGCGTAAGAACCAGCTGCATTTACTGAAGCAGTAATGGTCAGTGTCGAGGTGGCACCATTGGTTAATGTACCTATTGTCCACAGCCCTGTTGCAGGAACATAAGTTGTACCCGCTGGTGGCGTAGAACTTACGTAAGTATAACCCGCAGGCAATAGATCTGTTACGACAATTCCTGTACCGTCACTTGGGCCGTTGTTAGTAGCAACCAGGGTAAATACGACGTTATTTCCAACAGCAGGGATAGGATTATCTACCGTTTTCGTAAGGGCTAAATTAGTGGTTGCAGTTGGTGCTGGTGTTGCTGTTGAAGTATTATTACCCGGAGCCGGATCATTTTCGTTACCTGTAATACTAGCAGTATTCGCATAAGAACCAGCTGCATTTACCGAAGCGGTAATGGTCAGTGTCGAGGTGGCACCATTGGTCAATGTACCGATTGTCCACAAACCAGTTGCCGGAGCATAAGTTGTACCCGCTGGCGGTGTAGAGCTTGCGTAAGTATAACCCGCAGGCAATAAATCAGTAACCACGATTCCTGTGCCGTCACTTGGGCCATTGTTGGTAGCAACCAGTGTAAAGACTACATTGTTTCCAACAGCAGGGGTCAGGTTATCCACCGTTTTGGCCAGAGCTAAATTGGTGGTTGCTGTAGGGGTAGTGGTCGCGGTTGAAGTATTATTACCCGGAGCCGGATCATTTTCGTTACCGGTAATAGTTGCAGTATTCGCATAAGAACCAGTCGCATTTACGGTAGCGGTAATGGTCAGGGTAGAAGTAGCTGTATTAGCCAGTGTACCTATTGTCCACAGGCCAGTTGCCGGAGCATAAGTTGTACCTGCTGGTGGCGTAGAACTTACGTAAGTGTAACCCGCAGGCAATAGATCTGTAACCACTAGACCCGTACCATCACTTGGGCCATTGTTAGTGGCAACCAGGGTAAATACAACATTATTTCCAACAGCAGGCGTGGCATTATCTACTGTTTTTGCCAGCGCTAAGTTTGTTGTAGATGTTGGAGCAGTAGTTACTGTAGCCGTATTATTTCCAGCGACAGGATCACTTTCTGTTCCTGTAATAGTGGCTGTATTTGCATATGATCCGGCAGCATTAACAGAAGCCGTAATTGTCATACTTTTTCCTGTACCAGTTGCCAGTGCATCAATTGTCCATACACCAGTTCCAGGAATATAAGTTGTACCTGCCGCAGGCGTTGAACTTATATAAGTATAACCAGAAGGCAATAGATCAGTTACCACAATACCAGTACCATCACTTGGGCCTTTATTATTGGCAACTAATGTAAATACAACATTATTACCTACAGCCGGAGTAGAATTATCTACCGTTTTTAAGATTTCAAAATCTGCTTGTTTTCCAACAGATGTTGAAGCTGTACTGGTATTATTGGCCAGGTTGAAATCGACTACTGCACCAGAAGAAGTAACAGTTGCCGTGTTGTTTATTGTTGCCGCACTTGGTGAAGCACTTACAATTCCATTCACTGTAACCAGAATATAATTTGCAGGATCAGCTGCAATATTTCCAGTTAGGGCGATATTACCCGATCCTGATAAAGGAGGGATAACGGTAGCAGTACCAGCAGTTGTCACAGCCCATGTTGGATTTTGTATATCTGCCGGAATTAAATCATTAATCGTTAATCCATTTACATCTCTCGGGCCAGCATTGCTTACTTTAATCGTGTAAGCAATAGGTGAGCCTGCGGTGGCTGTTTGAGGGCCGCTTTTTTCAATAACCAGATCAGTAGACTGGTTAACAGCCGTAGTTACAGAACTTGTAGGCGCAGAAGTTGGCGTTGTTACTGTAACCGTATTTGTAAAAGAAGGTAATGCAGCTGAATTGATTGTTCCCTGAATAACAAGAGTTATAGTTCCCGGTACAGGAATGTCTCCTGTAATATTTATAACAGGACTTGTTCCCGTATTTGGTCCAAGGAATGTTGCTCCGCCAGCTGCACTGACTGTCCAGTTGCTTACCGTTACAGAAGTTGGGACATTGTCGGCAATCACTGCACCAGTTATATCTCCCGCACCTCCATTGGAAACTACAATAGTATAAGTGATCGGATCACCAATATTAACAGTAGTAGGACCATTTTTAGAAACCCTTACATCTGCTGAGTTGTTGACTGTTGTACCAACTGAACTGGCATTTGAACTTCCGTCAGGATCGGTAACAGGGCTGCCCGCAGGGAAAACTGCGGTAGCTGTATTGGAGAATGTAGCCCCATCTGCTGTAGCAGGATTAACCGTTCCGTTAACCACAATATCAATGACACCAGTTCCGGATGGAATACTTCCGGTGATATTAATATTACCTGTTCCACTTGGAGCACTTACCGTTGCCAGATTTTGTGTGGTTGCTGTCCAGGTTGGTGTTAAGATTTGCGCAGGAATTACATCTTGAATAACTACTCCCGGTGCATCACTTGGGCCATCATTGATAATATGCAGCGTATAAGAAATGGCCTGACCGGCTGCAATATTTGCAGGGCCTGATTTAGTAATACGAACATTGGCCAATCTGGAAACTGTTGAGGTAACCGTACTTGTTGCCGGTACCGGATTATTAACCCCAGGCTCAGGAGTGGCAGTCGCTGTATTTACCAGCGAAGTTCCCGTATAAGTAGAACTAAGCAGTCCATTGACCACTACTTGCACAGCGGCTGTTCCTGCAGGAATCTGAGCAAGCAGATTCACATTGCCAGTTCCTGTAGCAGCGCCGTTAATAACTGCCCCATTTGATGGGGTAGCTGACCAGGTTACTCCAGTTAAGCCGGCTGGTACGTTGTCAATGATGTTTACATTGTTGACATCCGAAGGTCCGGTATTTGTTACATTAAGAGTGTAACTTACATTACTTCCTGCGGTTAATGTTGCAGGGCCTGTTTTTTGGATTTTTACATTGGCATCCTTAGTGATTGTTGTAGTTACCGTATTGGAATTGATGACAGGACTTCCGGCAGTATTTACAACGGCAGTATTAGTCACCGAAGCCGCAGCGGATGAAGAAAGGACAGTTCCTGTAATATTAATACGAATCTGATTTCCACCACCAGCAGGGATATTACCAGTTACAGCAACATTGTTATTCAGGCCGGTTGCTCCTGTAGTTACAGTTGCAGTGCCTATTCCTGTTGCTGTCCAGCTTACACCTGTTAGCGTAGCTGATACATTATCAATAATAGATTGCGCCAGTGCATCTCCCGTACCATTATTGCTCACAGTAACAACATAATTAACTACACCTCCTGCACTTACTGTTGCAGGTCCTGTTTTTGTAAGCTGAAGACTTACCGGAGTTGTAATGGCAGTAGAAGTATTATTTCCTGTTACAGGATCACTCTGTCCACCAGTTATAGTTGCCGTATTCGCATAGTTTCCTGTTGGATTTACAGTAGCTGTAATCGCCAGAGAAGCATTGCCGCCATTGGCTAAATTACCAATAGTCCATACCCCGGTTCCGCTGTTATAGGTTCCGGTTGACGGAGCAGCAGAGACAAAAGTATATCCTGAAGGTACCAGGTCGTTAACAGTAACTCCTGTTGCATTGCTTGGCCCTGCATTACTTGCTGCTAAAGTGAAAATAACCTGATTTCCGGCATAAGGAGAAGGATTATTTACAGTTTTAACAATACTTAGATTGGTAGTTGCAATTGGAGTTGGTGTTACCGTTGCAATATTATTTCCAGGGATACCATCGATTTCAAGACCAGTGATGACCGCAGTATTGCCATAAGGGCCAAACGGATTTACAGTCGCGGTAATAGTCATGGTCGCAGAAGCGCCGCTGGCTAAAGTACCAATTGCCCATGATCCCGTTAGCGGAACATATGTAGTGCCTGCCGGAGGCGTAGAACTCACATAGGTATAACCAAGTGGCAGCAGGTCAGTCACTACAGTTGCTGTACTCGGGCTCGGGCCATTGTTGGTCGCTACAAGTGTAAATACGACATTACTTCCAACTGCCGGAGTAGGGTTGTTCACTGTTTTGACAATTGATTTGTCCGCGTTCGGAACAGGTATTGGTAAAATTGTAGAAGTATTATTTAATGTAACCGGGTCAGTTTCCGTACCGGTAATTGTTGCTGTATTGGCATAAGGCCCGGTTGCATTCACTGTAGCAGTAATGGTCATGGTCGCATTCGCCCCATTTGCTAAAGCCCCGATAGTCCAGATGCCGCTTGCAGGAACATAAGTTGTACCAGCAGGTGGGGTAGAACTTACATAAGTATAACCTGCAGGAAGTAAATCGGTCACTATAATTCCAGTACCGGGGCTTAACCCGTTATTCGTGGCAACCAGTGTAAACACCACGTTGCTGCCTACAGGAGGCGTTAAATTATCCACTGTTTTGACAATAGATCTGTCGGTAACAGCTACCGGTACTGGTGTGTTTGTTGAAGTATTATTGCCAGCAGCCGGGTCATTCTCGTTTCCTGTAATGGTGGCTGTATTGCCATAAGGGCCAGTCGCATTCACAGTAGCCGTAATTGCTAAGGTCGAACTTAGTCCGGCTGGTAAAGTACCAATGGTCCATAACCCTGTTGCCGGAACATAAGTTGTGCCGATAGCTGGAAGAGAACTTACATAAGTATAACCTGCCGGAAGCAGATCAGTAACGGTAATTCCAGTACCAGCACTTGGCCCGTTGTTCGTTGCAACGAGTGTGAACACCACGTTGGTTCCTACAACAGGATTTGGATTACTTACTGTTTTCACGATCGAGCGGTCTGAGGCAGGTACCGGAACAGGTGTACTCGTTGAAGTATTATTTCCAGGAACCCCATCAATTTCAAGACCTGTAATCACCGCGGTATTGGCATAAGGGCCAACCGGGTTTACAGTCGCAGTAATAGTCATGGTTGCGTTTGCTCCGCTGGCTAAAGCGCCGATTGTCCATGCTCCGGTTAGTGGTACATAAGCAGTACCTGCCGGAGGCGTAGAACTCACATAAGTATATCCAATCGGAAGCAGGTCAGTAACCACGGTCGCATTACTGGTACTCGGCCCATTGTTGGTCGCCACCAATGTAAACACGATATTGCTTCCAACTGCCGGAGTTTGGTTATCGACTGTTTTGACAACTGATCTGTCCGTAGCCGGAACAGGGATTGGTAAAATTGTAGACGTATTATTCAGTGTAATAGGGTCACTTTCAGTTCCGGTAATGGTTGCAGTATTGGCATAAGGGCCGGTTGGATTTACGGTGGCGGTAATGGTCAGCGTAGCATTATTACCCGCTGCTAAAGCCCCAATAGTCCATAAACCTGTTGCCGGAATATAAGTTGTACCTGCTGGCGGAGTAGAGCTCACATAAGTATAACCAGCAGGAAGTAAATCGGTCACCGTAATTCCTGTACCTGGGCTTAACCCGTTATTAGCGGCAACCAGTGTAAATACCACATTGCTGCCTACAACAGGGGTTAAGTTATCAACTGTTTTTACGATAGCCCTGTCAGTAACTGGTAATGGAACAGGGGTTACAATTGAAATGTCATTTCCAGGAACTGCGTCTATTTCAAGACCCGTAATCACTGCTGTATTGGCATAAGGGCCTACAGGGTTTACAGTTGCGGTAATAGTCATGGTTGCAGAAGCGCCACTGGCTAAAGTACCAATTGCCCATGATCCGGTTAGTGGTACATAAGCAGTACCTGCCGGAGGAGTAGAGCTCACATAAGTATAACCAATTGGTAGCAGATCAGTCACTACAGTTGCCGTACTCGGACTTGGGCCATTGTTAGTCGCCACTAGTGTAAACACAACATTGCTTCCAACTGCCGGAGTTGGGTTATTCACTGTTTTGACAACTGTTCTGTCTGTATTAGGAACAGGTACAGGTAAAATTGTAGCTGCATTGTTGAGCGTAACCGGGTCAGTTTCTGTACCGGTAATGGTTGCTGTATTGGCATAAGGCCCGGTTGCATTGACTTTAGCGGTAATGGTCATGGTCGCATTCGCCCCATTTGCTAAAGCCCCGATAGTCCAGATGCCGCTTGCAGGAACATAAGTTGTACCAGCAGGTGGGGTAGAACTTACATAAGTATAACCTGCAGGAAGTAAATCGGTCACTATAATTCCAGTACCCGGGCTTAACCCGTTATTCGTGGCAACCAGTGTAAACACCACGTTGCTTCCTACTGGAGGAGTTAAGTTATCCACTGTTTTGACAATAGACCTGTCGGTAACGGCTACCGGTACAGGTGTATTTGTTGATGTATTATTTCCAGGAGCCGGATCATTCTCGTTTCCTGTAATGGTTGCTGTATTGGCATAAGGGCCCGTCGCATTCACAGTAGCCGTAATTGCTAAGGTTGAACTTAGTCCGGCTGGTAAAGTACCAATGGTCCATAACCCTGTTGCCGGAGCATAAGTTGTGCCGATAGCTGGAAGAGAAGTTACATAGGTATAACCTGCCGGAAGCAGATCAGTAACGGTAATTCCAGTACCAGCACTTGGCCCGTTGTTCGTTGCAACGAGTGTGAACACCACGTTGGTTCCTACAACAGGATTTGGATTACTCACTGTTTTAACGATTGATCTGTCTGAGGTAGGTACAGGAACAGGTGTACTGGTTGAGGTATTGTTTCCAGGAACCCCATCAATCTCAAGACCTGTGATTACCGCAGTATTAGCGTAAGGGCCAACCGGGTTTACAGTAGCAGTAATGGTCATAGTAGAAGAAGCTCCGCTGGCTAAAGCACCTATTGTCCATGAGCCGGTTAGCGGTACATAAGCAGTACCTGCCGGAGGCGTAGAACTTACATAAGTATATCCGATCGGAAGCAGATCAGTAACCACAGTTGCATTACTGGTACTCGGGCCATTGTTGGTCGCCACAAGCGTAAACACGACATTGCTTCCAACTGCCGGAGCAGCATTGTTTACTGTTTTGACAACCGACCTGTCCGTAGTTGGAACAGGAATTGGCAAAATCGTAGACGTATTGTTCAGTGTAATAGGATCACTTTCATTTCCTGTAATGGTCGCAGTATTGGCATAAGGACCAGTTGGATTAACTGTAGCAGTAATGGTCAAGGTAGAATTTGCTCCACTCGCTAAAGCCCCGATTGACCATAAACCTGTTACAGGAGTATAAGTTGTACCAGCAGGTGGGGTAGAACTTACATAAGTATAACCAGCAGGAAGCAGATCTGTCACTGTGATTCCAGTACCATCACTTAACCCATTGTTTGCTGCAACCAGTGTAAACACAACGTTGCTGCCTACAGGTGGAGTCAGGTTATTCACTGTTTTTACAATTGCCCTGTCGGTAACTGGTAACGGAACAGGGGTTACTGTAGAGAAATTGTTTCCGGGAACCGCATCTATTTCAAGACCCGTAATCACTGCAGTATTAATATAAGGACCAACCGGATTTACAGTCGCGGTAATAGTCATGGTTGCAGAAGCGCCGCTGGCTAAAGTACCAATTGCCCATGATCCCGTTAGCGGAACATAAGTAGTACCTGCCGGAGGCGTAGAACTCACATAGGTATAACCTATTGGCAATAGATCAGTCACTACAGTTGCCGTACTCGGGCTTGGGCCGTTGTTTGTCGCTACCAATGTAAATACGACATTACTTCCAACTGCCGGGGCAGGGTTGTTCACTGTTTTAACAACTGTTCTGTCTGTAGCCGGAACAGGGATTGGTAAAATCGTAGACGTATTATTCAGCGTAACCGGGTCAGTTTCCGTACCGGTAATGGTCGCTGTATTGGCATAAGGTCCTGCTGCATTGACTTTAGCAGTAATGGTCATGGTCGCATTTGCACCATTCGCTAAAGCACCGATAGTCCACAAACCTGTTCCGGGTGTATAATTTGTCCCGGCAGGCGGAGTAGAACTTACATAAGTATAACCCGCAGGAAGCAGATCTGTTACTGTAATTCCAGTACCCGCGCTTAACCCGTTATTAGCGGCAACCAGTGTAAACACGACATTGCTGCCTACCGGAGGCGCTAAGTTGTCAACAGTTTTGACAATAGCCCTATCTGTAACAGCTACTGGTACAGGTGTGCTGGTTGCTGTATTATTACCAGCAGCCGGATCATTTTCGTTTCCTGCAATAGTCGCTGTATTGGCATAAGGGCCAGTCGCATTAACAGTAGCAGTAATCGCTAAAGTTGAACTTAGTCCGGCTGGTAGGGTACCAATGGTCCACAAGCCTGTTGCCGGAGCATAAGTTGTTCCCAGAGCAGGTAAAGAAGCTACATAAGTATAACCTGCCGGAAGTAAATCTGTAACTGTAGTTCCAGTGCTTGCACTTGGTCCGTTATTCGTTGCAATAAGTGTGAACACTACATTGGTTCCTACTACAGGATTAGGTGTATCGACTGTTTTTACAATCGACCTGTCTGTGGTGGCTACCGGAACAGGTGCACTCGTTGAAGTATTGTTTCCAGGTACCCCATCAATTTCAAGACCTGTAATCACCGCGGTATTGGCATAAGGGCCAACCGGGTTTACTGTCGCAGTAATGGTCATGGTCGCAGAAGCTCCGCTGGCCAGAGCGCCGATAGTCCATGAACCCGTTAGCGGTATATAAGCAGTACCTGCAGGCGGCGTAGAACTTCACATAGGTATAACCTATCGGAAGCAGGTCAGTCACTACAGTTGCCGTACTCGGGCTCGGGCCATTGTTGGTCGCCACCAATGTAAATACGACATTGCTTCCAACTGCCGGAGCAGCGTTGTTTACTGTTTTAACAACCGATCTGTCCGTAGTCGGAACAGGGATTGGCAAAATCGTAGCCGTATTATTCAGCGTAACCGGATCACTTTCATTTCCTGTGATGGTCGCAGTATTGGCATAAGGACCAGTTGGATTTACGGTCGCAGTAATGGTTAAGGTTGAATTTGCCCCATTTGCTAAAGAACCGATCGTCCACAAACCTGTTGCAGGGGTATAAGTTGTTCCAGCCGGAGGGGTTGAACTCACGTAGGTATAACCTGCCGGAAGTAAGTCTGTAACTGTAATCCCTGTACCAGGGCTTATCCCGTTATTGGTGGCAATGAGTGTAAACACTACATTACTGCCTACAACAGGGGTTAAGTTGTCAACCGTTTTTACAATTGCCCTGTCGGTAACCGCTACTGGTACAGGTGTGCTCGTTGCGCTGTTATTACCAGCGGTCGGGTCGTTTTCAATTCCCGTAATGGTGGCAGTATTGGCATAAGGACCAGTTGCATTTACGGTAGCAGTAATTGTCAATACTGCGCTTGCTCCATTTGGTAAAGTACCAATGGTCCACAAACCTGTTCCCGGAACATAAGTTGTTCCCAGCGAAGGAAGAGAAGCCACATAAGTATAACCTGCAGGAAGTAAATCAGTGACCGTGGTTCCTGTACTTGCACTTGGCCCGTTATTAGTTGCTGTTAAGGTAAATATGACATTCGTTCCTACAGTCGGAGTTGGGTTACTGACTGTTTTTAAGATGGAACGGTCGGCAACAGCAGCCGGGGTGATGGTGACCGAAGAGGTGTTATTGGGTGTTACCGGATCGTTTTCGATACCTGTAACTACAGCAATATTCGTATAAGGTCCCGTTGCATTAACCCTGGCTGTAATGGTCATCGATGCACCAGCTGTACTTGCCAGGTTTCCAATAGCCCATAAACCAGTCAGGTTAACATATGTGCCCGCAGTAGGGGTAGTATTGCTGATATAAGTAAAACCTGCCGGAAGCAGATCTGTTACCGCAACTCCTGTGGCCGGACTAGGGCCGTTGTTCAAAGCATTTAAAGTGAAAACAACATTACTGCCTACTACAGGTGTTAAATTGTCTGCGGTTTTAATGATCTGGCGATCCGTTACCAATACTGGTACCGGGGTTATAGTTGACGTATTATTTGCAGCGACCGGATCATCCTGGTTTCCACTAATCGTGGCTGTATTCGCATAGGGCCCGGTTAAATTTACTTTGGCTACAATACTTAAAGTGGCTGTACCCGTACTTGCTGTAAGGGCACCTACATTCCAAACACCGGTGCCGGAATTATAGGTTCCGGCAGATGGTGTTGCACTTACAAAGGTATAACCCGCGGGGAGTAAATCATTGACGACTACTCCTGTTGCATTATTATTTCCGAGATTACTTGCCGTTAACGTAAAAGTCGTATTGCTGCCAATTGCAGGTGTTGCACTGCTTTGTGTTTTAACAATAGATAAATCTACCGGTGAATCCAGGGATACACCAATTACAGCAGCATCACCCGCGCTCTGTGGATTGGCTGCCCATATAGTTCCTGGCCCGGTTGACCTTAAGAATACCCTTAAGGTGATTGTGGTAATATTTCTACCGCTGAACAATACACTTCCGCAGGCGCCACCAGCACCACAAGCTGCATTTGGAGCAGTTGAACCATTATTAATCTGATTACCACTTACAGTTAATTCTGTAGAACCAGATAGTTTGGACATGGTAATGCCAGTGGTTATTAAATTATATTCCTGCGTTAAGGAGGTAACAGCCGTACCTGAAGTAACAGAGCCTCCCATTCCACCAATATGCAGAACAGGATTACTAACCGGCCTGCTGAAAGTAATTGTTAAATCCGCCATCTGGACTCTGCCAGGAACTGCTAAACCAGCATTTCTGACTACAGTTGAAGAAGCAAAAAGTGTTATACCATAGTTATTAGCTGCGCTGATCCCATTGGCCGGTCCGCCCGCATTTAATGGACTTGAAGTAAAAGTAGCATCTGTTGAACCGCCAAAAGCCCCTATATTCTGAAACAAGGGGCTTGTTGCATATTGATCACTTCCGGTTGTAGTTGTACCCCCAAAGAAAAGACCTGGATTAACCGCTAATGGAACCAGCGGATAGGAGGCAGTGTTAAACTGCTGATTACTGAGACTATAGGTGACCGTGACGGGTGAACCGCCTGCATTATAAGCTGCTGAAGTTGTTCCGGTTGGATTATTCGTGTTCTCTAACAATGTAAAGGTTTGTGGAAGAACAGAAGGGCCTGTCGTTGTGGTGCTGCCTGAGCCAGCAAACAACTCAAGAGTCTTCGGATTTTGAGCCAGACTCAAAAACGGGAAGAAGAAAAGAGAGAGCGCAAATAGTTTTGCAGACAGGGGTAATGTTAATAGTCTTTTCATCGCAGAAGAGCTTAATACTTCTATGGCGGTATTACCATATAGTAATGGCTACGCTGAATTCTATATCACCCTCCCGATTTTTAGAGAAAAATCTGCCTTACCGTAAAATTTTTGACGTAGCTGTTTTAATATTTAAAAGAAAATAATTTATGATGGAGTGGTTGTAATCTTAAAAGATTACAACCCAGATAACCTGAAGGAACTGAAATGTCAATTGGATAATGAACAGGTCTCTGGTTTCTTTTGAGAAGGAGAGTAGCGTTTTTTCATAGGTATAGATTTAGGCGTTAATAGGTCTGAAATTGGTTTTAACTAAGATTATCTGTGCATGGCAAAACATTAATTATGGTCTTATACTTTTAAAATTAGAAATAAATAATTAATTGATTAGCTGATATTTCTGTTCAGTTTGTTCATTATAGTTAATGTAAAACTTGCAGGAATAAAGGCACAAAAAAAGGGGTGTGCCCTAAGACACACCCCTTTTTTGAGTTTGGTAAAATTTATTTCTTTGCGTCAGCCAATAGCGCTGTATTTAAACGTATATATTCAGGGTTTTTAATCTCTGTAGCTATTTTAATACCAGCTGCTGCACTTTCCGCTGCACCTTTTTTATCGCCCATTTTAAGTTGAACACGGCCTTTCCATAATTTGATCCACGGCCCCTTACCACCATCAGCTGCGTCTGCTGCATTCATCCACTCCATTGCTTTGTTCAGGTCTTTTCCATTTTCCAGATAGTAAATAGCTGACTGGAAGTATGGTTTCTTATCGCCTTTCATCGCTTCATCAATACTCGCCATTACTTTGGCATCAATATCTGTAGTCATATTGATAGGTACTACAACATTTTCCCAGGCTAATTGCATCACTGCTTTTGTTGGTAATACATCAGTAAACCCAATTGTAAATGTTTCTGCTTTATCTTTTGCAGTACCTGGTTTAACTTTGAACCTTAAAAAATCTTCTGATTCTTTGTAGTCATAAGCGCCCCATTGTTTGGTGTTTTTGTTTAAAATTACTGTCCATTCAGTTTTGCCGGGAATAGTAAATAAAGCATAATCACCCGCAGGTACTGCCTGACCTTCTAAAGTCACGTTATCCGTGAATGTAATTGTTGTTGCACTGTTTGCACCTGTACGCCAAACTGACCCATAAGGTTCAAGTTCTCCGAATACTTTACGTCCTTTAGTATTTGGACGGGAATATTTAACTGTTATTTTTCCAAGGCCGAAATCCTGTATTAAGGTTTGGCCGGAACTTGGTTGAGGGATATTAATTCCTTGTGCTTTCAAATCAGCATTTAAGCCGATAGCCAGCGCAACCAAAAGTGTTGTTTTGAGTATTGTGTTCATTAGAATAAGTTTTGTTTATACGAAATTACAGTTATGTTTTGATTTATAATAGAAACCTTTTCCAGCTATAACTGTTAATTGGTGTAAACAAAACTTATTTTAATAATACGATTATGAAGCAATTAAGTTTATTTGGCTTGTTAGTTATTGGTGCCTGTTCTATTCAGGCCTGTACAAGTCCGGAGAACCGTGGCACTAAAGGCGATTCTACCGCCATGGATTCCAGCAAATCAGATAGCTCGAAAATGGGCTCAAAGATGAGTGGTACAACACCATCCGATCCAACCAATCAATCTAAAGTTGACGGGGATGTAGCAACCTTCATGGAAAAAGCTGCACTTGGTGGAATGATGGAAGTTGATTTAGGAAAGATTGCCCAAAAATCAACTAATCCGGAGGTGAAAGCTTTTGCAGAAGAAATGGTTAAAGACCACTCTAAAGCAAATGCAGAACTTAAAGCCATAGCAGAAAAAGATAAAATCATTTTGCCTTCGGCATTTCCTGCTGAAGACAAAGCGCATATGGATATGATGAAAACTATGACAGGTACTGCCTTCGATCATCACTATATTGATATGATGGTAACCGATCATGATAAAACCATTACCTTATTTAAAGGTGCAGCGGCTTCCACTTCAAAAGAAGTGAGTGACTTTGCTAAAAAAATGCTGCCAATTATTACCGGCCATTATGAAAAAGCAAAAGCTATTCAGGCGAAGCTGAAATAATAATCCTGTTTAAATCCGTGCATTGATTTTGTTTAAACCTCTGCATGCGCAATATAAAAACAGCATAAAAAGAAAGGGCATTTTGTTGAATACAAAATGCCCTTTCTTTTTATCCCTGAACGCTGACAGGGTCAAGTACCTGTGTAATTAATCTTAACTTTTCTTCCGCCTTTTGTAACTGCTGATGCAATTCCTGTGTAGCTATATCTGTCTGAAGTTTTAATTCTGGAATCAGTTCTCTGTAATAATCAATGCCCTTAAATAATTCTGCCCTGAACTTCTCAAAATACTTGGTCTTTTTCGCATTCAGATCATGTAGCTGCGCAGTCAGATCTTTTTTTAGATAATCAACATATAAATGCAGTTCATTGATAAATAAATTCGGACGATTAAATTTAAAAGTAATCGGTTCCCTACCATATATATGACTGATCATTTCTTTCAGCGTGTATTGCTTAGAAAAATAAGCAAGATTAGGGCCCGGGCAAATACTCACTGCTTTATTTTCTCTGGGCTTTAACAGGTCGTTTTTCAAATAAGCAGAAGCACAAAGCCCTTCACACAAACATATTTTTTCTGTAATGGCTTCAAACTTCTCTGCAAAAAGTGCAGGATCAGGTTCTGTTGCTTCTAACTGTTTAATCTTCAGGCGCTGATATTCCCGGGAAGCCGTACAGATAGGCAATTCAGTAAATTCCGTATTCGTAGAAAGGAACTTTTTAGTACAAGGGCTGCCTGGTCTTCCTTTTGCTATCCGTTGTAAACGCTGCTGTTCAATCGTACTGTTTTTGAAATTGTTGAACAATACACCCAGAGGCGAAGAATTGCTGACATAAAAGTCCTCCTGCTGTGCATTTGCCAAAGCCTCCAAAGTCTGCTCATCCACATTAGTTGCTTCCGGAACCAGCAGAAAAGGGCTTCCCCAGCCCGTGGCATCCAATTGATAATAATTAAGCAGGAAATCATTTTCCCCGGCCGTACCAATTCCTCCCTGAGCAGTAAATTTAAGCACTGGAGTTTCCACCAGGGAAATTCCTTTATTTAATAATGCAGCCTGATAAATACCGGATAACTCTTCACGCAGCTCATTTCGCTTTTGTTTAAATTCCTCTAGTATCGGCCCTAACAATAAACCCTCTGTCGCAAAAGCATGGCCCCCGCAATTTAAACCAGATTCTACTCTGAATTCCGTTACCCATAACCCTTTTTTTGCCAGCATTTTTGCCTGTATCAATGCTGACCTGAAATCACTAACCTTCAGGATGATCTTCTTTTTAATCTTCCCTTTTGCATCCGGGTAAAAGTCGATGCAGTTCTCCATATAAGTATATAACCTTGGATTCAAACCCGCCGATATGACCACAGCAGAAGATAAAGTGCTGTTTCCGAAACCGCGCATCGCTGCCAGTGCATCTGTATAATCATTACCCAGGTTTTCCTGGTTAGCCGTATAATTGGCCTTATCTACCTTAGACATGATGTTTACATCAATATTCCCGGCTTTCATTTGCTGACGCAGATTGTCCTGTAAACTTGCTTTCACCGTACCTTCTTCCAACTGGATCATTTCCAGATATTGACCTTTCAATACAGAATTTTCCGGAAGAAGTTCAAAATAGGTGTGTATAGCTGCGCCTTCGTTAAAAGGCTCAGCTCTTAAAGCCTCAAACTGCTGATCAACCAATTTACCAATCAAATCAAGGTAGGCCGTAACCCGCCTTGCACGGCCATCACTTTCTTCCTTTTTGATCAAAACGTAATCAAGTTTATTTGCTTCGGAATGAAACTTTCTCATTCGCTCTGTCAATTCATCATCAACGATAGAAAGGACTGAAGAAATACCATATTTAGCTACTTTTAAAGGAGTGTCAATGGAGTAACCTAATCCCAAAACGGGTATATGAAAAGTGTGGTTCATGCAATTCTATTTTATCTGTAGGACGGCAAAATAGCGGAGAAATCCGGGGATAAAATATGACATGGATCATTATTTTTTATGATTTATGCTTGCGCCCTGCATGACAAAAGTCATAGATAAGGCCGGCCGGGGTATAGATATTTGTGGTAAGAAAAACAACATATTATGGCAACTTTAACCTTAAATACAGCCCCATCAATCAGTCTATGGTCTAAATACTTAAACTTTGCTGATAGTCAGAAACCTAATCACTTAGGCTGGTTTTTAGTCTCTATCGTTTTACACGCGACCATCCTTGTTCCGCTGACTTTTGTACTCGTTTACTCTTTAGGTGGCTATGTGATCCCATGTTTGGCAGTGAGTATGCTGATTTTCTTTGCGAACATCGTGGCAAATATGAGCAGTGCAAGCACCAGGGTAACCATAGGTGTATTTTACCTGAGCCTGTTGATCCATGCAGCGATCCTTTTAATTACTGTCGCAGGTATATAAACAAACAGTCTCTTCATAGATTTTCTATATTTGTAAAAATCGATTATGGAAAAAGCAAGGTTATTAGAGGCAATTATTGAGACAGCCATCGATGGAATTATTACCATTGATGATAGAGGGAAAATAGAAAGCCTTAACCCTGCAGCACTTAAACTTTTTGGGTATACCATTGAAGAAGTAATCGGACAGAATATCTCTAAACTCATGCCTGAACCAGACAAAGGCAGGCATGATGGTTATCTTGCCAATTATCATGATACTGGTGAAAAACATATCATCGGTAAAGGCAGAGAAGTTAAAGGGCTCCGGAAAGATGGCTCGACATTTCCTTTCAGGCTTGCCGTTAGCGAAGTACAGTATGAAAGCCGTAAAATATATACCGGATTCATTCATGACCTGTCTAAAGAAAAAGAAGCGGAAGAACGGTTACAGGACTATGCTGCCGAACTTGAAAATCTGGTTGAAGAGCGGACTAAATCATTGAAAAAAACGGTGACTGCTTTAAGAGAAGCCAAAGAGGAAGTAAGTTTGTCACTTGAAAAAGAGAAAGAACTGAACCAGATGAAAAGCAGGTTTGTTTCTATGGCATCACACGAATTCCGTACCCCCTTGAGTTCAGTACAACTTTCTGCTTCACTCATTGAAAAATACGCACAGCCCTTTCAGAATGCAAATATTGAGAAACACGTACATAAGATAAAGAATGCGGTCGGTAACCTGACCACTATACTTAACGATTTCCTGTCTTTAGAAAGACTGGAAGCAGGAAGGGTAGAACCTGCATTTCAGCCCTTTGATCTGGTTAAATTATCAGAAGAAATTACCGAAGAAATGCAGATGATCGCCAAGCAGGACCAGAACATTATTTATCAGCATACAGGGTTGGAAAGCATGGTCTTACTCGACCAGAACCTGCTGAAAAACTGTATGATCAACCTGATCAACAATGCTATCAAATATTCAGGGGAAAACACTTTTATTGAGTTTAACACTGAGATCACAGAACATCAGTGCCTGGTTACCCTGAAAGATAACGGTATTGGTATTCCCGACACCGACCAAAGACACTTATTCCAGCCATTTTTCAGGGCACATAATACAGGAAATATTCCAGGTACAGGTTTGGGCCTTAATATTGTGCTCCGGTATGTAGGTCTGATGAATGGTGAGGTACAATTTGAAAGTAAAATTAACGAAGGAACTAAATTCACCCTATCTTTCAACAAATAGGGAGAATTTCAAGCATAAATGGAAAATAAGAAACAAAGGATATTAATTATTGAAGACAATGATGATATCAGAGAAAGCACAGCGGAAATACTAGAACTGGCCGATTACGAGGTTTTCCAGGCAGATAATGGCAAAACAGGAGTAGAAATGGCGCATAGTCATTTACCAGACTTGATCCTTTGCGATATTATGATGCCTGAACTGGATGGTTATGGCGTACTTTATCTTTTGAATAAAAGTCCTGAAACAGCTGCTACCCCTTTTATTTTTTTAACCGCAAAAGCCGAAAGAATGGATATGCGTAAAGGGATGGAAATGGGCGCAGATGATTACCTGGTGAAACCCTTCGACGATGTTGAACTGCTCAATGCCATAGAAAGCCGGTTTAGCAAAAGAGAAAAACAAGAACTTTTCTACAGCAAGTCAATTGATAAATTAAATACCCTTGTTTCCTATAGTCAGGGCGTGAAAGAGCTTGATAAACTCATGCAGGACCGTAAAGTCCGTACCATTAAAAAGAAGCAGATCATTTATTACGAAGGAGATACCGTTTCTGGAATTTACCTGGTCTTAAGCGGAAAGGTGAAAACCATTAAACTTACCGAAGATGGCAGAGAACTTTTAACAGGAATGTATGGTGCTGATGAATATTTCGGTATCCCGGCTTTGCTCTTGAACGAACCCTATGCTGAAACTGCAGAGGCTTTAGAAGATACAACAGTATGCCAGCTTCCAAAAGAAATGCTCGAAGAATTACTGAACCGTTACCCCGATGTGGGCAGACAATTTATCCACATTCTTTCGAATAACCTGTTGGATAAAGAAGAACAGTTGCTGCAATTAGCTTATCACTCCGTCCGTAAAAGGATGGCAGAGGTATTATTACGCCTGTGTAAACTTGAAAAACAAGAAGGGCAGATTAACCTTAAGATCTCCAGAGATAACCTCGCAGCAATGGCAGGAATGGCTACCGAAACCGTCAGCCGTATTTTAAGTGACTTCAAAGACGAAGGTATTATCGAAAGAAAAGGAAGCCAGATCGGAATCCTTGATCAGCAGAAACTTCAACAAATGAAAAACTGATCCAGATCATATTTATGGCTGACCAGCCTCATTCTCTCCGGCGTGTTTTCGGGTTAATTTTGCTCATTAACAAATCGATCCGAATGAGAGTAGTAGCCTATAGTATAAAATCTTTTGAAAAAGAGCCACTGGCAATAGCCAACCATAAAAAACACGATATTACGTTAATATCCAATTCATTAAGTCCGGATACAGTGAGCTATGCGGCAGGAAAAGAAGCTGTTATTGTCTTTACAGATGATGTAGTCTCTGAAGCCGTGATCAATAGCCTGGCTGATCTGGGCGTGAAGTATATCGCAACCCGGTCTACTTCCACCCAGCATATCAACCAGGAAACCGCAGCCCTGCGTAATATTAAAATCGCGAATGTTCCGGCAGTTTCTTTAATGGGAGATACCACAGATGAACTATCGCTTGCTTTAGCCAGAGAAACCATCTTAAACCTTGATAAATGGCAGCAGAACCGTTGTTTAGGCTCAGCTTGTGTTTGTTCCAAAGCCTGCGATCAGGTTCACCCTAAAACACCTGATCATGAGCATTAAAACACTGATTGCGAAATACCATGTTGCCGCGCCCCGTTATACCAGTTACCCTACAGTTCCTTATTGGGATACCGAAGGATTTGATCAGGAAAAATGGGCTTATGCAGTTCGAAAATCATTTACCCATAGTAATCAACAGGATGGCATCAGTATATATATCCATCTGCCTTTTTGTGAAAGCCTGTGTACCTATTGCGGATGTAATACCCGGATTACACGGAATCACAAAGTAGAACACCCTTACCTTGAAACCGTCCTGAAGGAATGGAAATTATACCAGAAATTATTTGATAGTAAACCTGTAATCCGCGAGTTGCATTTAGGAGGAGGGACACCTACATTTTTTAGTCCTGAAAACCTGAAACTACTGATTGACGGAATCCTTAATCAGGCGATTATCCATGAGGATGCGGAATTCAGCTTTGAAGCGCATCCGTCCAATACCACCCAGGCACATTTAACTACCTTATATCAATTAGGATTTGGGCGCTTAAGCTTGGGTATTCAGGATTTTGACCCTAAGGTACAGCTCGCGATTAACAGGATACAAAGCGTTGAAGAGGTCGCCTTAGTGACGCAGCAGGCTAGAGAAGCAGGCTATCATTCCATCAATTATGATTTGATTTATGGCCTCCCTTTGCAAAATATTGAAGGACTATCTGATACGATCTCTTCCGTATTAACCTTGCGTCCGGACAGAATAGCCTTTTACAGTTATGCCCATGTGCCATGGGTAAGGCCCGGACAGCGCAGGTATACAGAACTGGATCTTCCTTCGGCTGAATTAAAACAGGAATTATATGAACTGGGGCGTGAAATGCTGAAAGCAGGAGGTTATGTGGAGATTGGTATGGATCATTTTACAACGACCACTGACAGTCTGTTTAAAGCTGAACAAGAAGGTAAATTACACCGTAATTTTATGGGTTATACCCATCAGTATAGTAAACTGATGATCGGACTGGGCGTGTCTTCTATCAGTGATAGCTGGACTGGCTTTGCTCAGAATGTGAAAAAAGTAGAAGATTATATCAGTTTGGTCAATGAAGGTAAAATACCTGTTTTTAAAGGGCATATCCTGGATCAGGAAGACCTGGTGATCCGAAGACATATCTTAAACCTGATGTGTAAAGGAGAGACCTCATGGGCTAAACCAGAGGAGCAAAGTGCAGGCTTCAGTGAAGGTCTGGAAAGAATGGCTTTAATTGCTGATGATGGTCTGGTGATGATCAGAGGTAACGGGTTAAAAGTAACCGTATTAGGTAAAAGATTCTTAAGAAATATCTGTATGGCACTGGATTCAAGACTTTACGCCAATCAGCCACAGACCCAATTATTCAGTATGGCCGGATAAGACGATCAAATCCGGATCAGTTACATATAGCAGTTCCGGCTCCGGCCGGGCTCAAATATGGAATATTCAATTCCATTCCCCGAAGGATAAACCAGATGCCCAGCATAACCATTAAATAGGGAATCATTTGATTCAGCTTTCTTCTGAAAATCGCAGAAGTAAAACCAGCACTTATCCCGGCGATAAACATCAGCGGGACTGTTCCCATTCCATACCAGAACATATATTCAACAGCTGTATTCACACCTCCTGTATTCAAGGCTCCGGTCAAAGCCAGGTAAACTAAACCACAAGGCAGAAAACCGTTCACAATCCCAATAATCAGGTGATTCGCTTTATGCTTTAACGCGTAGCCAAATAACTGGTTAAAGGGTTGCAATAACTTCCCGTTCATCCTTCCGGCAGAGAAATTAAACAGCCTTGAAGCTGCGGCAATCAAAATCAATATACCACTCAAAATACTGATATATTGCTGCGCACCTGCCAGCCAGATTTGCCGGCCAATGAGGCCGGTTATAGCGCCTAAAATACAATAGGAGATTATTCTGCCACCCTGATAACTTAATTTATCCAGCACCAGGAACCCCCAGCCTTTTTTCAAGGTGGGGACTGCAAAAGCCAGTGGGCCGCACATCCCTAAACAATGCACACTGCCCATCAAACCTATCAGAAATGCTAAATACTGATCACTCATTTGATATTAATTTCCTGTTCGGCGAGATATTTTTTAGACTGGCTTTCCCATTCCACAATCAACCGCCACGATCCTTTCGGTAAATGTTGCGCAGGAATCAATACCTGTCTGTTTTGATCTGTTTCAAAATTCATTGCCCTGTCCAATCTTTTATCTGAGGTACGCATCAGGCGTAAATTCCCTTTAGCCTGTTCCTTAAAAACAAGGCTGATTGTTTCTTTGCTTACCACTATTTCTGGCTTTGCATGATCAATATTTACCTGTTCTTTCAGGTTATAGACTTTGTCGTAATTGATCCCTTTTTCATAATAATCATTGTCTACCAGTGCATCAGTTTTACTGTTAAACATAATGACAACCAGTACGATAATGAAACTCATGAAAGTGCCCATGCCGAGCAGTACTTTTATTCCCCAATTCATAATTTATTCGTTTGCAGGTGCAATAAATGTGGTCTTAAACTGTCCGGCAACTTTATGTTCAGACATGAGTTTAAAACCTATAGCTGTTTTATATTTCTGAATAGACTTTTGCGGAAGGATTACAAAAAAAGTAAGCTTGATTGTTTCCCCGGGTTTCACCATGTTCTCCTTCTGGATATACTGTAATTTAGCTTCCTTGTTATCGGGAACAATCTCAAATTTTATTGGACGGGTCGTTTTATTCATCAGCTCTGAATTGTACAGATTGCTGACGGTTTTATCTTTGTCCCGAAGTTGGTATAGAGTTCCGCTTGCCCGAAGGATCGTCGTTTCCACATCACTGCGGCTGATCAGCAAATAAGCCAGTACGGCCATTAGCATAAACAACACCCCGGCATAACCATAAATCCGTTTATTCAGGTGAAAAGGTTTTTTTGTTGCAATCTCATCTTCAGACTTAAACCCGATTAACCGCAGCGGACGGTCAATTTTCTCCATCACCATATCACAAGCATCAATACAAGCGGTACAGTTCACACATTCCATTTGGGTACCATTTCTTATATCTATTCCCGTAGGACAAACCTGTACACATAACTTACAATCGATGCAGTCTCCCTCTGGCTGCTCTACCTCTTTAACCCTTTTTCCACGAGGCTCACCACGTTGATAGTCATAAGCCACAATGATACTTTGATTGTCTAACAATACCCCTTGCAAGCGTCCATATGGACAAGCTACCGTACAAACCAATTCCCTCATTCTTGAAAACACGAGGTAAAATGCCATTGTAAATACACAGATTGCAATAAATCCGGAGATATGCAGCGAAACAGGTTCCGTTATTATTTTCCATAATACTGCTGTGCTGATCAGGTAAGAAAGAAAGATATTGGCAATCAGAAAAGAGATCGCCAGGAATACCCCATGTTTAGTTGTTTTCTTCCAGAACTTATCAAAGTTTAACGGGCCTTCATCCAGTTTCTTTTGTTTCAGATGATCACCTTCTATCCAGTTCTCAATTTTGCGGAAAACCATTTCCAGAAAGATAGTTTGAGGGCAGGCCCATCCGCAGAAGACCCTGCCAAAAACTACCGTAAACAACACCACACCAATGATGAAAATCAATAAAGCCAGTACAAAAAGGTAAAAATCCTGTGGCCAGAAAATTATTCCAAAGAAGACAAACTTCCTTTCCAGCACATTCAGCAAGATCAGCTGTTCTCCATTTAACTTTAGAAATGGAGCAGAAAACAGCACGGCCAGGAAAAAGTAACTGACCGCAGCGCGGTACTGATAAACCTTTCCTTTGATAATTTTAGGATAGATCCACTTTCTCTTTTTCCCGTCATCGGTAATCGTACCGGGCTGATCTCTGAAATGTGCAGGACTTTGTGACATAGCTTATTCTTTGTTCCCTTGTGGGGCTTTCGCTCCCGCAGGTTTTGTTCCCTGGAGTGACAAAACGTAGTTCGTTAAGTCAGATATTTGTTGTGCACTGAGTGATTTTTCCCAGGCAATCATTCCCTTTTCAGGAACACCATATTTAATCGTTTTGAAAACATCTTTTGCTTTTCCGCCATGCAGCCAATATTCATCAGTCAAATTAGGCCCTACAATACCTTCTCCATGTTCTCCATGACAGGGCGTACAACGGTTGGCAAACAATGATGCCCCATTTTTAACGATGGCTTCATCCTTGCTTTGTTCCATATTGTTCTCATTTACAGCGTTTTTTGCATTTGCCGGATTAGCCAGGAAAGCAACTTTGGACTCTGCGGCCTGTTCTATTTCTGCGATATATTCCTCTTCCTGCGATTTACCATAACCCAGTACATCATACGTCAGTAAATAACCAATTGCGAAAATGATCGTTCCATAAAATAAGATCATAAACCAGGCAGGCGTAGGGTTATTCAATTCGGCTATCCCGTCGAACTTATGTTCCATGACCAGGTTTTTTTCCTCTTCCATCGGTTTCAGCTGCATCAGCTTAGTCCAGATAGAAGGTTTTTTGTCTTCGATTGCCTGTAATGCTTCCTGTTCCAGTCTTCTTCTTTCTTTTTCTTCTGGCGTTGCAAAAGGAGTCGGACTGACAGATTCTTTTACATAAAACTTAATCACCTTTAGCATTAATATCGCCACGCAAAGGATCATAACCGCAGTAACGAGCATTAAACCGATCACAATATCAGCCGATGTACTTCCTGTAGACCAGTTGCTGTTAATTACCTCTTTCATCCTGATCATCTTTTATAGGGAGTTCGCTCATATATTTTATATCGTCTTTTTTCATGGTCAGCAATAACACGCCGACCAGTAAGAAAAATAGCATGAAGATGCCGAGTGAGCTGAGCAGATACCCTTGGTTTCCATCAACCTTATCTAAAAATTGCTTAAACATGTTTTGCTTTATTTGGCTTTAATATCAGTTCCAAGGCGTTGCAGATAAGCGATGATCGCGATGATCTCCTTATCACTTTTTACCTTAATGTTATTCTGTTGTAAATCGGTGGCTATCGCTTTGGCCTGCTTGTCCAAATCGGCATTGGCCTGATGCTCATAACCTTTTTCGTAAGGGACACCTAAAGTGCGCATCGCATTGATTTTTACGCGGGTCGTAGTGGTATCCAGTTTTTGCTCCGCTAACCATTCATAAGGAGGCATAATACTGCCCGGTGACATCGTTTGCGGATCATACAGGTGATTGTAATGCCATGCGTTACCATATTTTCCACCTTCACGCTGCAGATCTGGTCCTGTGCGTTTTGAACCCCATAAGAACGGATGATCATAAACAAACTCTCCGGCTTTACTATATTCCCCATAACGTTCAGTTTCAGAACGGAAAGGGCGGATCATCTGAGAGTGACAGTTAACACAACCTTCTCTGATATAAACATCGCGTCCTTGTAATTCCAGTGGCGTATATGGTTTTACACTTGCTATGGTCGGGATGTTAGATTTAATGGTAAACGTTGGCATCATTTCAATCATTCCGCCAATTAAAATTACAATTAAAGAAAGCACCATGAAGATCATTGGCTTACGTTCCAGCATGCGGTGTAATTTCTTGTCATCACCCTGTGCGACATAAACCGGAGCTAATGGTTGTGCTTCAGCAGCTTCATTCGCTACCAGCTTACCAGCTTTCATCGTTTTGATCAGGTTATAGGTCATCACAATTACACCTGTCAGATATAAGGCACCACCAATGGCCCTCATCACGTACATTGGTATAATCTGAAGCACTGTTTCCAGGAAATTAGGGTATTTCAACAGCCCTTCCGGTGTAAACTCTTTCCACATCAGGCCCTGCGTAAATCCGGCAAAGTATAAAGGAACAGCATAGAATATAATTCCCAGTGTACCAATCCAGAAGTGGAAAGAGGCTAATTTTACCGAGTATAAAGTTGTATTGTAAATTCTTGGGATCAGCCAGTATAAAATAGCGAAAGTTAAAAATCCGTTCCAGCCTAAAGCACCCACGTGAACGTGTGCAACTATCCAGTCGGTATAATGGGCAATTGCATTAATCTGTTTAAAGGCTAATAACGGGCCTTCAAAAGTCGCCATTCCATAGGCTGTTAAACCTACAACCATGAATTTAAGTTTTGGATCTTCTCTTACTTTGTCCCACGCGCCACGTAAAGTAAGCAACCCGTTAATCATACCACCCCAGCTTGGAGCAATCAGCATCACTGAGAAAGCAACCCCTAAAGATTGTGCCCAGGAAGGCAGCGAAGTATATAATAAATGGTGAGGGCCTGCCCAGATATAGATGAAAATAAGTGACCAGAAATGCAGGATACTTAATTTATAAGAATAAACAGGGCGGTTTGCCATTTTAGGCAAAAAGTAATACATCATACCCAGGTAAGGGGTGGTCAAAAAGAATGCAACTGCATTATGTCCGTACCACCATTGTACCAGTGCATCCTGTACTCCTGCGTAAACATAGTAACTTTTAAAAGCAGAGACTGGCAACTGGATAGAGTTAACGATATGAAGTACCGCTACTGTAACGAAAGTTGCAATATAAAACCAGATCGCCACATACATGTGTTTCTCCCGTCTTTTAATAATCGTACCAAACATGTTGTAACCGAACACTACCCAAATTATGGTAATGGCAATATCGATCGGCCACTCCATTTCTGCATATTCATGTGAACTGGTTAACCCTAAAGGAAGGGTAATTACTGTCGCAATGATGATTAACTGCCAGCCCCAGAAATGTATCTTGCTGAGTATATCGCTGTACATCCTGGCTTTGAGCAGGCGTTGCAGGGAGTAATAAACGCCCATGAAAATCGCATTACCTACAAATGCAAAGATTACCGCATTGGTATGCAATGGCCTGATGCGGCCGAAAGTCGTGTATTGAGAGCCCATGTTCATGGCAGGCTTGAAGAGCTGCATGGCAATCAGAAGTCCAATCGTCATTCCCACTATACCCCAGATGATGGTGGCTAATGCGAAGTTTCTGACGATCTTGTTGTCGTAGTGGAATTTTTCAGTCATGAGAAAAACTTGTAGTTGTTTATGGGGGTAAAAATAGCTGCTAGTGGTATCCTGGGGAGTGACAGGAGTTATCTTGTGGAATGATCTTCATCACTTTTTTCTTCGTTACCGGTTTCCTGAGGTTCTTCTTCTTCAAAAAGTACCCGCACACCGGGTGTGAAAAGATCATCATGCTGACCAGATTTATTCGCCCAGAAAAAGGCAAGCAGAAACAACAAAGCCAGCAGAATGCTGAAGCCAATCAGCATATAGATCATGTTCATAATAATTTGTTTTTACGGGCGTAAAGCCGGGCGGTTAAACTGGTGAAAAGAATAATGGTGATTGTACTCATCGGCATGAGTATCGCGGCCATCAAAGGGGAGAGCAAGCCTTGTACGGCAAAGAATAAGCCCACAATATTATAAAGCACAGAGATCCCAAAACTCATATGGATCACTTTGACTGCATCTTTTGCCTGTTTGATGAACTGCGGTATCTTTTGGAAAGCAGCCCCGTCCAGAATTGCATCGCATCCCGGAGAAAAGTTGTTAATATCGTCGGTAACTGCCACGCCTAAATTACTTTGTTTTAAGGCTCCGGCATCATTTAAACCATCGCCCAGCATCATTACTTTGGCGTTGTTTTGCTGGAGCTGAAGAATATAATCCAGTTTTTGCTGCGGACTTTGCTGGAAATGTAACTGTTGCACCCTTGGGAAAAACGGAGTTAGTGAATTCCGGTCATGGTCCTGATCTCCTGATAATAAATGGAGGTCAGCAGTCTGGCCTAACTTTAACGCTAAAGGCTTAAATCCTGTTCTCCAGCGCTGGGCAGAACGGAAATAGCCGCAATAACGCGTTTCTATTAAAATATGAACCACACTACCGTGATCCTCTGCTTTCAGACCCAGGTAGGCAGCACTGCCTAGCTTTACCTCATGGCCATCTACACAGCCACTAATTCCGCGGCCTACTTTTTCCATATAGTGCTCCACTTGAAATAATGGAGTTTCAGCTAACCACTTCACGAGTTCACGGCTCAAGGGATGTCCTGAATTTCTGGCCAGATCAAAGACTAATTGACGCTCATACTGATCAAGAGTCCCATCAAATTCAAAACCTGCTGATTCCGGATTGGTAATCGTACCTGTTTTATCAAAGACGATGGTATCTATCCGTGCAAGTTCTTCTATGACAGACGTATTTTTTAAATAGAATTTATTCTGATCAAATATGCTGAGTACTGCCGCCAGTGTAAAAGGGGAGCTTAGGGCTAATGCACAAGGACAGGCGATAATCAGTACTGCTGTAAATGCGGCCACAGCTTTGTTTACGTCCGTATTTATCCAATATAAACCTGCTGCCAGCGCTATAGCCACCAGCACGATGCTAAAGTAACGACTCGCCGTGTCACTGAAAGTTTTTATAGGATCTCTTTCTCCCGAAAAGGCTTCGTTATTCCATAATTTGGTTAAATAACTTTGAGAAACGGGCTTAACGACTTCTAATTCAATGGCACCATGGAGTTGTCTTCCTCCTGCATAAACGATCTCCCCTAAAACTTTTTCTACCGGAATAGATTCACCCGTTACAAAGCTGAAATCAAGTTTCGCATCCCCTTTTAACAGGATGGCATCGGCAGGAATAATTTCATTGCTGCGGATCAGAATGCGGTCACCGGTTTTCAGTTCATTTAATGGAAGTGGTTTTTCTTTGCCATCTTTTAACTGTGTTACTGCTACAGGGAAATAAGAACGGAAATCGCGTTCAAAGGAGAGGTAATGGTAGGTGCGCTTCTGCATCCATTTGCCAATCAGCAGGAAAAATACAAGAGAGCATAGGGTATCTACAAAACCAGCACCTGTTTGGGTAATGATTTCATAAGCAGAGCGGATAAACATGACTGCGATACCCAGTGCGAGTGGGAAATCGAGGTTCAGAATACCGTTTTTAAGATTTGTCCAGGCGGAGATAAAATAATCTCTGGCGCTATAGAGCAATACTGGAATGGCGAAAGCAAGATTGATCCAGCCGAAGAAGTTTTTAAAGTCTTGTTCCAGGCTGTTCAGGCCAAAATAATCTGGAAAACTTAACAACATCACATTGCCGAAACAGAATCCTGCAACTGCGATTTTAGTGAAAAGGTTGCGTTCGGAATGATCGGTTTGCTGTTTTTTGATCATATCCTGTAGACTAATCAGGGGTTCATAGCCGATTGCGTTTAAGTTTTCTACAACCTCACGGAGTGAAATTTGTTGATTTCTGAAAGTAATGCTGACTTGCTTTTTTAGAAAATCTACTCGCGACTGTGCGATAGCGGGATTGATTTTATGCAAATGTTCGAGCAGCCAGATGCAGGAGCTGCAGTGGATCACCGGGATGAAAAGTGTAATTACAGTAACTTTTGCATCGGTATAATCGACCAGTTCAGCGGCAATTCCGGGCTCGTCCAGATAGTCAAAATGTAACGTTTTCTTCTTTTGGGAGCTCCCAGGCACGTCATTGTAAAGATAATAGCTGGAAAGATTGTGTTTGGAAAGAATCTGATAAACACCTTTACAACCCAGGCAGCAAAATTGTTTATCGTCCGCAGGATAGGGCTTTTCCGGAAGATGATCACCGCAGTGAAAACATTGTGTTTCCACAGTTAAGCTATTTGTTTCTTTCATGCTGAAATTCTTTCCTCCAAAAATGGGGGCATAATCTCAGTTGTAAAATGATAGCAGAAACCTTAAAAAGTGACGCATGTCACTTTTATTTCCATAACTTTATATTTTATTTCGTGAAATTAAAAACTATTGCTCATCGTAGGCTCTTATTATAGGATGGAACTGGCATTTGCAACAGAATATATCGCGAAATGAGCAAAATCGTTAGCAAATGATAGCTTCATCACAACCGAGAAACAATTTTATTATTGATGAAAAAAGATAAAATGCAGTTATGGTCACAACTTATGGGTAGTCCTGATACCTATACGCTGGAAGCAATCATATTTCATACTGCCTGCATTTTTACTGGTTTGCTTTTTACTTGCAGCGTAGTCTTTAACTACCTGATTGGGTTATATACCTTGTCATTTTTGCTGGTGCCGGCGGTATTTGCTGTTGGTTTTGTTTACTATTTATCGAAATTTAAATACAAGCTTAATCTTGCGGTCACCATTTTTTGTGTATTGGGGAATTTGTTATTTATAGCTTTTTTCCTGAAGAATTCTGGTATTAATGGCCCTGGGTTAGTTATTTACTTGCTTTTCTTCTTCCTGGTGATCAGTATTGTACCTAAAATTCAGCGCTTTGCCTGGATGTCTGTTAATATTATTGTGGCACTCAGTCTTATTCTTTTTCAATACCGTTATCCTGAGTTGGTACCGGTTAATTATGAGGATAACCTGAGCAGACATCTGGATTTTGGCTATGTATATTTCTTTACTTTAATTATCATTTATTTCATTCTGACGAGTATTATCACAAGTTATAACCGGGAGAGGCTGTTGGCGGAAAAACGGGCTGAGCAGCTGGAGATTGCGAATCAGTCGAAGAATAAGTTATTTTCTATCCTGGCGCATGATCTGCGGTCACCGTTAAATTCTATCCAGAGTTTTCTGGAAATTTCTATGGAGGTTGAAATTGAGGAGGAGGAAAAGAGAAGTATAAATTCGAGTTTGCTGAAGGAGACGAAGTATACGGGGCAGATGTTAATTAATTTGCTTTCCTGGAGTAAGACGCAGATGGAGGGGGCGATTGTGAAAATGCTTGTGCTTAATTTGGAGTGGGCTTTGGAAACGACTTTGCTTTTACAGACGAGTCTTGCGGAGGAGAAGGGACTGATTTTGAACAATAAGTTATTGCAGAATTTGTATGTGATTGCAGATAATGATATGCTGGAATTGATTGTGCGCAATTTGCTGAATAATGCCATTAAATTTACTCCGCCTGGTGGACAGATCACGATTTCTTCTGAGGTTCATGGCAAGGAGTGCTGGATTAAGATACAGGATACAGGAATTGGAATTGATACGGTTGATTTTGATCGTATTTTCTCGTTAAATTCTCAGAGTACTTATGGGACGAATCAGGAAAAGGGTGTGGGTTTGGGTTTGGTTTTGTGTAAGGAGTTTATTGAGTTACAGGAGGGGAGGATCTGGGTGGAGAGTACGTTAAATGTGGGGACTACTTTTTTTGTGAGCCTCCAGATTTCTTCGCAGAATGATTTGTTTGCTTTGCATTTGAATTGAAAATTTAATTAGTCACCTTTGCACGGTCAAAAAAATTATAATATATGGAAGATCATTATGAGCTGTCCCGTTTCGGAAAAGGGTTTAAGGAAAGAGTTGAAAATGCGCTGGACTGCCTGAAAAAGGGTAAAGGGGTACTGGTTGTTGATGATGAGAGCAGAGAGAATGAGGGTGACCTGATTTTTCCTGCGGAGTCTATGACGGTATCGGATATGGCTTTAATGATCAGGGAGTGCAGCGGTATTATTTGCCTTTGTTTGAAGCCTGATAAAGTTGATGCTTTGGAGTTGCAGCCTATGGTACAGGTGAATACGAGTAAGTATCATACGCCGTTTACGGTTTCTATTGAGGCTAAGGAGGGGGTGACTACCGGGGTTTCTGCTGCGGATCGTTTACAGACGATCAGAACGGCAATTGCTGATCAGGCCAAGCCTGGGGATCTTTCCAGACCTGGTCATGTTTTCCCTTTAAGGGCTAATGAGGATGGGGTTTTCGGCAGACGTGGTCATACTGAGGGGAGCATTGATTTAGTGGTTCTTGCTGGGTTTAAGCCGGTAGCAGTTCTTTGTGAGCTGACTAATGAGGATGGTACGATGGCAAGGCTGGCTGAGATTTCTGTTTTTGCAGATAAGTATGAGTCTACTGTGGTTTCTATCGAAGATATTTTCCAGTATCGTTTATCATTGCTGAAGTAGATTTTTACGCATTCTATAAACGTAAAAAAAAGGAGTATACTATGTTCGGGCGACATTGCCTTCGCTGAAGAAGCCCGGAACGCATGCCCTTCACATTAGTACACTCCTTTTTTTTACAGTTTCTCCTGTTGCAGGATGGATAGCCGGAGAAACTGTATAGTTTAATACATAGCTTGATTCATAGCTTTTTGGATAACCAGGGTGAATAGCTTTTTGGATAACCCCGATGGATAGCTATTTGGATTACTTGTTATATGGCTTGATTCATAGCTTTTTGGATTACCTTTTACATCACTACACCACTTTCATAAATTCTTCGACGAACAGCATTGCTGATTTTTTACGGTAAACTCCTTTTTGCCAGAGGATGAAAGCCTGTTTGTAGAGTTTTTTATCTGAAATTGGTACGGCAGCAATGTTTTCCCACGTACTTATTGCCTTTTCATTAATGATGGTTGCCCAGTTTCCGGATTCAACCATGGATAGCAGGGAATGTACATCGTTCATTTCGATCCTGGTATTGGGCGTAATATTGTTTTTTCTAAAGATTTCATCGAATAGGTCCCGCGAGCTAAAACCTTTGCTTGGGAGAATCAGATCGAGTTTTCCGAGTTCTTTTAAGGAGATTTTTGGCAGTTTGGCCAGAGGGTTTTCTTTAGAAATCGCCATAATGATTTTGGAAGAGAATACGGGCTGCATTTCAAAGCCGCTGCTATCACGCTGTTCATGAAAGGCCAGGATGATGTCCAGATCTGCCATTTTTAGTTTGGTTTCCAGTTCACCGGCTGTTCCGTATTCGATGTGGATCATGATACCGGGGTATTTCTCAGAGAATGGGGTTAAGGCTGGCAGCAGGAGGGAGCTGAAAGCGTAGGTTACCCCGATTTTTAGCTCTCCGTTCACCATATTGGCGAGCTCAAAGATGGCTTGCCGGGATTTTTTGATGTCGAGTATAATTTGTTGGGCATGTACCAGGAATACATTACCGGCTTCTGTTAGTTTTACTTGTTTGCCCATCCGGTCGAACAGGAGCATGCCTAAGTCTTCTTCCAGTTGTTTGATTTGCTGGGACAAGGTAGACTGCGTAACAAAGCAGGCCGCTGCGGCATCTGTAAAGTGCAGGAGTTCTGCAGCTTTAATGAAGTAATTGATTTGTCTGATTTCCATAATCGATCGTTAAAACTAATCAATATCATTAAAACTATCAATTTTATAAATAGATAGTTTATGCCGAAATTTGTAATAGACTTTCTAAGGAAAAGCTGAGCGGCAAAATAAGCACAGCTAATCTGGTTCAGGTCTTCAAAATTGTAAAGTAATATCATGAATGTTTTTCGGTCACTAAAATCACGTAATTTCAAACTCTTCTTTTATGGACAATCAATTTCCCTTGTAGGCACATGGATGCAAAAGACGGCGGTCAGCTGGCTGGTTTATCAGCTTACAGGATCAGCAGTTTTATTAGGGGTAGTTGGTTTTGTAAGTTTGATTCCTTCGTTGATTTTATCACCTTATGCAGGTAGTCTGGTAGACAGACATAACCGGTACCGTATTCTGGTGATTACACAGGTAGTCTCCATGATCCAGGCAGGGGCACTGGCAGCAATTATCTATTTTGGGTATAATAATATCCTCTTTATTATCGGGCTGAGCCTGGTTCAGGGAATTGTCAATGCTTTTGATGTAACCTGTAGACAGTCACTGATGGTAGAAATGGTGAATGATAAAAATGATTTGCCAAATGCGATTGCACTGAATTCTTCTATGGCCAATTTTGCGCGTATTGCAGGGCCGGCTGTTGCAGGGATTATCCTGAGCACATTCGGTACTGATATTTGTTTTCTGGGGAACTTCCTGAGCTATATTCCGGTACTGATTTGTTTATTCATGATGCGTTTGCCTGCTCAGATTATTACGAAATCAACTAAAAGCATTTGGGTGGAACTGGAAGAAGGTTTCAGGTATGTATCGGGGGATAAAGAGCTAAGCAGCATGATTATGATGATCGGGATCAGCAGTCTTTTTGTAATTCCTTTCAATACACTGATGCCGATCTTTGCTAAAGATATATTCAATGGGGATGCTAAAACTTTCAGCTGGTTTGAAAGCGCAGCGGGTTTGGGATCAATTATCAGTGCGATTTACCTTGCCAATTTAAAAGACAGCAGCACCATGATCAAATTGACCACTATTGCAGGTGCAGTAATGGGAGGTAGTTTGTTATTTCTTGCTTACGCGCCGCAGCTGCCTATTGCACTTGTTTTTATGGGATTGTCAGGCGTGGGTATGATGGCACAGTCTTCAGCAATTAATACTTATATTCAAACACATGCCATTCCTGAAATGCGCGGACGTGCTATCAGCTACTATGTAATGGCTTACCAGGGATTGATCCCTGTAGGCAGTCTGCTGATTGGATGGGTGGCACATTTAATTGGCCCAAGACCAGCAGTATTGATTGAAGGTTTGATAGGAATAGCGGCTACTGGCATCTTTGCCTATTACAAAAGCAGACAAGCAGCAGTTAAAACTATATAATTATAGTAAATGCGCGTATCATTAAGATACGCGCATTTCGTTTTAAATACTCAATCCTCCGAAAGTACTGAACAGGATAATTGAAAGTACGATCAGCGTGATCAATACATACAACTTATCTCTTTCCAATCCGAATGCAACCAGGGAGAATACAATTCTTATAATCGGGGTCGCTATCAGAATGACAACACCCAACTGGATGATTTCTTTGGCACTGCCGTCCCCTAATCCTTTAAATATTCCGGTAAGGCTGGTATAACCTTCGCCTTCCCCATGGAAAGTACTGTAGTCAGGAAGACCCGAACCCTGCTGAAACAGGTACCAGATTCCTCCGATAATGGCCACAAGACCTGAGATTAATACCCCGTACCTTAAAACCTGACCGATCAGCTGCTGCATATCGTAGTCGGTTACCCTTTTAGTGTCTTTATTGTGATTCATGTTTCCTAGAATTTATGATTAAAACCATTGTAGATCATGTTGAGCGCGATGGCTGTGATCGCGAAACTGAAGATGATCTTCAACCATTTAACGTCGATCTTCATCAATAGCTTTGAGCCCGTGAAAGCGCCGGCAAGTACACCGATAATTACTGGAAAAGCAATTCCGGGATCAATGTAACCTCTTTGTAAATACACTACCGCACTCGCTGCAGCAGTTACCCCAACCATGAAATTACTGGTTGTTGTACTTACCCTGAACGGAACACGCATGGCACTGTCCATCGCCAATACTTTTAAAGCACCAGAGCCTATCCCTAATAATCCGGAAAGCATCCCCGCAAGGGCCATGATAGAGAACCCGCCACCTATGTTTTTTAGTTTATAGTCTACTACACCGTCTTTTGTAGGATAACTGCTGTTTAATTTAAGCACGTAGGAAAGCTTACTGCCTTCTGCCAGTGCACCTTCATGTTTCTTTCTCAGGGTCATTGCTGCCGAAAAGATCAAAGTCACACCAAATAAGATCGCTACGATGTTAACAGGCGTGTAGATCGCCAGTATCGCTCCCATAACGGCACCTGCGGTTGTCGCAATCTCCAGGAACATCCCAAGGCGGATATTGGTGATACCTTCTTTGACATAAGCACTTGCCGAGCCGGAAGAAGTAGCAATTGAAGCCACCAGTGCCGCACCGATAGCGTAACGGATGTCAACATGAAAGAACAGGGTCAGCAAGGGTATAATTACCACGCCGCCGCCAAGACCAGTCAGCGAACCAGCAAGTCCTGCAAGATAAGCCCCCAATAACAGGATCAGGGTAAAGGTTAAAATTGTCATGAGCTGTATAATTAATAAGAGTTTTTAATAATTGTTATCTAATAATGTTTTGATAAGCTGTTCCGCGGCTTCCTGATCTCTGTTCACAATCGCAGTTGCCAATTCTTCATGCCAGGCATGGCTTCTGGCAAAATAAGCCATGTTTTGCTCCTTGCGTTTAGTGAAGAAATCGCGGATTACTGCAGTGAAATTTTGATAAAGATCAATTAATACCTTGTTTTTTGAAGCTTTCGCAATGCTGATATGAAAAGCGATGTCTGCATCAGTGCATTTTTGCTGCTGATCGGTATCAATAGCTTTTTTTCGCTGCAAAAGATGATTTTGCATGGCAGTCAGATCTTCCTCAGTTCTGTTCAGACAAGCGAGTTTTACGATTTCTTTTTCGAGTAAAGAGCGGACCATATTAATTTCTTCGAAGTCTGCCCGGCGCAAACGCTGCGCAAGCGTTTCCTCTTTTACTTTTGAAGCGACAAAAGTACCTGAACCTTGCTGTACTTTAAGGATGCCGGAGATAGCCAGCGTTTTAATCGCTTCCCTGATGGTAGAGCGGCCAACCTCATAACGCTCCATCAGTTCAGGTTCTGATGGGATTTTTGTACCTCTTTTGAGTTTTCCAGACGCAATATCGCTTTTGAGCGCGGCGATTACTTTGTCTGATAAATTGATTCTCTTCATGATTTAAACATCTGATGTTTCAAAGGTATATAATCATAGTATACATCTGATGTTTGTAATGTAAAAGTGACAAGCATAACTGTTTTTTCGGAAGGTGATTTTTTAATAAATTTCTTTTCTTATTAAAAATGTTATAGGTTTACAAAAAACTTTAGGGGTGCCTTGTGCTGAGATATACCCTTTGAACCTGATGCAGTTAGTACTGCCGAAGGGAAAAGTGAAGCCACAACTATGTTGTAGGTTTTCCATTCCTTATACAGGTCATTCCTATCGTTATTAAAAATGAAAAGAATGGAAATTACTGTAAATCATCAAACTTATTCTATTGCCGGTTCGTGTTCTGTCATACAGCTGTTAACTGCTGTTTTACAGGTTTCAGGGAGCGGTATTGCGGTGGCTGTTAATCAGTCGGTCGTGTCTAAATCTGACTGGTCTGTATACCATCTTCAACCCGGAGATCAGGTCATGCTGATCAAGGCAACCCAGGGTGGATAATCATTAATTTCTGTTCGCAACCTCACAAAATCATATCACGATGAAAGTAGAAAAAATTCCAGATGGCCAGGTCATCAGCAGAAAGCCGTTCCCGGCCTCCCGTAAAGTTTTTGTAAAAGGTGAACTTCATAATATTGAAGTAGCCATGCGTGAAATCAGCCTTAGCGAAACCAAAATACATAATGGTTTTGGCCTGACAGAGAAAAACCCATCCGTAACAGTTTATGATACCAGCGGACCTTATACAGATCCGAATGCTCATATTGATGTTAAAGCAGGGTTGCCACGAATCAGAGAAAGTTGGGTAACCGATAGAGGTGACGTAGAAAAACTGGATCAGGTTACCTCTGCTTATGGTGCGCAGCGACTGGCAGATCCCTCTCTGGATCATTTGCGTTTCGCTTTTCAGCATCAGCCATACCGTGCAAAAGCAGGGCAGAATGTATCTCAGATGCACTATGCGAGAAAAGGGATCATTACTCCTGAAATGGAATATATCGCGATCAGAGAAAATCAAAGAATAGAACTCTGGAATAATGAAAAAGGAGAGCAGGCCGAAGCGATGAGTCAGCAGCATGCAGGAAATAGCTTTGGTGCAAATACACCTAAGGGGTTGATTACACCAGAATTTGTACGTCAGGAAGTGGCCTGCGGCAGAGCTGTTATTCCATCAAATATCAATCACCCTGAATCTGAACCTATGATTATTGGCCGGAATTTCCTGGTTAAGATCAACGCAAATATTGGTAATTCAGCAGTGACTTCCAGTATTGAAGAAGAGGTTGAAAAAGCAGTATGGGCATGCCGCTGGGGTGCAGATAATATTATGGATCTGTCAACAGGTAAGAATATCCATGAAACAAGAGAGTGGATTATCAGGAATTCACCAGTTCCGATCGGGACAGTCCCAATTTACCAGGCACTGGAAAAAGTGAATGGTAAAGCTGAGGACCTGACCTGGGAGCTGTTCAGGGATACCTTAATTGAGCAGGCCGAGCAGGGAGTTGATTACTTTACTATCCATGCCGGAGTATTGTTGAGATATATTCCATTAACTGCAAAAAGGATTACAGGTATAGTGTCAAGAGGTGGATCAATCATGGCGAAATGGTGTTTAGCGCACCATCAGGAGAGTTTTCTATATACCCATTTTGAAGAAATCTGTGAGATCATGAAAGCCTATGATGTTGCCTTTTCATTAGGTGACGGACTAAGACCAGGATGTCTGGCCGATGCCAATGACGCAGCACAGTTTGCAGAGTTGGAAACATTGGGTGAGCTGACCAAGATTGCCTGGAAACATGATGTACAGACCATTATTGAGGGGCCGGGCCACGTGCCGATGCACATGATTAAAGAAAATATGGAAAAACAGCTGGAACATTGCGGCGAAGCCCCATTTTATACTTTAGGGCCGCTGACAACTGATATTGCACCCGGATATGATCATATTACTTCAGCAATTGGAGCGGCGATGATTGGCTGGTACGGAACTGCCATGTTGTGTTATGTAACGCCAAAAGAACATTTGGGCTTGCCAAATAAGAAGGACGTAAAAGACGGCGTAATCACTTATAAAATTGCTGCACATGCGGCAGATCTGGCGAAGGGACATCCCGGAGCTCAATACCGCGACAATGCTTTAAGTAAAGCCAGGTTTGAGTTCAGATGGGAAGATCAGTTTAACCTTTCTCTTGATCCGGATACGGCAAAAGAATTTCATGATGAGACACTTCCTGCTGACGGTGCTAAAATCGCTCACTTTTGTTCCATGTGCGGCCCGAATTTCTGTTCGATGAAAATTACGCAGGATGTGAGGGAATATGCAGCTAAACAAGGTTTGGACGAAGCTGCGGCGCTGGCAAAAGGAATGGAAGATAAATCGCGTGAGTTCACCGAAAAAGGAAGTGAAATCTACTTATAAATGGAACTTATAGTCATCACGCGCCCGGATTATTTTGAAGGAGAGGGAGAATTGATTAATGCCTTGTTTGATGCCGGGCTTCAATTACTCCATCTTCGGAAACCGGAAAATGATGAAGCTAAATTTATGAAGCTGATGGAGGTGATCAATCCGGTTTATTACCCGGCAATTTCCATTCATCAGCAACATGAACTGGCAAACAGGTTTTCAATCCGCAGACTTCATTATCCTGAAAAACTATGGAAACATACGAGTGAACAGCAAAGAATAGCACTTTTTGCAGATGACTTTCATTTAAGCCGTTCTGTTCATGAATGGGGGCCACCAGCAGATACAGCCTTTCTGGATTATGTGCTGTTCGGGCCAGTATTTAACAGTATTTCTAAAGTGGGTTATCAAAGTATAGTGGATAGAGATTTTAGTTTGTCTGCAGTACCAGAAGGACTAAAGGTCTTTGGTATTGGAGGAGTCACAGCAGACTTGTTCCAGGAATTGCAGCGGATGAATTTTAACGGTGCAGCCGTTCTTGGTGCACTTTGGAATCACCCGTCCGGCGCAGTAAAAGAATTTGAAAAAATGATTAAATCATTATAAGACATGTTAATTGATCAGTTACATTATATATCACAGCCCCCTGAAAATGGGACACACCTTACTGCGATTGAGAAGGTATTACAGGCGGGTGGTCAATGGATACAACTGCGGGTTAAAGAGCAACCGGAAGATGTGGTGCTTGAACTCGCTGTTCAGGCCAGGCTTTTATGCGAACATTACGGTGCAAAGCTAATTGTCAATGACTATCCGGAACTGGCTTTAAAATCAGGCGCTTATGGAGTGCATCTTGGATTAAATGATATGCCAGTAGCACAGGCAAGGGCTATCCTGGGAAAGGATAAATGTATTGGTGGAACAGCTAACACTTTTGCAGATATATGCAGCAGGGTAGAAGAAGGTGCAGATTATATTGGATTAGGGCCTTTCCGTTTTACGACTACTAAGAAAAATTTAAGCCCGGTTCTTGGTCTTGAAGGTTATCAAAAGCTGATGGAACAAGTACGTGAAGCTGGTATACAACTGCCTATTATAGCTATTGGTGGCATCACAACTCAGGATATTACCAGTATTCTTCAAACAGGGATTTATGGGGTTGCAGTCTCTGGATTACTCACACAAGGGGTTGATCTGGCTGGGAATATGAGCTTGATCTATCAGAAATTAAACCTTCATTCAAAACAAACGATATGTTAACTATTGCAGATAAAGTATTTAACTCCCGTTTATTTACAGGGACGGGGAAGTTTAGCTCAGCAGAAATCATGGAGCAGGCATTACTGGCTTCTGGTTCGGAGCTGGTTACTGTAGCCTTAAAAAGAGTTGACCTGAAGGATCAGGAAGATGATATTTTAAGCCGTTTAAATTACCCGCAGTTTAATTTACTGCCCAATACTTCGGGTGTAAGAAATGCAAAGGAAGCTGTCTTTGCAGCACAGATGGCCAGGGAAGCATTAGAGACTAACTGGATTAAGCTGGAAATTCATCCCGATCCTAAATATTTAATGCCTGATCCGATTGAGACATTAAAAGCAACGGAAGAATTAGCGAAGCTGGGCTTTATTGTCTTGCCATATATTCATGCTGACCCGGTATTGTGCAAGCATTTAGAAAGTGCGGGAACTGCTGCGGTTATGCCTTTAGGATCACCAATTGGGAGTAATAAAGGATTGAAGACTATCGACTTTCTGGAAATTATTATCAGTCAGAGTAACGTTCCCGTGATTGTGGATGCCGGGATTGGTGCGCCTTCGGACGCTGCAAAGGCTATGGAAATTGGTGCGGACGCGGTATTGGTGAATACAGCAATTGCTGTTTCCCGAGATCCGGTTAAAATGGCTGAAGCCTTTAAAATTGCAGTCACTGCCGGAAGGATGGCTTTTGAAGCTAAACTGGGTTCTATCAATTCATATGCTGTATCAAGCAGCCCGTTAACTTCTTTTCTGGATGACTGATAACTTCACTACACTTTTTAATACTTATAGCTGGGAACGGACTAAACAGAGTATTTATGAAAAAACTTCGCAGGATGTAGAGCGGGCTTTGGGGAATAGTAAACGGACTTTGGAAGATTTTAAAGCGTTAATTTCTCCTGCGGCAGCTCCATATCTGGAACAGATGGCACAGTTGAGCAGAATGGCCACCTTGAAGCGTTTCGGGAAAGTGATGCAATTATATGTACCACTTTATCTTTCTAATGAATGTAATAATATTTGTACGTATTGCGGGTTTAGCCTGGACAACAAGGTAAGGCGCAAAACATTGTCTCCTTTAGAGATTATGCAGGAGGTTGCGGTGCTGAAAGAAATGGGTTATGATCATGTGCTTCTGGTTACTGGTGAAGCGAATCATACGGTTCATACCGAATATTTTAAAGGGATACTGGAACTTTTACGTCCGCATTTTGCGCTGATTTCAATGGAGGTACAGCCGCTGGATACGGAAGATTATGAGGTTTTGATTCCTTTGGGGTTGAATACGGTACTGGTTTATCAGGAGACTTATCACAGGGAGGATTATAAAAAGCATCATCCGAAAGGAAAGAAATCAAATTTTGAATATAGGTTGGAAACGCCCGACAGGTTAGGAAAAGCGGGGGTACATAAGATGGGATTGGGGGTACTGATCGGATTAGAGGATTGGCGCACGGATTCATTTTTTACAGCGCTTCATCTGGGTTATCTGGAAAAGAAGTATTGGCAGACGAAGTATAGTTTGTCTTTTCCGCGATTAAGGCCGTTTAGCGGAGGGTTAGAGCCTAAAGTTGAAATGTCAGACAGAGAGTTGGTGCAACTGATTTGTGCTTATAGGTTGCTGAATGAGGAGGTTGAACTTTCTATTTCTACAAGGGAGTCAGTTGTTTTTCGGGATCATGTTATTGGTTTGGGAATTACTTCTATGAGCGCGGGGTCCAAGACGAATCCGGGGGGGTATGCGGTAGAACCGGAGTCGCTGGAACAGTTCGAGATCAGTGATGAAAGGACACCGGGAGAGATTAAGGATATGTTGAAGGAAAAGGGGTATGAGACGGTGTGGAAGGATTGGGATAGGCTTCTCCAATAATAAAAAAACTTATACTATGTTCGGGCGACATTGCCTTCGCCGAAGAGGCTCGGAACGCATGCCCTTTACATTAGTATAAGTTTTTTTTTATTGGATCAGTGGGGGGAGTTGTTGGAAAAGAAAGAAAGAAAGAAAGAAAGAAAGAAAGAAAGAAAGAAAGAAAGAAAGAAAGAAAGAAAGAAAGAAAGAAAGAAAGAAATATTGGGCAGCGGTGTACGGGGTTGTTCTTCCTTTTCGATGAGCTTACTGAGGTAGGTAAACAATAGCTCAATTTCCTGATCATGTTTCATTAACGTCATTCTGTTTTTTGACCATGATCGGGGCGAGTATGAGACTATGGCAGATCTCCTGGATTTTAAACTTAATTTTTCTGAATTTATTCAATGTGCTTTCTTACTTCAGGAGTTGGAATCAATCCTTGATGAAGGGAAAAACAGTGAGGAATTAGAAGAGCTGGTTAAAAGGGGGATGGATTCTATTAATCCGCTGATTTTTGCGCTGTATCCATACGAATTATTCTAACACTATAGGTTGTTTTATCTCTTGGACGTATTGATCATAATCACCATAGTAATACCCAGTATCAGGACAATAATAATAAATATCCACATGGCTATGGTATCATTTCTGGTGTTTTTTCCTCTGATGTGATCTTTAGACCAATCGAAAAAATCTCCTTTTGAATTTTTGTCTTCTTTAATTGATTCATTGTCCATATTCAAAGCTATAAGAATAAATTTAGAGAAGTATGATAAAAGCCTTTTAAGGGAGTCGTCTGATTAGTTTTTTGTAACGTAAAATTCTTAGATTCGCGGCATGAATTTAATAGACTTTACACTTCCGGAAATAGTTTTTTTAGAGCCAAGTGAGCATCTTGAAGATGAAATGGGTGGACGCACAGTGATACAGCATACGGGCTCCCATACGATCATGGAAGTTATAGCAACGGATGAGGTTGAGGGACTTAATTTTAAAGCCGGGACTAAAACTTATGAATTTGAATATCTAAACCTGTATGGCGTAGTCGAAAATCATATTTTTGCAGTGCATTTTACTTTGAATGAAGGAGATCTGACTGACGTATTTAAGCAATGCGCAGAATGGTACAGGGCCTATTTGAGCTGGGAGGACAGAAACATCCTGGAAGATGAAGAATAAGAGGCGATTTTACCACCTGAAATAAACTCCTGCCATTACGTTCGCCGGTCTGATCATAGCGATGTTGGAAGTATATCCAGCTCCGTCATATAAGGTATAGGCGTAATTCTTTTTATTGAACAGATTGGTGCAATCTAAATTGATTTCTATGTTTTTGCCGGGCATATAACGCAGGCCTATATCTGCGAAAATTAAAGAGACAGATTTGTTGACTGATACCTGATTATAAAAATAATCAGTTCCGGCTTTCACATTCAATTTTTTGTTGATAATCAGTCCTATCCCAAGACGCTGGTTTATCCTGTCAAGTATTAAAGCAGTTGGCGCACTGGAAACGAACAGACTGTTTCTGGAGAAATCACCTGTGTAGGAGAAATTGCACCAGCTGGAAACTTCGGCGTTGAAACTTGGTGTGATTTGAAGAGTATTGGTCTTATTATTTAATAGTTTGTTTTGCTGGATCAGCTCTCCCTCTGTTGAAGTATAACTGACTGAAATAGCAGCAGTAGCCTTCCAGTCATCAATTCCCTTGCTCAAGCGGCCAGATAATCGCCAGAATGACTTTTGGTTGTTTTGAAGGATGATTTCACCTACACTTATGAAACCTGAAAAACTACGCTGACTTAACTGGTTCAGTAACGTAGGCGCGTAGATTCCGGATAAGTTTACAAATAAAGATTTGACCGGGTTACGGTAACTTAAACCTGCTGAATAAGATTGCCTTCTCTGGATTAAAGGTGTTCTGTTTCCGAGTTCTAAATAACGGTAGCTTCTAAAAATGAAACCCTGATTTAAGCGGTCAGCATTTCCCGGATCGTTTGATAAACTCGCCTTGAAATTAGCGGTCCAAAGAGGATTGAACTTGTAAAAAAGCAAAAACTCCGGATTGAAATATAGATAGTTTTCCTTTTCAGCATGTTCAGTTAACCTGTTATTGATTTTTGAATTGTAAAGGTTGATAGGCAGGGTCAGTGAGAGGTTGATCTTTTTAGCATTGTAACGGATGGTTGGTTTAATATAATAATCTGATAATTGCCATTGCAGTTCATTCCTTAATGAATCTTTTACTGGATACGACATCGGCAAATGCTGAATTTCAGTATTTAGATTTTGTATAGTCGCTTTAATCCCTGCCTGATAATCAATGACCCAACCTCTAAAACCGCGGCTATAAGAAATATTGGTATGACTGAAAAGTGTACTTGTACGGGCAAACTGAGTAAAAGGCATTGTCTCATCATCAGGAGAAACAACAAGTTCCTGTGGTAAGTAATTGTATTGGTTAAAAGAATTAAATTTAAGCGTGCTTTTACCAAGAGTTTTTAGCCAGTTAAGATCATTTTCAATTAAGTGATAAGGTGTTTTTCCTATCTGATTATTAGGACTTGTTCCCGTATTGCTTATTGCGCTTCTCTCCCAAAACAGCTGAGCTCTGAACTTATCTTTTAAATAAAAATTCTCTGTATTCTTATTTAATTCCGCAGAACCCTCAGCACGGTTTCTTTGGATAATAGTATTATTGTTTTCTTGAATACGGACAAAATTATTATCAGTTAAATAGTATGCTGTTTCAGATTGGTTATTACTTTTTAGCTGATCATTGATATAGCTTATGTTAGTTCTTAACTGATAATCGTGTTTTAACTTTCTTACTGTATTTATTGTACCAAGATAGCTTCGGTTGAAAAGAATACGGTCCTCATTAACCGGGGGAGCACTTTCAGATAACTGAATCAAGTTACTCTGTTCCGCATTATTATCCTGTCCGTTGATCAAATCTTCCAAAGTATGAGATTTTAATTCAGTACTTATATTCTGGCCTGTGTTATTACTTTTGAAAAGATTCAGGCTCTGACTTGCTCCAGCTATCTTCATGGCCATCAAATTGGCTTTCCATAATGGAAAAGGAAGTCCGGCTCCCAATTCCAAGGTACCTAACCATTTTCCTTTAGCAGAGTTTTTTAGTTTTAAGTTTAGCGCAGCTTTATCAGTGAAAGTTGTGGATCTTAAAGCTTTTATCGGCTGGTGGCCTTCCAGTACTTCAACACTGCTTACATCTTTAAATGAGATATTGTTTGCAGCCAGACTGTATTTACTATCAAGCAGATCAAGCCCTTCTATATAAAACTTGTTGATTGCTTTTCCGTTATATAATATCGTTCCGTCTGCCTGTACATCTATGCCAGGCATTTTTTTAAGGACATCAGCAATACTCCGGTCCTGGTCACTGGCAAAAGAAGAAACATTATAACTGATTGTATCATTGTACTGAATAATTCGTGGTGGTTTAATCAGGACCTCCTTTAAATTGCTGATCTCTTCTCTGAGAGATAAATTGACTTGTTGTGTGTTCTTATTTTCCAGTTCCAATGATCTGGTTTGATAGCCTAACATGGAAACTTTAAGCAGAAAATCCCTGCCATCGAAATTAAGCTGAATCGAGAAATACCCTTTTTCATTGGTTGTAGTATAGGCCAATAAATTTTTTTCGTCTTTTGGAAGTAACGTAATGATTGCCCCTTCAATAGCTGCTCCTGTATTTTCTTCTTTAATATATCCATTCACTGTCGCCTGTGCAGCTGCATTCGCAAACGAACAGCATAGGATTAGTAAGGGGAACAAGAAATGGCTGAAAACTACCTGGCAGCCATGGAAAAAGAAAAATTTAGTGTTCAATTGGATTATATGGTCTTTCTTTTTTCTGATTATTTCCACTAGGTTTCAAAGTAACCGATGTATTACTGTTCATAAATGCAAGAGGATCTTTTTTCATTTTTTTATCCAATTTAAAAAAATCCGTCTTTGTCAATTCAATATATTCTTTTTGTTCCAAACTTATAGGCTCGTCTTTCTTTATTTTCCTTAGTCCAGCAATCTCAAATACATAATTTTTATTGTTATCTTCTACTTTAAGGATCAATCCCGGAAGACCACTGAATTTCCATGGTCCGGTGCTCACTGGTATTTCTGTAGTAAACCAGGCAGTGTACTTTCTTCCTCCAAAGCTACAAGTGGCTTTCTGTGCATTATAACCTAAAATAGTCTTTTTCTCATTTTCAATAGCCCATTTCTGAAGTTTTAAAATCTCCTCATACTTATAAGAATCGGACATCAGCTTTTCAATTACTGTTATTTTACCTTCCGGATAGTTTTTGTAGATCTGGTACTCCATCCCCTTTTTTCCATACTTGGCCCGTTGCGCTAAAATTTGCAAAGATGACATCCCATTTTTAACATCGACCTGGATCATTGAATCTACTCTGAAAGTGTTATAGCTGTAAAATTCTGATAATTTATGCCCAACTTTGAGAATCATAAAATCTTCTTTGGTTTGATTGGGACGCAAAGTGTCTGGTACCCATGTTAGTTTATATTGGCATTCAATCGAAGTCTTGTCTATTATTTGTGCATTTAAACAAAGCGAAAAAGCTATAAAAGAAATAAGAATCAAGCAGGTTTTTATCATATAAATATATATTAGAAATTTAATAAATATTGAGAGGGACATCATATGGCCCCCTCAATAAAATAACTACTAGCCGCAATCTAAATCGTCCAGTGCTAAAGCTACATCAACTATGTCTTGCACGCTACATCCATCACATGATCCTGAATAAGAAGATCCACAAGATGTTTCAATTGTAAATTCAGTTGGGGTAGCGGCATTTGCTGCAAATGATGCACATAACAGGAGGAAGGCTCCTAATACAATTTTTTTCATAATTTTGGTTTTAAGTTGATAAAATGGTTGTTTAGCTTTTATGGATCGGCCAATCCCAGGCAAAAGCTTACCTCCAGTAGCTAACTGAATATTTTTTATATTATAAGTTGATAATTTTTATTTTGTCTTCAGTGGCATACCAATTTTTGAGTTATATTCCTGTTGTTATTACGAACGGATAAATTTGGTTACCTGTATTGATTTTTTTTATATCCTAAAATAATATTAAATAGTTTGGTGTGCAATTTTATTACGTCAAACGCTTGATTATTTAGGTAAACCATATCGGGTCAGTTGTCTGACTGAATTTTAGCACTTGAAATATGATACCTGTAATTTTAAACCACCTGTTGGATTATAAATTATATTTTTGTGTCGTACATGAAACAGATAATGAATTTAAGCCCTTATAAAATTGCTATTTTTATAGCATTACTGCTTTCTTTCACAGCCGCCATGGCCCAGAAGCCTATGAACAACATATATCAATCTGACGCTTATACCTTATCAAAAGATAGGGTTACACAAGGAGCATTCCAGGCCATTGCACTTTCTCCGGCAGCTTTACATTCTAACTATCAAAGTCCGGTTAACCTGGACATCAGCCCAAACCTGTCTTTTAAATTCAGTATCAATGGTAAAGACAATGAAATGGCTTCTGGAAAGAATCATGAAGTTAGTATCCTTGCCGTCAATGGCAGATTTGAAACCCCTGTTATTCGCTTTGGTCAGCAATTAAAACAGCCACTATCAAAAGGTGTATTTCTTAAGCCGGATACTAAATTCACCATCAAGCTGGATATGCGTGAAGTACTCGCTGCTTTTGCTTCCAAAGGTTTTTATACCACTTATGATGGCACAAAGATTTACAAAGCAGACTTTAAAGGTGTTTTTGTAGCCGGGAGTATCAGCCCGCTCATCTGGGATTTTGATAACCTGGGCAATCATAAAGAACTGGAATTAAAAGATACGGACGGTGACGGTATTTATACCGTTACACTGGAAATGAATAAAGCTCAGGAGAAAAAAACTACAGCCTCTTCGTGGAAGTTATCAAAAGATATTTCCGCTTTTCCTCAATATAAATCAGCTGTTCCAATCATGGATGCACTTTATAACCTCGGTTTGGAGGAAATGGAGAATGCAATAGAACCCGACAGCACTTTCAGAACAGGTAAAGAATGGGCAGGGGTATGGACAAGGGATATTAGTTATAGTATTATACTATCTATGGCGACCTTGCAACCCAAAGTTGCCCAGAACAGTTTGCTGCGGAAAGTTAAAAATAATCGTGTCATTCAGGATACAGGGACCGGAGGATCATGGCCAGTTTCTTCTGACCGGATGATCTGGGCAGTTGCAGCCTGGGAAGTTTATAAAAATACAGGTGATCAGGCATGGCTCACCAAAGCTTATGCGATTATTAAAAACTCTGTTGAAGATGATCTGAAAAATGTCTACGACCCGCAAACAGGTATGGTCAGAGGTGAATCTTCTTTTTTAGACTGGAGAGATCAGACTTACCCTAAATGGATGCAATCTGCAGATATATATGCTTCAGAAAATCTCGGAACGAATGCAGTTCACTATCAAACCAATAAAGTACTTGCCGAAATGGCGGTACTGCTAAAAGATAAGCAGGCAGCTGAAAAGTATGCAGGTATTGCCGATCAGCTCAAAGAAGGGATCAATAAACACCTGTGGATGCCGGAAAAAGGATATTACGGGCAATACTTATACGGCAGACAATTTAAACTTTTATCGCCACGTTCAGAAGCTTTGGGAGAAGCACTCACTGTATTATTTGATATTGCGGATGCAGGGCAGCAGAAATCCATAGTCGCAAAAACACCAGTCACTAAGTTTGGTATCCCCTGTATCTATCCGCAGATTCCAAATATTCCACCTTACCATAACAATGCGGTATGGCCTTTTGTACAAGCCTACTGGTCGCTTGCTGCGGCAAAAGCAGGAAATGCAGAAGCTCTTATACAGAGCATGAGTGCAATTTATCGCCCTGCAGCACTGTTCCTGACCAATAAAGAGAATTTTGTGGCTACCTCTGGTGACTTTGCGGGTACACAAGTCAATTCAAGCAATATGTTATGGAGCCTGGCCGGAAATATCAGCCTGGTTTATAAAGTATTATTTGGGATGGATATGCAAGCAGACGGCCTGGTCTTTAAGCCATTTATTCCTGAAGTACTCCAGGGAGAACGGACACTTACTAATTTTAAATACCGCAAGGCAGTACTGGATATTAAATTGAACGGATACGGGAATCAGATTAAATCAATTACGCTTGACGGCCAGCCTTTGCCACAGGCGATGATCCCTGCCCATCTAAAAGGAAAACATCAGATTGATATTGTGCTGGCTGACCATAAACCGGAGCAGGGGAAAGTTGCGAACGCTGCAGACTACTTCTCTGTTGCTGCACCCTCGTTGAAAAAAACCAATATGCTGATCAGCTGGGAAAAGGTAGAAGGAGCCGAAACTTACCAGGTGATCCGTAACGGGAAAGAAATCGCCAAAACTCAGGAATTGAACTATACCGCCAAAGAAAGCGGAGAATACCAACTGATTGCTGTTGATCAAAATAAGGTCGGCTCATTTGCAAGTGAACCTGTTTTAATCACAGAAACCAAAGAAATACAAACTGTTGCTATGGAAACCGTAGCCGCTAAATCCACGCTCCCTTACCAGGGATATACCACGAATGGTTTTATTGAGATCAGTAAAACAAAGAATAAGAAAATAACCCTTCAAGTTAATATAGTCGAAGCAGGCACCTATGCCATTGATTTCAGGTATGCCAATGGAAATGGGCCAACCAATACAGAGAACAAATGTGCCATCAGAACATTTAATGTGGATGGCCAGTTTGCAGGAACCTTTGTCTTCCCGCAACGCGGAAAAGAAGAATGGTCTGACTGGGGCTTTAGTAACGTAAACGCAGTGAAACTGGCTAAAGGGACACATGAATTTCAGCTTTCACTGGAAAACTGGAACGAAAATATGAATGGTGAAATTAACCAGGCTATGCTCGATTACCTGCGACTGATGAGGATAAACTAATTAGACAGGATAAACTAATTAGAAAAAGCCCTTAAAGGGCCTTTTCTAATTGTAAAGAGAAATTCGAATTCCCATTGCGTTCATCAAATAGCTGGCTGAGACTAACAGCCTGCTGCGCATAAAAACTATATAAATCTTTGACTTGATAACTATTGGAAGGATTGTAAAGTGAATGCGGATATGGCAATTCAAGAATAACTGTCTTCAGCTGATCTTCCAGTTTTAAAGCTTCAGCCACGTGCATCGAGAAGAAAAACTTAAGATTGGCTTCACACTCCATTGCCCATGGCAGATACCTTTCCAGGTAATTCCATCCAGCAGGTTTATCGGTATGGAAAAGATAGACAATCAGCAGTCCCATAGAAGTGACCAATGATGAATCAGACTCGTTTCCCTGTAACTCTTCCTCCGCTTTCAAAAACAGCCCGGCGGCTTCCCCGGTTCTGTTATCTTTAATCGCCATATAACATAAATTGCACAGCGTAATGAAAGGCACATGCGCACAACTATACTGCTTTTCAATTAACGGAAGCGCCCTGGTATAAGCGGCTTTAAAACCGCCCTCATTGATTAAAAATGAAACCTCATTGTCCATTTCACAAGCACTGCAATCACTCATTCCATCAGTCGGTAAAGCATTCATTAAATCCAGATATTTTCTGCTTTTTACCCGGTCTTTTTGACTGAGCGCTTCATGAAGATGTTTCGTATAATAAGACCGGAGATTATAGCCTTGTTCCTGTATTCTGCGCTTATAATCTTCCAATACTGCTTTAATCTGTTCCAGGGGAACCTGCGGATTAGAAAATAATTCACCAATGATCCATTTATATCTCCATAATAAGGTACTGGCAGCGTAACTCTCAGGATCTGCGTCAAAAGCATTCAGCATCCAGCTAAAAGCACTTACAAAATATGGCCTGTCTGCAAGCCCCCATTGCTTATTCAGCAGATTTAATCTCAATTCATAACCTAGCGCAGTATCCTCATGCGCATCTGCAAGCTGAATTGCTGCGACTAATAATTTTTGAGCATCCTTTGGATTTGTACTGTCCAGATTCGCATTATCCGTTAATTCTTGTATTTCTAAAGTATAACTCATTGTCTTTATAGATTGATAAAATTTTCCATACCCATAATCACCAGGTTATGAAGTGCTTCATTAAATAAGTTCATTTCCCGGTCACTCACAGGGTATTTCCCTAACATCAATGCCTGAACATATAAAATGTGGATAATAGAAGGAAATAAATAAGGGTCTTTGATCCCCAGAATACTTTTAACCAGTTTATTGTCTACATTAAAACATAGCAGCGGCTGAATGACTTTGGTTTTTTTAGTAAACATGCCAAGGGTAGCTTCCAGCGGATTCAAACTTGAAGAGCCCTGAGTACTTTTAGCGTTAATGTCTTCGTAGGCACCAATATAAATTGCGGGCGTATCTACAGGATTAAAATGCTTAAGACTACAATTGCAATTTAGGGGCTGAAGTACCACGGCCGCCCTGTTCTCAAAATCTACCAGTTCTGCCGAATTTTGTACGTCAACCGAATGAAAGGTATTCAGCAGGCTTTCAGGTGATATTTGTTCTATCTTCAAATCAGGATGCAGCTGACTAATCTTTTTCAGCAGGTCTTCTTCAAACGTATAACCCGCATTGATAACCAGGATACCCTGCGAACCCGCGATCCGGTGGATCTGTTTAAAATCATTTACATTAGGCGTATAATAAACGGTTTGTTCCAAATGCCTGATGTCCCTGTAACTCTTAGGCCCTTTGTTGGTTTCAAAAAGGAGGTCATCCATGAACACTAAAAGCAGCTCATGATCTTCTGCAGCAATAGCTTTAAGGTGAAGATAATGCGTACTCACCAATCTCTGGTAAATATCAGGATCAATCATATCTATGGTTTTAAGATAAGATTTGATGGAGTCTGAAATCTCATTCTTAGCCGCTTTGAGGGTGTCGTTATAAACCAGTGATTCTCTGGAAGCAGTTGCATCCAGACCGTCTGCATTGAAGATACAGCGGATAAAGAATGCCCATTTAGGTAAAAGATGACAATCATCCTCACTCATAAACATGCGCTTTAAATAGAGTTTGTGGCTTTGTTTTCCGGTAAACTGTGTTTTATGCAGGGACACAAAAGCCACACCTTTAACGCCTCCATGAGCAGCAGAAATAGGAAACGCATCCAGAAAACCAGTATTAAATGTCTTTTTCCCAATCGCAAGCAGTTCTTCTTTAGACGTTTTCGGATCAAGCCAGCGCGCTCCGGATTCGTTAACCCAGCTCATTTCTGAATTGTAATGCAGGTAAACCGGCATAGGCAAAGCCTCTCCGTAATATTCTAAATTTCTGCGGAAAGCATCTGGTTCGAACAAATGTTTGAATTCATCTTTAGGGAGCAGGATTACCTTGGTCCCAATGGGTCTTGACTCCTCAACTTCAGTAATCTGGTAAGTCCCATCAGATTTTCCCGTCCACCTTACCGCTTTTTCGCTTAAAGCAGAACGTGTTTCTACGATGATCTCATTACTGACCACAAAACATGAAAGTAAGCCAATACCAAACTTCCCTATATAATCTTTAGCTTCAAAAGCCCCGCGTTTGGAACTTTCCCCGATCACTGCCAGGAATTGATGGATCTCTTGCTCTTTTAATCCGATACCATTGTCCTCAAAGATCATTTCTGCTCTTTCGCTATCTGGTAAATAAATGCGCAGATAACCCTCATGGTCTTCATGAAGGGTTCTGAAGGCTGTTATTGCGTCCACACCATTTTGTAAAAGCTCCCTTACAAAGGTATTCGGGTTGCTGTATAAATGCTCAGACAAGAGGGAAATCATTCCCTTCAGATTGACCTGAAATAAATATTGTTGATTTTCATTCATGTTGATAAATTCAGTACATAGTACAACTATGCTTGCATTTCAAAATGTCAGCGGAAAAAGATTTTAATGCGGATGAACTGCCGGCTGTTATTTCGGCTCGTTCAGTGGGCGGCGCAAAAAGAAGTATTCACTCTGATGCGCTGCATAATCCTGAAAAGCTGCAGAAGCCTCAATACCTTCAGGGGTCTTTTTAAAATTCTCAGGTGTAATATATTTCCAGGTTACCCCGTTTGACTCCTCTAAAGAGATTATTTCAATGGGAAAATTCAGTACAAACTCATTCAGAAATTCCAGTTTGTTTGCTGTCCATTCCTTTGTGCTTCCTAAATTACGTGGCCATACATATAACTTGTGCGCTTCCAAAGCCTTTCCGTTATCGTCTATAAAAGTTGACTGCTTCAAAACCAGATCACTAATTTTTACTGTGGCAATGTCACCTCTAAAAGAATCCCCCTCAGCTGTGATCAGTATTCCTTTTGCTGTTAAAAAAGGAACACTCGTCCCCTCAGGATGTACCTCTTCTAAATGGTCAGTAAATACATAATGGCCTTTTTTGAATGTTAAAACATTTGCTGATGGTTGATCTTTGCTGCTCATTTTGAATTTTTTGTAAACTTAAACCTTTAACGTCAGTAATAGTAATAAAATTCTATGCGGAGGAAGCTATTTTATTTTGACCTCTATTCCGCAAAATTTTATTCTGTTTTCTAAAACATAGCACGTTTGTTGTTGTTCTAAGGCTAGTAAACATATTGTTTAGAATTGATCTGATCTTTAAAATTTCAATCATATGCCAAAGAAAGTAGTCATTATAGGTGGTGGATTTGCGGGTGTGAACCTTGCTAAAAAACTTGCAGGTAATGAATCATTTGATATAACACTCGTAGATAAAAATAATTATAACTTTTTTCCGCCGCTGCTTTACCAGGTAGCTACCGGTTATCTGGAAACCTCTAACATCACTTACCCGTTTCGTAAACTGTTCAGAGGAAAGAAGAACTTTATGTTCAGACTTGGAGAACTTGAAGAAGTCTTGCCAGAACAAAAGCAAGTCATCCTTTCCACAGGCCCTGTCAATTACGATTATCTTGTTTTTGCCACAGGCTGTGAAACCAACTATTTCGGAATGGACAATGTAGCAAAACATGCTATCCCCATGAAGACAGTTGCTGATGCCCTGCAAATGCGGAATACCTTGTTAGAGCGTTTAGAAGAAGCTTCCCGCTCAACAGATCCGGCAGAACGTAAAAAACTGCTGACTGTGGTTGTTGCAGGCGGCGGCCCTACAGGGGTTGAAATCTCAGGAATGTTTGCTGAAATGAAAAGGACGATCCTGGCTAAAGATTATCCGGAGCTCAAAGGCGCAGGCGGTGAAATCCATCTTGTAGACGGGCTGAAATCAGTACTTGCACCAATGAGTGAAAAATCACAACAATACACCTATGACACCCTGACCAAAATGGGCGTTAAAGTAAAGCTGAATGTGATGGTGAAAGATTTTATCAACGATACCGTTCATTTCGCTGACGGAAGTACGATCGAAGCTAAAAACCTGATCTGGGCAGCCGGAGTAACCGCAATGACTTTTAAAGGTATGCCAGAAGAAGCCTACGGAAAAGGCAAAAGACTACAAGTCGATGAATTCAACAAAGTAAAAGGACTCGAAGATATTTATGCTATTGGCGATACCTGCATCCAGTTAACTGACCCCGGCTTTCCACAAGGACATCCGCAACTGGCACAAGTCGCCCTTCAACAAGGAGACAATGTAGGTAAAAACATGGTCCGGGTAGAAGAAAACCAATTTCCTAAAGCATTCAGTTATGTAGATAAAGGGACGATGGCGATTATTGGTAGAAATAAAGCTGTAGCCGATCTGCCGAAACCCAAGCTGTTTTTCAGTGGATTTATTGCGTGGGTAATGTGGTTGTTTATCCATTTGATCTCCTTGATTAATTCGGGAAACAGGGTCAAAACTTTATATAACTGGATGATTGCTTACTTTACCAGAGACCAATCCTTACGAATGATCGTCAGACCGGCAAGCAAGAAACTATAAAGCTGCTAATATTACAATTATAAGGCAATTCTGACCCCTGGATTCATGGCTTCATACGCCATAACTATTACATTTGCTACATGGATGATTTCTTAGCCGCACGACTCCAAATGGCCTTTTCATTAGGCTTTCATATCGTTTTCTCCTGTATCGGAATGGTGATGCCATTTTTCATGTGTACCGCCCATTATCTTTGGTTAAAAAGGAAAAAAGCAGTCTACCTCGATGTCACAAAAGCATGGAGCAAAGGAGTAGCCATTTTCTTTGCCACAGGTGCAGTTTCAGGAACTGTATTGTCTTTTGAACTTGGCCTGCTCTGGCCCAAATTTATGGAACACGCAGGCCCGATCTTCGGGATGCCATTTTCATTGGAAGGAACAGCCTTTTTTATTGAAGCCATTGCACTTGGATTTTACCTGTACGGATGGAACCGCTTTCATCCCTGGTTTCACTGGTTTACCGGGGTTATCGTAGGGATCAGCGGGCTGCTGTCAGGGATTCTCGTTGTTGCAGCCAATGCCTGGATGAACAGTCCTGCGGGCTTTGATTTCGTTAACGGGCAATACCTGAATATCGATCCGATGAAAGCCATGTTTAATGAAGCCTGGTTTTCACAAGCACTACATATGTGTGTTGCCGCCTTTGTATCCACAGGTTTTGCCGTTGCAGGAGTTCATGCCCTGATGATTTTAAAAGGTAAAAACGTAAATTTTCACCGTAAAGCATTTCAGATCGCAGCTATATTCGGGACTGTAGCTGCCTGTCTCCAACCCATTAGCGGTGATATTTCAGCGAAGGATGTCGCAAAGCGCCAGCCCGCAAAACTTGCCGCAATGGAAGCTCACTTTCATACCGAAAAAGGGGCAGGATTAATCATTGGAGGGATTCCGGATACCGCGACAAAAACAGTTAAATACGCATTAAAAATACCTAAAGCCCTGAGTTTTATGGCTACTGGTGATTTTAATGGAGAAGTTAAAGGACTGGATCAGTTCGCTAAAAAAGATCAGCCGCCAGTTGTAGTTGTACACTATGCCTTCCAGATTATGGTAGGCCTGGGGATGGCTATGTTAGGTCTGGCCATTATTTATTTCATCGCCCTGATTAAAAAGAAAGGCTGGGCAGAGAGTAAATGGATGCTCAAGCTCTTTGTTATTGCAACTCCTATGGGTTTTCTTGCACTTGAAGCAGGCTGGACAGTTACCGAAGTCGGCCGTCAGCCATGGATTATTTATGGCGTGATGCTTACTGCCGATGCAGTTACCCCAATGCCCGGAATTGCCTACTCATTTTATCTCTTTACAGCCGTTTACATTTCACTCGCCATTATTGTGAGCCTGCTGCTATTCCGCCAGATCACGATGGTCGATAAACTTTATGATTCTTCCACTGATAAAAAAATACAATAACCTATGGTATACGTCGTAATAATTTTCCTGTGGACTGCCATTCTGTTATATATCTTATTGGGAGGGGCTGATTTTGGTGCTGGGATTATAGAACTCTTTACTTCCAGGGCCAATAGGCCAAGAATGCGTAAAAAGATGTATGAAGCCATTGGCCCCGTTTGGGAAGCCAATCACATGTGGCTGATCATTGTGATCGTTATTCTTTTTGTCGGTTTTCCTAAAATATACACCACCGTTTCCATTTACCTGCACATTCCGCTGGTTTGTATGCTCATGGGAATTATTGCCCGCGGGACCGCCTTTGTTTTCAGAAATTACGATGCTGTAAAAGATGATATGCAAAAAGTATACACCCCGATATTTGTGATTTCAAGCGTAGTTACCCCTTTCTTTTTAGGGATTATCGCTGCAAGTGCCGTATCAGGACAGATCGATCTGCAAGCCAAAGATTTTCTTTCAGCCTATGTTTTTAGTTGGTTAAGCTGGTTTTCAGTCAGTGTAGGTGTCTTCACTGTTACTATATGTGCCTATCTGGCCAATGTATTTATCATCGGTGAAGCAGAAAATGAGCAGGACCGGCAACTATTTACCCGTAAAGCAAGACGTACCATTTTTGTGGTTATGGCAGCAGGCGGATTAGTGTTTTTAGCCGCACACTCAGAAGGCATTCCCTTATTGAACTGGATTTTTAGTGATGTTCCGGGAATTATAGCGCTGATTATGGCGACGATTTCACTCGTTATTACTTTTGTCCTGCTAAACAGGAATAAACCGGTTATGTTACGGCTATTGGCTGGTTTTCAGGTAACGATGATCCTTTTTGCCGCTACTTACAGCCATTTTCCGGATATTATCCTGCTGAAAGGCGGAGACAATCTTTCCTTACTAACTCATCAGGGGCAATTTAAGACCATAGAAACCCTTGGTTATGCCCTGTTGATCGGCAGTATTTTTATTTTACCAGCTTTGGTTTACCTCATTTATAGCTTTCAGCAAAAGAAGGGAAGTACCGAAACACACTAAGCCTGCTTAACAGGCGTTAAATATTACTTTATGGAAGAGACTAATTTTTCAAGACTCAGTAAACTGACTGAGGGAGATTACGAAGCATTTTTATACGATTGTGACGGGACACTGGCCGATAATATGCCTGCACATACCGAAACTTATGTAGCCATAGCCAAGCAATACAACGTGGATATGGACCCTGCAATTATAGATGAACTGGCAGGGTGGCCCATCTTAAACGTAGTAGAAGAACTTAATCTACGCTACCAGGCTGATATGGACCCGGCAGAATTCACTGCCAGAAAAGCAAAACTTTATTTCGAAGAATATCTTCAGAAAGCATTGCCGATCACTTATGTCGTTGAACACTTAAAAGCGAATGCAGGTAAAGTACGTATTGCTGTCGTTTCAGGCGGAGATCGCAGAGCAGTGCAGCATACGCTGGATGTAGTTGGCGTGAGTGACTATGTAGAAGCTATGGTTTGCGCCGGAGAAACACCCAGAGGTAAACCATTTGCAGATCCATTTTTAAAAGCAGCTGAACTATTGGGCGTTGACCCGAAAAAATGTTTGGTATTTGAAGACGGAAAGCCAGGAACAGATGCTGCGGAAGCGGCTGGAATGCACTGGGTAAGAATCGATCAATTTAAGTTCGGATAATATAACAATGAAAAGGTCAGGGACAGCAGATTTACCCCTTCACTACGGCCATATTCCGAAATGGCTTTCCCTGCGGATGTCACGTCTTGGACTGGCTATTACGGAAGCTATTATTGCAGAATATGGTACTGCCGAAGTATTGCGCAGACTAAGTGACCCGTTCTGGTTTCAAAGCCTGGGCGCAGTCATGGGAATGGACTGGCATTCATCAGGTATTACAACCTCGGTAATGGGCGCTTTGAAAAGTGCAATTAATCCGCTTTCCAAAGAACTGGGAATCTATATCTGCGGAGGAAAAGGTAAATCTTCCCGCCAAACCCCTCAGGAACTACTGTATTACAGTGACCGTAACGGACTTAATGGAACAGAACTTGTACGTTGCAGTAAACTAAGTGCAAAAGTAGATAATACCGCTATACAGGACGGTTTTCAATTGTACATGCACAGCTTCATTGTCAATACGGACGGTTTGTGGACCGTGGTTCAGCAAGGTATGCAGGACGGAAGTTCTACTGCCCGCCGGTACCACTGGCATTCCGCAGAAATGAAATCATTCGTTGATGATCCGCATACCGCAATTTGCGGGGTTAACCAGGGGACAATTATGAATATGGTTACCCAGGCAGCACAACCTGCCCGTGAATCTATGCTGTCTATGACCACAGAACATCCTTCGCGCATGATCGCTGAAATACAACAGCTGGTTTTACCAAACCATCATGAGGTTAAAGCCAAAGACGTTGACCTGAAGCGTTTGGGTGCTATGTTATGGCTCACCCATGAAAAACAGCCTGCCGATTTCGAAGAGTTACTGCTGCTGGAAGGAATGGGGCCAAGAACTTTACAGTCTATGGCTTTGGTTAGTGAAGTAATTTATGGTACACCATCCCGTTTTAAAGATCCTGCGCGTTTCTCTTTTGCACATGGAGGTAAAGACGGTCACCCTTTTCCAGTACCACTGAAAGTTTATGACCAGACGATCAGTGTTTTAACAAAGGCAGTTCACATGGCAAAAATCGGAGAAGCTGATAAACTGCAGGCTATTCAGAAACTGGGAGAATTATCCCGGCAGGCAGAGCAAGATTTTATTCCGAATGATAATTTTGAGGAACTTCTTGAAAGAGAAAGGAATAACTCCTGGAAATATGGTGGGAAAACTATTTTTGGTGATGCTAAACCGCCTAAAGGAGGTCAATTAGACCTGTTTTAGACATTATTTCTCTATATTTAAGCGAGTCTGGTTTAATTTTAGAAAACCGTTAAACTATAATTGACGTTTGTTGTCATAAATCCGTCTTGTACACTGAATCTATAATGTTTTTGAAGCTATAATGAGTTACTGGCAACGAGGTTTATGCCTTATTTACATTTTTCTTTTTTCCGGATGCGGAATCCTGATGAAAACCAGGGCAACCAATCACCATGGAGTTGAAACTGACGACTTTAATCTCCCGGTAATTAACTACCCAAGCGCTATTCCATCATCCAAAAGATTGCTCCTTCTTTTCTCCGGAGACGGGGGGTGGCTGGATTTTGAAGATCAGTTGTCTACAGGTTTTGCACAAAAAGGATTTTATACCATTGGCTTTAACTCCAGAAGCTATTTCTGGGACGGTAAAACACCGCAGCAAACGGCAGATGATATTGCCTTATTAATTTATAAATACTCCACCCTCTATAATACCAGGGTGATTTATCTGGCAGGTTATTCTTTTGGCGCAGATGTGGTTCCTTTCATCTATAACCGCTTGCCAGAGGCGATGAAAAACAAGGTTGTGGCATTAGAACTGATGTCTCCTTATTCTACTTCAGACTTTAAGGTTCATACGTCCGATCTGCTGAATTTAGCGGGTGATGACAGACAATATAAAGTTCAGCCGGAAATTGAGGCTGTAAACGTCCCTGTTTTCTGTTTTTACGGAGAGAAAGAAGACCCAAAGCCAATGGAGAAATTACAGAAGAAAAATTTTACCTTAAAGATCTTGCCGGGCGATCACCATTATGAGGTTTCCTCTCATCAGGAAATTTTTAAAGCGTTGCGCGGATTAAGAAGAAATCAATTTTTTAGAGAACACGGATTATGGATGCTATAGTAATTACAGAAAAAGGCGGGCCTGAAGTTCTTAAATTAGAACAGGTAGCTAAACCTGTACCCCAGGGAAACGAGGTTTTGATTAAAATACATGCTGCAGGGTTAAACCGGAGCGATATTATGTCCAGAAAGAGTAATCCCTATGGAACAGATACGACCAGGGAAATCCCCGGATTGGAGATTTCTGGTGTTGTAGAAGCGACCGGTCCACAGGTGAAACGCTGGAAAACCGGTGACCGTGTTTGTGCACTGATTGCTGGCGGGGGATATGCCCAGTACAGGGCCGTAGATGAAAGATTATGTCTTCCTGTGCCTGACGGTTTGTCTTTTGAAGAGGCTGCAACTTTGCCGGAAACCATTTTTACCATCTGGTCTAATGTCTTTAAGGATGCTGGTTTTAAAGCCGGTGAGAACTTTCTGATTCACGGAGGAACCAGTGGAATAGGGGTAACTGCTATCCAAATGATTGTCGCTATGGGCGGTAAAGCCTATGCAACAGCTGGTACAGTAGAGAAGTGTCAATTTTGTGAAGACCTTGGTGCAACGATAGCTGTGAATTATAAAACAGAAGACTTTGTGGCGCTGCTTAAACCTATGGGGATTGATGTGATCCTGGATATGACAGGAGGAGATAATACTTTGAAAAACATGGAGATTCTAAATCCTGACGGGCGTATTACTTTCATTAATGCGATGAATGGCGCTAAATCAGAGATTGATATTTTGCAGATGATGAGTAAAAGGCTTACCATTACCGGCAGCATGTTAAAGCCCAGAACAGACGATTATAAAGCTATGCTGGCAGTGGAGATTGAGCAGGTCATCTGGCCGCTGATTGCAGCAGGAAAAATAAAACCGGTCCTTTATAAAGTATTTCCATTGGCAGAAGCTGCAGATGCACAAATATTAATGGAAAGCAGTACGCATATCGGCAAAATCGTATTAAAAGTAACGTAAACGGGGGTAATCCTCTTTGAAAAGTAATTTATTCTTCGGAGAGCAAAAAAAAACAATTAGGAGGTGTAAAAACATATCAATTACTAATTACATTTGTGACTGGACCATCATAAAAAGCAGCAATGAATCATCACATCGCAAGAATACAGCAGGTAATCGAACCTTTAAGACAAGAGATTATCAACCATAAAGTTTATTCAGTAATCAATAATCTGGATGACCTGAAAGTTTTTATGCAATACCATGTTTATGCGGTATGGGACTTCATGTCATTGCTTAAGTCTTTACAAATTGGTTTAACTTGTACAACTACACCATGGTTTCCTGTGGGAAATGCAAATACAAGGTATCTGATCAATGAAATCGTTGCTGGTGAGGAATCAGATGTAGATGGAGCAGGTATCCGTAAAAGTCACTATGAAATGTATCTGGAAGCGATGGCACAATGTGGTGCCGACATTACAGCGATCCATAAATTTGTAGAGAATTTAAAAGAAACAAGGTCATTGACTACTGCCTATGCAGCAGCAGGTGTACCCGAAGAAGCACGTCAGTTTGTAGATTTTACTTTCAAAGTCATTGACAGTAAACAGGCGCACTTACAATCTGCCGCTTTTACTTTTGGCAGAGAAGATCTGATCCCGCATATGTTTATTTCTATCGTTGGTGATTTGAATAAGAAATTCCCTGATCAGCTGTCTCTGATTAAATATTATCTGGACAGGCATATTGAGGTAGATGGGGATCACCACAGTCATTTAGCACTGGAAATGACTGCTGAACTTTGCGGAGAAGATGAAGCAGCATGGAAAGCCGCAGAGGAGGTTACAATAGCTTCATTGCAACAGCGGATCAATTTATGGAACGGTGTTTATAACGAAATTACAGGGGCTAAATAGTCCCTTATTCCCTTAATCATACAAATAAGTCCTCTTGAACTTCAAATCTGATAATTTGACATATCCAAAAAGCTGCTTCCCATTTGACATCAGGGTCGCGAAACCCCAGTCTCCTTCAAAAAGCTCTTCTATATTAATGACTTCGGGCGTATTGGCAAAACCTTTCTTTCTCGACTTATCATCCGGTTTACTATAGAAATAACAAATGTCTGCAGAAACAATGTATTCCCCGGTTACGTTATCAGCAATTTTGGCGTAAATACCATTGAAACGCTCTGTTAGCTGATAATTATCACAATCCTGGAAACTGGCTTCTATTGAATCTTTCAGAAAAAATAAGGAAACTTTGCATAGCAGTGATTTTTTCTCTGACTTTATCGTGGTTTTATTATCTGTCAATATACCCGTTCCTGTGAACTGACCATAAGTTCCAGCCTTATTATTCCAGTTAGCCAACACATTTACTTCCACCTGATCGTCTGTTCTCCTAACTGATATATTGCCCGAAGTACCATTCTCCTTATTTATTAATTTATAAGTAGCGGACTGAGAGAATATTTTTTGAGAGGAGAATAAAAGGACGATAATAAAGATATATTTCATTAATTATTAATATATAATTTGATTTTTATTCTGATCAAAGATAACAAATACTCATGACCATATGTTTTTAAGAATGGCTTTTATTTTTTGAGCAATTTAGCTAGATTGGGCCCTATGAATATAATAATAAGAGAAATTCAGCCACAGGATAACGCTGCGATGGCGGTAATTCTAAAAACAAGTCTGGAAGAGTTTGGTCTTAACATTCCTGGAACAGCCTATTTTGATGAGAGTACGAATCATTTGTACGAATCGTTCCGCGTTAAAGGAAGTAAATATTTCGTAGCTGAACAGGAAAATGAAATTTTGGGAGGAGTAGGATTGTATCCTTCAGACGGACTTCCTGAAGATACAGTGGAACTGGTAAAAATGTACCTTGCTTCAGCGCACAGAGGTAAGGGACTGGGTAAAACATTAATGCAAAAGTGTATAACCTTAGCGGAAGAATTGGGCTATAAAAATATTTACCTTGAATCGATGCCGGAGCTCTCTGCTGCGGTTTCTGCTTATGAGAAACTCGGCTTTAAACTATTAGATAAGCCGATTGGTAATACCGGACATTATTCCTGTACAATCTGGATGTTATATGAGATCAGCCCCTGCTAAATCTGCTGACCTTATTTTAGTCAATTGAGTAGTCAGTATAGCTAAGTGTTTGTTTATAAGGTGAATGAATAAATTGAACAAAATTTTAATTTATGGAATCAATTTATCACCCTAAGTAGATTTAAACCCCTATTTGAGTTAGGCGGGTTTGAGTAAAATGTGGTTGTTCAGTCATTATAACATAAATAGACGTAGTGAAATGGCACACTTGTGGATTATTTAATTAATAGTGTAATAAAATACGCGATTATTTAAATAAGTACTTAATCACAAGCTATGCTTTTACTCATTGTAGTCTTCCAGGTAAAGACAAATCCACAGCCTGCAATTAGTATTGCCAGTAGCCAGGAAAAGGAATTGATAAAAGATCTGAAATTGAAGAACATGAGGGCATTTTCTTTCTTGTATCAGCAATATTCACCTGCGCTGTTATCCATCATTATAAAGATTGTGAAGTCCAGAGAAACTGCTGAAGATGTGCTGCAGGAAACATTTACGAAAGTGGCATCCAGAATTGATCAGTATGATGAAACTAAAGGCCGGTTATTTACCTGGATGGCAAGGATTGCAAGAAATAAGTCATTTGACCATATAAAGGGAAAAGGATCGGCTAACAGTGCCAAAAACGTAAAAATAGAGGAGATAATGGATTTGGTAGAAATGAATTATGTTTGCTATTACAATCCGGATACTATCGGAGTCGGGCAACTGACCACAACATTAAATCCCTTCCAAAAAGAAGTTTTAGATCTGGTCTATTTTCAAGGCTATTCACATGCTGAAACCGCAAAGATTCTGAATATTCCAATTGGTACAGTTAAAACCAGGATAAGAATTTCCATCCTGACACTGAGAAAATATTTTACTGTGCCATTGGTGTTTAATTTATACTGATTTAAGGTGATAGACAGGATGTTCATTAAAATTTTCTAATCAAATTTTAATGAAATTCTAATTTAAACTATCCCCGGTTCTTTAACTCCTATAGCTATGAAATTTAAAACTCATACTTATGAAAAAGATTGCTAAAATTAGTCTTTTGCTCTTAGCAATGACTTTTGCCCGGACTGCCGCTTTCGCGCAGATCAGTGTAGGCATTAATATATCTGCAAGAATTGCCCCGCCAGCACTTCCGGTTTATTCACAACCCCCTTGTCCGGCAGATGGCTATTTATGGACTCCCGGTTACTGGGCTTATGACGATGCTGACGGTTATTACTGGGTGCCAGGCGTATGGGTACATCCGCCACGCGCAGGTGTATTGTGGACCCCGGCTTATTGGGGCTTTGATGGTGGTATTTATAGTTTTCATTCAGGTTACTGGGGACCACACATTGGGTTTTATGGTGGTATCAACTATGGCTTTGGCTATAGTGGCTCAGGTTTTTATGGCGGAAGATGGGAGGGAGGCTCCTACAGGTATAATACCGCTATCACTAATGTAAATACTACTGTTGTTCATAATACTTATATCAATAAAACGGTTATCAATAACAATACGGTAAATAACAACCGTACAAGCTTTAATGGTAAAGGAGGGGTGAATGTTCAGCCACGTGAAGAAGAACGCAGGGCAATGAACGAGAATCATATACAGCCAACTGCTTCTCAATTGTCTCATCAGCAATCTGCAGGAAAAGATCACAATCAATTCGCCAATGTAAACCATGGCAAACCTGCAAATCCAGCAATGGAAAGGATACACGGAAATAGAGGCGGCAAAAACAATGGAGGCGGTAACAACAATGGAGGTGTTAACAACCATCAGGCTAACGGAGATAATGCAATGAAAAGTGACAGGCAAGCTAATGCTGCTAAATCACCTCAGCAATGGCATCCTGGAATAAACAGACATCCGAATACTGCGCAACAACAATCGCAATCTCTGCAACCACAATCTCAACAACAACAGTCTCAACAACCACCACATCCTAATCAACAACAGCAACAACATCGTAATCAACAACCGCATATTAATCAGCAACCACACCCTAATCAGTCACATCCGCAACGTGAAGCTCACCAGCCGCATGAAGGTAACCCGCACCGGGAAGAAAGGGAACATAGATAACATTCAAAAAGAAGGCCCCTTATAATTTTATAAGAGGCCTTTTAAATGTTATTTAAATAATAGTTTTACTCAAATAATAATGTTATTCAGATAATAACCTGATTTCATGATCGCCGATGGTAATCAGACGCTCTTTATAAAGCGCACCAGTTGTTTTCTTGAAAGCTTTTTTGCTGATTTTCAACAGGTCATAAACCTCTTCTGGTGAACTTTTATCACCTAAAGCGATCAGACCCTGGTTGTCTTCCAGCATTTTAATCAGGACTTCTTTAGTATCCAGAATATGACCATAGCCCATAGGCTGTAAACTCAGGTCAATCTTTCCTTCTACTCTAACCTTTTTAATCCATCCTTTTCTTACTTCTCCAGGATTAAGCTGATCAAATAATTCATTCTGATATAATAATCCTATATACTTATTATCAACAATCGCATTGTAACCTAAATCACTGCGGTCGGCAATTAATAAGCTTACCTCATCACCTTCTTCAAAATTTATTTCTTCCTCTTCCACATAATTTGTTAATCTGGATGAAGCCACCATACGGTCATTGCTATCATCAAGGAAAACATAAACTACATGTTTATCACCCTTAAACATCGGGCGTTTTTGTTCTTTTTCAGGTACATATACATCTTTATCGATACCTATATCCATGAAAACACCATTCTCACCATCTTCAACAACAGTCAGGTAAGCAAAATCGCCTACACAAGCCAGAGGTTTCTGTGTGGTTGCATGCAGTTTTCCATCTTTGTGCATGTAAATAAAAACATTGATATTATCTCCAATTTCCGCATCCTTAGGAACGTGGTTGTAGGGCAATAGCGCTTCCTTATCGCCATCAGACAGTATTAGTCCTGATTCTGTCTTGTTTATAATTCTTAACTCGTTGTATTGTCCTATCTGTATCATTGGTATTTCTTAATATTCAATCTGCAAAGGTAGCAATATCAGCAAGAATATGAGAACATCTTTCCACCACATGTGTTATAAATATATCATTAAACACGAATCATATCCGGTATAAAAAATGAACAACCCAATTCTTCCTCCACTGAAAACTGCGTTTCCGCCAATCGTTGATCAAAACTGTAAGCTCCTGTTACTGGGCACTATGCCTGGCGACCGTTCTTTGAGTCTTCAGCAATACTACGGACATGCAGGCAATCATTTCTGGAAACTGATTTATACACTTTTCGGACAACCCGTGGAGCCTGATTATGAAGCGAGGAAAATATTTTTGCTCGATCATGGAATTGCACTATGGGATGTGCTGGAATCCTGCACCTGCGAAGGCAGTCTGGACAGTAACATTAAGAACGAAGTAGTCAATGACTTTGCCGCCTTTTACAAACAATACCCTGCTATCACAGAAGTATTTTTTGATAGCAGAAAAGCTGAGCAATTCTATCTTAAACACGTGAAGAAAAGTGAAGACAAAAACTATCATTTGTTACCTTCTCCAAGCCGGGCCAATGCTTCAAAAACATTTGAACAAAAACTGGAACTATGGAAAGAGCTTTTGCCCTATGTTAAAATATAAGAAGCAATAATTTAACGATTTAAATATAAACTGCTTCTTATATTTGCAGTATAAATGAAGGATACAATCACCAAAAACAAACACAGAATATTTTTAAGCCTCTTTTTCTTTATGTCCGGATTCAGTTTTGCAACCTGGGCATCAAGAATTCCAACCATCAAAATGGCCTTTGGCTTTAATGAAGCTGAACTCGGGACAATTTTACTGGCTATGCCCATTGGCTCTTTAATCGGTTTGCCAATTTCAGGCTGGCTGGTTTCTAAATATCACAGCCGTGTTCCACTTGCCGTAGGTTATGGCTTAAACGCAGTTGCACTGGCCATTATCGGGTTTTCTCAAAATACCTTTAGCCTGGTTGTAGCAGTGGTGCTGTTTGCTTTTACAACCCGGATTTTCAATATTTCAGTCAATACGCAGGCCATTACCCTGCAGAAACAATTCAGTCAGAAGATTATCGGCTCTTTCCATGGCTTTTGGAGTACTGGCGGAATTGCCGGAGTTGCCTTCTCTACACTGTTACTGGCTTACAACGTTTCCCTGCAAATGCACTTATTAATTGTAGCGATCTTGTGTTTGCTGATTACTTGTTATTCGTATCAATTTTTGCTCAAAGGAGACCGGTCTGAAAAAGGGAATAAGATTATTGTGGGTAAACCCGATCCGTATATACTATATCTTGGATTTATTATCTTTTTTGCTGCAATATGCGAAGGAGGAATGTTTGACTGGAGCGGAATTTATTTTCAGGAAGTACTGCATGTTGAAATCTTTACTTACGGCTATTTAATCTTTATGACCTTTATGGCCGCATCAAGGTTCCTTTCCGATCTGATTATTGCAAGAATTGGAATGCCGGCGACCTTTCTGATGTGTGCACTGCTTGTGGTATCCGGAATTTCACTCGCCATTATTGTACCGCAGTTCTGGCCGGCTATGATTGGCTTTTCAATGGTTGGTTTTGGTACAGCGGCTGTAGTCCCGATGAGTTATGCCTTAGCAGGTGCTTCCAAAAAATATTCGGCAGGAATGGCAATCTCAATTATTGCCACTTATGCTATTACAGGGATGCTGCTTGGACCTCCGATCATCGGGTACCTTGCGCATGCTTTCGGGCTGAGGATCGCATTTATTATTTTTGGCTTCAGTGGCTTAATGCTGATACCAATCTCGCAGTTATTCTTTCGGTATCAAAAGAAGATGGCAGCTATACCTGAGGAAGTTTAACAACTGAATAATTTAACTAAAATATATGGATCAGATCATTGATAACGTCAGACAAGTCAGAGCAAATTTTATTGAAAGTATCAGTGGGTTATCTGCTGAACAATTAAATGAAATACCAGAAGGATTTAACAATAATATCATCTGGAACATGGCGCACCTGGTTGCTGCGCATCAGGGGATCTCTTACATCCGCGCGGGACTGGAAACTTTCGTAGACAAAGAATTTTATCTGAGTTATACCGGAGGTACTAAACCAAATGGTTTGGTTTCTGAAGAAAAAATTGCAGAGATCAAGCTCTTATTAATCTCTACACTCGATCAGTTTAAAGTAGACTATCATAACCGGATATTTGATAACTATAAAGGATGGACTACCCGTTACGGCGTTAATTTAAATAGCATTGACGATGCCACAAACTTCCTTAGTTTCCACGAAGGCATGCACTTAGGCTATATTATGGCACTAAAAAGATTAATCTTTAAAAATATTTGAGGTCATACATAATAATATCAAATTATAAGCGTCTATATATTTGAGAGCGTTAATTTAGATGGCGGGGATACTGCGAGAGTGGGATCCCCGCTTCTTTTTTAAACAAATATCCTTATGGCAAACTTCGCAGAAATTATTAAATCAGATAAACCAGTATTGGTAGATTTTTCTGCCGAATGGTGTGGTCCCTGTAAAATGATGGCTCCAATCCTGCAGCAACTTAAAGGCATGCTGGGTGAGCGGGCGACAATTTTAAAGGTTGACGTAGATAAAAATCAGACCGTTTCCAGTAAATATCAAATCCAGGGTGTACCCACTTTAATCCTTTTCAAAAATGGAGAAATTAAATGGCGGCAGTCGGGCGTAATTCCTGCAAATCAATTACAGGGAATTATAGAAAGACACTTATAGAATGATAATACGGTACTTGTAATTATAGTAATAATTAAGGAATAAACTTATAATTATTGCAATAAACGTATACTTATAATAAAACATGTGTACGCAAATAACTCTTTAGCCGACTATATTACAATTCCTTAGCCTTGTATTTTCTTAAATCTATGTCTGTCACATAGAAATATCCCTGTGCATTTCCCGATACATTACCCTGTGCATTGACCGGAACACTGGAAAAAAGACCGCTCCAATCCGTCTCCAGGAAAACGTCATAAAGGTATCTTGCATATCCTTTGGAAAGAGAGAACTTATAAATCGTGATCACATCTTCGCTCAGTAAATTAAAGTCACGTTTAAGGTTATTCAGGGGATATAAAGAATTGGGAGAACCTAGAAAATGGGTGTAATTGTAATATTGTACCCCGTCAAACCTCGAAGGATTCCAGACTGGTATTCCCGTATAATTTATCCACCATTTATTAGGATTAAGATAACCAAAAGTATGTTTTGGTATCGTTCCGTCATAAGAACCACTACTATTTATCTTTACCTTCAGTGGTAAAAAGTCATCTACAATATTGACAACCTGCCTTAGCGTATCAACCGCGGTATAAGTCTTCGCATTAAAAGTGACGGTCAGTGTATAAGCCTTATTGTAATTCGGACTGTTGTTATTGGTTGCCGAATATACTCCGGGTGTTGTTGTCTCTTTAAAGATAATATCCGTCTTACTATCATTTACAATAACAACTGCTTTTGAAATTGCTGCCGGCATTACACCCAGCGTTAAAGAAGGCTTGCTCAATTTAATAAACTGAGTTTTCGTTAACGTATTAATTCCCCCCTCTACAGCCAGATCATATTGGTGCTTAGGCTGATCAAAGGAAACCTTATCGTCCTTTTTACAAGCGCTGAATAGCATTGTACACAAAACCAAAACCAGGAGATCAAACTTTGTTCTCATATTAAAGCTTAAAACTATATGAAACCCAGGGAGAAACTCCAAACGCGTATTCCAGAGAACTTTTCTGATCAATAGAAGAGTCTGTAGTCAAATGATAGTATAAAGGATTTTTTCTATCGTATAAATTGTATATCCCTACAGAAATCGTGCTTGATAAAGCTCTTTTTTTAGATAACCGGGTCTGGAAATGATACTGGCCCGAAACATCCATTCTGCTGAAATCAGGGAACCTCGAAGTATTTCTGCCCTCATAAATAGGAACATTAATCCCGTCATGCTGATAATAACCTACTGGCAGTGTCAATGGTCTGCCCGTTGAATAAGTGAAAAATGCCTGAACTGAAAACTTCGTATTGAAAAGATAAGACGCACTCAATTTCAGCTCATGGGGAATATCATAATTTGCAGCAAACCTGTTCCCGTCATTAATCCCCTGAATTGTTCGGAAAGCCCTGGAATAAGTATAAGCCAGGCTGCCTGTAAGCTTACCCGTTGTTTTAGTAATTTCTGCCTCAACTCCATAAACATCAGACTTACCTGCTTTAAGCTGATTTCTAATGTCTGGATTTTGAATGATCTGTGCATGACCAGTCAAATCCAGCTGATTGTGTAATTTTTTATAGTATCCGCTTAAAGAGAAAAAGAAACCATCTGGTGAATAATTGTAGCCGGCTGAAAACAGATCTGAGCGCTGCGGGGCTATGGTCGCAGAGGCAGGGACCCAGGGTTCCAGAGAAGAAAATGCCAGTGTACTATTTTGTATCAATTGCAGATATTGGAAACTGCGGTTATAAGTAATGAAAAGTCGCTTTTTATCATTTAATAAGTAACTTAAATTGACCCTGGGTTCCGGATTGATAAATGTTTTGTAATCATTCTGTTTAACCCTGTTTCCCTGCTGATCAAAAATATCAAGGCGTTCCTCTGCATTCTGGAAAAGCCCAAGTCGAAGGCCATAATTCAGTGTAAACGAATTATCAAATGAAATTTCCTGGTTATAATAAACAGCAGATTCTACAGATTTATCTTTTGCAATATTAAACTCGTTGCTTTCCTTATTCTTTGTCTGCCCGGGTGTAAACTGATGGTAAGTTGTTGAAATACCGAATTTGATCAGGTTGACCGGAGTATTGTAAAAAGTATAATCCGCTTTGACAGTCAGATCTCTTACCCCGGTACTCCATTGACTTTTTTGAGACAGGGTGTCTGAATTCAGATCCAGCAGGTTGCTGTAATTGCTGTAAATTGCGGAAGCATTCATAAACAACCTGGAATTAAAAATATGATTCCACCTTAAGGTAGAGGTCAGATTTCCCCAATCATTACGGAATGAATTCTCTGAAAGTAACCTGTCCTGACCAGCATAGACCGAATAAAACACACTATTGTTCTTATTGATCCTGTAGTTTGCCTTCGCATTGATGTCGTAATAGATAGAATTAGGGTTGAATAATTTGAACTTGCTTCTAAAAACATCAAGTAAACTTCTTCTGACGGCAAAAATAAATGACCCCTTATCTTTAACAATAGGGCCTTCTGCTGAAATACGGGCAGATAACATATTGATCCCCCCATTGATATGAAACTCTTTGTTATTACCTTCAGCCATACGGTTAACGATAACAGAAGAAAGTCTTCCGCCAAAATTAGCCGGAATATAATCTTTATAAACCTGTATATTATTGATGGCATCAGGATTGAAAACAGAAACCAGACCATACAAATGTGAAGGATTATAAACCACTGCTTCATCCAGTAAAATCAGGTTCTGATCAGAATTTCCACCCCGGATAAACAAACCCGAACTGCCTTCAGAAATTGATTTTATGCCATTTTGCATCTGTAAAGCCTTGATCACATCGGTTTCACCCGCATAATAAGTTTTCATTTCTAAAGCCGCCGGACTGTAACTCTGCTGATTTTGTAAGATTGGATTCGGCGTAACCGTTTGCGTAATCTCTACCTCAGGCAGTGAGTTCGTTTGTGCGGAAAGCTCTGCTTCGAGTTCCGTATTTTCAGTCAGGTGAAGTGTTTTTCGCTCAGTTTCGTAACCCAAATTAGAAATCAGTACCTCATAAGACCCTTTTGGTATAGTTAGCGAATAAAAACCATACTGATTAGTGACTACACCTACCTTAAGTTTCGGAATAAATAAAGTAGCGCCGATTAATTCTTCCCCGTCCTCCTGATTTCTAATATGGCCATGAATCGTACAGCTATTGGATTTTGATTTTGTGATTACAATATTATTTCCAATCAGGTTGAATGTCAGTGATGTACCCTTGAAAACCTTTTTAAGGACCGAAGCCAGCGGAGCATTCACGAAATTCATTTCAGTTATCTGGTAAGCTCCAGGTAAATCAGACTCATAGGAAAAAGTTATCGCATAGTCTGTTTGCAACTTAGCAAGTACACTGACCAGGGAACCTTTCTTTAAATTGATACTTACCGGGCGTTCGAGGATTGTTCTTTTTTGGGCATAAACTCTGCCTGTATGCGATAAACACACAAAAAGGAGCAATGCAAAAACCTTATATAACATACATCTTTGAGCAGGGAACAGAAGTCGTTTGGAAATTTAGTTATTTTTCGGCTAAAATATAACTTCCTTCTTCATTAATGACCTGACATTGTAAAGTTGCAGCGATAACTTTTAAGGCGCTATCCGGTGTTTGGTAGTGCAGATGTGCGGTTAATTTTCGGTTTTCCAGGCTATCCCCATCAATAGTAATAGAGTTTTTATAAACTCTGCTGAGTTGTTTAACTACCTCATTAAGAGGTGTTTCTGTAAAGATGAACTCTTTATTTAACCACGATTTGTAATTAATATCTGTATTCTTTTCGGCTGTAAGTTTACCTGTAGCAGAAGAATAGCGGCCTGTAGTACCCACAGTAAGCAGTACGGATTTCGAGGCTAAAGGCTGTTGTAGTGCAACCTGTCCTTCTTCGACAGTCAGTACAATATCCCGGTTACGTTTAGAAATGTTAAAACTTGTACCCAGATCCAGCGCATGTACATCACCAAGGTCTACCAGGAAAGGGTATTTAGTCTGGTGGATAACTTTAACAAAAATTTCTCCGTTTAAGAGCAGGATCCTTCTGTTTGTTTTGAAGCTTCCGGCAGCATATTTTATCGTTGCACCGCTGTTAAGCTGCACTGAAGTGCCATCAGGCAGGGTGATCATTTTTGCAGCAGCGCTCTGGTCATTGCTGATTACTGTATAATTGTTTTTATTAAAATAATAATAGCCTAAAGACATCACCAGCAGTACAGATGCTGCGATACCATACCAGATTTTAGTATGTGTATTTCTTTCTTTTTGCTTCCACGCATATTCCAGGTTATCAATTTTCTGATCCAGAGATTCCCACGATGATTCTGCAGTATATGGTTGAGTATTGTATAGTTGATTAATATTTTGCTCTACCTGAACAAATCCCTGGTATGTTTTCTCATTCTGATCACTTGCAGCCCTCCAATTCTCCAGTAGGATTTTGTGCGCCGGACTGATTGTCTCTTCGAGATCATCAAGAATCAGGGAGTAAATAAACTGTTCGTTACTTTCAAATGCTTTCATGGTATAATTGTATACTGGATCTAATATTTATAAAGTATCAGAAGCAGCAATAATAAATTTTGCTGTTGTTTTTCCAATAGTTCTCTCAATTTCTGAAAACCGTAAGTCAAATGATTTTTAACTGTTTTAATAGATATATTCATTTGCATTGCGATTTCCTGTTGTTTTAATTTCCCAAAACGGCTTAAATACATCACTTCCCTGCATTTTGGGGGCAAAATAGCCAGTGCGTCCTCCAGATTGTTCAGCAAAGACTCTTTTTTATCCCGTTGTTCATTTTCAACCTCGGGATCACTTTCCACTACCAGGTAAGCATTTTGCTTTCCGTTGTTAATCTTTTCTTTTTTAATGAAGTTCAGAGCGGAGTTAACCACTGCTCTGGACAAGTAACTTTTGATGGAATACTGAACGGTAAGCTGTCCGGCTATTTTCCAGATCGTCAGAAACACATCATGTACAATTTCTTCAGCAACCGGCGCTTGTCCAACATAACGGTAGGCCAGCGCAAACAGTTGTTTGTAATACTGTTTATACAGTTTTTCAAAAGCCTTTCGATCATGCGTTTTCAGCGCCGCGATCAATGCCCGGTCTTCATCTGGAAGAGAGTGTTTTTGTTCCTCGCTCATCCGGCCGCTATTTTTGCTTAAAGGTCAGTACTCCTGAAATATCCGGTGAATCAGATACCGTATTCATGGCTACAAACCATAATCCTTTTAACAGGTTTCTTTCCTGCAATGGATTTAAAGTGAGCCTGCCGGTAATTTCCAATTCGGAGATCTGTCCGTTGCTTTTGTATATTTCCTTGACCAGTTCTCCAACTGATCCTTTGATGCCGCTTCTCAGCGTAATTATAGTGGGTGCAATTTTCTCAAAATTAAGCGTATAGATCAATTGCTTAGTACCCTCATCATATGTTCCTTTTAAAATGCCTGTACCTTCAGCATTTGTATTCGTCCCTTTTTTGTCAATCCTTGCTGTAATTATATAACTTTTTACCGGCGGGTTAATTTTTGTTTCCCCGGTTGACGCTTCTTTTTTGCAGGATGACGACAATACGGCCATCAAAATTAATACCGCTCCAAAAACCTTATATAAGCTTGATTCCCTAACCTTCATTCCATTTTATACAGGAGGCTAAAATACTAATTATAGCTTAAACGTATTGTTAATTAAACCTAAATGTTCTCCTGCTCAGGAATCCGTATTCCAGCGCGCGCTTACTGTGAAAATTCTTGTAATAACCTAATAATGTGAATAAGACATACTTTCCGGTATTTAGTTTAATCCAAATGTTATCTTCTGATAATTCATGCGCTGTTTTTTCGGCATTAACCTGGTATATTTCTGCTTCGGCAACTGAAAGTGCTTTGGTATAAGGCTTATAAATGTTCTTGGTTACCTTACGGTCCAGATAATAATCAGGAGAAGATAAACTATAGGCATTACCTGTAATGTACTGGAAATTATGAAAATGATAAAAAACCAGATCAAAAGATGTCTGCGTATTCAGCTCTTTACCTTTAACCTGTTTCCCCTTAGTCGCAAATTCATATTGCTGCACATTCCATGGAGCAACGCCTCCGCCAATATTTTTTAAGACATGAACAGTATCAAAACGGGTAGTCCAATCATCCAGGTACTTCTGATCGCCAAACTTATTATCTTCAAAACGATTGAAACACCATTCTATACACGCATCAACCCACCAGTTCAGGACTTCCATACCTGCCTGTGTATTTTTAAAAGTCATGAATTGCACACAATAAATACCGCTGGTTAAGGACTGATTATAACGCGGCGTATATCTGTGTTCGGTAATCAGCACTGATTTTTCACCCATTTCATCAATTAAACAAGCAGGATCACTAAAAAATAACAGATCTGCATCGATATAAGTACAATGATCCAGCGTATAATTCTCTATGCAATACTTCACAGTGGATGATGCACAAGTCCAGCAGTATTCTCCTGCAGTACGGTCAGCTTTTATTGCAAGCAACCGATCATTTTCAAAGGTAGATAAGCTGATGATGCTCGCATTTTTAAGTGCCATTTTTGTAAGCACATCAAAGCAGTAAGTATCAAAAGCGAAAATATACAGGTGGAAATCGTCAGAATTCTGTTCCAGTGAATTATACATCGCGATTCCGCGGGACAAATAAGTTGTGTTAAATAAGGTGCAGAAATTAAGCATATTTTGATTTATTTACGAAGTAAAATCCTTTGTTATAGCCAATTGGCTTATGGTCAATTGAGAGCACTGCTTCTCCCGGTACATAAGATGGAAATTCACAGATGGTCTTGTAACCGGCGGTGAAATGGTTTAAAAAACGTTTTTCCTGGAAAAACCAGGAAGGATAAGCTGCGCTGTAAATTTCAGGAGGCACGACTTGTAGAGTCAGCCGGTCTTGCTCCCCATGGTGAAAAGTAGTCCGGTCAAAAACCACAAAATCGAAATTGAAAGCTGCTAGTTTTTTAAGAAAGACGTGAGGTTCCGGAAGATATTGAACAGAGCCAGATAATAAAATCAAGTCTGGTTGCTGAACTTTCAGGCAAGCCTCGATAGATGGATAGAATTTTAAACAATCATCCTCAAAATGTTCCTGGCCAGCAGCCACATAATGCTCCTGTTCCACAATATTCCAGCTGGCACAAATGTCTTTTCCGGCAAAGCCTTTAGTTTGAAAGTAAGTGCTGCCTAATGATCCGCCAAAATCAAGAATATGAATTGGCCGTTGAAGCAGGGCAGCGCTGCGGAATAAACAGCTTAATAAAGGGAAAGGGTGTTCTATTTTGTCAAAAACAACCGAATCACGTTCATAAACAGCCGTGCCATTTTTAACCTGCAATAAAGCATCCCTGGTTTTATTGAGTATGCTTACTTCGTTATAACCACCGACAGAATCGACCAGGTCATCCCAGTTGGAATAATTTCCAGACCAGCCGTAAAGTGATTTTTTAGATTTAGAAGAAAATAATTTGAACATTATGGGCTTTGAATAATCGATTTTTCATGGACATGACAACCGATTATTCAAAAAGTCCTATAAGGAAATCCAGAATTATTTTTTTATTTGAAGAAGGCCTTTAAAAAGGCCTAAAGATGACGTTGTATCAAAGTGATTTCAAAGATAGTTCCATTTCCGATTTCAGAATGGATGTCGAAATTTCCATGTAAGCTATTCACCAGGTGTTTAACCAGTGAAAGCCCGAATCCATATCCTTTTTCTCCAACCGTACCATTTGTTGTGGCAGTTTTTCCATCCATAATACAATTGATAGTTTCCTGATCCATTCCCACACCAGAGTCTTCAACTTTAATCTTTAATTGATATTGACCAACATCTACTTCAAGATCAAGATCTACTGCGACAGTCCCGTTCTGCGGGGTAAATTTCATCGCATTAGAGATCAGATTTCCGGTAATCTGGAGCAGCTTATTTTTGATAAAGGGGATATGTTCATTTTTTTCATTGATATGAATCCGAAAAGTGATGTTTTTATTCATCGACTGCGGCAAATACAAACGCTCCAGTTTCTCTTTAAATATCAATAGATTAAATTCGTCGTTTTTTAAAGCAGGGGTTTTTCCTTCGGTCAGAATTTCATCAGCAAGTTCAAGGACAGACCTGCCGCTTTTATGAATCATGGTGATAAACTCTAAAACCTCGTCCAGGTTATTGTTGTTCCCTTGTTCTGCAATGACTGCTGCCAGTCCGACGATACCAGCAATAGGCCCTCTGATGTCATGTGCTACCTTTTTCTGGGTTTCTCTGACCTGATCTAATTTATGTTTAAGACCATCAATAGCTTTTAATGCTTTTAACCTGTTGACCACTTCGCCGGCAACAATTTTCAGCAGCTCAATCTTTTCAGGACTTTGTTCTCTCAGCCTTTGATCCATTACACAGAGTGAGCCGATATGAGATCCATCAGAAGTTGTTAATGGAACACCAAAATAATAACGCAGATTAGGCGGGCCGCTCACCGCAGGAAATTCTTTAAAACGATCGTCAGCCGACATATCAGGGACTTCAAAGTATTCCTCTGTAGACGATAATGAGACTGTATATTGACAAACCGTTTCTTCTCTGGGATTTTGAACTACACCATCAAGCCCGTAACTGGAATAGGTCCACTGTGTAAAACTATCAATTAAATTAACCAAAGATATTTCTGTACCGGCGATCTTCGCTGCTAAATGAGCCAGATCCTTGAAATTATTCTCCATGCAGGAGTAGTCGATGTCAAATTCTGCCAGAGTTAATATACGTTCCTGTTCATTTTCAGGTATAGGATGCTGAAACATTTTCATGTAATGCTATTTATGAATTTCTGTTTAACCGGGTGATTAATTCTGCACTTTGTAATCTGCCTTGTTCCAATCTGTCATTAAAGAAGTTTTTAGTCTGATCAAAATGTTGTTTATAGCCGTTAATATCTCCATAACCAATAATAGATGACCATTCCCTTACCGAAGAGTGGAATTCCAGATCATCTGCCCGGATCTGCTTGTCATAAAGGGCAGCGGCAATAGATTCTTCCAATAACTCTTCGTTTCTGAACAGGTATTCTACAATGCCCAGACGTAAACGGAAGGGGGGAGTCTGACAAATCAGGTTGTCGTATGGATTGATTTTCAGGTGATACCAGGCATCAGCCATGCTGAGCAGGCTTAAATGTGAATTTGGCGTATGTGGTGCTCCGGTTCCTGAAAGGGAAAATTCTTTCATGATCTGGTTGTCCAGGAGCAGAAATTGTTTGTCCTCAGGAAAAAGAAAATTCTTAACTTCTTTAATACGCTGGCGGAATTCTGTTTCTTTCTCCATAATCATCAGCTTGAAAAGCTCTGATTCTGATTGTGCGTAACGCTTGATCTGGTGGCGTGCATATGGATTCATAATAGCCAGACCTGCATAGATGTGAGATTTGTAACTGAAAATCCGCAGCATCGTTAAAATCTTTACATTATCGATTCCACCCAGGTAAGATGGGTTTTCCCAGGGGAAGAATCCCGCTTCTTTCCATGCTGTGCCCATACTTTCAAAACCCATGTGGGTGACTGCCTGTGTATCGGCTACGATTTTGTCGTGTTCATGGTAATCTTTCATTTCTACGATGTCAGAACCTAAAACTTCCAGCAGATCTGTCATTCGGGTATAAGCAGCTGCATCACAGCGGTGTGGGATAACGATTAGCGTTTGTCCTTTAGGGTCAAAGCCGGGGCCGTGTAAGGAATGGCAGGTAATAATATTGACATCCTTCGGTAAATATTGTTCAAAGGCGGCGATCTCAGGATGTTTTACAGAAGTCTGGCCGGCAACGATAGCGCCATATTTGGTGGAAGCTCCATAAAGGGCAACTACTTCTGCTATTTTTTCAGCTTCCACGGCATAAAATATCACGTCGCATTTGCGGGATACCGCATTTCCGTCGATTAATACTTCTATACCTAAAGGAGACAATTCCTCTTCCAGCTTTTCTCTGAAGACCGGGAGATCAGCACCGCAAACCCGATGTCCTGCTTTAGCAAAATGTTTTGCATAAAGTTTGCCCATGTCCCCCAGGCCAATAATTCCTATATCCATTTCAATATTATATACGGCAAATAAGCGAAATTATGCGGAAAACGGAACGATTATCGTCATTTTTATCGCAAGAGTCAGGGTAGTAATTATTTGTAAAGAAGTTTTTTTATGTAATGATTTATATTTGTACTTTATTTATAAAATAAGCAGGCGTGTATTTTTTTATAGTATCCTTTTTACAGGCTTACTAAGTATTGGGGAAACCGTTTGAACACAGCAAATATATTCAGGATGGATCAAAAACAAAACGAGATTAATAGTATCCGGGTTTCCCGTGAAAATTCGAATGCTGCGATTCTTAAAGGGGATGCAGCAGGTGTTGCACAGTATTGGATGGATGATATTATTGTTATTTCTGGGGAAGGTGGTCAGTATGCAGGGAAAAAACTGTTGCTGAAAGTGTTTACAGAAATGTTCCAGGAAGACCGCCCTGTTTTTGAACGGATTCCTTCGGCGATTACGATTGGAGATAGCGGGGTGCTGGCCTGGGAAACAGGGGAGTGGAATTATAAAACGGAAAAATTCAGAGGTAATTATTCAGCGATGTGGCGGAAAGTTAAAGGGAAATGGCTAACGCAGTCTGAGCTTTTTGTTTCGCTGGATTAGGTGTCAAAGGTTGTTAACTAAGATTTTTTTGAATGGAGAGAGGAGAAAAGCTAAGAAATATCGGTAACTTTTATCGCTGGTACCAATTTTCAATCTGAATATCTTCTATTCGTTCAAAATCTTTCACATTATCCGTAACCAAAATCAGATTATTCTCAACAGATGTCACTCCAATTAATAAGTCAAATTCATCATTAATTGGTTTACCCATTTTACGTAGACGAACTTTTTCTTTTGCATAGCGATTTATAGAGCCAATTATTGGTATTATAGATAATCCATTAACAAAATGATCAACAGCCTTATGAGCTTTTTCCTGATTATCACTATTTTCTGCGCCAAATCTTAATTCGACAACAGTAATTTCAGAAATGAAGAAGTTCTTTCTTCCCTTTTCCCTTATTATAGAAACAAGGTCAAGTTTACCCCTTAAATAGAATACACAAGTACTAGTGTCTAAGAGGTACTGCATTAAAATTTGAAGTCTTTGTCTTTGAAACTTCTGGATGCCTTGATTTCTTCAGTAATAGTTTCAGCGGATTTATCTTCAGGAAATGCACCAAAGGATTTGAAAAATTCTTTTTCCTTTGTGTTCTTTTCTTTCTTTAGTGACTTTGTCAGGCGTTCTATTAGTTCTAATTTGGTAAATGAATCTAATCCTTCAAACAAATAAGAATAAGTATCTATAATATTTTTTGTCGCAACTGTCATAATTCTTAGTTTAATAAGCATGTTAACAGAAAACTGCTCTATACAAAAATAACAATAAAAATCCGCAACTCTTTGATAAATGTACAGTTCATCTTACAATTCATAATTAATATTGTACTTGATTATCTGACTGGTAATGAGATGTATTATGTTGTTTTTAGCTGATCAGTAGTTTTCTAATAGTTAAGAAAACCTGAATTTTTACTATGATAAGACCTACTAATTGTTTAGATTTAAAAACATGAACGACTGATGTCTGCTATTCATAACTTTTATCCCCCGGAAGCTCTCCGCAACCATGTGAAGTATTTCTGGTGCCTGGAAGCTAATACCCTGAATAATAGCAGCAAATGTTTTCAGATTTTTCCTGATGGTCTTCCCGGATTACTCTTTCATCACTATGACGGTCAGCAGGTTCTGGAACTCCCTGATCAGCAAAAACTACCTTCCTCATTTATATATGGCCTTTCAACCCATGCTTTTACCAATTACACCAATCACCAGTTTTCTGCTATAGGTGTAAGTTTATATCCATGGGCATTGAACCAGCTCTTTAAGATCGACAGTGCTGAATTTACCAATAAAATGGTCGCCATGGACGATCTTACCGCTTTTACCCTAAATGAAAGACTGTTTCATACGCCTGGCCCCGATACCGCAATTCAGCTCCTTTCCCGTTATCTTATTCAAAAAGTCAACTGTGCCCGTGGCGAAGACCAGCTGATAAAAGACTCGATTCGGCAAATCAGTCACAACCCTGGTAGTTTAATCCGTGATTTAAGCAAACATTACCAACTGAGCGAAAGGCAGTTTGAACGCCGTTTTAAGCAGACGACAGGTGTTAGTCCCTACCAATATTCCAAAATCCTCAGGTTTCAAAGATCCTTGTCAAAACTTAATCTCCATACCACGGAAAACCTTTCTGATGTTGCATACCAATCAGGATTCGCAGATCAATCTCATTTTATCCGGGAATTCAAACAATATGCTGGTCTTACGCCGAATTCATACCTGAAGATAAAAAAACAAAATCAGCACCTGCTATCCGGGCATATTCATCAAAATATTCCTCAGCGGATTTTATTGGTTTAAATCTGTCGGTTTTATGCTATCACAACCAGCAGTAATTTCAGAGTTTTGAATAAAAATTTCAGCTCATGGTTAAAATACATCATATCAATTGCGGCTCTTTACAAAGAGATCCTGAAAGTCTTAAAGTGTTGTGTCACTGTTTATTATTGGAAGACGCAAACGGTCTTGCGCTCGTGGATACCGGAATAGGTATTCAGGATATTTTACATCCGCTGGAAAGAATTGGCAAAACAATCATTAACCAGGCAGGTTTTAATTTTAACATTTCGGAAACCGCTATTTCAAAAATTGAAAGATTAGGATTTTCGAAGGATGACGTTAAACATTGTATTATAAGCCATCTTGACCCGGATCATATCGGCGGGCTCGCAGATTTTCCTCAAGCCACAGTACATCTGTCTGCCATTGAACTACAAAGTTTTCTGGAAGGCCATTCGCGCTATCGCCCTCAGCAATTCGCACATCGGCCTTTATTAAAGCTATACCCTGAATTTGATGAAAGCTGGTTCGGTTTGGCCGCAAAACGTGCAGACCTGAATTTTGAATCAGCAGTTTATTTAGTATTTCTTCCAGGACATACTTTAGGACACTGCGGCGTTGCGATTCAGCAAAAAGATAAATGGCTGTTATACGTTGGTGATGCTTATTATTTAAGAGAAGAACTTTTTACAACAGCTCATCCGGTGGAAGAACTGGCTGCATTAATGGCTATGGACAATAAACAACGTATCACATCTTTGGAAAACCTCAGGATGTTTGCTCAAAAATACGCGGAGGAAATAGAACTTTTTGGTTATCATGATCCATCGGAATTAACCGGAGCAATCCCTTAAAATCGACGGCCGATTGATGTTTTCAATTGTTTAAAAAGTCTTGAAGCTATATTTTTACGGCGCGCAGGCTGGTTCAGGTTTCTCATGAAATCTGCAAATGCAAGATAGGCCTGCGGATCTGCAATAATCTCAGTTTCTACCATTATTGCAGAATCAGACAGTGTCACGTCATAACTATTACTTTGTCCGCAATGTGTTCCACTGGCATCATGACCAATGTTTCTGACTAATGATTGGCCAGGATAGAGCGTTAATTTTTCTGAAAGAAATGCAGAAGCATACCACCTGATGTCCCAATGCGTGGTATTGCCAGTTGCCTGCTGCTCCAATGCTTTAACATAAGGATAAGAGTTGTCAAAATCGAACTCTTGCTGAAGATCCTGCGCTATAATTTTTTCCAATAATTTTGCCCCATCGTGCTCAAATAAGTCCCACGCTCTCTTCCATGTTGCCCAGCCCCAGCAATCGGCCCCCTTAATAAAGAAAACGTCTTTGAGCTTTTGCGGAACAGGAAAAACATAACCATGTATAGAAGCAACTTTATCCTGGTTTTCGTAAAAATCCAGGCCTTCGTTCATAAATTTTAAAAACCAGGGGGAAGTAACCAGATCATCCTCCAGTACAATTGCTTTACCATGTTTATTGATCACCTCAGTTACACCCTGAATCGTATTTTCATCCACGCCCAGATTAGTCTCACGTAAACAAATATGAATATTTTTGAAACCTGTTATACTGGTCAGATAACTTCTAAGTGCAGTAACTTTATCCTCTGCTGCAGTATCTTTTGCAGCATCAGCATAGATATACAATTCACTATCTTTTGCTAGTAAATTTTCTTTCAGTGCAGCTATAGTCTGTTGGGTATGCGATAAACGGTTATAGACAAAAAGGATGATCGGCGCTATAGTAGTCATTTATTTTTTTTACGAATGTAGAAAATATATTATTGACTCATTAGCAGGTTCAGCATTTCCTTTACTTCTTCTAGTTCCTGTTCCAGTTTAATGACCCTGTTTTCCAGGTCAGGAGAAGATTGTTGAACGGTTTCAGGCTCAGAAATTTCCTCTTCCTCTATGTCGCCCCCAAACAAATGTTTATATCTCACTTCTTTTTGTCCCGGTTTTTTAGCCAGCTGTTTTACATAAAAAGGTTCTTCCTGTGCCAGCTTATGCAAGATTTCCTGCACTTCTTCGATAGTTTCAAATTCATATAATCTTGCCGAGTTCGTATTGATTTCACCAGGAGTTAATGGGCCACGTAACAGCAATAAACAAATTACTGCCAGTTCGGCCGGGATCAGGGGATAGGCAATAGCAAGATTGTGCTTATATTTTGTGCTTCTGCTGCTGCCACCCATAGCTGTACTGGTTAAACCTTTAATTTTTAAAGTGTTTAAAGTCAGGGTAACCGTTTCTTCATCATAATTGACAATAGGATTTCTTGATGTTTTCTGATTGCAGGCAGTAGTCAACGCAGAAATCGTCATGGGATAATAGTCTGGTGTAGTTCTGCTTTTTTCTAGTAATACACCTAAAACACGCTGTTCTGCTGCGTTTAATAGAATTAAAGGCTGGTTATTTTCCATGTAATAAATATAGAAGAAGCAGTTAATATTTGATGTAAATTTTATTAAATTATATTATTATAAAGGGACAGATGTCCCCAATAGATGCGCTAAATCATTTTTATATCAAAAATTATATAGATTGTTTATCATTTTTATAAAAAAGTTATATCTTTATTTTCAGTCAGGTTTAAAACACTCAATGGTTATAATTCGCTCTCAAATGTTTGAATTATTACTCATGTTTTTCATTTGAATTCTGTTAAACTAATTAACAGATCAAATTTTAAAAATATGCAGTTTAATAACTGCGCAAGAAATAGGCTTCGGCTTATAAATAGGTAGTTAATAAAAAAATGCTGATGGATGTCAGCATTTTTCTTTGTTACCTGTTTCATCAAACTGTAGCGTTATTCCCCAATATTTTTCATAAGCTTAATTATTAATTAGTTGATTTTCAGAATGTTGTTTAGTGTGCCGGCTTTTGGCATCATTATGAAACTATACCATTCAGATTAAATAACTGAATTATATACACAACAGTAGCGAAATATAGATTTACCAGAATTGAAAATTTCGAATGCTTAAACACAAATCTTAAAATTATGAAAAATATCATTTTAACAGCCGCAGCATTATTAGCAATTACAGGTATATCAACAGTAAAAGCATCAGAAACTAAAACTCCGTTAACAGCTACACTAAAAATGGATAGCGCAGCTACCATGAAAACAGACAGTGCAGCTACTATGAAAATGGACAGTGTGTTTGCAATGAACACAGACAGCGCAGCTACTAGGAGAACAGATAGTGCATCTACTATGAAAATGGACAGCGCAGCTACCATGAAAACAGATAGTACAATGAAAGTTAAACAAGACAGTTCACAAAAAGTACCTGTGAAACTAGAACAACTTCCTGCACCAGTAACTACAACTTTAAAAGCAGATGCTTACAAAGACTGGACACCAACAACAGCGTTTTTAGTAACTGCAGCAGATAAATCACAATTCTACCAAATTGATGTGACAAAAGGTACTGAAAAAGCCTTCATCAAAATCAATAAAGATGGTGTAGTTGTTCAATAGATAATATTACAACACGTTTTAATATCATAATGGGAGCCGGATTTTATCCGGCTCTTTTTTGTATAAAAGGGTTTAGTTTCATGCGCTGCAAGGCAGGCAGTTTGCCTGAACGTATCAGGTAGCCTATAAGTAATGCGATCAGCATGACACAGCTATTTAAGGATCAATACCAAAACTTGTGGGGCTGAATTAAGTTAGGCGTAAATCTGAGATAGTCTGTACAAGAAAAATTCGATATTTCTCACCCCCCTGAATTGGGATCTAAAAGCTTTGAGTTTGGCATTGAAAGCTTCGGCAGAAGCATTGGTAGATCTGTTGTCGAAATAATTCAAGATCGTTTGATAGTGATTTTCAATGGTTCTTGAAATGGTATTAAAAGCTTTAAATCGCGCTTGCCTTACCTTTTCGTGCCATCTGGCCAGCCTGGCCAAACCATACACTTTATCGGTAGTTTTTTCAAAGATATTGCTAAGGTTCATACTTAAATCATAGGCCTGCTTCAGATCCGGATAACGCTCAAATAACAGATCT
>NZ_QLLR01000012.1 GCF_003259615.1 Pedobacter cryoconitis | reverse complement strand
AATAATATTAGACCACATATGAGTTGTAGTTTTCTAACTCCAGAAGTTGCTCATCAAACTACTGAACCATTGATAAAATACTGGAAAAATACCAGAAAGAAAAAAGTGCCAGATGTAGTTACAATCAAATCATAATGTATAGTTTTAAGTAGAAATATTCACTCTTCAAAACTGTAAACTAAAAACCGGACAAGACCAACTGTAAACTAAAAACCGGACAAGACCAACTGTAAACTAAAAACCGGACAAGACCAACTGTAAACTAAAAACCGGACAAGACCCATTGTAAAGCAAAATCAGGAACGGACAAACTAATAACAGGGGTAAATACCTTTTCAAAGTAGGTAGGGTCCATGTGTTAATTTTCGTGATGATTAATTTATTTTAACGTAAATAACTCCCTGTATGAACGGCTTTATTATCGTTTAAATGGTATATTGGGAAACGTTTACCTGTCTAATAATGGCGTTAACGTAATAAATTGATATTGAGGTTTTTAATACAGATAATCAGATGGTGTATTTATTAATTATGGGTTTATTGTTAGCTGGTTTTGGCCTTTTTAAAGTTTTTGACCGCAAGCGCTATAAAAAGTCAGGAGTCAAAACTGCCGGGGTCGTTTCTGATATTGTACTCAGCGGAAGGAGTTATTATCCGATTGTGAGTTATGAAACGCTTGATGGGGTTAGTGTGGAGGAAGAGTATTCATTGGGGTCAATGCCTTCAGCGTATAGAAAAGGAGAGGCTGTCAAAGTCATTTACAAGCAGGAAGATTGCAAGCAATTCATCCTTGACAATAAATCGTCAGAATATATAGAGTTTGGTTTTATAGCGATTGGAGTAATTATGATGTTTATTTCTTGTTATTATTCCTATAAAGGGGACGGAAACTGGGACTTTTAACGGGCGATTCTTATCTTCACGCTAAATATGATCTACCCAATAAAAACAACTGAATTACAAGAAAACCTTGACTTTTATGGTGAAGTGATCCTGATGCAGGAGCGCGCAACTCAATATCTTAAAGGGTTTCCCTGGTGCAAGACTATCATCGCCTCTTCTCTTTATTTTAATCTGGGGGAGAAGTTATGTGTCTTTTTATATGAAATTGATAACTCAGCCAGTAAGGATGATAATTTTCTCTGGGTAGTTGTAGGTGATCTTCCTCCGATGTATCTCGATACTTACGGACCCAAAAATACGGTTCATGTGCTTGCTGATTATGTTGATCTGGCTAAAAAGTGGATTTCAAATATAGAGGCGGGTTTGCCTGTTACGGATTGTTATCCTTTTAACATTGCACCTGTAGCAGAAATGGCAGCATTGTTAAAGCAAAGGGTCGTATTAATAGAGAATGCTATTCTTGCAAATATGGATGAGATTGTACTGCCTGCAGGATTGAATGATAAGTAATTTCTGAAAATTAAGAGTAATAAACTTGCAGGCTGACGCAGATAAACAATAAACCCGGCGGGTAACCGGGCTTGTTTGTATTACTGAATAAATAATTGATTCACCACATACAAAGTCTTGGTGCCATTGTCATAACGGATCACTGCGTTTGCCTTGCCATCAGGAGAAATTTTTCCTGTGATGGAGGTTACATTTAGCCATGTACCACTAATGGTGTCAAATACTTCTGCACTGGTAAAATTCTGGGCACTATCTCCAAACAAAGAGACAATATATTTGCCTTGTTTTACTTTGCCATAGTCGATGGCTGTACCTTTAGCTTTTACAATTGCACTTGCAGTTGCTGCCATTATCGGCTGGATGGTCAATGATCCCAGCATACAGCCAGCGATCATCGCATTGATCATTAATTTTTCCATAAGGATAGGGTTGATTGATTAATCCTAAATATATTTAAAAAATCTTATGATTATTTAATGATTTCTGTTAAAAAATTAATTTTTTTGAAAGTTGTAAAATTGAGGTTTAAGCGTTATAAGTTGGCAAGCAACACAACTTCATCTTCGTATGACTAATATTGTTGTTATATTTGTTATATTTGATATATGGAAATGCCAGGTATTCAGGGAAAAAGAGTAATTGTAGTTTTTTGGAAAAATAGTACAGAGAATCCTTTTGAAGTATTTTCTAACCTAAAGAATTTTTGTTTAAGCTATCCAAAGTTTAGTTACAATACTATAAGTAATTACTTGAGTAAGGCTAAAGTTGCTTATGAAAATCAGGAAATACGAATAGAACGTAAAAATATTATTTCTAAGCCTAAGCCAGCTCCTGAACCCCGAATTAGAAAAATAGTACCTGTACTAAGGAGGGTTATGCTGAAAGATGCCTATGATGAACAAAATGATCTGGAATATTGGTTGGGCCGACCGGTAAAAGAGCGTGCTGCTGCAGTTACCTACATCATTTCTCAATCTTTAGCAAAGGGACAAAGAATGGATAAAACTAAGCTCATAAAGAAAAGAATGTACGCATGACGTTAGCCGAAGATTTTGAAGATTTCGTTAAATTGTTAAACCAATACAATGTTGAGTACATGGTTGTGGGAGGTTATGCACTGGCATTTCATGGCAAGCCTCGTCACACGGGTGATCTCGATATTTGGATCAATGTATCTGAAGAAAATGCAATTCGAATGCTCAAAGTTGTGAATGATTTTGGGTTACAATCTCTTGGCTTCCAGAAAGAGGATTTTTTAACTGAAGGATTAATTAGCCAGATTGGGTATCCACCATTACGTATTGATGTGCTAAACCTCATTGATGGAGTTAAGTTTAGTGAGGCGATCTTAAATATGGAAAAGATAGAGCTCGAGAATGATCTTGTCATTAATTATATCGGCCTTAACGATCTCGTGAAAAATAAACAAGTCTCCGGCCGCAGACAAGACCTCACCGATGTTAAGACATTACAAACGTTAATGAAATCAAAAAAAGGTGGTTTTCCGGATAAGCCTGATGAAAGTTAAAGACACCTAAATAATTGACTTTATTTCTTATAGTTGCCTGGCTGATTATTAATGTATTAAAAACAGAAAGGCCCGAAACAACTGTTCCGGGCCTTTCTGTTAATTCGTCATTTCGACTTACATCAAATCAAAACCTATATCTTCTCTGAAATATTTCCCGTCAAAGTATATCCTTGCTGCATCAGCTGTTGCTGATTGTAATGCCTCAAACATGTTATCCTGTAAACTTGTTACCGCCAGCACGCGTCCGCCATTACTTTTAATCACACCGCCTTCCGCAATTGTTCCTGCATGGAAAGCTAAAGATTTACGAATGTTATCAATTCCGGTTATTGCTTTACCTTTTTCATAATCGCCAGGATAACCGCCTGCTACAATGACAACAGTAGCTGCACTTTTCGGGCTGATCTTCAATTGAACATCTTTCAACTGCTTTTTCGAAGCTGCGATGAAAAGTTCTACCAGATCATTTTCGATTCTTGGTATAACACTTTGAGTTTCAGGATCACCCATTCTGCAGTTATATTCAATAATCATTGGTTTATCACCAACCTTGAACAAGCCGAAGAAAATGAAACCTGTATAATCTATTTTATCTTTCTTTAATCCATTAATAGTAGGAATGATAATGCTGTTTTCAACTTCCTTCAAGAATTTTTCATCTGCAAAAGGAACCGGAGATACAGAACCCATACCACCTGTATTTAACCCGGTATCACCCTGACCAATACGTTTGTAATCTTTCGCTTCTGGTAAAATCACATAATTATCACCGTCAGTCAATACAAATACTGACAATTCAATCCCTGTTAAGAATTCTTCGATCACCACGATCGCACCTGCATTTCCAAACTTGCCTTCACTTAACATCAGGGTTAGTTCAGCTTGTGCGTCCGCTACGGTTTCACAAATTAAAACTCCCTTACCTGCTGCTAAACCATCTGCTTTTAAAACAACTGGTAAGCTATGGGTTTCCAGGTAAGCTAATCCTTCTGCCAAAGTCGCTTCAGTGAATGACTTAGAACCCGGGTGAGGGATGTTATGGCGCTTCATAAATTCCTTAGAGAAATCCTTGCTGCCTTCCAATATTGCACCTTCTTTTTTAGGGCCGATCACCGGGATGCCTGCAAGTTTATCATCTGCAAGGAAAAAATCATGAATACCGTTTACCAGAGGTTCTTCAGGGCCGACAACAACAAGCTCAATCTTCTCTGTTAAAACAAATGTTTTGATTGCTGCAAAATCATTCGGATTCAGGTTTACATTTTTACCATATGCTGCTGTTCCACCATTACCTGGTGCGATAAATAGTTTTGAGCACTGTTCAGATTGACTCATCTTCCAGGCGAAAGCGCTTTCTCTTCCACCAGAACCTAATAATAAGATATTCATATCCAGCAAAGATAAACGCTTTGCCTAAATTTTAGACAGACTCTCCTAAATTATATTCATTCAATCATTACCGCAAGATGACAAATTGTACTTATCTGCTTAAATAAAGCTCCTATAGCCATTACTATTACAAGATATTTTGTAGTTTTATCCCTCGATAACTGCCAAAGTGACCTATCAACTGGTGTGGCTTGGTTGTTGTAAAATGATGATTTTAAAACAAATAAAACATAAATAAAACGATGCTGGGATTTTTAACCAAAGTTTTTGGAAGCAAATCAGAAAGAGATATTAAGGCAATCCAACCACTTGTCATTAAGATAAATGAAGAATACGCTAAGCTTTCGGCCTTAAGCAATGATGAATTGCGTAACAAAACTGTCTATTTCAAAGACATTATAGCCAAATCTTTAGCTGAGATTGATACTCAAATTAGTACCCTGAAAACTGATGCTGATGGTCAGGATTTATCATTACCTGAAAAAACTGCCATTTATGAGCGAATTGATGTATTGGTAAAAGACAGAGATAAAGAATTAGAAGTTATATTGATGGAAATCCTTCCTGCTGCTTTCGCAGTGGTGAAAGAAACTTCAAGACGTTTTGCTGAAAATCCTGCGCTTGAAGTTACGGCTTCTGCTTATGACAGAGAATATGCTGCACGCAGAGCGAATGTGAAAATTGAAGGTGATAAAGCTTACTGGGCTAATTCATGGGATGCTGCTGGAAGTACTGTTGTCTGGAACATGGTTCACTATGATGTGCAGTTAATTGGTGGTATTGTATTACACAATGGTAAAATTGCTGAGATGGCAACGGGTGAGGGTAAAACGCTGGTAAGTACATTACCTGCTTACCTGAATGCTTTAGCTGGTCAGGGTGTACACATTGTAACAGTGAATGATTACCTGGCACGACGTGACTCGGAGTGGAATGGTCCTTTGTTCGAATTCCATGGGATCAGAGTAGATTGTATCGATAAACATGAGCCTAACTCTCAGGAACGCAGAAATGCTTACCTGGCCGATATTACTTATGGTACGAACAACGAGTTTGGTTTTGATTATCTGCGTGACAATATGGCGCAGGAACCAGGTCAGCTGGTACAGCGCAAATTGCACTTTGCAATGGTGGATGAGGTCGATTCAGTATTAATTGATGATGCACGTACTCCATTGATTATCTCAGGTCCGGTTCCTTTTGGAGATCAGCATGAGTTTCATGAGCTGAAACCAAGAATCGAACGTTTGGTAAATGCACAGCGTGAATACGTAACTAAAGCTTTAAATGAAGCTAAAAAATTAATTGCAGATGGTAAAACCGGAACTGAAGAAGGCGAAGGTGGTTTAGCGTTATTAAGAGCACACCGTGGTTTACCAAAAAATAAAGCACTGATCAAGTTCTTAAGTGAAGGAAATAACAAAAATATCCTGCTTAAAACTGAAAACAGCTACATGGCTGATCAGTCGAAAAATATGCCTAAAGTAGATTCACATTTATATTTCTATATCGATGAGAAAAACAACCAGGTAGAATTAACTGAAAAAGGGATTGAGCTGATCACCAAATCTGGTGAGGATGAGCATTTCTTCGTCTTGCCTGATGTAGGTACTGAAATCGCTGAAATTGAGAAATCAACTTTAGAAAGCGAAGATAAAATTGCACAGAAAGATGCTTTGATGCGTGATTACTCGATCAAAGCTGAACGTGTTCACTCCGTAAATCAATTGTTAAAAGCTTATACCTTATTCGAAATGGATGTTGAATACATCATCGATGAAGGTAAAATCAAAATTGTAGATGAGCAGACTGGCCGTATCATGGATGGCCGTCGTTATTCTGATGGTTTACACCAGGCGATTGAAGCTAAAGAAAATGTGAAAGTAGAAGATGCTTCACAAACTTACGCGACTGTTACTTTACAGAACTTCTTCAGAATGTACCATAAATTATGTGGTATGACTGGTACAGCAACAACTGAGGCTGGTGAGTTCTGGTCTATTTACAAACTGGATGTGGTAGAAATACCTACAAACAGAATCATGCAGAGATTAGATGAGCAGGATTACGTTTACCGTACTGTTCGTGAAAAATATAATGCACTTGCAGAAGAAATCGTAAAATTAACAGAAGCAGGAAGACCAGTATTGGTGGGTACTACCTCTGTAGAGATTTCTGAGCTGTTAAGCCGCATGCTAAAGTTACGTGGTATTAAACACAACGTACTGAATGCGAAAATGCACCAGAAAGAGGCTGATATTGTAGCTGAAGCTGGTCAGGCCGGAACGGTTACAATTGCAACAAACATGGCTGGTCGTGGTACGGATATTAAATTAGGTGCTGGTGTTAAAGAAGCAGGTGGTTTAGCTATCGTTGGTACAGAGCGTCATGAGTCGCGTCGTGTAGACAGACAGTTACGTGGTCGTGCAGGTCGTCAGGGAGATCCGGGTTCTTCTCAGTTCTTCGTGTCACTGGAAGATAACTTAATGCGTTTATTCGGTTCTGAGCGTATTTCTAATATCATGGTCAAAATGGGAATTGAAGATGGTGAAGTAATTCAGCATTCAATGATTACCAAATCTATTGAGCGTGCACAGAAAAAAGTAGAAGAAAATAACTTTGGTATCCGTAAGCGTTTGCTGGAATATGATGATGTGATGAACTCACAACGTTCTGTAATTTATGCAAAACGTAAAAATGCTTTGTTCGGTGAGCGTCTGGATGTAGACATGAACAACATGGTGTTTGATGTGGCTGAAGATGTAGTTTCTGAATACAAAGAGGCTGGTAACTATGAAGGTTTCAAATTAGAGGTGATTAAAAACTTCTCTTTGGATACTGATATTACTGAGGCTGAATTCAATTCAAGAAGCATCCATATTTTAACAGACAAATTGTTTGAGGAAGCAACTACGTTTTACGCAAGAAAATCAGAGAACATCATTCTTCAGGCGATGCCGGTATTAACACAGGTGTTTGAAGAGCGCGGTGAGCATATTGAGCAAATTGTTGTTCCTTTCACTGACGGAATCAGAAGTATCCAGGTTCCTGTAGAGTTGAGAAAAGCGATTGCGAATCATGGTAGAGAAGTAACGAAGTCATTTGAAAAAACTATCGTTCTTGCTTTAATCGATGAGTCATGGAAAGAGCATTTACGTGAAATGGACGAGTTAAAACAGTCTGTACAAAATGCCGTTTATGAGCAGAAAGATCCGTTAATCATTTACAAAATGGAAGCTTTCAATTTGTTTAAAAACATGTTGAACGCAGTCAATAAAGAAGTAGTAAGTTTCTTATATAAAGGTGGTATCCCGATGCAGCAGGAAGCTGATGACATCAGAGAAGCACAGGCACCTAAGCCGGTAGCAAGCAAATTGCAGTTGTCAAAACCTGAATTTGCTTCCTCAACCAGTACAGGTGATGTACAGTTTGAGGATACACGTGAGGCTGTTCCGCAACAACCAATACGTAAAGAAGTCACTATTGGAAGAAACGACCCTTGCCCTTGTGGAAGTGGTAAGAAATACAAAAACTGCCATGGTGCAGGATTGTAATTTGTAATACACATAAAGAATGCCGATTTTTGTAAAAAGAAATCGGCATTCTTTTTTTAGCATAGTTTGTAACCCTTCTTATGAAAACACTTTTTACATTTATTATTTGCTGCTTTTCTTTTGCTGTTTTCGCCCAGAAAAGAGGAGAAGTGATCATTGTGAAAGATCCGCTGGTAGACAGCCTGATCGAGAAGAGGATCGCTTTGAGCAAAAAAGCAGCACCGGCAACGGGGCACAGAAGCGGAGCAATTGTTTCACAGATGGGTTTCCGTGTACAGGTATTTTATGGTTCAGACCGGAGAAAGACTTTCAATGAACAGGCACGTTTTAAATCGGCTTATCCAAAGCTGAATACTTATATCACTTATAAAGAACCAAATTATTATCTCCGTGTGGGCGATTTCAGAACACGTCTGGAAGCCCAGAGACTGATGAATGAACTCAGGTCAACGTTTCCGACTTTGTTCATCTTCAGAGAAAAAATCAATGCACCCCGTTTATAGCCAATCAAATGATCAACAAAGAGCAGATTCAAAATTTAGCAAATACTATATTTCAGGATGTTGTAGGTTATCGTCAGCATCTTCACATGAATCCGGAACTTTCTTTTCAGGAGTTCCAGACCTCCGCATTTATTCAGGATAAACTAACTTCGTGGGGCATTCCCTTTACGATTATGGCGAATACTGGTGTAGTTGGTCTGATTAAGGGAGATCTTCCGTCTGAGGAAGTTATTGCGCTTCGCGGGGATATAGATGCTTTGCCAATCGTCGAGGCCAATGATAAGCCTTATGTGTCGAAAAATGTTGGGGTAATGCACGCCTGCGGACATGATGTACATATTTCTTCTTTGTTAGGGGCAGCGTATATTCTGAATGAAATGAAGGCTGAGTTTGGCGGAACAATTAAATTGATCTTCCAGCCGGGTGAAGAAATTCTTCCGGGTGGGGCAAGTTTGATGATTGCGGAAGGGGTATTGGAGAATCCAAGACCGGCAAGTATCATCGGACAGCATGTAATGCCTTGGATTGATGCTGGAAAAGTAGGTTTCCGTTCTGGAATTTATATGGCCTCTGCGGATGAATTATATGTAACAGTAAAAGGAAAAGGTGGTCATGGGGCACAGCCTCAGCAGAACATCGATCCTGTATTGATTACTTCTCATATTATTGTGGCTTTACAGCAGATTGTGAGCCGTAATGCAGATCCAAGGTTACCATCTGTGCTTTCTTTCGGAAAGGTGATTGCCAATGGTGCGACCAATATTATTCCGAATGAAGTGAAGATTGAAGGAACTTTCAGAACATTAAATGAGGAATGGCGTGCAGAAGCGAAACGTTTGATGAAGAAAATGGCTGAAGGGATTGCGGAAAGTATGGGTGGCAGTTGTGAGTTTAATATCATGGACGGTTATCCTTTTTTAGTGAATGAGGAAAAGTTAACGGCAAGTGCGCGTGGTTATGCGGAGGATTATTTAGGGAAAGAAAATGTGGTTGATCTGGATATTTGGATGGCTGCGGAAGATTTCGCATATTATTCCCAGGTTACTGATGCTTGTTTTTATCGTTTAGGTACGGGAAATGAAGCTAAGGGCACTAAATATTCTGTACATCATCCAAATTTTGATGTGGACGAGGATGCTTTGAAAATATCTACCGGCCTGATGGCTTATATCGCTTTAAAGCAATTGGGGAACTAGATGAAGAGTTTGTTTATTGCTGTTTTAATGCTTTGCGGGTTTGGAAGTTTTGCGCAGGAGATACCGCGTTTTAATCCGGATACCATTAAGACGATCCAGCTGGATTCCAATGTGAATATTGTTGCTCAGAAGCTGAGTGTGGAAACTTTTATCAGGGCAATTACGACTGATACGAGTTTTTATGCGGCATTCCGGAAGATGAAAAAGTATAGTTTCATCGCTGAAAACAGGATTTATACTTATGATAAGAAGAATAAGGTAAATGGAAAGATTTACCGTAAGATCAGGCATTCCAATTCCGGCCCGGTAAGAATGGAATACCTGGTTAAACAGGATACGGGCAAGGTGTTTAAGAAGAATGGCAAGTATCAGTTGTATACGATAGAAATGTTTGATTACATTTTTATGAATGCTTATAAGTCTGACCTGGTTTCCAATACGGCTACTTCTTCTCCCGGAGGGAAGGGTGATAGCAATTCAAGTTATAAGGATAAGTTAAAAACACTGATTTTTAATCCTGGTAAACCGGTAAAGGGGATTCCTTTTATTGGCAGCAAAACGGAGATTTTTACGCCGAATATGCGCCAGTATTATGATTATAATTTCCAGAGCGGAACTTACCTGGATTCAATCCCGGTGTACCGTTTCAGGGTGAGTGTGAAGAATGATCTGAGCTCATGGACCAAGGATGGTTTAATGATCAAAGAATTGGTTACGATTTTTGATAAGCGTGATTTTGCAATTCTTGGCCGTTACGTGGATATGAAATACAGCAATATGCTGTTTGATTTTAATGTACAGATGAATATTGAAATGGGCTATTTTGGAGAGGATAAGTTACCGACCAAGATTACGTACCAGGGAAATTGGAATGTGCCTTTTAAGAAAGAAGAAAGAGCAAGCTTTTTAATATTACATAAGGATTATCACTAGGATTTTAGGGAATGACGCATCAGCAGATATTAGATAAACTAGCAGCGGGAGAGGTAGTCTCCTGTATTGATGATGAACTGGCCAGACTGGTAGGCTGGTCAATGAATGGGGAATTTGAAACTGCGGAACAGCAGCTGGCTGATTTTCTTCCCAAATTATTGTCCCGGTGGAATTGTGTACTGAAGGCTGGAAAAGAAGAGGTTGGTGCTTATTATAAAGAAAAAGTAATTCTTGTATTGGCTGTATTACTGCATAAGTATGGTTTTAAGGATAAAACAATTACTGAGCAGGCATTAAAGGCAATCGATAAATTAAATAAAGGTGTAGTGCTGAGTGATCATTTTTTCAGAAAGACGGAAGAGATTAAGGCTGTTTTAAATTCTGATCCGGTACCACTTAAAAAAAGACCAGGACATCGCGAGAGTATCACTTTCTACAGATCAAAAGATGTAATTTCATTCCAATTGGATGGTCAGTTTTATGCGGCTTATATCCATGATCTGGTTGGGCAGAATAATTATCCTATTATAGAATTTTATGATCAGGTTTTTACGCGGGTCCCGGAATTAAAGGACTTAAAGAATGTAAAAGCCAGGGGGGCTGTCTATAATGATGGTGTGGCAAGGATTTCCCTTGATGCTATTTATCTCATGAAATATTTGCCAGACCTTGCGAATCAAGTCCACCTGATTGCTGCTGGCGTAGAAGAAAAACCTTCAAATGACCATCTGGAAGAGTCAGTTGGGCTATATGGAATGAGTGATATATTCCGGATACAAGATACAATCAGGGGTATATTTAAACCACGTTAAAATTCAGGCGTTACGGAATAGGCATTAAAGCTTTACCAAAAAATTGCTAAATTGGTTACCTTTGTTTTCCTGGGGATTTTAACCAGGTTTTCGGCTGTACCAAACCTATTCTAACCACAAAACGCATGTTCATGAAAAGATTGATCCAAACTATGGCATTTCTGGCTACAGGATGCTTGTTACTTACTTTTATGGCTATGAAAGCCAAATCTAAAAAGATTATTTTCTTTGGTGATTCTATTACCCAGCAAGGTGCCCAGCCGGGTGGTTATGTTGATCTGATCAGTAAAAAACTGAGTTCCCCGGCTTATGAAGTTATTGGAGCTGGTGTTGGCGGGAACAAGGTATATGATCTTTACCTGCGTTTAGAAGATGATGTTTTAAATAAAAAACCAGACCTGGTTGTTATTTACATCGGTGTAAATGACGTTTGGCACAAACAGAGTTCTCATACGGGAACGGACCTGGATAAATTTGTGAAATTCTACCAGGCATTAATTAATAAAATTCAGGCTAATGGTGCTAAGGTTGTCGTTTGTACACCAGCAGTTATTGGAGAGAAAAAGAGTAGTGCCAACGAACTGGATGCTGAGCTGGATAAATATTCGGCAGCGATCAGAGAACTGGCCACTAAAAATAAGCTGGTGTTATGTGATTTGAGAAAGTTGTTTACGGAATATGATTTGCAGAATAATCCGCAGGATCTCCCAAAAGGGATCTTAACAACTGATGGCGTACATCTTAATGAAAAAGGTAATCAAACGTTGGCTGCAACGTTAATACCACTAGTCAAGTAATTTGTTTGAATGATATATCAGGATACTATTAACAAAATCATGGACACTTCCCGTATTGAGGAAGTTGTCGGTGATTTTGTGTCTTTAAAGAAGCGTGGGACAAGCTTAATCGGTAATTGTCCTTTTCATAATGAGAAAACACCATCTTTTCACGTATCGGTAACCAAAGGTATTTACAAGTGCTTTGGTTGCGGTAAAGGGGGAGATTCTGTGCGTTTTATTATGGACCACGAGAAGTATTCTTATCCTGAGGCCTTAAAATACCTGGCTCAGAAATACAATATTGAGGTTGAGGAGAAGGAAGAGAGCCCGGAAGTTCAGGAGGCTAACAATGCCAGGGAAAGTTTATATGTAGTGTCTTTGTATGCGGCAAATTATTTTGCCAATGAGCTGTGGACTGGTGAACAGGGACGTGCAATCGGTTTAAGCTATTTTAAAGAACGCGGTTTCCGGGAAGACATCATTAAGAAGTTCGAACTGGGCTATTCTCCTGATCAGTGGGATGCTTTAATCTTAAGTGCGGCTTCGGCAGGGCACAAAGAAGAGTATCTGGAAAAGACTGGTCTGGCGATCCGCAATGAGAAGGGTAAGGTTTACGACCGCTTCCGGGGCAGGGTCATGTTCCCAATCCATAATTTTACCGGAAGGGTAATTGGTTTTGGTGGCCGGACACTGAAAACTGATAAAAATGTTCCAAAGTATGTCAACTCTCCGGAGAGTGATATTTACCATAAATCGAACGTACTTTACGGGTTGTATCAAGCCAAAAAGGCGATTCGTGATTTAGACAATTGTTACCTGGTAGAGGGTTATGCGGATGTACTTTCTGTACATCAGGCAAATATTGAAAATGTAGTGGCCTCTTCGGGTACTTCATTAACGATTGAGCAGATCAGGCTCATCGGACGTTTTACGCAGAATGTAACCATTTTATATGATGGGGATGCTGCGGGGATTAAAGCTTCGCTGCGTGGGTTGGATATGATCCTGGAAGAAGGGCTGAATGTGAAAGTGGTTAACTTTCCTGATGGTCATGATCCGGATTCTTATATGCACAAGGTCGGTGCCGGTGCTTTTAAGATTTATATAGAAAATAACCGTAAGGATTTCATTCTTTACAAGGCAGATACGCTGTTAAAGGAAGCGGGTACAGATCCGATTAAACGTGCGGGCATTATCAGGGATATTGTAGAAAGTATCGCGAAAATACCAGATGATATTAAAGCTTCTGTATTTATCAGGGAATGCAGTCACTTGCTCCAGGTAGAGGAACGGATGTTAATGACCGAACTGAACAAAATCCGTTCGGCGAAGTTTAAAAAGGGCGGACAAGGTCAGCAACAAGGGTATCAGCAAGGTTATCAGCAGAAGTCATCTAATGCTAGTCATTCACCTTATCCGGATGGCCCTCCTGATAATCTGTTTGATGACAATGCGCCTATGGATCTTCCGGAAACGGAAACCCGGGTGGACGATGATTTATTGCAGGAGCATGAGATTGTCAGGCTTTTACTGGCCTTTGGGCATGAGCTGGTGAGCTGGGATAATATTGATAACATGTATATCGGTTCGTTTATCATGCAAAACCTTTCTGATGTTACATTTGAAGATGAAACCTGCAAGCTGATTATCCAGAATTACAAAGAAGAAATTGAGAATGGACATTTGCCGGTGGCAAATCAGTTCATTAAAAATAATGACCGTGATATTGCTGATTTAGCGATTACTTTATCGAGTTCTCCTTATTCGCTGAGTGAGAACTGGTATAACAAGCACAAGATTTATGTGCGGGATGAAACGGTTAATCTGAAAGCGACTATTCTGGGCGGGCTTTTCCATTTGAAAAAGAGAAAAGTAGACCGTATTCTGCTTGGTTTGCTACAGGAAATTAAAGTGGAAACAGATGCTGTGAATCAGGAGATCCTGATGCAGCGTTATGCACATATTAAAAATGTGGAGCGGGAAATTTCAAAGTTCTTAGGGTCTGTTGTCATCAAATAATGGCAGCGCATAACGAACTGGGAAGAAGGGGAGAGCAATTGGCTTCATCTTATTTAGAACAGCTTGGTTATCGTATTCTGGAGAAAAACTGGGTGTTTAAAAGGGCGGAAATAGACCTGATCGCTTTTTATGACAGTAAGCTTATTTTCGTGGAGGTAAAAACCCGTAGCTCTGTCGGGCATGGTGAACCGGAAGATTTTGTGGACTGGAAAAAGGAAAAGCAAATGGAATTCGCTTCCGCTATTTATATTGACCGAAAGAACCACCAGGGGGAAATTCGGTACGATATTGTTGCAATTGTTTTTGAAAATGAACAACTTTATAAAATTAATCATATTGAAGATGCATTTTGGCCAAACTAATACGCTCGTTAAATTACCTAAATTAATACTCCTGATCGGTGCGCTTACTGGTATTACTTTCGTGATCTCTTGTAAAAGCGGCGCAGGAACCAGTGATGCGCTGAGCTTCAAACTTCCGGAACAGGGACAAAGTTTTGGACTGGGTGAGGATGTGAAGGTACAGCTGGATGTTCCTGCGGAAGGGAAAGTAAACAGCGTGAATTATCTGCTGGATGGTAAATCGGTAGGTTCGAAAAATAACGGAGAAGCATTAACGATTAAAACGGATGGTTTATCATTAGGTTATAAATTGATTACTGCGGTAGTGGATAATGGCTCCAAAAAAGATACACTGACTATTAATATTGTTTTGAAATCGTCGGTCAAGCCGACTGAATTCACCTATAAAGTGATCAATACGTTTCCACATGATACCAGTTCTTATACACAAGGTTTAGAATATCACAATGGCCGTTTACTGGAGAGCAGCGGAGAGTATGGCTTTTCTACTTTAAAATGGGTAGACCTGCAGACGGGTAAAGCGTCTCCGAAGATTGAGCTGGAAAAGAAATTCTTTGGGGAGGGTTCTACGCTGATTGGTGATAAAATTATCTTGCTGACCTGGAAAGAAGATGTTGGGTTTATTTACGATGCCAGGTCATTAAAACAGTTAGGTACTTTTCCTTATCAGAATAGCAGAGAGGGTTGGGGGCTAACCTTTGATGGGCAGCGGATCATCAAGTCTGATGGAACCAACCGGATCTGGTTTTTAAACAAAGACAACTACAAGGAAGAAAGTTATGTAGACGTTTATGACAACAACGGAGAAGTCGCTGAACTGAACGAACTGGAGTACATAGACGGAAAAATATATGCGAACATCTATCAGACAGATAAGATCGCAGTCATAGACCCTAAAAGCGGCTCTGTGTTGAGTTATATTGACCTGACAGGAATATTGCCTGCTAAGGATAGATTTCCTAATACAGACGTACTGAACGGGATTGCATGGGATGCAGCTGGTAAACGTCTTTTTGTAACCGGAAAGAAGTTTAGTAAGTTGTTCCAGATACAACTGGTTCCGGTTACGCCAAAATAAGAATTCAATTCAGCACAAGTTTGCCGACCTATTTTTTCTTTTTTAATTCGGGCTCAGTAATATTTCCTTCAAAACTGATGGATTGCTGGCTGTTGCTGACTACGGAAAGCGTAGCGCGGCCTGATTTTGTAATTGAAAGTGTCAGGTTATAATTGTCTTTCACATCTTTTGGATTGATCAGAATCAGCCATCCGCCTTTTTTGTTCTGCGTACTTTTATAAGTGAAATCTTTAGACTTGAATTTGATCCCGCTATCATTGGGATCTCCGATTTTAGGGGTATAGGATCTGCCGTAATAAGGGAGGTAAGAAACCAGGCTGTCTGATGTGACGGTAAGGCTATAATTTGATCCTGCGAGGTTAATATTACCTCCGCCAGTATAACCTGGCATTCGGCTCATTACATTGTTAATATCCGTAGCATTCAAAGGATTTGCGCTGCTGGCGACAAATACATAGTTCTTTGCTTCTACATTTTTAGTGGTTGCTTCTTCTGCTGTCTGGGCTTTTAATTGAAAGCCTGAAAAGATAAGAACCAGGAGCAGACAATTTTTAAACGTTTCCATTTGTATTTATTTTTATAATTTGTAATGCTTGATTAACGAATTTAAGTCTGAGACAGTTTTTCGCAATAAAGGTTTAATATAAGAAATGTACAAATGGAAACGTTCGGTTAAATATCCCTGTTTATTGCTAAACAGGAATGTATGATTATCTCCAGTTTTTGTACTGATTAATTAATCCGTTTGTAGAAACATCGTGTGAGGAAACAGCGTCGTCATTCTTCAATTCAGGAAGGATGCTTTTTGCCAGTTGTTTTCCTAATTCCACACCCCATTGGTCAAAGCTAAAAATGTTCCATACGATACCCTGAACAAATATCTTGTGTTCATAAATAGCAATCAGTGTTCCCAGGCTGCGTGGTGTTACTTTTTTCAGCAGGATTGAGTTTGTTGGCCTGTTACCTTCAAAAACTTTGAATGGCGCAAGCTTTTTGATCTCTTCTGCTGTTTTTCCTTCTTTTTGCAGTTCTGCAGTCACCTGTTCTTCGGTTTTTCCGTTCATCAGGGCTTCTGTTTGTGCAAAGAAGTTAGACAACAGAATCGGGTGATGTTCTCCGATTGGGTTCAGGCTTTGTGCCGGCGCAATAAAATCACAAGGAATAATACGTGTTCCCTGGTGGATCAGCTGATAAAATGCGTGCTGACCATTAGTTCCGGGCTCACCCCAGATAATCGGGCCTGTTTCATAAGTAACTTCATTTCCGTTACGGTCTACATGTTTACCGTTGCTTTCCATATCTCCTTGTTGGAAATAAGCCGCGAAACGGTGCAGGTATTGATCGTAAGGAAGGATTGCTTCTGTTTCTGCATCAAAGAAATTGATATACCAGATGCCTAATAAGGCAAGGATTACGGCTACATTGTTTTCAAATGGCGTGTTTTCAAAGTGCTCATCTGCTGCGTGTGCACCGGCAAGCAGTTCTTTGAAGTTAGCAAAACCTACGCTCAGCGCGATAGGCATACCAATGGCACTCCATAAAGAGTATCTTCCGCCAACCCAGTCCCAGAAACCAAACATATTTGCAGTGTCAATTCCAAATGCAGCTACATCTTTAGCATTGGTAGAAAGCGCGGCGAAGTGTTTAGCCACGTCTTCTTGTTTTGCACCTTTGCTCAAAAACCAGTCTCTTGCTGTATTGGCATTGGTCATAGTCTCCTGTGTGGTGAATGTTTTGGAAGCAACCAGGAAAAGGGTAGTTTCAGGGTCCACTGTTTTCAGGGTTTCCACGATATGTGTACCGTCTATATTAGACACGAAGTGCATCGTTAAATGGTTCTTGTAAGCTTTTAAGGCTTCAGTAACCATCACTGGTCCCAGATCAGAGCCGCCGATACCGATATTAACGACATCGGTAATTGCTTTGCCGGTATAACCTTTCCATGAGCCGGAAATAATCGCTTCACTGAATTTCTCCATTTTAGCTAATACTTCGTTCACATCGTCCATAACGTTGATCCCATCTGCATAAACAGGTTTATTGCTTTGGTTACGCAAGGCAGTATGTAAAACAGCTCTGTCTTCTGTCTGATTTATCTTTTCTCCGCTGAACATTGCTTTAATGGCTTCATCCAGTTTGCATTCTCTGGCAAGCTGCATCAGCAGAGCAAGGGTAGTATCATTGATCCTGTTTTTTGAATAATCGAGCAGGATGTCTTCGAAAACTACTGAAAACTTCTCAAAACGCTTTTCATCTTCTGCAAACAGTTGTTTCAAGTTCTTTTCATTGATGTCAATGAAGTGATCAGCCAGGTATTTATAGGCCGCTGTCTCTGTAAAGTTGATGGTTGGTAACATAAATAAATGGTGTTTCTGTAAATGTATAGTTTAAATGTCGGCAGATTGAATTGTATTTAATAGTAAAACGGCCTTTAAAATTGAATATTTTACTTTTAGCAGTCAAATGAGTGGTTGTCACTGGTTTTTATTTGTATTATATTTAATAAAAAATAACAGTTCACCTATAAAAACTACCCGTTATGTTAGAAAATTTGAATCAACTGGTTAAAGATAGTACTCAGGATGCTATTGTTAACAATAGTGAAATTCCGGATGAGCACAATGAGGCTGCGATTTCTGCGGCTTCTGGATCTATCATTGATGCTTTAAAACAACAATTATCTTCTGGTAATATTGGTGGTCTTGTAGACGCTTTTAAAGGTGGAAATGTTGAAGGAAGTGCGGTTGCGCAGGATGCTTCAGCTGGTTTCATCGATAAGTTGGCAGGTATGGGAATCAAACTGGATACAGCGAAAGGAATTGCTGCTTCTGTGATTCCCGGTATCATTGGCAAATTCATTAACAAAACAAATGATCCCAATGACAGCTCTTTTGATATTAAAGATGTACTGAGCAAAATATCAGGGCCGGATGGAAAGTTTGAGTTGTCAGATCTGACGAACTTATTTACCAGTGGTAAACCAGGTGAACCGTGGGCTGAAGGCGGCAGTATTGTAGATAAACTTAAAGGGCTTTTTAGCTAAACATATACACTAATTTTGTAAAAGGCTATCCGAACATTGTTCAGGTAGCCTTTTGTGTTATATTTGTGATTATGACAAAAGAACAAATACAGGATTTAAGGGACAGAGTAGCGTCGCTGAGGAGGCATCTTTGACGTCGAAACCCGACTCGAAGCTATTTATATAGAACAGGAGCTTACCTTACAAACAGATTTTTGGGATGATCCCAAAAAGGCTGAAAAGCATTTGGCAGAAATGAACTCCAAAAAAGTGTGGACTGATGCCTGGCAGAAAGTTAACGCGGAGTTTGAGGATACACAGGTCTTATTTGATTTCCTGCAATCCGGGGATGCTACCAAAGAGGAGATGGAGGAGCAGTACGAAAAGTGTCTGCACCTGATCGAGGATCTGGAATTGAAAAACATGCTGAGCAGCAAGGAAGATCAGCTGAATGCAGTGATGCAGATTACTGCAGGTGCTGGTGGAACTGAGAGTTGTGACTGGGCGGCGATGCTGATGAGAATGTACATCATGTGGGGCGAAAAGAACGGTTACAAAGTGACTGAGCAGGATTTTCAGCCTGGAGAGGTAACGGGTGTAAAAACGGTTACTTTACAATTTGCGGGAGATTTCTCTTACGGTTATCTGAAGGGTGAAAACGGAGTGCACCGGCTGGTGCGTATTTCACCTTTTGATTCTAATGCACGCCGGCATACTTCATTCGCTTCGGTCTATGTTTATCCATTAGTGGATGATACGATCGAGATTGAAATCAAGGACGCGGATATTGAATTCGAAACTTTCCGTTCTGGTGGAGCGGGTGGTCAGAATGTAAATAAAGTGGAAACTGCGGTACGGTTGTACCATAAACCTTCTGGTATTGTAATTAAAAACCAGGAATCGCGTTCTCAATTACAGAACAAGGAGAATGCGTTAAGACTCCTGAAGTCACAGTTATATGAAGCGGTCATGCGCGAAAGGATGATTGCATCTGCCGCTGTGGAAGGTTCAAAAATGAAGATTGAGTGGGGCTCACAAATCAGGAATTATGTTTTACATCCGTATAAACTGGTGAAAGATCTGAGAACTAATTATGAAACTTCTAATGCACAGGCTGTCCTTGATGGGGAGCTGAATGATTTTTTGAAAGCATATTTAATGGAATTCTAATGAATAAAAATTGGTTGTTACTTTTAGTTATGGGAATATTGGCAGGGAATGGAGTACAGGCTCAGGAAGTGATGAAGCTGTACCCGGGCAAAATACCGGGGGCAAAAGCGGCCCCTGCTAATTATAAGGAAAAAGAAACAATCATTAATGGTAAAGTTTTTGGACTGAGCAAGGTCACTGATCCTTCGCTCAGTCTTTATGCTGCTGATCCGCAGAAAGCAAATGGAACGGCTGTGATTATTTGTCCGGGTGGCGGTTATGCTTTCCTGGCTACAGACCATGAGGGGGAGGAAGTAGCACGCCGTTTTGCTGCACAAGGTGTAACGGCATTTGTGCTGAAGTATCGCCTGCCGAGTGATACGATTATGGTAGAGCAGTCTTTGGGCCCTTTACAGGATGCGCAGCAGGCAATTTACCTGGTTCGTAAAAACGCGGCGGCATGGCATATTAATCCTTCGAAAATCGGCATCATGGGTTTCTCTGCTGGCGGACATCTTGCGGCTTCGCTTGCGGTTCATTATGGAGATCTTAAAATTAAGAATCCTGAAGGATTGAGCCTCAGACCTGATTTTGCAGTGCTGATTTACCCGGTGATCAGTTTTACGGCTTCGGCGCATACGGGCTCTGTTAAGAATCTGATCGGCCCGAATGCTACCCAGGCACAAAAGGAATATTTCTCCAATGAACTGCATGTAAATGCACAGACACCTATCAGTTTCCTGGTTCATGCGAATGATGATGATACTGTTCCGGTAGAGAATACGATCTTATTTAACCAGGAGATGGTGAAGAATAAGGTTGCTGCAGAAACACATCTTTACCAGGCCGGCGGACATGGCTATGGCATGCACAATAAGAAGACTACTGATGACTGGTTTCTTCGTTTGCAGGAATGGATGGTGGCTAATCAGCTGTTGTCAGCGAATTAGAGGTCGCTTTTAACCAGAATATCCTGTAATTCTTTCAGCTCTTCCACCTTTTCCGGATTACCTATATTTTCATAAGCAGAGATCAGGTTACGGATAATCCTGCGGATAATTTCCACGTTACTGCATGGGGCATAAAAGCCTGGTAGTGGCTGCAGGTTCAGCTGGCGTAAAAACTGGTCTACATCGTGTTTGCCAAAAATTGCTCCTTTGTTAAAGGCATTGATGTAAAACAGTACGCCAAATTCATTTTCTTCTCTTTTGCTTTCATCAATGTAACCGAGTATAAAATGCTGCGGCAGGTTCACTCCGTATACCGGAATATCCAGTTTCTGCGCAATAGTGGCATAAATAATGGCCAGAGAGATCTGGTTTCCTTTTTTGGTATCCAGTACCTGGTTGATATAAGAGTTTTGAGGATCGTGATGGTTCTTCGTATTTCCTTTGAAGCCGTGAATGTTATAAAAGATGTGGTTAATGAGTTTAATCTTCTCTACGGAACTCATTTCGTATTGCAGGTTTGTCCAGATTTCTCTTTTAAGTTCTTCTATCTGGTTAATGACTTTCTGTTCATCAAGGTCAGGATATTGATAGCGGTTGATAACTAAAGCGCCTTGCAAAAGATCGAACGCACCGCTCTGATACCAAAGATTAAGGTCTTCTTTGACGGTGTTAAACTGGATCTGATGAACGATGTTTTCTATTCTTTCCTGTAAGAGTGTATCGAGGGATTTCTCCCATTCCGTTTCCAGAAAATGAATGACTGAAGTTCCGTGTTCAAGGAGACGTTTCGCTACTTGTTCGAAAACTTCCTGGTCAGTGTCATCGAGTAATTTTACCAGCGCTTTTATTTCTGAACTATTTTCCATTAAAAAATACCAATTAGAATAATCGTTTATCTATTTTTGCAGTTATGGCATTACAATTTATCAGTGACTATCTGAAGCATCGTTTAACCTCTAAAAGCAGACACGGAACTCATTCGCCTTTTGTTTATCATTTGGTAGATGAGGTAATTTACGATTTTAACTCCAAAACTGAGTACAAAGGTATTGAGGAACAAAGAAAAAAACTTTTAAATGACGATGCTTTAATCACGGTAACTGATCTTGGTGCTGGTTCTCATCTGAACAAAAACCGTACAAAAAAGGTAAAGGAAATCGCTAAAAATGCGTTGAAGTCGCCTAGGTTAGCGCAATTAATTTATCGCCTGGCAAAAAACAGTAAGCCTGAAAATCTGATCGAACTGGGTACTTGCCTTGGCATTACCACTGCTTATTTATCGAAGGCTTGCCCTGCTTCAGATATTATCACGATTGAGGGGTGTCCGGAGACTGCTAAAAAGGCTTATGAGAATTTTCAGGATCTTGAACTGGACAATATAGAGTTACAGGTTGGTAATTTTGATGTGTTGTTACCAGTTGTAATTGATCAGGCTGCAAAGCTGGATTTTGTTTATATCGATGGTAACCACCGTAAAGATGCTACGATAAATTACTTCAAATGGTGCTTGCCAAAGGTGCATGAGGATTCATTACTGATCTTTGATGATATTTACTGGAGCAAAGGAATGAAGGAAGCCTGGGAAGAAATCAAGAACCACCCGGATGTAACGGTAACGGTAGATTTATTCTGGATCGGTCTGGTTTACTTCAAAAAAGGCCAGAAAAAGGAACATTTTAAGATTAAGTTCTAAAATGCTTCTGCCAGGCTCAGGTAAAATCCTGATTGTCTGGCTTCATTCGGTCTTTTCTCTCCAACTGCATAGTCTGCTCTTACGCTCAGTCCTTTAGCAGGATCGTAGAAGTATCTTACTCCTGCGCCGTAAGAGGGTTTAAATTGTTTAAGGGAGAAATCTCCGTTCGCAAAAACGCGCCCGCCGCCACCAAATGCAACTAAGCCAAAGCGGTTATTGTAACGGTAACGCAATTCTGTTTGTGCAGCAATCAGGTTTTCGTCTCTGTAACGGCCTGAATAATAGCCACGCATCATTTCGTCATTACCGAGTTGCGGTAATAGATAGAATGGGGTACTGCTGCTTTGTATGGTATAATAAATTCCGTTTACGCCTAAGACGAATTTTTTAGATAATGGCCAGAAGTTACGGACAACGACTTTAATCTGGCTGCCTGAAAAATCATTTCCGCCGAAAACATTCGGGGCATATTGATAGGATACCCTGCCGAAAAATCCTTTGGTCGGGTAGTTATTTGAATTCCTGGTATCGTAGGTTTGAGAGACACCCAGAAAAAGAACTGATCCTCCATTCTGACCAAGAACGGCCGGGTCAGTATCATAAATTCCACCTGGTACTTTGTCTTTGAAACTATAGTTTTCATAACCTAAGGATACGCCTGTATAAAAGAAGGGAAGGATATTTTTCTCTACGTCGAAGAATGCCCTGATCTGGCGTTGTACTAACCTGTCTTTATTGGCTTCCAGTGTTTGGTTGCCGATGCCGAAAAAGTCAAATGGCATACTTCTGAACCTGAGTTCACTAATCAGGTGATAAGCATTATGTTTTGTCCACACGTCGCCTTTCAGACTTACATTATAAGTGCTTTTTGTAGAGAGTGAGAGCACTGTTGAAAAATTAGAACTACGGTTCAAGGTGTCTTTTTTATCAAGATAGGTAGAGTAAAGACCGCCGATACCAAATTCCATACCTATCTCCTGAGAGTATCTTAGCAGAGGAAGTGGCATAAAACTCGCTTTGCGGGTTGTATCTACATCTTCTGACAACATACGTTTGATCAGTTTCATTTGTCCAAATCCATGAAGCGTTGAGAGCAATAGGGTGGTGGAAAGCAAAAATTTTCTCATTAGAGGGGGCTGCGCGTAGTTATAATACGTAAAATAAAGGCGCTAAAGTAAGCAATTTATGAGTAAAATCTGGTGCAGCTTTATTTATCGCTAATGATTTGTTCCGGGCTCTGTTCCCATCAGGGTATAAACTTCTTTCATAAACACAGCTTCGTTGAGCATAGAGCGGAAAGAATCCAGCTCATCGTGCGTAAAGGCAAAGCTGATGTCTTCATTTGGGGTACGTAATAATATTCTCTCCTTTTTATCTGGAAAGGGCAGGCTGGTTTCTGAGAAAGCGAAGTTTTGAATAATATCTTTAAAGTTTAAAAAGTCATTGTGGGTAAAGTTTAACAAGAGATTGTTATGCCAGATGTAAAATACATTGCAGCATGGGCAATGTGATATTGCAGTGTCTTTTCCTGAACTTAAAACTATTGTTTTGCACATAGGATTGCATTTTTGAGTTTAACAATTAAGCATAAAATGAGAGCGGCTTTGTTGGAATAGTTCAAACATAATACATTATTTATAATTATTCTAAATAAAAAAGAATATTTGTCTGAGGTTCTAAATAAAAGCACTGATTGATTAATAATATGGTGTTGAGCGGGGAGTCGTTTTTAACGAATATTTCCTTATTTTTGCGGCGGTTTATACAAAACAGAATAATCTTAATTAAAATGAGCGTAACAAGAGGACCAATATCAAAATTCATGGAAGGGCATTACCTCCATTTCAATGCAGCAGCAATGATGGATGCGGCTAAAGGCTATGAAACGCATTTAGATGAAGGTGGTAAAATGATGATTACCCTTGCTGGTGCAATGAGTACTGCTGAGCTGGGAATTTCATTGGCAGAAATGATCCGTCAGGATAAAGTTTCTATAATCTCGTGTACAGGTGCGAATCTGGAAGAGGATATTATGAACCTTGTTGCCCATTCACATTATAAACGTGTACCTAATTACCGTGATTTAACTCCTCAGGACGAGTGGGATTTATTAGAAAACCATTATAACCGTGTAACTGATACTTGTATTCCTGAGGAAGAAGCTTTCAGACGTTTACAGAAACATATTCAGGAGATCTGGACAAATGCGGAGAAAGCTGGTGAGCGTTATTTCCCGCATGAGTATATGTACAAAATGTTATTGAGCGGTGTGCTTGAGCAATATTATGAAATCGACCCTAAAAATTCATGGATGCTTGCAGCTGCGGAAAAAAATCTGCCGATTGTAGTTCCGGGATGGGAAGATTCAACGATGGGGAATATCTTCGCTTCTTATGTAATGAAAAAAGAATTACAGGCTTCTACAGTGAAGAGCGGAATTGAGTATATGGGTTACCTTGCAGACTGGTATATTAAAAACAGTGGCGGAAAAGGAATCGGATTCTTCCAGATTGGTGGTGGTATCGCCGGAGATTTCCCGATTTGTGTAGTGCCTATGTTATATCAGGATATGGAAATGGAGAATATTCCTTTCTGGACTTATTTCTGCCAGATCTCTGATTCTACGACTTCTTACGGATCGTATTCTGGCGCTGTACCGAACGAAAAGATCACCTGGGGCAAGCTGGACATCCATACGCCTAAGTTTATCGTGGAGTCTGATGCAACTATCGTAGCACCATTGATTTTTGCCTGGATATTAAAAATGTAAATTATAATTCCAAATCCTTATCTGGATTTTTGTCGTATAGAAAATCAGCAAATAGAAAAATTTGCTGATTTTCTTCGTTTAAAGCCATAAAATGGAAAAGTTTAGAATGATTATAAATTGTATTTACTGTCATTTCTTTGTCATTGGTAACTTAATAAATTTTACTTTTGTGGACGTTTTGGTGAAGAACAAGAGTTTAAACATCAATACGTTCATTACAGTTTTTTAAAATAAAGCATAAAATACTCATTATGAGGAATATCTCATTGATCATTAGAAGAGTTTGGAAGTCGGCATTTATGTTTACGGCTCTATCTGTTTTAATCGTTTCTGGTACGCAAGCACAAGACGCAGTAGAAGGTAGAAAAATCTTCAAGGAAAAATGTACTTCATGTCATGCACTGGACCGCGATCTGATCGGCCCGGCATTACAAACGATTGTACCTACAAAGAGCGAAGCGTTTTTGTTAAAATGGATCAACAATGCTCCGGCATTTATCGCGTCGGGAGACAAAGAGGCTGTAGAGGCTTCGAAGTTCAATCCGAATGCCGACATGACAGCGTTTCCATCTTTAACGCCTGAGCAGATTAAAAGCATCCTTGCTTACGTAAAAGTAGGTGAGCCTAAGAAAGTAGAAGCTGCTGGTGCAGCTACTGGTTCTGATGAAGTTTCAAACTTCTCTATCGTAGGAGTAATTGCTGTAATCCTGATCTCTATCATTGTATTAGTGATCCTGGCAAGAGCAATCAAAATGCTTGAGCGCCTGATCCTGAAAAAACAAGGTGTAGAAATCGAAGAAGACGAAGAGAAAACGTCGATGTTAGCTGGCATTGGTCAGTTATTCAAAAACAAGAAGTTTGTTTTCTTCGTGATCCTGTGCTTAGTGATAAGCTTAGGTTCATTTGGATGGATGGGCATGTGGAACACTGGTGTTTCTACAGGTTACCAGCCAACACAGCCAATTAAATTCTCTCACGAGTTACACGCTGGTGTAAACCAGATTGATTGTCAGTACTGTCACGCTGGTGCATTCGAATCTAAAAACGCAACCATACCTTCGCTTAACGTTTGTATGAACTGTCACAAACAGGTTCAGGCCAGAGACAGCCATGATGGAAATATCTCTCCTGAGATTCAGAAAATCTACAACGCATTAGGTTACGATGCAGATAAAATGACTTATGACAAGTCTAAAGAAAAACCAATTGAGTGGGTACGTGTTCACAACCTTCCTGATTTCGCTTACTTCAATCACTCACAACACGTTGTTGTAGCTGAAGAAGCTATCCGTAAAGAAAAAGGATTGAAACCAAACGAGCCAGTTTGTTTTGCTTGTCACGGACCGGTTAATACAATGGAAGAGATCTATCAGTATTCTCCTCTAACCATGAAATGGTGTATCAACTGTCATAAAGACACCAAGTTAGAAGTTAAAGACAACGCATTCTACACCAAAATTATTGAGGCTCATGAGAAAATCAAAAAAGGTGAGAAAATTACACCTGCAGCATTAGGTGGAATTGAGTGTGGTAAATGTCACTATTAATAGAGTTTAGTAAAAAGAACGTTCGATAAACAGTAATATAGCTTAAATGGAAAGCAATAAAAAATACTGGAAAGGCTTAGAGGAATTTAACAAGACCTCCGATTTTGTTGAAAACAACAAAAACGAATTTGCGGAGCCGCTTCCAATAGAAGATGTTTTAAATGAAGCAGGATTAAGTACAGTAACTCCTCGCCGTGACTTTTTAAAAGCCTTAGGCTTTGGTCTTGGTGCGGTGACACTTGCCGCTTGTCAGCCTGCTCCGATTCACAAATCAATACCTTACCTGATTAAACCTGAAGAAGTAATCCCGGGTATCCCGAATTACTATGTATCAAGTTATAATGGTCAGAGTATCCTGGTGAAAACCAGAGAGGGCAGACCGATCAAGATTGAGCCAAACCCAAATGCGGGTGAGTTCAATTGCGGTACTGATGCGCAGGCTCAGGCTTCTGTATTGGATTTGTACGATGTTTCGAAACTTAAAGCACCTGTATTAAAGAATGATGAGACTACCTGGGCGAAGGTTGATGCGTTTGTAGCTGCAGAGCTGGCAAAAGCAAAAGCTTCGGGCAAGAAAATCCGCATCGTTTCTTCATCTGTAAACAGTCCTTCTACTAAAGCAGTAGTTGCAGACTTTATAGCTGCTTATCCTGCAACTAAACATGTACAGTACGATGCAGTATCTTATACTGGTATCATCAAAGCAAATGAGAATAGCTTTGGTAAAGCTGTAATTCCTAAATATAACTTCGACAAAGCTGACTTAATCGTGAGTTTTGCTGCTGACTTTTTAGGAACATGGATTAGCGGAGAAGAATTCACTTCTCAGTATGTGGCTAACAGAAATCACAAGTCATTGGCAAAAGGTAAAATGTCACGTCACTTCCAGTTCGAAGCTGGTATGAGTTTGACAGGTACTAATGCTGATACACGTATCCCGGTTAAATTATCAGAACAGGGTCCTGCTCTGATAACCTTATATAATGAAATCACTGGTGGCAATTTAGCTGGTGGTTCTTTACCTAAGAATGGTACTGCTGAAAAAGCACTTAAACTGATTGCTAAAGAATTAGTTCAGCAAAAAGGAAAAGCTTTAGTAGTATGTGGTTCTAACGATGTTTCTACTCAAATCCTGGTTAATGCGATCAACTCTGCTATCGGCAGTTATGGTACAACTATCGATTTGGATAATCCTAACAAACGTTATGCTGGTAATGATGCTGAATTCGCGGAATTCTTAAATGAAATGAACAGAGGCGAAGTTGCTGCTGTATTCTTCCTGGATAACAACCCTGCTTATGATGTGGTCAATACTAAGTCATTCACTGATGGATTAGGAAAGGTTCCATTGAAAGTTTCTTTCTCAGACCGTAAGGATGAGACTTCTACTTTATGTGATGTGATTGCAACTAATCAGAATTACTTAGAAGCATGGGGTGATGCAAATAGCTACGAAGGATATTATTCTATCGTTCAGCCAACCATCAACCCGGTATTCAATTCACGTCAGGCGGAAGAAAGTTTACTGATCTGGTCTAACGCTCCTGTTAAGGAATACTACCAGTATGTACGTAACAACTGGGAGAAAAATATACTTCCAGCTTTCGGTAAGTCATGGAACGATGTATTAGAGACTGGAGTTTTTGCTGCAGCACCTAAAACAGCAGGTTCTTACAGCTTCAATCTTTCATTAGCAGCTGTTGCGCCTTCAGTAGTGAAAAGCAGTGCTGCTTTAGCTAAGGATATTGAGCTTCAGGTTTATGAAAGTGTAGCAATGCGTGATGGTAAACATGCTAACAACGCATTTTTACAGGAGTTACCTGATCCGGTTTCTAAAGTAACCTGGGATAACTACATTGCTCTTGCGCCTAAGTTCGCTGAGTCATTGGGAATTAAAGAATTCGATGTTGTTGACGTTAAAGGAAGCAACGGATATAAAATTACTTTACCAGTTCTGGTTCAGCCAGGACAAGCACAGGGCACTGCTTCTATAGCTTTAGGTTATGGACGTACTAAAGTGGGTAAAGCTGGTGATAACGTAGGTCAGAATGCTTATCCATTCGTAACTTTCAGCAATGGAACGTTACAGTATGCAAATACGATCACGATCACCAAAACTGGTGCAACCAACGAGCTTGCACAAACGCAGACTCACCACTCTTTTGAAGGAAGAAACATTATCCGCGAAGCAACTTTCAAGGAATATGTGAAAAATCCTTCGGCAGGTACTGGTAAGCATGACAGTGAACATAAAACTTACGATTTATGGGATAAATACGAAAAACCAGGTAACAACTGGGTAATGGCAATCGACTTGAATGCTTGTACTGGTTGTGGTTCTTGTATTGTTGCTTGTAACGTAGAAAATAACATCCCTGTTGTTGGACGCGATGAGGTTCGCAGACGCAGAGAAATGCACTGGATCCGTATTGACCGTTACTATAGCTTTGAAGAAGGCGATAAGAGCGTATCTGAGGAGAAAGAAATCGCGCACATGGAGAATCTTGACCGCGTGTCAGTTGTTCATCAGCCGATGTTATGTCAGCACTGTGATCACGCTCCTTGTGAAACTGTTTGTCCTGTATTGGCAACGACCCACTCTTCGGATGGTCTGAACCACATGGCTTATAACCGTTGTGTAGGTACACGTTACTGTGCAAATAACTGCCCGTACAAAGTACGCCGTTTCAACTGGTTTAACTACTGGAATGATTCACGTTTCGATAACTACCTGAACAATGAGTTCACTCAGCTGGTTCTTAACCCAGACGTGACTACCCGTTCAAGAGGGGTTATGGAAAAATGCTCAATGTGTATCCAACGTATTCAGGCTGGTAAATTGTCAGCTAAAATTGCGAAACGTCCATTGAAAGATGGAGATATCAAAATGGCATGTCAGGAAGCTTGTTCAGCAAATGCAATTATATTTGGTGATGGAAACGATCCTGAATCAGAAGTATCGAAAGCATTACGCAGTGAGCGTATTTACTATGTATTGGAAGAGGTAAACACTCAACCAGGAATAGGTTACATGACAAAAATTAGAAACACAGATTCATTACCAACAGTACAAGCGTAAGCTGATATTAAAGAAAACACATTATGTCAGGACATAACGAATCAATATTAAGAGAACCACTAATCACCGGCAATGATATCACGTATGCAAAAATTACGGATGATATCTTAATGCCAGTTGAGAATAAGCCCAACAGGGCCTGGTGGATAGGTTTTATAGTTTCCCTGATGGGAGCGACCTTATGGTTAGTTGCAGTAAGTTATACTTTCTGGAACGGTATCGGATCATGGGGTCTGAACAAAACTGTAGGATGGGCATGGGATATCACCGGTTTCGTATGGTGGGTAGGTATTGGTCACGCAGGAACATTGATTTCAGCGGTATTATTACTCTTCCGTCAAAACTGGCGTAACTCCATTAACAGGTCGGCAGAGGCGATGACGATTTTCGCCGTTATCTGTGCCGCAACGTATGTTGTATCCCACATGGGAAGACCTTGGTTAGCTTACTGGGTATTACCTTTACCGAATCAGTTCGGTTCACTCTGGGTAAACTTTAACTCACCGCTGGTGTGGGATATGTTTGCGATCTCTACTTACTTCTCTGTATCCTTATTATTCTGGTATACAGGTTTATTACCAGATATTGCTACTATCCGTGACCGTGCAACAGGTGTACGCCGCAGAATTTATTCTATCTTCTCTTTCGGATGGAGCGGTAACGTTAAAACATGGCAGCGTTTTGAGACTGTGTCTCTGATCCTTGCCGGTATCTCTACACCACTGGTACTTTCGGTACACACAATTGTATCGATGGACTTTGCAACCTCGGTTATTCCGGGATGGCACACTACAATCTTCCCTCCATACTTTGTGGCTGGTGCGATCTTCTCTGGTTTCGCCATGGTGTTAACCTTATTACTGGTTGCCCGTAAAGTATTGGGTCTTGAAAACTACATCACCATGTTCCACATTGAATCGATGAACAAAATCATCATTCTTACAGGATCAATCGTAGGTGTGGCTTACATCACTGAGTTTTTTATTGCCTGGTATTCAGGTTCAGAATATGAAGCATACGCATTCATCAACCGTTCAACTGGTCCGTACTGGTGGGCATACTGGATGATGATGACTTGTAACGTAATTTCTCCGCAGTTACTGTGGTTCAAGAAAATCCGTTTGAGTATTCCTGCAACATGGATCTTATCTATCGTGGTAAACATCGGTATGTGGTTTGAGCGTTTCGTAATTATCGTAACCTCATTACACCGTGATTACCTTCCATCAAGTTGGGCGATGTTCTATCCTACATGGGTAGATGTAAGTGTCTTTGTAGGTTCAATCGGGGTATTCTTTACTTTATTCCTGTTGTTCTTAAGAGTTCTGCCTTCAATTGCAATTGCTGAGGTAAAACTATTACTTAAAACATCAAGTGAGCAAGCTAAACTTGCACAGATTAAAGAAGGTCATTTGGACAAAGCTCACGTTAAGGAATATGTAGAGTCTTTAGAGAAATTTGATAGTGTTAAACAAGAAGAATACGCAAAAATATAACAATGAGTAATATCAAATATATTTTAGGCAGTTTTGGCGATCCTGACGAAATGATGCATGGCATCGAAAAGTTACAGGAGAACAACATTAAGATCCATGATGTTTATACGCCTATGCCTATCCACGGCATCGAAGCCAAACTAGGAATTAAAAGATCAAGATTGGATATCCTTGCATTTTTCTGCGGGATAACAGGAACGGTTTCAGCATTTGCCCTGATCTATCTTACCTCGGTAGTAGACTGGAGACATAATATTGGTGGTAAACCAGCTTTCGCATTACCGGATTTTATTCCGATTATGTTTGAGGTAACTATTTTATTCTGTGCATTTGGATTAGTAGGATCTTATTATGCATCTACTCACCTTTTCCCAGGAAGAGCACCAAGAGTAATGGACTTAAGAGCCACAGATGATAGATTTATTATAGCTGTTGATGCTCAGGAAAATGGAGATCACAGTAAAATTGACGGACTATTAAAAGAAGCTGGTGCTATAGAAGTTAAGCACAATGAAAGGAAGTATATTAGCTATGAATAAGAATAAAATAGTTGCAGCCTCATTTGTTGTTCTTGCCCTGGCTGTTACAACACTTTCGTCTTGCAGGAATAAGAATAATCCAGGTTTGGAATATGCAAGGAATATGTATGATCATATTGCTTACGATCCTGACCAGCCGAACAAAAACTTTGCGAACGGACAAACTGCACAAACACCTCCTGCGAATACAAGCCCTGTAGGATTTGTGAAGTATGAATACGCAAACACCAAAGAAGGTTACGAAGCGGCAGGTTTAAATCTGCACAACCCTTTAGCTAAGACACCACAGAACTTATTGTCAGGTAAACATTACTTTACTGTATTCTGCGGACCTTGTCACGGTGAAAAAGGTGATGGTAAAGGACACCTTGTCCAAATTGAGAAATTTACAGGTGTACCAGCTTATCATGGTGATGCAGCGTCATCACGTGGTGGCTTGATGAAAGACTTATCGGAAGGTAAAATCTATCATACTATCATGTACGGATTAAATAACATGGGGTCACATGCCTCTCAGCTTACTCCAGATCAAAGATGGAAAGTTGTGATGTATGTTCAACAATTACAAAAAATACAATAGAAAAGCAGATATAAATGGGAACTCACAATTATAATTTCAATGAGCAGTTTGAGTTTACAGGAAAAGCTAAAACTTTAAGCATAGCGGCGATCGTTATTGGTATCGCAAGTATTGCTTATGGTTTTTCTGATCATGGACTTCATGAGCGGACTTTTGCCAACCTGTTACTTATGGCCTATTACTTCGCCTGTGTATGTATGTCGGGTGCATTCTTTTTAGCTGTTCAGTTTGTAGCGCAGGCAGGATGGTCTGCATCAATCTTACGTGTGCCTCAGGCTATGGCAAGAACATTGCCTATCGCTGTAGTAATCCTGATCGCTGTTATTGGTCTGGGACTATATACACATAATCTTTATCATCACTGGAACGCACCGGGCTTAACTGATCCGTCTTCTGCCAACTATGATAAATTAATCGATGGAAAATCAGCTTTCTTAAATGTACCTTTCTTCTTAGGACGTCAGGTTGTATTTTTAAGTATCTATTCTTTCTTCGCTCTTTTACTTTCTAAGTTATCAACTAACGAGGATTTAGAAGGTGGTTTAAATTCATACACGAAAAGTTTTAAATACTCTTGTATATTTTTAGTTATCTACGGCTTTACTACGCCAATCTTTGCATTTGATACAGTAATGTCATTAGAGGCACACTGGTTCTCTACTATGTTTGGATGGTACAACTTCGCAGCAATGTGGGTGAGCAGTTTAGCTACTATAGCTGTAATTATCATCCTGTTGAGAAAAGCAGGTTATATGCAATGGGTTAACAATAGTCACCTTCATAACTTAGGTCAATTCATCTTCGGGTTCTCAATTTTCTGGACTTATGTATGGTTTGCACAATTTATGTTGATCTATTATGCCAACATGCCGGAAGAAACTGTGTATTTTTACAAACGATTTGAGTTTTACAAGTTCTGGTTCTTTTTGAATTTAGTGATGAACTTCCTTGCTCCGGTTCTGTTGTTAATGGACCGCGATAATAAAAGACAGGAAAATATCATGCTGGGTGTTTGTATAATTGTATTATGCGGTCACTGGGTAGATTACTACCAGATGATTATGCCTGGAACTGTAGAATCACATAATGGCTTTGGTATTATTGAAATAGGTACAGCAATCGGTTTTGTAGGCTTGTTTACCTTTACAGTATTATCTTCATTAAGTAAGAAACCTTTAATTGCAAAGAATCACCCTTTCTTACAAGAGAGTCTGAATCACCATTTGTAGTAACTGGTTAGAGAGTATATACATTAATTTATAGTAGAAGTACATCGTACTACTTTTAAGAAAATGAGTTTAAGAAAATATATAAGCAATAAGACAATAGCGGCCCTGGCAGTAATTCTTACTGTGTTTGCAAATACGAGCGCATTTGCACAAGAAGCTGCCGCCGGTGCTGCCGCTACGGCTGCGAAAAAACCTATTGATATGTTCCCGATCTATAAGTCGGCAGCATTTTATACCCTGTTATTTTTACTGCTTTGCTTATTCATAGCGATAGTTGGTAAAGCAATGCGGGTATATGAATTGACACGTGAAGCACAGGATAAACCTGCCGGTATCAATTGGAATACAGTAAATGGTGTTCTTTTTGTGATTTTCTTAATCGTCGGATTATACGGAGTTTACTTTGAATATACGGTTCACGGAAACATGATTCTTCCTGATGCTGCTTCAGAACACGGTAAGAAGATTGACCAGATGTTTAACATCACGCTGATCCTGACTACTATCGTATTCATCGGAACACACCTTGTATTATTCCTGTTCTCGTACTTTTACAAGAATACTGGTAAAAGAAAAGCTTATTACTACCCACACAATAATGCACTGGAGCGTATCTGGACAATTGTTCCTGCGTTAGTGCTTACTGTATTGGTATTAATGGGATTCCTTACCTGGAGATCAATTTTCTACAAAATCGAAGATCCTAATAATAAGCCATTGAGCATTGAGATTACTTCTCAGCAGTTCGCATGGACTATCCGTTATCCGGGAGCTGATAAAATTGTAGGTAAGAAAAACTATAAACTGATTACCGGAACAAATAGTTTGGGTATGGACTTTAATGATAAGGACAATCTTGATGATCAGATGGCAGAGGAAATGGTTATTCCTGTCAACAAACCAGTAAGATTGATTCTGACCAGTAAAGATGTATTGCACAGTTTTTACATGCCGCATTTCAGGATACAGTTAAACACTGTTCCGGGTATGACTTCTTATTTTGAATTCACACCAACAATTACTACTGCTGATATGCAGACTAAAGTAAATGATCCAGCATTTAAATTCTTGTTCTATTGCTCGAAAATCTGTGGATCTGGTCACTATAACATGCAAAAGGTTGTTAGAGTTGTTTCTCAGGCTGAATATGATGCCTGGATAGTTAAACAACCTAAGTTTATCAATAACGATTTGAGAAAGCAATTTAACTTGCCAATCGTACCAGAACCAGCAGCTGCACCAGCGGCGGCAGCACCAGCTGATAGTACAGCTAAAGCTGCGACAAGTGCTCCTGCTGTAGCAATGAATAAACCGGCTTTAAAAAAATAATTATACTGGAATAGCGCATTATGTCAACTATAACATTACACGATACACATAACAACGATCACCATGACGGTCACGATCATGGGCATCACGAACAATCTTTCATAACGAAATACATCTTTAGCCAGGATCACAAGATGATCGCTAAGCAGTTTTTAATAACTGGTATTGTTATGGCTGTTATTGCAATGGGATTGTCTATCTTATTTCGTATGCAGCTGGCCTGGCCAGATAAAAGTTTCCCTATTCTTGAAACATTTTTAGGAAGATGGGCAGAAGGAGGAAGGATCAAACCTGATTTTTACCTTGCTCTGGTAACTATACACGGTACCATCATGGTATTCTTTGTACTGACCGCAGGATTGAGCGGTACGTTTAGTAATTTACTGATTCCTCTTCAGCTCGGGGTACGGGATATGGCATCACCATTTATGAACATGCTTTCATACTGGTTATTCTTTATCGCCTGCGTAGTGATGATGAGCTCATTCTTTATTGAAACGGGACCAGCGAGTGCAGGCTGGACAGTATATCCGCCATTATCAGCGCTTCCTAAGGCTATCGCCGGATCAGCACTGGGTATGACATTATGGTTAATCAGTATGGTTCTTTTTGTAGCTTCTCAGTTAATGGGTGGTATCAACTATGTAAGTACTGTATTAAACATGCGTACTAAAGGTATGGACCTTTGGAAAATGCCTTTAACAATCTGGGCTTTCTTATTAACAGCTATCTTAGGTATCTTATCATTCCCTGTTTTAGTAGCAGGTGTTGTGTTATTGATCTTTGACCGTAGTTTCGGTACAAGTTTCTATTTATCTGATATTGTTATGGGTACTCAGGTATTACCTAACGAAGGTGGTTCTCCAATCTTATGGCAGCATTTATTCTGGTTCCTTGGTCACCCTGAGGTATATATTGTAATTATGCCGGCTTTAGGTATCTCTTCAGAGGTTATCTCGGTAAATTCAAGAAAACCAATCTTTGGTTACCATGCGATGGTTTACTCGTTAATCGGTATTACTATCCTTTCCTTCATCGTATGGGGTCACCATATGTTTGTAACTGGGATGAACCCATTACTGGGTGGTGTGTTTATGATCACGACCCTGATTATCGCTGTTCCTTCAGCAGTAAAAACTTTCAACTACCTGGCTACACTATGGCGCGGTAATATCAGGTTCACACCTGCAATGTTATGTGCTATTGGTATGGTTTCATTCTTTATCTCAGGTGGTTTAACTGGTATCTTCTTAGGTAATGCCTCTTTAGATATTAACCTTCACGATACTTACTTCGTAGTGGCTCACTTTCACCTGGTAATGGGTTCTGCGGCGATCTTTGGTATGCTTGCCGGTGTTTATCACTGGTATCCAAAAATGTTCGGAAGAATGTTAAACGAGAAATTAGGATACCTTCACTTCTGGATTACATTTATCTGTGCTTACTTAGTATTCTTCCCATTACACTTCTTAGGTTTAGATGGTGTACCACGTCGTTACTATGCTTTCACTGAATTTGAATTCATGCAGAAATGGGTTACTGTAAACATCTTTGTAACATGGGCAGCTATCGTTGCAGCATTAGCACAGGTTGCTTTCCTTTTCAACTTCTTCTACTCAATTTTCAAAGGTAAAAAAGCAACACAGAACCCTTGGGAATCTAATACTTTAGAATGGACTACACCAGTTGAGCATATCCATGGTAACTGGCCAGGAGAAATCCCTACAGTATACCGTTGGCCATATGATTACAGTAAGCCAGGTTCTGAAGCAGATTTCATTCCTCAGACTGTTCCTTATTCTCAGACAATGAGCTCTAACATGCCGCATGACTTCGAAGGAAATGCAGAATCTGAGCGCATCCAGAGAGAGTGGGAAGAAAAACAAGCAAAAGAAAAAGCAATACTGGATTAATCTCCTTTATTAAAATTATACAATGAGGTTATCTGCTTGAGTATCTACTTAGAACGATAACCTCATTTTTTTTAAAATCAAACCAATGGTTCCTAAATCTGAAAAGAGATTTATCCGGTTAAACCTGATTACTTTAATAGTGACGTTAGTACTCATCTTAGCAGGTGCAGTAGTACGGAGTACGGGATCAGGTATGGGTTGTCCGGACTGGCCAAAATGTTTTGACCAATATGTTCCGCCAACCTCGGTAGATCAGCTTCCGAAAGACTATAAAGAGAAATATGTAGCTGGCAGGGTTAAAAAGAATGAGCGTTTTGCGCTGATGCTTGATAAAATGGGTAAAAAGGACGTGGCAGATAGTATCCGTCACGATCAAAGTATAACAGTTCCGGAATCATTTAATGCAGCAAAGACCTGGACTGAATACATTAACCGCCTTACCGGAGCAGCTACAGGTTTTCTGTTAATTGCAGTTACCGTTCTTTCATTTACGTATAAGAGTAAAGCTAAAAGGATTATAGTTTTAAGTATACTGAATCTTTTTATGGTAGTTTTTCAGGCCTGGCTGGGATCAATTGTGGTTTCCACCAATTTGCTGGCCTGGGTAGTCACCCTTCATATGCTGCTGGCCCTGGTCATGCTGGCTATATTGGTTTATACCCATTACTACGCACAATCACTGCATAAAGAAGCGACTGTTGTCATTTCTACAGTGTTCTGGTTAAAAGTACTGATCCTGGTTTCTTTAGTGCTGAGCGTTCTGCAGATTGTTTTGGGAACAGAAGTCCGGGAAGCTATTGATGAGATTTCAAAGAACCTGTTATACCAGGAGAGACATACATGGATTGGGAAAATAGGGGACATCTTCTCTTATCACCGTGATCTGGCAATTTTTGTAGTGGTGCTGAACGCATTCATCTACCAGTTTGTAATGAATAAATTTGGTGGTAAGGCAACAGAATTGAAACTGGGAAATTCAATCGTACTCGTACTGATGGTACAAATTGCGAGTGGGTTATTATTATCTAACTTTGCACTGCCACCTGCAGCTCAGGTGATACATTTAGTGTTCTCAACAGTTCTGTTTACGCTCCAGTTTTATCTTTATCTGCTGGTATACAGAACAAGTACTTATAATCAATAATATTAAAACACATAGAATTGAAATTATTTTTCTCAGATTTATCTAAACTCATCAAATTCAGACTTACTTTTCTGGTTGTGTTTTCTGCGTCAGTTACTTTTTTAATTGGTTCAAGGATGCAGGTTGCCAGAGGTGAGGTTCCGTCTATTGACTGGGGAAACTGGCTGATTCTGGTAGCAGGTGGGTTTTTAGTAACTGCTGCAGCAAACTGCTTCAATGAGATTATAGAAAAGGATCTGGATAAACTGATGACCCGTACAATGGATCGTCCGATGCCAGCAGGAAGAATGACAACAGGCCAGGGATTAGTACTGGGTTTGATCATGGGAATGCTTGGTACCTGGTTATTAGGGAAGCTGAATCTGGAAACAGGGCTTTTATCAGTATTTTCTATCTTGCTGTACGCATTCGTTTATACCCCTTTAAAACGTAAATCTCCGATTGCTGTTTTTGTTGGCGCAATACCAGGTGCTTTACCACCGCTAATCGGTTATTTAGCTGCACTGGGCCATACAACAAACTTTACACATGTAGATTACGAAGTGGCAGGAATTCTTTTCCTGATACAGTTCGTATGGCAGTTTCCACATTTCTGGGCAATTGCATGGGTTTTGGATGATGATTATAAAAAAGCAGGCTTCAGATTGCTGCCTACTAAGAAAAGAGACAAGACCACCGCATTTCTTGTTTTCTTAAGCACGTTAATATTAATACCTGTGAGTTTGCTGCCTACATTCTTTGGATTTGGCGGTTATTACATCGCAGGAGTTTCTATCATAGCCGGAGTGATTTTTGCACTGCTGGCCTTTAAACTACTGGTAAAACTGGATATAGACAGCGCACGTAAAGTGATGTTCTGTTCGTTCTTTTATATACCACTGGTACAATTGATTTTATTGTTTGATTTTATAGGTAAATAGTTTTTTATATATGGTACACACATTAAAACCGGAAGACGTAGCGCAGGATAGATTAGCTACCTCTTTTAAAGCTAAGAAATTCGTTCTTTGGCTATTTGTGGTTTCTTCAACTATTATGTTCGGAGGGTTCACAAGTTATTATATTGTATTTGCAGCATCTAAGGGTAAAGGACATGGATTGGTTCTTCCGGATGTCTTTATGTACAGCACAGCAGTACTTGTATTGAGCAGCATCTGCTTATTCTTTGCAGCAAAGGCAGTCCGTCAGCAGAATATACAGACACAAAAAATATTTCTATGGTCGACCCTGGTATTGGGGATTGCTTTTGGCTATCTTCAGGTTGATGCCTGGTCGGCACTATACCAAAGTGGTGCAACACTGGTTAACAATAACGCAGCAATTTCTACGATTTATATTGTTTCCGGCATGCACTTACTGCACATTTTTGCAGGACTTTGTTTCATCCTGAACAGTCTTTGGGGTGCATATAGCAAAATTCCTAAAGAAAATGCGGTGTATCGCATAGAAATAGCCTCTATATTTTGGCATTTTATAGATATATTATGGATATATCTCTATGTTTTTTTACTTTTGAACAGTTAGACTTTTTAACAAACTATTACAATTTTTAAAATGAATTCATTATCACAATTAGATCAGGTAAAAACTACTCCATGGAGTGGCGGCCGTTCACCGTGGTCGGTAGAATACGGAAAAATAATGATGTGGTTTTTCTTGCTATCAGATGCATTTACATTCTCTTCATTATTGGTATACTACGGAGCACAACGTTTCACAAAGTTTACATGGCCTGATCCGGATTTGGTATTCCAGTCTATTCCAGGTGTAATGGATTCAGGAGCACCATTAGTGTTCGTAGGTATTATGACTTTTATCCTGATCATGAGTTCGGTAACTATGGTATTAGCTGTTGAAGCTGGTCACAGACGTGCTAAGAAAGAAGTGATCTGGTGGATGGTTGCGACTATTATCGGTGGTTTCATGTTCCTGGGTTGCCAGGCATTAGAGTGGACTCACCTTCACCATGAAGGTTTCTGGTGGGCATCTATTCCAAAACCAGAGAAATTACAAGAATTCTTTGTTGGGCCAGTGTCTAACGTTGCGGCACAACAATTTGCTAACTTGTTCTTTACCATTACCGGATTCCACGGATTTCACGTATTCACAGGTGTACTCCTGAATATTATCATCTTATGTATGACTATTAACGGTACTTTCGAGAAACGTGGTCATTACCTGATGGTAGAAAAAGTAGGTTTATACTGGCACTTTGTTGACCTGGTTTGGGTATTCGTATTTACCTTCTTCTATTTAGTTTAATTCCTCAAAAAATATATTATGTCTGAACATAACTTACAAAATACAGGAGAGCATGCACACGATGAGCATGCTGGCCTAAGCAAATCAAAAATCTGGCAGGTATTCTTTATCTTATTAGGAATTACTGTAGTAGAATTTATCATTGCATTGGTAATTTTACCAAAACATTTGATTCCTCATACGGCTGGTAATATTGCTTATATCTTATTAACCCTTTTAAAAGCATATTATATTGTTGCCTACTTTATGCACCTTAAGTTTGAGAAAACCGGGCTGCAGTTGTCACTTGGGCTCGCATTTATATTTATTGCGTACTTTATAACTTTAATGCTCATTGAAGGTGGTTATTTGCATATACATATGACTATTTAATTCATGAAGTTTTCTTCAATAAAAAAAATAATAATCCTGGTATCGATTTTAGCGGTACCGGGATTTTTATATTATGAACTGGTTGAACAAGGGAAGAACAGGTATAAACCGTTACCCTTTTTCGGCCCCAAAAAAGTAGCCGCTACTTTCCATTCCAAAAGAGGGAAACAGATTCCTGATACCATTTATCATCAATTACCTGACTTCCGGTTTATTAACCAGCAGGCAGATACGGTGAGCTGGAAGAATTACGAAGGAAAGATTATTGTGCTGAACCTGATTTATACATCCGGGAATAATTATGCCGTAGAATTTGCCAACAAAGCAATGAACGTGTATATGAATACCTATATCAAAAACCCGTTGATTCATTTTATAGGGTTGAGTATAGATCCGACAACAGATGCCCCGGCTAAATTGCTTCCTTATGCGGAGAAACTAAAAGCAAAAGCCGGTAAATGGGATATATTGACCGGAGATAGTACTGCAGTTTATAACTGGATTAATAAAGGGCTTTATATTGATGCACAGCAGCATTTTGAAAAAGGAGAACGTAAATTCATTTATAGTAATTTATTTGTCCTTCTGGACCCTCAGCACCGTATCAGAGGCTATTATGATGCGACGAATCAGGAAGCGCTCTCCAAGCTGAATGATGAAATAAAAGTTCTCGTTGCCGAAGAACTTAGAAATGTAAGAGACGGAAGGTAGGCTTGCCCTGTAAGCTATCTGATGCTTAATAAAGATATACACCATGAATATTAACGATAAATTCTTTTTACGCCTGATCTGGATCGTTTCTGCAGTAGTACTTGCTGTAGTTATTGCTTTGAAGATTGTACCTCCACCAACAACAAAACCATCATTCATTTACTTATTACCACATTTAATTGGTGGCATAAATGCGACCTGTGCAGTATTACTGATTCTGTCTTTAATCTTTATCAAGAAGAAAAATATACAGGCACATAAAGTAACGAATGTGATTACTTTTATGCTGTCGGCTATTTTTCTTGTCTTTTATATCCTTTTTCACCTTTATGAAAAGGATACTAAATATGGAGATATTGATCATAACGGAGTCCTTTCTGTAGCTGAACTGGCAGCAGTGAGCGGAACAAGAATGATTTATTTCTTCATTCTGATTACCCATATTATGCTGGCCGTTATAGTATTGCCATTGATCCTGATTAGTTTCCTCAGAGGATTCAGCATGCAGATTGAAAGACACCGTAAGATCGTTAGATGGGCTTACCCGGTATGGTTATACGTTGCTGTTACCGGGGTAATTGTCTACCTGATGATTTCACCATATTATAATTTTTAAACAACCCGGCATTTTTACATTAGACTTATGTAATGTCAGGCTTAATTGTTCGTTTAATCTTATATTTGCTATAGTTAGTAATTCACCTGATGAAACTTGTTTTTTGCAAGTTTCGTAAACAATAGAATCCAATGAAAAGAGCTATTATCTTCTTTATTCTTTTGGTTGCTGTAACAGCAGGAGCTGGTCTGCAGAAAGCTGCTGCACAATGTGCCATGTGTACAATTAGTGCAGAGCAGGGAACTCAAAACGGGAATACACAGGCTGTAGGCTTGAATACAGGTGTTTTATACCTGATGGCAATTCCTTACCTGATGATTGCTGCAATAGGCTTCCTGTGGTATAAAAGATACCGTCGTTCACAAGCCTCGCTGCGTTCCTGATCTCTTTCAGCTTAGATGGAGAAAACGACCAAGCTATATGCACTGGTAAACGGTAAATGTCCGCATTGCCGCAGAGGAGATATCTTTACCGGTACTTTATATGGTTTCGATTTACAACGTACAAATGATATTTGCAGTCATTGCGGACAGCGCTACGAAATAGAGCCAGGTTATTTTTATGCCTCTATGTACGTAAGCTATGCAATGAATGTAATGGAAATGATTGCCGTGGGCATTGCAACCTATGTCTTTTCCGGGGGTAACCTGGAATTTGATTCCTTATGGATGTATGTAGGGGTGATTTTTAGTGGATGCTTAGTTCTTGCACCCTTTAACTATCGTTATTCCCGCGTGATTTTATTACATTGGCTCTCTCCTAAAATTAGTTATAACGCCTATTACGACAGACCATGATTAAGCCAGAAACACTAGCTTTTTTAAGCGCAGTAGCAGCAAATAATAACAGGGAATGGTTTGCCCTGAACAAGGAAGTCTATGAAACAGCAAAGGCTGATGTGATTCACCTTGTTGAGGAACTTATTCCTATTCTTGCGACCGTTGATCCGCAATTTCCACTCGAAACACAAGCTAAGAAATGCGTGATGCGTATTTACAGGGATGTGCGGTTCAGTAAAAATAAAGACCCCTATAAGAACAACTTTGGAGTTTCCTTCTCTGTGAAAAACTCGAATGGGAACGGACCGGAATTCTATTTACACCTTCAGCCAGGCAACTCCTTTTTTGCCGGCGGTTACTGGATGCCAGAGGCTCCGCTGCTTAAAAAAATAAGAGAAGAAATAGATTATAATACCTCAGAGTTTCTTGAAATTATAGAAGCTAAAGGTTTTACAGACCAGTTTGAGCTGAGTAAAAATGATACGCTGAAGAAAGCCCCTAAAGGATATGATCCGGAGCATCCTCATATTGAGCTGTTAAAACTCAAAAGCTTCATTGCTGTTTTACCACTCACCGATGCAGAACTAGTAAAACCTGCCTTGGTTAATCACTTAAAAAAAGCATTTACAGGTATATACCCATTCGTCCGCTTCCTGAGGGGAGCCATAGCACCATAATTATGAAGAGAGTTATTTTGTTTTTAAGCATCGGTTTATTAGCCAGTGCATTCAGTTCATGTGTAGTCCTGTCGCCAAAAAAGTACAAAGCCTTATTGGCTAAACAAGACTCATTAGGTACCGGATGGAGCGGAGCACAGGAATCCATTGATCACCTGCAGAGCGCCATTTCTAAATTACAACGTGACACTGCCAACCTGAATGGTCAGCTCAATGAGCTTCAAGGTAAATATAAAGCGATAAACGGCAGTTATGCCAAGTTAAAGGATAATAGTTCCTCGGCGATCAGTAAGCTCTCAGACGACCTTAAAAAGCGTGAACAACGCCTTAAAGAAGTAGAAGATGTGTTGCGTAAACGTGACGAAGCCTCTAATCAATTAAAAGAAAAATTAGAACAGGCACTGCTTGGATTCTCTAAGAACGGATTAACCGTAGAAATGAAAAACGGTAAAGTTTATGTCTCTCTGACTGATAAACTCTTATTCCCTTCAGCAAGTATTATTATTGATGAAAAAGGAAAACAGGCATTGGCTCAGCTGGCCAAAGTATTAAAAGAGCAGCCGGAGATCATCATTGCAGTAGAAGGACATACAGATTCACAGAAAATCACTAACCTGGGTCAGATTAAGGATAACTGGGACTTAAGTGTATTACGCTCTACTTCTGTAGTGCGTTACCTGACAGAAACTGAAAAAGTTCCGGGTGTAAGGTTAACTGCAACAGGAAAAGGTGAATTCCAGCCATTAGAGCTGAATACTACTCCGGAAGGAAGAAGCAAGAACCGCAGGATTGAAATTGTACTGTCGCCTAAATTGGATGAACTGTATAACCTGATCAAAAAATAATTATCATTCTATAAAAAATGGGCATCCGGATTATCCGGATGCCCATTTTTTATAGAATGATATTAACTCGTGAATTAAAAAGGGCTCACGAAATCTTTAAAAGAAGAAAGTACCAAATCCTTATCAGAAAGTAAAAGCTCTTCTTTGGTTAGCTCTTCGCTCCAGTTGATATTCAGATCTGCATCATTCCAGATTACACCACATTCGGACTCTTTATCGTAATAATTAGTCACTTTGTAGGTGAAAATAGTATCATCTTCAAGTGTTAAGAAACCATGAAGGAACCCTGGCGGAACCCATAATTGCTTATGGTTTTCACCACTCAGGACGATGCTGAAATGCTGACCATAAGTAGCAGATCCTTTCCTGACATCAACAGCAACATCAAGTACCTTACCCTGTATAACCCTTACCAGTTTTCCTTGTGCAAAAGGAGCTTTCTGAGCATGTAAACCACGCAAAGTACCTTTTTGTGAGAAAGATTGATTGTCTTGTACAAAGTCGGCCTCAATGCCGGCTCCGGCAAATGCGCGCGCACTAAAACTCTCGTAAAAATAGCCACGGTTATCTTTCCATACTTTAGGTTCGATAACAAAAAGATCAGCTATAGGTGTTTGTATCATATTCATAATTAGGCTATATATTCCATTACGGTAGTGAAAGAAACGAATTTATCCTTAAAACGACTATTTAATTCTGCTGCCAGCGCATTTGCATGCGTTAACTGATAAGCATCATAATCTTCAATTGACTGTACAACGTATTGTGCGCAATAAGTTACACCTTCATTTGGTGAATCGACTACTTTTAATAATCTGTTGGAAACGAATAATCCAGTAGCCATTACTTCAGGAATATGTTCTTCTTGCATCCATTGCAGCCATGCCGCAGCAGAAGCTTCTTCAATAATCAGGGTTACATTGTATAATAACATGGCACAAAGATATAATTAAGAGTTTGTGTAATTTTATAAATTACAGGAATAAATTCAGGATTCCATAGGATCACCTCTCAATTTCCTGAAATGCTTGCGTGCCTCAGTTACAAACATACTTCCCGGAAAGTCCACAATCAATTTTTGATATAATGTCTTAGCTTGCTCAGGATCGTTCAATTGGTCTTCATAGATTCCGGCAAGGATAAACAACGCTTCATCTGCCCAGTTTCCTTTTTGCTGATGTCCGATCAATTCTTTAAGCAAAGGCACAGCAAGAGCGAAATCCCTGTTTTTGATATATATGTTTGATTTAAACATCAAAATATCATCAGTAAGACTGTTTTTAGGATATAACAAGGCAATGCTGTCCACTTTGGCTATAGCTTCCTTATGGAGGTTTCTGAATTGTAATGATTCAGCAGCGGCATACATTTTAAGCGCCAGTGTATCCGTTTTGGTTTCCAGGTGGTCGGAGATCAAAAGGCTGAGATTTAGCGCATCATTCGCTATCAATTGTTCTGTTGAAGCCTTTAATACATCTGCCTGCGATTTAGCATAACTGAAATTTCCCTGTTCAAATGATAACCTTGCAGATCTGTATTTTGCTTCTGTTCCTATGTTTTGATTTTCAAACTCCTTAGCGACCTGCTCATACATCAAAATGGCCTCCCAAGGTTGTTGTGTAAGTCTGTAAATATCTCCAAGCTCGAGTTTCATTTCAGCCAGTTCAGCACTGGCGATACCCGGAATTTTTATAGCTTCTTCCAATGCGGATTCTGCCTTTTTAAGATCCTTCAGATAATAAGCCTGTAGATTTGCCCATTTTCTGAGTGCAAAAAGTGTTTTAGCATTCCTGCCGTATTCATCCAGGATCTCCTGATATTGAGCCGCAAGTGCTACCACATCTTTCTGCTCATTTTTCCCCAATAAAAGCGCTTGATAACTGGCATCGATCAATGCTAACTTGGAAGATAGATAATAGGGGCTATCCTTGCCCTTCAATGCTAGATAAGTATATGCTTTGATAGCCGTATCATAAGCTTTATTAGAGGCAAATATCTGCGCATGTTCAAATAAGATAGTTCCGTCATCCTTAATTCTTTTATCCTGTGCAATTAATTGGCGCAGTGCCATATCATATTCTTTTTGCTGCAAAAATTGCCAGATCAGCAGCTTTGAGTAAGATTCATTTTGCGGATCTTTCTGTATCCTTTTGAATAGAGAATTCTGAAGTGTCTGGTAATCGGCATTCGTTTCAAAGACCGATGGTAATACCGTCTCAGCCTGCTGTAACATTTGCGGCATGGTAGACAAAGCATTTAAATATTCTTCCCCCAGCTTGTTTTTGTCCTTTTTGAAACGATAAATGCTTAACAGTTCAAAAGTGAAGAGCTGATTGTTCTTCTGATTTTTCCGCGCTTGCAGAAATACATCCGCAGCCAGATCATATTCGCCTATCTGGTATAAATCATTTGCCAGCGTTCTTATTTTAGATTCATCTTCAGGAAGGGAATGCAAAAGCTGATCAAAAGTCTTTGCCGCATTATCCAGTTCTCCTTTTTCCTTATAAATCCGGCCCTGTATAGTCAGATATTTTGACGATCCGGGGTTTTGTTTGATCAGCTTTTTAATCGCTTTATCAGCTACCTCATATTGTTTTGATTTGATAAGGGCATTGAAGTAAAGGTCTAAATAAGCTTCGTTCTTTGTTTTGATGGCTATTTTCTCCAGTAATATGGAAGCTTTTTGATAATCTCCATTTTGATAATATAGCATCGCCATTTCATTATCATTATTAGTTTGTGCCAATAATGATAGTGAACCTGTAAAGCAAAGTATAATTGCCAATATTGTTTTGATCATAATGTTCTGAATCAACCTGAACAGCAAAGAAATTGTTATCAAAAATAAAGATAATAAATTGTGGTTTCCCATCACCCAGGATTACCCGTATTTTAAATGTTACCGGACATTTCTTTATCAGCGATAAAATATTCCTATTTTGAGTCGCTCTCCATTGCTGTTCAGGTAACAATATTAGTGTATTGCCTGTTTAGACAGATGGCGTTGCGTATTTTTGCAGGCTACCACAATGCTATGACCCTAAAGAAAAGATATTTATTAATTGTTCTTCTAGCCCTTTTTAGTGCTTGCCGGCAAAGCAGGCAGGTAAGGGTTATTCCTGTAGCCGACTTCTTTAAGGCACAGGATAAGGGTTCTTATGCAATTTCTCTGGACGGTAAAACTATGTCTTATTTGAAATTGCAGGGTAAAAAGCAAAACTTATTTGTAGAAGATCTGACTACTGGCAGATCCTCACAGATCACACAATTGAACGAAAAGAATATCAATTATTATTTCTGGGTGAGTAATGATGAAATCGTTTATTATAAAGAAAAAGCTGGTGCAGACCGGTTATCTGATATTTTTATTATCAATAAAAACGGAGAAAATGAACGTCAGCTGAGTGACAATGGGAAAAGCAGGATGCACGTTCTCAAAGATCAGCTGATAGATGGTAAATTCTTATTGGTTTCGTCTAATAAAAGAGATTCCACAGTATTTGATGTTTACCGCTTAAATGTAAGGGACGGTCAGATGGACATGGCTGCCAGGAATCCCGGAAACATTACCAACTGGGTTACAGATTCGAAAGGGCAGATACGCCTGGCCACTACCAGTGATGGGGTAAACCAGACTTTACTCTACAGGGAAACTGAAAACCAGGCCTTCAGAGCTGTAGTGACCAATAATTTTAAAACTACTTTCACGCCTATTGCGATTTCGGACGTGAGGCCAAATATTGTTTACGCGATTTCTAACGTCAACAGAGATAAAAATGCACTAATAGAATTAAATTGTCTGACGGGGAAAGAAAGCAAAGTACTTTTCAGTAACGATACGCTGAATGTAGTGGATGCTCAATATTCAGAATCCAAGAAAACAATAGCTTTTGTAATCTGTGAAACCTGGAAAAAGGAGAAGCACTATCTGGACCCTTCTGTCAAAAAGTTATATGAAAAGCTTGATAAATTATTACCAGGTACTGAATCCAGAATTATTGACAGAGATAAAGCAGAGAATACATTTATTGTAAGAACATTTACAGATAGGAATCCGGGTTCTTATTACTTATATATCGCCAATAAAGGTACGATCAGAAAACTAAGTGATTTTAATCCTTACGTTAAAGAAGCTGAAATGTGCGAAATGAAACCTGTTTCTTATACCGCACGTGACGGATTAAAAATACAGGGGTACCTTACTTTACCGATTAATAAACCGTCTTCAAACCTTCCTGTGGTTGTTTTGCCGCATGATGGCCCGGGACGCAGAGACTCCTGGGGTTACAAAGCAGAGGTGCAGTTCCTTGCAAATAGAGGGTACGCAGTGTTTCAGGTGAACTATAGAGGCTCATCCGGTTACGGGAAGTCTTTTGCGGCTGCAGGATCTGGTCAATGGGGTGGTAAAATCAAAGATGATATTAATGATGGCGTAAGATGGCTCATTGAGAATAAAATTGCGAATCCAAGGAAAATCGCTATTTATGGTTCTGGATTTGGTGGTTATATCGCGTTAAATAGTTTATATTCGAGTCCGGGGATGTATGTTTGCGGCGGCTCTAATTCTGGAGTGATAAATTTATTTAGTTACCTGAAGTCCATTCCCCCATTTTTGAAGACCAATTTGCAGATGTACTATGAGGTGATCGGTAATCCTGTAACAGAGGGTGACCGGATGAGACAGGTTTCTCCGGTGTTTCACGCAGATAAATTCAGGGTTCCCGTGTTTCTTGCGCAGAGTCCGAAAGATCCAAGGAGCAATTCCGGTGAGGCTGTTCAGTTTGTAAAAGAGCTTAAAAAAAGAAATGTGAATGTGACTTATCTGGAAAAAGAATATAATGAATTTTCTCCGCAGGGTGAGGATATGCGTCAGAAGCTATATGCTTCATTGGAGCAATTTTTGTCTGTAAATTTATCCAGGAAATAGGTGAATAATATGGCTCCGGAAAAAACTAGTGGCTATCGTAAGAACTTTTCACTGATCGTCACCTTCATTGTGCTGATCTCTGTACTGTTTATCTTGTCGCTGTTTCTGGCGTATAATTTCAGTAAGAAATTTATAGAGAATGAGTTTGTCTCTGAAAAGGTAAAGGTACTGGAAGAAAGTATTAAGCCTTACAATGAGTTTTTTCAGAACAAAGTCCCTGAAATCTCTTATTACAATGGTTATCTTGATTCTGCGACGGCATCGAAGTTTGTCGATACGATTATTAACGCCTATCCTTTCGTTTCAAAGGTGGTTTTTTATGATTCTGAGATTGGCAATTCGCCGGTCAGGGATGGACTGAATACCGGGCATTTCTCTTTTGGCCCTAAAAATATTTATCAGTTTGGTGATTTAGTGCCTTTGGATTCAGTCAAATTGTTTTCCAGGGATGATACGAAAAAGTTCAGCAGGGGAGACGATTTTAATGCTTTAGGAATTAAGCTGATTTCTTACATTGAGAGTCTGGATACCACGAGTGTGCCTAGTCAGGAAGAGCTTTTTACGAATTTCAGCATTATCCGTTCCAACAAGATCACTTACCTGAATATTCCGGGGTTTGAAGATTTAAAGGTCTATAAGCAGATGTTAAGGCAGCAGCTGAGCCCGTCTCCGGTTTATCAGCAGGATATGTTATCTTTTCATCTTGATCCTTATAAGATCAGGATTATCAATACGCGTCCGCTGTTATATCAAAACATAAGAATTGAGCCGCTTACTTATGATCCTTTAAATACGTCTACAGATTATGTGGCCACAGAGATTACTTTACCGGGGCCATTTTCAGATTATAAGCTTTATTTTATTTCGGCAAAGTCGTTTGTAGCTCAGGAGATCCTGAGTTATTTTATGCCTATTGCTTTGGTCATGTTACTTTTCTATGGAATTTTGGTTCTGGTAACTGTTTTGATTTACAGAAATCTGAATATTAATCATAAGATGTTTAAATTGCAGTACGATTTTGTGAATAATCTGACGCATGAGTTTAAAACACCTGTGAGTGTGATCAAGATAGCAGGTAATAATATTAAAAGTGCGAGTGCGCTGACTGAAAGGGAGCTTAAGTTGTATGGTAAGATCCTGGATGAGGAAGCCGACAAGTTAAATGGACTGATGAACAAGTTACTGGCTTTCACGCAAATTGAAAATCGGGCTATTCAGTTGAATCATGATGAAATCAATATTGTAGACTTTATTGAGAGTACAATCGAGTCACATACGTTGAAGCATCCTGATTTTGTGGTCACTTACGAGGTTACTGGTTTTGGGACATTTATTACCGATCCGGTGTTGCTTGGCAGTCTTTTTGACAACTTAGCGGAGAATGCGTATAAGTATTCTCGTCCTGAGCATAAGCGGCTGCATATTGTAGCGAGAATGATTAAAGGAAAAGTTGTATTCAGATTTGTGGATCAGGGGATAGGTATTCCTACACCAGAAATTAATAATATCTTTAAGAAGTTTTACCGGATACAGAACCAATATAATCAGAATGGTAGTGTTGGTTTGGGGTTGGCTTTTTGTAAGGAACTGGTGAATTTCATGAAGGGTGAGATTACGGTAAAGAGTAAAGTAAATAAAGGAACAGAGTTTAAAATAGTACTGCCTTATAATAATTAAAGATATGTCTAAAGGAATTAAAATACTGATAGTTGAGGATGATGAAAATTTAAGGTTTTTAGTGGTACACAGACTAAAGTCTGAGGGTTATGATGTACTGGAAACTGGTGATGGTGAGCTGGCAGTAAAAACTATCATGGATGAAAAGCCTGATATTGTTTTGCTGGACTGGATGTTACCGGGTAAGCAGGGATCAGATGTTTGTCAGGAGGTGCGTAAGCAGGGTTTTGAGAATTTGATTATTATGATGACTGCTAAGGCGCAGGATGTGGACAAGATCGATGCTTATACTTTTGGGGTGTCTGATTATGTGACCAAGCCGTTTAATATGGATGTTTTGGTGGCGATGCTGGAGAGTAAGGTGAAGTTTTTGCTGAACAATGATAAGTCAGAGATCCACCGTTTCGGGGATATGGAGCATCATCCTAATATTCATACGCTTTACAGAAGCGGAAGAAAGATCGAGTTAACGATATTAGAGAACAGGATTTTATTATATTTCCTGAGAAATCCGAATAAGGTAATTAACCGTGATGAGTTGATGCTGGTTGTCTGGGGTTATAATTCTGATGTAAATACGCGTACGCTTGATATGCATATTGTTCGTTTAAGAAAGAAGATTGAGTTAAATCCTGATAATCCTCAGTTGTTGCAAACTGTGAGGGGTATTGGATACCGTTTTAATGCGGGATAATTTTTAATAGTTATTTGTGATAGCGCAGTCTTGTTTACAGGGCTGCGCTATTTTTGTTTAAATGTCATCACGCAACCTGGCAGCCCAGAAGGGGTACTTTGTTCCATCTTCTATAAAATTGAGGAAGTGTGTTTCGTCTGGTATAATCAGGGCTCCATGTGTTTTTCTGAGTACACTGAATATACTTTGATCATGGCGGTGGTCTATAAAGGTTTTTTGCTGAATGGCGGGGTTTTTCTGGTCTGTAAACAGGGATGGGGCTTCATATAGTGTGTCGTACCATTTGTCTATGAGTTGTGTGGTGTGGTGGCATTTTCTCAGCATGATAACAGTTGCCATCAATTGATTAGAATTGATAATTTCTGCTGGTGTTTTGAGGTAATCAAATACTTCTTGTTTGGTATATTCATTTTCTTTGTGGGGGAGTTCGAAGGCGAGTATACCGGTGTCGGTTGCTGTGAGCAGGTTCAGGTATTCGTGGTAGCGCTGGGCTCCTCTTTTGTTAATGACACATCCTGCGTCAGCATAGATTAAAACGTCGTTTTCCGGAAGGGTGTCGAATATTCTCTTAATGAGGTAGGGTTTCCAGATCCAGTATCCTCCGCCTTTTCCCTGTTCAAGTATTGATTTGAAGTGTTTGGCGAAGATGGGGTCTATGGTGGATGGGCTATAGGCTTTTACTTCGTCGAAAAAGGTGGAATCTACGGCTGTTTGTTTGAGGAATTTTCTCTGCTCTCTGTATTTATCGTCTCCGTAGGTTATAAAGTGAGTTTTCATAGCGTTTAATTTATTTATAATGTAATAAATTAAGTTTAACGGGTTGGGTTAAGTTGTTAGTGAGTTATTAACAGTGTGGAGGGGGATGGTGATTGGAGGAGAAGTAATTGCAGGGAGGTGATTGCAGGGAGCTTAGTTGGAGGAGCTGATGCGAGTTGGATTGAGGCGGATCAGGGTCAGGGGTAGGGTTTTCCTGGCTTCGCAAAAAAACAAGGACACTATGTTCGGCCGACATTGCCTTCGCCTGAAGGGGCTCGGAACGCATGTCCTCACATTAGTGTATTTGTTTTTTTTCGACATCCATACCTGAAAGGAGTGATTAGATCCAGGTTTTCTTTGTGCCTGTTTTTTTAGGCTCTTTTCAGTGTGAAGATGGTGATCTCCGGTAAGATACCTACTCTTCCGGGATAGCCCAGGAAGCCGTAGCCCACGTTAACGTAGAGTTGTTGTTTCTGTTCCTGATATAATCCTGCCCATTCTTTATAGATATACTCTATAGGGCTCCACTGATATTTTTCGGTACGTACGCCAAATTGCATACCGTGGGTGTGACCACTAAACATGGCATCTATCTGAGGATATTTAGGCAGGACTTCGGCACGCCAGTGTGAAGGGTCGTGTGAGAGTAAAAGCTTTACGGGAAGGTCATCGGTGTTCTGAACTGCGAGATCCATGCGGCCGTATTTTGGGAAACGTCCCATACCCCAGTTCTCGATACCGAGGATTCCGATTTCCTCACCATCAATTTTTAATCGGCGGTTTTCATTCATTAAGAGATCCCAGCCCATGAGTTCGTGGGTTTTGATTACGTCCTTCAGGTTTTTGACTTTGGCAGGGGATGACTCTTTACCAAAATGATAGTCGCCGTAGTCATGATTTCCGAGGGATGAAAAGACACCAAGAGGAGCCTTTATTTTACTGAAGATGTCCTGATAATCGCGCATTTCAGTGGCCATGTCATTGACGATGTCCCCGGTGAAGAAGATGAAGTCTGGTTTTTCACCAAGCAGCATTTCCACACCGCCTTTTACGGCAGTTTTATTGTAAAAACTTCCGGAATGGATGTCCGAGATTTGTCCCATCGTGATCCCGTCAAAGGCAGCAGGTAAGTTAGGGAGGATCAATGTTTTTCTACGGACCTGGTAATCATAAGCACCTGATATAATACCCCAGGATAATGAAGTCAGTGGGATTGCTGCCGCAACGAGTCCGGCTTTGACAATAAACGAGGAGCGGCTGATTGGCTCTTCAATGGCTAAACCAGTTTTATTGCTAATGGATGTTTGATGAGCTGAGCCAGTTGTGTTGTCATTCCCTGATCTTTTGATACGTCTGAATATAGCAATAGCTAGTCTGCGCAGGTCATCAACCAGCAGAAAGGGCAGCATCACGATTTTGCAGGCCGTGGTCAGGAAAAAAGTGACCAGGATGATTGCGCGCAGAGATAGAAAGAGATTGGAGAAGATGCCAGCAAAAACGCCAATCACCAAGACTATGGTTATACCCCAGTAGATGCGGGTAAACCTGATTTTTGCTTTTTCACTCCAGTTTTTGAAAGCAGATAAAATCGCCTTGACGAAGTAAAAATCGAATGCGATGATTAAAAGGCATCCTGCAATAAGAAAGGGTAATCGGCCCATTATTTATGTTTAATATTAAAAGATAATTTAAAACAGACTAGGCATTGAAATCAATATCGTCGTCTTCATCCTCTTCAGGATCAGTATTAAATAAGCTGTCAAACATATCAGAGAAACCAAAACCACCACTCAAATATTTTTTGTTCAACTGAGAGTATTCCGCAAGGCCATGTAAGGCAAACTCCATTAATAAAAGGGTTTGATTAGCACTTAGCTTAGGATGGAACTGTTTAACGAGTTCGTTCAGGCCGCCAACTTGCATCAGCTCTTTCTTATATTGAGATTCAGTCAGGTTATCAGCAATGTCCAGCGTATTGCCGTCTGTGAACCAATCTGTTATCAATTGATAAGGATTCGCCGTTTTGCTTTTCTTTGCTTTCTCCGGATCTGGGAAGTAGCGGTTGAACAGGCTTTTGATAGCTTTACCAATCAGGATATTGGCCACTTTAGCAGGGCCTTCAAGCTCACCCTCATAAACCAATTCTATTTTACCGGTTACTGCTGGTATAATTCCAGTCAGGTCAGCAAGTCTCACGAAAGTTTTCTTCTCGCCGTTAATCAGCATCCTTCTCTCGGCAGTACTGATCAGGTTTTCGTAAGCAGAAATCGTTAAACGCGCAGATACACCGGATTTTTGATCGATGAATTCACTCTTACGGGCTTCGAAAGCAACCTGCTCAATCAAATCTTTTACTAAACCATCGGCTTCGATCAGTTTTTGTGCTTCAGTGATTTTTGCCTCCTGAAAAGTAATTTTGCGGGAGATTGCAATAGTTTTAGGATAGTGGGTAAGGATCTGACTTTCTATCCTGTCTTTCAACGGCGTTACAATTGATCCCCTGTTGGTATAATCCTCAGGGTTTGCTGTAAATACGAATTGTACATCCAATGGAAGACGTAGTTTAAAGCCTCTGATCTGAATGTCTTTTTCCTGAAGCATGTTAAATAATGCCACCTGTATCCTTGCCTGTAAATCGGGGAGCTCATTGATTACGAAAATGCTTCGGTGTGCTCTTGGGATTAATCCAAAGTGGATCACACGTTCATCGTTGTAGGTTAATTTCAGTGTAGCGGCTTTAATCGGGTCCATATCACCAATTAAATCGGCTACAGTAACATCCGGCGTAGCTAATTTCTCTGTATAGCGATCCGAACGGTGCTGCCAGCTGATCGGCGTTGCATCACCATGGGCAGCAACTTCTTGTTTCCCGAACCAGGAAATCGGATTCAAAGGATCATCAAAGATTTCACTTCCCGTAATATAAGGGATATATTCATCGAGCAGGTTGACCATTAAACGTGCAATACGTGTTTTAGCCTGCCCCCTTAAACCCAATAGCAGAATATTATGTCTGGATAAAATCGCAGTCTGAAGTTCAGGAATAACAGTTTCATCATAACCCACGATACCCTCAAACCCAGCATCTTTATTTTGAAGCTGCTGAATAAGGTTCTTGCGCAATTCGTCTTTTACTGTTAAGGAAATGTAATTTGAGGCTTTTAATTCGCCAAGAGTTTTAATTGAGGTTTGCTCCATAGGTGTATTTGCCCGGATTAACGGACTATTTTTCTTCGGTTTTTAATATAATCTTCAAAAATGTACTCGCCTAAACCAGTTAGGGAACTGTAAAAAGCCCTTCCCCCGTTTATTTCTGTAAACTCCCTTACAAATTGTTGTAAATAGGGGTCCTGGGCAATCATAAAAGTAGTAATCGGGATATTCAGCCGTTTGCACTGTGCAGCCATATTCAAGGTTTTATTAATCACCTTTCTATCCAGTCCCATACTGTTTTTATAGTAACGGCCGTTCTCTTTCAGACAGGTCGGTTTACCGTCAGTAATCATGAAAATCTGTTTGTTATGTGTTTTGCGGCGACGCAGTAAATCTGCAGCCAGCTCCAAACCCGCAAGGGTATTGGTATGGTAAGGCCCAACTTGCAGGTAGGGAAGATCCTTCACAGTAATCGGCCAGGCATCATTTCCAAATACCACAATGTCGAGTGTATCTTTGGGATAACGGGTTTTGATCAGTTCGGCAAGCGCCATCGCTACCTTTTTAGCCGGTGTAATTCTATCTTCTCCATATAAAATCATAGAATGGGAAATATCAATCATCAGCACCGTTGAAGTCAGCGTCTTATAATCTTTTTCCTCGACCTCCAGGTCACCCTCAGTCAAAGTGAAGTTGCCGATACCATGATTGATTTGTGCATTTTGTATCGACGCAGTCATATCAATCTGATCCAGACTGTCTCCAAAGGTGTATTCGCGGCGATCTGCATTCTTTTCTTCGCCAATACCAGAGATATTGCTATTGTGATTACCCTTTCCGGCTTTCTTCAGCTTGCCGAAGATTTCTTCCAGCGCAGACTTCCGGATCACCTGTTCAGTTTTTGCTGTGATGTCCATACCGCCGTCCTTAGGATCTTCTTTGATATAGCCCTTATCTTTCAGCTCATCAATAAAATCACCCATACCGTAATCGCCTGTGGTAAACTTATATTGCTTATCCAGTTCATTCATCCATGCCAGTGTTTCACCTGCGTCACCCGCAGTATAATTCAATAGCTGGGTAAATAACTTCAGCATTTCATCAAACCCGCCCTTAGGCTTGTCATCTGCTTGAAAATTAGAAAAATGGAAACCTTTCATATGTGAGTATATAACGGAATATCGAAGGTAAAAGTTTGCCAGAGAACTAATGTTACCTGCTTGTAAAAATAGCCTTAGGGCCTGAACGCAAAAAAACCAGTATGGTTAATACTGGTTTTTTGCGTTCAGGGCTGTGAACAGGCCTTCATCTGAAAGGAATTATGACACAAACGTGTGCCCTTATTTTTTTGGCAAGCCCCTGGCTAATGCCTTTTCTGCTCTTTTAATAGCCAGTTTTTCTCTGAATTCTGCGTAAGGAGCTTTTAATGCCATTTTCAAAACACTGTCTACGCCACCTTTAATAGCAAGGTTGAACAAGCTTTGCGCTTTTCTGATCGGGGAAGCATCCCATGCTCTTAAACTTAAAGAAAAAGAACCATCCAGATATTTCATCCAGTGCCACATTCCTGTAGGCATGAAAAGTGTATCACCATGTTCCAGAAAAACTTCATAACCCTCTACACCTCTGAGTGCAGGGAATTTATCAAAATCAGGATTGGCTACATCATAATCTTCCAGCGCATAAGTAGCATTTGGAATACAATAAAGACGGTCCTTCCACTTGTTATCAAATAAGATGATATGTTTTCTGCCACCGAAGTGCGTATGAAAAAGATGCGGAAGGTCGATGTCGTAATGTAGAAAGGTCACCGAGTTTGAACCTCCGAAAAACATCGCAGGCATACTCTCAATAAAACCACCCATTAAATCTTTAGGCAAAACGATGTCCTTGATCAGACTCGGTACGTGTTTAAATAAATTAAAGAAAAATATACGCAGTTCTGTAGGCTCAGATTTAATCAAATCAAGATAATCGCCGAAACGCATATGCGCTGCCGCCGAATTGATAGGCTTGGAAGGGTCTACTTTTGCATTGTCATATAAAGGGACCTCCAGGTCACCGGCAATTTCTTTCAGGTACTCAGTTGTCCACTTTTCTCTTGCAGGCCAGCTCTTGGTTAAACCTTTAATGATTAGAGGTTTTCTAGGGTCTAAATAGTTTTTTTTAAAGTCTGCGGGACTGATATTCTCAACGGTATCTACCGGCTTTAATATAAAGCTCATAATCAAAAAAGATCTTGTTTGAGAACAAAAGTGTAAATTTAAATCTATTTATTTATATAAAAAGGCAAGGTATGACGCAGAAAAAATATACTATCTGAATTTAAACTGATTCTTAATTAGAATGGGACGTGTTCCGCCAATGCTTTATTCGCCCTTTTTATAGCTAACCGCTCTTTCCATGCCATGTATTTCTCTCTGAAATTGGCTTTCATGAAATCATCAAATTTACGTTGGATCGTCAGGTTATATAAACTCTTCGCTTTGACTGCCCACGACTTATCCCATGCCCGTAAACTAATAGAAAAGGAGCCGTCCAGGTATTTCATCCAGTGCCAGTAACCTGTAGGCATAAACAAGGTATCTCCATGCTCCAGATATGCCTCTATACCTTTTACTCCTTTTAATGCCGGGAACTTATCAAAATCAGGATTTTCAATATCATAATCCTCTAAAGCATAGGTTGCATAAGGAATTTGATAAAGACGTTCCTTCCATTTATTCTCAAATAAGATCACATGCTTGCGGCCATTAAAATGGGTATGGAAGATGTGTGCCATATCTATATCGTAATGCAGGAAAGTAACAGAGCCTTTTCCGCCAAAAAACATGTTAGGGTAACTATCCAGAAAGCCGCCCATCAGCTCTTTAGGAGCGATATAATCATTCAGCAACTTAGGCGCTTGTTTAATAGGATCAAACAGGAAGATCCGGAGATCAGTAGGCGTAGTTTTAATCAGGTCAATATAATCTGCGAATTTCATTTCTGTTGCTGCAGCATTAATTGGCTTGGAAGGATCAGCTTTAGAGCTGTCATAGAGCGGTACTAGTTTGTCTCCAACTACAGTTTTCATGTAATCCATAGACCACTTCTCATATGCCGGCCAGCTTTTAGCCATGTTTTTGATGACTAATGGCCTGCGTGCATTGAGATAGTTTTTCTCAAAATCTTCTTTGGAAATATCATCAACGCAATCAATCTGAGTTAAATCAAACTTCATGTTAAAATAATGTTAATTCATGTAAAATTATAGAATTTGACTTTTCTTATCAATAGGTCAATGGAAAATAAAAAATTCTGACAATAAAAAAACACAGCATATCGTGCTGTGTTTTTAATATTATAAGAAATAATTAAAAAAAATTAGTTAGGCATTAAAACGCTGTCAATAACATGGATTACACCATTTTTCTGCATTACATTGGCGATAGTCACTGTAGCAGTTCCGCCTTTTTCGTCTGTTAAAATTAATTTGTCTCCATCCATAGAAGCCCATAGTTTTCCTCCTGAAACAGTAGTCAGCTCAGCTTTACCATTACCCATTTTAATTGCTTTGGCGATTGCTTTTGAATCCATTTTTCCAGCAACGACGTGGTAAGTAAGGATTTTAGTTAACATTGCTTTGTTTTCTGGTTTTAAAACTGTTTCCACAGTTCCAGCAGGCAATTTGTCAAAAGCTTCGTTCGTTGGAGCGAATACAGTGAAAGGTCCGGCACTTTTTAAAGTTTCTACAAGGCCAGCAGCTTTAACAGCAGCAACCAATGTGGTGTGGTCTTTAGAGTTTACCGCATTGTCAACAATATCTTTATTGGCATACATTGCTGCACCACCAACCATTGGATTTTTTTGAGCGTAAACTGAAGTTGAAAATGCCATAGCTACTATGACAAATACAGGTAAGATGAATCTTTTCATGATTTTGTTTTATAGCAGGAGATACGGCGAATTTTAGTGCTTGGTTTTCTGAATAGCCAAATTTTTTGTTCTCATGTATTTGGAGAACCTTAAAGGGAAAAAACGTTTGAACAAAATTCCCTTCACTTCTTTACCGCCCATATAAACTTCTTCCTTGTTCTGCTGAATAGCTTTAACGATTAGGGCCGCACACTCGGCCGGTGCAAGACCAGACTCCTGGTTCTCATCCATTTTGTTATGCAGCTGGCCATCAGCAGTCATCGCGTTCAGCGAAATATTAGTTTTAATATAACCTGGACAAACCAGGGTAATCTGAATATTTTTGTCAGCTACTTCTGAGCGTAAAGAATCGAAGTACCCATGTAAAGCATGTTTGGAAGCCGCATAAGCAGAGCGGTATGCGGTACCAAATTTACCTGTCAGGCTACTGATGCAGACAATTTTACCACCGCCATTCGCAATCATCTGCGGCAATACAGCTTTACTCAAAGCAACCGTACCCCAAAAGTTAACATTCATCAACTTTTGTTCTACATTCAATGCCGTTTCCAGTGCTAATGACCGCTGGCTCAATCCTCCACTGTTGATCAGCAGATCAATATGTCCGAATATTTTCTGTGCATCCCTGGCCTTATCCGCTAAATGGGCAGTATCTTCCAGGTCAAAAGAAAGTACATGTACATTGATCTGATTTTTACAGTTCCCTTTTACCCTGAAAAGTTCATCCCTGTTGCGGGCAGAAATAATAAGGTTTGCCCCTGAATTATTATAAGCATAAACGAGTGCTTCGCCGATACCCGAAGAAGCTCCCGTGATCCAGATTACTTTAGTCTTCATTGTAGTTTTTTATTAATTATTCAGGATTAATCTTCCGGGTGCTCGTCTAAAAGGAATAATTCTGAAGCGATATAATCGGCAAATAACTTGCCGTCAGGGGTCAATATTAACCTGTTATTCTCGTTTTTCAGCCAATCGCGCTGTAAAAAAGGAACAATGTTTTTCAGCGTATCTTCCAGGAAGAGCTTACCAAATTCATTGCCTATTTTTTGTAAATCTGTACCCCACATCGTGCGAAGCGAAGTCATTATATACTCGTTAAACCGGTCATAAATATCCAGTTCTTCGATCGTCTCTGCTAATTTACCCAGCGCTAACTGCTGCATATATTTAGCATTGTTTGCGATGTTCAAATACCTGACATTTCCGTTAAAGCCGTGTGCAGAAGGGCCAATTCCTAAATAGGGAATGCCTCTCCAGTAATTGGTATTGTGCACCGCATGACGGCCAGGTAAACTATAATTTGATATTTCATAATGATCAAAGCCTGCTATAGCTAACTTTTCTGTCAGCGTGATAAACTGTGCAGCGCTCTGCTCGTCATTTACAGGGATTTGTTTACCCTTTTTTATGGCTGCTGCTAAAGCTGTTTTAGGCTCAACGGTTAATGAATAGGCAGAAATATGCGGAGTTTGCAGGCTGATTGCTTTATTGATATTGCTCAGCCACTTTTCATCGGTCAGCAAAGGGAACCCGTAAATAAGATCAATACTCAGATTCTCAAATCCTGCATCCTGACTACGTTTAATACAGGTTTCTGCTTCGTTGGAAGTATGTGCCCTGTTCATCCAGAGCAGGTCGTCATTAAAAAAGGACTGTATACCAATGCTGAAGCGGTTCACAGGAAGCTGACGCAATTGTGCGATTTTCTTTGCGTCTAAATCATCAGGATTGGTTTCAATGGTGATTTCCGCATCGGCCGCTATAGAGAAATTGGAGGTTAAAGTATCAAAGATTTTAGCCAGTGATTTCTCCGGTAAAAGAGAAGGTGTGCCGCCACCAAAATAAATGCTCCCAATATGCTCATCAGCTATTCTGCTCTTTTTTAAAAGGATCTCTTTGCAAATCGCATCCGTCATTTCATCTACATGCTGCAGAGAAGTGCTGAAATGAAAATCACAATAATTACAAGCTTGTTTACAAAAGGGGATATGGATATAAATTCCTGCCATGGGGCAAAGGTAAGCGCAATTATGTGTTTCTTCAGCTATTTAATCAGCTTACCTGTTCTTTATATTTGAGCCGGATAATTATTTAACCAACTCATGCGTTATATTTAAACCTCATGAAAAAAACTGCCCTGACTATTCTATGCTTGTTATCTGCCCTGATTTTACCCCTGATCGTAAAATCGCAAGCCAAAATTGTCATTATCCGTCATGGAGAAAAACAAGAACAGAATGAAAATCTCAACTGTAAAGGACTTAACAGGTCTTTAAAGCTTACCAGCATCCTGTCTAAAAAGATTGGAGTTCCAACTGCAATCTATGTGCCCTCTTTAGGTAACGGGAACCAGACCAGCCATTCGCGCATGTTTCAGACCATAAGCCCTTTTGCCATTAAATATAATTTAAGTATCAACAGCAGCTTTAATGGAGCAGATTATGCCAGTATTGCTAAAGAAATCAAACATAAAAAAGGAACAGTGTTATTAGTCTGGAACCATGGTAATATTCCTGCACTGGCTAAAGCGCTCGGAATCAAGCACCAGAAACTAAGCTGGAACCCGAACGATTTCGACTCCATCTGGATCATTACCGGCAGTGGCAAAGATAAAGTGCTGAAAACAGACCAGGAAGGAATTTTGCCTGGTGCTGCCTGTCCAATCTTCTAAAAACTCTTATTAGTTCTTGAATTTCTACCTGCTTTTGTAAAGAGCAGGGAGTAGTTTGCGTCTGGTTAACCAGGGTATGAATCCTCAGTGAGTCCACTGTGGAGCTGAGCCAGACATGATGTGGATACATACATAACTGTGTCCCTGCTCATCGCGGCCTTGCTAATCTGTAGCAAAGCATGAATGTGAAATAATAATATCTTAGATTTGCACAAAGGAATAATCCCGTTACTTTAATAGGTCGATGTATAAATACTTTTTGATGACTTTTTTCCTGCTGTGCATAGCGGGCTTTGGAAAGGCGAATGCGCAGAATTTGGCTGTTGTCAGAGATTCTACCGTACAGCGCAGGGTTTATAAACCTCGCGTGGTCAGAGACTCTGCATTTTTGGCGCGGCAAAAGTTCGTTACTGACTCCATCATGACGCATACCTGGATTCTTCCGGACTCTTTGATCAACAAACACATTTTGATGGACAGTATCATGAAGGTCAATGTTTTTGAGAAACTTGATCTCGATGCCTGGTTTAAAAAATACAGTAAACTGAAAAAAGTGAGCAAGTTCAGGACAGGTAATCCACTGCATAAAGGGCAGACCTGGGTACTCGGTTTTATAGTCTTGTTACTAGTTGTTTTTGCCATCCTCAGGATCTCTTTTGCCAAACAATTACAGAGTATTGTGCAATCTTTTTACAGTAATCGCGGACTAAATAACCTGAATAAAGAAGATAATGTGTTCAGTTCATGGCCGTTTTTATTTTTATTTATACAATTTGGCTTCACAATCGGAATGTTTTTTTATCTCGTGGCGCAATATTATCAGCTCGCTTACGTGCACCAGGGCTTCCGTTTTTTCGTCAGTGTTTCTATTCTTATTGTCGTACTATATGCGACGAAAATTCTTTTATTGCGTGTGCTCGGACATCTGTTTAACATCCAAAAAGCAGTCCACGAGTACGTTTCTATATTATATTTGAGTTATTTTAATATCTCCTTAATCTTCATTCCACTGGTTGTCGCTTTTGCCTTATCGCCAATGAAATATGGTATATACTACATAGTTATCTCATTTATTTTGTTGGGGATTATCTTCACGTTTCAATTTATAAGAGCAGGAATAAATATTTTATCTCATTATCGGTTTTCGAAGTTCTATTTATTTATGTACTTTTGTGCCCTCGAAATATGTCCTATTTTGATATTAATCAAGGCCATAGGATTGGAGCTGTAATTAGGTAAAATGCAAGAAAAAACAGAAGATAGGTTGCGTAAAGTAAAAAGTATACTGATAACTTTGCCAAAGCCCGAAACAGAGAAGTCCCCATACTTTGATTTGGCTAAGAAATACAATTTAAAAATTGATTTCAGATCCTTCATTCATGTGGAAGGTATTCCAGCAAGGGACTTCAGAAAAGACAAGATCACATTAGCTGATTTTACTGCTGTAGTTTTTACAAGCAGGAATGCGGTAGATCATTTTTTTAGAATTAGTGAGGAAATGCGGTACGAAGTGCCTGCAGATCTGAAGTACTTTTGTATTTCGGAATCAACCGCCCTATATCTTCAGAAATATATCCAGTACCGGAAACGGAAGATCTTCTTCGGTAAGCAGACCGCTGCCGATTTATCGGAAGTACTGAAGAAACATGCAGGGGAGAAATTCCTTTACCCGTGTTCTGACGTAGCGACGGAAGATACGATGAATTTCCTGTTGAAAAATGGATACGATCTGACCCCGGCAGTATTGTTTAAGACCGTAGTAAGTGATCTTTCAGATCTTGCTGAAGTGACTTATGACATGATCTCCTTTTTCAGCCCGTCAAGTATTCAATCGCTTTATACAAATTTCCCTACATTTCAGCAAAATAATACAAGGATTGCAGCGTTTGGCGTAAATACCCACAAGGCAATTATGGATAACAACCTGATCGTTGATATTGCTGCACCTTCACCAGAATCACCTTCGATGATCATGGCAATTGAAAATTATATTAAGAAATCCAATAAGTAATAAAAGTTGTGTTGATAAATTTTCCCAAATTGGGGAATGAAATAGCCTGCTAAATTCTTTTAAATCTATTAAGCAAGATGTTATATAATTATTAACATCTTGCTTTTTTTGTGTTTAAGACTTATATTTATCTGATAATAATTGTTTATATCAATCATATTTGATAAAATTGTTGTAAAATTGCTCCAGGGCTTATGAGGAAAATTTACACACTGGGTTTTTTAATAATTACAGCATTGTTTTCTAGCTGCGGAAAAGGTGGACAAGGGGAGCTGGTTGGTGTATACAATAAAAAATTCAACAACAAGAAAATGCCAAGAGGAATGGTCTACATCCCTCAGGGCAAAACACTTATTGGTATGTCTGACGAAGATATTAACAACTCGCAGACTTCTCCCAGTAAGATGACCTCATTCAGTGCGTTCTATATGGACGAAACTGAGATCACCAACGCAAAATACAGACAGTTTGTGAATTGGGTAAGAGACTCTGTGGCTTTGACAAGTGTTGGCCCGGGCGGAGCTCCAGGCTATTTCATCACCCCCAAAGGCCAGACTGCAGGGGGAGCGAGCCTCACCTCAGGACAGAAGAACATTGACTGGAAAAAAGTTGGTAATGGTTCTGCCATGTGGAACGATAAAAAGGGCGGCCTGAGCAATAAATTCAAGGACATGTATTATGCAGGTGATGACGCATTACCTGGGCGCAATGATTTAGACATCAGAAAATTAAGATATTCTTATAGTTTCGTGAATCTTGACCTGGCAGAAGCCGGAAGAAAAGATCCGACAAAAAAGCGTAAAGACTTTATTGAAAGTTATGTGGATTCACCAGATCCGAATAACCCAAACCAGTTTCCTTCGGTGAATGTTTACCCGGATACCATGGTTTGGAAAATAGATTATTCTTATTCTCAGAATGATCCGATGGTGAAATCTTACTTCAATCACCCTTCTTATGATAATTATCCTGTAGTAGGGGTAACCTGGGAACAAGCCAACGCATTTTGCTTCTGGCGTACCCGCTTATATGAGCCGGTTGCTGCTTCCAGAAAAATTCCTTTAAGCTCACGCCCGGAGTACAGATTACCTACTGATGCTGAATTTGAATATGCAGCAAGAGGTGGTAATGTGAAAACTAAATATCCATGGGGCGGGCCTTATGTAAGGAATACAAAAGGGTGTATGCAAGCCAACTTCAAAGTAGGCAGAGGAAATTACTCCGATGATGGTGGTTTATATACCGTCAATGTGAAATCTTATTTCCCTAATGATTACGGGCTGTACAACATGGCTGGTAACGTTGCGGAATGGACAGTCACAGCGTACAACAATTCAGCAGCACCTCAATTGCTGGATTTCAATCCGAATTTCACTTATGTAGCTAAAACTACAGACAGTAAATATCTTAAACGTAAAGTAGTTAGAGGCGGGTCATGGAAAGACATTGGTTTCTTCCTTCAAAACGCAGTGGGTACTTACGAATATCAGGATCAGGCGAGATCATACATCGGCTTCAGATGTGTTGCTTCTTACGCGGGTACTGACATTCACTTCAAAAATTAAGTTGATTCAATCTCAATTATAAAATTTTAAAAATAACATCTATCTAGTAGTAATATGGCAGCTAAAAAGAATTCTAATTGGTTACACTCGGCAATCTCATGGGGAGCGAGTATTGTAATTTTGGGGGCATTATGTAAAATCCTTCACATTGGAGGTATTTGGGGAAGTTATGCCATTGGTATAGGCCTGGGTGTTGAGGCGGCTTTGTTCTTTATCACCGGATTTTTTCCACCAGAACCAGAATTGGCCTGGGAAAAAGTATATCCTGAATTAAGAGACGATTTTAAAGGCGAATTGCCTGTAGCTACTGCAAGACCGGTTGCTGTGGCAGGACCTTCTTCTACAGCAGCATTGGATAAAATGCTGGGTGATGCTAAAATCGGCCCTGAATTAATTGAAAGCCTGGGTACTGGCTTACGTAACTTTGGAGACAAAGTAGCAACCATTTCTACCGTTGCTGATGCAGCAGTAGCGACCAATGATTTCACCGGAAAAGTAAAACAAGCTTCTGCAGGTTTCGATCAGCTGAATGGTGCATTTGGTAAAGCAACTTCTCAACTGGTAGAACTGGGTGAAAGTGGTAATGCTTCAAAAGCTTACCATGAGCAGGTGAATAACCTTTCTAAAAATCTTTCTGCTTTAAACGCGGTTTATGAATTAGAGTTACAAGATTCTGCTACACACCTTAAATCAATGAATAAATTCTATCAGAATCTTTCTGCGACGATGACTAATTTCAATGAGTCGATGGATGATTCGAAACAATTTAAGGAAGAAGTAGGTAAACTGGCTAAAAACCTTTCTTCGCTGAATGCTATTTATGGCAACATGTTAACAGCGATGAACCAGCCACGTCCATAATCAGGTAATCAATTTATTTAATCACCACAGAGAACCATAACTAATGGCCGGAGGAAAAGAAACAACGAGGCAGAAGATGATCAATATCATGTATTTGGTATTGTTAGCTATGCTTGCGCTAAACGTATCTGATACTATACTGAATGCCTTTAAGAATATCAATGATAGTCTGGATTCGTCACGTACGAATGTAAGCACAAGCATTGACCAGTTGTTCACTGCATTTCAGAATACTAAACTTAAAGAGGAGCCTGGAAGGGCACAGCCGATTTGGGATAAAGCCAATCAGGCGAAAAAATATGCGGATGACCTGAACGGTTATATCCAACAATTGAAACAACAATTCAATACTGCCGGTGGTGGTATAGACCCTGAAACAGGTGACCTGAAAGAAAGAGGAAACCAGGATATTGCCCAGGGAATCATGATCAATGCGAAAGAAGGCGAGAAGCTGAAAGCAAAGATCAATGAGACACGCGAAAAATTAATTGCCCTTTTAGAGGCTGAAGACCGTAAACATGTCTCTTTCTCTTTAGAAGCGAAGGATGCGGAAAAAAGTATAGAAGGTAAAAAGAAGTGGGAAGATATTAACTTCGGAGAAGGTACACCTTTAACTGCTGCAAATACAGTATTGACCAAAATTCAGTCAGATACAAGAAATGCAGAAGCAGAAATTGTTAAGAAATTGTTCGGAAACATGGACAAGTCACTGGTTAATCTGGATCAGTTTGCCGCTGTAGCGGTTGCGCCGACTTCTTATGTAATTCAGGGACAGCCTTACAGTGCACAAGTATTTTTAACAGCGAGTGATTCTAAATCAAGTCCTGAAATTAGTGTTGGCGGTGGCAAATTAGCCATTAAAGACGGAAAAGGAACCTATACAGGAGGAACTGGTTCAGTAGGTGTGTTTAAATGGGTGGGTACCATCCGCGTGAAACAAACTGACGGACAGGTTAAAGAATACAGAACTCCGGAACAAACTTACCAGGTTGCCAAGCCATCGGCTACGGTTTCACCTGATAAGATGAACGTAATTTATGCAGGTATCCCGAATCCGTTCTCTGTTTCAGCGGCAGGTTTTCCTTTGGAAAGCGTAAAAGCAAGCATTTCAGGTGGCTCAATGAGTGGCTCGAATGGTAAATATTCAGTGAGCGTAGGCGGTGATCAGATCGGTAAAACGCTTCACATCAATGTGACTGCAAACAATGCCGGTAAAACTGTGAACCTGGGCTCACAAGAATTCAGAGTAAAAGCATTACCTACACCAAAAGCCTTTGTTAAAGGTAAATCTGGTGGGAGTGTTGACTTAGAGTGGTTAGCAAGATCTGGGGCAATTGAGACACAACTGGATGATTTTGTGTTTGATATTAAATATAAAGTGATCAGGTTTAACGCTACCTTTATTAATCCAAGATCGGATGCGGTGAATATGCCTAACAGCGGCGGTTCATTTAGCAGTCAGGTCAAAGGGGCATTAAATTCGATTAAACCAGGAGCGACTGTAATTTTTAAAGATATTATTGCTGAAGGACCTGACGGCAGACAAAAGAATTTAGATGGTATCACATTTACAGCTAAATAGAGTCAAGATGAAACAATTTTTATATCTGATTATCCTGTTGTTCGTGGGAACCGAAGCGTTCGCTCAGAGCAAATCTGTAAAACCAATTGTTAGTCAGCGTCCGAAGGTGAAACCGACAAAATCAACTCCTGCAGAGGTTACGCCAGTTCCGGATGCGGTTACAGTACCGGCTACAGAAGTAACTAAGCCAGTGCCTGAAACGGTTACGTCAATTCCTGCTCCGGTGGTGAATACCCCTTCAGTAAATACTCCTGCTGTAAATACACCATCGGTGAATGCACCGGTAGCAACTACAGCTGCAGCGGTCAGTACGCCTTTGCTTAAAAAATCTAAGATTAAGACTCCGCCGAAAGATGGTTTCTTTGCCAGAAAAGATGTAGATAGCAGTGTAATGGTTCCTTATGCAGATGTCAGAGAAGAAGATGTGTTTTATTCTAAACGTATCTGGAGAGAACTTGACTTACGTGATACGATCAATTCTGTCTTAAATACAGAAAACTCTAAGCTGATTGAAATTCTGCTGGAAGCAATAGGAAACGAAGAATTAACTGCTTATTCACCTAAAGATACGACTGCTGGAAAAGTACTGGAAGACAATGACTCTTTCAAGATTGCTTTAACTTCGGCCGAGGCATTGAGAAATGCAAGAGGAACTTCTGAAGGAGAAGCAGATGAGAAAGGTAAAATAGGAGATCCGATATTGAAACGCTTAAGAGCAGATGAGTTCTTAAAATACAGAATTAAAGAAGACTGGATTCTGGACGTGAAGCGCTCAATCTTTGAACCGCGTATTGTTGGTCTTGCACCGATGAAAATGGTAGAAGGGAACTGGCAGCCTGTGTTCTGGATCTATTACGATGAAGCCCGGACGATATTAAGCAAGAAAAAATTGCAGGACCCGTCCAATGATGCGTCGGTATTAACTTTCGATGATTTCTTTGTCAGACGTTTGTTTTCGAGTAATATCGTGAAAGAAACGAACCCGGCCAATAAAACAATCGTGGAGATTCTGAATCAGACCGATCCTAAAGATCCGAGAAAGTTATATGAATCTGAAAGGATCAAAAAAGGAATGGCAGACTACGAACAAAGTTTGTGGGAATACTAAGATCCTGATCAAATAAAAATATAAAAGCGCCGTTATCATTAGATAGCGGCGCTTTTTCTTTGGGCTTAAGTAGTCTTCGGGGCGAAATGTGCCAGTAAAGTTTTAACCTGTGCTTTGTTCAATACGTTTTCCAATTCAGCCTCTGTAGCCTCTCTGATCTTTTTAACGGATTTAAACTGGCGTAACAGCTTATCGGCAGTGGTTTTGCCAATACCGGGAATATCCTCCAGTTCGGTCTTTAAAGTGCCCTGATCTCTTTTCTTTCTGTGAAAGGTAATCCCAAAGCGGTGCGCCTCATCCCGGAGTTGCTGAATAACCTTCAGCGTCTCGGATTTTTTGTCCAGATGAAGCGGATAGCTGTCTCCCGGATAATATAACTCTTCCAGTCTTTTGGCAATACCGATGACGGTAACCTTATGTTCTATTCCTAATTTCTTTAAACTGCTTACTGCAGACGATAGCTGACCCTTACCTCCATCAATGATGATCAATTGGGGCAATGACTCCTCTTCTTCTAACATGCGCTTATATCGCCTGTAAACAGCTTCTTCCATCGTCGCAAAATCATTCGGTCCTTCTACCGTTTTCACGTTAAAATGCCGGTAATCTTTTTTAGACGGTTTGGCATCTTTAAAGACAACAATTGCGGAAACAGGATAAGCTCCCTGGAAGTTCGAGTTATCAAAACATTCAATGTGAACAGGCAGCTGTGTCAGCATCAGATCTTTCTGCATTTGTGTTAAAATACGTTCAGACCTCAAATCCGGGTTTAACTTTTCATACTGATTCAGCTTTTCACGTCTGAAGAACAATACATTTTTATGGGAAAGTTCCAGCAGGTTTTTCTTTTCACCCAGTTTAGGAACAGTAAACTTTAAATTTTCATCCTTCAGTTTAATATCAAAAGGGACGATAATCTCTCTGGAAGTACTGCTGAACTTCGTCCTGAATTCAGTAATCGCCAGGGTAAGCAGTTCTTCATCAGATTCATCCAGCCGTTTTTTGATCTCTATAGTTTGCGTCTGAATGATACTTCCATTCATGATTTTTAAGTAATTGACAAAAGCGTAACGCTCATCAGAAGCAATACTCACCACATCTACATTGGTAATAGAGCTGTTGACTACAGTTGACTTACTTTGATACTTTTCTAAGACCAGTAATTTTTTCTGATACTGATGGGCATATTCAAAATTCAGTTCATCGACTGCTTTTTTAATGACCTGTTTAACGTCTTTGATTACGTTACCTATCTTTCCGTTCAGAATATCTTTGATTTCGGCTATACTCTGATCATAATCTTCATCCGATTGATAAGCCTGACAAGGACCTTTACAGTTGCCAATCTGGTATTCCAGGCAGACCTTGAATTTGCCGGCATGGATGTTTTCCTCCGTCAGCGGGAGGTTACAGGTACGTAAGGGATAGGTTTCTTTGATCAGATCGAGAATCGTGTGCATCATCCCTACAGAGGCATAAGGGCCAAAATAGGTAGAACCGTCTTTGATCATTTTCCGCGTCCAGTACAAACGCGGAAAGGGTTCTTTTTTGATAATAATCCATGGATAGGTCTTATCATCCTTCAGCATGATATTATACCTTGGCTGATGCTTTTTAATCAAGCTGTTTTCCAGCAGCCAGGCATCAATTTCGGTATCAACAATGGTAAAAGTAATCTTGCGGATCTTGGAAACCAATACCCGCGTTTTCCCATTCATCTGGTTGTCCTGGTTGAAATAAGAGCCGACGCGGTTTCTTAAATCTTTGGCCTTGCCAATATAAATGAGCGTATCTTCCTGGTCCCAGTATTGATAAACACCGGGTTTGTGCGGAATATCGGCTAATGCCTTCTTGTAGTCAAAAATGCTCATTTAAAAACCCAGCTTCTTGTCCAGTTCTGTTGTATCAGTTTGTTGCTGTTGATATTGGTTACAATCGTAAGTGATAGAAACACCGTTTTTAGGTGCTTCAAAGTCGCCTCTGCCTACTTTTAATTTAGGATTAGCATATACTTTCTTTAAGAAACCACCAAAAATAGGCATAGCTGTTTTAGAACCTTCACCTTCCCTGGTACTGATAAAGTGGAATGCACGGTCTTCACACCCTGTCCATACTCCGGCAACCAGGTCAGGCGTAATTCCTACGAACCAGCCATCAGAGTTATTCTGTGTTGTTCCGGTTTTACCCCCAATAGGATTCTTCAGCCCATATTTACCAATCAGGCCATAACCATAACCTGTTTTTACCACACCCTCTAACATACGTGTCATCACATAAGCGACATCTTCGTTCATTGCTGGGTGTTTTTGTGGGGTTTGAGAGAAAAGTACCACTCCGTTTTTATCTTCAATTCTTAAAATATAAGTTGGCTGTGTCCAGACCCCTTTATTTGCAAATACACTGTAAGCACCTACCATATCAAATACAGAGGCATCAAAAGAGCCCAGTGCAATCGATGGATAAGCAGGTACATTTGAAGTGATTCCCATTCTTTTCGCTAATGTAGCGACCGCAGTAGGGCCCACTTGTTTCATCAGGTAAGCGGCAATATAATTCTGAGAGAAGGCAAGGGCTTTCTGTAAGGTAATATAACCGGGTAAAGTACCTCCGGATTTTGGAGTCCATGGCGCGCTGCCCGGAACTTCAATCGTTACTGGTTCATTCAAGACCTGGTAACATGGAGAATAACCGTTTTCTATCGCTACTGAATACGTGAAAGGTTTGGCTGTTGAACCTACCTGCCTGGTCCCCATTTTAACCTGATCGTATTTGAAATGCTCATAATTGATCCCGCCAACCCATGCTTTAACATAGCCGGTTTTCGGGTCCATCGCCATCATCGCATTTCTTAACAGCAATTTATAATATTTTACAGAATCGACAGGCTTCATCAGGGTATCCAGATTCCCTTTCCACGTGAAAATACTCATTTCTGTCGGCGTATTGAAGTCAGTTTTGATCTCTTCTTCAGATTTTCCTTCCAGCTGTAAGGCTTTATAACGGTCAGATCTTTTAATTCCCTGTTCAATCTGCATTTCTTTTCCTTTGAAAGGATTTCTGCCTTTCCAGCCTTTGGTAAATTGTGCCTGCAGAACTTTCATCGCATCTTTTTGCGCTTCTTCAGCATACACCTGCATGTCGTAATTGATGGTCGTTACAATCTTCAGTCCGTCTCTGTCCAGATCATAAGGCGTACCATCTGCTTTTAAGATAGAGCGTTCCTGGAAGATTTTTTTAATATCATTTTTCAATACGGCCCTGAAATATGGAGCAATTCCATCATTTACAGTTGCTGCACTGAATTTAAGGGCTAGTGGTTTTGCTTTTTCTTCGTCATACTGTTGTTGTGTCAGCAGGTCTTCTTTGACCATATTGGACATCACAGTATTCCGTCTGGCTAATGACCGCTCCGGGTTACGGGTAGGAGAGTAGCGGGTAATTCCTTTTTGCAGTCCGACCAATGTAGCTGCTTGTGCTACAGTAAGCTGATCTGGTGTGGTATTAAAATAAACTCTTGCTGCAGATTTAATTCCGTAAGCCTGGTTACCAAAATCTACGGTATTCAGGTACATGGTAATAATTTCTTCTTTGGTAAAGTTACGTTCCAGTTTTACAGCCACAATCCATTCCTGGAATTTCTGCATTAAACGCTTGAAGAAGTTCTTTTGACGGCCTTCTTCTGAGAAAAGGTTCAGTGCTAATTGCTGTGTAATCGTACTTGCACCTTGTTTTTTACCTACTAAATTGTAGAAGATAATTGTGAAGGTCCGTTTGAAATCAATTCCTGAGTGTTCTTTAAACCTCGTGTCTTCTGTAGAGATCAGGGCGTTAATTACGTTCTGAGAAATTTCAGGATAGGTAACATTAGAGCGGTTTTGTACAAAATAGGTACCCAGTACTCTTTTGTCTTCTGTTAATATTTCAGTAGCCTGATTACTTTTAGGGTGTTCAATATCTCTGAAAGATGGCAGGGTTCCAAATAGCCCAAAACCGATTGCAACAATAAAGATGGCAAACAGGATCATCGCACCTATCAGTAACTTCCAGAGCGTAAGGTTATAGCTTTTTATCTCTGCAGCCGAAATATTTTTGGTCATTTTTAGTAATTGTTTTTGTAGAAATCTAAATATTTAGTTACCAGATCCTTGCTCCGGAGCTTTTCGAAATTCTCCTTACTGATAATAAAGCTGCTGTACACACCAGCAGGGACTTTCATGATCTGTTTCAATTGAGGAGTTATTCCGTCAGCGTAACTTTTTGCTTCTGCAAAACTAAGAAAGTTCCCAACATATATTAGTTGGTCATTGTCAAATTCTGTTAATTGATGTTTCAAACCTGCTCCCGGGAAGTTTCCACGGTTAAATTGACCGATTCCAAATCGTGAAGAGCTTAAGGTCAGGCTGGCATCTGCCACATCAACCACAAAATAATAGACTTTAGATATTTCTGTACTGAATGTTTTGTCTTTAATCACCGGACGCGGAGCTGGAACTTCTGCTGTTTTTACCGGAGCAGGGATTGTAATTTCCGGCGTAGCAACAGGTGCGACCGGAGTTTCTGCAACAGGTACTGGTGGGGTAACTGGCGGATTAGCAGGGGTGTTTACTGCTATCTGGGGCACAACCGGAACTTCTTTTGGATCTATTGGCGCAACAACCGGAATGTTTTTAGTAATCGCAGATGTTTCTTTCACAATGGCTGGCGGAACAACTGCTGGTGGGGTAGCGGCCGCTGTCTGTGGCACAATCACTGCTGGTGGAACAACCGCAGGTTTAACGGCTGCTGTCGCTTTCTCTTTTGCTGTTTTTACGATTGGCTGAAGATCAGGTCCGGTAACTGGTTGAACAACTTTTTCCGCTACAGGAGCTGAAGTAAAGAAACGAGGCTCTGCCGGATCGAAGTCTGGTAAAGCAACCCTTCTGTTCCGGAATTCACCCTGATGGGCAGCAATATAAGCCAGGTGCTCTTTAACCAGCGGAACGATTAATTTATCATCCGGATAAGCAATGGTAATCGCCTTAAATGCTGCTGTCAAACTATCAATTTTCTGTGTTCTTCCAATCGCTATAGCTTTCAGGTAACTCAATTGCGGATTGATTAAACCAGCAGGATATTGCTGAATCGTAGAATTCACTTCAGTGATCACTGACGGAAATGCTTTTCCTTCATACAGTTCGAATACCTGGTTGTATCTTTTAATTCCTGCAGCTTCCAGGTCAGACTGTTTGATCGAATAGTCGGGATCAAGGATAGTTTTTGCATAAATACTTGCCGGAAATTTATTCAGTACCAATGCCTTATATTTTGCTGCATTCGCAGGATCTGTTTTTTGATAACATAAGTATAAACTATAATAAACAGAACCCAGATGATCATTGTCAGGAAATTTGCTTAATATCAATTGATAGATACGGATTGCTTCAGGCTGGTCATCCAGTTCCTGCTGATAGAAACTTGCGATTTCATAATAAGCATCAATGATCTTCCCGGTCGAAGTTTTAACCGCTTCTGGGGTTAGCGGAACAGCAGCCATATACTTTTTACCGGTCGTATCTTTGTCAGCTATCGTTTTCTCCATCCCGATTTTGTCTGTCGGATAGCCATCATTCTCTACTTTAGCAATGCTTTCGGAAGTAGATTGTGAAGATGATTTAATACTCTGTCTCCAGTTATCTTCTTGTTTCCTGTTGCCCCATTTAGTCAGAAAGTCTGTGTATCCTCTGCTTAATGCCGCAGGATTACTAAAGTAAAACGAGCTTGTCTGTGGTGCGCCCGCATTGTTGCGCCGCCCTGCATCAGGGAAAAGATTGTTTCTGAAAGTTCCGTTATTCGCAGCTACAGGCACTACTTTAATCTTCGTTAGTTTTTTGATTTTGGCAATACGCTCCGCTTCAGGGAGTTTGGCTAGCATTTGCAGGGTATCCTGGTAAGCAATAACCTCATACCTGTCGGTGATATATTCCAGGTTCTGACTCTTTTTTAAGATCTGTGCATATCCCGGATAGTTTTTAGGCAATACACTGACTGTGCTGTCATAGTATGCTTTTGCTTTCAGGAAATCTTTATGTTTATTGAAATTCAGGTCGGCCATCCTCAAATAAGATAACCCTTTCTGATAGTTGTTCCGCGTACTGTTTTTGATAGATAGCCTATAAAAATTTTCTGCTTCCGTGATATTATTTTCTTCGGCATAGTCTTCTGCAATCTGATAATAAATCTGATCATGATAGTCCAGGTTCTTATCATCTTTGAGCAGTGCCAGTAATTCCTTCTTCCGGTTCAGGTGTTCTCCATTGAGGATGCCCGTCACTTTGATTCTGTTCAGGTTTGCATTGAAGTACAACTCAAAACCAGCATTACTTTTTTGTACTTTAGTATAAAGCGCTAAAGCTTCTTTGTACTTTTTTTGACGTTCATACAACTGCGCAAGAATGTAAGTCCAGCGGATACGGTTTCGGTGCAGTTGACTTTCTTTGACTGCTTTCTCCAGAATAGGGATCGCATCGGTATACCTGTTCTGATAAATGTACGACTGTGCAATGGTTGCATAAGGCTCAGATCTTTTCTTTTTGACCAGTTCCAGGTTATCATAAACAGTATCCAGAATAATCGCTGCATCGTCCATATTATTGAGCTGCATCAAACTTCTTGCTTTCCAGTTTTGTGCCGTAATCAGCACATTCATATCTTTAGTATAGGTTTTAGCCGTATAATCGAAGTATTCTTCGGCTACGAAATAATTAGTTTTCAGATAATAGGCTTTACCCAATAACAGGTAAGCATCATCGATATAATTACTGAAAGCTTTATCCGCAATAATAGCTCTTGATTTTTTGACGATGGCATCCAGCGCTCTGTCATTGGCAGGGGCATGAAGAACACTTTCTGAACTGAACTTTTCAGGATCTGTATAAACAGGTAAAACGTCACTGTAATTGTCTATATAGTTGTTATACGATTCTTCCTCGTAATTGTTGAGAATAACATTCGCGTTATAAATATAATTATAACGTGCAGTTAAATTTTGCATAGCCCTGCTTGTTGCCGTATCTTTAGGCGTACTACAAGCCACTAATAAAGAGCTTCCCAGGTAAAATAATAATAATTTCAAACTGGAGCGTCGGAGATTCTTCAAATAAGTAGTTTGAGTCAACATTTAAAATAGACTAGAATGTATGCAAAAATATTTTATTCATCAGTATTTCAATGCAAATTATTAATTTTTTATAAGAGCAAGTTTAATAAGCTGTTATAATTTTATTACTGCCATCTGTTTTTATAGCCGCTAAATACATTAACCTCATGAATGACGAGCCAGAAGAGAAAAAATCAGCGAATTTTGTAAAGTATACCGGCATGGGTTTCCAGATGCTGGCTACCATCGGCATATTTGCTTTCGCGGGCTATAAAATTGATCAGTATAGAAATAATGGTAAAATGATTTTTACTGCACTGCTCGGCCTTTTAGGCGTGATCATTTCCTTATATCAGGTTATCAGACAACTGAATAGTAAAGACTAACACTGGTAATCTCTGTTAATTGCAGAAACTGTTTAAAATTAAGATGATAAAATTATTTATTAGTTCCTTTTAGCTGCAACGTCGCCAAAACCATTTCTGGTAGAAGGCTACCAGAAATAGTTTTGACTTGTTTCGCTTAAAATGAACTAATAAATAATTTTATCATCTTAATTCAAACAGATTCTCATACTTTTGTCAAAAAAAAGTATTTTGAGTGTTTTAAAGTTTACGTTGTACTATCTGATTTATTCGCTGCTCCTTGTCGGGGTCGCTTTTGCCTTACCTGTATTATTTCCAAATGTTCCATTGTTAGCTAATAAGTTCTGGTTACTGTTTGGTTTTATAGGCGGACTTACCTATATAGCTTATATAATGGCTTATCTGGGGATAAAAATGGACCCGGAGACAGGTATTATAGCGATTATGGGGTCAATAGTTTTGAAAATGATATTTTCTATGGCTTTTGTACTGATTTACAGCCTGAACACTAAAGAAAAGGGGTTGGTTTTCGCCCTCAACTTTTTTTCTTTATATTTATTGTTCAGCTTCTTTGAAATATACTCGCTGTTATGTAACTTGCGCCACCAAAATAATAAGTAAAAATCTGCCAGTAAATGGATTGTAGCCACGTTTTTGATTTTAAAGTTAATAGGTTAACCCTTGTTTTTACGCTTTTTTTAGCGTTATTCTTTGTAACACCCCTGTTATATGCACAGGAAGACACATCGAAAGCAACCGTAACCGCTCACGCCGAACCAGAGGCTGAGAAAAAGTTCAATTTAGGTAAGTTCGCCTTACACCACATTGCAGATTCGCATAGCTGGCATGTAATCGGGGATACCTTTATTGGCCTGCCTGTCATTTTGTATTCGCAAGGTGGATTGGTCATGTTTAATTCTAATGAGTTCCACGGAGACGATGAAGCGAAATTAGTAATCGAGCGTGCCGGTCAGCGTTTTGTGAAATTGCACGAAAAGATTTATTATGCTTCTGAAACTGCAAACGCAGAAGGAGAATATGTAGAACTTGGTGCAGATCACCACGCAACAAATGCACGTCCTCTTGATTTCTCTATCACCAAGAACGTATGTACTTTGATCCTTTCGGTAGTTGTCATGCTTGCAATATTTCTTAATGTAGCTAACGGTTACAAAAAGAGAGTCGGAAAATCTCCAAAAGGATTACAATCCTGGGTTGAGCCCCTGATCCTGTTTGTACGTGATGACATCGCAAGACCAAACTTAGGACACAAGTATGAGCGTTTCATGCCATACCTGTTAACGGTGTTTTTCTTTATCTGGATCAACAACATGCTGGGGCTGGTTCCATTCCTTCCGGGAGGAGCTAACTTAACAGGAAATATTGCAGTTACTGCGGTATTGTCAGTAATCACTTTAATCATTGTGGTAACCAACGGTAATAAATATTACTGGAAACACATTTTTACACCTGATGTACCATGGTGGTTATATATCGTATTGGTACCAGTTGAGATCATTGGTGTATTCACTAAACCTATTGCACTTGCCATTCGTTTATTTGCAAACATCACTGCGGGTCACATTTTAATGTTATCACTGATTGGTTTGATCTTCGTATTCAACTCTGTTTATGTTTCCTTGGTATCGGTTCCATTTGCATTGTTTATCGGAGCAATCGAATTGCTTGTTGCTTTTATACAAGCGTTTATTTTTACTATGTTATCTGCGTTATTCATTGGAATGGCGATAGAAGAACACCATTAATTAGAATTTTTTAACAACAATTAATATATATAATCATGATTACAGGAAGTATTGCTGCAATTGGTGCTGGTTTAGCTGCTATTGGCGCTGGAGTAGGTATCGGAAAAATCGGTAGTTCAGCTATGGAAGGTATTGCTCGTCAACCAGAAGCAGCCTCTAAAATTCAAACTGCGATGTTAATCGCTGCTGCTTTCGTTGAAGCGGTTGCTCTTTTCGCAGTAGTTGTTGCATTAATTGCCAACTAAAAAAAATGGTCATGTACTTTGCAGGATTGCTGCAAAGTACATACTATGATTTAAGAAATAAAGATTTAATATATATACTTAGATGGAATTATTAGTACCGGAAATTGGTTTAGTTGTTTTTCAGACAATAGCATTTCTATTGTTGATGTTTGTTTTGGCCAAGTTTGCATGGAAACCTGTATTAGCGGCTATCAAAGAACGTGAGCATAATATTGATGAGGCTTTAAATAAAGCTGAATTAGCGAAACAGGAAATGGTACGCTTAGCTGCACAGAACGAGGAATTGATGAAAGAAGCCCGTGCAGAAAGAGACTTGATGCTGAAAGAAGCGAAAACGTTAAAAGATTCAATCGTTAACGAAGCGAAACATTCAGCACAGACTGAAGGCGCTAAATTAATTGAAAAAGCAAGAATTGAAATTGAAAATCAAAAGAAAGCTGCTTTAGCTGAATTGAAAGATCAGGTTTCATCATTATCAATTGATATTGCTGAACGCGTATTGCGCAATCAGTTAGCTGATAAAGCTAAGCAACAGGACTTCGTTGCTGATTTATTGAAAGATATTGAATTGAACTAATTCCTTGCCAACAAATTAAAATAACATGTCAGAAAATAAAGCAGCATCAAGATACGCCAAATCATTAATTGATCTTTCTACAGAGCAAAATGCTTTGGAAGAGATGAAAAATGATATGGTTCTTATTGAGCAGGTTATTGATCAAAACAGTGAGCTAGAGGCTATTCTTCAGAATCCTGTGATTCCTCTGGATAAAAAATATTCTATTTTGGAAGGGATCTTCAGTAAGAGCGTTCACGCCATTACTGTTTCTTATCTGAAATTGCTTGTCAGTAAAGGTCGTGCTGCTATTTTATTTGATACTACTAAAGCATTTGTAAGACAATATAATACTATCAAAGGTATTGTAACTGCAGAAGTATTATCAGCTATAGCATTGACTGATGCGAATAAAGCAGAGATTATCAGCGTTGTTAAAAGAGAGATTGGCGCAAATGAAGTTATCATCGAAGAAAAGATCAGCGATAAACTAATCGGTGGTTTTATTCTTAAAGTTGGCGACAAACAATTTGATGCCAGTATTGCTGGTAGTCTAAACAAATTAAAAAAGGAATTGGCCCACGGCGTGGTTTAGTCCGATAACAATATACAGAATTACAAAAGAAATAATATAAAATTATGGTAGAGGTAAGACCAGACGAAGTATCGGCAATTATCAGGCAACAATTGTCGGGCTTTAAATCAGAAGCCGAACTTGAAGAAGTTGGTACCGTATTACAAGTGGGTGATGGTATTGCCCGTGTTTATGGTTTGACTAAAGTTCAATCAGGTGAGCTAGTTGAATTTGAAACAGGCTTGCAGGGTATTGTTTTGAACCTTGAAGAAGATAATGTTGGTGTGGTTTTATTAGGCCCATCGAGCACGATCAAAGAAGGCGATACAATTAAACGTACTAAAAAAATTGCCTCTATTAAAGTTGGTGAAGGTATGTTAGGCCGTGTAGTAAATACATTAGGTGAACCTATCGACGGTAAGGGACCAATCATTGGTCAGACTTACGAAATGCCAATCGAACGTAAAGCTCCAGGTGTAATCTACCGTCAGCCAGTTAATGAGCCTCTTCAAACAGGTATCAAAGCTATTGATGCAATGATTCCTATCGGCCGTGGTCAGCGTGAGCTGGTTATTGGTGACCGTCAGACTGGTAAGAGTGCGGTTTGTATTGATACTATCATCAATCAAAAAGAATTTTATGAAGCAGGTAACCCTGTTTTATGTATATATGTTGCTTGTGGTCAGAAAGCAAGTACTGTAGCAAACGTTGTGCGTACGCTTGAAGAGAACGGTGCAATGGCTTATACAGTTGTTGTTTCTGCTTCAGCTGCAGATCCTGCTCCGTTGCAGTTTTATGCTCCATTCTCTGGTGCAGCAATTGGTGAGTACTTCCGTGATACAGGTCGTCCTGCACTGATCGTTTATGATGATTTATCTAAACAGGCAGTAGCTTACCGTGAGGTATCTTTATTGCTTCGTCGTCCACCGGGACGTGAGGCTTATCCTGGAGACGTGTTTTACCTGCACAGTCGTTTATTAGAACGTGCGGCTAAAATCAACTCTAACGATGACATCGCACAAGCGATGAATGATTTACCTGAATCTCTGAAAGGTATCGTTAAAGGTGGTGGTTCATTAACTGCTTTACCTATTATCGAAACTCAGGCTGGTGACGTTTCTGCTTATATCCCAACGAACGTAATTTCGATTACTGACGGACAGATCTTCTTAGAATCTAACTTATTTAACGCAGGTGTACGTCCGGCGATCAACGTAGGTATCTCGGTATCACGTGTTGGTGGTAACGCACAAATCAAATCAATGAAAAAGGTAGCTGGTACTTTGAAATTAGACCAGGCTCAATACCGTGAATTAGAGGCCTTCTCTAAATTCGGATCTGATTTAGATGCAGCAACAAAATCTGTACTGGATAAAGGTTCAAGAAACGTTGAGATATTAAAGCAAGGTCAGTTCTCTCCAATGACTGTTGAGAAACAAGTTGCGATCATTTATATTGGTACTAAAAACCTGATGCGTTCAGTTCCTGTAAATAAAATCAGAGCATTTGAAGCTGAATATTTACAACAATTGGAATTACGTCACCCACAAACATTAGCTGCTTTAAAAGCTGGTAAACTGGATGATGCAATTACATCTGTATTGGAAACTGTAGCTAAAGAATTAGCAGGTAAATACTAAATAAAATAAAAGAGCCTGTTTAATTTTTAAACAGGCTTAAAGAAGATTAAAAAAGAATGGCTAATTTAAAAGAAGTAAGAATTCGTATATCATCAGTGCAGTCTACGCAGCAGATCACCAAAGCCATGAAAATGGTTTCGGCAGCTAAGCTGAAGCGTGCAACTAATGCTATTATACAGTTACGTCCGTATGCTACGAAGCTAAAAGAGATCTTAGGGAATCTTTCTGCCAACCTGGAAGGATCTTCATCACCATATACTGAGGAACGCGAGCCTAATAAAGTATTAATCGTAGTGGTTTCTTCAAACCGTGGTTTAGCTGGTGCATTCAACATGAATGTAATCAAGGCTACTAACAACCTGATCGCTGAGAAATACAGTGAGCAGTACAAAAATGGGAATGTAAGCATTGTAGCCATTGGTAAGAAATCTCAGGATTTCTACGAAAAGAGAAACTACAACGTAATTGGAAACAATAACGAAGTTTATACTGCATTAACGTTTGAAAACGTAACTAAAATTACTGATTCAATTATGGCCGGCTTTAAAAACGGTGATTATGATAAAGTAGAGTTGGTTTATAACCGCTTCAAAAATGCTGCTGTACAGATTTTGACTACTGAACAGTTATTGCCTTTACCACAAAACGCAAAAGCAGAAGAAACGCATCAGCACCAGGTAGATTATATTCTTGAGCCTTCAAAAGAGGAAATCGTTAAAGAATTAATTCCTAAGTCGATTAAGATTCAGTTATTCAAAGCGGTATTGGATTCTCATGCTTCTGAACACGGAGCAAGGATGACTTCAATGGATAAAGCAACAGAAAACGCGGGTGACCTGTTGAAAGCTTTAAAACTTTCATACAACCAGGCACGTCAGGCTGCAATTACCACAGAGCTTACAGAGATTGTAAGTGGTGCTGCAGCATTGAATGGATAATAAGCCGTCGTTAAAACTATAATAAAAAGGTCGTTATCATTAGATAACGGCCTTTTTACATATAAATAACTTTTTGCGGGTTCTGAATAATTAGTTTTGCAGAAACATTTCTATCATGATCAAGATCTCTTTTCCGGTTGCTTTAGCTTTATTGCTTCCGTTAGGTTTAATGGCGCAAACCAACCCGGCTGCTGAGGCAGCCAAAGATTATACTATTGCTGTAGCGTGGCAACAACATTCAGGGGAGTACAGGGCACTGTCTTTTCAGGCTTATAACTTTGCTAAGTTTTCTTTACAGGAGCGCTTAAAAGGTGCGGATACAACCAAACCAAGTTGTGTAGTGGTCGATATTGATGAAACTGTTTTAGACAATTCTCCTTTTCAGGGACATGAAATTCAAAAAGGTTTAAGTTACGCAGCTAAAGACTGGTCAGAATGGACAACTAAGGCAGCGGCTGATACAGTACCTGGAGCATTGGGGTTTTTAAAATATGCACAGACTCAAAAAGTAGAAACATTTTACATCACCAACCGCGATCAGGCAGATTATAAAGCTACTCTGACTAACTTACAGCGTTTAGGATTTCCTTACGCTGACGAGGCGCATTTGATGGTTAAACAGGGCACTTCTGATAAGGAAGCACGCAGACGGCAGGTATTGGGAAAATACAATATATTACTGCTTTGCGGAGATAACTTAAGTGACTTTTCGAATGTCTTTTACAGAGAAGGAAAGAATACGAAAGAAGAAGTAGATAAAGCGCAGCAAGAATTTGGGAATCACTTCATTGTATTGCCTAATCCAATGTATGGCGACTGGGAAAAACTATTGTATAAAGGTGGTCATTTGAGCGAAACTGAAAGGTCAAAGCAAAGAATTGAGGGCTTAAAAAGCTATTAGAAACATTATTCAATAAATTCTTAGTTGAACATGCCTTTTTTGTTGGAATAATATTAATTTTGCAGCAGAATTAAAAAATAAAAAAATGGAGCAAACGCCAAAACACAATACTAAAAGCATGCAAAATGCAAATCAAACATCAATATATAAATTATTGGTTGCGGGTATCGTTGTGAGCATGTTAGGAGTTTATCTGCGTTTCGCATTTGACTCAACTACTTTATCTCTGGTATCATGGATCGTATTATTCCTTGGTGCATTTATTTGCTGTAAAGCAGTATTCAAAATACTAGGTTCATAATCCGGAAAATATAAATGAAAAAGCCTTCTGTAAGTTATTTACAGAAGGCTTTTTCATACTTAAGGTTTTTTGCTTAAATCCCTAAACAGTTATTGCTCTTATAAAATACCGAAGTACAGTTTGAGGTGGTTACTCCAGGGCTCATGCCTGTAAAAGGAAGGTGTTTAAATCCTTTTGCTTTGAAAAAAGTAAAGGCTTCTGCATAATCCGGACGTTCTGAATTGTCCAGTACAATGACTCCATCCTCCGTTAAAGATAATACCGATTCTTTGCAGCAGTTGACGCGATCTCTGCCATCTACAATAATAATGTTGAACTTTTTACCAGTCGTTACCGCGCTTTTAGAATAAGCACCTCCACGAACCAGCTCGCAATAAATCATTTCTACATTCGGGATTTTGATCGCTGCATTTCTTTCATACCATGCTTTATCATGTTCCACGGCAGTGACAGAATTGGCATTTTTTGCGTAAAAGATCGTAGAGTTTCCGCAGCCGAATTCAAAAATGTCATGCTGTCTGGTAATCCTGTCTTTAATAAAATCAATAAAAGCATAAGTTACCCAGGGGATTGCTTCTCCATTCTGATCTACTGCTGATTTCGTTTCACGGGCCTTAAACCAGCCCTGATCTGCTAAATATCCCTTAAACCCCAATGACAATAACGTACGTAATTTGCTGGGATTAAATAAGGTTAGTTTTGATATGTTATTATCCAAAATTGAAATTGATTAAATTCAAATGTACTACTATTTCACTCTTTTCTGATTGTCTTTGGCAAAAGCATCCCACCCGGAATAAGATTTGCCACTGCCACCGGTGGATACCCGCTGGAAAGAATGACACACAGCAACAGCTAATCCATCAGTTGCATCCAGAAATTCAGGAGTCTCTTTGAATTTCAACAACTGCTGCAACATCGCCGCTACCTGCTCTTTTCCGGCGCTTCCGTTCCCTGTAATTGCTTGTTTGATTTTTCTTGGCGCATACTCTGTAATTGGTACGTCTCTGGATAATGCTGCTGCCATACAAATTCCCTGTGCTCTGCCCAGTTTAAGCATCACCTGTATATTCTTTCCATAAAACGGAGCCTCCAGTGCCATAACATCTGGTTTATATTGCTCTACCAAACCTACTGTTTTGGCGAAAATACGTTGTAACTTCAGAAAATGATCATCCAGATGATTCATCTTCACGATGCCCATCGCTATCAATTCTATTTTACTCCCTTTCTCCAGGATTACACCGTAACCCATCACTGCGGTTCCAGGGTCGATACCCATGATTACCCGCTCCTTTTTTTCAGCCAACATAGAACAATATTAAGCATATTTGCACAATATAAAAGAAACGATAATTTGAGATCCGACTATAAACGTATATTTTCCTATGCTATAAAAGTAACTATAGTTGCTTTTGCATTCTGGTTCATCTATCATAAACTCACTTCAAACGCGAACCTTGAAAGTTTCAGGAACATCATATCTACCATCCCGCGTACAGAAATCATTGCGGTAATTTCTTTAGTACTGGTGCTGATGCTGGTAAACTGGGGACTGGAAGCCCTCAAATGGAAAAGGCTGTTGCGAAAGATAGAGAAGCTGAGTTTATGGCAATCTATTGAGTCTGTATTTTGCGGTTTAACACTGGCTATCTTTACACCAAACAGGCTGGGTGAATATGGTGGAAGGGTGTTTTTTCTTTCTCCTAAACGCAGAATTATAGGCGTTGTGGCCATGGCCGTAGGGAATATAGGCCAGATGGTACTGACCAATATTTTCGGCGCAATTGCGCTGAGTATTTTTCTGCTTCGTTTTCTGCACCTGGATTACCGGCTCAATTATGCGATTATCGTACTTGCAGCTATGTTCTGCCTGTTTTTCTTAACGTTTTTCTTTAACATCCGCTGGTTAAATGGCTTATTGCTCTCCATGCGTTTTACCAGGAAATATAAAAAATTCTACAGTATCCTTGGACGTTACCATAAAAAAGAACTTTTCCAGATCCTGATGTTCTGCCTTGCACGTTACGTAGTTTTCAGTACGCAATACTTCATTATGTTTTACTGGCTGATTGCCGATATTCATTACCTGGACATCCTGATGATGGTTTGTATCCTGTTTTTTGTACAATCCACACTACCATCCCTCGATTTATTTGATATTGGGATAAGAAGCGCAACTGCGTCTTATTTTTTTAGCTTTGTAACCAAACAGGATGTCGCCGTGATTGCATGTACCGCAAGCATCTGGCTGATAAATATTATTATTCCTGCTATATTAGGTTCATATTTTGTTTTTAAATTAAATTTTTTTGGAAGTCTTAATCGTCGTTAGTTACCTATCCGCATTTTTAACCCTCATTTATCTTCTTGTTGTTGCCGGATTTATCCGGGGCTGGCATCAATTGATCCCTTTCAAGTATAAACAAACTACGGGTACTACTTCAGTTTCTATTATCGTTGCTGCCCGTAATGAGGCTGATAATATTCACCGTACCATAGAATCCCTGCTGGCACAGGATTATAATAAAGCATTGACAGAGATCATCTTTATTGATGATCACTCGACAGACAATACTGCCGAAATCGTCAGATCATACGCTGCCTCGGGTGTCAAACTGATCTCTCTGAAAGAAAACCAGGCTTTAAACTCTTATAAGAAAAAAGCAATACAGACAGCAATCGGGCAAGCAACCGGAGATTTAATCATCACCACAGATGCAGATTGCCGGATGGGAACGGCCTGGCTTAAAACCATCATTGCTTTTTACGAAGAGAAACGCTATAAAATGATTTCATCGCCTGTGGCTTATGATGAAGAGAAAAGCTTTTTTGAAAGAGCACAATCATTGGAATTCCTTTACCTGATCGGATTGGGGGCCTCCACAATAGGGAATAAAAAACCTTCTACCTGTAATGGGGCTAATCTGGCCTATGAGAAAGCAGCTTTTTATGAAGTTGGCGGTTTCCAGGGAATAGATGACCTGGCTTCTGGTGATGATGAGTTGCTTTTACATAAAATTGCAGCCCGTTATGATAACCATATTGGGTTTCTGAGAAATTCGGATGCGATGGTTTATACCCATGCAAAGCCTAATCTTGGAGAATTTTTACAACAACGTAAACGCTGGGCTTCAAAAAGTACCCGTTATAAAAACAAATCTATCATCGTACTGGGTGTATTTATCTGGTTTTTCAATGTCAGTATCCTGCTGAACCTGCTGGTTGGATTGTTCTTCATCGGTTTCCTGAAAATCGCACTGGTCCAGTTACTGTTAAAAATAATTGTAGAGTTTATATTCCTGCTGGATGTGACTAAATTCGCTAAAAGAAGAAGTCTGATGGTTTTATTACCCGTATTGAATGTGCTGCATGTATTGTATATCATCTATATCGGTATCGCAGGTAATTCAGGTAAATATAACTGGAAGGGTAGAATGGTTAAATAATGGAAGAAAGTGTTAGTCCCTCAAAAAGAATATGGGGCAGGTTTAAAAGAAATAAACCTGCCGTTGGAGGACTAATATTTATTCTGCTGCTTTTGGTGATGGGTTTACTTGGCTATCTGATTACACCAGACCAGACACCAATGGCAAATACCATGCACTTGCAATTGAGCAATAAAAAACCGGGAAGGTCATTCCAGTTTCTGATCATCAGTCAGAACCCGGCTTTCAGGAAAGTCAATTTCCTGGAGAAAATGTTATACGGACAAGAAGCTGAATTCAAAAGTATCCCGATTACGGGCTACAGGATCTCAGGAAACCAATTATGGATCAAAGAATATATTGGTGATGACGAAGAAGCTGCAGAAAGCAGTATCCTGCTTCCTGCCAAGCATCAATCCTATTTAAAGCAACATCTTTATCAGCAAACCTTCTGGTTAGGTACAGATGGCTACGGAAGAGATTTACTGAGCCGCCTGATTCTGGGAATCCGGGTTTCCTTATCGGTAGGTTTACTCGCTGTACTGATTTCAATGAGTATCGGTTTAAGCCTGGGGGCGATGGCGGGTTACTTCGGCGGCCTGACAGATTCAGCAGTCAGCTGGCTGATGAACGTGATCTGGTCTTTACCTTCATTGTTATTAGTGATTGCTATTTCTTTTGCTTTAGGAAAAGGCTTCTGGCAGATCTTTATTGCGGTAGGTTTATCTACGTGGGTGGATGTATCCAGGTTAGTCCGCGGACAGGTGATGGCATTAAAAGAAGCCGAGTTTGTAGAAGCAGCCAGGGCATTGGGTTTTCCAACTTTCCGTATCCTTACCCGTCATATTTTACCCAACATTGCAGGACCTGTACTGGTTATCGCCTCCGCTAATTTTGCATCGGCGATCTTACTGGAAACCGGCCTGAGTTTCCTGGGGTTCGGTGCACAGCCACCTATGGCCAGCTGGGGAGGGATGATCAAAGAGAACTATGGATATATCGTGATGGATGCTGCTTATTTAGCAATCCTGCCCGGAATGGCAATTATGCTGACCGTTTATGCCTTTAATTTAATGGCCATCGGATTAAGTGATGCCTTTAAAGTGAAATCTCCGGGTACACTGGTTTAAAAAATCCCTTAACTTTACGGGATGTTATTAAACTGTTTTCAACAAGAATTTTTAGAAGCGGGTTGCGATGAAGCTGGCAGAGGTTGTCTGGCCGGGCCTGTTTACGCAGCCGCAGTAATTTTACCGCTGGATTTTGTTGCCGGAGAACTGAATGACTCGAAAAAACTAACGCATAAACAGCGGGTAGCTTTAAGAGCAATTATAGAAAAAGAAGCAATTGCATGGGCTGTCGGCTCCGTTGATAACCATGAAATTGACGAAATAAATATCCTGAATGCTTCCTTTCTGGCCATGCACAGGGCAATTGAAAAGCTGACTGTGCAACCCGGCTATTTAAGTATTGATGGGAACAGGTTTAAAATTTATCCCGGTATCGCACATAGTTGTGTGATTAAAGGCGATGGTAAATATCTGAATATTGCTGCGGCCTCTATCCTGGCAAAAACACACCGGGATGAATATATGGATAACCTGGCAGCGCAGTTTCCTGTTTATCAATGGAAACAAAATAAAGGTTATCCAACTAAAGTTCACCGATCTGCTGCCTTACTGCACGGGCTAACTCCTTATCACCGTAAAACTTTTGCAATAAGTGATCCTGAAAGAATTCTCGTTATAGATAATGCGGGATAATTCGTATTTTCACCTTATTGAAAACACTTATACTTAGCAACAGAGTTCCATTTCCTCCCAATAGCGGTTATCCTATCGTAGTGTATAATACGATGAAAGGATTGCTGAATCTGGGGGTGGATATTACTTTGTTCAGTATCAATACGAATAAACACCGGGTAGATGTGGATGATATTTATGATCCGGTTTATGACCAGATCAAATTTCATTCTTTTGATCTGGATACGGAGGTTAATTTGTGGGGTGCTTTTTTCAATATCTTCTCCAACGAATCTTACAACGTTTCCAGGTTTTATGATGATGACGCAGCAAAACTGCTGGAGAACATCCTTCGGGAAAATGAATTCGATATTATCCAGTTCGAGGGCTTATTTGTAGTGCCTTACCTGGAAGTGGTTAAAAGCCACAGTAAAGCTAAGCTGATTTACCGGGCACACAATATTGTTTTTGATGTGTGGGAACGCCTGGCTACTTCAGAACGGTTTACCCCAAGACGTAAATATCTTCAGTTTTTAGCCCGCAGGCTGAAGATCTATGAAACCGAACAGTTTAACCGCTTTCACCAGATTTTTGCCATCAGTGAGCCCGACAGACAAAGCATTCTTACTTTTGGCTGCGAAATAGGTATAGAGGTATTCCCGGTAGCCCTGGATTTCGCGAAATATACTATTGATCTGTCCAGGACAAGCTTCCCTACCTTATTCCACCTGGGCGCAATGGACTGGCGGCCCAATAAAGAAGGGCTGGAATGGTTTATAGAAGAGATCTGGCCGGATATAGAAAAACTCAGCTCTGAACTCCGGTTTTATGTAGCAGGTAAAAGTATGCCGCAGCATTTTTATGAGTATGACTCCGAGAATCTTGTGGTAGAAGGGGAGGTATTCGATGCGATTGAATTCATGAATTCCAAAGCCATCATGATCGTACCTTTGCTTTCTGGCAGCGGGATGCGGGTAAAGATTATCGAAGGCATGGCCATGAAGAAATGTATTATTGCCACCACTTATGCAGCCGAAGGACTGAACTGCGAAAACGGTAAAGATATACTGATTGCGGACACTGCCGATGAGTTTTACCGTTGTATTCTGCAATGTATTACACATCCTAACCGGTGGCGTGAAATTGGCGAGAATGCCCGCAGAACAGCAGAAAGAGATCATAACCTGGCTACTATTTCACAAAGGATGCTGAAAGTCTATCAGCGGTTAGTAAATGGATAAAAATTATGTACTTTTGCCCTCAATTTTAAGAGCAATAGCGCATGAATAATACCGCATTAACAGAGAAACATATTTCATTAGGAGCCAAAATGGTTCCATTTGCAGGATACAATATGCCCGTTCAATACGAAGGCATTAATGCAGAACATGCTACAGTTAGAAAAGCCGTAGGCGTTTTTGACGTAAGCCACATGGGTGAATTCATCCTGAAGGGTGAAAATGCACTAGACCTGATTCAACGTGTAAGCAGTAATGATGCTTCAAAATTATATGATGGTAAAGTTCAGTATGCTTATCTTCCAAACGAAGATGGTGGTATTGTAGATGATTTACTGATCTACAGAATTGACGAAAAAACTTATATGTTGGTGGTTAACGCTTCAAACATAGAAAAAGACTGGAACTGGATTCAGAAATTCAACACACAGGGTGTAGAAATACACAATATCTCTGACAAAACTTCTTTATTAGCGGTTCAGGGTCCTAAAGCAGCAGAAGCTTTACAAAGCTTAACTGAAATTGACCTGGCTTCTATGGAATACTATACTTTTACTAAAGGCATGTTTGCTGGTGTAGATAACGTGATCGTTTCTGCAACAGGTTATACTGGTGCTGGTGGTTTTGAGCTGTATTGCGATAATGAGCATGCAGAGACTGTCTGGAATGCTGTTTTTGAAGCTGGTGCAGCTTTTAATATTAAACCGATTGGTTTAGGTGCACGTGATACTTTACGTTTAGAAATGGGTTTCTGTTTATATGGAAACGACATCGACGATACAACTTCTCCAATCGAAGCAGGTTTAGGATGGGTAACTAAATTCACTAAGGCATTTACCAATTCTGAAGCTTTGCTTGCAGAGAAAGAAGCTGGTGTTAAACGCCGCCTGATTGGTTTTGAAATGATTGACCGCGGTATTCCACGTCATGATTATGAAATCGTTGACGCAGCAGGAAACGTGATCGGAAAAGTAACTTCAGGTACACAATCTCCATCTTTACAAAAAGCAATCGGAATTGGTTATGTAGCTAAAGAGCATGCTAAAGAAGGCAACGAGATCTATATCAGCATCCGTAATACTTCTATTAAAGCAAAAGTAGTAAAGTTCCCTTTTTATAAATAATTAGCCGCCCTCCCTGATCATGCAAAGAAAGATAGAAGTCTGTTTAACGCCTGCCCTTATTGATTTATACGCTATTGAAAATAGTATTGTCGTAGTGATTGATATTTTAAGAGCAACCTCTTCCATAGTTTATGGAATTGACAACGGTGCACAGGCAATTATCCCGGTAGCACAGGTAGAAGAATGCCTGAACTATGCAGATAAAGGTTATTTACTGGCAGCAGAGCGAAACGGGGAAGTAGTTGAAGGCTATGACTTCGGTAATTCCCCGTTTTCTTATACCGCTGAAAAAGTTGCGGGTAAAACTATTGTCCTGACAACCACTAACGGTACAAAAGCATTGCATTTAGCAAGAAAACGTGCCAGCCAGGTTGTGATTGGTGCGTTCCTGAATTTAGAAGCTTTATGTGCCTGGCTTAAAACTCAGGAGAAAGATGTGTTACTGCTTTGTGCAGGTTGGAAAGACCAGTTTAACCTGGAAGACACCATCTTTGCGGGCGCGGTAGTAAACCAGCTCCGCAGTGGCTTTACGCATTATGATGATGCAAGTGTAGCCGCAGAAGATCTGTATCTGCTGGCTAAGGATGATTTAAGGGCTTATATCCATAAATCTTCTCACAGTCACCGTATGGTTGCACTGAATATTGAAGAAGATGTGAAGTTCTGTTTACAGACGAATATCTGTCAGACAATCCCTGTATTGGAAGGTGACCAGCTGGTTGCTTTAAAAACAGGCCTATAAATCTTCGTCCGGCGTATTAATTTCTTTTAACAATTCTTTAAAAGCATCACTGCGCTGCATAGTTTTCAGGGTTTCCTCATAAGCGAGCCAATAAATGGTTTCAGCTTTTTTCATGTCAAACGTACTGATTTCACCCATTCCCTTAGGTTCAATTAACAGGTTACAGAAAGCAGATTTTTGTTCCATATCCTTATTGACAGACATTAATCCTGCTCTGGACATTAAGGCTGTAATATTGGTCATGCTGTCTACGGGTTTCAGGTGATTACAAGAAGACCCGATAATAAAATCACAGTTATTCAGCAGGGGTTCAATTGGAAAGTTATTCAAAATTCCACCGTCTACATACATCTTTCCTTCAATCATAATCGGTTTGAAGATCCCCGGAATACAAGAGGATGCCTGAACAGCTCTGATCAAATGTCCTTCGGTAAAATAGACCAGTTTACCTTCACTAAAGTTCGTCGCCGCAATAGTTAGCGGGATATTCAGGTTCTCTATTTTATTGTCCGGAAAGTATTCCATCAGCAATTGCTCTGTGTGTTCAATGCTCACCAGTCCCAATGCGCCTAAAGATGGCCTTACGAACCGCAGCAGCCTGGTTTTGATAAAGAGATCCAATGCGTGTTCCGGATCAATTCCTGCGGCATAAAAAGCACCAACTATCGCTCCTGCACTTGTTCCGCTGATATGGCTAAAGGTAACTCCTGCATTTTTTAATGCTTTTAAAACACCAAGATGAGCAATTCCCCTGATTCCGCCTCCCGATAAAACAAGTCCTACTTTCTTCCTCATAATCTTACATTTTGGGCTTATATTTTGCCCCATTTAATATCTTCTGCGGATCTGACTCTTTCATGAGCTCCTGCAAAGTAACCTTTGGATTTTCGGTCATATATTTTCTGACCATCTGCCAGCCTATCCATACGCCCAGTTTGGGAGCAGATTCATTTTTCACCCCTAAACCCGGCGTAAAAGGTGCTTCGCTCACATACATTTGTATTTTCTGGTTGTCAGTTTCAAACAGTAATTTGTTTTCAATCAGGTAAGCCCAGATATTTCCTTCAAAGGTTTTACACCATTCCAATTGTTTTGCTGTATAACCTATTTTAAGCGTATCCGGAGTTTTGTCATCCAGTACTTTGTCCATAAAATACAGGATCTTGCCGTTCTCTACCATTTTTGCCAGCAGGGAATGGTCTTCATCTTTTTCAGGGAACAATTCTTCTCTGGCAAAAGTTTCAGTAATTCTTGGCACCACATAGTCTGGCGTGAATCTCCGCGATAAATATAGGGGAACGCTTTTAACAATGGCTCTGTAAAATTTACTGTCTTTACCTAAAAACATATCCAGCCCGATGCCCATATAACCGTCTCCTATAGGAGTTTGAACGGCAAAACCGGAGACGAAAGCAATGAACCTTGGTATCCTGGTTTTAGGGTAATAATATTTAATGTATTTAAAGGTTTGGGTCAGTTCCTTTTCTATAGGTTTCATGTCCCGGAATACGCTGTCAGCTTCCTGATTCAGATCTGTATAAGCCTGATCTTTATATAATGTCGTTAAGATTTCAGCATCGCTGTAACTTCTGTCACCGACCATTCTGTGGATATAATCGTCGTAAAAGTAATTGTATTTTTTACGCAGCATCAAATCAGCCTCTGCCAGTTTTTTGTTCTTCCCCGCATACAAATCCTGGTCGAACCTTTCGATCTTAATAGCTAGCTTAATATCATCCACATTGGGCTTCCCTGCCTGTTTACAGGAAAAAAATGTGACGACACACAGAAAAATTAGATAGATTTGGGAATGTTTAACGTTATAGTTCATTGGTAACAAATATAAACAGATCAGGGAGTAAACCAGCATAGGCCTGCTTCAAAAAAAGACTGAAACTACCTTTGCGTTGCTCTAAAACCCATTACAAACAAATATGATACAAATGAAACAAATATTGACCGGACTTTTACTGACATTTTTAACAACTACTGCTTTTGCACAACAAGGAGCTGATCCTTATTATGGCTTCAGACTGGGCTTAACCGCGCATCCGACTTTTGGCTGGGCTAAACCTGAAAATGGTAAAGGCAATGGTTTCAGTCTGGGTTTTTCTTATGGTTTACTGGCTGATCTGAATTTTGCAGAGAATTATAGTCTTTCTACCGGACTAACAATTACAACTATCAATGGTAAAACGACAGAGATAAACCCGCTTCCTTATTATGATGCGGTGGCTTATCCGAATCCGACACCTTACGATCTGAAGTACAAATTGCAATACCTGGAGGTTCCTTTAACTTTAAAGCTGAAAACAGAAAAGATAGGTGATGTTCGGTGGTATGGACAATTCGGTCTTTCTAATGGTTTTAATATCAGTGCGAGACAGGATGTATCTGTTGCCGGAAAAAGCATTGTAGAGGATGATCATATCAAGAAGAATACAAACTTTTACCGTGCAGGACTAATTATTGGCGCAGGACTGGAATATGATGTTGCAAAAAATACAAGTGTAACTACAGGGTTAACATTTAATAATGGATTTACTGATATTTCTTCTGCTCCGGGCAGAAGTGTACGTAATCATTATGTGGGTTTAAATTTCGGGGTATTCTTTTAGCAGATTATGAAGATAGCATTAGCGCAGCTGAATTACCATATTGGTAATTTTGAGAGTAACACAAAAAAAATAATAGAGCATATCCGGTTAGCAAAGGCTGGTGGGGCTGACCTGGTTGTATTCGCGGAACTGGCTGTTTGTGGTTATCCTCCGCGTGATTTTCTGGAGTTTGAAGAGTTTATTTCTTTATGTGAGGAAGCAGGAAAAGAGATTGCGGAACATTGTACGGGGATTGCTTGTATTGTCGGGCTGCCGGTCAGAAATGAAGAGGCAGCAGGTAAAGATTTATACAATGCAGCCTATTTTATAGAGGAAAAACAGATTAAGTCTATTGCGCGTAAGGCATTGTTGCCTAATTACGATGTTTTTGATGAGTACCGTTATTTTGAGCCTGCGACTTCTTTTGAATGTATTGATTTTAAAGGCGTTAAAATTGCGTTGACAATTTGTGAGGATCTGTGGAATATCAATAATAACCCGCTTTATGTTTCTAATCCGATGGATGAACTGATTAAGGAGAATCCGGACGTGATGATTAATATTGCGGCTTCTCCATTTTCTTATCAGCATGATGATGAACGCAGAGTTGTATTAGCGGATAATGCGAAAAAATATAATTTGCCTTTGTTGTATGTGAACCAGGTTGGGGCACAGACGGAAATCATTTTTGATGGTGGTTCTATGGTCTTTGACCAGGAGGGGAACATGCTGGATGAAATGGATTATTTTAAGGAGCAGCTGAAGTCCTATACTTTTGCTGACGGAAAGCTTGAAGGTCATGTTAAGGAGCATCAGCCGATGTCTGATATTGCCCAGATCCATGACGCGCTGGTATTAGGGATCAAGGATTATTTTGTGAAGTCTGGTTTTTCTAAAGCAGTATTGGGTTTATCAGGAGGTATTGATTCTGCGATTGTATGTGCGCTGGCTTGCCGGGCATTGGGTGCGGAGAATGTGATGGCGGTTTTAATGCCGAGCAAGTATTCTTCAGATCATTCTATTAAGGATGCACTGGATTTAGTGGAGAATTTTGGTTGCAGGCACGAGATAATTTCTATTGCGGACGCTGCGGATGCTTTTGATAGTATGATGGCGGGTGCTTTTAAGGGTTTGCCTTTTAATTTGACGGAAGAGAATATCCAGGCGAGAAGCAGGGGGATTGTAGTGATGGCGATGTCTAATAAGTTCGGTTATATTTTACTGAATACTTCGAATAAGAGTGAGTGTGCGGTAGGGTATGGCACTTTGTATGGCGATATGTGCGGTGCGATTGGCGTAATTGGTGATGTTTATAAGACTCAGATTTATGAGCTTGCTCATTATATCAATAAGGATGGGGAGGTCATTCCTGAAAATACAATTGTTAAGCCGCCTTCGGCGGAGTTAAGGCCGGGTCAGAAGGATTCTGATTCACTGCCTGATTATGATACGCTGGATACGATCCTTTTTCAGTTTATTGAGCTGAAGAAGAGTTCCAGGGATATTATAGCGATGGGTTATGAGGAAGGGTTAGTGAGAAGGATTATTAAAATGGTGAATGGGGCAGAGTTTAAGCGGTATCAGACACCGCCGATTCTGAGGGTTTCTCCGAAGGCTTTTGGCAGTGGCCGCAGGATGCCAATTGTTGGAAAGTATTTAGCGTAAGGTTTTTTTCTATAATTTATTGAGCTGCTTTTTGGCTTGATTTATGGGTTAAATTTGCTGGATTGCTCTGTAGCAGGTCGTTTTAATGTTTTGTGATGAATAGATTGTTTGGCGTTATTGTTTTTTTGTGCTTTACTAATGCAGGGTCTGTGGCTTTTGGGTTTGCTGAACCTAAAGACTCTGTGGAAAGTATTGTTAGCCCGGTGCGGATTAATTTAATGCCGGGACAAAATATGAAAACGCTTGGACGAAGATTATACCTTCCTATCCGATATATTGGAACCGATAGAGTAAAGCTTAAGGTTGTATTTGATACGGGCTCACAGGGGCTTATTCTGGATGCTAAACGATTACTACCGGCTTCACTCGTGGCAGACACTGGAATTGTGATCGGGGATAAGGATTCCCTGGAATTGAACGGTATTACTGTAACCAGGACTAAAACCAAATCCCGTTATGGTGGTACACGCTCGTACTATGGTAATATCGCTTATGCTTCGATTGTAATCGGGGATAAAATGGGCCAGGTCAGAACAAAGAGAATGCCTTTTATTTTAGTTTATAACGGAGTTTATGACCTTACCGGGAAGCCTGCTCAGGTGGATCAGCATTGTGATGGAATTGCAGGGGTAAGTTCAGGTGGAGAAATGAAAGCAGGACCTGTGCTGAAGCGGGAAAATGTCGTTAGCCCTTTCAATTATCTGAGTTATGGTAATCGTATAGAAGCAGGGTTTATTCTTGCACCGCTTGATCAGGTAAAATGGGAGCGGGTTTCTTCTATGGAAGGAACATCAGCAGTGCCTTTATTGACCCTTGGGATAACTGAGCAGGAAAAGGAAGGTTTTGTATTACATCCGCAGCAGACACTGAATGGCCGTTTCTATCCTTATGTAAAAGGAATTATAAGTTATAGTGGCTTAGTGATTTCGCCGTCTTATGTTTTATTTGACTCAGGGAATCCTGCCGGGGGAGTGATCTATGAGCCGGATAACAATAAGAAGGGAAAGATGAATGCGGGTGTGGGCATTCGTTTTGTGAGTGATAAAGGCACTATTTATGATTATGCCTCTAATAACAGCAATTATAAAACAACACTCGATTCACGCAAGAGCAAATCGGTGTCTATTATAGGGATCAATTTTTTTTTAGAGAATTCTTTTATGCTGAATTATGCCAGTCACACCATCGGTATCAAACCTGTCCCGTCTTTGTAAAAGCGGAGCGCAGATAGTTTTCTTCCGGGTGACCAGCAATGGTTATGCTTTTTTCTTTTTGAAGTACGTTTTATACGGAATGAATAAGGCCAGTACTAAACCAATCAAACTCAGGATCTGGGGAATTATATCTCCGCTTTTTACGTAAAACGTAAGCTGATCATTTAAATTTACATCCATTTTCAGAGCATCGCGGGTCCACCAGGTGGATTGTTTGACGATGTCTCCACGTTGGTTAATGAAACCTGATATTCCGGTGTTCGCCGAGCGCACTACCCATCTGCGGGTTTCTATTGCACGAAGTTTAGCATACAGGAAATGCTGATCTTTACCCGAAGTATTTCCCCACCAGCCATCGTTGGTGATGATTGCAATAAGCTGTGCACCATTTTTAACGGATTCTCCAATCCAGCCTCCCCAAAGGGATTCATAGCAGATTACCGGAGCTACACCTACACCATTCTGAGAGTAGAATACACCAGGATTTTCCTGCCATCCCCAGCCAGAAACTGTTCCTCCAAGACCAGCAAATACCGGGGCAAGGAAAGATAAAGCTTTTGGGAAAGGCATTTTTTCTACGCCAGGTACTAGTTTGGATTTATGATAGAACTGAACATTTGCTGAGTTCTCCACCTGCATGGCAGAATTAAAGTTATCGTAATACTGATTGTTGTCCGGATCAAATTTAGCAGAGAGCGTACTTTTATCGTTATAGAACTTAAGACTCTCTATACCTGTGATCAGCGTGCCGTTTTTGTATTTGTTCAGGAAAGATTGTGCAGCCATGTATTCTGTCGTGCTGCGGATACGATCTTCGTTCGCATAACTCGGGATGGCGGTTTCAGGCCAGATGAAATACTCGGTATTGACCTGCGCTACTGAATCTGAAAGATGAACAAGGGTTTTTAACTGCTCTGCAGGAGTGATGCCGCCCATTTTCTCATAAGGATCGATGTTCGGTTGTACCACCACCACATTGATCGGCAAAGTTTTTTCTTTATACCCGTAATATTTGATCAGGGAAATTCCCGCAGGTACAATCAGGAAGATCAGCCAGCCAAGAGCAGGTCTGATTTTAAGATAGCCTGTATTTGCTTTAAAAGCTTTATAGGCCTCAAAAGCAAGGATGTTACTCACCAGTATCCAGATTGATCCGCCATATACGCCGGTAGTTTCATACCATTGGGCAAGCTGGTGCATTCCGGCAAGGCCGTTACCCAGTGTCATCCACGGGAAAGCGAGATCCCAGGTAGCATGCAGATATTCCATACCCACCCAAAAGCTGACTAAAGCCAGGTAAGCGATACGTTTGTTGCTCACTACAGTGCTGAAACGGTAGTAAAGCCAGAAGGCGAAAGTCATGAGTAAAGCACCCAGTCCATAAGGGATCAGGGAAATGACCATGGCCACGGCCGGATTATTATAAGCACTGATTGCGTTGTATACCCAGTAAATGCAGGCCGTATTCCAAACCAGGAAAGTCAGACCTGCTGTCAGGAAAACCTTTTTGCCTGTTTTTGGCTCTCTTTTAGCTATTAAATGATCGAGTGCGATGAAAAGCGGCACCAGACCGACTAATAAAAGAGGAGCAGCAAAAGTATGCGGCGGCCATGCCAGCCATAATAAAAATGCACTTAATAGGGCAAGCAGGTAGGTTTGTATCGCTTTCATGAATGGGGTAAGCTTAAAAAGTATCTAGTATGTCGGCTTTTTTAGCCTCGTATTCTGCCTGGGTAATTAATTGTTTGTCGTAAAGTGTTTTTAGCTTCCTTAACTTCAGCGTCGTTTCATCTTCTGGTTCCTCTACAATTACAGGGGCTACATAAGCTTCCACAGGCTCTTCGGCAGGGATTTCTTCCTGATGAACAGGTACTTCTGCAGGCGGAGTAACAGCGGCTGCCGGAGCTGGTTGCTGAGCTCTTTTTTCTTCCAGTTCAGCTTGTCTTTGCTGTTCCTTGAAAGCTTCCAGTTGCTCATAAGCAGCCTGGTATAGTTTTCTGGCCTGTACCTTAGGGATATATTCTGTAATGATATTTTCTCCATGCTGCGGTACACAGATGAATTTAGAACCAAATATTTCTTCCTTGAAAGAGATCTCTTTAATGCTTTTCCAGGAAATATCCTTGAAGTTCATGGTGATGCCGAAATTTGCAGGCTCACAATAAAAGATGCGTTTATTGCTGACTACGATACAATCAGGAAGAAGATTTACTGCAGGTCTTTTTTGTACCGCAAGGTAGATCAGTTCCTCATTAGTCGTCAGCATATCATTCAGCTTGCCTAAAACTTTTTCAACAGCTTTAGGATCTTGCTCATCGCTCAAAAATCTATCTATTAAAATCATATTATTTATTTTAAGCTCTTTAGGATTAATCCTTTTCGTAAGAGCGCTTTTCTTTTTTAGTTTCTTCTTTACCAGCTACACAAATTACAAACTCACCTTTTAAAATATTAGTTTCAAAGTGTGATTTTATTTCTACCAGTGTACCTCTAACGGTTTCTTCATACATTTTAGTCAGCTCCCTGCTAACTGAGGCTTGTCTTTCTTCCCCAAAAAACTGGGCGAATTCTTCCAGTGTTTTTAATAAGCGGTGCGGACTTTCATAAAGGATGATAGTTCGCTCTTCATCAGCCAGCTTCTTTAAACGGGTTTGTCTGCCCTTTTTAACTGGAAGGAATCCTTCAAAGACAAATGAATCTGTAGGTAAACCAGAGTTAACCAGTGCAGGGACAAAAGCAGTTGCACCCGGTAAACATTCTACGGGCAAATCATTTTTTAACACTTCTCTGACCAGAAAGAAGCCCGGATCAGAGATCGCAGGTGTTCCGGCATCCGAAATCAGGGCTACATTTTTACCTTCCTTCAGAAACTTAATAATCTCTGAGGTTGCCTTATGCTCATTGTGCTGGTGATGCGAATAAGCTTTTTTATCAATGCCGAAATGCTTCAATAAAGGCGCACTTGTACGGGTATCCTCAGCCAGGATAACATCTGCTTCCTTTAAAACGCGGACAGCCCTGAAAGTCATATCTTCCAGATTACCGATTGGTGTAGGAACCAGAAATAGTTTACCGCCTATAGTATTCTCCAAACTCTTGTTATATTTGTTAAAAAAATTAAATAATGCTGCAAGTTAACTATATCCGCGAAAATAGAGAGAAAGTTTTAGAACGCTTAGGTGTCCGTAATTTCAAACAACCTGAACTGGTTGATGAAATTATCAAATTAGATGAAGAACGCAGACAGACTCAAACCTCGCTGGATAACTTATCTGCTATCGCAAATGCCAATGCTAAACAGGTTGGTGAACTCATGCGAAGTGGTAAAAAAGAGGAAGCTGAAGCAATTAAAGCAGAGACTACTTCTAATAAAGAACATATCAAAACCCTTTCAGAGCAACTGAATGTGGCAGAACAGCATTTATACAATGCACTGGTACAACTGCCTAACTTACCTGGTGAACTGGTTCCTGCGGGCGCTACACCAGAGGAGAATGAAGTCGTACTGACGCATGGTGCTCCTGCTGAACTGCATGGAAAAGCTTTGCCACACTGGGAACTGACTTCTAAGTATGATATTATAGATTTTGAACTGGGTACTAAAATTACCGGTGCAGGTTTTCCTGTGTACAAAGGTAAAGGAGCCCGTTTACAACGTGCACTGATTAATTTCTTCCTGGACCGTGCTACTGAGCAGGGATACAGAGAAATGCAGGTGCCTTTAATGATCAACGAAGCTTCTGGTTTCGGAACAGGTCAGCTGCCTGATAAAGAAGGACAGATGTATCATTCTACCGTTGATAATCTTTTTCTGATCCCTACTGCTGAGGTTCCTGTAACGAATCTTTACCGTGATGTAATTTTAAAAGAAGAAGAATTGCCTGTTAAAAATACGGCGTATACTCCTTGTTTCCGTCGTGAGGCAGGATCATATGGAGCACACGTACGTGGTTTAAACAGATTACACCAATTTGATAAAGTAGAATTGGTACAGGTAGTACATCCTGATAAATCTTACGAAGTACTGGAAGAAATGAGCGCTTATGTACAGTCTTTATTGAAAGATTTAGGCTTACACTTCCGCGTATTGCGTTTATGTGGTGGTGATATGGGCTTTACCTCAGCAATGACTTACGATATGGAAGTATGGAGTGCGGCACAACAACGCTGGCTGGAAGTTTCTTCTGTTTCTAACTTCGAATCTTTCCAGACTAACCGTTTGAAATTAAGGTTCAAAGGAAATGGCGGAAAAACTCAATTAGCACACACTTTAAACGGTAGCGCTTTAGCTTTACCACGAATTGTTGCTGCAATCCTGGAAAATTATCAAACAGAAGACGGTATTATCATTCCAGAAGTTTTAGTAAAATATACAGGATTTGATCGTATAGATTAACCCTTGCATAAAAGCTTTAATCAGCTTATAAAAAGCCGCTTTATCTTAAATGATGAGGCGGCTTTTTGCATTTGTTAAGCTATATTTGAGTATGAAATTATCGTTTTCGCTGATTCTGATCGCGCTCGCTTTATCGGCCCGGAGCCAATCCGGTAAATATGAGCTGGTGATCAGCCATGCGAAAGTATTAGACGTTAAATCAGGAAAAGTATTAAATGATCAAACGCTGCTGATCAATGCTGGAAAAATTGTGGATATAATCCATACTTCGAAAGAAATTGCCGGAAAAAAGAATATCAATGCTAAAGGCAGATTAGTTACACCTGGTTTTATCGATACACATATACATCCTACAGATGTTTTTGGAGATTACGATAAGGCCCCTGAATTTCTGGCGCTGGACTCCCTGGGATATCTGCACCGTAAACTATCAGACGCATATCTGCCTTATGGTACTACTACAGCTTTAATATTAGGCCAGCCTGAAAAGTGGTTAACGCCGATTCTTGACTGGCAAAAACATCCTGATCCTCAGTACACCGACTTTTATACGAGTGGGGCTGCTTTAATTTCTGATGAAGAACGAACGCCCTATATCGGGCATGCAGAACTGGAAAATCCGGCGAAAGCCAAAGCTAAAATACTCGAATATCACAGGTTGGGTATTAAACATATCAAATTATATTACCGCATAAGAAAACCTGAAGCCGAAGCTGTTTTAAAGACAGCTGATAGTCTTGGAATGATAACTTATGGCCATATCGGAGATTTTGGTACACATCACCTGCATATAATGCAAGCTTTGAAAATGGGCCTCACCAACTATGAACACCTTGTGACATTGGGGACAGGTATTCTGACAGAAAAGGAATACAGGCAATTTGAAAAAGAATTTACTTCGAACTACGGTCCGGCAGACACAGAGTCCAAAGTGCTGGAAATGTTCCTGGAAGCATTCAGCTATATCGATCAGCATGAAAAACATAAAATGGAAGTCTTAATAGATAGCCTTGCCAGCCAGCATGCTACCTTTTCTACCACTATACAAAGGATGTACGAACAATTTCAGCCTACTTACTTTACACAGCCTGCCGATAAGCTTCTGACCGCAGTACAGCTCAAACGATGCAAAGACAACTTTGCTATATTGATGAAATATGCAAAGCTGATGAGTGACAAAGGAATTAAGCTGCGTATTGGTACTGATGGGGTTAACGGTGGAAAATCCCTGATTTCTGAACTGATTATTATGACAGAATATGGATTTTCAATAGCTGATGTTTTTAAAATAGCCACTTACAATGGGGCAGAGGCTATAGGAATTGCCGGTCAGGTGGGCACTGTTGAAAAAGACAAACAGGCAGATTTAATTATCTGGGATAAAAATCCGTTTGATGATCCCGCAAACTTCAGCGCAGCAAGAACAATTATAAAAAGCGGTGTGGAGTATAAAAACCAGGGAGCAGCAAATAAAAAATCGGGTATTTCAATAAAGAAATACCCGATTTTATTAAAGTTAACCTTGATTTGATTATAAAATCAGGATCAATAATAAGATAATGATAATAATTGCACCAACAGAAAGATAAACACCTCCACCCATAGCACGGGCTTCTTTTTTCATCGTTCTTAACTCTTTGCGCAATTCTTTTTTCTCAGCTCTTGACAAATTAGATTTGTCCATCGCTTTAATTTCTTCCACACGGTTAGTGATTCTTTCTAACTGAACTTTTTGCTCAGTAGTCATTTCAACTTTGTCCTTAACTGTGGCAGCAGATACTGTGTTAACACTTAATCCTACAACGAAGATTAACAAGAATGAGTAGATTAATTTTTTCATGGTTATAATTTAAATTGTGTGGTTATTGACAGACTCAACTTATAACAAAAAACCTACCAAAATGTTGGTAGGTTTCCCGTCTATTCCTGAATAGATGATTATTAATGTATTATCTGAATCGACAACAATTAAAAAACAATAAATAGGTAGTCAGATTTTAAGATACTGTATACAGTAATAGTCACTATTTAATTTCGAAAACAGTATTCATTACATAGCTTAGTTTAATCTTTTTGAAGTCGATTTCCGGTGCAGAACCGCCAGCGTCTTCAGCCATAGCAGACTTCATCATCATTCCGCTTGCACGGTAAACAGGGAAGTTCTCATTACCTTGTTCCTGAATATCAATTACGCTACCCAATTGATTGCCTAAAGCCTCAACCAGGTAAGTCGCTTTTGTTTTAGCAGCCTGTAACGCTTTAATTTTTAAATCTTTCTTTAAAGCTTCAATTTTAGAATAATCATAACTATCAATATTAGTATAGGCTACTCCCTTAGGATCTACCGAACCAATGATTTCATTCCATTTGTTCAGATCAGTAACCTTCAAACGATATTGTTTGCTTACTAAGAAATCAGGATTTTTCTTTTTCTCTGGTGCAGTATTGAAACTTGATAAGCTATTGATCATTAAATTTTCCTTAGGAATACCAGCAGCCTGAATAGCTTTATATAACTGGTTCTCTAAATCAGTAATCTCCACTTTTTTCTTGCTGTTACCATCTTTCAGATACTCTTTCAGCGAAATGCTCAAATAAATAATATCCGGGGTAACTTCCGTTTCGGCTGTTCCGCTAACGGTGATCTTTTTGCGTAAATCTACTTGTTGAGCCATAGCACTAACACTGATTAAAGTAACAAAGGCAAAGACGAATAACTTTCTCATAATAATTTTCAATTTGTGTGTATTTACAGATTAGATGTAAAAACCATGCCGATTCCATAATAATAATGGAAGAATTATAATTTCCTGCAAATTAAGAATATTCCCCCAGCCCGCCTTTATTTATTTTGTTCATAAAAATCCACTGTAAATCAGAGGTCTTTATATCATCACCACGCTGCTTTTACTTATTCCATACTCCGGAAAAAGATTCACAATTAATTATTATTCTTTACCTTGAATCAATAAATACAAGAATAACATTGGAAAATACCAGACAACCGGCCCCCAGAGAATTAATCACGGCAAGTATCACAGCAACTCTGCTGGAACCCTTAACCCAATCCGGATTTACATTTTCCAAAAATCCCCTAACTTTCAAAAGAAACTCCGGTGATTTCACCCAGACCATTACCTTCCAGCTTAACCGCCACAACGAAACCGGTATATCAGCAGAATTCTGGACAATATGGAGCATAACTTCAAAAGCATACTCCAGGTGGTACAGAGCCAAGTACGGAACAAAGCCCCTGAATGACCACTTATTTACCGAACCGGATTGGAATATCGAAAACTGGGAATTCCCGTTAATCAATAACCAACAAGAATATCATTTCCAAATCATTGAAGAAACGCAAAGGCCAGAAGTATTGACTATGCTAAAGAACAACATCCTTAACATTGGAATACCTGCCCTGAACCATTTCTCTGACTGGGAAAATGCTGCCAATAACTTGCTCTCAAAAAACAGCGGCCACCACAAAGCCAGTGATTTCTTTCAGCTTGCCGGTAACCCCGAAAAATCCCTTCAGGCATTGCAAAAAGGCCTGGACTATTGGAAACAACATCCAAACGCCTCAAACTCCGAAGACCTGGACGAAATCCATAAACGTCTTTTTTAACACCTCTAAAACATCCAGCTATTCACCTGATCTTTCTTTCTGTTTTCTTTCTCCAACCAACCACCAAACAAAATACCTTTTCAACCTGATTCCATCTTTCAAGAGCAATGCCTTTTTAATCTCCAGCAATGTGTGATAAATCAAAAAAAAGGCTTCCCCTTTCAGGAAAGCCTTTCAATTAGTTTAAAAGTATTTAATCTTCAACGACCTCATTATTCGGTCCGATCTCTTCCTTTACCTCTTCCTTAAAATACTTTTTCTGGAAGATCAGAATAGCGATTACCCCGACAGATATGGCAGCATCTGCAACGTTGAACACCGGTCTGAAGAAAATGTAGTCTTCTCCGCCCCATACAGGCACCCATTTAGGGAAGATGCCTTCCAGTATCGGAAAGTAAAACATATCCACTACACGGCCATGAAACAGTGTAGAATAGCCATATATCTTGCCATAAGCTACAGAGTCAATGATATTGCCCAATGCACCTGCAAAAATCAGCGCTACATTCAGGACAAGTCCTCTGTGATACTTATGCTTGATCAGGTGATGCAGACCATAACCAATTGCCGCTACTGCAGCAATTCTGAATAATGATAAAGCCAGTTTCCCGAATTCACCACCAAACTCCATTCCGAAGGCCATTCCATTGTTCTCCGTAAAATGTATAATGAACCAGTTGCCAATAATTTTGAATTCCTGACCCACATACATATTAGTTTTAATCCAGGTCTTCAATACCTGATCCACTAAAAGGACCAGGAAGATAACCAGCAAAGGTTTAGAATAGCCTTTCATTATGCTTGTTTCAATTTGGCTTCCATGCTTAAAGTTGCATGAGGTACAGCACGTAAACGTTCTTTTTGGATTAATTTACCAGTTTCGCGGCAAATACCATAAGTTTTGTTTTCAATACGTACTAAAGCAGCTTCTAAATTCTCAATGAATTTTTTCTGACGTGCAGCTAATTGATTTAATTGCTCTTTCTCCAAAGTGGCCGAACCATCTTCCAAAGTCTTGTAAGTACCAGAAGTATCTTCTGTACCATTAGAATTCGGACTGCTCAAAGAATTCGTTAAGTTGAGAAATTCCTCTCTCGCCATACGCAGTTTATCCTGGATTAGTTCTTTAAATTCTTGTAGCTCGTTATCTGAGTAACGGGTTTTTGTAGGTTTTTCCATGTTAATTATTGTTTTGCAATCGAAATCAGTAATTCAACCTCATCGATTACGATTGTGTTTCCTTTATCTAAATTAGTTATCAAATTAATATCATCCGCTAATATTTCAGCGCAAATGTATGCTTTATTCTGTGCTACCGCTGCGGCGATCAAATTATCGTTTTGTAAACTCACGGTAATGCGATCAGTCACTTCGAAATTAAGCTCTTTTCTTAAATTCTGGATTCTGTTGATCAGCTCACGCGATAAACCTTCCTCTTTCAATACGTCGGTTATCGTAACATCCAGGGCAACCGTAAGGTTTCCGATATTTGTTACCTGCCATCCAGGAATGTCTTCCGCAATGATTTCCACGTCTTCCAGTAAAATTACATAGCTGGTACCCGGTACAAGATAAGAACCTTCAGCTTCAAATTTGCTTAAATCTTCCGCACTCATCCCACTAATTGTTTCAGCTACCGATTTCATGTCCTTACCCACCTTTGGGCCCAGAGCTTTGAAATTAGGCTTGATCTTTTTCTTGATGAAACCAGCAGTGTCAGTGATGTATTCAATATCCTTGATATTAGTCTCAGATAAGATGATTTCCTTCACCAGTTCTATTCTTTCCTGGAAAGTTTTGTCCAGAACAGGCAGTAAAATCTTAGCCAGCGGCTGACGCACATTGATGCTTGATTTCTTCCTTAACGAAAGCGCCATCGAAGAAATATTCTGTGCAAGCTCCATTCGCTCGTTCAATTCTGTGTCGATCAGTGAAGTATCACCCTCTTTCCACAAGCTCAGATGCACTGATTGTTCAGCAGTCTTTTTATTAACTGATAAGTTTTGGTATAACCAATCCGCGAAGAAAGGTGCAACCGGAGACATTAACTGAGATACACTCATTAAACAAGTATACAAAGTCTCATAAGCAGCCTTTTTATCCGCAGTCATTTCACCCTTCCAGAAGCGGCGGCGTGATAAACGGATATACCAGTTACTTAAATGCTCATCTACAAAAGTCTGAATAGCTCTCGCTGCTTTAGTAGGCTCATAAGTATTATAACTATCATCCACCTCGTTGATCAGGTTCTGTAACAGCGATAAAATCCATCTGTCAAGCTCAGAACGATCCTTTACAGGCGTTTCATTTTCTTCATCGATCTCAAACTTATCAATGTTCGCGTATAAGGCGAAGAAAGCATAAGTATTGTATAACGTACCAAAGAACTTACGTCTAACCTCATCCAGGCCTTCAGTACTGAACTTCAGGTTGTCCCATGGAGAAGCATTGCTGATCATATACCATCTGGTTGCATCAGCACTGTAAGTATCAATCGTATGGAAAGGATCAACGCCATTGCCTAAACGTTTAGACATTTTGTTACCGTTTTTATCCAGTACCAATCCATTGGAAACGACATTTTTATAAGCAATGCCTTTATTGCCGATACGCTCATTTACTGCTTTGATCTCTTCGCTGGTTTCGCTTAACATTACCGCAATTGCATGTAACGTAAAGAACCATCCGCGGGTCTGATCTACACCTTCAGCAATAAAATCTGCCGGGTAAGCATTCTCAAACTCTTCCTGGTTTTCAAAAGGATAATGCCATTGCGCATAAGGCATCGCGCCACTATCAAACCATACATCGATCAGGTCCAGTTCACGGGTCATTTTCTCTCCTTTTGAAGAAGTCAGGATCACATCATCCACAAAAGGACGGTGCATATCTTTCAATTCAAAAGCAGCTTCCATAAAACCAGCTTCCACAGACTTTTTGATCTCTGCATTCAGTTCTGCGATAGAGCCAATACATTTTTCTTCCGTACCATCCTGAGTTCTCCAGATCGGTAAAGGAGTTCCCCAATAGCGGGAGCGTGATAAATTCCAGTCTACCAGGTTTTCAAGCCAGTTACCAAAACGGCCTGTTCCTGTAGCTTCCGGCTTCCAGTTGATCGTCTTGTTCAAGGCTACCATTTTATCTTTTACAGCTGTAGTTTTGATAAACCAGCTATCCAGCGGATAGTATAAAATAGGCTTATCAGTTCTCCAGCAATGCGGATAACTGTGTTCGTATTTTTTAACGTCAAACGCTTTGTTCTCTTCTTTCAGTTTAATAGCGATCAGCACGTCTGTCGGCTTGAAATCAGGAGCTTTACGTTCCTCATCACTATAATATTCTTCTTTCACATAATAACCAGCGAAATCAGTAACCTCGTCAACGAATTTACCTTGTTTGTTAACTAGCGGAAGTTCGTTGCCCTGTTCATCTTTCACCATTACATATGGCATGTCGTTCTCTTTGACAACACGAAAATCGTCTGCCCCAAATACAGCTGCAAGATGCACGATACCCGTACCATCTTCAGTAGTTACATAGTCAGCAGGGATTACACGGAAAGCTTTAGCTTCTAATTCAGCGTTTGTTACATAAGGCATCAGCTGATGATAAACCACACCAACCAGATCTTTACCTGTAAACTCGGCCGTGATTGTCCACGGAATCAGTTTATCACCACCTTTATAGTCTTCAAAAGAAGTATCTTTTGCTTCAGCTTTAAAGTGTTTCCCGACTAAATCCTTCGCTAATATTACACTGACCGGTAAGAAAGTATATTGATTGAAAGTTTTAACTTTTACATAATTGATCTTTGCGCCAACCGCCAGTGCACCGTTAGACGGTAAAGTCCATGGTGTAGTTGTCCAGGCGATAAAAGAAGTATCTTCTGTATCATTTTCAAATATAGAAGACATCGCCGGGTGCTGCTGCTCTCTTTTGATAGCGAACTGCGCAGTGATCGAAGTATCTTTTAACATTTTGTACGTACCTGGCTGGTTCAGTTCATGAGAACTTAAACCTGTTCCTGCAGCAGGAGAGTAGGGTTGTACGGTATATCCTTTGTATAAAAGCCCTTTGTCATAAAAGGTTTTCAATATCCACCAAAGAGACTCAATATATTCGTTTTCGTAGGTGATATAAGGTTTCTCCAGATCTACCCAATAGCCCATTTTTTTCGTCAGGTCATTCCATATATCGGTATAACGCATTACTTCTTCACGGCAGGCTGCATTGTATTCTTCCACCGTAATTTTGATTCCGATGTCAACTTTTGTGATACCCAGTTTCTTCTCTACAGCAAGCTCAATAGGCAAACCATGCGTATCCCAGCCACCTTTACGTTTCACCTGGAAACCTTTAAGAGTTTTATAACGACAGAAAATATCTTTAATAGCACGAGCCATGACGTGGTGAATACCAGGCATGCCGTTAGCTGAAGGCGGGCCTTCATAAAAAGTAAATGGGTTAGCTTTTGAACGGGTAGAAATACTTTTTTCAAATATATTTTCTGCCTTCCAAAACTCTAGTATCTCTTCGCCTATCTTAGGTAGTTCTAATTGTTTAAATTCCCTATACATCAATCCAGTATCTTAAAAAAATGAGGATGCAAAGTTAAGGATTAAGAATTAAAAAAAGGTAGGTATTCAGGAAATACATTGATCTTCAAAAACTTAAATTGGTTTGGTTTTTGATGCTGATATTTTAAAACGATTTTAATCCGGAGGATAAAAATATATCAAACGGATTTTTAGCGCTGTAAATCATATAAATTAACAATAACAATCTCAGAAAAAGTCATGATTAAAGTAATGAAACTTCAGAAGGCGGTACTTGCCTTGATCCTAGCTATAATCGCTCTTGTCACTTATTTGATTCTGGGTGCTAATGAGGTAGCATGGAGTAAATATGTATTGGAGGCTTCGGGATTATTCCTGATGCTGAGTGCTCTTCTTTTTCTTTACCCTATACTTTTTGCAAGAAAAGATAAAGAAGGATGTGTTGAATTAGATCCGGAAGCACCAGTGGAAGCTGCAGAACCTGTGAAAGATTAGGAATTTGAATTCTACTACTATAAAAAAGCGGCTGTATCTTTTAAGATACAACCGCATTTATCATATAGAATTAGCTTACAAGCCTAGTTTTTTCTTCAATTCTTTAGTCAGTGCAGCTTTTGGCAAGACTAAACTCACTGTATTAATCGCAAAATAAGGTTCTGAGACTTCCAGGTATCCTTTGAATGGGCCTACTTCACCCCATGAATTTTTAACTTTAAAGAAGGATTTTCCATCCGCTGCCTGCTCTAAACCAATCAGGTGCATTAAATGATCATCGTTAGTAGTTAAGTTCTCATATAACTGCTGACGTAATTCCGGAGAATAAGCCAGTTCTTTTACTGTTGGGTTAAGAACAGCTGCATTTGCATCAGTGGTATCCGCAAATAAAATCGCATAACCTTTTTTCTGCTGGAAGTTTTTGTTGCTCACATCGGCATCCCATGTCACTGTATAACCTTCTTTTAAAGCTGTTTTGGTCAGTCCGATCATTTCCTCTAATGGCAGGTTATAAAAAGAACCGTTTGCAAAATTATCAGGAACTTCTAAAATGAACTGTGAATAATAAGGATGGTGGGTAAATGAAGTAACGCTTATATAATCATTTGCATCAAATTTCAGTACGTCTTTAGCAAAGGTTTTTGCGGTATAGTTCTTTCCTTTATAGTCAAAATTAGCGGGTGGATTACCTACTTTTTCATTCAGGATTTTCTCAAAGCCTTGTTGCCAGTTTGCTGCAACAGGACGGTTTTTAAGGACTTCATCAAGGTATGTTTTTAAGGTATCCATCAAGCCCGAATGGTTAGGGATTTCACCGGTAACACCTTGAAAAGCTTCTTGTGGCATAGCGCCGTAAAGTGAAATACCACGCACCAGGTCATGCCCGAGGCCGCCTTCACTGAATTGCGCTTTACCCTGACGCAAGATATAGTTCTTCGCTTTTTCTACATAGATGTTGCGCGCAATGTACATTTCTGAGAGATTAAATTCGCCGAGTCCTTTACGCAGACTTTCTGATTCAACTAATGAGGTGGCCGAGTAATCCCAGCAGGTTCCGGTTTTCCCCTGGCTTTTAACCACAGTGGCCGCATTAACTTTAATAGTTTTTAAAGGGCTTTGCTGAGCTTGTACGCATAAGCCTGCACCAATTCCAATAGTAAGAAATAGAATTCTTTTCAACATATCAATTATAGGTTTTTGATTAATCTTATTGTGGATGCTAAAATATGAAAAATCTTAAGCATAAAAGCGGTCGTATCACTTAAGATACAGCCGCTTTTTATAGTTATAAATAGAACATATTATTTACCCGTAAACAATTTCATAATCTTTTTAAAAATCTCATTATTCGGATAAGTTCCTGTAAAATCTCCTGAATGTGGCCCATAAGCATAAACAGGCACCATGATATTGGTATGGTCATTCGTGCTAAACTCTCCCTGAATCCTGCCTTCGGCAGCTGAAGCATCCAGTAAAGTCAGTCCTCCGGTTTCATGATCTGCAGTAATTAAAACCAGTGTTTCCCCATCCCGGTCAGCAAAACGTAAAGCCTCGCCTACTGTCTTATCAAAATCATGAAGCTCAGTGACTACATACTTTAAATCATTGACGTGGCCGCCATAATCAATCTGGGCACCTTCAGTCATGATAAAGAAACCCTTTTTATTAGCTGATAATAACTTGATAGTATGTTTCAAAGATTGCGTTAGCATATCTCCTCTGCCATCTTTTACCGGACGTGTTGTGGAATCTGGTAATAAAACCAATTGCTTACCACTGCTTTTTTGTTTGAAATCTTCCACCGATCTGCTCAAAGTATAACCTTTACCTTCCAGTTTTTTCATTAAATCAGTATCCGGATTTTGCAGGAAGCTCTTTTGATTAGAACCCACTAAAATATCTACATGGCTATCCAGGAAATCTTTCGCTATCGCTTCACTATAAGAACGGTCTAACTGATGCGCATAAAATACAGCAGGCGTAGCATCCGTAATATCGCCTGCACTGATAATCCCGCTTTTTAAACCATAACCAGCCAAAGTATCTACCAGGTTTGTACGTTTCTTGTCGTCAGGGCCCATACCGATATAGCGGTTATTTGTTTTCTCACCCATAGCAATTGCCGATCCGCCAGCCGCAGAATCCGTATTTCCAGAATTAGAAGCCGCAGTCTGAGAAAAACCACTATTGCGGATCATCGTAATATTCAGGTTGCCATGATTCGCAATCCAGCCCGCATGGATCTGAGCTAAGCCCATTCCATCGCCAATCAGCAGAATCACGTTTTTCACCTTTTTAGCTGAACCATCAGCTTGATAAGTTGGTTGATAAACAGGATAGGCAACAGAATTTGTATAAGTCAGTTTATCTTTCCGTAAATAAAAATCACGCAAATGCTCGGGCGCATCCGTATTGATCCAGTCTACTCCGAATTTCTCCAGTTCTAACCAGGTATTCGGACTGTCCTGTGTTGCCCAGAAACGGAAAGGCTTATTCTGCTGATGTGCTGCATGGATCACCTTTAAAAGCTTGTCCTCATCAATTTTTGTCGGCGTTCCTTTGCCATTCCAAACCGTATAATGCTTTATATCATCGCTGATCATTGCTATTCGTTCCAGCTGCTCGTCGGTATAAACCGTAGCCGGGCGGCCGTCAAAAGAAATCAAAGCAGGATAATTTTTAAAGTTTTCAGGTGCTGGTACATCCCCGCTGATTACAATACTTACCGCATCCGGATTAATCGGTTTGTTTACCATATCCTGAAAAGGTTTAAGCTCTTTCAGCAGCTGCGGTAAAACATGCTGGTAATCTTCCTTAATATCAATTACCAATTGCAATTTTAACTGATGATTCGCATAAGGATGATTTCCGTTTTCCTTATACAACCGGTATAAAGGCTCCAGATATTGTTTCAAAAGTGTTGCTCCCGGCTTAATCTCCTTTAATTCATGAGCCACGAACAGCTGGCCATCCTTCAAAAAAACATCAGCTTCAATAGAGCCCATTCCTGCGTAATAAGCGCGCAGCAAAGGTATATCCTGTTTATAATCATTGTGGCTATGCCCTGAATTAAATGATAGCGGTGTCTGTGCAATGGCCGCTAATGAAAATAAGGTAAAGGCAGTAGCGCAAAGTAGTTTCTTCATGAGTTTAAATTTATTTACCAGCCGGCGTTTTGTTTAATTACACCGCCACTATTATCAATTTCTTTTTGTGGAACTGCCCAGACATCGTTTACCTGGGGATTGAACTTTCTTGCAGGCCATACCGTTGCTCCGCTGAATCCATGAGCAGGTTGTGCATAAGCAGCTTCTGCATCGCCCCAGCGTACCATATCGCGGTGTCTGTCTGCCCATTCACCTGCCAGTTCACTCCGGCGTTCTCTTTTCAGGTCTGTTAGCGTCATTCCACTTACAGCCGCAAGTTTTGCCCTTACCCGGATTCTGTTTAATTCTGTATCTCCTGCACCAGCACCGCGCTGCATGATCGCTGCTTCTGCTTTGATCAATAACACTTCCGCAAAACGCAGTAATGGCAGGTTTAAGTCTGTTGTCGGGTGGTCACCACTTGGACTGATATGTTTCCCTACCGGATCTGCAAAACTGAACGGGTCCATATATTTCCTGAACTGGAAGCCAGATAAACTATTGACAGAAGCATAAACATTTTCCTCCCCGAAGAACATAAAGTGATCTCCCGGTTTTAAAATCGTTGCCTCACGGCGGATGTCACCTGTTTGATAAGAATCATATAATTCTTTGGTAGGGACATAATAACCCCAGCCATTGTATTTCCCCCAGCCTTTATTTTCAAGCATTACACCCGGAAGAATACTTCCCCAGCCACCCGCGCCAGCAGGCGTAGAAACAGCCGACCAGATATATTCAGGCCCCCAGTTATTTGGTGCTTTAAATACATCGGCAAAATTGGGCATCAGGTCACGTTTACCGAAATTGATTACAGAATCTGCATATTTTTCTGCGTTAGGATAATCTTTTTTATATAAGAAGGCTTTAGACAATACTGCCCAGGCAGCTACTTTATGCGGACGGCCATAATCTGCGGCACCCAGCTGATCAAAATAAGGAAGGTAATTCGCAGCCTGTTGTAATTCGCTGATCAGGTAATCATAGTTCAAATTCACATTTGCTGCCCTTGGTGTCGGGTTAGGATCATCCATATTGGCCCTGGTTACCAGGGGTACTCCTGCTTTCGCATTACCATAATTGGAAGCTAACTGGAAATACATATAACCACTGGTAAAATATGCCTCACCAATCAATCTCTTTTTCAAAGCCGCATCCATATCAATCGAAGGCACATAACGAATCACATCATTTGCCCTTTTAATAGTTGCATATCTCATTTTCCATTGTCCTTCGGTGTAATCTCCACCAATATAAGCAGAGTTGAAGTCTCTTACATTATCGCCCTGCGCTTTTACACGTCCGGTAACCATGTCATCACTGGCGTTGATGAACCAGAAGAAACCACGGCCGTAAAAGTTCTCATCGTCGTATAATTCGTACATCGCATTGGCACCTTTCACCGCATCAGTACTGGTTTTCCAGAAGTTTCCTTTCGAGGGAGCACCTTCAGGGGTAATATCTAATTGTTTTTTACAAGAGCTGATGGTAACAATGGCTAAACCAGCTATCAATATGTGAAGTAAATTCTTTTTCATTTTTGTTGATTAAATACGCGTTAAAAATTCAGACTTGCACCAAACAGGAAAGTTCTTGCTTGTGGATAACGGCCTACGTCTACACCATACTGATCCATTCCCACTTCAGGATCGAAACCAGAATATTTGGTAATCGTAAACAGGTTATTAGAAGTCACGTAAAGGCGCAGATTACTTATTCTGGCTAATTTTAAAAGGTCTTTAGGGAAGGTATAACCTATGGTTGCGCTCTTTAATCTTAAATAAGAGCCGCTTTCCAGGTAGAAATCTGATGTAGTAGAGAAGTTCCCGTTCGCATCACTTGCCGATATACGTGGCAGGCTGCTCCCTGTATTGGTTGGGCTCCACGCATCTAATACACCTTTCAGTAAATTGTAGTTCTGGCCACTTCCTGCGTTCAGTCCTGTGTATTTTAACGCGTTAAATAACTTGTTCCCTTTTACACCTTGTGCAAATAAGTTAAGATCAAATCCTTTGTAACTCGCATTGAAACTAAATCCATAAGAGAAATCAGGATAAGCACTGCCTCTGAAAACCCGGTCATTGTTATCAATTTTACCATCATTATTGCTATCTACGAAACGAAAATCTCCAGCTTTAGCATTAGGCTGAATCATATTTCCGCTCGAATTTTTATAGTTTTTAGCCTCCGCATCCGATTGGAAAATTCCTGCTGTTTGTACCACATAGTAAGAATATAAAGGCTCTCCAACTTGTAAACGAACAGGGGTAAGCGTACCACGCACATTAAAATCTACCGCCTGACTTGTTAAACCTGCTGGCAAAGAAACCAGGTTGTTGTTCATTTTAGTGAAGGTTGCATTAATACTGTACTGGAAGGCTGCTTCAGGCTGATTGTTATAATTCAGGCCGACCTCAATTCCTTTATCTCTGGATAAACCGCCATTTTTCCATTGCCCATCCACACCAGTAGTTCCGGATAAGGGCTGATAGATTAACATATCCTTCGTATCCTTAATGAAATAATCGGCAACCAGGTTTAGCCTGTTTTTAAAAATACCAAAGTCAAGGCCGATATTGGTTTGTTTAGATTTTGCCCACGTTAAATCAGGATTAGACAATACATTTTCATAATAGCCTAACAGTTGTCCTGGGTTCTGACCCATATAGATGGTTGTTTTAGAAAGGGTAGGGTTCACCGCCTGGCTGGTTACACTGGCCAGGTTACCCAAAAGACCGTAACTAGCTCTGATTTTTAAATTGCTGATCCAGTCTGCTTTGCTCAGAAAATCCTCTCTGTTAATTACCCATCCTGCAGATGCAGAGTAATAATTAGCAAAACGATTTTGTGGAGCGACCAAAGAAGTCCCATCCCTTCTTCCGATTAAAGAAAGCAGGTATTTGCTTTTGTAATCATAATTTGCACGGGCGAAGAATGAAGTCAATGTTTCATTGGATACATTACTTTCAGGTAAGAAAGGCTTGGAAGCATTGACCATGTAACGGTATTTTGGGGATTCGTCATCAAAACCTTGTGCAAAAACAGACAGGAATTCTGAATGTCTGTTTTGATAAGAGAAACCACCAATTACGTTGAGGTGATGCGAGCCGAAATACTTGTCGTAAGTCAATACCTGTTCTGCTAACAGATCATTGCTCGTATTGGAAGTTTGCGTCAGCTGGTTAAAGTCGAAAATCTTACCAATTTCAGGAACCTTGCTCTGAAAGGTTTTAGAGTCATTAATCCTTTTAGTGAAAGACAGGTTGGAACGGAATTTAAGCCCTTTCGCTAAATCAAGCTCTGCATAAGGATTTGCTACAATAGTATTGACTGGATTGTTGACATCCAGTCTTTGCAAATAAGCTACGGGGTTGATAATATCTCCGTAAGCACCTGCATAAGCTAAAGGCAGGCCTGAAAACCCTCCTGTGGAAGTGTATGGTGCAACATTTGAAGGATAAAATATAGCGGAAATAATTGTTCCTGTATAAGCACTTTTCGTATTTGCCCCGTTGATGTTTGGTGCGTTAGAATTCGACCCGTTCCCATTGGTATAGTCGTAGAATAAGTTCTCTCCAACTTTCATCCACGAATTAATGCGGTGTTCAGAATTGATCCTGAAATTATAACGGTTTCCATAAGTATTTAATAAGGTTCCTTCTGCTTTGCGGTAATTGAAACTCAGGTAGAAGCTTGATTTGTCATTTCCACCAGTGATGCCCATATTGTAATCCTGGATCAATCCTGTTCTGAAAATTTCGTCTACCCAGTCTGCACGGGTAATTTGTCCGTCAGGATATTTTACGGCATCGAAAGCGTCTTTTCTTGGGATACCTGCATTATCGGCAGCCAGATTTGACACGTCTGCAAATTCTTTTGCATTTAATGATTTCAGCTTTTTCCAGGCAGTTTGTGTACCCACTTTAGCGTCAAAAGTGATATTTAACTTCTGGTTGGCCCCTTTTTTAGTCGTGATCAGAATGACCCCTCCAGAGGCTCTTGCGCCATAAATTGCTGCTGCCCCATCTTTCAGTACAGCAATAGATTCGATGTCATTTGGGTTCAGGACTGGTGTACCGTAAAACAATGAACCGTCAATTACATATAAAGGGTTCTCTCCATTGATACCACCTTGTCCGCGGATATTTACTTTGGCAGTGGCAGTTGGATCTCCACTTTCACTTACTACAACTACCCCCGGAGCTTTTCCCTGTAAGATGCTGCCGATGTCGTTTACTGATCTTGAATTTAATTTATCCAAGGATACTTCTGCTACTGCTCCCGAGACAGTGATTTTCTTTTGCGTACCGTAACCGACTACAACAACTTCATTTAATTGTGAATTATCTTCTGTTAAAACAATGTTGATCGTACCTTTTCCTTCAATTTTTACTTGTTGCGTTTTATAACCAATCATGGAGAAAATCAGCGTAGCTTCTTCAGGTGCCGAAATACTGAATTTTCCATCAGCATTTGTGGTAGTTCCTAAAGTTGTGCCTGATACTTTTACCGACACGCCCGGCATAGCCAGACCAGTGGAATCTTTTACTGTTCCGGAAACTGTCCGGTCTGCTTTTTTAACAGGTGCTTGCTTCAGGATCACATAGTCCCCTTTTTCCAGGTATTCAAACCCTAACTTATGTAAGACTGTTGCTACTTTCTCTTGTTTAAAAGTTTCGTTCAATGCTTGTTTGTTGATCGACAACTGATCCTGGTTGTAAACAAAATGAAGGCCTGTTTTGGCTTCTATTTCTTTCAGAATAACTTGTTGTGATTTGTCTTTGGTGATCGTGAGCGATACCAGGGCACGGTCTAATTTCTGAGCCATTGTGACAGAAGCGAAGAGTGTTCCGCAGAAGGTGCAAATGACCGTGAAAATTAATAAAGAATACTTCATGGCTTTATAAAGGGCTGTTAACCTCTTATAGGAGGGTGTTTTCATCTTGTTAATGGATTGATTTAGCGCGTTAATTGAATGATTAATTTTTGGGAGTGACTGAGCTGAGCTTGCCGTTTGTATCAGTGTTTCATTGTTTATAGATTTTAAATGATTGATGGTCTGGGGTAGTATCATATTTAAGATTGTACAGGCTGCAAATGATATTCAGAATTTCTTCTGGTTTTTGCTTGCTGTGGAAAGTTGCGGTACAGCCAAGATTTCCTAAGGAAGCTGGGTTCAGTTCAATTTTTATGGAGTAGATATAGGCTAGTTTTTGCAGCGCCTGACGGAGGTTTATCCCTTCAAACACAATCCTGGTATCGGGAACGGGTGTCTGGCTGATGATTGCTGTTTCTTTGTTTTTATCATAGGTCATTTGCTGACCTTTGACCAGCGTGCCGAATACCTGGTTTTTATTTCCTACGGCTACTTTGCCGGTGCTTACGGAAATATTCAGGGCATTAGAGGCCTTAAATGCGCGGATAGTAAAAGAGGTGCCGAGTACTTTGGTATAAAGTTTTCCGGGTAACTGCACGTTGAAAGGACGTTTTTCGTCATGAGCGATTTTAAAGAATGCTTCACCTTCTTCTAAAGAAATTTCCCTGAATGAAGCGGCGAATTTTGCAGGGTAGGATAGTCTGCTGGATGGGTTTAACGTGATTTCTGAGCCATCAGTTAAGGTAATTGTTTTTTTCTCGTTTGCCTGAGTCCTTGCAATTAATAGGGGCTGCTGTGTTTTTTGCTGCGGATGTGGTCTGGTTTTCAGCCAGAATAAGCCAATGCTGCAAATTAGGAGTGTAGAGGCGGCAATTTGAAGAAAAGTATTATTACGGATGATGGCTGTTTTAGCTTTAGGCCTCTGCTGGATGTGCTGTTGCAGGGTAATCAACATCCGGCGTTCTATAACAGCTTTCTGGCTTTGACTTAATGTTTTGTTTTTTCCTTCATAGGAATTGTACCAGTTTTCAACCTGTTCAATTTCTTTAGGGGTCGCTTTAGCGTCTAAATATTTTTTCAGCAGATCTTCTGCAAGCCTTTTGTCTTCCATCTACCAACAAGTCAGCTTCAGCGATAAGTCGTACCGGGTGATGGTGTTAAGATTAGGTTACGGTTTTGTTAAAAGAAGAACAGGGTCAGGTAGGCGAGTCTTTTCCTGATAATTTTTAGTGCTGCGGTGAGTTGGTTTTTAACAGTTTGTATGGAGAGGTTAAGTTCTGCAGAGATTTCATTGTTTGTTTTTTCCTGTTTCCTGCTCATGGAAAAGATCTGGCGCATACGTTCCGGAAGTTCGGCTATTGCCTGGTCAAGTTCTTTGTGAATTTCTTTGACTGCCAGTTCGTTAGCGGGGTGCAGGGGGGACGTGTTACCGATTAAAGCGTATAGGTCTTCTGTGTATTTTTCTTTAGTGAGGTTTGCTTTGAAGTAGTTGATGACACGGTATTTTACACAGGTTAAAAGGTAAGAGGAAAGGGTTTCTCTGATTTCGAGGGTTTCTCGTTTTTCCCAAAGGGAGATGAAGATTTCCTGGGTGATGTCTTGTGCAATGTCTTCTGTACCAACACGTTTGTAGGCAGCGTCAAATACTTGCTCCCAGTGTTTTTTGTAAATGGTGTCCATTGCGGTTTGATCACCTTGTTTTAAGGAAGTCATCGGGTCCATTGGGTGGGGTTTTTCGCAAAGATATTGGAAGGGTGTTGTCTTAATGTTACGTTAAAAACAAGCATAGCATCTTTTTGCCGACGTTCCCGGAAAAGGGAACAAGGTCAAAAATATACTATGCTTGTTTTTAACGTGCGTAAAGGGGTGGTGGGTGCTTGTTTGGTGGAGAAAGAGGATAGTTACTTGTTGGAGGAAAAAGAGGATAGTTACTTGTTTGGAGGAAAAAGAGGATAGTTACTTGTTTGGTGGAGCAAGAGGATTGTTACTTGTTTGGTGGAGCAAGAGGATTGTTACTTGTTTGGTGGAGCAAGAGGATTGTTACTTGTTTGGAGGAGCAAGAGGATTGTTACTTGTTGGAGGAGCAAGAGGATTGTTACTTGTTGGAGGAGCAAGAGGATTGTTACTTGTTTGGTGGAGAAAGAGGGTTCTGCTTGAGTTGTGGCTAGTTTGTCTTGGAGTCTGATACGGGTCAAGGTGTTTCAAACCCGTATCAAAGGCACTTTAAACCCCAGCACTACTGTATTAAAGATCCAGTTTGGCAGCTATTTGTCTATACTGAAATTACTTAGGGTCATGTCCCTTATTGAATAGGATTACGGACTTGCTCAAATTAGCTATCGGGAATTTATCAAATGACTGATGTAACAGGAGAGTAGCGAAAGATTAACTTTTATTTGATAAATTTGATCTTATAAACAATCAGATATGTTCGCCAAAGAAGTCTACCAGGAAAGAAGAAATAAGCTTAAAGCAGATATAGGGGAAGGAATTATCCTTTTGCCAGGAAATGGAGAAAGCGGGATGAATTTCAGGGATAATACTTATCATTTTCGTCAGGATAGTTGTTTCCTTTATTTTACAGGGATCAGCAGACCGGATTTGTGTTTGATCATTGATATTGATAACGATCAGGAGATTTTATTCGGGGATGAACTTACGGTGGATGATATTGTATGGACAGGGGCATTGGAAACTATAGAAGCTCAGGCGGAAAAGGCGGGTGTTGCTTTTACAAGAAAGAAAATTGAGGTGGGTAATGCTTTGACTGGTAACAGGAAAGTTCATTTTCTTCCGGTTTACAGAGCGGAAACTTCTTTGAAATTGATAGATTGGGGATTAACCGGAGAAGCTTCAGTACCGTTAATTAAAGCAATCGTTGCACAACGTTCAATTAAGAGTGATCAGGAGATACAGGAAATAGAAAAAGCAATTACCATCAGTACGCTAATGCAGCTGAAGGCACAGGAAATTGCACGTCCGGGGGTTACCGAAAATGCAGTTGCCGCGCAGTTACAGGCAGTCGCTATTGCCAATGGCGGCCAGCTTTCTTTTCCGAGCATCCTTACGGTAAATGGTGAGATTCTGCATAATCATGCAAGTAATACTGTTCTGAAGGATGGACAAATGGTTTTATGTGATTGCGGTGCTGAGAATGATCTGTTTTATGCAGGAGACTTAACACGTACTTTTCCGGTTGGTAAAACTTTCACTTCTTTGCAGCAGGATGTTTATAATGTTGTTTTAAATGCTCAATTGAAAGCTATCGAAGCGCTTCAGCCGGGTGTGCTTTATAAAGATGTGCATTTGCTGGCCAGTACGCATTTAGTACGCGGACTTACTGATTTAGGACTGATGAAAGGTGATCCTGAACAGGCCGTTGCTGAAGGAGCGCATACTTTGTTTTTTCAATGTGGTCTGGGCCATATGATGGGGCTTGATGTGCATGATATGGAAAATCTGGGAGAAGAGTATATAGGTTATACAGCTGAATTGAAAAAGAGTAAAGAGTTCGGATTGAAGTCGCTGCGTTTAGGTAAGGCACTTGAACCGGGTTTTGTCGTGACAGTTGAACCAGGATTATATTTTATACCTGTATTGATAGATTCATGGGCTGCTGAAAATAAGCATGCTCAATTTATTAATTATGAAAAAGTGAAACAGTTCAGAGATTTTGGCGGAATAAGGATTGAGGATGATTTCCTGATTACCGCAACGGGAAGCCGTCTTTTAGGCCCCCCGCTGATTAAAACTGTAGCAGATTTGCACGCTAACCGATAGGAGTCAGAATTGCGGTATAGCCGCCGCCTGCTGCCATATCAATATGCAGGATCTCTCCTGCGGTTACTTCCTTACTGATGATTTGATAGTCGGCAGCATGTTTGCCGACGTTAATTCCATCTTGAAGGATTTCAATTTTATACTTTTTGCCATCCAGGAAAGTCAGGGGTATATCAAAACCCCTTGCATCCCAGTTGGTCATCCCCCCGATATACCAGTTGTTCCCATTTTTACGGGCGACCACTGCGTACTCCGCTATTTTACCTTCCAACGCAATTGTTTTATCCCAAACGGTAGGGAATCGGGCGATATAATGGGTATAAACTGGCTCTCTTAAATAATTGGAAGGATTGTCACATAACATTTGCAGCGGACTGTCATACAACACATACATCGAGGTCTGATGAGCTCTGGTTCCTCTGCTCATCGGGGAAGTCATACTCACATGGAATTCATCTTTATTCGAGTTCAGCATCGCCCCTGGTGTATAATCCATTGGCCCGGCAACCATTCTTGTAAAAGGGAGTGTTGTATTATGAACAGGCGTAATGGTTTCTTCCCACTTGTTATTTTCCATTCCTTTGACTCCCTCATAATTAATTACGTTAGGATATTCCCGGTTAAGTCCCACAGGTTTATAGGCTCCATGCAGGTCCAGCAATAGTTTGCGCCTGGCGGTCTCCTGAGCCGCTCTTTCATAGAAATTGACCATATACTGGTCGGCTCTTGCCATGAAATCAACTTTTACTCCTTTCACGCCCCATTTCACATATTGATCCAGGATGGCTTCCATGTTCTGGTCCAGTGGTTTCCAGAGTGCCCATAAAATTACCCCTACCTTTTTGGCGGCGGCATATTTAACCAGCCCCTCCAGGTCGAGTTGCGGATTTGGAGCCAGCAGGTCGGTTGTTGCTTTTGACCAGCCTTCATCAAGGATGATATATTCCAGGCCATAAGCGGAAGCAAAATCTACATAGTATTTATAGGTTTCAGTGTTAATACCCGATTTGAAGTTTACACCATAAATATTGTTGTCATTCCACCAATCCCAGGCTACTTTACCCGGTTTGATCCAGTCTGTCTGAGTCAGTATGTTGGGCCGGGCCAGTTTGTAGACCATTTCATTTTCCAGTAATTCCTTATCCGAAGAAGTAATGATAACCGTTCTCCAAGGGAAGGTCCTGTTTCCGGTTGTTTTTGCATGATAGTCCGCTTTTTTGACGATGATCTCCGCACGATCCGAATTTGGCTTTGGGGTAGCCTCCAGAATAACTTTAGGGAAACGGCCTGTTAATGTTTGTGTGCCCGTTCCATATAAAAACAGGTTAGGATAGTCATGAAGATCGGCTTCTGTAATGACCATTTTAGTTCCTGCCGGGGTAGCGACGTAAAGGGGCAGATAACCATATTGTTCAGCGGGTATTTCCTGAAGTTTCGCTGGCTTAAAATCACCTTCATAATGCGATTGCAATTCGGGATTATTTTCTTTAGGGAGATAGATCTGGCAGTTTTCCTGGAAATTGAAAGCTACTTCTTCATAGTTGACTTCGATCGGCTGTGGGCCCAGGTCAGTTACAAAACGGTAAGCAACGCCATCATTATAGGCTCTGAATTCAACGGCATAGTTGCCCTTCATCTGCAGCTTCAGTTCGTTATAGACTTCGGGAATCAGCTTGTTGCGAACCGGTATGATGGAGACAATAGTCTGATTGACGGCTTTAGTGGTTGCTTTAGAGACAACAGGTATAATGCCGGGGTTTCTGCCATCTTTTAAAACCATACTCATGGCGCTGGGTTTGATCAGCACTTCCTGATTTTTGAGAACAGACCAGGCTATACTTTTACCAACCGAAATATGGATCGTGATTTTTTTATCCGGTGACTGTAAAACATAGTCTTTTGAAAATGCTGCGGTCTGAAAGAGCAGCACAAAGCATAAAATCGGGATTATTTTTGACATAGCAGAGTTGATTGTTGAGGTGCGTAAATTCTTAGCTATTACTAAAACATATTAGCTTATAGTGTTGATAATTAGCTAAATATAATTATTTATCCGAAGGAAGGAAATGTTTAAATCGGGCGGATAAAGACTTTTTTTATTGCTGATAGCGCACTTGTGATAAAAGAAGATCAGACTATTGGTTTGTTCAAAGCAATCTCCTAACTTAGCTATGCTTAAACGTTTTATCTAATCAAACATTCTGACGGATATTATCAAAAAGCAACCAAATATTTAAACAACAATTAATCATCTACCAAATTAATTAGTATGAACAAAAATTTTAATGCAATCTTAAAGAAGACTGCAATTACTTCGGTAAGTCTTGTCCTTTTAATGGCTACAGCTTGTAAAAAGGATCAGCCAGTTAATCAAACTCCTGATCAGAATCTTTCAGCCAACCAAACTAATGCCATAGGCCAGGCCGGACCTGTTGGGGTTTGTTATGTTGAGGTGAACAGCAATGATATGTTAGAGGTTGGTAAATACAAACTGGCAAATGGCAAACAATTATTTGATATTGGAATAATCTTCGCCGCCAATATTAACTATAACACCACGACAAAAAAAGCGGAGTTGTTTTTTAATCCACAAGTTACCAGTGTTTTGAATAATAAAGCTACCAAAATTAAGCCGTTACAGGATAAAGGCATCAAAGTGATGCTTTCTGTTTTGGGTAATCACCAGGGTGCTGGTTTTGCTAATTTCCCTACTCAGGCGGCAGCTCAGGATTTTGCACAACAATTAAGCAATGCGGTAACGACTTATGGTTTGGACGGAATTGACTTTGATGATGAGTACTCAGAATACGGGAACAATGGAACGGGACAACCAAATTCAAGTTCTTTTGTCTACCTGGTTACTGCGCTTCGCCAGTTAATGCCGAACAAAATTATATCATTCTATAATATCGGCCCTTCTGCCTCTAACTTATCTTATAATGGGGTAACTGTAGGCTCTAAAGTGAACTATGCGTGGAACCCATATTACGGTACTTATTCTGTACCTAATATTCCTGGTTTGACTAAAAGTCAGTTAGGCCCTGCTGCAACTGATATTATGGCGACCAGTGTGACTACTGCAACAACCAATGCGACCAGAACTGTGAATGAAGGATATGGTGTTTATCTGTACTATAATCTGACTGGTACGAATAAAAGCACTTACTTATCAAGTATATCAAAAGCACTATACGGTGGACAGGCTACAACCTATACTCCATAGTATTCCGATAATACACACCATGAATGAGGAGAGGGGCGCTATTAAGCGCTCCTTTTTTTATACCGCTTATCTTTTATCGGTGTTCTGTAAAAATTGAATTTGTTTAAAACAAATCAGGCCTGGCGATCGTAGTAAAAGTATCACCATAAATACTTAAAAATGGATTCGAATCTTAACATTGAAGAATTAGCAATTAATACTGTACGTACCTTATCAATTGATGCTGTACAGAAAGCCAACTCCGGACACCCTGGTATGCCAATGGGGGCCGCACCAATGGGGCACGTATTGTATGCGCATTATATGAAGTATAACCCTAAAAACCCGGATTGGGCTAACAGGGATAGATTTATTCTCTCGGCAGGACATGGTTGTATGTTACAATACAGCTTATTGCACCTTACTGGTTTTAATGTAACTATTGATGATCTTAAGAATTTTCGCCAGCTGAACAGTAAAACTGCTGGTCACCCTGAATACGGTTTAATCGATGGTGTAGATGTCACTACCGGGCCGCTGGGGCAAGGATTTGCAAATGGTGTTGGTTTCGCCATCGCACAAAAGCACCTTGCTGCAAGATTTAACAGACCGGGATTTGATTTATTTGACTATAAAATTTACGCCATCTGTAGTGATGGTGATATGATGGAGGGAGTAACTTCTGAAGCTGCATCTTTAGCGGGGCATTTGGAGCTGGGCAACCTGATTTATTTATATGATGACAATCATATCTCTATCGAAGGAGATACTGATATTGCATTCACAGAAGATGTTACTAAACGTTTTGAAGCTTATAACTGGCATGTACAGGAAATAAGTGACGGAAATGATATTACTGCAATTATCAATGCGGTAAGGAATGCTAAAGCAGAAATCCATCGTCCGTCGTTAATTAAAGTCCGTACGCAAATCGCTTACGGTAGTCCGAATAAAGCGAATACTTCAGGTTCTCACGGATCTCCGCTGGGTGCTGATGAGATTAAACTGGTTAAAGAATTCTTTGGCTTTGACCCTGAAAAATCATTCTTTGTTCCGGCAGAGGTTGATGAGTTCTACCAGGCTGCGGGTAAAAAAGGAACAGAGGCCAATGAAAAATGGGATGAGTTATTTGCTCAATATAAAGTAGCACATCCTGAACTTGCGGAAGCCTACGAACAGGCATTTAAAGGTGAATTACCAAAAGACTGGAAAAAATCATTACCTGTATTCGCACCTTCTAAAGATAAAATGGCAACCCGTCAGGCTTCAGGAAAAGTATTGAATGCAATTGCTGCCAGCTTACCGGGATTAATAGGAGGGTCAGCAGATTTGGCCCCGTCCACAGATACTAACCTTAAAGAATATACTTCTTTTACACCGGAAGACCGTACCGGACGTAATTTCCACTTTGGTATCCGTGAACATGCAATGGGTTCAGCTTTAGTAGGAATGGCTTTAACCAGGGGGGTAATTCCTTTTGGGGCAACTTTCCTGATGTTCTCAGAATATATGCGTCCGCCGATCCGTTTGGCAGCCATCATGAAAATCAGACCTATCTTTGTATATACTCATGATAGTATCGGTTTGGGAGAAGATGGAACTACACATCAGCCGGTGGAACAACTTATTTCACTGCGGTCTATACCAAATATCACTTTAATCCGTCCTGCAGATGCAAATGAAACAGCTCAGGCGTGGAGAGTAGCGCTGGAGCATAAAGACGGACCGGTTGCGTTAGTCTTTACCAGACAAGGCTTACCTGTATTAGATCAGGAGAAATATGGCAAAGCAGAAAACCTTGAAAAAGGAGCTTATGTGCTTTCTGAAGCTGAAGGTACAACAGAACTTATCCTGATTGCAACCGGTTCGGAAGTTGCTTTAATTCTGGACGCACAGGCGAAACTAAAAGAAGAAGGAATTGCTGCCCGCGTAGTAAGTATGCCATCATGGGAGCTTTTCGAAAAACAAGATGCTGCTTATAAAGAAAAGGTTTTTCCGAAAGCTATTCGTAAACGTTTAGCTGTAGAAACTGGTTCTCCATTAGGATGGCATAAATATGTAACTGACGAAGGAGATATTATTGCTATGCACACTTTCGGAGAATCTGCTCCTGCAGAAGAGCTTTACAAAGTATTCGGTTTCACGATTGATAATGTGGTAGCGAAAGCAAAAGCATTGTTAGGTAAATAACAACCTGCTGGACAAATAACAGGAACGTGTTCACTTTTTGCCAAAAAATGAACACGTTCCTGTTATTTGTCCATTTTTCGTTAAAATATGAACATGAGCTTAAACCGTAGAACTATTTGTCCCACCATACTCTGGATGTGAGTAAATCTCCGCCTGGTAACCTGCTCACCGCGGCCTTGTAATTATCTGTGTTATTCAACACTTCTGTCGATAAATAAATCAACCTTCTTGGGATTGTACCATTGGTCACGTTTCCAGGATAATTAACCGGAACAAGTGCCGGATAACCTGATCTTTTCCAATTCATCCAGCTTTCAATAAAATTGAAACAAGTACCCGTACTCACCCAATACTGTGTATTAATCATTTCAAAAGACTTTTCCTGACTTGATTCATCCAGTGGATGCTTCGTCACATAAGCACTAATTACCCCATCCGGTATTGCCGCTAATTGATCCAGCTGTGCCATAGCCTGCAAACCACCTCTTAAACCATTGGCATAATGTTCTGCCGCAGTACCAGGAATATTCCAGCCCCTTACTTTCGCCTCGGCCTTTAACAATTCAATCTCCGCATAGGTCATCACAAAATTAGGCCCTCCCAGCTTCAGATAAACCGCAGTCCGGGGCCTTGAATATTTCCCGAGCGGTGCAAAATCAGCGCCTGTTCCTGTTCCACCCGGATACCCTGCATACTTGCTGATATCAAACGTGCCGCCAGACAGATCATAGCCATTCGGCAAACCGATTTGTACAGCTGTATCCGTATTTCCCGCCAGGTTTTCATTGACATTGTTCGCTAAACCATTTTGAGGAACCTCAGCAATAACTCCCAATCGCGGATCATCATTTTTTCTCAATTCGTCAATCAGTGTTTTGCTCCAGCGTACCTCCCTATAATCAGATACCGTTCTCAAAGCCAGGGAAGTACCATTCTGACCATCCAGATTTGACTCATCAGTAATCACTATCGCATTATCATTCGTATCAGAAAATGTTCCCGCTGCTGCTGCTTTTTCTACCCAGGGCCTTGCCAGATCAGGAGAAATCTTTGTTAAACGCATCGCTGCCCTTAACATCAATGAATAGCCAAACTTCTTCCACTTCACAATATCGCCCCTATAAAACAAATCTGCAGTTGGTTTCGGTTTCGCCGGATCTAAACCCGTAATTGCCTGATCCAGATCGGACAGCATAGCTTTATAAACATCCTCTTGCCGATCATAAACCGGAGATTTAATTCCTTCTCTTGCTTTCGATGCCTGTGAATAAGGGACATCACCATAAGTATCGGTAATCCGCTGTAAAATCAGGACAAACATAATATCACCAATATTAATCAGGTTGGAATAAGCGGCAGGGTCCTTGTCTTTAGCAAGACGCTGCATTTCTCTGATGGTAGAAGCATCCGCATAACCTTCCTCAAATATTCTGCCTTGATAATCTGTAAAACTTCCCGCGTTTACATATTTATCTCCATTGTTATAATAAAGATAAGTAGAAGCGAGCTGCTGCATCATTGTACTTTGATAAAGCAATTGATAGTATCCTTTATTGGAAGATTTGAACTGTGCTGTCGAAAGTAATTCATCAGGATTATACAATTCACCGGGCAATTTTGTCGGATCAGTATTGATCTTATCCAGCTGCGCCTTGCTGCAGCCAAACTGGGTGACAATTAAAAAACTAAGCAGCAGGGTACAGTACTTCTTCATGGTTTCTTTCCTTGTTGAAATTTAAAATTGACATTGATACCGAAAGTCCGGGTAGCGGGAAAAGATGCCCCCTCAATTCCGGCGTAGTTTAAGCTGGAGGAGAACTCAGACTCTGGGTCGATATTTTTGGTATACTTGACCAATGTAAACAGATTTCTGACTACTAAATCAATAGAAATTGCGCTGAAAGGTGTTCTTCTTAAACTATTCGAAGGAATGGTATAACCCAGGGTAACTTGCCTGATTTTGATGAAACTGCCATTCAGCACCGATAATGCCGAGATATTAGTGGCCAGCTGCGGATAATAATTATAAGCAGGTACATTGGTTGTATTTACGGTACCATCCGGGTGTACTCCGGGAGCTACAATACCTGTTTCTCTTCCTTCCAGTGTGGCTTTATTCAAGCCAAACACATAAGAATAATTCTCTGTTGCTGACAGGATCTTGTTCCCGTATTTAAAATCAATCAGCATAGAAAAATTGAAATTCTTATAATAGATATTGTTGCTGAAACCGCCATAAACATTGGGCAGCGTACTTCCCATAGGTTTTAATTCTCCCCGTACTGGTATACCATCAGAACCAATGATCATATTGCCATTGGCATCACGCAGATAATCATAAGCCATAATCTGTGTAACGGGTTTTCCAACAACCATAGCTGTGTAAGCATTTAAAGGTCTGTAAGTGCCTGCCAAAGCATATTTATTGGACCCGTCAATAGCTAATAAACGGTTATCAATATGACTCACATTAAAACCTGTTTTCCATTTGAAGTCTTTGTGATCAATAACTATTCCCTGTAAAAGTATTTCGACCCCGGTATTGCGGGTTGTTCCTAAATTGACATAGGCAGAAGTAAAGCCGGATGTGACAGATTGTTTGGCATTGATAATCTCATTATTCGTGATCCGGTGGAAATAATTGAAGTCAAAGAACAAGCGGTTATTGAACATTTTTAAGTTAATCCCGGTTTCAAATTCATTTAAGGTGAAAGGACGGAGATTATAATTGGGCAGATCTCTGGAAAAATTACCCAATGGAATTCCGTGTACATCGCTGGTTGTTGAATAATAAGTTTGTGTAGTATAAGGTTGTATAGGTTCTCCGCTGGTTTTGGCAAAACTTGCTCTTAACTTCCCATAATTCAGCCCCTTTAATTTCAGCAGATCAGAAAAGACGAAACTTGCTGAAACACCGGGAACGAAAATGCCCCTGTTGTTGCGGGGAAGGGTGGAATAAACATCATACCTGCCCGTTGCAGATAGATTCAGGTAGTTTTTGTAATTTAAATCAGCGGTATAATAGGCCGATTCTGTGACTATTTTAGCGTAAGTATTGTTGTTGATGACAGTGATCAGATTAGAAGCCGTATACAGGTAAGGAACAATAAATCTGGAGCCCATTAAGCCCGCTGATTCAACTTCTCTTTTGCGGAAATTGGTCCCCACAGAAACATCGAGGTTTAGATCTGGACTCAGATTTCTGTTCGCTGCCAGTAAAAAGTCACTGTTTAATTCAGAAATACTGGATTTTTTTAAGGAATTAATCCCGCCTTCTCCGTTCACAGAAAAAGCTGCGCCTGTAGGAATAACACTCAGAATATCGTCATCACTTTTATCATAACCCAGTCTGGCCTGCAGATAAATCCATTCGCTGAATTTGTATTTGGCAGAGGCCGAAGAAATAAAGCGGTTACGGCTTGAATAATCTGCCTGTTTACTGAGGATGAAATAAGGATTGGTTTTGTATTCATCGTCATTCCAGGGAGTCTCAGCACCCGTTTTTAAATTATATCCAGGAGATAAAGTTGCCTGGTTTATGTTTGTGGCCAGCGCAGCAATTCCATAATTTGCATTTAAAGGCCCATCACTCAGATAAGACCTATTTTTATTGTACTCGCGGATATAATTTCCGTTAAAAGTGATACTTAATTTTTTTGTCAGGTCATGCGTCGTATAAAGATTAACCGTTTTCCGGTCTAAATTGCTGTTTCTGATAGTGGATTGCTGATTAAGATTAGAAGCTGATAAGTGAACGGAACTATTTTTACCCCCATGACTTATCGAAATGGTATTGGTAAAAGCCGGGGCGGTGCGATAGAATTTTTGAATATTATCTTTTACTGCGGAGTAAGGGTGATTATTGCCGTCGAACTGAATGGTAGGCTTGCCATCCAGTCTTTCTCCCCAGCTGTACAAGCCAGAGGCTACGGCCGCGGCAACAGTTTCTGGCCGTTTGTTTTGTGTACCCTGTCCATATTCATATTGAAAGTCAGTATTGTTAATTACTTTATCAAAAGATAGATTGGTGTTATACTCTATGGCTGTGCCTGAGTTTTTCCTCGCGCTTTTAATCGTAATCAGGATCACACCATTTGCTGCGCGCGCACCATAAAGTGCTGAAGCTGCGGAGCCTTTTAAAACGGTGATCGTTTCTACATCGTCCGGATTGATATTACTGATTCCATCCCCGTAGTCCGGTCCTCCATATTCATTGGCACTGCCGCGTTGTGTATTGTCAATGGGAACTCCGTTGACTACAAACAGGGGAGATCCGGCAGTCATACTGGCTGCTCCGCGGAGTAATATTCTGGCCGATGAGCTGGGACCACCATTCACGCCGCTGATATTCAGTCCGGCTACTTGTCCTTCCAGCGCATTGACAATATTTGATTCTCTTGCTTTTGTCAGCTCATATCCGCTTATGGCGGAAATGGCATAGCCGATTTTTCGTTCATCTTTCGGAATATTCAGCGCAGTAATCATGACCTCATCCAGATCATTCTGCAAAGGACGCATGGAGATTTGTACTGAGCGCTGTTCCTGTACTGGAAATTCCCGGTACTGATAACCTACCTGGCTGAGTGAAAGAACTGAATTGGGGGCTGTAAGGATAGTAAATTCGCCATTCTGGTCTGTCTTGGTACTCAGCTTTGTTCCCTTAACCATAACAGAGGTTCTAGCCATAGGATTTGCATTTTCATCGGTTACTCTCCCTTTAATCAGTATACTGGTTTTGCCTTCCACTAACGGCCGGATGGCAATGAGGTTATTTTCCAATAATTTATAGGCGAAACCGGTGCCTTTTAAGAGCTGATCCAGTACAGTGAGAACTTCTTTTTCACGAACTTTCAGCGTAATTTTCCGGGTTGGGAGCTGCGCTGCGCTATAAATAAAATGATAGGGAGTTTGATTTTGTAAGGCATCAATGACCTGCTCAAAACCGGCAGATTTTAATTTCAGTGTTACCTTAATTTGTGAATAGGCATTCAGGGTAACCTGCAGCACAAAAAAAATCAGCAGTTTGACTACGGTCTTCATCTATAACATTTACGCGTCTGTTAGCTATATCGCTTTAGCGGTATTACTTCACAGGGTAAAGATAGATAGTTTTTCCTTGTATTTTGTAGTCGAAAGGGGTAATGAACTGTAACGCCTTCAAGGCTTCTGACAGGCTCTCTTTTTCAAACTCTCCGGTAAATTTATAATCCTTCAGTTTATCGGACTTAAAGACGAAATCTACGCCATACCATCTGGATAAACGCAAACTCAGCTCTGAAAATGACTCGTTTCTGAAAAGGAGTTTATTGTTCATCCAGGAAGTTTCCAGAATAGCATCCTTATCGTCTTTGTAATAAGTGAGTGGTGTGATGCTGTAAATATCTCCATTCAGGTGTTCAACGGCTGGAGTGGCAGCATGCTTTAACGTGAATTTCTCTGCAGGATTTAACAGAATATGCTTTTCAGGTCTTTTGTTGAGTGTAATTTCTACTTTCCCTCTAAGCAGCGTGGTTTCTGTTGCATGGTCATTTGGGTAAGACTTTACATCAAATGCAGTACCGAGTACTTTGATGCTGATATTTTTTGTATGTACGATAAATGGGTGCGTATGATCTTTAGCCACATCGAAAAATGCTTCACCAGTTAAATAGACTTCCCTGGTCTGCCCTTTAAAGGATGCAGGATATTTAATTTCACTTGCAGCATTTAAGGTCACCCTACTGCCGTCGGCAAGTAAAATAGTAGAGGTTTGCCTGCCTGGGGTATATGATTTCTTCCAGGCCATAGTTGCAGGAAGACCGGCTACATTTTTTGCCTTGAAAAACTGGTAAGCGAAAAAGGTGCAAAGGCCAAAAATGAAAATAGCTGCAATACGATACCATTGCTTAAATGAGCGTTTTTCTGCTGCTGGTTTGAAAATCGGTTTAGGGTTTGCACCAACAACGTTGATCCGCTCTTTGATCTGTTGAAATACTATATCTATGTTCTCGTAAGGTTGTTCTTTACGTTGAAAATAGGCGCTTAAAGATTCATATTCACGCCTGTAATCTTCATTTGCTGCAAGCATCGCCATAAAACCCTGATCATCATCGGCGGAGATTTCACCCGATAATTTTTCGCTAAGTAATTCAGTGAATTTTTGATCAGTCATTGGACGTTATTTATTGCTTTATATATAGTAGTACCCTTTTTTGTTAAAATTGCTTACAAGAAATGAAAAATATGTAAAAAAAATATTAAAACTGTTAAATTGACAGCATTATCGTCAGGCTTATATTTTGTATAAATAGCATGATAAGCCTTAAGACTTACTCTTAATTTATCTATCGCCCTGAATAATTGTGTTTGTACTGTCCTTGGTGAAATCTCCAGAATTTCCGCAACCTCTTTGTACTTCATCCCGTTTTCTTTAATGAGCTTAAAGATGATCCGGGCCTGCTGCGGAAGCTTGTCAATCGCCTGGTCTAATTTATGATGCAATTCTTTATTTTCCAACTGTTTTTCAGGATCAGTATTATCCATCATCCGGAATTCATTGGCAGGCTCAATTTCTACCAGATGAACATTGGCGTTTTTCTTAATATACTTCAGGGACTGGTTTCTGACTGCTGTAAAAAGATAAGTTTCCAGGTTGAGGATAACTGTTTCTGCTTTCCTGTTTTCCCAGCACCTCACCATGATGTCGGAGATAATCTCTTCGGCTACTTCTTTTCTGCCCACATAATAGATGCAGAATTTGATCAGCTTGTTAAATAAAAGATAATATAAAGCTTCAAAAGCTTTAACATCATCCTCTACGCAAACCTTTGTCCATAAAGGAGATAAGTCAGGTTTCAAAGCCTTTAGCAGTTAATTGATTAATAGAATAGTTATAAGAATGGGCAAGTTAAATAATAAAAACAATTTTCTTGTAGGCAATTCCCGCTTAAAAGGGGTCTCTACCTTAACGCGTGTTTTTTTTATAAAAAATACCGGGTTTGTCCTCACGGATTTCTGAAGACAAAAGAGCTAACCAAAATATTTAACTGTAATCAGCAAAAATGAAAAAAACATTACAATTGACGTGTTTACTACTTTACGCTTCGTCGCATGCTTTTGCAACGGTAAAGTCAGACCATCCTAAACTATTAACTCCTTTAATGAACATTCCAGGTTTCTCTGCTGCCGATGAGGTGAAGGGAACAGTGCGCGATGCAACCGGAACAACTTTGCCAGGAGTATCAGTGCAGGTTAAAGGAACCAAGCTGGTTACGCAAACCAATGCGTCCGGACAATATGGTATCACTGCTAAGGCAGGTGATATTATCGTTTTCTCCTATATAGGCTATGATAAACAAGAAATCACGGTTGGCACTCAGGCTACTGTTGATATTGTGTTGAAATCTAGTGCACAAGAATTGAATACGGTAGTGGTTACAGCTTTAGGTGTTAAGAAATCAGAAAAATCACTTACTTATGCTACGCAGCAGATCTCTAATAAAGATCTGACGACGGTGAAAAGTGATAACCTGATGAATTCACTAAACGGAAAAATTGCCGGGGTAACAATTTCACCAAGTGCTTCTGGTGTGGGTGGCTCTGCAAAAGTAGTTTTGCGCGGAAACAGATCAATTGCCGGAAACAATCAACCTTTATATGTGATTGATGGTGTACCGATGTCTAACAGCGCTAACAGTAACAGTCAGCCAACGAATACAATGGGTGGAAATACCAATGTAGACGGTGGTGATGGGATCTCCAATCTGAATCCTGACGATATTGAGAGCATGAGTGTACTAAAAGGTGCTTCTGCTTCTGCTTTATACGGAAGTGATGCAGCGAATGGTGTTATTATAATTACGACTAAAAAAGGAAAGGCTGGAAAGGCAATTATCAATTATTCCAGCTCTTTACAAGTAGATAATGCTGCTTTCAAGCCAGAGTTTCAAAATAATTATGGCCAGAGCTCAGCAGGATCAACTGATAGTTACGGACCTAAAATTTCTGGCGGAAGTCAGGACAATCTGAAACAGTTTTTTCAGACCGGAACAAACTTCACCAATTCTATCAACCTCTCAGGAGGATCTGAAAATGCGCAAACGTATGTATCCTACGCAAATACTGCTGCCAGGGGAATTCAACCTGGAAACAAGTTAAGCAGACATAACTTCAATTTGCGCGAAACAGCACGGTTCCTGGATAATAAGTTGACTGTAGACGGAAATATCAATTATATCGCACAAAAAATTGATAACACACCTGGTCTTGGACTATATTTCAATCCATTGACAGGTCTATACCTTTTCCCAAGAGGAAATGACATCACGCCTTATAAAAATCAATATGAGCTAGGTGATCAGCAAGGTTATAACAGACAGAACTGGTTTGTGCTAAAGAATGATGTGCAGCAAAATCCATGGTGGGTAACTAACCGCAATTTAAACTTCAGTAACAGAAACCGTATTTTATTGAACGGTAGTGTTAAGTATGAGGTGAACAGCTGGTTAAACCTGCAGGTTAGAGGAAACTTAGACAGAACTACTGATAGCTACGAACAAGATCTTTACTCAGGTACTACTGGTGTCCTTTCTAAAGAAAATGGACAGATGATCTTAAATAACCAGACAGTAGAACAAAAATATGGTGACTTCCTGGCTACTTTTACGGCACCTGCAATGGGTGACTTTAAGCTTGACGGAATTTTAGGTACAAGTATTAAAGATATTCGTACTACCGGTGTTACTATCGGAGCCGGACAAGGTTTAAATACACCGAATCTTTTTATTACACAAAATACAGTGCTGAACTCTACAGTGAGTAATGCAAAAACTTTGCCTGCAAATGGAAATCAATTGCAGTCCATCTTTGGAAATGCAAACCTTTCTTATAAAGATTGGGCATTTTTAACAGTTACAGGTAGAAATGACTGGTCTTCGAACCTGGCATTTACACCAAACGGATCTTATTTCTACCCATCTGTTGGTCTTAGTTTTATTTTAAACCAGATGTTCCATCTGCCAGAAGTAATTTCTTATGCTAAAGTAAGAGGTAGTTATGCAGAGGTTGGTAATAGTGTTCCACAATATGTGACTAACCCGGTTAACTATACTGATGACAGTGGTTCAATCGTGGTAAGTACGGTAGCACCTTTCCCAAAGTTGAAACCTGAAAAGACTAAATCCTGGGAATTTGGTGCTGATATGAGATTTTTCGAGAATAAATTAAGCTTAAGCTTCAGTTATTACAAGTCAAATACTTACAACCAGTTTATTCAGATTGCACCTTCTGTTGCTACTGGTTATTCTATTGGTTATGTTAATGCTGGTAATGTACAGAATACTGGTTTCGAGTTTATGCTGGGCTATAATGCGATTAAAACCTCTGATTTTGAATGGAATACTTCATTCAATGGTTCAAGGAATAAAAACGTAATTATAGATGTGGCTTCTAAAGAAGGTATCAATGAATTTATAATGACCGGAAATTATAACAATGGTTATGAGTCTCACATTACTACTGGTGGATCTTATGGCGATATTTATGGAAAGACATTAAAATATGATGCGCAGGGACGTATTCTGATTGGTTCAAATGGCACACCAATAACCAATAATGATTTTAGTTATGTAGGTAATTCCAACCCTAAATTTCAATTGGGATGGAGCAACAATTTTAGCTATAAAAACTTTAACCTGAATTTGCTTGTCGATGGAAAATTCGGTGGCCAGGTGATGTCGATCACTCAGGCAATGCTGGACGAATATGGTGTTTCAAAAGTAAGTGGCGAAGCACGTGACCGTGGTTTTGTGGAGATTAATGGTGTTGATCCAAATGGAAATGCGGTTACTCAGATTGACCCTAAATTATGGTATAAAACCATCGGTGGAAGAAGTGGTGTAACAGGACAGTACATGTACAGTGCTACGGTAGTACGTTTGCGTGAGGCTTCTTTAGGTTATACCTTCCCGATCAAGGACAAGTTTGTTAAAAACTTGAAACTGGCAGTGACGGGAAGAAATCTATTGTATTTCTACAAGAAAGCTCCATATGATCCTGAACTTACGCTTTCTACTGGAAACGGACTTTCAGGTGTTGATGTATTTAATCAGCCTGCTATCCGCAGTCTTGGTTTTAACCTTAACGTTACTTTCTAAGAACCATTATTAAAATTTAAACACATGAACACGAGTCATAAATTAATAAATAACAGCAGCCTGACTAAAGTTGCCCGTTCTGGTGCGGTCATTTTATCTGGTTTATTATTGCTTACTGCGGTAGGCTGCAAAAAGAATTTCGAAAAAGATGCAACTGATGGAACAGGTATTCCTGACAGTGAAATTAAATTGCCTACTCTACTTCCGCCTTTACAATCATCTATCTTTAGAAACTACCAGATTGCACAGAATTTAAGTGCAGATGGTTTCTCTGGATACATGATGTCTCCAAATCCTTTTAAGGCGAATTATGACCTGAACTATTCTCCGGTTGATGATTGGGATAAAACAGGATTTAATGATCAGTATACTTATGTAATGGCCCCTGTTAATAAAATGGCTAGATTAGGACTGAGAACTGCTAATCCTGATTTATGGGCAATTGCCTTAATCGTGAAAGTAGAAGCGATGCACAGGGTTACTGATAAATTTGGCCCGATTCCATATAGTGCTGTTGGTAAAACGTTGACCAATACGCCTTACGACACTCAGCAAAGTGTATATAATCAGTTCTTTAATGAGCTTGATACCGCGGTTAACAACCTGCAGACTTTTCAGACTGCAAACCCTGGTGCAAAGCCTTTCACAGCTTATGACAGGATTTATGGGGGTGATTATTCGAAATGGATCAAGTTTGCCAACTCTTTACGCTTACGTTTAGCAATGCACATTGTTAAAGCAGATCCTGCAACTGCAAAGTTACAGGCGGAGAAAGCAATGAGTGCAACGGGTGGTTTATTGACTGATGCTACTGATAACGCGGCTATTGCAGTGGCCCCAGGTTCGGTTAATGATCTTTTTCAGTTGACAAATGATTATAGCGATAGCCGTTTAGGTGCTACACTGGCAACCTATCTGCTGGGCTACAATGATCCAAGGTTAACATCATTTGCCAGTCCTGCAACTGATGCTGCTTTTAATGGTCAGTATATTGGAATCAGAATTGGTTCTAACATCCCGTCTAAAGGTGATTATACTACTTATGCAAGTTTAAATACAGTTAAAACATTTAAAATTATGGCCCCGCAGCAAATTATGACTGCTGCTGAGGTTTGGTTTTTAAAAGCAGAAGCTGGTTTAAGAGGCTGGGCTAATGCAGGAGATCCTAAAGCAAATTATGAAAAAGGGATTACTGTTTCCATGTCACAGTGGGGAGTTACCGATGCAACTGCCTATATCAATGATGCAACTAGTAAACAAGCGGATTATGTAGATCCAAAGAATGCTGTAAATAACATTAAGGCTGTTTCTACGATGACCATTAAATGGGATGATGCTGCTGCTAACGAAGTGAAATTAGAACGTATCATGACGCAGAAATGGCTGGCTGTTTTTCCTGAAGGACAAGAAGCATGGACAGAATTCCGTCGTACAGGTTATCCAAAGTTATTCCCTGTAGTTAACAATACAAGCAATGGATTGATTGATACACAAATTCAGATCCGCCGTTTACCTTATCCTTCTAATGAGAAAACCTCAAATGGTACAGAGCTTGCAAAAGCTGTACAATTAATTGGCGGGCAGGATAATGGTGGTGTCAGAGTATGGTGGGATATAGCGAAAGGCAATTTCTAACACAATAAAATTACACACACCGGTCTTTTTATCGTCTGTTTCAGGCATAGAAAGGCCGGTGTTTTTTTATTTTTACAAATTATATAAGTAAAATGAGTAGAAGAAAAACAGGTCTGATCTTTATTTGCAGTTTCATTTTTAGTCTTAATCTGAGCGCGCAGAATAAATTAAGTCAGTACGTAGATCCGATTATTGGTTCGGATGCACACGGGCACGTATTTGTGGGTGCGAATGTTCCTTTCGGAGCAGTTCAGTTAGGCCCAACAAACATTTTTGAAGGTTGGGACTGGTGCAGTGGTTATCATTATTCCAGTAATACCATCGTAGGTTTTACCCACACGCATTTGAGTGGTACCGGAATTGGTGATTTGAATGATGTACTGATTATGCCGGCTACCGGCAAAGTACAATTGGATAAAGGGACTAAAACCGATCAGAAGAACGGCTATGTTTCTACTTTCTCTCATGCCAATGAAAATGCTAAAGCAGGCTATTACAGCGTTATCCTGGATAAATATAAAATTAAAGCAGAGCTTACTGCTTCTGAAAGAGTTGGTTTTCACCGGTACACATTTCCTGCAAAACAAGATAATCCGCATGTCATGCTCGATTTGAGTGATGGAATAGGCTGGGATAAGCCTGTGGAAACTTATATCAAACAGGTAAACAGTACAACTTTGGTCGGTTACCGTTTGTCTACAGGATGGGCTAAAGATCAGCGCTTATACTTTGCCGTTAAATTATCACAACCTTTAAGCAGTATGTCACTTTATGACAGTACACAAGTAGCTAAAGGTATTGAAGGAAAAGGCAGAAAAATGAAAGCGGTGTTGAATTTCAAAGCTATAGCGCAGAATGTCCTGCAAATGAAAGTAGGTCTTTCTCCGGTAAGTTATGAAAATGCACTGGCGAATATAACTGCTGAAATTCCAGCCTGGGATTTTGCTAAAGTTGTGGCATCGGCCGATGCCAAATGGAATAAAGAACTGGCTAAAATTCAGATTGAAGGAAGTAAAGAAACTAAAAAGGTTTTTTATACTGCTTTATACCATACCATGATCGCCCCTACGTTATTTAATGATGCGAATGGAGATTATCGCGGAACGGATAAGAAAGTTTATCATAAGCCCGGATTTGATAACTATACCACTTTCTCACTGTGGGATACCTACCGTGCTTTTCATCCTTTGTTTACGATTATTCACCCGGATAAAGTATCGGACATTATCAATTCATTCCTGGCTATTTATAAACAACAGGGCAAATTACCTGTATGGCACTTAATGGGCAATGAAACGAATACAATGATTGGATACCATGCCGTGCCGATTATTGTGGACGCTTATTTGAAAGGTTACAGAAAGTATGATGTAGAGCTTGCTTACCAGGCGATCAGACATTCTGCAATGCAAAAAGAAGACGGGATAGAATATGCACAGAAACTGAAATATATCCCTGCTGATAAAGTAAATGAAGCTGTTGCAAAAGGGCTGGAATATGCAATTGATGACTGGTGTATCGCCCGTATGGCAAAAGCAATGCACAAGGAAGAAGATTATGTTTATTTCAGCAAAAGAGCAAAGTTATATGCAGAATATTTTGATCCGCAGATCGGATTTATGCGTGGTAAACTTGCAGATGGCAGCTGGCGAAAACCTTTTGATCCGGTAGCTTCAAAACACCGCGAAGATGATTATACGGAAGGAAATGCCTGGCAGTATACCTGGCTGGTTCCACAAGATCCTGAAGGATTAATTCATTTATTTGGTGGTGAAGCGGGTTTTACAAGAAAACTGGATTCTTTATTCAGCATCAGTTCTGTGGTAGAGGCAGGCGGATCTCCGGATATTAGTGGTTTGATCGGTCAGTACGCACAAGGGAACGAACCTAATCACCATACACCTTATTTATACGCTTACGCAGGGAAACCATGGAAAACTGCACAGGTAGTACGTCAGATTACAGATTCATTATATACTTCTAAACCTGATGGCCTTTGTGGTAACGAAGACTTAGGACAGATGTCATCGTGGTATGTATTCTCGGCTTTAGGATTTTACCCTGTTAATCCTGCTAACGGAGCCTATGTATTTGGTTCTCCATTGGTAGATCATGCAATTATTAATCTTCCGGGTGCAAAGAAATTCGAAATGAAAGTGATTGGTAACAGTCCTAAAAATAAGTATATCCAGAAAGCTGTTTTAAATGGCAAACCTTATACTAAAAATTACCTCTTGCATGCGGCTATTGTTGCAGGCGGGGAGCTTACCTTGTACATGGGCGATCAGCCCTCTGCGACCTGGGGGGTGAATTTAGAAGACCGGCCTAAATCTGGCGGAGCTGAATAAGCTTTACCCATTTAATAAAAAAGGCGACCCTTAACAGGTCGCCTTTTTTATTAAATGATATTTATCAACTGGCTATTTTGCTTCATGATAACTGATCTTCAGTTTTTCCAGTTCAGCCGCTGCAACAGTCCCTTTTTCTATATAGATATTAAAGACAGCTTTATTTCTGAAGTCTTCCTCTCCCGGATAATTAGGTACATTGTCCCATTGCTCAGCTACTTCATTCAATAAACCCAGTAAATTGGTCTTTCTGGCCGGATTCTTTTCCTCACATAAGAAAAAGGAATAATTACGGACTACAATCGCAAACTGGGTTTCTTTCAGCCAGCTTAAATCATTCAGTAACTCTTCCAGTGAATCCAGGCTGCTGCTATAATAATCCGGAAAGTCCAGTTGTCTGGCTAACTCGTGAATAAATTCATCCACAGTTACAATTTCACGTCCATCTATATTTACGATACGTGTATTGTCTTTAATCAAATCCTTTTCTTTTCCAGCTTCAAAGAGGCAAAATCCGTTCATATCTTTTAAAATTTTGTAAATGTTTTATAGTGGTCCCCGGTATAATAGCGGACACCATCTGCGCCAATTATAATTCTTTCCGCCCCTCTGTTCTGTCCCTGAACTTTCGGGTTAATATCATATTCCTTATAAGCTACGCCCTGCGGCAATAACCCTTCCCGGTTCTTGAAGACTGTTCCGCCAACATACCCTTGCGGAGCTTTGTTGTTTTTAGCCACATAGGCTGCCACGGTATAGGCCTTTTGCGGAACACCCGCTACCTTCACATTATCTTCACTATCTGCATCTGTTGACGATGAACTATCAACAGCTGTTTTTTCCAGTTGGGTTGTTGTCTGCTCTGTTACCGCATGAGATCCTTTACAGGAAAAAAGCAGGAAACAGCAGGTAATCAGGCTAAGTAAAATTCTCATAATTTAAACAGTCTCCTTAAATATCAGTGATTTATATGATAAATTTATAAGATTCTTAAGAATTAATAGAATGATAATCTCAATAAAACATTTATAAAGTGATACTTAATTTACATCAAACCAAAGTTTGGTCGTTAAAGCATCTGCTCCCTGATGTGCAACTGCTGCTTTATAACCATCAGGATTTAAAGACTGCTCGTTTCCAGGGTAAATAAACCTTACAGGTATTTTACCATTCAATGCACCTGCAACCGAAGGGGTAAGTATTGGATAATCCAGTCTTCTCCATTCTGCGAATGCTTCCAGACCCTGACCAAACAAGGCGATCCACTTCTGGTTTCCTATTGACTTTTTGTAATTTGACGCATCATACTGAACATCTGCTCTCGCTTTATAAGTGGCAATATCTGCAGTAGAAATACCGTATTGCAATAAAGAAGCTTCTATCGCCTGGTTGTAAAGTGATGCCGCATCTTCACCCGTAAATCCTCTGGCAGCAGCCTCCGCACGATCAAACAATATTTCTGCATAACTGATAATTACAGCGGGTGCTGTTGGCGCAATAAAATAAGCACCAGGTTTTGAAGTACTGGTTAAGCCCAACGCCGCAGCATCACCCGTAAGCAACCCATTAGGTACGCCGGTATAAAGTTGTGTTTTCACCGCTTTGCTTGCAAACACAGGCAGGCGGGGATCGTTTAAGGCAGTTAACTGATCAACTACTGTTTTACTGACGCGGTAATCATCACGGGTATCAAACAGGTTGCTGATTGGATTTTGGTTCGGAGAAGCTTTATAGTTCAATTGTGCATTTTCAGCATTTGAACTGATATAAGTTCCGCCTTCTGCTTGTATATCGGCAATCACCTGTTTCGCTAAAGCTGGTTCGCGGTCCGAAATACGCAAAGCAATTCTTAAACGCAGAGAGTTGGCAAACTTTTTCCAGCTGGCAATTGAATTTGCATAAATAACGTCACCTAAAATTGCTTTTCCAGCAGGATCTAAATTAGTTTGTGCAGTTTTCAGATCATTTAATATGCCAAGATATACGTCTCTTTGCGCATCATATTTTGGGGTCAGGAATTCACTTATATTGCCCGATTGTGAATAAGGAACATCACCATAAGCATCAGTTTCCAGTGCGAATATCCATGATTTCAGCACCAGTGCAACACCTTTATAGTTGGTGTTTCCCTGCGCATCTGCCAGTTTAATCAGCTGATTCAGGTTGACAATTCCCAGGTGGTAACCAGTTGTCCAAAGGTCTTGAAAAGCGGTGTTGCTGAAAATATATCTGTCCGGATCTGTATATTGAATTTTTGCCCAGTGTTGTACAAACAATAAGCTTGAATTCATATTATTGGTGGTACCCCAATAAGTATCGGAGGTATTTTTAATGGCTGCCGTTAACAGGAATTCAGGTTGTGCATTCTGTGAGGCATTGGGGTCTATATTTGTATCAGTCAGATCTTTCTTGCAAGAAGCAGCAGTGATCAGTAATAAACCAGATAATAAAAGAGGTATATATTTTTTTCTCATGGAAATTAGAATTTGAAATTAAGATTGAAACCAATAGTACGTACAGTTGGCAGGCCAAGATCTTCTAGTCCTTGTCCGTTGCCTGTGTTAAATGCAGACTCAGGATCTATATTAGGTACGTTTTTATGCAAAATAAATAAGTTTCTGCCCACTGCTGAGATCGTTGCGCTTTGCAGGCCAATAGATTTTATCCATTGATCAGGCAGTGTATAGCCTAATTTGATTTCTCTCAGTTTGATATACGTTGCACTGTAAACAGATGCTTCATCTATATTATTGAAGGCTTTATAATATTGACTGGCAGGAATAATGGTATTGTTTTGTGAGCCATCTGCTAAAGAACCTTTGAAGATCATACCATCATCATAGATGGTTGACCCTGCAGGAGCAGCCACGCCAGGTGTAATTTGTACGGCTTTACCAGCAGCATTCTTGTAATAAGTCAGTCCGCCGTTTTCAGCACCACGTCCTGGAAGGGTAGAAGCCAGTACGCCAGTATAAGTTCCGGTAGCATTGGTCCCAGAGTAAATTTTACCGCCAATATGCGCATCCACCAAAACACTTAAATTAACTCTTTTGTAAGTGAAACTATTGGTAATACCACCTAACCAATCTGGTGTATATTTTCCAAGGATCTTTTTGGTAGGACTTGCCTGAGGAGTTCCGTCTGCGCCAACAATAATATCTCCGGCAGCGTTCCTGTCGTAAGCAGTTCCGAAAATACTACCGTAAGGCTGTCCGACAGTCGCCAGAATCTGAACTGATCCGTCAGATCCCAGTTGATAACTTTGTACACCCTGATAAAGATCTTTTACCTTACTGCGGTTCATTGAATAGTTTACATTAATATCCCACGTAAAGTTTTTAGTTTTAATAGGGGTTACTCCAAACTGTGCCTCAATTCCTTTATTATTAATTGTACCCCCATTTACCAGTTTCTTAAGGAAACCAGTTGTCGGGCTTACATCCAGACTTAAGATCTGGTTGATACTATTGGTATTGTAAACACTGAAATCAAGACGAACTCTGTTTTTAAATAAACCAACCTCAAAACCTGCTTCCGTAGATTTAGTCATTTCCGGTTTCAGATTAGGGTTCAGTTCTATATCTCCCAGGTTCTGCTGAGGATTACTATCAAATGGGGCAGTGAAAGCGTAATTATTGATCAATTGATAAGGGTTCGCATCCTTACCAACCTGTGACCAGCCACCGCGAAGTTTCGCAAAGTTCAGCACGTCACTTTTAATATCAAATGCTTCGGTAAGGATTAAACTCGCATTAACCGAAGGATAGAAATAAGAGCGGTTTTGAACAGGTAAAGTCGATGACCAGTCATTTCTGGCCGTGAAGTTCAGGTAAGCATAATTTCTGAAGCCCAGTTGAGCAGATCCGAAGGTACTATATACCCGTTGTCTGTTGTAAATATTAGAAGAAATCAGCGGATCACGTGAATTACTTAGCGTATAAAGATTATTTACGGCCAGTTTAGGTGCTTTCTGATCATTGTTCTCGAAAGTAGTCGTTCTGATGTTTCCACCTAATAAAAGGTCAATATTAAAATCCTCATTTACTTTCTTGGTATAAGCCAATCGTCCTTCGGTGTTGTTCTCACTAAAAGTATAAGCATCTTCTTCATAAGAGCCGAATGGAGTACCATTGGTTCCATAAGCGATTTTTATCTTTCTGCGGTCGTTATAATAATCATTACCTGTTCTGAAGTTTGCAGATAAACCATCGATGATTTTGTAGTTCAGTTCTGCACTTCCAATCAACCTGTTACGTACCTGGCCTACTGTGTTTTCATAGGCAACAAAATATGGATTACTGTAATAGCTGTTGTTCCAGTTGATGTCTTTTCCGTTCGCATCTTTGTAGGTCTTTAATTGGTCTACATCAACCTGACGGCCAAACCATGTGAACTGCAGCATGGTGCTGCTTGCTCTTTTTCCTCCTGAACCAGGCAGGTTAGCATTGGTGTTTATATAGTTCGCTGAAGCATTAAAAGTCAGCTTTGGCGTTATTTTATAAGTTGCATTCAGTAAAAATGAATTTTTTGATTGAGAAGAGTTCGGAATGACACCCGTCTGATCCAGGTTGTTATAAGAAAAACGTAAATCATATTTATCTCCTGAACCTGAAATTGCAATTCCATTATTCAATGTGCGGCCTGTATTAAAGAAGTCACGTACATTATTTGGATGTGCGATAAAAGGTACAGCTACTCCGTTAGAGTTAAATTGCGGGATTAAACGACCGTCTAATCTTGGGCCCCAGCTTTCATCTACTCCATCATTCAGGCCTCCGCCTTTACCATCAACATAACTGAATTGACCATTAGCACCTTGTCCGAATGAATTCTGGTAGGATGGAATAGTTAACAAAGTAGAGAAGGTTGCATTGGAGTTGACACTGATTCCCAGACCTGGAGAGTTCTTCCCTTTTTTAGTTGTAATCAGTACCACACCTGCCGCTGCACGCGAGCCGTAAAGTGCCGCCGCATTAGGGCCTTTCAAGACACTCATAGATTCAATATCCTCCGAATTGATGTCAGAAATCGTATTAGCAAAATCCCGTGACCCACCTGTACCTAAATTTTGTGAGTTATCTACTGGTACTCCATCGATTACAAATAGTGGCTGATTAACTCCCGAAATAGAAGTTTCTCCGCGGATAATAATTCTGGAAGAACCCATATCTCCCTGGCTATTGGTGATCTGTACACCGGCTACCTTACCTGAAATTGAATTCAGCAGGTTGCTTTCTTTCGCTTCGGAAATATCTTTCGATTTTAATTCCTGAACCGAATACCCTAATGATTTTTTCTCTTTGGGGATATTCAGGGCTGTCACTACAACTTCACTCAATTCATTAGAAGATTCATCTAATTGTATGGTAATCGGGTTTGTTGAAGTTACTTTGAGTTCTTGTGTGGCATAACCAATAGATACAATTTTCAGTATATCATTAGGTTTTGCAGTAATCGAAAATTTACCACTTCCATCAGTTTGTGTGCCCGAATTTGTTCCTTTAACGGAGATACTTACTCCGGGAACAGGTTGCCCGTTAGATTTCTCGGTGACCACCCCGGTAATTTTAGCGGTTTGCGCCGCTGCGGTCTGTACGATGATAAAGGATAGCAGGATCCCAAATAAGTATTTGTAAGTTTTATACATATTAATGGTCTAGTTATATAATTGGTGTGTTTAATTCAATTTATTACACGCAGCGCCCTTTGAACAACTCTATTTATCAGAAATAATTAAGGGAATAGATGACAGCAACCAATTTATTTTGTAGGTATATCTGTCACTTATCTTTTCCGCTTAAAGTGGATAGGAGTTAGCACCTTTTACAATTTGGGGTGTATAGGTTGCTAAGACTTCATAGGGCCTTTCCCTCGGTCTTTCTTGATAAGTAGAAATCAATGAACAGCTAATTGTCGGGCAAATATATAAATAAACTACTAAATCTATAGTATATATTTTATTAGTAGTATATTCTGATATTTGGCAGACAATTGACAGTTATTCTGCGGAGCGCTATAACACAGAAAAGGCCGCTCCTAGTTAGAGAATGGACATGCCCCAAAAAGTTAGACACTTTTTGGGGCATTTTTTATGAGTAGAAAACAGAAATACGAGTATCAATTTAAACTCGATTTAGTCAACCAGGTAATCAGAGAAGAAAATTGTGTGCATGGACTTTCCAAAGTGCATGGATTGGCAAAATCATAGTTACAATTTTGGTGTAAACTCCATGAACATCACGGAGAAAAAGGATTGGAAAACATGGTGGTTAAAAGGTATACCGCAGATGAAAAACTTGAAATCATTCGGTATTATCAGGCAAGCGGATTATCTTTGATTGACACCTGTGCGATTTTC
>NZ_QLLR01000011.1 GCF_003259615.1 Pedobacter cryoconitis | reverse complement strand
AAAGGGCCTACAAGGTCTCTCAGGAACTATCCTCCATACTTAGCCACTCAAAAGACAGGTTGGTCGCATTTAAGAAACTGGCGATATGGTACAACAGGATAGAAAAAGCGGGGTGCAAGTCATTTAATACAATCGCAAGGACTGTTCAGAACAACTACGAAACGATATTGAATTATTTTGATAACAGATCCACGAATGCTTCTGCAGAATCATTTAACGCAAAGATAAAAGCCTTTAGATCACAGTTTAGAGGGGTGAGAAATGTCAAGTTCTTTCTTTTTAGGCTATCTAAAATATATGCATAGTCACTCCCCAACTTTTTTGCTTGATCCCTGATTCCTTCCTGATTTTTCCAGGTTTGCTACTTTTACGAAAGTTCTCTGATGCCTTTTTCGGGTTTCCATTGATTGTTTCATTATGCCCAGTACAGAACTTTTGAAACAATCTGTACTCCAAACTGCTGCTTTAAAAATAAAATCGCCCAGGATTCCATTTGAAAATTTACCCGTTAAACTTCCCATAATAAATAAATGCCTTTCCACCAATGTAAGCTATTAGCGTTAAAGATTATCCTGATGCGTAAAAAATGTCCGCAATTGTCCGCAGCTGTCTGCAATTGTCCGTAGTTGTCCGGGGGTTAGTCAAAGGGGAAATTATAATTTCATTAATCTTCAACTAGTTATTGTTTGGTTGTGCCTGAGTGGTGGTCGGGATGACACCAGGTTGAGAACAGCCTTTAAGCATGGCAAGTCCAAGTCATTTCAACTAGTTGTTTTTACTTGGACTTGCCATGCTCTCACCTTACTTTAGCATTGCTCTCACCCTAACGAGTACCCGAACAGTACTCAGGCAGTACCCGGCCGATATAGATTTATTTTTGTTATATTAACTTGATCATGAAGTTGTTTTTCAAAATCATCTTTATCTATGCGAAAAACTATCTTTACCAGGCAACACGATGCGAAATAAAAGCGAACATATTCATGTCAACAGATTGCCCTCTGGAACCAGAGAAGGAATAATTATTGGGAGAACATTTTATAATGGCCCGCCGAATGCTAAGAAGTTGAGCGGCCTCACCGGGACAATGGGCACTTATTTATTTTACAGGAAAAAGGGACAACTCACATTGAAATTGACTTTCAGCTGCATCATCTAGAACCATCATCCATTATCTATATCAATCCAGATCAAATACACCGGCCCCTAACGTTTGACAATGCAACAGTTACCAGCTGGATAATCACCAGTGAAAACCTACAACAGGAAAACCTGAAATTATTAGCAGGCCTCACACCCGTGGACGCTTTAGCTTTAAAACCAGAAACATTTTCCATCATTTCAGAGACAGCCTCTCTCTGCATTCAATTCTCTGAAAGGAAACACGAGAAGCTATATAATTCCATTTTGAAAGAAAGTTGTAACACTTTAGTCACCCTGGTCGTGTCGCAATACTTATCTCTAGCTAAAACTGCCGATAACTATTCACGTTTCGAAGTAATCACCAAATCATTCAAATCTACATTAGAACAAGATTTTACGAAGGTAAAAAGCCCGATGGCGTATGCTAAAAGCCTGAATATATCTACTCCTTACCTGAATGAATGCGTCAAAACTGCAACCGGGAACTCCGTTTCGTACCACATACAACAACGTGTTATTTTGGAAGCTAAACGCCTGCTCTACCACTCCAATAAATCCATCAAAGAGATTGCAGGCGAACTCGGCTATGATGATTATTCCTATTTTATTCGGCTATTTGTTAAAATTACAGGAATGACTCCCTTGGCTTTTCGGACTAAAAACTTCGATTAGTCCTATACTCACTGCGTATCTGCATTGTTTACGCTTCACATAAGGTGTTCATTTGTATCGAATTAAAAGAGGTATAAAAATGGAAACGTCAGAAACAACAGATCTTTTACAAAATAAAGAAATAGCAATCGTAGGCGGTGGCCCTGGTGGCTTGACATTAGCCCGGCTTTTACAGCTTAAAGGGGCAAATGTGAAGGTTTATGAGCGGGATTTTAACAAAGAAGCGCGTGTGCAGGGCGCAATCGTTGATTTCCACTTTGAATCAGGTCTGAAAGTTATCGAAGCTGCAGATTTAATGGATGCCTTCAAAGCTAATTACATGCCTGGGGCCGATCAGTACCGCATGGTTGATCAGGATGGAAATATCTGCATAGATGAACATAATCAAGATTCTGAGGCCGGTTTTGGTGACGAACACTTTAGACCGGAGATTGACAGAGGCGCGCTGAGAAACATTTTGATAACTGCTCTTTTGCCGGATACCGTTGTTTGGGATAGTGAGTTTGTAAGCATGGAGCAAGTAAATGATGCGTGGGAACTTAAGTTTAAAAATGGTACGACAGCTACTGCAGCTATTGTAATCGGAGCAGAAGGCTATCGTTCAAAAATACGCTCTTACGTGACAGCCATTGAAGCGCTATATTCGGGCGCAACCATTATTCAGGGCGAAATAGACGGTCCTGAAAAAGAATGCCCTGAAATTTATGCGTTAGTTGACAATGCCAATCTGGTGGCGATGGGTATCGGAAAAACAATTGCTGTGCAACCAAGAGGGGTTGGTGGACTGACTTTTTATGCTTCTTCCCTTTATCCTGAGGATTGGTTCAAAACCAGTGGGATCGATTTTAATAATAAGGAAGAAGTCTGTGCTTACTTAGTTAAATATTACGAATACTGGAACCCCCTGTTTTTTACTCTTTTTAAAGCAAGTAGCTGTTTTGCTGTAAGGCCATTGAACTATTTTCCTTTAGACCAGAATTGGGAGGCAAAACCGAACCTCACCCTTATTGGAGACGCGGCACATCTGATGCCTCCATCGGGTGAGGGAGTGAATACAGCTATGCTTGATGCTTTGGATTTAAGTGAATGTCTTACTAGTGGTGAATTTCAAAGCATCCAGACTGCGATCGCAGCATATGAAAAACGAATGCAGACAAGAGCTACCCTATTAGCGAAAGAGGCACTCGAAGGAATAAAAGATTTTTCTTCCCCATCTGATGAATCCATTAAGAAGTTCATACAGCTGTTTAGCTAAAATGGAGATTAGTGAGCTGCAGTTCTTTTAATTTTCAAAAACATAAATATAACCCCTGCAAACATTACGTTAGCAGGGGTTATAGAAATTACAAAACTATTTTTAGTTTTTCTTTAGCCTCTCCAGAATTAAAGATGAAAAACTTTTAACGCCCGTTCTGATACTTTCTTCATCAACTTGAAAATTCGGTGCATGATTCATTGCGATAATCCCTTTTTCAAGGTTAGAGCCTCCAAGAAAGAAGTAAACTCCGGGTACTTTTTGTTGAAAATAGGTGAAGTCGTCATTGAAAAATGGAAGTTGACCATAATCAGTAGTGACTGCGTCTTTTCCGAAAATAATTTTAAGGGTTTTTGTTGCAATATCCGTTAGCTTTTCATTATTGATAACCGTTGGGTTTTCTTGTACAAATGAAATAGAAAGCAGCTGGTCATTATAGCCGCTTTCCGCTATTACTTGTTTAATTTTGGGAATTAGAGCTTCCAGATTTGCTGAATTCGTCTCATATAAATACGCTTCCAGGAAAAGATTGCCATTTTTAGAATAGATGGTAAACTTCTCATCAGTGATCAGGAAATCCTTAAAAATGGTATTCGGGTTCGCCGGTCCAATTTTAGGATCATTAATATGTTGTATTTCCCAGGGTTTACTGCCATTAGCTGCACGAAATAAAGCGCTATGAATCTTTTTCGTTAACACTTTTGCATCCTCCTTCGGTAATTCATCTTTTAATTTGATTCTTACTCTTTTTTGATAGGCAAACATTTCATTGGGCTTGACCATTATTTGTCCAACCGGCAATACAGATACATGTAAACCATAAATTTCGTCAGGCTTTATTTTGGAAAACAAACCGCTGTTGACCATGCCCTTTGCTCCAATAAAAGTTTCTTCTTCAGGTTGAAATATAAAATATACACTTCCCTTTAAAGATTCTTTATTTTTCGCAAGCACTTCAGCTATTCCCAGTCCAATTGCCATATGTATATCGTGACCACAACCATGCTGCACACCTTTTACTACAGATCTGAAAGCCACCGGGTCAGGGAAATCCTGAGGTAGCGCGTCCATATCAGATCGCCAGGCTATGGTTTTTCCTTTTTTTCCTCCCTTTAAAATTCCTGCAACGCCATGGCCATAAATGTTGGTTTCAACTTCAAGTCCCAGGTCAAGTAAATATTGAGCGATGATTTTTTGGGTACGTATTTCATTGCCTGCCAATTCAGGGTTTTCATGAAGGTCTCTCCTGAGTGCAACTAACTTATTAAAGATGCGATCAGTTTCGAGTTTAATAGCTCCATGAGTTAAGGTTCTTTTTGAATTATTATTTCTTGCTTCAGATTTCAGCTGTTGTGCAAAAGAATAAGAAACAGTAACCATAAAACAGGTTAGGACTAGTACAAGTTTTTTCATAATTATAACCAATTGATTTTAAATCAGTAACCATTAGAATGTGTAATTGATTAATTGTTACAATTATGTTTGATTATGAATTTTATTTAATCCTTGTTTATTTTATCTTAACATGGCTACTTGGCCAGCCAGACCTTGCTCTGTCTATTGAAATTGCCTTGTTTCACTGTGATATAGTTTTTGAAAATATGATAATTTCCTCCTCCATTCATGATTCTATTAAAGTCAACCAGATCATCAGGATTCTGTGCAGTATGTATGACCATTATATTCTTGTCGTTAAGAGGGTTCACCCAACCGATTAATACTCCGTAGCCAGTGCCTTGATAGATATTCTCCCCAATAATTTTGTCATCTTTTATCAGAAGAGGTATTTGAGGTAAGTATTTCTGCAGAAACTTGTTCCCTTTCGGCGTTCCCCAGACAGAAAGATTATAGGCAGATAAATCCATCTTCAAAGCAGTTGTATCGGCGACTATACTTGCATCTTTTAAAGATGATATGCGATTTTTAAATTCATTCATAAATTTTTTGAGCCTTTGATCTGCTTCCTTATCCGGCTCATCGCTCGATACAATAAAAAGTATGTTTTCTTTATCATAAATATCTCCTGTCGCCGGCATCGCAGCTACGTCAGGCTTTCTGATTTGTTCACTTTCTGCTACCCAGGCATCAATATCAGTTTGTTTAATCTCCTCAAAGGATTCGATGATCTTCGGCATAAAACTATCGAGCGTAGGGTAGGCATTTCGGTTTGCCTCATAGTATTTAAGTGCCTTCAGCAGCGAATTAAGGTAGATCCAATCCTTCCCTTTTTGATACCTCACGTTATTTAACTCAGCTGCATCCTCCCCAAATTTCTGTGCAGCAAGCCTGCAAGTAATGGCCTCTGTCAATTGTTCCTTAACTACAGCATCCCATGAGCTATAAGCTTGTGCCCTCATAGATACTTTTACAGGCTCCCACAAGTAACTGAAGGGAGTAAGCTGATTTTCAACTTTTTCTACAGCAGGATTTGCAAAGGAATGTGCAAATTCATGCCATAACAGCCTGTAAAGCCCTGCAATATCAAACGTCGGTATACGGATTGCAATTTTTTCCGGAGCAATAACAGCATATAATTCTTTTCCATCTTTTTTATAAATACGCGGACCAAAATTACCCCAGCCCAGAAAATTAAGGATCACATTAAACTGTATATTTTTTCCATGCTGTTCACCACAATATTTCAGTAGCCGGTTTTTCTCATCGAAATCCGGGAGATTATAAGCGAGCGTCGCTAAAGAAATATTGTAAAGGTCCGAATTGCTGTTAAAGAACTTAGGATAGTTTGATTTCATGGAGAAATCTTTAAGCAAAATCCTCAGAGAGTCCAGCTGAGGATTCTTTTCATCTGGAGAAGATACATCTTTTCTCCAGTCAAAATCATTGGTTAAATGAAGCATAAACCAGATAGGGCCTTCTATTTTGTTGCCGAAAAGCTTTTCATACATAGGGTTCCGATCTAAATAAGCAAAAAGCGCATGCTGCTTAAATGGCTTAAAATTAGCGGCTATTTTTTCCTTGTAATCCAGCTCTATTGAATTTACAAGCGGAATTCCCTGCAACACTTCGATCGTATGAAATAACTCAATCCGCGGGTCCACTGTAAAATTTACTCCATTTAATACTACTTTACATTCCTTGAATTTTTCATTGGTCGTCCGGTTCTGAGAAAAAACCGGAGATGAAGAAAAAAGAACAATTACGGAGAATAATAAAATTGAGCATGCTATTTTCATACGTTATTAAATAAGTGTTACAGGAAGTCAGGTTCAAATTACAGTAGTAACTACTTATTAACAGTAGTTGTTCAAACTGCTTGTTTACTTATACAAGAGTACTAATCTAATTATTTTTACGGAAATATACTTGCTTTGTGGTTTATTTTAATTTCGTGTATAATCTGCTTTTCTTTACTTATGATGTCAAAGCTTTTCGCGTGCAATAGCGGGGCTGATTAATACTCATGGAGGCAATTGAAACAGTGGTGCACTTTTTTTGCGTGGAATGGATAAACAAAGAAAGCTATGGATACCAGCATAGTTAAAATGCCAAACCTTTTTTTTGTGGCCTGAACATAACCCACATTGTGAGATCCGCATTGAGGACAAACGTATTCTCCTTCCTCTTGTTCAGGTATTTCGGAAACCGGAATCGTCTCTTCCAGTATACCCCTGGCCACATCAGCGTCTCTTTCAAAAAGATGGAGCTTAACACCACCCAATGCCTGGGTATACAAAGGATTAAGCGTGACCGTATTTTCATCAGATAGAAAACATTGGATACCTGCGTCCATTAATCTTGATTTTACAATATTTGCTTCTATAGGGTTGTAGAATGTTTCAAATACGACGATTTTATCCATTCAGTGAAATTAGTTCAATAAATTCGGTTCTAGTGTTGATTTATTGTAAAAACGCATGGTGTAATCAATATTTGGTCACTATCTGTGCTGAATTTATCCGGGACAGTCTTATATTCACAACTTAGAGTTTTGCGCGTATGAAAATGAAACTGCTTCTTTTACTGATTTTTTTAACGGGTGCTGTGACCATGAATGCTCAGACTTATACAATCTCAAAGACTGTTGATATTTTTGGAGACACGATTGAAACTTACAAAGATAAAAGGGGAAATAAACTGGCTGCAATTACGCATTCCACCGATATTTTTGGAAATAAGATAAAAAATATGACTGGGCCAAATGGAGAGCGGATACAGTCCCTAAAGACATCAACCGATATTTTCGGAGATAAAACTGTTTCTGTTTATGACGAAAAAGGACAATCAAAAGTAACTATAAAAACATCGACAGATATTTTTGGCGATCAAACCAAACGCATTACAGGTGCTAACGGTGAATTGATAAGGTCGGTTAAAAAATCAACTGACATTTTCGGGGACGAGACTATTGCGATTAATGATGGAAACGGAAGGCTGAAGCTGGCTGTTAAAACTTCTACTGATATTTTTGGGGATGAAACAAAACATATTACTGGTGCTAACCGGGAAAAAGCAGGCTCAATTAAAAAGTCAACCGACATCTTTGGAAACAAGATTGTATTAATCCTTGATGCAAACGGAAAGAGAACTATGAGCATAAAGACATCAAATGATATATTTGGGGATGAAACGAAAGATATAACTGGTCCTGGCGGGGAACGTATAGGTTCGATCAGGAAATCAAAAGATATTTTTGGCGATGAAACCATCACAATCCGTAACAGCAGCGGGCAAACTACTGCGGCTATAAAAACTACAACCGATATTTTTGGAAACGAGAAGAAAAATATTGTTGGTAAAAATGGGAAACAGTTAGCGTCCATCAAAAAAGTCAATGATATTTTCGGAAATAGTGTGACCTCTGTTGATCATGAAGAAGATGCTGAATCCTTAGATTTATTTATGAAACTGTTGCTGGAACCCGGAGATTATTAAAAAGGGATTTCACAACATACACACATCCGGTAAATAAATAGCTAATCTATCTTTTACCCTTTATTTATTTTTAAACAATTAAAACTATGATCCCTGTTAAATTACTTATAGCACTTCCTTTGTTGGCATTGGGCCTTTCAGCGCGTGCAGATTCGCCATTGAAAGATAAAAGTTACCTGGTTACAAAAACTAATGATACGATATACGGTAAAATTAAAGCTAATTATTGGATAGGGGGAGCAAAACTTATTGCAGCAGACAGCACTTATAAATTAGATCCGAACGTATATACCGCTTATTATAATGCGAAAAACAAAGTGCTTTACCGCAGTAAGGTACTTCCTGGTTTTATTCCTGAAGATCTGGCAAAAAAGATGGCTATACCTGAGCAAGCATCCTGGTTAAAATGTATAGAAGACGGGAAAATAAAATTATATGAATATAAAGCTTATACTTTCGGTAATCAGATGGATAATGCACTTGATGTAACCAGCGCAATTAGCTCTGCCATTGCCACAGGAGGGATTCCAAATGCTGAATATACAAGCTGGTTCATAGAGAAAGATAGTTCCCGGATAACATCAATTAAGTATAATAAGATTATAAGTGCTGGCAGTAAAACCAGAAAAGAGCGCAAAGAACTATTAAAAGATATGCTGGCGGATAATGATAAAGTATCTCAAAATTACAACCAAACCAATTCTTTCACATTTAAAGTGATAGAGAAGCTTGTTCATGAATATAATAATTCAAAAAGCTAAAATAGACCAGCAAGTTCAAATAAATCAGAAGTTATTATTGTAAAAACCGGGCTGAGCTTTAAGCATAAGCAAGGATTCTTCAGTATGGCTTCAGCGTCTGTCAGATCACTACAAGTCTTCTGCCTTCATGCTGATTAATTGACTTTTTTACGTTTTCTTTTGATGAAATTCACATAGATAGTGATGATTACTGCAAGCGTAAAGCTAATTCCGGTTACGGTATCAATGAAAGAAGAGGAAATGTCCTGACCCGAAATCATGTCAGCATAATATTTAATAAAAGAATTGGGGAGATTAACTTCACCCAGTCTTTCTTTAATCTGCCATTGCCAATCTGTAATAGGGCAATAGCCAAGCCCATACCAGATACCAAGTATCAGCCAGCAGCTTAAAGTGAGCGTTACTACTATAAGATGTGCCTTTCTTGCAGATGGCCATATCCAGCCAAATAAATTAAAGCCGATAATGAGCAGATGAAGCAAAGTGAAAAACCAGTCAAGCAGTATATACATCATCTTTTTTCAAAATATACACTGCTTTCAATCTCTGCATACTGGCCGTAATTTTATCAGTAGCATATTCTTTGATTGCACTGCGTGCTTATAAAGATATAAAAATCTAATTGTATAGCTATAAATCCAGTCATTCGCTGAAGTTTTAATAGAGTTGCATTCCTTATCGCTGATTTGTACATTAGCCTGCTCACAATGAAGGTGTACACGAGGTTAGATGATTTTCAGTTGATTGAACTTCTTAAAGAAGATGACGAATCTGCTTTTGCGGAGATTTACAGCCGGTATGCGGAAAATATGGCTGGTTTTGCCTGCTCAAAGTTGTTCAGCTTAGAAGATGCGAGAGATCTCATTCATGACCTGTTTGTAAAGCTTTGGGAAAATAGAAATCAATTGGTTGTCACCTCAAATTTAAAGACCTATTTATATTTGCTGGTTCGTCACCGTATTATTGATAAGATCCGCAAGAATATTACCCGTGAAGAATATGCAGACAGTTTAAAATCTTTGCGATATGCTTACCACAATAGTATTGAACAAAAAATATATCTGAAGGAGCTGGAGAATACTATTGAGAAATCTCTAAACGAGCTTTCTCCAAGAGTAAAGGAAATTTATCAAATGAGCAGGGTAGAAGAGCTGAGTATTAAAGAAATAGCTGAAAAACTTGGATTGGCAGAACAAACTGTCAAAAATCAGCTTTCAACAGCATTAAAACATTTGCAGAAAGTATTAGCTCAGGTATCAGTTACCGCACTGTTATACTGGATAAATTCTTAAGCCAGGTTTACGGACAACTTCTTAAACAAGCTCCAGCACAGAGAACTTAAAAATCGTTTAATTTAATCATTTTCTGATAGTACTTAATGGAAGTTCATACGGCTACTGCAAAAGTTCCGATAAATGAATCATAACGATATAGAATTCCTGCTGGATAACTATCTGAAGGGAAAGACATCTGAAGAAGAAGATTTAATCATAACGCAATGGCTGGAATCCGATTTGAATCCTCAACAGGATGTATGGACGGGTATGGACCAGGCCAGTAAAGCACAATGGCTTGCCAGGGTATATGATGATATTCATCAAACTATACATGCAGCTAAAGCTATTCCTTCAAAAAGATATTTATGGCACAAATGGGTAGCGGTTGCTGCAGCGATAACTGTTGTTTTCTCTTTGTATTGGTTATGGCCGGTGATACATCAGGATATTAAATCTTCGCCGGTTACCCAATTAACGGTTTCTTCCAATCAAAAAAAACAGGTTATTCTGCCAGACGGCAGCCAGGTTTGGATCAATTCAAATTCAGTATTAAGTTACCCGCAATCTTTTAAAGGTAAGCTAAGGGAGGTCAGCTTATCGGGAGAAGCCTATTTTGATATTAAACATGATATTGACAGACCGTTTATTGTGCATACTGGAAAGCTTATTACGACTGTTTTAGGTACCGCATTCAATATCAAAGAAGACAAATCTTTACAGACTATTGTGGTAACTGTAACCCGTGGAAAAGTTAAAGTTGCCAATGGACCAGATCAATTGGCGATACTTAAACCCAATCAGCAAGTCATCTTTAATATTCCGGATAATAAAGCAATTCAGGCTGAAACCAATAGTCAGCAGGCTATAGCATGGCAGCAGAGTGACCTTCTATTCGAGGACATAACTTTTGAACAGGCGGCTTTGAAATTAGAACAGCGATTCAGGGTGAAGATCAGTTTCGAAAATCAAAAGATAAAAGATTGCAGATTTAGTGGATCGGCACTCTCTTATGATAAACTGGATAAAATATTAAAAGTGATTTGTGCTTTTAATCATGCCTCTTATACCACTAAAAAAGACGGTAATATAGTGATTAGCGGGCAAGGATGTAATTAATGCAAATGAATCAGCAGCAGCAAACCGATAAAATAAGATGAACAGAAGATAGAATTAATCAGGCTATAACTACTCAAGGAAAGTAGTAATGAGCAAAAACCTGTAAGCCGACGGCAATCAGCTCACAGGTATCCCGGAAGAACCGGGGTTTTAAACAATTGGTATCACTTAAAACATTTAAAAGTATGAATATTTCTGCGAAAATGCGGAGACAGGGGGCATTATATGCCATTATTACTGACAGCAAAATATTAAAAAAACAATTTATCTATCAATTAATGCGCATCAGCATCTTATCAGCTCTTCTATTATTTACCACCTTGCAGTTGCTGTTTGCTACTTCGCTGAATGGACAGAATATCAAAACTGACCAGGTAACTATTGGCCTGAAACACGATAACCTGGTCACTGCTTTAAAGAAGATAGAGGAACAAAGTACGTTTAGATTTTATTACCGTAAAGCCGATGTTAAAGACATATCAGAGCTGAATATTCCAGTAATTACAAGAACAGTAGAGGAAACATTAAACGAACTGCTGCAGAATACCTTCTTTACCTTCAGACAAATTGACCATAACATTTTATTGGAGAAAAATAGTTTGCAGGAAAACTATATAATTAAAGGTAAAGTGACCAGTTTAAATCATTTACCGCTGGAATTTGCTACAGTAAGTATCAAAGCAATAAATAGTAATGAGATTCTGCAAAGAAAACAGACTGATCTGGAGGGTAATTTCCAGTTAACAATCAAAGATAAAGGCGACTACCTGGTTGAAATATCAGCAATAGGTATGGATAGTGTCAGCGTTGCAGTAAACCTGGCTGATATTAAAACTATACAATTACCATTTATCCTGCTGAGCGCAAATAGCAGGAGCCTGAATGAAGTCACTATCACAGGAAAGAAAGCATATATTGAGCAAAAGCTGGACCGTACGGTTATTAACGTAGGGGCGTTGATTTCAAATGAAGGTGCAAACGCATTAGAAGTACTTGAAAAATCACCTGGTGTATTGGTTGATGGAAATGGAACAGTCAGTTTTAAGGGTAAGCCCGGGGTCACTATTTTTATTGATGGAAAACCTACCTATCTGTCAGGAACTAATCTGGCTGGTTACTTGAAATCTTTACCAGCATCACTTTTAGATCAGATTGAACTTATGGATAATCCGCCAGCTAAATACGATGCTGCTGGTAATGCGGGAGTAATCAATATCAAGACTAAAAAATCTAAAGCGAATGGATTCAATGGCTCTTTATCGGCTAATTATAGTCTGGCACATACAGGGCAAACTAATGAAAGCCTGAACCTGAATTACCGGGTCAATAAAATCAATCTTTTTTCAAGTACTTCTTATACACTTGCTCAGAGTTACCGGGAATTTGAAGAGGATCGTGATTATTTTGACCCCAACAATGCTTTTAAGAGTGCATTCAGGCTCAAATCTATCCTAAAAGACAAAAGTAATTCCGGCAATATCAAAATAGGTATGGACTATTACCAATCCCCTAAAACTACCTGGGGTATAATCTTTACAGGTTCGGTTACACCAAAGTCGGGCAAAACCAATTCAACCAATCAGCTGCTAAATAAAAATCACCAGCTGGACTCACTAATTTATGCTGACAACACGAGTAAGGGACACTTTAATAATGCAGGATTCAATTTGAACTACAGCCATCAGTTTGATAGTTTAGGCAAAGTGATCACCTTTGACCTTGATGCTGTGATTTATAATTCAACCAATAACCAGCGATTTTTTAACCAGACTTACGCTACTGACGGCACACTTACAAATACACAGGTTATTACCGATCATTTGCCTACTAAAATCAATATTTATTCCGTTAAAACAGACTATACGCTTCCTTTAGGTGGTAAAGCTAAACTTGAAGCAGGTTTTAAAAGCAGCTATATCCAAACTGATAACGAAGCAAATTATTTTAATGTAGCTGAAGAAGTAAGTACATCAAATCCTGATTTTACGAATCACTTTTTATACCAAGAGAATATCAATGCTGCTTATTTGAATTATAGTAAGGTTTATCAGCGGTTTTCATTCCAGGCGGGCTTGCGTGCAGAAAATACAAATACCCGGGGACACCAGCTCGGAAGTATTGTAAGACCCGATTCTTCCTTTGTAAAAAGCTATACCAATCTGTTTCCTACAACTTATCTGTCTTATAAATTAGATAGCGCGGGGCATCATTTACTGATTGCTTCTTATGGCAGGAGAATTCGAAGACCCTACTATCAGGATTTAAACCCCTTCGTCACGATAGTGGATAAATACAGTTATTTTTCGGGAAACCCTTATTTACGTCCGCAATATTCTGACATTTTCAAACTGTCTTATAGCTATAAAAGTATGCTCACTGCGGCGCTTTATTATACACACGTTTCAGATCTGCAATATGAAGTTGTTAAACAGCAAGGGGATATTTTTATTGATGGAATAGGCAATATCGGTACAGCAAAGTATCTCGGCGCATCAGTTACACTCGCTTTTAAGCCGGCAAAGTGGTGGCTTAACAATACCTATATCCAGGTCTTTAATAATATCTTTAAAGGGCAGTTATTCTCAACTTTTCTGGACGAATCCAGGACTATGGGAGAAATTAACAGCTCAAATATATTCACGCTGTCTTCCAGATGGAGTGCCGAGTTAAGTGGGTTTTATATTACTAAACGTGCTAACAGCCAATTTATTAATAATGGGACCGGACAATTAAATGCGGGCATTCAAAAGAAAGTATTCAATAATAAAGGGTCGGTTAAAGTCAGTGTGCGGGATATTTTAAAGACTTACAAGAACAATGGTTTGACCAATAATATTCCGAATGCTACAGAAGCTTTCAGAAACAAATTTAATTCGCAGGTATTTACTTTAGGCTTCAATTATAACTTTGGAAGTTCATTGTCTAAAAAAAGTAAACGGGATACAGGAAGTGCTGACATGGAAAAAGGAAGGGTAAAAAATTAACCCTTCCAATCTGACTCTATTTTTAATTATCTTTGTTCTTTGAAATATTCAATTCAATATGAAGGCAGCAATAGAAACCCTTGGAGATTATTACCACAGAACAAATCAGATTATTCCTTCGGATTTGTTAAACCCTAAAGGGAATTCAAGTCATTTTAACGTTCAGCCCAGATCCTACTGCAATAAGGTGACACCCTATAACAGGAGGGATCATTACAAAATGTGCCTGACTATAGGAGCAGGGAGGCTTCACTTCGCGGATAAAGTGATTGAGGTGAACCAGCCGGCACTTGTTTTTTCTAATCCTTCCGTACCCTATTCCTGGGAATCTACGGTAGAAACACAAGAAGGCTACCTATGCTTGTTTAATGACTCTTTTATCTCTGCTGAATTAAAAAAAGGCCTGGAACTTACCTGTCCGTTATTTAACCCTGTACTTAATCCTGTCTTTTTCCTCAATAAGGAACAAACGGAGTTGGTTAGCGGCTATTTTAAACAAATGATTGATGAATTGAAAAGTGATTATGAGTATAAATTTGAGGTGATCAGAAGCTTACTAAAGCTGATCATACATCAAGGGATAAAAATACAATCTGCGGATAATTTAATCGCACATAAAGACGTTTCAGATCGGATTACACCTATGTTTGTCGAATTACTGGAACGTCAGTTTCCCGTAGACTCGCCAGAAAATCCACTTAAAATAAAAAGTGCCTCTGAATTTGCCAGTCAGCTGAATATCCATGTGAACCATTTGAACTATGTGATCAAGTCACATACCGGCAAAACCACGACACAAATGATCAGTAACAGGATTGTCGATGAAGCTAAAACCCTGCTGAAGAATACAGATTGGGATGTAGCGGAAATTGGATATTGCCTTGGGTTTGATTATCCTGCGCATTTCAACAATTATTTTAAAAAACATACAGGAGTAACCCCTTCAATCTTTAAATACAATTTATAGCAATTATTTGATTTATGTAATCATTTCTTTGTTTTTTGAAAGTAGCTTCTCTGCTTTTGCCTATATCTTTGGTCACTATTCTGCCAGTACGCATTTCGCTGGAAAATGAGACTTAAAGCAAGAAGAGCAGCAGCACAAAATGAGAATTATTGAAAAAGATCACGACGGAATCGGAACCATTCTTGCATTCGTCTTAATACCACTATCGGGTTTTGCAACTGATATTTATTTGCCCTCACTACCTGATATGGCAAATAAACTGCACGCAACCCATGCAGAAGTGCAACTGACTATTGTGTTTTTTCTGATCAGCTATGGAATATCACAGCTATTTATTGGAAGCTTACTAGACAGCTTTGGCCGTTTTAAAATAACTATAGTTGCTTTACTGCTGTTCAGTATTGCAAGTTTTACAATTGCCAATGCACATAGCGTATATATCATATACCTGATGCGTATCATCCATGGTATAACCGTAGCAGCCATTGTCGTTGGGAAAAGAGCTTATTTCGTAGATATTTTTTCAGGGGAGAAGCTAAAGCATTATACGAGTTTATTTTCTATTGTCTGGTCATCAGCGCCAATCATAGCCCCTTTTTTCGGAGGATACCTGCAAACCGCATTTGGCTGGGAATCTAATTTCTACCTGATCGGATATTTCGCCCTGATCATGCTTGTTCTTGAACTGATATTTGGCGGTGAGTCCCTGAAAGTCTATCAGAAATTTCATTTCAAATCAATTGTCCAGATTTATGGCAATATGATTAAAACGTTGAGCTTTAGTCTGGGGCTGATTATGCTGGGGTTATCAAATTCGATGTTTATGGTTTATGGAATGAGCGGACCTTTTATCATTGAACATACTTTTCATGATTCGGCAATTACAACCGGTTATTGTTCACTGGCCCTTGGCGTTTCCTTATTACTGGGCGGCTTTTTGGGGAAAGCAATGATTAGTTATCCTTTTGTTAAGAAGCTGAGTATCGCAATAGGCATCCAGTTCCTGATTACCCTGGCCATGATCTTAATTCCAACGGCGCATACCAATTTAATTACCATGATGGCATTTGCGTTCAGCATTCATTTTATAGCGGGTTTTGTTTTCAATAATTACTTTTCTTACTGTCTTGGATTGTTCCCTAAAAATGCGGGTATTGCCAGTGGCGTAACAGGAGGGGCTTTATATGTCATTACCTCTATTTTAAGTTATGGCATAGTTTCAGTGATCCCGGCGAAATCTCAGGAAAGTCTTGGCTTAAGTTATATGGTACTGGTCGTGCTTTCTATCCTGACCTTTATGGTAATCAGGAAGAAAACGCAGGTTTCTGCTGTTTAAAGAGAAATGCAATGTTTTAAGATGAAATTGGAAAGACCACAATAGAAAAAACCTCGGTGATGAGGCTTTTTCTATTTAAGATAAGGAAAAATAGGGTGTCAATTGATGAGATGTTAACCTTAATTCAAATTTATGAAAGATAATACTTAAATCAGCTAGTTAAACTACGCGTATCACCAAGTAGAAATACGTATTAACTTATACTATCTTTAGTATCAAACCTACGTTAATTCATAGCTTTGATACTTTCCAGTAGCTGATCTAAATGGCTACGATCCAGTAACTGTCCCTTTACAACCACAGCATTTATCATTTGAGTTGCTTTGATATTAAGCAGCGGGTTTTCATCCAGCACTAAAATATCAGCCTTCTTACCAGAACTAATACTTCCATATTGCTTTTGATTAAGAAACTCAGGTGAATTGATAATTGAAGCCTGTAAAGCCTGTAACGGAGTTAAGCCATATTTGACCAACAATTCCAATTCCTGGTGCAGGCCAATTCCTGGATAGTCAAAAGAATTGAGATACCCCGCATCTGTACCTGCCAGGATTTTTACACCTGCCTTTTGTAAAAGAGGTAAAACAGCAGCTGATTTTTCAAAGACCTGGTGTCTGAAGGCAATGGCTTCCGGGCCATCCTTTGCCGCTCTTTCTACGCGCCAGTTATATGTTTTGCGAATCCCTTTCCCTATATATTTTAAATAAGGATCATTTTTATGGTCATTCTGATCAAGGTAAGCAACCGTGCGGCTGATCGATAGCGTAGGGGTTAAAGACATGCCGTGTTTAGCCATATTGCTATAAGCCTTAAATGCCGATACCTCGTCGAAATCTGCGATAATCCTTTCATTGATAGCTTTCCCTTTTAGCGTACCAGCAGCAATTTCATCAGATATGGCTTGTTCATCCTTAGTGCCTGCCTTTAGCGCGTAACCAATATGCTCTACCGCACTTAGCCCGGCATCAGCTACCTGGTTCATCGTTAAAGAAGAAGGGATATGTGCAGAAACTTTAAACCCTCTTGCTCTGGCCATTTTGATCGCTTCCAGGAATAATGCGGGTTTTAAAGTATTATCCGTGATTTTTACAAAGTCAACCTTTAGTTTTTGTAAAGAATCCAATGCCAGTTTGATCTCCTGCTTAGTGCCAACTTCAATATCCCCAAGCCAGATAGACTTGTAACCTTCTATTTTTGGACCCGAAGTAAATATAGTAGGCCCCTGAAGCTGACCTTTTGCAATTTCCTCTCTCCATTGCAACACGCTGTTACTTAAATCTGCTGAAGCGTCCCTGACCGTTGTAATTCCATGTGCAAGGAAAAGAGGGAGTAAGTTCTTGTTTTCCTGGATCAGCGAATCTCCGCCGCCAAAGTGCATGTGCATATCCCAAAGTCCGGGAATGATAAACTTTCCAGCTGCATTATAAATTCTTTTCACCTTCCAGTGCGCATTTTTGCTTTGATCAATAACTGTAATGATACTATCATTGCGAATAATGATCACTTGGTCTGAGCTAAGCTGCCCTGTTTTAACATTAATAATATTGCCGCCGGTAATCATCAGATCCGCCTGTGTCTGCTGCGCAAAGGTCAGCTGTCCCAGAAAGAGGGAAACAGTTAAAATAAATAGTTTTTTCATATTTGATTGCTATTAATGTGCGCCAGCTTTTTCTAAAAGGGTTATAATTGCTTTGAAATCCTTGTTTTTTGCATGAGTTAGCGGAGTAACTCCTTCGTGATCTGCCAGATTTACATTGCAGCCAGCCTGGATAAGCATATTTACTATTTCCACTTGCCTGGTATTCCCATTATTCAGGATGATTGCTTCCAGTAAAGCGGTCCAGCCCAATTTATTGATATGATCCACAGGGAAAGATTTATCCTTTAATAATTCAGCAACAATTGCAGTATGCCCTTTTTCACACGCGGGGATTAATGCTGTCCCATTATACCTGTTAAATACCTTATAATCGGCTCCTGCTTTCAAACCCATTTTTAAGATTTCCAGATAACCCGTAGCTCCGGCATATAAAAATGAGCTGTTCAGCATTTTGTCCTGCGCATTTACATCAGCACCAGCATCAATTAGTAATTGAGCGATCTCTATGTGGTTACCATAAGTAGCTGCAATCAGCGGAGTTTCACCTTTGTCATTGCGAATTTCAACACTGTTGCGCTCCGCAATCCACTGTTTTAATGAATTCATATCGTTTGAAGCTATAATTTTAAAAACTGTTATTTTTTCTTTTTCCATATTCTTTTCCTGAGCACAAGCGCTGAATGCGATGCAGGTCAAAAAAAGCAAAACCATTAATTGCAGCTTGTAATGTTTCCTCATCTGGCAAACTTAGGAGTTCTGCTTCTGCGGATATAGGACAGATTAGTACATCACGGGTACTAATTGTTTATTTTACGGAATTCAACAGGACTGGACTTCGTGTATTTCCGAAAGAACCTGGAGAAATAAGAAGTATCGTTAAAACCTAAGGTAAAGGCGATCTCTTTAACGTCTGAACTGGTAAGGGTTAACATTCTTTTAGCTTCCAGCAAGATACGTTCGCGGATCTGATCGCCAGCAGTACTGCCGGATCTTTTTCGGCATACCTGATTCAGATAGTTGGGTGTAACGTTCAATATTTCAGCATAATATGCTACATCACTATGCGTGTGGTAATGTTTTTCAAGTGCCTGATGAAAGTGACTCAATATACGGTGGTCAGCATGGGGCAATTCGATTTTAAAACTGGACTGGTAAGCACGTTTAAGCAAGAGCAGCACAATTTGTAAATGATGTTGCAGCAGATCCAGATAAAAAGCCTGTTGACCGTCAGCCTCCAGTATGAGGTTTTTTAGTGCTATTACCACCTGATGGTAAGCATCGTTTGTTAAAACTAAAGAATTATTTCCGCTGGGCGTGAAAAAAGGGAACTTCTGCTGTACCTGTAAAAGGAAATCGGGAGAAAACATGACTTGGAACCCGGAAGTATCTGCCGATAAGTTCCACTGATGTGCCTGTCCCGGCGCTAAAAAGAAGACCGTTTGAGGTTTAACCTCATGCGCAAAGAAGTCTATGGTATGTGTGCCTGTGCCTTTTTCCATGAGCATTATCATATAAAAATCATGCTTATGTGCCTGCGGTATAACCGGCATGCCAATAGGAGCATGGTAAATAATCTTAAAATCTTCTTGGGTATAGGGCAGATTGAAAATCTTTTCTATGCCGACAGTAGGTAAAAGCATCAATGGTTTTAATAGTAAAGACCCTGTTTTGTTTCGCAATAAACGAAAAAAACAGGGTCTTTCTTTATGATTTACAGCATTAATTTTTCTCCAGCAGGAAACGCCATACTACAGCGCTCAGTATGCTTCCTAAAACAGGGGCGGCAATGAACAACCAAACCTGGCTGATTGCACGGCCACCTACGAGTAATGCAGGACCGATACTTCTGGCAGGATTTACAGACACACCAGTTACTTTAATACCTACAATGTGAATCAATACCAAACTCAGGCCAATGGCCAGGCCAGCAAAACCACCGTTGATGTTTTTTGTAGAAGTTGAACCGAAGATCACCATCAGGAAGATAAAGGTAAATACAGTTTCGGCAACAAAGCCAGAAATAAGGCTGTAGCCGGCAGGGGAGCCCGCTTCGTAACCATTTTGACCTAAACCACCGTCAGCTAGCGAATAACCATCCTTACCAGATGCAATCAGGTATAAAATGGCTGCACCTGCAATTGCCCCCAGAACCTGTGCAATAATATAAACAACTGCCTCACTTGATTTCATACGTCCAACCACAACCATACCAATAGAGATTGCCGGGTTAATATGGCAGCCTGAAATATGGCCGATTGCATAAGCCATAGCGACTACGGATAACCCGAAAGCAAAGGATATGCCGAGCAAACCGACTCCGCTGGTGCCATCTGCACCAGCAATTACAGCACTGCCGCAGCCCATCAGGACCAGTACCAGTGTGCCGAAAAATTCGGCTGAGAATTTTGAAAAAGTAGTTGTTTCCATGTGAGATTGATTAAATTATGATTGATAGATAAGTGGTTTTTAAGTACAAAAACTTAAACCCTTATATAATATTAATCATATTTTATCAAAAACATACAATTAAATGACGAATTAATTGTACCAGATTACAATGTGCTTCTATATTAATTATCAAGCAGTTACAGGCCTGATCATATCTACATGCAGAATGTCATCTTCCAGGTATTCTTCTCCATAAACTACAAAGCCAAATGACTCATAAAATGACTTCAGGTATAGTTGTGCGCCAATTTTAATCGGCTTATTTCCATATAAGCGCCTGCAGTTGGCAATGGCCAGTGAAACCAGCTGTTTGCCAAATCCTTTTCCTCTTGCTGCATGACTGCTCACAATCCTTCCAATAGAGGGTTCAGTAAATGATAATCCTGCAGGTACTATTCTTGCATAAGCCATCAATTCTTTATTTTGATAAAGCATCAGGTGCTGACAAGACAAATCTTTGCCATCTGTATCCAGGAAAACGCAATTTTGTTCGACCACAAATATCTCGCTTCTCAATTTTAATATCGCGTAAAGCTCTTTTACAGTCAGGGAGTCAAAAGGCTTACATATCTCGGTATATTCCATTATAATGTGTTAAAAACTAAAGGTAAAAAAATCTGGTAAACAAGCTATGGATATTAAAAACCCGTTTTCTGAATAAGGTGTTTTTATTTCTGTTTGTTTCCTGATTTAAACATGTTATTTTTGATGCTCCGCCTTAACTAATAAATAGTTACGGCAATTTAAACAAACGAAGTATTGGATTATCGTTTAGTAGCAGTCTCTGGTCAAAAACCTCTTCACCGCAAATCATCCTACCTTACCCAGCAAATCGTTTTACTAATTTTAGCAGTCTTTGTTACTGTTCCTGAACAAGAAAATAACCCGCAATCTCATGATTATACTTAAAACAGAAGAAGAAGTAGAATTGATCCGGATCAGTGCTACCTTAATTAGCTCAACCCTGGCTGAAATCGCTAAAATATTGAAACCAGGAATTACCACGCTGGCACTCGACAAACTTGCAGCCGAATATATTGCGGATCATGGAGCAATTCCATCATTTCTTAACTATGAGGGCTATCCGCATCATATCTGTACTTCAGTGAATGATGTAGTGGTACACGGTATGCCGACCGACAAGCCCTTACGTGAAGGTGAGGTTATTACTGTGGATATAGGGGTCATTAAGAATGAATTTCATGGAGATCATGCCTATACTTTTATCGTTGGAGAAGCTGATCCGGAGGTTATAGAGCTGGTCCGGATAACTAAAGAATGTCTTTATGAAGGGATTAATCATGCAGTGGCAGGCAGTTACTTAACTAATATATCGAGTGCCATACAAAGGCATGCGGAAAGTAACGGGTATGGCGTAGTCAGAGAATACGTAGGGCATGGTCTGGGCCGTTCCATGCACGAACATCCGCAGGTCCCAAACTATGGCAGAAAAAATGAAGGCATTATCATGAAAGAGAACCTTGTGCTTGCTATTGAACCTATGGTGAATCTGGGCACTAAGGATATTAAGGTATCAAAAGATGGCTGGTCAGTCAGAACAGCAGACGGTAAACCATCCGTACATTTTGAACACGATGTTTGTATCAAACCAGGACATGCCTCTATCTTATCAAACTATACTTTAATAGAAATTGCAGAGAAAGCAAACAAGAATCTAAATTCATCCTATTATTAGTTATTTTTACGGTTGGATGAATCGTGAAACTAAAATGCTGCACCAGGAAGGTGATCAGTTAAAATCAGGTACTATTTTATTAATGGCTGTTGCTGCGGGTATTACCGTAGCCAATATCTATTACAATCAGCCAATTTTAAAGGAAATGGCAATTTCCTTAAAAGCTACTGACGTAGAAATAGGGAGAGTATCCATGTTTGCACAGTTGGGGTATGGCCTGGGCATGTTTTTCCTGATCCCTTTGGGGGATAAGGTAGACCGTAAAAAGTTAATTCTGATCCTGATGCTGAGTCTGGCTGTTATGCTGATCCTGATGGTACTTGCAAAAGGCGTTATTTTTGTCTGGGCGCTGAGTTTGCTCATCGGAGTCTGTTCAGCACCGGCACAAATTATTCTGCCTATGGCTGCCAGTCTGGACAAGGTAAACCGGGGTAAAACTGTCGGGATCGTTTTTAGTGGAATCCTGGTTGGTATATTAGGTTCCCGGGTGATCAGCGGTTTCATCACAGACTGGCTTGGCTGGCGTTATGTTTATGCGATTTCAGCCATCATGGTATTAACTGTAACTGTACTTTTGAAACTTTACCTTCCAAATGTAAAACATAAATTTACAGGTACTTATATAGCTTTACTTAAATCAACACTTTCTCTGGTCAAAGAACATGAACTGCTGCGCAGATCGGCTATTCTGGGTGCATTTACATTTGGTATTTTCTGCTCCTTCTGGACAACTGTTACCTTTTATCTCAGCGGCCCGGCCTTTGGCTATCATGCAGATACCATCGGGCTATTTGGTATCGTGGCAATTGGCGGAGCCTTGGTAGCCCCTTATTTTGGGAAATTAGCCGACAAAGGCAATATTAAGAAATCTTTAATCATCAGCGTTACCATGATTATATTCAGCCTGGTGCTGCTTAAACTCTTCCCGGTTTCAGTTATCGTAATGATTATTGCCATATTTATCCTCGATATTGGCGTACAAGCTACACAAATTACCAATTTTACCAGGATTTATTCCTTAGACGAAAACTCCCATAGCCGTTTAAATACCATTTATATGACGACCTATTTTATCGGGGGAGGAATAGGCACATTTTTTGGTTTGCTGTGCTGGAAACATGGAGGATGGACACTTTCTACCTGGCAAATGCTGTTATGGTCGTTCATTGCAATCGGCATTGTTATCTTTTCAAAATCAAGTATAAAGAAAAAACAACCGGCGGCAGAAAACGTTTTAAGAAATTAGTTTAGGCTAATTCACTTCATGAAGTTCTTTAATCAGTAGAATTGTCATACTTTTGCTATCCTGATTACTATTTGAAAAAGCGTTACTGATACATGAAATTACCTGCACAATATAACCCGGTTCCCTTTATAAAGGATAATTATAAAATCATTGCGAGTTATATTTTCACGCTGTTTTTTATTGGTTTGGGCATCTGGTTTATCCAACACGAAAAAGCAGAGCTCCAACAAGTAAAACACCTTGTCCTGACCTCGAAATGGGATTGGATTACCTTAGGCATTGCCCTGAGTGTAGTCTATATTTTTGTTCATGGATTAATGTACAAATATGCTTTTAAAGCAGTGGGAAGTGAAGTTAATCTGCTTGATTCCACAATGTTGTACCTGAAAAGGAACTTTGTCAGTGTATTTTTACCGGCAGGAGGAGTTTCTTCCCTGGCTTTTTTTAGCGGAGATATTGAGAAAAAGGGAGTCACTAAATCTCAGATCAACTTCGCTTCTTCCATTTACGGTTTCGTCGGTATACTTTCGGTAGTCGTTATAGCGATCCCGGTATTTATTTACGCAATCTTTAAAGGGAGTATAGGTGCGGGAGAATGGATCGGACTGATTTCTATCTTTGTTATAATTGGTGGTATCTATTTGATTTACAGGTCTATTGCCAGTGCCGGTAAAGTCTATCAGTTGCTCGTTAAATACTTCCCTTCCTTAGAAGTTTTCCTTGCTGAATTCAAGAGTAATAAAATTGAGCGTAACGGCTTTATCTGGACGTTTTTATATAGTATGCTGATAGAAATCATCGGTGTAGTGCATATCTATATTGCAATGGTCGCGCTGAATATTGAACCTTCCATCATTATCGCTACGATCGCTTATGTAGTGGGGGTTGTTTTCCTGATTATCTCTCCGTTTTTAAGAGGTTTAGGCGCTGTAGAGGCATCAATGACCTTTATGCTGATCCGTCTGGGCTATTCAGAGGCAGCCGCTGTATCCGTGACTTTCCTTTACCGTTTTATGGAATTCTGGATTCCGATGGTACTGGGCGCTTTAAGTTTCCTGGTGAAAATCAACAAACTGCTGATGCGCATCGTACCAGCGTTGATGATCCTGGCCCTGGGGATTGTAAATATAGTCTCTGTACTGACACCGGCGATTCATGAAAGACTGGTCTTCTTAAAGAACTTTCTGCCTATTTCAGCTATTGCAGCGTCCAATTATTTTGTACTTGTGGTTGGTTTATTTTTACTCGTTACTGCTGCATTTATGCTCAGGGGGCTTAAAATGGCCTGGTATTTCGCACTGAGCTTATGTGTATTCTCCCTTTTTGGAAACCTGACCAAGGCTTTCGATTATGAAGAAGCACTTTATTCTGTCATCGTTATTATCGGATTGATTGCTTCCAGAAAAGAATATTACGTTAAACATAATTCCAGACTCCGCTTTATAGGTATTCAAACGACTTTGCTCAGTGTGGCTGCGGTAGTTTTATACGGTACAATTGGTTTTTATTTCCTGGATGCCAAACACTTTAATGTTGATTTCGGTATTCTTCAATCTATAAAATATACTTTAGAAAACTTTGTGCTGATTGACAGTACCGATCTTGTTCCGCAAGACGCTTTCGCAAGAGGATTTTTATATTCTATCAATATCAGCGGTTTTCTATCCGTAGCTTTCCTGGTTTATACTTTGATACGTCCATATATTATCAAAGACACGACCGATGCAGAAGAATTTGACTGGGCAAGAACTCAGTTAGATCAATACGGGAACTCAGCGATGGATTATTTCAAAACCTATCCTGATAAACTGATTTACCGTTCACCTGAGCTGGAAGGATTTATTTCTTACCGGATCGCCGGAAACTTTGCCGTAGTTCTGGAATCTCCGGTAACAGCTCCTGAAAACTTAAAAGCGTTTATCAAATCATTTGATAAGTACTGCTTTGAAAGCGGGATGAAAAGCTTTTATTACCGCGTAGCTGAAGAAAACCTGGAACCGTTTATTCAAAGTGGTAAAAAGCGTTTATTCTTAGGTCAGGAAGGGGTCGTTAACCTGACTACTTTTACGCTGGATGGAGGAAGCAGAAAATCAATCCGGAATGCCCTCAAAAAAGTGGGTGAAAAAGGATACCACAGCAAGATCTATGAAGCGCCGGTTAAAGACGGTTTATTACAAAAGATAAAATCAGTCTCTGATGAATGGCTGGCAGAAACAGAGCGGGAAGAAATCGTGTTCTCTCAGGGGATGTTTGACTGGGAAGAGCTGAAAAATCAAACGATCATTACTGTTGAGAATTCAGAAGAAAAGATTGTTGCCTTTTTAAATATTATCCCTGACTATGCTAAAGGAGAAGGTACTTACGATCTGATCAGGAAAACTGCAGATGCACCAAATGGCGTAATTGACTTTATCCTTGTCGAACTATTTAAACACCTGAAAGAAAAAGGATATACCTCAGTTAACATTGGTTTTGCACCCTTGTCAGGCTTGAATGATCCGAAAAACCTTCCTGAACGCTCCCTGAAATTTGCCTATGAGAAAATCAAATCTTTCTCTCATTACAAAGGGCTCCGGGATGCGAAGGACAAGTTTTCACCAGTATGGCATAATAAATACCTGGTTTATGCACAGGATTATGACCTTCTTCAGATTCCGGCAGTATTATCCAAAGTCATTAAACCCTAATAAAACTTATGAAAAGATTGATTCTCGTGATCGCAATGTTATTTTGTTTCGGCAAACCATCGTTTGCGATAAAAGGGGATGAATCTCTTCGGTACGGTGCTTTCGGTAAAATTGCGATTTATTATCCTGTTCAGAAACCAACCTCAGTTGTCCTGTTTGTTTCGGGCGATGGCGGTTGGAAAGATGGCGTGATTGATATGGCCCATGACCTTACCGCACAAGGCGCATTGGTATTGGGGATTGATGCCCGGAATTACCAGAAATCCTTAGCCAAACGTAAAACTGACTGTTATTACCCTGCTGCAGATTTCGAGCAACTGAGTTTAATGATTCAGAAAAAATACAAATTCAGTACTTATTTAAAGCCCGTGCTGGTCGGTTATTCTTATGGAGCAACGCTGATTTACGGGATTCTGGCACAAGCACCCGCCAATACCTTTAAAGGGGCTGTTGCACTAGGTTTTTGTCCGGATATTGTAGCGAAGAAACCCTTTTGTAAAGGAAGCGGATTGACACAACATGTGCTTAAACCGGGTATTTCGTTCTGGCTGGAGAGAAATGAAAAACTGACTGCCCCCTTTATTGTCCTGAACGGGTTTAAAGATGAGGCTTGTCCTTATGCAGCTACCGCCTCTTTTTTGAAAGATATGCCTATGGCAGAGCTGATTAATTTACCAAAAGTAGGCCATGGTTTTGCTGTGACCAGTGAGTGGGAGCCGCAATTCAAAGCCGCTTTTCAAAAAATAATTAATGCACCTTCCTTTGCAGAACGCAAACAAGGAGAAAATAAAGAACTCAAAACACAAGCTATCAAACTTTATGGGGAAGACCTTCCTTTAACCATAATTCCTGCGGCTAAAAAGAATAATCTTCCTTTGGTACTGATGATTTCCGGAGACGGGGGATGGACAAGCTTTGATCAGTCACTCGCAGAATCCCTTGCCGGCAGAGGACTTTCTGTAGTAGGTTTAGATGCACAAAAGTATTTCTGGGATGCGCGTACGCCTGAAAAGACTACCTCAGACCTCAGTAAAGCGATCCTGCATTATACTACCCAGTTTAACAAAGAACATTTTGTATTGGCAGGTTATTCCTTTGGCGCATCTGTTGTTCCTTTTGTTGCTGACCGGTTAGAACCCGCCTTGAAATCACGCCTTTCTGCAGTACTTTCCTTATCTCCGGATGTGACTGCCGACTTTGAAATACATGTGCTGGATATGCTTAGTTTTGGCAATACCACAGAAACCTATAATGTGCAGGCCGAAATGAAGAAGATCAGAAATGTACCTGTAATCAGTTTCTTTGGAAGAGAAGAAGGCGGTGATATTGCCTCCAAATTTATCAAAGCAGGCTTGAAAACAGAAATGGTTCCGGGTGATCATCATTTTGGTGATAATTTCCAGGGATTGTCTCTTGATCTTTTAAAGAGCATCCCGCAATAAAAATATCGCACAATAAAAGTATTACGTTATAGAAATATCACGTCATAAAAATCTTTCCCAATAAAATCTGCCTTTATAAAAGCATCTTTAATAAAAGTTATTCTTAACAAAAGCGTTTCTCTTTACCAATATGAATGTACATATCTCAGATCTAGCCAGAATAGCTGCAGCTCCTTCCAGAATTATTGCCGGGTTAATGTCAGGAACCTCTTTAGATGGTTTAGACATTGCTTTATGTGAATTCACCGGGTCGGGGCTGGAAACTAAATTGAAGGTGCTGCATTTCATAACGATGCCTTATAGCCAGCAGTTCAAAGAAGAGTTGAAAGCGATCTCTTTCAAAACGCAGGTAGAACTGCAGCAGGTTACTTTGTTAAATGCAGTGATCGGAAGTTATTCTGCAAAACTGATCCTGGAAGCTTTAAAAGAATGGGGATACCCTGTAAGCGCTGTTGATCTGGTAGCCAGTCACGGACAGACTATCTTTCATGCACCCGCTTCCCTGCATCAGCAGAAAGCTTTTCCTAATGCTACGCTGCAAATAGGAGACGGTGACCATATTGCCGTACAAACCGGCATAGTTACTTTAAGTGACTTCAGACAAAAACATATCGCTGCCGGAGGAGAAGGTGCACCATTGGCCGTATATGGAGATTACCTGCTGCTTTCCAGTCCGGTTGAAAACCGTATATTATTGAATATCGGCGGCATTTCAAATTTCACCTATCTGCCTGGCGGAAGAAATCCTGATCTCGTGTTTTCAACAGATGTGGGGCCGGGAAATACCTTAATGGATCAATTTGTTCAACTCAACTATCCGGGTAAATATTATGATCAGGATGCGACAATAGCCAAATCAGGAACTCCGAACCCGAAACTTGTTCAGGCACTATTAGCCCATCCGTTCTTCGAAAAACCTTTTCCGCGCACTACCGGGCCGGAATTATTTAACCTGTCTTACCTGCAAAATGCACAACAAGCAAGCGGCCAGCATGAACTCTCCAAAGAAGATGTTTTAGCCTCGTTATGTGAATTTACTGCGGTCAGTATCGTTACAGCGATCAAGCAATCTATTGGTGAACAGTCATTTAAGGTCTATTTAAGCGGAGGCGGAATGCACAATCCTCTGCTGGTACAAAAGATAAGTGAAGGGCTGGGTTTTGCCTTAAATAATACGGCTGATCTGGGGATAGATCCTGATGCTAAAGAAGCGGTGCTTTTCGCCTTGCTCGCCAATGAATGTGTAGCCGGAGGAAAGACTGATTTTGGTCAACGCCGCGGTATACCAAGCGTTACCATGGGTAAAATCAGTTTACCGGGCTAACAATAATAATTTTTACATTCAGGTTTCAAAACATTATTTACTTTTAACTGTCATTAGTCAGAGACTATCATCAAGTGCTCCCGGCACCGATAGTTAAATTATAAATTATGCAGAAACGAATAGTTATCATAGGCGGAGGGTTTGCAGGCATTAACTTAGCCCTGGAACTCGGAAAAAAGAAACACTATCAAGTTACCCTGGTAGATAAAAATAATTATAATTTCTTTCCACCGCTCATTTACCAGGTGGCTACGGCATTTCTGGAACCCTCGAGTATCAGTTATCCGATCCGTAAACTATTCAGAAATAAAAGTAACCTGCATTTCAGATTGGGAGAACTGCTTAAAGTGATTCCTGAATCCCGTCAGCTCGTATTAAGCAATGGGACTATTGAGTACGATGAACTCGTATTTGCTACTGGTGCAGAGACGAACTATTTCGGAATGGAGAATGTGAGGAAAAATGCTATTCCCATGAAAACCCTGAGTGATGCGATACAAATGCGTAATAAATTACTCACCCATTTCGAAGAAGCCACCATTACCAAAGACCGCGCTGAAATTTCAAAAAGCCTGACTATTGTTATTGCAGGCGGCGGGCCAACAGGCGTAGAGATCTCCGGGATGTTTGCAGAAATGCGCCAGAATATCATGCACAAAGATTATCCTGAGTTGAAAAATACAGGTGCTCAGATTTACCTCGTTGATGGTGGTGCGGCCTTATTGAAACCCATGAGTACCAAATCACAAGTGAATACTTATGAGTCCCTCACCAAATTAGGCGTAAAAATCTTATTAAACAGTCACGTCAGTGATTTTGTAGATGATAAAGTAATCCTTTCTGACGGAACAGAAATTGCCACAAAAAACCTGATCTGGGCAGCGGGTGTGAGTGCAATGAGTTTTGAAGGAATTCCTGCCACTAGTTATGGGCGGGGGAAAAGGATGACTGCAGACGGCTTTCATAAAGTACAGGGACTGGAAAATATCTATGCCATTGGGGATACCGTGATACAATCTGGTGATCCTGCTTATCCGGAAGGTCACCCGCAAGTAGCGCAGGTTGCCATTCAGCAGGGCCGGAATCTGGCAGCCAACTTCATCCGTATTGCTGAACAAAAAGTTCCCCGCAGTTTCACTTATAAAGACAGGGGGAGTATGGCAATTATCGGCAGCAATAAAGCTGTGGTAGACCTGCCTAAGCCAAGGATTCATTTAAACGGGTTTATCGCGTGGCTGGCCTGGTTATTTATTCACCTGATGTCGCTGATCTCTTATCGGAACAGGTTCAGGACTTTCTATAACTGGACGGTAGCTTACTTCTCGAAAGATCAATCCTTAAGAATGATTATCAGGCCCGTTGATGCGCATGAGGAACCTACTTCATGAAAATACTCTTAGTAGAAGATGAAGCAGCGCTGAGAGATAGTATCATTGCTTATTTCACTGAAGAAGGTAATATCTGTGAAACAGCGGAAAATTATGCTGCTGCATTAACTAAAATCAATATTTACAATTACGACTGCATCGTGCTGGACCTTACTTTGCCGGATGGCGATGGGATGGAGATTTTGCGCAAGCTGAAGCAACTGCACAAAACAGATGGCGTGCTGATTATTTCTGCAAGGCATTCTCTGGATGATAAACTTTCGGGACTTAACCTTGGTGCGGATGATTACCTCGTTAAACCCTTTCATTTGTCTGAGTTAAAAGCAAGAGTATCAGCTATTGTAAGAAGGAAAAGTTTCGATGGAAATAACTTGATTGTATTTCAGGAAATCAACATCGATACCCTCGCTATGCGGACAACAGTTGGACAAAATAATATCAATCTTACCAAAAAAGAATACGATCTGCTGGTTTATTTTATTGCCAATCAGCGTAAAGTGATTACTAAAAGTGCGCTTGCAGAACATCTTTGGGGCGATGAAATTGATCTTTCTGACCACTTTGATTTTATCTATACCCACATTAAGAATTTAAGGAAAAAGCTGCTGGAAGCAGGATGTAATGACTATATTAAATCTATGTACGGCGTAGGTTATAAATTTAGCAGCTGATGATGTGCTTTGTACAAGCCTGCAGTTAATCCGGGATAAGAAATAAGATGAAATTAGCGCAAAAATATAATAGAGTTAACCTCTTTACTTCACTGATTATATTAGTGCTGAGCGGGGCTGTCTACTATTTTGCCATCCATTATATTCTGACCAACAAGCTTGACAATGACCTTAAAATTGAAGAGCAGGAAATCCTGGCCAGTGTTCATGAATATCATAAACTTCCTTTACCCAGTGACTTTAAAGATCAGAAAGTAAGCTATCATGAATTAAAAAAAGGGGATACCGCAGACAGGAGTTTTAGCAATACCTGGTACAATAATCCGGAAGAAAAAGAAACGGAGCCGGGGCGCAGTCTGAATACTTCTGTGAAGCTTGGAGAAAAGGAATATGCAGTCACTATCACCAAATCAAGCCTGGAAGCAGAAGACCTGGTGCGGTTAATTTTTCTGATCACACTTGGTATAATTGTATTGCTATTAATCAGTTTAATCGCAGTTAACCGTTTTGTTTTGAATAGTTTGTGGCGGCCATTTTATGAAATACTTAAACAACTTAAAGCCTTTAATCTTGCAGATAAAAATGAATTTTCTGTGCAGCATACCCAGGTAGACGAATTTCAGGAATTGAATCAATCTGTAATTTCTATGTCTAACAGGGTCAGGCAAGACTATAAAGAGCTGAAAACTTTCACAGACAATGCTTCTCATGAAATGATGACCCCATTAGCGGTGATTAACTCTAAACTGGACACCCTAATTCAAACCGAAGCTTTAACAGATAAACAGGGGGAGTTGATAGAGGACGTTTATTTGGCCGTAAATAAGCTATCCCGGCTCAATCAATCGCTGTTATTGCTGGCTAAAATTGAGAATAACCTGATCAAAGATGAAGAGGATATTGCATTGGATGTTTTACTGGCCCAAAAGCTGCGTCAATTCCATGAGTTGTTTGTTGCCAATGAAATAGAGGTAGAAAAACAGCTGGAACCTCAGCAATTGCACATGAGTAAATACCTGGCAGATATTCTGCTGAATAACCTGATTAACAATGCGATCAGGCATAACCGGCAGAAAGGAATGATCAAAATAGAGCTGCATGCCGGCGAGCTTACGGTTTCCAATACCGGATTACCGAAAGCATTAGACAGTTACCACGTATTTGAACGGTTTTATAAAGAAAATTCCTCTGAAGGAACCGGGCTGGGACTAGCTATTACCCAGCAAATCTGCAACCTGTATCATTATAAACTAAGTTACAGCTACCAGGAGCCGCATCATATATTTACCCTGAAATTCTACCAGGATCACTGAAATTCTATCGGGATCACCGATTTTGACACGGAAAAGATGTACTTTTTCTTACAGCCTGTTTAAATTATAAGTAGTTTTACCGCAAAATTCAGGAACCCAATGATCAGTCACAAAGAACTTTTTTTACGTAACAACGCACAAACCTCTACCAGTCCGAATATGCTTGAAGTTGACCATGCAGAAGGAATGTATTTGTATGATAAAAGCGGAAAAAGTTACATGGACCTGGTTTCTGGATTTGCGGTCAGTAACATTGGACATAGAAACCCAAAAGTGCTGGACGCGATCAGGGCGCAACTCGATAAATACCTTCACCTTACAGTTTACGGTGAATTTGTACAATCACCAATGGTTAGGTTTGCCGAAAAACTGATCAGTGTGCTGCCTTCAAAGCTGAATAATGTTTATTTCGTCAATTCAGGAACTGAAGCCACAGAAGGAGCCCTTAAATTAGCGAAACGCTTTACCGGAAGATCAGAAATTATTTCTTGTCATCATGCCTATCATGGCAGTACCCATGGCGCTTTAAGTGTGATGGGCAATGAACATTTCAAGCAAAAGTATCGTCCCTTGCTGCCTGATGTTCGTTTTATAACCTTTGGGAAGGAAGAAGATCTGGAACTGATCACTAAAAATACTGCCTGTGTGATTATGGAGACGGTACAAGGGGAGGCTGGAATCAGGGTAGCTTCCAAAACCTATATGCAAAAACTAAGGAATAAGTGTACAGCGACTGGAACCTTACTTATTCTAGATGAAATACAGGCCGCTTTTGGCCGTACGGGCAAACTCTTCGCTTTTGAACACTATGACATTGTACCTGATATTCTGCTATTGGCCAAAGCATTAGGAGGGGGAATGCCTATCGGGGCATTTATCGCGAACAGAGAGGTGATGGGTGTGTTGAAAGAAAATCCTATCCTTGGGCACATTACCACATTTGGCGGACACCCTGTATCAAGTGTAGCCGGACTGGCAAGTCTGGAAGTTATCCTGGATGAAAACCTGGTAGCTGGTGTGGCTGCAAAAGGAGAATTATTCAAAAAATTACTCGTTCATCCGCTCATCCGTGAGGTTAGGGGAAAAGGATTAATGATGAGTATTCAGCTGGACAGTTTCCAGCAGGTAGAAAAAGTAAGCCAGCTTTGTGCCACTGACGGTATCATCATAGACTGGTTTTTACATTGTGAAACAGCCTTAAGGGTTGCTCCTCCATTAATTATCACCGAAGAAGAGATCAGGAAAGCCTGCTCCACAATTTTAAAAGCACTAGACGCACTGTAGTACTGGACGCTCTATGACACCCGGCACGTTATAAGTTAAGAAGAGCGAACTGAAATTAAGAAGCCAGCTGAAAATATACTTTATCAATCAGATCACCAATATTAAATGGCTTTGGTAAAAAGTCATCCGGACCAAATTCCGTATCTACGATCATTTCCGGACGGAGTTTCCCTGAAATAAGAATAATAGGGATATGATGTAATGTTGAGTTTTCTTTGATGGATCTGCAAATCTCCCGGCCGTCAAATCCATCTAATTCTACATCCATCAAAATCAAATCAGGACTTTCCTTTTCAATTTTAGTCAGTGCATCCCGGCCAGTTGAAAAGGTAATCAGATCCCAATCTACAAAATCAAGTAAAGACTCCATTGCAGTCAGTACTTCCTGATCATCATCAAATATTAAAATTTTCTTGTTCATAGGTTTTGAGTTTCGTTAATTGATAATTGTACCACCAATTTTATGCCAAGGTTTGCCTTTTTCATAGGAAATCGTCAAATAGTCAATCTGTTGATACTGAGGGACTCCTATTTATTTATTTATCTCTGCCTTGAAAATGTAAATTCGGGGACATCAGAATTAAATCTTTGGTTACATTTGGGGAATATGCTTTACGATCTGCTTATTCTTTGTGTAGTCTCTTTTGCCGCTGGTTTTATTGATGCTGTTGTTGGGGGAGGAGGACTATTACAGACCCCTGCCATTTTAATCGTACTTCCGCAATATCCTGTGGCTACTTTATTCGGAACCACTAAAATACCTTCTCTTTCGGGTACAGCTTTTGCCGCCTGGAAATATTCGCGGGACATCAGACTGGACTGGAAATTCTTGCTGTATGTGGCTATAATGGCCTTTATCGGGGCCATGCTTGGTGCGCATTATGTCACGTTAATAGACAGCAGGTTCTTGAAACCACTAATTCTGGTTGTGCTGATCAGTGTGGCGCTCTATACTTACTTCAATAAAACTTTTGGTGCAGGAACAGTTAAAGAGCTGACCAGGCTTCAGCAATTGCTGATTGGTTTTCTTTTTGGGTTTACCATCGGTTTTTATGACGGACTGATCGGCCCTGGAACAGGAACCTTCTTTATCCTTGCTTTTATTTCCTTAATGGGGTATGATTTTTTGAAAGCGAGTGCAAGTTCCAAACTCATTAATATTGCAACAAATCTGGCTGCTATCTGTTATTTTAGCAGTACCGGCCATATTTTATACCAATATGCGCTGCCTATGGCAGTTTTTAATATTAGCGGCGCTTTTCTGGGCACAAAACTCGCTATATTGAAGGGCAATAAATTTATCAGGGTTTTTTTCCTGATGGTTGTTGTATTTGCCATTTTACGATTTGCTTACGACATCTTTTTAAAATAATATGCAAGAAATTAGCTGGATACTTTTACTGGAAATTGTCTATACTTTGATAGTTGTAGCCACTTGTCTGCGTATTATTTATGACACCCATTCCACCAGTAAGACCCTCGCTTACCTGATGTTAACTGTCTTTTTTCCCATATTGGGAATTATCATTTATTTCTGTGTAGGCACCAATTACCGCAAGCGAAAATTATACAGTAAAAAGATCGTTAAAAATGAAATCATGCAGCGTCATATTGAGAAGCAGATTTTCAGAGAGTCTGAGAAAATATGGAACAGTGTGCCCAGTGAACTCCTGAAATATCAGAAACTCGTTAAACTTCTATTGAAGGATGGCCTGAGTAACCTGACCGGAAATAATAAAGTGGAAATCTTAAAAAACGGGGAAGAGAAATTTCCGGCTGTGCTGGAAGCTTTAAAACAAGCAAAACATCATATTCATATTGAATATTATATCTATGAAGACGATGAAATAGGCAATGCGATTAAAGAGATTTTAATGGAGAAATCCAGAACAGGAGTACAGGTACGCTTAATCTATGATGATTTTGGCAGCAGGAGTATCCGTAAGAAAGTTGTACCTCAATTAATTGATGCAGGTGTACAGGCTTATCCGTTTTATAAGATCCTGTTCATTGCATTAGCCAACCGGATTAATTACCGGAATCACCGCAAGATCATTGTTATTGACGGCAACATTGCATTTACCGGGGGAATTAATGTAAGTGACCGCTATATCAACAGCGCTGAACGCCCAAATCAGCTTTATTGGCGCGATACCCATCTAAAAATCACAGGTCCCGGCATTTATTACCTTCAATACCTGTTTATCTGTGACTGGAATTTCTGTGCGGATGAAGAACTTGTTCCTCAGCGGGACTTCTTTTCTGCTTCCCAGGAAAACGGCGAAAATGCGGTTATGCAGATTGCTGCCAGCGGGCCCGACTCAGACAATCCTACAATTCTGTTCTCATTAATCCAGGTCATAGGTATGGCAGAGAAAGAAATTCTGATTACCACCCCTTATTTTATTCCTGGAGAAAGTTTACTGGATGCACTTGTTGTGGCTGCATTGAGTGGTGTAAAAGTCGTTTTATTGGTGCCAGGCATATCGGATTCGAGAATGGTTTCTGCTGCAGGGAAATCTTATTATGGTGATTTGATGAAAGCAGGAGTAGAGATCTATGAATATCAGAAAGGTTTTATCCATGCGAAAACAATGGTTTCAGACCAGCAGTTGTCTGTGATCGGAACGGCAAATATGGACAATAGGAGTTTCGAACTGAACTTTGAGGTGAACAGTGTTATTTATGATAGTCATACCGCTCAGGAAATGACAAAAATATTCTATCAGGATCTGGAAGATGCCATACAGATTAATCCTGAAGAGTGGGAAAAAAGACCATTATACAAACAGTTTCCTGAAAAGTTAAGTCGTCTGTTTTCTCCTTTAATGTAATTGAGCGTTTCTTTAATACAATTGAATATCTGCTATAACTAAGCGTATTTAGTTCTGATATATTTTTCAACTTCATCAGCGACAGCACTGTCTGATTCTTTTACTGCGCGCTTTAATAGTTCTGGTGTAACACCGAATCTTTTAGACCAATATTCCACTTCATAATATTCTTGTAAATCAATTAGTTTGTTCTCCGGCATATTCGTTTCATTCGGATCGTAATAGGTGTGTCTGAGCATATATTATATGGTTAAATAGTTTTAGTAGGGAATGTATATCAATACCTATGCCTAAATTTAAATCTTTTATTTCTTATTTTGTACAATTAATGTTATCATGTTATTAAACAAAACCTAACATTTCAGTATTCATTACCATTGGCTTAACATTGTATTAATACTAGAAGGCTTCCTTTGCAAGAGCCGGATTTCCAATCAAGCGGCTGTTTTAATTGTTCTCCAATGATAGCTGTCAACTGCAAATTTTATCTTAAAACCTCTATTTTATTTATCTTATGTTTATTCCAGCTGAACAAAACCGAGGCAAAATCAATACCCGAGCAAGACCTTAAACATACCCTGGTACTCAGTCACCGCTTCCCGGATTCCGCATTCATCCAGCTCAAAAAGCTCTATCATCAGGCGCTGGCAGACAACAACAGAAAGATTATTGGGATGTGCTTGCAGCAGATGGGGAAAATATGTTACGCCCAGGGGCATTATGCGCAATCTTTGGAATACCATCAGCAAGCGGATAAATTATTCAAGCAGCTTAATGAACAAGACTTACTCGCTGATAATCTGAATGATATGGGAATTGTCTATTATCAGAATTTCAATAAACACGCTTCCAGAAAGCAATATGATCAGGCGTTGAAGCTCTATAAAAGCACCAATAATCGTATAGGATTGGGAGAAACTTATGGACATATCGGCCACTTATATGAAAAAGAACAGCGTTATGATAGCGCATTTTATTATCAGCGGCATGCCTTAAAAGAGTATCAGAAGGCAGGGTATAAACAGGGAGAAGCAAAGATTTATGAAAACCTGGGGAGCATCCATGAAGACCTCGTCCGTTATGACTCTGCGAAATATTACTTCGATGAATCTTTGAAATTATATAAGGCCGTAAATAATGAGGTTTCCAGTATTGAAGTGATCAATAATTTAGGCGATATTTTTCGTAAAACGGGTGATTACAAGCAAGGGTTAAAATATACAAGAGTTGCTTTAAGCTTGTCCATCGCCACTAAAAATGAATATCAGCAAGCTTCTGCTTACCGGGATATTGCTAAATCCTATAACCTGACCGGGCAAAATGATAGTGCTTATTATTATATGGAACTGAGCCGTAAACATATGCTGCACCTGTATTCTGACGAAAGTAATAAGCAGATGTCCTTTTTACAGATCATTTATAATATAGATAAGAAAAATGATGAGATCGCCGCCCTGGAAAATAGCAGGAAAGTAAACCTGATTATCAGTATAGCGGTAGTGGTGGTCATTTTGCTGCTCATTGTAATGGGGCTGCTGACTATTTCCCGTCAGCGGCTGAAGCTTCGGGAAAACAAGGCGATTGCAGAAAAGAATGAACAGCTCAATCAGGCGCAGCAGGAGCAACTGGAGCTCAAAAGCAGGGAACTCACCACGCATACTTTACAAGTGATACAACATAATAATTTCCTTGATAGCCTGCGGACCAAGCTTGATGAAATGATCAAAGAAGACAAAAGAGATCAGAAAAAGCAATTACAGCAATTGGTGAGGCAACTGAATCAGAATATCAACCATGACCAGCAGTGGAAAGATTTTACCCAGGTATTCGAACAATTGCACCAATCATTTTTTGATAATCTTAAAGCACATTGTGAAGAACTGACTGTAAATGATATTCGTTTAATCGCCTTGCTGAAAATGAATATGAGTTCTAAAGACATGGCAGTGATCTTCGGGATCTCCCAGGACAGCCTCCGGGTAGCCAGGTACAGGCTGCGCAAAAAATTGAACATCAGTCAGGGGGATAACTTAAGTACGTTCATCCAGACAATTTAAGGTGTTTTTGGCCATTAACAATTCCTTAATGTTACGCTAACTAAATGATAACGGCGGCTTTGTTCTTTTTATATCGCTTAATATCAAATAGTTATATCGGATGTGTATACGCTGTATGCGCTTTGTATACAGCCCGGTTCACGGTGTTTACATTTTGTACACGGTGATTTTTAGCCTGTCCGGAAAGGATAATACAATTTTGTCGCAGCGAAAAAACAACACGCTCACAAACAAACCATTTGAACAATGAAATTAATTTTACAAACGATTCTTTGCTTATTCTTAAGCATAGCGGTGGCAAAAGCCGGTAACATTAAAGGACACGTGTACGACCATCGAACCGGAGAAGCCCTGATCGGCGCTTCTGTCAGATTGGAAAACACAACACAAACAACCATGACAGGTTTGGACGGTTCCTTCGAGTTCAAACATGTTAAAGCAGGAACTTTTACCATTAAAGTTTCTTACATCAGTTACAAGACCTTCAGCAAACAAATTGAAGTAGAAAAGGAGCATAATCCTGCGCTGAATGTTTATCTGAGTGAAGATAATACTAATGACCTGAGTGAAATTGTAATTGCAGCGAAACAGGAAGGCTCTACAGAACGCACGGCCAGAAAGATAGAACAGAAATCTATGCAGGTGATGAATGTGGTTTCTGGCAGGGCAATGGAAATTTCCCCGGATTTAACAGTGGCCAATGCCATACAAAGGGTGTCTGGAGTAACGATTGAAAGAAGCAATAACGGAGACGGACAATACGCTATTCTGCGGGGAATGGATAAAAGGTATAACTATACTTTGGTAAATGGTATCAAAATACCGAGTCCTGATAATAAATTCAGATATGTTCCTCTGGATATTTTTCCTTCAGAACTACTGGAACGTTTGGAGGTCTACAAATCATTGACCCCAAATATGGAGGGGGACGCTGTTGGTGGTGTCGTTAATATGGTCATGAAAGATGCACCTTCTAAATTACAAGTGAATGCAAACTTAGCGACAGGTTACAGTCAGATGCTTTTTGACCGTAAGTTCCTGGCTTTCGATGCAGGCGCAATCAATTCGAAATCACCTTATGAAATTAACGGCAGAGCTTATGATGCCAAAGCTGCCGACTTCTCCAAAGGGACTGTAGACTATAAAGCAAAACAAGCAGATCCTAACCTGGTGGGCGGTATTTCTATTGGACAGCGCTTTTTAAACAACAAATTGGGTGTATTAATTGCAGGAAGTTATCAAAATACTTACCGCGGTACAAACAGTGCATTCTTTAACTCAACTGTGGCAGATGTAGATAAATATTCCAGGATTACTTCTATGGATGAAAGACAGTTTAGCGAACAACAAAAACGTTATGGGTTACATGGGAAAATAGATTATATTTTTAATGATAGAAATAAACTTTCCCTGGTTAATTCTTATGTAAACCTGACCAGTATACAAACAAGAGATCAGATCACGACAAACTTCTCCACTTCAGAATATAATGCCGGAGCCGGAAGTGCGGAAATCTCTTATGCTACCCGTTCCAGATTTACCGAACAGCAAATTTATAACAGTACTTTACATGGAGAGCATACGCTGATCCCGAAGAAATTGAAAATCCAGTGGTCAGCAGTTTATTCTACCGCTAAAAATGATATTCCTGATGAAACAACGATCACGCTGAACGGAACACGCAGAAATTTCCTGGAGAACCGTACTACCGCAAAAGAAGTTGACCATAGATGGTCCAGAAATACTGATGAAGATAAAGCGGGTTACCTGGATGTAACTTATACCGCAGATATTGCAGGTACAAAGGTAGATTTTACAGGTGGCGGGCTTTACAGAGACAAACAAAGAAGCAATTTCTACAATAATTATGTCCTTTTTCCATTAAACAGACAAGGTTTATATGGTACTGATTTCATGAATTACACAGACATTACCTGGGAAGTTCAGAATCCAAAGGGTGCAGTAGCAAATCCGCTTACTTATGATGCAGCTGAGCAAACTACTGCAGGGTATGGAATGTTCAATTTTAAGATCGCGAAACTTGAAGTGATCGGTGGAGCAAGGGTAGAGCATACTAACCAGGGTTATCATCTTTTATTCCCGCAAGGAGAGTCAAGACCGGTAGGAAAACAGGTATATACTGATCTGTTGCCGAGTTTAAACTTAAAATATGGGCTGAGTAAAAATGAAAACCTGAGAGCTACTTACTTTCGTTCGCTGAATCGTCCTGGATTTTATGAACTTGTTCCTTCAGGAGCGGTTTATGAAGAATACAGAGAACGTGGTAACCCGGATTTGAAACGTGCTATTGCTGATAACTTTGACTTACGTTATGAATTGTTCCCGAACAGTACTGATCAGTTATTAGTAGGTGCTTTTTACAAAAAGATCAAAGATCCGATTGAATATACTATCCAGGCAGATCCGGTTAGAGGACAGGATCAATATTATACACCGGGCAATTTTGGAACAGCTAAGAATTATGGCTTAGAAGTAGATTATATCAAATTCTTCAATAAAATAGGGATTAAAGCCAACTATACTTATACCCATTCCAGAATTACCACCGACAAAAGTACCAGGATCAGAACTGAAAGTGGTGACCTGAAGTTAATTAATGTGGAACAGAGCAGGCCTTTATTTGGTCAGTCCGCTCATACGGGAAATCTATCATTGATTTACAAAGACAGCAAACATGGATGGGATGCGCAGCTGGCAGGATCTTATACCGGAGAAAGGATCAATACGATTTCTCAGTTTGTTGACAACGATTTATGGCAGAAAGGATTTATCCAGATGGATGCTTCTGTAGAGAAGAAATTTAAAAATAACATCAGTGTTTTTATTAAAGCTGGAAATCTGCTGAATACACCTAATGAGTTGTTTATCAAAGGTAAAAATAGTTTGAATGCAGACTTGCCAAAACAAAAAGAAGGGGGCAATGAAACCCTGATCCGCAAAGATTTTTACGAACAGACTTACCTGATAGGCTTACGCTATAAGTTATAATTTAAATAGATAAAACAAGATGAACTTAAATAGATTTTTGATAGCAGCAGTTTTAATGATTGCACTATTTACCAGCTGTAAAAAGGCAAATATAGATGTGGATACTTCACCGGTACCACAAAATGGAAATGGTATTTCGGGTGAAGTATTCGGGATCTGGACCAAAGGAAGTGTTGTAAGAGTGACTGGCGATATTATTGTTCCTGCCACTAAAACATTAACGATCGAAGAAGGAGTGACGGTGATTATGGATACTATTTCTAAACCAGAATTTATCGTTTTGGGGAATTTATATTCCATGGGAAGCGCGGCAAGCCCGGTTAAAATCACCGTAGAGGAAAACTACAGAACTGCCGCCAATAAATATGGTAAACTCTGGGGAGGGATCTTTGCGGCACCAAGCTGCACGGAACTATTGCTGGATAATACAATTATAGAATATGGTGGCGGAGCGACAACTGAAGCCTCAACCTCAGTAAAAATGGGTTTGTATAAAGGGATCAGCGGACAGAATGCACCAGCACTATGGTTTGCCAACGTAAAAGGGAAACTGGTAGTTACTAACAGTACTTTCCGGTATTTCAGAGACGATTGTACTTATATCGAAGGCGGAAAGATTATCTTTTCCAATAACAGGTTCTACAGTACTGGTTTAGTAGGCGGGGAAGGAATTAACATCAAATCAGGATGTCTGGCAGATGTGAGTTATAACCTGTTTTACGGAACCAATACCAATGCACTTAAACTTTCTAATGTTGGTGACCGCACTCCGCAAGCGCATGTCGTGGCTTATAACAATACGATGTTGAACACTGGCTGGAGAAGACCAACAGCAAAAGGTGGTTCTGTATGGTTAGAATCTGCAGTGTATGCAGAGCTGTATAACAATTTATTCGCCAATACCCGATTTGGAATTAAAAGAGATCTGAAACTTACTGAGGATAAACGTTCCGTTTTCAAAAATTCTCTATATTATGGTTATAGTCAGGTTACAGTTGATCAGTTTCAGCCCAAAACCGATATTGTAGGCGGAACAAATGATGTGATTGGTAAACTGGCAGGGGAGAATGATCCTAAATTTGCAAATTACCCGCTGAATACCGCTACAGACAACCCGACATTAGATGAAAGCTGGGATTTCCATTTACTGCCAGGCTCGGCAGCTTTAAATAAAGGAACAACAGCTTTTGTACGTAATTTCCCGGATGGATTGACTGTTAACGGCATCCTTTATCCTTCACCAGCACCATCTGTCAATATTGGCGCATTTGGATTAAAATAATAAATCAGACGATGTTAAAATACCCTGTAAAATTTCTTTTGCTGCCGCTTTTAGCAGCAGGCTGTAGTCAGAAAATTACCAATACCGCTGCAGTTATTGCAGATTCAGCAATAGTTCAGCCCGCAGTGATCTCAGAAAAAGTACAATTTGATTCTGATGACCCTGCGATCTGGATCAATCCGAAGGATGCTTCAAAAAGTCTTGTTATCGGGACTGACAAAGCCACTGAAGGCGGATTATATGTTTTTGATCTGCAAGGCAAGATTCAGCATAACCTGGTCGTGAAAGGACTTAAACGTCCAAATAATGTAGACGTTGCTTACGGATTGATGCTCAATGGAAAAGCTACTGATATTGCGGTTACTACAGAACGTTTTACCCATAAACTCCGCCTGTTTTCTCTGCCTGATATGAAGGCGGTCGATCACGGAGGTCTTCCGATGTTTGAAGGAGAAACGGCACCAGAATTCAGAGATCTGATGGGGATTTCGGTTTATACCAGTAAAGCTGGAAAAATGTACGCTATTGTTGGCCGTAAAACGGGCCCTAAAGACGGTACTTACCTTTGGCAATACCTGTTAACTGACGATGGAACGGGGCATGTTAAAGCAGAACTGGTTCGGAAATTTGGTCAGTATAGCGGTAAAAAGGAAATTGAAGCTATCGCTGTCGATAACGAACTGGGCTATATCTATTATTCGGACGAACAATTCGGCGTGCGTCAATATTATGCAGATCCTGAAAAAGGAAATGAAGAATTAGCTTTATTTGCAACAACAGGCTTTAAAGAAGATCATGAAGGTATTTCTATTTATAAAACCTCAGCGACCGAAGGCTATATTTTAGTATCAGACCAGGGAGCAAATCAATTTCATATCTTTAACAGAGCAAGTACAGCCAAAAATCCCCATGCACATGAATTGCTGAAAATAGTGAAGGTGCTGGCCAATCATAGTGATGGCTCAGAAGTCGTTAACGTTCCTTTGAATGAGACTTTTAAGCATGGCTTATTTGTAGTAATGAGTGATGATAAAACTTTTCATTATTACCGTTGGGAAGATATAGCGGGTAAAAAACTTAAAATAAATCGTTAAGATGCTTAAGAAATCAGTAGTATTATTTTTCTCCTGTGCGCTGAGTTTAGCGCTCTGTGCACAGGAAAAACAAAAAGGTGCGGCAACCGAACCTGTCAGGCTAATCCGGGGCCCTTATTTACAAGTGGCCAGCAGTACCGGGATATTAATCCGCTGGAGAACTGATGTTTCTTCCAGAAGTAAAGTACGTTATGGCACAAGCCTGGCTAAGCTCGATCAGGCGGCTGAAGATCGTACGCTGTTAACAGAACATCAGGTGCAGTTGAAAGGACTGAAGCCTGCAACGCGTTATTATTATTCGATTGGCGGCCTTCAAGATACTTTGCAGGGCAATCAGGATAATTATTTCACTACTTTGCCTGAACCTGGAAAAGCTGGACGCTATCGCATTGCTGCTTTAGGGGATTGCGGCGATAATTCTATCAATCAGCGCAGGGTCAAAGAACAGATTGTTAAATATGCAGGTAACAATGACCTCACTGCATGGATTTTACTGGGTGATAATGCTTATTCTGACGGAACGGATTCAGAATTTCAGAGTAAGTTTTTTAATATTTACAAAGATGACCTGCTGAAAAAGTATCCTTTGTTCCCAACGCCGGGAAATCATGATTACCATGATACGGATCTGACGGCAAAACATGCGCAGGAGACTCATGAGACTGCTTATTACCAGAACTTCTCTATGCCTGTTCATGGTGAATCGGGCGGAACACCTTCAAATACCCAGGCTTTTTACTCTTTTGATATTGGAAACATACATTTCCTTTCGCTGGACTCTTATGGAAAAGAAGACCGGACTTACCGGTTATATGATACCCTGGGCCCGCAGGTGCAGTGGATAAAAAAAGATCTGGCTGCCAATAAAAATAAAGGCTGGATTGTAGCTTTCTGGCATCACCCGCCTTATACTATGGGTTCACACAATTCAGATCAGGAAGAAGAACTGGTGAAAATCAGGGAAAACTTTATCCGTATCATGGAGCGTGAAGGGGTAGACCTTGTGCTAAACGGACATAGTCATGATTATGAACGCAGCAGGATGATGAAAGGACATTATGGGCCATCTGATACTTTTGATGCTAAAAAATATAACTTAAGTACTTCTTCGGGAAAAAATGATGGAAGTCCGGATTCTGCTCCTTATCAGAAAGATCCTGCCCATCAGCAAGGGACAGTTTATGTGGTAAGTGGTTCTGCCGGGAAACTGGGCGGTAAACAATCAACTTACCCGCACAATGCAATGTATTTTTCTGATGCAGAACACGGTGGAGCGAGTGTTTTAGAAGTAGAAGGTAACCGTTTAGAGCTCAAATGGATTTGTGCAGATGGAGAAATCCGCGATCAGTTCACTATTCTTAAGAAAGCTGGCGTTGCCCATGTACCGAAATAAACTGAAGCTTATTATCCAGTTTTTATTATTGATCACCTGTCTGTCTGTTGTTTTAGGTTTAGCGAAATCAACAGACAGTAAGGGATTAACTCCTTTGGTGGCAGACATTAAAGTTAATTTCAAGCTGTTTTCGCAAAGCACGAATGAGCTGCAAAGCGCAATCGCAGCATTGAATGAAAGCCCTCAAAGTCTCATCGTGGCTAAAAAGGCCTTAAAAAACAGCCGTTTAGCCTATAAAAGAATTGCATTTTTCCTGGACTACTTTTTCCAGAGTTCTTCATTGATTTACAATAAACCCGCAAAAGTAGAGGTCGAGGAACCTTATATGGAATACCAGGAGCCTTCCGGATTCCAGGTGATAGAGGCGCTATTATTCGATACGCAACCTGCAACTCATCAAAAAGAATTAATGGCACAGGCAGAGTTACTGGTAAGCTCAGCTTCAGACTTGCCTTCCTTACTTTATAGTTTTACCGCGACAGATTCTCAGATATTGGAAAGTGTACGTTTAGAGCTGATTAGAGTTATAACCTTAAGTATTACTGGATATGATGCGCCCGAATTAAAAAGTGGGATAGCAGAAGCTGAACATAGTATCCGGGCTATTCAAAAAGCCATATTACCTTTGTTGAAACAGGCAGGCCCGGGATCAGCTTCCCTTATCCAAAGTCTGGACAGGACGACAGCTTACCTCTATCAACATCCTGATTTTGATAGTTTTGACCGGATGGGATTTCTAACCAGCTACGCTTTACCTTTACAAGAACAGCTATCCGGCTTTATCAGTTTTTCAAAGGCTGACCTGAATACGCAAAGTGCCCTGAATTACAACGCCAAAAACATTTTTAGTCCGGTTGCCATCCCAATAACTGTATTTCCTGAGGCAGTAAAAACAAATACTAAAATTGCAGCTCTTGGAAAAAAGCTCTTTCTGGAAAAAGCGTTGTCAGGAAATCTGAAGCGAAACTGTGCGAGTTGCCACCATCCTAACCAATATTTTAGCGAGCCTTTTAAAACCAGTATGGCATTTGACGGTAAAAGTAATGTTTCCCGAAACGCGCCAACCTTATTGTATGCAGGTTTTCAATATAGCCAGTTTTGGGATGGTCGTGTTAAAAGCTTAAAAGATCAGATTAAAGCAGTTATTGCTAATCCGCAGGAAATGAATGGATCACATCAGGTAATTGTAGAAAGGGTCAGTCAGTCAGTAACTTATCGGCGTGATTTTAAAGATTTGCTGCTGTTGTCTAAAGAAAATACAGTTACTATGGATGCGATAGCATTTGCATTAGCGGCCTATGTGCAAAGCCTTGCGCCTTTTAATTCTGCTTTTGACAGGTATATCAGTGGAGATCACAAGGCTATGAATGCCAGTCAATTGAAAGGCTTTAATCTGTTTATGGGGAAAGGGCAATGCGGAAGCTGTCATTTTGCACCACTTTTTAACGGACTGATCCCTCCGTATTATAAATTAACGGAGTACGAAATACTGGGTACTCCTGAAAATGCAGACTTTCAGCACCCTAAGCAAGACCATGATCGGGGCAGGTATAACTTTTTTCCCATTAGTTATTACCAGGCCGCATTTAAAACACCTACGGTCCGCAATGTTGAAAAGACCGCTCCTTATATGCACAATGGGGTGTTTCAGGATTTAGACCAGGTAGTTGATTTTTACAATAAGGGTGGTGGAGCAGGCTTGGGAATGGACTTGCCCGGACAAACGCTGTCTTCTAAGCCACTGAACCTGACGGAAATAGAAAAACAAGACCTCGTTTCTTTTTTGAAATCATTAACGGATAAGCTGTAATCATATCTAATTTTAGAATTACTACCCTGGAAGAAGTTAATTAATAAATAACATCCCTTATTCTTAAGAGTGGCGCTTAATCAATTGAGCGCCACTTTTTTTTCTAAATATTACAGAACAATTTAATTCTGAACAAAATATTGAGAGAAATTTCAAATATTGTTTTGTAATAAAAATAATATTCATAAATTGCTGATACCTATACAACTAAATCTATTACCATGAAAAACAAATTTTTACTGATCAGTACTGCGGTACTGTTCTGCCTGACTAGCTGTAAGAAAAATGCAGAGAATTCAGCGCCGGTTGAGAACGATCAAAAAGTTCAGGAAACAGGCTTACACACAGATTTTAGCTGCCAGATGAAAGTGCCGGTGCGCACTGGTCCGCAAACGGAAGCGAATGGCCCCGCAAACCAGCTTTGGACAAATGGAAGCACCATTAAAGTGAAATTTATTGGGGGATCAACTTATGTCCGCAGTAAAGTTAAGCAGTATGCCAAAAGCTGGGAAACTTCTGCAAATGTTACTTTTTCGTTTGTTGCAGACAATGCCGCAGCTGATATTAAAGTTGCTTTTGCCAATGACGGTTCCTGGTCTTATGTAGGCAAGGTATCTAAAAACTATTCCCCTTCAATGAACTATGGCTGGTTTAATGACAATACCAGTGACACTGAATTCAGAAGAACAGTTACCCATGAGTTTGGTCACGCTTTAGGGCTTAACCATGAGCAGTCTCACCCCGATGCTAATATTCCATGGAATACGCAGGCGGTATATGCTTATTACATGGGACCTCCTAATAACTGGTCTAAAGCAGACGTGGATTTCAATGTATTAGCGGTAGAATCAAGAACAGGCTTAAATTACACAGCTTATGATTCTTCGTCAATTATGCACTATCCGGTTGAAGCCCGTTTTACCACAAACAATACAACTATTGCAGCTAATAACACGACTATCTCTGCAAAAGATGTGTTATATATGAAGACTTACTATCCAGGAAGGGGCTAATAAGTATGAGTTAATCAATTAATTGTTATTTTTAAAAAAGGGTGCTTATTTGATAAGCATCCTTTTTTATTTAGTTCTCACCGTATATTAGCAGCGTTTTACTGGAAACAATAAAATTTCCAGCTATTCAGTTTTTATGGCAAAACGTGATACCTATTCCAAAATAGCCTTTAGCTTACTGATTGCCTTAACTTTAGGTGGTTGTGCAGTGCATAAAAATGTAAGCCCTCAGCAACAGGAGATCGCTTCTGTTAGCAGCCTGAAATATATCAATACTTATGTTTTGCCGCATAACCAGCAATTTAAAGGAACTACCGTTGGTGGTTTGTCGGCTATAGATTTTGACCCTGTAAAGCAGGTTTATTACCTGATCAGTGATGATCGGTCGGCTATTAACCCGGCCAGGTTTTATACAGCGAAAATTGCGTTATCTGCTGCCGGGATTAATAGTGTTAATATGATAGCTGTAAATACTCTTTATCAGCAAGATGGCACGGCCTATCCTAAATTGAGCAAAGGTGCTACCCGGACTACAGATCCGGAGGCTATGCGTTATAACGGGAAAACCAGGCAGTTGTACTGGACGAGTGAGGGGGACCGGGTGATGAAAGCAGGTGATACTGTAATGATTGACCCGACTATCAATATTATATCTACCAGTGGAAGTTATATAGATACGATTCCGCTGCCCGATAACCTGAGGATGCAGCGTACAGAAAGCGGGCCAAGAAGAAACGGTGTTTTAGAAGGACTTACTTTTGCGGATAATTTCAGCACGCTATATGTAAATTTGGAAGAACCTTTGTATCAGGATGGGCCGCGCGCGGAAGTAGGGATCAGAAATAATGCCTTTGTCAGAATTTACCAGTTTGATTTAAAGACTAAAAAGAATACCGGGCAATATGCTTATGAGCTGGAACCTGTGGCCTTGCCGACATCAAAACCAGGGGAGGAATATGTGAATGGTATTCCTGATATTCTTTGGCTGGGCAACCAGCGCATGCTGGTTACTGAACGTTCTTATTCTACCGGGCAAAAAGGTACGACTATTAAAGTGTTCCTTGCAGAGCTTAAAGGGGCAGCAAACGTGATCAATACAAAGTCTTTGAAAGAAAATCCGGCAAGTCATCCTGTTCAGAAGAAAATGCTTTTAAATATGGATGACCTGGGTATTTATATCGACAATATTGAAGGGGCAACTATAGGGCCTGTGTTGCCAAACGGACATCAGACTATAATCTTTGTAGCGGATAATAACTTTAATCAGAAGGAGCAAAGCCAGTTCATGTTGTTTGAGGTCATACCATAATCAATTACAGGTTCCTTTTTATCAGAATTAGTAGACTCTTTTATCAGAATTTTTATTCTTTAATATCAATATCATACTTCGCTAAAAGCCCGGATATTCCGGCCATGGAGAACTTAGCCTTCTTGATTCTGTTTAGTTCAGGATCAAGCGTATAGTTATAAGCACTGGTGAAATTCGCTTTTTCCAGTATTGTATTTTCAAATGTTGTTCTGCTCAGGTCACAGTTGTCAAAAACAGAGCTGCTTAAGTCGGCTTCTGTGAAATCTGCCTGGTGAATCCTGTTGTCTTTAAAGGTTGTTTTTTTAAGTTTCACCTGGTAAAAAGAACAATGATCCAAAGTGCAATTGTTAAAGGTAAGCTCCAGTCCAAATTCATTGCAACTATCAAAAGATAGTCCCATGAGCTTACTATCTTTGAATTTAATACCTCTTAAAGCTGTTTTATTCAGTTTAGCCAGGCTCAGGTTGCAGCCTGAAAAGTCACATTCCAAAAAGACGAAACCTGAAAGGTCTGCATTGGAGAAATCACACTTTTTAAAAGTACAATATTCATATTCACCTTTTTCCAATGGATTTTTAGTAAAGTCTATTTTCTCAAATGTTTTTTCTTCTACAAATATTTGTGCCATACAATTGGTTTTCTCTTTTTATGGAATGATAATTTTGCAAATTAAAGCATAATCTGCGAAAGCTAGAACAATTCCAGCTGATCAGGATCTGTAAATTTACCCGGGTTAATGGTGGTTCCGAAATTACTGATTGTGATACCCAGCAGGCGGATTTTCCGGTCGTCCGTCTCCACTTTGATTAACAGCTCTTTTGCTGCAGTAATAATCGTGGCATAATCGGCTACCCCCGTAGGAAATGAGGTGTTCCTGGTGAGTTGTTTAAAATCATCAAACTTGATTTTCAGTGTCAGTGTTTTTCCTTTTAACCTGCTTTTCTCTAGTCTTTCCGCTACTTTTTCGGCAATCAGCTCCAGCTCTGCAACAAGTTCTTCATTGGAATCCAGGTCTTTCCCAAAAGTATCTTCAACACTTAGCGACTTGGTTAAACGATGGGGTTGTACCGGGCGCTCATCAATCCCTCTGACAATCTTATAATAGAATTTGCCTGTTTTACCGAATTTGCGGATCAGCTCCTGTTCGGATAGTTTTTTAAGATCAGCTCCATTATACAGGCCCATCTTCTTCATTTTATCTGCTGTTACTTTGCCTACGCCGAAGAATTTTTCTACAGGCAGCTTTTCCATGAAAGTATTGATTTTAGAGGGGCCGATAAAGGTCAGTCCGTCTGGCTTGTTCATATCTGAAGCAATCTTGGCTACAAATTTATTGCTGGAAACTCCTGCGGAGGCAGAAAGGTTAAGTTCATTTTTAATGGCATCTTTTATTTGTTTGGCAATTTCCAGCGCAGAACCAATGTTCAATTTATCGGTAGTGACATCCAGAAAGGCTTCATCCAGTGAAAGTGGCTCAATCAAGTCTGTGTAACGTCTGAATATCTCCCTGATGCTGACTGATACACTTTTATAGGCATCAAACCTTGGATATACGAATATCGCATGGGGGCAAAGCTGTATGGCTTTGCGAGAGGACATGGCTGAATGGATGCCAAATTCACGCGCTTCATAACTTGCTGTCGCCACCACGCCACGGCCATCAGGAGAACCGCCGACTACAATAGGTTTACCTCTGTATTCGGGGAAATCACGCTGTTCTACAGTCGCATAAAATGCGTCCATATCTATGTGAATTATTTTTCGCTGAAGCGTTTTTTCTGCTGGATCTGACATCGTTAATTCTGGTTCGGTAAATCTCCCTATTATCTCCGGTTTTTTTGTCAAATTCTCCTTATATTTGACCAATATTAGGATTTTTTTAATTATGGCGCACTCAATATTTTCCCATGCCTCAAGCAGGGAGTGGCTATAGTTTTATCTTGAATAATAATTATTTATTTCTCAAATGCCCGGAAAACAAATTTTTCAAACCTCAAAGAAAAGCAGATGGATAACTTTTCAATGGGTCACCAGGATGCTCTTTATTGTGTTTATTATTGCATCTGCTTGTGTAGCTTATACGCTGCTATCTAATCATTATCCGAATTTGCCCATTATCAATAGTACGGCTACTTTAAGCAAGAAACAGATTGAGCAGATCAAGAAATCAAAAACGTATTCAGATTTCAAAATTTCTAAAAAGAAGCTGCTTCATATACAGGAGCATCAAAAGTTGAACAGGCTTAAACACCCGAATAACAAAGCCAGGATCAATGCTGGTTTTTATGTGAACTGGGACCCGCAGTCGCTGACTGATTTAAAAGATCATATCAAACAGCTGGATATGGTAGTTACAGAGTCTTTCTTTATCAAGAACGGTGCTGATACTTTAATTGATCAGGTCAATGTAGAGGCGATGCAGGTCATCAACAAGCATAAGAAGGTAGCCATTGCGATGGTTTCCAATTTTAGTAAAGACAGTTTTGATGGAAATGCTATTCACAAACTGCTGCAAAATAAGCCTTTGCAGAACAGATTTATTGCCAACCTGATTAAATCGTTAAAGAAATACGGTTTCCACGGTGTAAACATTGACTTTGAAGAGATTAAAGAAAAGTCTGATGCCCCGCTGGCCGAATTCCAAAAGAACTTATATGATAAACTGCATGCGCAGAACCTGATCGTCACACAGGATATTTCACCGGAAAATGATGATTATAACCTGCAGATTTTATCCATGTATAATGATTATATTTTTATCATGGCTTATGATCAGCATAGCGAAAGCAGTAACGCTGGTGATATTTCCCATCAGCAATGGGTAGAAGAGCAACTGGATAAGATCTGTGAAAAGATTTCTTCTGAAAAAGTTATCCTTGCGCTTGCTTGTTATGGCTATGACTGGCCGGATCAGGATGTTGGAAAGAATGTTACTTATCAGCAGGCTATTGCCAATGCAAGCAGATATGGTGGAAAAATTAAGTATAATCCAATCTCAGCGAATCTGAACTATAGTTATACTGATGAGTCAGGTTTACATCACCAGGTGTTTTTTACAGATGCTGCAACTAATTTTAACCTGATCAGAAAGGCTGATGACTGGGATGTTGCCGGTATCGCAATCTGGCGTATGGGTGCAGAAGATCCAAGGTTATGGTCTTTCATTTCTAAAGATCTGAGTATTGATTCGGTAAGAAAAAGTGGCGTAGATATTAAAAGATTAACCCATATCGGATTAAATGATAGAATTGATTACTCTGGTGAAGGGGAGATACTGGATTTAGTTTCCGTTCCTAAACAGGGGAAGATCGATGTGAAACTGGATACTCAGAATTTTGTGATTGCAGATCAGACTTATGTCGATTTGCCTACAAAATATACGATCCGCAGATATGGTCATGCCGAAAAGAAAATTGTATTGACTTTCGATGATGGACCTGATCCGGTATATACTCCTCAGATCATTGATATTTTACAAAAAGAGAAAGTACCGGGAAGCTTCTTTGTCGTAGGGATTATGGCGGAGCAGAATATGGGCCTTTTACTGAAAGAATTTAACCTGGGTTATGAAATCGGTAACCATACGTTCTTCCATCCCGACATGTCAAAAGTAGGGCCGGAAAGGGTGAATTTTGAGTTGAATGCCACCAGAAAATTGATTGAGTCTGTGACCGGACATAGTACAATTCTGTTCAGGCCTCCGTTTAATGCGGATGCAGAGCCTTCAACTTCGGCGGAGATTCTTCCGGTAGCACAGAGCAGGGACCAGAATTATATCAATATCGGGGAGTCTATTGACCCGCAGGATTGGCGGCCTGGAATTACTGCGGATGAAATCTTTGCTGCAGTTGTTAAATACCAGGACAATGGAAATGTACTGCTCTTGCATGATGCTGGCGGTAACCGCGCGGCAACTGTAGCAGCTTTACCAAGAATCATCAAATATTTCAAGGATAAGGGGTATGAATTCGTAACGATCGGAAACCTGATCGGCAAGAAAAAAGATGAGCTGATGCCTCCGGTTAATGCTGGTGGAAATGGCTTTATCACTTCAGGAAATACGTTGTTCCTGAATGTGTTTTCTTATGGAACACTGATTTTGAACTACGTTTTCATCATGGCTATTATTTTAGCGATGCTGAGAAGTATCTTCATTGCTATTTTAGCTGTTAAACAGAAAATGGCGGGTAAAAAAGATAGCTTATTGTTATTGAAAGATCCGGCAATGAAAGTAAGTATTATCATTCCTGCTTACAATGAAGAGGTGACCGTAGTACAAACTTTAAACAGTTTGCTGAAAACAACCTATCCTAATGCGGAGTTCATCTTTGTGGATGATGGTTCTTCAGATCGTACAGTTGAACTGGTTAAGGAACATTTCAGCCACCTGGAGAATATCAAAATATATACTAAACCAAATGGTGGTAAAGCTTCTGCTTTGAACTTTGGTATTGCACTTGCTGAAGCTGATTTTGTAATCTGTATTGATGCAGATACGCAGCTGAAAACTGATGCCATCACTGAATTGATGCGTTATTTTTATGATGAAGATATTGCCGCAGTAGCGGGTACGGTGAAAGTTGGGAACAAGATTAACCTGATTACCAACTGGCAGTCTATTGAGTACATTACTGCGCAGAACATGGACAGAAGGGCCTTTGATATTTTAAATACCATTACTGTAGTACCAGGGGCGATTGGTGCTTTCAGAAAACAGGTGATCCAGGAAGTTGGTGGTTTTACGACCGATACACTTGCGGAAGACTGTGATTTAACGATGCGTATTTTAAGAGCTGGTTATGTCGTGAAAAATTGCGATACGGCAATTGCTTATACTGAGGCTCCTGAAACTGTGGATATGCTGCTGAAACAACGGTTAAGATGGAGTTTTGGGGTGATGCAAAGTTTCTGGAAAAACAGGAAAACGCTGCTGAATAAGAAATATGGTTATTTTGGAATGGTTGGGATGCCTAATATCCTGATTTATCAAATTATACTTCCATTATTTTCTCCGCTGGCAGATTTCTTTATGGTGCTTTCTATTATCACCGGGCTGTTTTCTTTATCTTCCGTAAATTCACTTACCTTAGAAGGAATGGGTAGCTTGCTGAGCCTTGATAATGGTTTTGGACAGGTATTTTTCTTCTATTGTGTGTTTATCCTGGTAGATTTGTTCTTTGCAGGGATCGCCTTCAGAATGGAGAAAGAGTCTTATAAAAAACTGATTTATATCATCCCGCAACGTTTTTACTGGAGGCAGCTAATGTACCTGGTTTTATTCAGATCTGTACGTAAAGCGTTGAAAGGGGAGCTGGAAGGCTGGGGAGTTCTAAAACGTACCGGTAATGTAAAAGAGCAGTCTTAGCGCCTTGTTTACCTTATTGATTACCAAAATAATATACATTAACATACACAACACGAAAGAATAATAATATGACTAACGATAACGCAAAACAAATATTTGCAGATTTTAATGAATTCTATGTAAAAGCTGTTGAACCTTTAAAAAAAGAGAATCCAATCTTTGTGAGATTAGATGGCAAAATTAAAGGTGATACCCGTGTAATTTTTGCACACTTTATGTACCAGGATAGAAAGTGGAAAGTAAATGCAGATACACATATCGACAGACTTAAGATTGCTTTTGATCTTGGAGCTAAGGGTGATGATCCATTCGTGATCAAAACGCTGAGAGATAACAAAGGTGAATACCTGGCTATTAAAGGTGAGCCGGTAAGAAATAGTAAGCTTTACATCTACGCGCAGGACGCGAAATAAATAATTCCTAAAAAAGCCGTTTATCGAAAGATAAGCGGCTTTTTTATGTCAAAGCATTCACCATAGTTTTACCGCACAACCATTAAGCATGTAATTATTTAAACGGTTTTCCTGAGTTCAATCACCGTAATTTCCGGCCAGATACCAATTCTTCCTGAAAAACCAAGAAATCCAAAACCGCGGTTAATATTTAATACTCTGCCGTTTTCTGATTTGATACCCGCCCAATGTGCATAGCGATATTTAACAGGGCTCCATTTAATGCCAAATGCTTCCAGACCGAACTGCATCCCATGGGTATGGCCTGCAAGCGTTAACTGGACTTTATTGCCAAATACCTTTACCTGTTCTTCCCAGTGACTTGGATCATGGGATAATAAGATTTTAAACTCGCTGTTGTCTGTACCGGCTAAGGCTTTTGGTAAATCACCTCTTTCTCCAAAGCCAAGTCCCCAGTTTTCTACGCCTGCGAGTATAATATGCTGCTCGTCTTTTTTAATTTCAACATGGGTGTCAAGCAGTAGTTTAAAGCCCAGATCCTGATGATAAGCTTTTAATTGCTGCAGATTTTTCGCTTTTTCAAGCTCAGTATCCCATTTGATGTAATCGCCATAATCATGGTTCCCTAAAATAGAGAATTGACCGTATGGTGCTTTGATCTGCGAAAAGTAGCTGATCCAGGGTTTGATTTCTTCTGCTTTATTGTTAACCAGGTCACCCGTGAAAACAAATAAATCGGCTTTTTGTGCATTGATTAAGCTGATGCCGCGCTGTACAGCAGCTGGATTATTGAAGCTTCCGGCATGGACATCGGAGATTTGTGCGAGTTTAAAACCGTTGAATTTATTGGGCAGGTCGTCAAAATAAAGTACATGATTGATGACTTTGTAATTGTATTTCCCGAAGATCATTCCATAAATGAAGAGTACAATTGTGAGCAGGAACATCAGAAAAGATAGATCTACCCAATAAACATTTCTTCCTGTACCAGTGAAAATCCGGGGCACATCACCAATAAACAGGAAAAGTGACACCACTACTTCGGCAGCAAAAAGCGTAAGGAGCAGGTGGCTGGAGATTTTAAAGAACAGGTCCATGCCATGTGCATTCATTCTTCTGATCGCGAAAAAAAGAGAGCCGATAGCCGCTATAATAAACAGGCAGAATAAGGGAGTAGTAAGGCTGGATGTACTTATAATTAATAAACCCGAAAGCACGTACCAGTTTAAAAGAAAGATAAACGCGGCAAAAAGTACGAAGGGGAGGAGACTGATTTTTCTTTTCATAATATGCGATAAATATAAATAAATTCCTGGTCAAGTACTTCAGCTAAAAAACAGGATTAAAGCTATATTGTGTAAGGGATGTGTTGCAAAATCCAGCCAGGAATAGACACCTGTTTCAGGAATATCCTGTCAGTTCTTAAAACTTAAACTGCTTTGTAAACTCTTCTGGTTGTACAATAATATAACGGATCAGTGGAAATTCTTTTCTGATCCCAGCCTGTATAGCATCAATAGCTTCATTGATTTGATGGGTATTCAGATCTTCTTTAAAAGTTGCAATCAGCATTAATAATACTTCATCTGGTGACTGGTAAGTGGAAACAACGGTTAAAACTTTAACAACTCCGGGAACTGCCTCAGTTTTTTCAACGATTTTCTGTCTTGACATTGCAGAAATTCCTTCGCCCATTAATAAACTCCGGCTTTCCCTGGCCAGTATTAAAGAAACTCCGACTAATAGCAGGCCGACTAATAAGGACGCTACGCCATCCAATTGTGGAATATGAAACCGATGACCGATCACCATACAGACCATCACAATTGATAAGCCTAAAACAGCTGCGCCATCTTCAAAAAGAACTAAGAAGCTGGAAGGATCTTTACTTTTTACAATGGCATTCCACCAGCTATCCTGACCTCTCACTTTATTGAAAGCTTTAGCGGCGATAACTAAGGATGTACCTTCAAAAACAACAGATAAAGCAAGTACTATATAATTCCAGGTCGGATCTCCAAGGGGTTCCGGGTTTGCAATATGTATAATACCCTGGTAAATGGAAATTCCGCCGCCTAAACCAAAAATCAGAATGGAAACGATAAAGGAATAGAAATAAAGCTCTTTTCCATAGCCAAAAGGACGCAATGCGTCTGCAGGTTTTTTACTTCTTCTCAATCCAAAAAGCAGTAAAACCTGGTTAACGGTATCGACCATGGAATGTATCCCTTCGGAAATCATCGAAGCACTGTTGCTGAATGCACCCGCAATAAATTTGGTAATCGCAATGAGCAGGTTCGCCGCCAGCGCGCTGTAAATTGATGCTTTTTGATTGGTCATAGGTGTAAAATACGCAAGAAAAAAATAAGTTTTAAAAAACTTTGCCCTTTACTGTACAACAGCAAAGGGCAAAATGTTTTAAAACGGTTTAATATGACACCCGCTTTGTAGTTCTATAAGATATTTCAAAAAACACAAAACGTGTTTAAATAAAACATCACCACTAAAGCACCAGCTCATTTTTCCTGAATACCGAAGGACTCACTCCTTTGTATTTCTTAAATATTCTGTTTAAATGGCTCTCGTCCGAAAACTTCAGCTCACTCACAATCTCATTGATCCTCATGTCACTGCTTAAAAGCCGCGTCTCAATTATTTTGATCTTATATTTCAAGATATAATCCTGCAAAGTTTCACCAGCATGCTTTTTAAAAAACTTACCAAAATAATTAGGTGATATATTAAAATGACTACAGATCACAGTAACTTTCAACCGGTCCGGAAAATAAATATTATCCTGTATATATTGGAAAACTCCCAATAGTTTCTGATCAGTAACCGGAGAAAGATCTGTTGGTAAACTATCAGCAATAGATCTCGCAACTAAAATAATGAGACTATTCATCAGCTGCTGAATCAACTCTTTACTATAAAGATTACTGCATCGCTGTTCTTCAACAATGCTTGCCGCCAGTGATCTCACCAGTACCTTATCAATCTCATCTTTTAAAATACATCCTGGTAAATGCGTAGCATGATGCAGTATAAATTTCAGTCTTTTTACCCATTGTATACGCTCTTTGTCATTTACACCAACAGGACCAGACTTGAGATAAATATCATTGAAGCAAATAAACAGCACTTTAGTAGTTGTAAGTATTTCGAACGCGTTAAGATCTTCTGGAGTGATCAGTAGTAAATGACCTGCTGCATAATTAAATGTATTCTTGTTGATATGCTGTATCCCGGTTCCCTCAACTATATAAACCAATTCAAAGAAATTCTGGCTATATCCTGAATTCGAACATTCGTTGATCTCCTTATAAAGGATCTCAAATGGGTAATATAGATTTTGTTTCACGCTCAAATTTACTCTTTTTATGGCAAAATAATACAGATGTACACTGTGTTATCAGCATAAATTTGCTGTCAAAAAAAACAATAGTATGAACTTACAAGAATATAGCTCCTTTGATGGCATAGGTCTGGCAGAGCTGATTAGAAAAAAAGAATTAACAAAGTCTGAGGTTGCAGCATGTGCAATAAAAGCAATTCAAACTATCGATACTAAATTAAATGCGGTGGTTGAATATTATGAAGAACGGGCGGTTATCTCCAATGCGCTTTCCCAAAATGGCCAGCCCTATGATGGCGTTCCCATGTTATTAAAAGATTTGGGGGCCCATGAAGCAAATAAAAATGCAGAAATGGGAAGCAGAATGGCCAGGGGATTAAAATTTGGTCATGATAGTGAATTGGTAAAACGTTATAAGAGAGCGGGCCTTAATATTTTAGGCCGCACGACTACTCCGGAATTTGGAGGTTCAACTATTACAGGCTCTCTCGCCTGTGGAATTACCCGTAACCCCTGGAACCTCAATTTATCTCCCGGCGGTTCTTCCGGAGGATCTGCTGTTGCGGTTGCGACAGGAATAGTTCCGATAGCCCACGCCACAGATCTGGCAGGTTCAATCAGGATTCCCTCAGGATTCACTGGTCTTGTTGGCCTCAAACCCAGCAGAAACCTTAATCCTGTAGGTCCTGATGCGGGCCAGCTTTTCCTGGGCCTGGCCACTGAACATGTTTTAACAAGAACCGTAAGAGATTCCGCAGCAGTCCTGGATGCAACAGCGGGACCAGCGGCAGGTGAATTCTATCATACACCTAAAAACACGAAGTCCTACCTGTCGGCCATGTTTGAAAGACCAGCGTCACTTAAAATTGCTGTAAATACAGCTCCCTGGATCAGCGCAGCTGTAGATGCAGAAGTACTTCAGGCAACTATCCTGGCAGCAAAACTTTGTGAATCACTTGGCCATCAGGTAGATTCGAACCGTTTTGAGCTCAATGAAGAGCAGGTTCTGAATTGTATGGAAACCATCTGGGCTTGTTATACGACCTATGGCATCAATAACTTAGCTGCCATAACAGGAAGAGAAATTTCGGCAAAAACACTTGAGCAGAGTAGCCTTAATGGCTATCGCGCCGGGATGAATTACACTTCGCAGCACCTTATAGCAGCTATAGAATATTCCAATACTGTAGCCCGTACAGTTGGTGATTTCTTTGCAAAGTATGATGTGATGATCACACCTACAAATGCAATTCAGGCTCCTTTGGCAGATCAGAATATTAAGGACCTTAACTGGTATAACTGGGTGCTGGAAGCTTGTAAAGTTGCTCCTTTTGGCCAGGTATTCAACATTTCAGGTGTCCCTGCAATCACGCTGCCTCTGGGATGGAGCAGCACAGGAATGCCTATAGGTATCACATTTTCAACAAAAATCGGAAATGAAGCTATGTTGTTTAATCTGGCGGCCCAATTAGAGCTTGCTCAGCCATGGAAAGACCATAAGCCAGAAAATCATATCTCTTACTCATGCTGATACGAAGAATAAAAGGAGGGTGTCCAAAATTATTTGGGCATCCTCCTTTTTTTATGCGGTAACAGGGATTAGCATCCTTGTTCTTTTTTGAAACCTGAAAAACAGCATGACAGAAGCGGTAAGCAGTCCAAAAGTTAAACCGTACCAGATTCCGTTTACGCCCATTTTTAACGTGATACCTAAAAAATAACCTAGCGGGATACCAATAATCCAGTAAGCGACAAAAGTGATGACTGTCGGAATGTTTACATCGCCCAGACCTCGCAAAACACCTAATCCAACGACTTGTGTGCCGTCAAATAACTGGAAGAAACCAGCGATAATCAATAACTGAGCTGCAATATGAATTACAGCAGTATCCTCTGTATAAATGTATGGCAAAATGTGGTTTGCACAAACAAAAGCAACAGCGGTGATACTCATGAAAACAGCAATGACATGATAACTTGCTATGGCTGATCTTCTGAGGTCAAGGAAGTTGTTTTTGCCCAGGTTATTACCTGTTTTAATGGTGGCTGCTGAGGCAATTCCGCTGGCCAGCATATAAGTTACAGAAGCCAGGTTAATTGCTACCTGGTGAGCTGCTTGTTCTACAGCACCAATGGTACCAATCAGGATCGCAGCGCCACTGAATGCACTGATCTCAAAAGAGTATTGCAAAGCAACGGGTGCACCAATTTTTAAGATTTTAATACTTCTTATTTTATCAATCAGCGTCAGTTTAAAGTTTTTCAGGTATATTTTGAAATTCTTAGAGTTAAAGACATAAATGCACATCACAGTAGCCATTAAGATCCTGTCTACCAGGGTAGAGATCCCTACACCTTTAACGCCCATAGGTGCAATGCCGAACATTCCTTTGACCAGGATTATCCCAAGGATAACATTGATAATATTTCCCCAGATAGAGATAAACATAGCCTGTTTGGTGAAACCGAGTCCTTCGGCAAATTGCTTGAAAGTATTAAAAATCATCAATGGAATGATAGAAAAACTCAGGTATCCAAGGTAAGGTTTTGCATAGGCAACAACTTCCGGGGATTGTCCGAGGTTATCAATGATCAATAAGGTTCCAAAGTGTGTCAAAAGGTACAGGAAGATACCTATCATGATATTAATCAATAAACTATTTGATAATAATCTTCCGCATTCTTTATAATTCTTCCGTCCGTTTTCCTGTGCGATAAGCGGGGTTAATCCGTAAGAAATACCCATCCCTATAACAAGGATGATCATAAACAAACTATTCACCAGGGAAACTGCTGCCAATTGGACCGTTCCTGCAAAATGACCAACAATCACACTATCGACAAGGTGCACAAGCGTTTGACCCAGCTGGGATACCACAATAGGCATAGCCAATCTAAGGTTATCTGAATAATAGGGCTTGTATTTTGCGTAAAAGGAACTGAACATAACGATTGATTGAATCAGCAAAGGTACGGCTATTTCGGCGTTGTCATGGTAAAATACTCCTCTTTTTCGGAAGAATGAGGCTGAATCAGGTCAGCAAGGATGAAACTGACTAATATTTTCTGCGCTTTCTGGTTAGAGCTTTTAGTCAGTTTACTAAATTGTTTTAAGGTAATACGCCCTTCCTGATCGAGATACTGTAATAATTTTTGTTCTTGTTCGGTGTAGGTAATCAGTTGTCCGCTGTGTGTATTTTCCTTTTTTAACACATCAACGATGATCTTACTGGCCAGAATACTCTTGTCGTTGACACGGAAATAGACCCACCATTTTTTATTTTCATCCAGTGCATAGTGTGGTTTAGTATCACTCTGCGGAATTTTAGCGACCAGAACCAGTTTATTATCAATGTATATTTCTTCAAATTCCGGTTCAATTGCTGGTTTGCAGAATTGATGTGCGGATCTGGTAATCATATATTTTTCTTCTTCTTCAGATTTAACGCCTTTGATAGTGCCGTCATCGGCAACACCTATCAATAATTGTCCTCCTTTATTATTTGCAAAGGCAACCAGGCTTTTTGCAATCTTTTCATAGTTATTAATCGTCTTTTTAAAATCCAGTGTAGTTCCTTCTCCTTGCAAAATAAGTTTCCTGATATTCATTTTCAGAGGTTTTAACGGACATTTCTATTTAATAAGCTACCGGGCCATTTTCGCCGCTGTGCAGGTTTCTGACATATACCTCGTTCATCACTGTGGCACAAACTTCACCATCGCTGTTTTTAATTTCCATGGGATAAGCTTTTACAAATTTGCCACTGGTATTTAACGCTTCAATAGCATCATTCAGCATTTCATCGGTAATAATAATAGTAAAAACCAGGGCTGATCTCCCTGGTTTCAGGTATTGTATACTTGCGCTTTTAAGCCATACTCTGATTTTAAATCCCTGGCGTTGCAGGAGCTGATCGAATAATAACGCATAAAATGGATCTGTTGCGGCATAAATAGTTCCGCCAAATATAGATCCGTTATAGTTTTTATTGAAAAGGCTTTTATAGATTTTAACATCAGCTCCCCTGAACCCTTTATGGAATTTCTTAACCCAAATACGCTGAAATAAAAGTGGGGGATAAAAGCGTAGTCCCCATTTAAGTGTTCTTTCTGATACTATCATGAGCTTTAAATATCAGAAAGATTATTGGGATCTTGTAGGAACTGTAAGAATTAATGTGATAAATTTTACAGTTCTTATAGAATAATCGTCCTTAAAAAAACCAGCTGGCTTTTGTTGCCGTATATGAGCTTACAAAACAGATAAAACAAAATTAAACTTTATGAAAAAGCAAATTTTTACGATTGCAATGGCTGTTGCATTTCTTTCTTTAGCTTCAGCTTGTAATTCATCAAAACCTGACGCTGCTACGGATACAACAACGTCAAAAATGACCGATACGAGCAGTAAAATGTCAGGCACGGCTGATACTTCAAAAATGAGCACTCAGGAAGGCGTTATGGTAGGTGGAGCTTTAATGGTACCTACAAAAAATATTGTAGAAAATGCTGTTGAATCTAAAGACCATACTACATTGGTTGCTGCTGTTAAAGCTGCTGGTCTGGCTGAAACGTTAAGTGGAAAAGGCCCTTTTACTGTCTTTGCACCAACAAATGAAGCTTTCGATAAATTACCTGCAGGTACAGTCGCTAAATTGCTTAAACCAGAAATGAAAAAAGACCTGGCTGGTGTTTTAACTTACCACGTAGTAGCAGGAAATTATAAAGCTGCTGATTTAAAAGATGGTTTGGAACTGACCACTGTTCAGGGACAGAAAATTAAATTCACTAAAAAAGATGGTCAGTGGTATGTGAATGACGCAAAAATCACGATTACAGATGCAGTTTCAAGCAATGGGGTAACACATGTTATTGATACGGTATTAATGCCGAAAAAATAGTTTCTAAATAAAATAAGTAGTTGATTTTTTAGGCTTTGCTGGTTGATAGCAAAGCCTTTTTTTGTATAATAATATTCCGCTTTAAAAAGTACAAATCGCACATAATAATGTGTGATTTGTACTTTTTAAGGTATAAAAATTTAACTTTGCCCGCCTATATATATTCACGGAACGATGTTAAAAGATAAAGTTGTAGAAGCGTACCAAAAGATCCAGGATGAGATTTGCCAGGCTTTGGCTTCAGCCGATGGCGGAGTGCAGTTCGAAGAAGAAATCTGGACCAGAGAGGGTGGAGGCGGTGGCCGTACACGTATTTTTCAGAATGGAAATGTAATTGAAAAAGGTGGAGTTAATTTCTCTGCTGTATATGGTAAATTACCCGAAGCGGTCAAAAAAGCTTTCAAGGTAGAAAATGATGAATTCTTCGCTACTGGAGTTTCTATCGTTATTCATCCTTCGAATCCATTTGTACCTATTATACATATGAATATCCGTTATTTTGAAATGGATGAACAAACAAGATGGTTTGGTGGCGGGATTGATTTAACACCACATTATGTAATTGATGAGGATGTCCGCTTTTTTCATCAGCTGCTGAAACAAACCTGCGATGAGTTCGACGCTTCGTTTTATCCGAAATTTAAAAAACAGGCAGATGATTATTTCTTCATTAAACACCGCAATGAAATGCGTGGTGTAGGCGGAATATTCTATGACAGGCTGAAACCTGAAAATACCGGGCTGGACTGGGATCAATTGTTTAATTTCTCCCTTGCGGTTGGTAATTCGTTCATTCCTGCTTATACTGAGCTGATTAAGCGAAACAGAAATACTGAATTTACAGCAGCACAGCAGGAATGGCAATATGTGAGAAGAAGCCGTTATGCAGAATTTAATTTAGTTTATGATTCGGGTACAAAGTTCGGTTTGGAGACAAACGGAAGGATCGAATCTATCTTAATGAGCTTACCACCAATGGCAAAATGGATATATAATCATCAGGCTGCAGAAAACAGCCCTGAGGCTGCAACTCTGACCAAGTTAATAAAAGGTATAGACTGGGCTTAATTTTTTTCCACAATGCGCTTAAACGGCAATATTTTCTTAAATTCGCAAGGTTATAACATTACCTTATTTAAATCGTTTTTAACGAACATCAATATTTTATGGCAGAAGATTTAGAAAATCAGGAAAACGACAAAATAATAAAAATTGATATTGACGAGCAGATGAAGTCTGCCTACATCGATTATTCGATGTCTGTTATTGTATCAAGGGCGTTACCTGATGTACGCGATGGGTTAAAACCTGTACACCGTCGTGTACTTTACGGGATGCTTGATCTTGGTTTGGCGAATAACAGGCCTTACAAGAAATCAGCCCGTATTGTAGGAGAAGTACTGGGTAAGTATCACCCGCATGGTGACTCTTCAGTATATATGACTATGGTTCGTATGGCACAGCCATGGAGCTTACGTTATTTACTGGTAGAAGGCCAGGGTAACTACGGTTCGATTGATGGTGACTCTCCGGCAGCAATGCGTTATACGGAAGCGAGATTCCAGAAAATCGCTGAAGATATGCTTGCAGATATTAATAAAGATACTGTAGATTTTCAGTTGAACTTTGATGACTCTTTAAAAGAGCCAACAGTGCTTCCGGCAAAAGTACCCAACCTTTTAATCAACGGTTCTTCGGGTATTGCAGTAGGTATGGCAACCAATATGCCTCCTCACAATATTACAGAAGTAATCAACGCGACTATCGCATACATTGAAAATACAGAAATTACTATTCCTGAGTTAATGAAGTTCGTAAAGGGCCCGGATTTTCCTACCGGAGCAATAATTTATGGATATACAGGTGTTCAGGATGCTTTCGAAACTGGCAGAGGCCGTATTGTAATGCGCGCTAAAGCGGAAATCGAAACTGTTAAAGACCGTGAAACGATTATCGTTACTGAAATTCCTTACCAGGTTAACAAAGCAATGATGATTGAGCGTACTGCTGAATTAGTCGGAGAGAAAAAACTGGAAGGTATTTCTAATATCAAGGATGAGTCAAACAAGGATGGTATCCGCATCGTTTATGAAATTAAACGTGATGCGAATGCTTCAATTGTATTGAATAACCTTTTCAAACAAACAGCTTTACAAACTTCATTCAGTGTAAATAACATTGCGTTAGTGAATGGCAGACCTCAGATGTTAAATCTGAAAGATCTGATCAGACACTTTGTGGATCACAGACATGACGTAATTGTACGCCGTACTAAGTTTGAATTGGATGAGGCGCAGAAACGTGCACACATTCTGGAAGGTTTATTGATTGCTTTAGATCACTTAGATGAAGTAATTAAGTTAATCAGAGCGTCAAATACTCCTGAAGAAGCCAGAACAGGTTTAATGGAGCAGTTTGGCTTAAGTGATATTCAGGCGAGAGCGATTCTGGATATGACTTTACGTCGTTTAACAGGACTGGAAAGAGACAAAATCAAAGAAGAGTTTAATGAGTTGATGAAAACGATTGAGTACTTACAATCTATCTTAGCTGATGAAAGTCTTAGAATGCAGATTATCAAGGATGAGCTTGCTGAAATGATGGATAAATACGGCGATGAACGTAGAACTACTATCGTTCACTCTGCTGAAGATATGAGCATGGAAGACTTTATCGAAGATGAAGAAGTCGTGATCACAATCTCTCATGAAGGTTATATCAAACGTACACCTGCAACTGAATACCGTACACAGGCAAGAGGTGGTAAAGGTTCTAAAGGAAGTGATTCAAGAAATGAAGATTTCATTGAGCATTTACTGATTGCTTCTAACCACAACTATATGTTATTCTTTACCGAAACAGGACGTTGTTTCTGGTTAAGGGTATACGAAATCCCTGAAGGTTCAAGACTAAGTAAAGGAAGAGCGATCCAGAACATTATCAATATTCCTAAAGAAGAGAAAATCAAGGCCTATATTAAGGTTAAGAATCTGAAAGATCAGGACTATCTGGAGAACAATTATATTATCATGTGTACCAAAAAGGGAACGATTAAGAAAACTTCTCTGGAAGCTTATTCAAGACCAAGGGTAAATGGTATCAATGCAATTAATATCAATGAAGGTGATCAGTTACTGGAAGCTAGTTTAACAAGCGGATCAAGCGAAATCATCATGGCATTGCGTTCAGGACGTGCAATCAGGTTCAATGAAGCGACCGTAAGACCTATGGGCAGAACAGCTACCGGAGTAAGAGGTGTTACCTTAGGTCATGCTGCTGATGAAGTTGTTGGCATGATTGCTGTTGATGATCCATCAGCAACGGTCATGGTAGTTTCTGAAAAAGGTTACGGTAAACGTACTAATGTAGAAGATTACCGCGTTACTAACCGTGGTGGTAAAGGTGTAAAAACAATTACCATTACTGAAAAAACAGGTGATTTGATCGCTATTAAAGCGGTTACGGATGCTGATGATTTAATGATTATCAATAAATCGGGTATCGTTATCAGAATTGTATTAAGTCAGCTTAGAGTTATCGGAAGAGCAACACAGGGGGTTCGTTTGATTAACTTAAAAGGAAATGACTCTATTGCATCTGTTGCGAAAATCGAGCATGAGGATGATCCTGAAGAAGAAGTTAACGGAGAGTTATTATTTGTAGATCCTGCTGATGTATTACCTGAAGAAGGTGGTGCTGAAGAAGCTGAAACTGAAGAAGAGGAAGAAGAGTCTGATGAGGAAGGTGAAGCAGATGATACTGACGAAACAGAAGAAAAGTAAGAATAAATTAAATTAAAAACAGACCCAATAAACCCTGCAGCAATAACGGATAGCTTTTATCCTTCTAAACTGCAGGGTTTATGTTCATTAAAACCAATTTACAATATGAAAAAAGTAGTTTTAAGTATGCTTTTAATAGGTGCTGCCACCTATGCGAACGCTCAGAAGAGTGAAGTTTCCAAAGCTAAAAATACCTGGGCATTAGCGAGTTTACCTGGTGCTAAAACTTTAGATGAAACCTTAAAATCTCTTGAAGATGGTTTGAAGACTACTGATAATGCTATTGCAAACGAAAAGTCTAAAGATATGCCTGAGGCATGGTCTTACAGAGCATTATTTGCTTCAAGAATCTCATTTGTAGATTCTTTAAATATTGCAAATGCAGTTGCTAAGGATAAAATTGCTGAAGAGGCAATCGCAAAAGCTAAAGAGTTAGATACAAAAGGTGGTGAGAAGGAAAATATTAAAGAGGCGGAACAAACTTTGTCTAATGCTTTAAGAAACAGAGCGATTTTTGCTTACAATAAAAAAGATTTCAAATCTGCACTTCAGTTTTTCAATGAGTTAACGGTTAAAAATCCTCAGGATACTTCAACGTTTGTAAATGCAGGTGTTACTGCTAAGCAGATCAATGATTATCCTGAAATGGTTAAAAATTTCAAAAAAGCAATTGATTTAGGTTCTAAAGATTCAGAATCTTTGTATAGCGAAATCATTTCTACTGAATTCAGCCAGGTGAAAGATACAGTTGCTGGTACTGCTTTATTAGAGGCTGCTTTGGCTAAATATCCTGAGAATTCATATTTCTCTGGTATGCAGACTGACCTTTATATCAAACAGGGTAATGTTGCAAAAGCTCAGGAATCATTAGCTAAATTAATTGCTAAAGACGGTAAAAATGCTTCATACCAATATGCTATGGGCGATACTTACTACAAACAAGCTTTAGATTTACAAGGAAAAAGAAACAAAATCGATCCTAAAAAGAAAAAGGAATTTGATGATGTAACTGCTAAGATGAAAGGTTTCATCGATCAGGCTTTACCTTTCTACAAAAAGGCTTATGAGTTAGATCCTAAAATGGTTTCTGCTTTAGAAAACTTAAAAGTTATTTATGCTTTTAAAGATGACAAAGTAAACTATGAGGCTACTAAAAAATTACTGGATGCGCAAAATGGTACGCCGGCTGCAGCACCAAAAAAATAATTATTAATCACAAATGTGATATTAAAAGAGGGATAAATTTTATCCCTCTTTTTTTTTGTATAAATTTGTAGCTAAGCCTAATGAAGCATATGATGAAGAAACGATATTTATTTGCAGTTACTATTTTGATGGTGAGTTCCACTTCAGCGTTTTCCCAAAAGACCCAACTCTATATTGCGAGAAATAGTGTAGGAAAGCTTCAGGCAGCAATTGCAAACAAGCAAGATCAAAAAACACAACTGTCTATACTATCAGAAGGTATTAAGGCGGTAGAAGCTGCTGAAAAGGACAGAGAAACCAAGAAATGGCCTGAAACCTGGGCAATCAAATCTTACCTGAGTTCATATATTGCAATTGTTGACCCGAGCCAGGATAATTCTGATAAATATTTTGATCTGGCTATTAATGCGATAGATTCTGCTAAAAGGTTTGATAAGTTTGAAGATAACTCCGGTTTAATTAAAGCGTCAAGTTATAATGTAAATATCAAAAAGCAGCAAAAAGGAAAGTATGCTTACCAGGCTAAAGATTTTGGCGCTGCATTCAAATATTTGAAAGAGGTCAGTGATTTCTTTCCTAAGGATACAATCCTTGCGGTAAACGCTGCTTTAAGTGCAGAAGGTGTCAAAAACGAGGATGAGGCTTTAGGTTATTTTAAACGTGCCAAAGAGAATGGCATTATGAATGCCGTGGTATTCCAGCGTATGGCTGATATTTATAAGCGTAAGCTTGATAATGAACTTGCTTTAAAAACGCTGCAGGAGGGATTGATTTATAATCCTTATAATGATTTATTGAACAATGATTATATCAACTTATTGCTGGATACTGAAAAGTATACTGAAGCGAGACAAGTGATTGAAAATACGTTGAAGGTAGAGACAAGAAGTAAGTTGTTGTATTATCTGTATGGTTATCTGCACCAGAAAAATACAAATATGGGAACTGCTGAATTAGCTTACAATAATGCTTTGGAAATTGACCGTAATTATTTTGATGCGTTATATCAGTTAGGGCTGGTTTATATCAACCTGAGCAATGATGCGTTGGCTACACCTAAAAAGGATATATTGGCATTTACTTCTAATCTTAACCGCGCTGAGATCATTTTAGCACAGGCTCACCAGGTGAATAGAAAGGATAAACCTACTATCAATTTGTTAATTGATATTTATACACGTAAAAACAGATTTGACAGGGCTCAGGAATTGAAAGCTCAGTTAGAAGAGTTTTAGCGCAGGGCAGAGGTTTAAAATATAAAAAGCATCAGATAAGGATTCGCAAGGGTTTGATTTTCTGATGCTTTTTGCGTTTAGGGATTTTTCAGGGTATAACTTAATATAAGGCCAAAAAAGCATAACCTTCGGTGGGTGGTTCTGGTTATTTTTAGGGTACATCACCAAACCAAATATAATTAACCCCGAAATTTCCTCTGCAAAACTGACTTCACTCAGAACTGGTCAGGTCGTTCAAACCGTCACACAGGTAAATAGTAAAAATCTCGAATTGAATATGAAAGATTATCATGATCCATATTATGTGTTAACTGTACTCAGTTTAGAGGGGATTACAAAGACCTATAAGATTATAAAAAACTAAATATCAGGAAAAGGGATACAGCTCAGATTTGAGGCTGATTTTGTTGCCGGGGAGCGTATGATAAAAATGTACTTAACATAATGTTAATTATATAACAATAATATAAAAGGGAATAATGTACGACTTTACCGGCAAAGAACAAATAAAAAGAAACTGACCCTTAACCATTTAAGGTAATTAGGGTCAGTTATCATCCTGAGCTTATTTTATTATTTTTTCTGTTCGATTTCTTTTTCAATTTCCACAATATCTACCTGATCTGCAGCAGAGAAATCGCCAATCAAATATTTATTGAAGTGATCTGCTAATTTCCAGAATGTGTATTCTGTCAGCTCTCCAAATGCGTGACGCTGCCCAGGTACAATTACAAACTCAAAACGTTTACCGGCTTTCATTAAAGCATTTGCAACCCTGATTGTATTTGCTGGATGTACATTGTTGTCAATGTCGCCCGTCATCAGCATTAGATGTCCTTTAAGATTTTTGGCAAGGTCAGGATTCTTGTCAATACTATATTTAAACGTTGTATCACCTTTTGCTGTAATAATTTCTTTTACGCCATTATGGGTTTCACTCCACCAACGATTGTAAATATTATTATCATGGTTACCTGCATTGGATACTGCAACTTTAAAGAAATCAGGATAAACAAGCATCGCAGCTGTAGACATAAAACCACCACCAGAATGTCCGGTAATACCTACTCTGCTGATGTCGATAAATTTATTTCTGTCTGCTAATTGCTCTATTGCAGCCTTTTTATCTGCCAATCCGTAATCTCGCAGATTTCCATAGCCAAAAGTATGATACCATTTAGACCTTGCAGGGTTCCCGCCACGATTTCCAACAGTAATGACGATATAGCCAAACTGTGCCAGACGGTCTATTCTGTCCATACTTTTGTTAAATGACTTATTTACTGCTTCTGTTTGCGGACCAGGATATACATACTCAATAATCGGATATTTTTTATTCGGATCGAAGTCAAAAGGCTTGTACATCACTCCATAAAGATCAGTGATACCATCATCAGCTTTTACAGTGAAGGGTTCTGGGAATTTATATCCTGTAGCCATTAATAAAGAAAGGTCAGTAGTTTCCAGCTCCATAACCACCTGGCCATTGCTATCTTTCACGATTGCTTTTGGAGCAGTATTCACTCTGGATGAATTGTCTATAAAAAACTTTGCTTCATCGTTCATGCTGATCGCATGATCAAAATCCCCGGCATTCAGTAACTTAATTCCTGAACCATCAAAGTTGATACGGTACAAATGCAGGTAGTAAGGATTTTCTTTTGTTTCCCTGCCATTAGCAGTAAAATAAAGAACTCTGTTCTTATGATCTACATTGACAATGTCTTCGCAATGAAAAGCGCCTTTGGTAATTTGATTTTTCAGTTTTCCTGTAGCATCAAACAGGTAGAAATGTCCCCATCCGTCACGCTCAGACCAATGAATGATCTCTTTGCCGTCATTTACCAACGCTGGACGTTCGGTCTGCAGATAAGTATTAAAACGTTCCTCAATCAAAGGAGTAACCGTTTCATTTTGAATATCAATTGCACACAGATCTACTCTTTTTAAATCTCTGCTTTTACGGGAGAAATAAATCTTACTATTTGTACCCAGCCAAATGGATGGCCTGAATTCGTTATCTCTGTTTTTATTTAGTGATGGCGCATCCCACAAGGAGAAATCCTGATCTTTAAAAGCTACCGTATTTAGTTTTTTATAAGTTTTTGCTCCAAAATTAAACAACAACAATTCATTAATTGGTGCTTCTGCTTCACCAGGCATCTGGTATTTATAGGTTTCCAATGTCGGCCTTCCTTCGGCTATACTATTGATTACCCAAAGATCTTTCACCTTACGCTCGTCTTTTCTGTTTAATACAAAATTTCTGGCATCCGGCGACCATAATACGTAGGCTTCCCTCCTTTTTTTATTTTTCTTTTCATTCTCTTCATTGTTTTCACCATCGCCATTAGCACCATAAGAATAGAATTTAACTCCGTCTTTGGTGAGCTGATGTTCTATGATGGTACTATCCTCTTCATTTTTAACTGCCTTTTTATAGTTTTCCCTATCCATCCAGTATAGATTATAGTTCCTGCTAAAAATAATAGCAGAAGAATCTGGTGCTACTGAGGCCCATTGCGGCTTTTCTTTAGGTTTAGAATAATCAGCTATCTCTGTTAGCTTTGCGGTGGCAAGCACATAGTGAAAAGAGAAGATTTTTTTCTGCGTAGAGTCAGCTGCTTTCTTATCTTTTCTGTCTTTTTTGGGCTCATCGATGGAGCTTTTAACTTCAAAAGTAACCGATTTCTCATCACCTGAGAATTTCAGGTTTTCTAAAGGCAGATGCTGTGCATCAAAAGGGTCACGAATAATGGTCGTTATTTCGGCAGCGAGTTTTGCCTTGTCAAAGATTTTCTTTTTGGTTTTTGCCGATGGATCTACCAGGTACCATTCCTTACCTGCCGGGGATTCATAAGCATACCAAAACCGGTTGCTTAATTTCATCCAATGCGGATCTGCTTCAACTGAGTAGACCATCTTCTTAACTTTGGCTGGCGAAAATCTTGAGGCCAGCTGATAGTTTGCTTTAGGAGCTGCGACTGAAGATTCTGTAATGGTAAATGTTTTTGTTTGCGCCATTGCGCTGTACCCAGTACAGAGTGAAAGTAAAATTGGTAAGTAAGGTTTCTTCATCTATGGTTTTTAATAAACCGTCTAAATTATTTATTAAAAACGAATTAGTAGAAGCTCGTTTGTAATAAATACGATTGTTTAGACATATTAAATAGACCTCCACAATGAAAACTCAGTATATCGCCTGAAAAATTCATTCCAGGCGATATACTGAGTTTATTATTAAGGATTAAATGCGTAAGCCACGTAATAAATTGCGCCAGCTGCAGGATTTCCGTAAGAAGTGAAATTGTATTTATTCAGCACATTTGAGCCGCCAATTTTGATCATGGAATTCACTGAAGGAATTTTTAAATTGACCTGTGCATCAAGCGAGCCAAATGCATGAACATCGCCAGAAGCAAAAGAAGAATTCCAATAGAACTTGCCCTGCCATCGGTAGTTCACATTAAAACCTACATTTTTAATCAGTTCTTTTTTCGCTATTCCCAGGTTGTAACGGATTTTTGGTGTGTTAAAATCATTGATGTAGTTGTCAGGAATGTCTCCAATGTTATTATAGGATATATTACCGCTCAGGTTATAATTACCCAGTAAATAGTCGATTCCCAGTGCTGCGCCATAGGAAGTTACTTTACCGGTAGCGTTTACCGGAACACCGAATTTGGTAAAACCAGATCCGTCAGTATTTCTCTGATAAACATCTACCGCTGTAATAAAATCTTTATAAATATTGTAATAAGCATATGCGTCAATCAGGAATTTAGGCCCAAGCAAGCCCTTATAACCTACTTCAAAAGCCTGAACGCTTTCTGGCCTCACCCCTTTTGCATTGAAATTATACCCTTTTAACAAGGTCGGATCAGGATTTCCACCTGCTGCAGCGGCCAGAAAAGCCCTATAGCTAACATCTGTAAATGCCTGGTTGGTAAACAAGCTGTATTTATTCAGAATTTCGGGGATTCCTCCAATGAGCCTTTGTGAGCCGCCACCCACGGATAAATCAATATACTGGTTCTGCGTAGTCGGGTTCCGGTAGCCGGTCTGGTAAGAAACCCGGATATTATTGTTCCTTGCTACTGTATATACGCCGGTCACCCTTGGGGTAAACCTACCGTCAAAATTAGTGCTTTTATCATAACGGCCGGAAACAGTCAGTTTAAGCTTATCCTCAAAAAACTTCTTCCCTAATTGTGCGAAGCTGCCATATTCTTTGATATTTATTTCATCAGTCAGGTCATTAAAAATAGTCCCGTTTGATCTTAATTGATACAAACGATAAGATGCGCCTAATTGAAATTCAACAACATTATTAAACAGGTTGCTGAAGTTATACATTCCTTCGTAATGGTATAAATTGGTTTTATCATTAAACTTGGCTCCGTAAATTCCCTTTTTAAAATCAGTACCTGCAATCGTTGTATTCAGGATCTGTTCTTTAGCGAGTCCAAATTCTTTGGAGTCCGGAGCGAACCTGCCCTGATCAGCAGCTGCCCTTGCTGCCGCATATGCTGCTGCATCTGTAGCCCCCTGAGATTTTGCGCCTATGTAATTTCCTACGTACTGAGGAAACCAGTCTGTCGATTTTTTAGAAGTTTCATTGATATAACTACCCAGAATTGAAGCAATATAAGAATCACCAGAACGCTCTTGTGTGGTATAACCTCTGATGAAAAAATCCTGCCCTTTTAATTCCAGTTTATACTGTCCAATAGTGAAATTCCGCAAAGAATAACGATCCGACCCGGTATACACAGAAGTACCACTGCCCCAGTAAACCTGCGCAATCCCTTCTATAGTTTTACTGAAACGGTAATTCGCTGAACCTGACATTTTAAGCGATTGTGTTTTATAATCTACCAGGGAACTTTCATTATAGCCTGTCCGGGAAACATTTTGATCAGGTAATAAGCCAGGTGTATTCAGACCGGCATAAAAAGGCCTCATGGTAGCATTTGTTCTTAGAAAGCCGTTTAAAGCATTTAGCCCTGCAGGATTTGATTTAAACGCGTCAATTTGTGCAGCAGTTGGCGGGGCCTGTAAACCAAGCGCACCCTGAACAAAACCAGAAGTCCCGGCATTTAATACGGACTGTGCCACATTTCGCATGTTCTGGCTCACTTCATCACCATATACATTGATCCCGTCATAATTCGGATCTGAACTTCTGTTGCCATCTTTCCCGGTTCTTGCAGCGCGGTCAAAGTTGGAGAAATTGTCTGCCTGCCAGTCTTGTGCCTGAAGAAAAGAGAAAGTTCCCTTGATGGCAAACTTATTATTCCAGGCCTTCGCCAGGCGGACATCCAGCTGATTGTAAGGTTGTACACCTGTATTGTTATCATTCACATGGTTAATCCCTGTTTTGAACTGAAAACTAGGTCCCTGGTAATCAAACGGACTTTTTGAAGTCATCAGCATGGTACCATTAATCCCGCCTGCGCCATAGAGCGCTGATGAGGCACCAGGCAGCAGTTCGACATTGTCTACATCCAGATCATTAATCCCTACGATATTCCCTACCGCAAAATTAAGCCCCGGAGCCTGGTTATCCATCCCGTCGACAAATTGGTTGAACCGGGTATTTCCGTTCGAATTAAAGCCTCTGGTATTGATAGATTTGAAAGTTAAACTCTGCGTACTCACTTCAACACCCTTCATATTATTTAAAGCATCATAAAAAGATGGAGTGGCTTGCTCTTTGATTGCACTGCTGCCCATTCTTTCGATAGAAACAGGAGATTCCAGTATCCTTTCGGGAGTTCTGGAAGCTGAAATCACAACTTCCTGTCCGAGAATACCTTCCTGTTCCAGTGTTATATTCAGATCGGTTGTATTTCCTGTGATCAGTTTTTCAACGGATGTATAGCCCAGGAAAGAGATTACAAGAATGAAGGGTGCTTTTTGTGTGGTGCTGAATGCGTACTTTCCGCTCTGATTAGTGGTTGTACCTACTGTTTTTCCTTTAACGGTAATTCCTGCACCAGGGATAGGTTCTTTGCTAAGCTTATCAGTGACTGATCCGCTAATCACAATGCTTTGTGCCTGAACACAGATTGCTGTGATACAGAACATTAAAAGCAAGAATACTGGTTTTGTAAATCTTCTCATCATACGTTAATTTATTATTTGGTTTACACTTACTTAAATTTAATGTAATTAAATGAAAATTTACAACGTTTAAGTCCCAATTATTTGGGCAGGTGAAACCATTAATTTAATACCGTAAATGTTAATTTTAAGGACTGAAATAAGGGCCGTGAACCTTCCCTTCCATATTCAGTATGAATTCATTGAAGATGCTGATTAAAGCTCTTGAAACGCGTTATTAATGTGTTTAGTGGCTGGTTTACAGGTAGTTATTTAAGGGGGTTTAAGTCATTTTTTTAATCTGAGAAGCTAATAAGGTGGTTCCGAACCCAAGTATGGCAATTAACAAGAATGACCAGCGGAGATTGGTTGCCTGTGCAATAAAACCAATCATCGGCGGGCCGATCAGAAAGCCTAAAAACCCAACTGTAGAAACTGCTGCAATCGCCATTCCCGGAGCCATAGTCTTAGATTTTCCGGCTAATGCCAATACCAGTGGTACAACAGACGATACGCCAATTCCTACCATCAAAAAGCCCAGAGTAGCGGTGTAAATATTCGGAAACATCACAGCCAGTAAGAGTCCTGTTGTACTAATGATTCCGCTGCATTGTAAGATTCTGCTGATCCCGAAGCGGGTCACAAACTTATCGGCTGCAAAACGTCCGCCGGCCATAGTAGCCATAAATGCAATAGAGCCCATGGTGGTCAAGGCTTCGGGAACTGTAACTACTGTTTTAAAGTACACCCCGCTCCAGTCAAACATGGTCCCTTCAGTAATCAGACTTGCAAAAGCAATCATACCCAGTTTCAAAATGTTACCGTCAGGCTTTGCGAATAAGGGTTGTGATTCTGAAGCTCCGTCTTCTGGTAGCAAATAGCGCCAGGAATAAAAAACCAGGACCCAGCAGAGTATACCAATCAGTGTAAAGTGCATCCAGAAAGGCCAGTTTAACGCAATGGCCAAAGTGCCGATGGCAACGCCTGTAAAACCTGCTAAACTCCATAGTCCATGGAAAGAGCCCATAATTGATCTTTTATACAATTCTTCTATCCCCACCGCTTGTGTGTTCATCGAGATTTCAAAAACATTATTTAAAAATCCAAATAGAAACAGCACAATAACCAGCTGCCAGATATGGGAAGTCAATCCGATGATACATAATACGAAAGGAAATAGCAAACCTGCGGCAATCAGTATTTTACGGCTTGTAAATTTGGTGACCATCCAACCGGATATGGGTAAGCTGATCATCAAGCCTACTGGTAACGCAAATAACACGCTTCCCAGTTCTCCATCGCTTAAAGTATAGAAAGATTTAATATCATGGATACGGCATGCCCAGCTGGAATAAGTAAGCCCGGCAATGAAAAAGAAGATACTGGTTGCAATACGATGAGAACGTTTTTTATCAATAGATAAAGGCATAGATCATTTGTGTTTTAAAACAGGGCACCAGATTTTGTCCAATGCCCTGTTTGGTGTTAAGTGTTATATTTTATACCAGGTGAAGTTGTAACTCGTCGTAATCTCCAATCTTTACAATATCTGCAAGATCTTCTAACTTTTTGTTATCAATTCCAATAAATTGTATACCTAATTGTTGTGTCGCCTGGTAATCCCATTTGCCGTCACCTACGTAGATGATTTCTGATAAGGGCATATCTATTTTATGCAGCTTGTTCATTTGCAGGATAGTATTGCCTATAATGTCCCGCCTTGCTCTTGCGTCCTGTGCAAATGAGGCCGCTGCACAAGCCGCAGTAGTAATCCCTGCACAGCTCAATTTAAATAGTGCAGATTCTCTCCAGCCACCAGTTGCCAGGCCAACACTGATCCCTTCCTGCGTGCACAGTGCGTGGAGTATTTTACCTGCTTTTGGTATTTCTTTCATACAGTCATTGCGCTGGGCATAAGCATCTTTCAATAAAACTAAGAAGTTTTGAATAAAACGTTCTCTTTCTGCTTCGGTATAGGTACGCTGGTCACGTTCCATAAATAACTGATGGATAATGCCGGAGTCTGTTGTGTTCTCATAATGTCCGTAATCTGTTTCAAAACCGCGGAAACCGAAAGTTTCTTCCAATGCCTGTGTAAAACAATGATCATCTACCTCGGTTGTGTCTGTCAATGTTCCGTCTATATCAAATATGATGTATCTCATGATCGTTTTTTAAGGGTTTAAATTCTGATGACTGATTTAAGGCTGGAAATATTATTACTTCTTACTTTGGTGCCTACATCACAACCCAAATCTTTAATCGCTGATTCAAAATCTTCCAGGCCATATTCGTTGGTAATGATCTTTTCTAAACCTAAATTTCCTTTATTGATCAGGTCTACAGCATGTCTGAAGGTATCCATAGAATCAATAGAACCGATAATTGAAATACTGCGGTCTGCAATTTCTCTTGCGTTGATAGTCTGCTGGTTATTACGTAAGCCCATCATACAGATTTTACCGCCATCTGCGATAGCTTGCATTGATTTTTCCAATAGTGAACCTGTAGTGTCAATAATCAGGTCATATTGGTTCTTTTGGGGAATAAATGAAGGCTCTATCTTCCAGTTCCTGGACAGGACATTGTTTTCTTCGATGAGTTTAATCCGGTCACGGGAGGCTTCATAAACAACGCCTTCTTGTATGCCGTGCTGGGTTAATGCCATATAAAATAGCAAGCCAATTGGCCCTCCACCCAGAATTGCTGTGCGCATATACGGGGTTACAGCCAGCTTTTTAACTGCGGTAAGTACACAGCTCAGCGGCTCAGACATTGCGCCCTGCTCAAAAGGGATGTTATCGTTCAGTGGATAAATAAACTGTTTGGTAGTTTTAAAGTATTTGGTAAAAGTACCGTCTATAGAAACACCAGCTTCTGTACTTGATTTCAACAAACAGTGGTTGCGAAGTCCTTTACGGCAGTTTTCGCAGTAACCGCAATAAAAAGTCGGATCAATGATAACGCGCTGTCCAATGCTGCAGGTTTCTACACCTTCGCCTTTGGCAACAATTATTCCTGCGGATTCATGACCGATAATTACCCGCGGACTTGCATTGTATTCTCCGGAAATTATACTCAGGTCTGTTCCGCAAATACCTGTAGCTTTGATTTCGACAATAACCTCATCGGCAGCTGTGATTACGGGTTCTTCTCTTTCTTTGAGCTGGATGTCCCAGGCTCCGTTATATACGATTGCTTTCATTTTATAATTGACTGAATATTTTGTTTAAGCGGAAATAAATCTCTTCGATGTCATCTTGTGTAGCGGTTAATGCAGGGCGGACTTTGACCACATTTCCAAACCCGTAACGTGATCCTCTAAGAATCATTTTATGGTCTGAAAGGGCTACATCAACGATTTTATTGGCAAGGTCAACGTCTGGTGCACCGTCTTTATCCACGATTTCCAGCCCCCACATGTAACCGATACCGCGCACATCACCAATAACCGGGTAGTTTTCTTTTAGTTTATACAGGAAGTCTCCCAGTATTTTCCCTGTTTCCTGTACATTCTCCAGGAAACCTGGTCTGGAAACGACTTCCATTGTTTTTTGTGACGCGGTTAGTGAAAGTAAGTTCCCTCCTGAAGTATAGGAATGTTCAAATTTTTCCAGCACTGCATATTCTTTTTTATAAAGAATAGCTGCTGCAGGGATACCGATGCCGCCTAAACCTTTAGCGAGGGTAATAATATCCGGTTTAATATCATAGTGTTCACTGGCAAACATGTGGCCTGTTCTGCCTATTCCTGTTTGTACTTCATCAGCAATAAGGGTGATGTCCAGTTCGTCACATATTTCTCTTACTTTTTTGAAATAACCATCTGGTGGGATAATATTTCCGCCATTGCCCAGGATTGGCTCTATAATCATACAGGATACCCCGCCAGAACTTCCATACTGTGCATAATCATGAATCGCTTCTGCGCACAGGTATCCGCAATCCGGGCCTTTTGCTGAAAAAGGACAACGGTAGCAGTATGGAGCTGGAATTACAGCGTTATTGGTTGTAATCGTATTGGCGAAGGATTTTCTCCTGAAAGCGTTTCCGGAGATATTCGTCGTAAAAAGTGTTTGTCCATGGTGTGATAGCGATACGCTCAATACCTCACTCTTACCATTGAATTTATTCGCAATTTTTACTGCCCCTTCGTTTGCTGTAGAACCGATGATGTCACGCATCCAGCCGTCAGTAATGTGTTCAGGTGCTTCATCAAGAATGCTGTCCAGTACTTCTTGCGCCAGTTCACCGGTGAAGGACGAGGATACGTGGATCAGGTCTTCTACTTGTTTTTTTAAGGCATCTACTAATTCCGGATGACTATAGCCTAATGAAAGATTGAAAGTCCCGGAAACAGCATCAATGTACTCTTCGTTTTCTGGGGTGTAAAGGCGAATACCTTCACCCTTAATGAATTTAATGTTGTCTGCCATTGTTTGAATGTATTTGGTTTTTTTAAGTTGCTATGGAGGTGTTTTTATAGGTTTTATAAAATTATTAATTTAACATTAGGATAACTTTGGTCATTTAAGGAAAAATCAATTGGCACGTTGATTCTGTTGTTGAAAAGAATATTATGTAACTGCATTTTGATTTTATATTGGTTTAATTGATTTAAATAATTAGTGTATAAACTTTCGTAATTATAATTTAAAATCATAATTTATTTGACGAAACCTGCTTATTCACGTGGTGAACGAAATATTGCTAATACGATAAAACAAGGCTTAAAACTCATATTATTATGCGTTTGTGAATAATGGGAGCAGTTTTTTGATACCTATTGTTGTGTATTTTTAACACTTTATTGTTTTGAAATAACGGCCCTAAGAAAATTCGATGTTTTGCCTCCTTTCAAAGGATAAAACATTTAGCCTTTTCAGGAGAGATAAATTGCTCAAGCATCTTAAAACCGGATCTTTATAAGATAATTTGTCTTTTAATTTTCTTTTAAAGAAAGCATAGGGAATTTTGATTACCCGATACGTTTTTAAATATTTATCTTATATTTAGTAACCGGGTAATTAAGGCGTAAATGACAGAAAATAAGGGTTTAAGAAAAACACTAACTCCATTTATGCTTTGGGGACTTGGTGTCGGTTATGTAATTTCAGGCATGTATTTCGGCTGGAATCTGGGCCTTGAAAAAGGCGGTACAGGCGGAATGGCTATAGCGACTTTCGGAGTGGCTATCATGTACGTCACTTTTACATTCAGTTATACCGAGCTTGCTTGTGCCATACCTAAAGCTGGCGGTGTATTTGATTATGCCAGCAGAGCAATGGGCAAGAATATTGGCTTTATTGCCGGGATCGCACAAATTGTTGAATTTATACTCGCCCCTCCTGCAATCGCTTTCGCTATTGGTGCTTATTTTAATGCCTTCTTCCCCCAGGTGCCTATTTTAACCGTTGCGATTGTGATCTACTTTATATTTACCGGGTTAAATATATATGGAATTAAGGCTGCCGCTTCGTTTGAAGTGGTTATCACCGTATTGGCAGTTGGTGAATTGTTATTGTTCTCAGGCTTGGCCTTTCCGAAAATAGAAATAGCTAACCTGACCCACAATTCTTTTCCGAATGGCTGGGGCGGAGTTTTTGCCGCCATTCCTTTTGCAATATGGTTCTTTTTAGGGATTGAGGGACTGGCTAACGTGGCCGAGGAAACAAAAAATCCTCAAAGAGATATTAGCAAAGGATTCGGTTGGGCAATATTTACGCTGGTTGTATTGTGTGTACTGGTATTTATTGCCGCTACAGGCATCGCCGGATGGGAAGCAATTGTCTATAAAAACGGAATAAGCGGTGAAACATCAGATTCTCCACTTCCGCTGGCACTGGCTAAAATAACAGGTAGTAACCACCTGATGTATCATTTGCTGATTACGGTAGGGTTATTTGGCCTGGTTGCTTCCTTTCACGGGCTGATCCTTGCTGCCGGACGCTCTACTTATGAAATGGGGCGTGTACATCACATTCCTTCTTTTTTAGGTAAAATATCTCCGCGTTTTCAAACTCCGGCAAATGCCTTATTCGGAAATATGGTGATCGGGATCTTCGCGCTATTATCGGGTAAAACCTCAGAGATCATTGTGATTTCTGTTTTTGGCGCTTTGACTTTATATAGTATATCCATGGTTTCCATTCTGCTTTTAAGGAAGAATGAACCTGAGCTGGAGCGCCCTTTCCGTGTACCTTTTTATCCTTTATTTCCGATAATTTCCCTGGTGATTGCCTTGGTTTCCATCATCGCCATGCTCATCTATAGTTTTAAGTTAGGGCTGATTTATTTTTCCATATTGGCCATTACCTTTTTGTTATACCGAACGTTTAAATCCTCTGCTTCATGACAGTTCAAGAAATATTAGCGTATGTAAAACAACATCCTTCGGGAAAAGTAAAAGTAGCTGTTGCCGACATAGACGGTGTTTTAAGGGGCAAATATATTGCTGCTGAAAAGTTTACGTCTATTGTTGAAGGCCGGATTGGGTTCTGCGATGTCACCTTTGGCTGGGATATGAGCGATGCAGCTTACGATAATGTAAAGTTTACGGGCTGGCATACGGGTTATCCTGACGCGCTGGTCAAGCTTGATCTGGGCACATTCCGTAAAATTCCCTGGGAAAATGAGGTGCCGTTCTTTCTGGGCGATTTTGTTAATGAAAGTGATGTGCCTGCTTATACCTGTCCGCGGCAGCTGTTGCGTAAAGTACTGGCTGAGACTGAGCAACAGGGTTTTCTCCCTTATTTTTCACAGGAGTTTGAATGGTTCAATTTTAACGAGACACCTGAAAGTGCGCATCAAAAGGGTTTTCAACAGCTTACCCCATTGACTCCCGGCATGTTCGGGTATTCTATTCTGCGGAGTTCTCTGAAAAATGATTACATGAGTGACTTGTTTGATTTGCTTTGCAAGTTTGGGGTTCCGGTTGAAGGTTTACATACCGAGACAGGCCCTGGTGTATATGAGGCTGCAATTAAGTACGCGTCTGTATTACAGGCAGCAGATCAGGCGGTATTGTTTAAAACTGCAGTGAAAGAGATTGCTTACCGGCATGGGATTATGGCAACTTTTATGGCGAAGTTCAGCGAAGGCCTGCCCGGATGCAGTGGTCATGTTCATCAAAGTTTATGGGATAAGGAGTCGAAGAAAAACCTGTTTTATGAGGAAAATGATCCGGCTAAAATGAGTGAACTGATGAAGAGTTATATCGCCGGACAGCTGCATTGTCTGCCGCATATTTTACCCATGATTGCCCCTACGGTGAATAGTTATAAGCGGCTTGTGGAGGGTGCATGGGCCCCGACTACGCTAACCTGGGGAATTGACAACCGGACGGTCGCTTTAAGGGCTTTACCGGGAAGTAAAAAAGCCACAAGGTTAGAAACAAGGGTTGTTGGATCAGACACGAATCCTTACCTGGCTTTATCAGCTTGTCTTGCTGCCGGATTATATGGAATTAAGAATCAGTTGAAATTAACACAGCCCGCTACTCAGGGTAATGGTTATCAAGAACTTGCTTATGGAGTTTTACCGCGCAATCTGCATGATGCTACACAGCTAATGAAACAATCAGCAGTTGCTAAAGAGTTATTCGGGGGTGATTTTGTGGAGCATTTTACTTTAACCAGGGAATGGGAATGGAAACAATATGCAAAAGTAGTGACCGATTGGGAACTCAAAAGATACTTTGAAATTATTTAAACGATTATAGCTATGACATTTGATAAAGTTTATCAGTATAACTTTCCTACAATCATTCGTTTTGGTGCAGGTGCGATTAAAGAATTACCTGCCTATTTACAGCAGAATGGATTAAAGCGCCCGATGATTGTGACTGATCTGACTATTGCCGGTTTACCTTTTTTTAAGGCTATTGTGAATGATTTGCAGGCTAATCATATCTCTGTTGAGGTATTTAGCGAAATTCATAAAAACCCGGTAAAGAGTGATGTTTATAAAGGGACTGAGGTGTGGGACAATACCTCTCGGGACAGTATTATTGGCATTGGCGGAGGTGCAGCTTTGGATGTAGCCCGTTCTATTGTTTTAAGGGTGAATCACCGGGAAGATTTGTTTAAATACGATGACCTGATTGGTGGTGATGTTTATGTAACGAATGAGGTGCCTCATTTTATTGCTGTTCCAACTACTGCCGGTACAGGAAGTGAAGTTGGCAGGAGTGCAATTATTGCGGATGATGTGACCCATCAGAAAAAGATCCTGTTCTCTCCCAAGCTAATGGCGAAGATTGTGTTTGCAGATCCGGCATTGACGATGGATTTACCCCCTTTTATTACAGCGGCAACTGGAATGGATGCGCTTACACATAACCTGGAGGCTTTTTTAGCGAAGAACCCGCATCCTTTATGTGATGGGATTGCTTTAGAAGGTATATACCTGATCAAAGATTCAATTGAAAAGGCTACGAACCACCCGGATTTAGAAAGCAGAAGCAAAATGTTAATGGCTTCTATGATGGGTGCGATTGCTTTTCAAAAAGGTTTAGGAGTGGTACATTCTCTGGCGCATCCGCTTTCTTCTTTGCTGGATACACACCACGGCTTAGCCAATGCCGTTAATCTGCCTTATGGGATGGAGTTTAATATTGCTGGTTTTGAAGACCGTTTCAGGCGTATTGCAAGAACTCTGGAGTTAAAAGATGAAACGGGTGCAGCGGTGGTGAACTATTTAGCTGAGCTGAATTCAAGGGTTCATATCCCTCAGCGGTTAAGTGAAATTGGGGTGAAATCTGAACATATTGAAACACTGGCAGATCTGGCAGTGGCAGATTTTGCACATCCTAATAATCCAAAACCGGTAAGCCGGGAGGATTTTAAGCAGTTGTATTTAAAGGCGCTTTAATGAAAAAGAAGATTGGAATAAGTTATACGGAGACTAATTTTCAAAATTACTGGAATTGGTTTACAGCTGCTGATCTGGGGGAAGATTTGGAATTGATTGAGTTGTCCTTCGAAAAAAACAATGTAAAGGATATTGAATTGTGTGCTGGTTTCCTGTTAACCGGGGGGATTGACGTGACTCCTTCTTTTTATGATGGAGCTCTTGATTATCCCGGGCAACCCGATTTTTTCCTGCCGCAAAGGGACGAGTTTGAAAAGCTCATTTATGAATATTCACAGGTCTTTAAAATTCCGGTTTTAGGAATTTGCAGAGGGATGCAATATATCAATATCCTGGAAGGTGGTAAAGTTCTGGAAGACATTGGTCAGGCAAATCTGATTCATCAAAAACAGGCTGAAGATAAGGTGCATTCCATCCATATAGGTCATAACTCTATGTTATACGCTATAGTTGGCGTGCAAAATGGAAAAGTTAATAGTGCACACCATCAGGGAGTTAATAGTTATAACTTAAGTAACAATTTAATATCAAATTCTTATGCTGACAGTCCGGATCAATTAATTGAGGGTCTGGAATTTAAAGACAAAACAGATAAATCTTTCATGCTTGCGGTGCAATGGCATCCGGAAAGAATGAAGGAAAAGGAAATAAATCCGCTTTCTCAAAAACTCAAAGAACGGTTTTTGGAGGAGATAAAAAAAATGGAAAAATGAACGTAATAAACCCTGCTACAGAAGAGATCATTGCAACGCTTCAGGAAGATACTGAGCATTCGCTGCATACAAAACTGGAAATATTGAAAAAGGCGCAAAAGGAATGGGCTAAAAGAGATTTGGCAGAGCGCATTCATGTGATTCAGCGATTTGATGATTTACTGGAAATGGAGAAAGAAAGGTTGTCTGGTGTGTTGACTTCGGAAGTTGGAAAACCTTTACAGCAATCCCGGAATGAGATTAATGGTGCCCGCTCCAGGATTCAGTGGATGTATAGTAATGTTGTTAAATATCTTTCTGATGAACAGGTTGTTAAATATAATGACCTAAAGGAAGTGATCTCTTATGATCCGCTTGGGGTAGTCTGTAATATTTCAGCCTGGAACTACCCCTACCTGGTTGGTGTGAATGTTTTTATACCTGCATTACTCGCTGGGAATTCAGTGCTCTACAAGCCTTCTGAGTATGCTTCGTTAACTGGATTGGAAATTGAAAAGCTGCTTAAACGGGCTGGTTTACCTGATGGGGTTTTCCAGGTGGCTTTAGGTGGCGGGGAAACTGGTGAACGCTTATTGGACATGGATTTTGATGGATATTATTTTACAGGCTCTTACCGTACCGGGCAGCATATTTATCAGCGGGTAGCAGTCAAAATGGTTCCTTGTCAGCTGGAACTGGGTGGTAAAGATCCTTTGTATGTAGCTGATGATGTGAAGAATATTGAAGCTGTAGCTGCTGGAACTGCAGATGGTGCATTTTATAATAACGGACAAAGCTGTTGTGCGGTGGAACGAATATATGTTCATGAAAAGGTTTATGATAGTTACATTTCTTCTTTCGTTAAAGAGGTCAAATCATGGAAGATAGGTCTTCCAACTGAAGAAGGAGTTTATATTGCTTCGTTAACGCGTAAAGAACAGCTTGATGTATTGGAGGGCCAGGTTCAGGATGCTTTGGCCAAAGGAGCAGTCTTGTTAAGTGGTGGAAAAAGAGTTGCTGGTAAGGGTTATAATTTTGAGCCTACTGTTTTAACTGACGTATCAAATGGAATGAAAGTTATGCAGGAAGAGAGTTTTGGGCCGATTATAGGCATTATGAGGGTAAAGGATGATGCTGAGGCGCTCCGGTTAATGAAAGACTCTGTATACGGCCTGACAGCGTCCGTTTATACGGATAGCCTGGACCGGGCAAAGGGAATTCTTGCGCAGATTGATTCTGGAACTGGTTATTGGAATTGTTGTGACCGGGTAAGTGCAGGCCTGCCCTGGAGCGGAAGAAAACATTCGGGGATCGGCGCTACCTTATCCCATCAGGGGTTAAGGGCATTCACCAAGACCAAATCCTGGCATCTTCGGTCTGGCCAATAGTTATCAAAGCTTTAACGCAAAAAACATTTCTTAAAATATTATAGGTATATTTCAATTATGAAAAATCTAACCTTATTATTTAGTTTTATTTTGCTGCCTTTTTTGGTGGTTACAACGTATGGACAATCGGTTAAACCACGGATTCTTGTGTTTTCTAAAACAGCCGGATTCAGACATAGTGCTATTGCTACTGGAAAAACGGCTATCATAAAATTGGGGAAGGAACATAATTTTGATGTAGATACTACTGAAAACGCCAGTTATTTTAATCCTGATTCCTTGAAAAAGTATGCCGCCGTAGTTTTCTTCCAGACTACTGGTGATGTCTTGAATGATGTGCAGCAGGCGAGTTTTGAAAAATATATACAAGCTGGTGGTGGATTTGCCGGCGTGCACGCGGCAACTGATACAGAGTACGGATGGCCATGGTATGGTCAGCTGGTTGGTGCTTATTTTGTAAGCCATCCTGCGCAGCAGCAAGCGGTATTGCATGTGATAGACCGCACGCATATTTCTACCAAACATTTGCCTGCAGTCTGGACCAGGAAAGATGAGTGGTACAATTTCAAAGACGTAAGTAAAGACATCAAGGTACTGATCACGATAGATGAAAAGTCTTATACAGGTGGTATTAATGGCGAAGTTCATCCGATGGCCTGGTATCATAATTTTGATGGCGGAAGATCCTGGTATACGGAACTAGGTCATACTGAGGAATCTTATGCGGATCAGAATTATCTGGGACATTTGTTAGGTGGTATTCAGTATGCAATTGGTGCCAATTAAAGAAATTAAGCTAATTTTACGGTTCAATTTATCATATGGCCTCTCCAAAAAAATCTGCAATTGGATTTATTTTTATCACTTTACTGATTGACTTTACGGGATTTGGAATTATCATCCCCGTGTTACCAAAACTAATAGAAGAACTTACAGGCGGCGGAATAAGTGTTGCTGCACTTTACGGTGGTTATCTGACTATGTCTTACTCTATTATGCAATTTATCAGCGCCCCTGTTTTAGGTGGTTTGAGTGATAAGTTTGGACGCAGACCCATACTCCTGGCATCTTTATTCGGCCTTGGAATTGATTATATTTTCCTGGCATTTGCACCGACTATAGGCTGGTTGTTTGTAGGAAGAGCACTGGCAGGAGTTACCGGGGCAAGTTTCACTACGGCAATGGCTTATATTGCTGATGTGAGTACGCCGGAAAAAAGAGCGCAGAACTTTGGCATGATCGGAGCTGCATTTGGTATAGGTTTTATTGTGGGGCCTGTTATTGGCGGTGTGTTCAGCCAGTTCGGACTGCGCGTACCTTTTATTATTTCGGCTGTGCTGGCCCTGGTCAACTGGCTTTATGGGTATTTCATTTTACCGGAATCACTGGCAAAAGAAAACAGAAGAAGTTTTGACTGGAAAAGAGCAAATCCTGTAGGGTCTTTATTGCGGGTTGCAAAATATCCTAAATTGATCGGTCTTTTGGGTGCTTTGTTCCTTTTATATCTGGCGGCACATGCTGTTCAGTCTACCTGGACTTATTATACGATGGAAAAGTTCCACTGGAATGAGGCTTGGGTAGGATATTCTTTGGGTTTTGTCGGAATTGTAGTTGGTGTAGTACAAGGTGGACTGATCAGGATCATTATCCCTAAGATAGGACAGGAAAAGGCTGTTTTTTATGGCCTGTTTTTATATATGGTCGGATTTGTTCTTTTTGCCTTCGCAACACAGGGCTGGATGATGTTTGCTTTTATGCTTCCTTATGGGCTGGCAGGTATCTACGGGCCGGCAATGCAGGGGATTATTTCCAATAATGTTGAAGCAAATGCACAAGGTGAGATACAGGGGTTTACGGCAAGTTTGATGAGTGTTGCAGCCATCATCGGCCCATTTTTGATGAACAATCTTTTTGCCTATTTCACGAATCCAAAACATACCGTTTATTTTCCGGGAGCACCGTTTTTAATGGCTGCTTTTCTAACCCTTATCGGCCTGTTTATTTGTTCTGCTGCACTTAAAAAGCACCATTCCTGATTAATTAAGTTGTTTCGGTCAGATTATTGCTCAATTCAAATATTAACCTCCAGAAATGTTTAACCGTCCCATCAGAAGTATACATGATTTTTTACTGAGCACCTATTTTGCAGATGGGCTGCGGATCACCTTTGGGGTGCTTCTGCCCTCTTTGATTTTAGCGCAGTTCGGGCTATTGAAATATGGGATGACTTTATCACTGGGCGCATTATGTGTGAGCGTTGTTGATACCCCGGGGCCGATTGTTCATCGCAGGAATGCAATGCTGGTTACTACGGTACTGATCACGATACTTTCTGTGATTGTAGGTTTGACAAATAAGAACCAGTATTTCATCGCAGTGTTATTGGTGGGCTGTAGTTTCCTGTTCTCTATGTTTTTCCTTTATGGCACAAGAGCAGCTTTAGTGGGTACAGCATCTTTGCTGATCATGGTATTGAGTATTGATGATGTAAGGCCATGGAAAGATGTGCTGATCTATTCTGCGCTGGTCCTCTCAGGTAGTTTATGGTATACGGTTTTAAGTTATTTCTTCTATAGGCTCAGACCTTATCGGCTGGTACAACAAACGCTGAGCGATTCTATCCATGAGGTCAGCGAATTTCTGAGAGCAAAGGCTAAATTTTATCATGAAAGCACTAATTATGACGATAATTACGCGGAACTGATCCAGCTTCAGGTAGCTGTTCATGAAAAGCAGGATGCGGTGAGAGAGGTTTTATTTAAAACCCGCGAGATCGTCAGGGAATCTACTCCGGAAGGCAGGTTTTTATTATTGGTTTTTGTAGACATGGTAGATCTTTATGAACAGGTCATGTCCACTTATTATAATTATGAGCAGCTCCATGATCAATTTGATAAGGCTGGGATACTTTCCCGCTATGAGCGGATTATCAACAGGATTGCCTGGGAGCTTGATGAAATTGCATTTGCACTTAAAACTGGTGGCACTCCCCGCCCGCCTGCAGTATTAACCGAAGATGTGAAGCGCTTGAAAGATGAAATCAATGTGCTTGAAAAGGATAATACGGACGGCAAGTACAATACATTAGGGCTGATTGCGCTGAAAAATATCGAGGTAAATATTGAAAATATAGCTGCCAGGGTTAAAACTATCAATGGATACTTCAATAAGAAAGAGAAAAAGAATTTAAAAAATAGCAGTGCAGTGGATACAGAGCGTTTTATTACGCGGCAGAAGTTTGATGCCAAGTTGTTTTTTGATAACCTTACTTTTAGTTCTTCTACTTTCAGACATGCAATGCGTGTATCAATTGCGATGCTGATTGGGTACCTGGTCGCCAAAATGCTTGATTCTTCTCATAGTTACTGGATCTTACTGACAGTACTGGTTATTTCCAAGCCGGCATTTAGTTTAACCAAACAGCGTAATTACGAGCGTTTAATCGGTACTGTTGTAGGGGCGCTTATTGGAATGGGTATCCTGGTTTATATCCATGACAGGCATACGCTGTTTTTTATCCTGTTATTTTGCATGATCGGGACTTACAGCTTTCAACGGAAGAATTATATTGTGAGTGTGCTGTTTATGACCCCGTATATTCTGGTCTTGTTCGATTTTCTGGGGATGGGGAGTTTATCTGTAGCCCGGGAAAGGATTTTTGATACTTTAATTGGTTCTGGGATTGCTTTATTAGGAAGTTATACTTTATTCCCTAACTGGGAGAACAAGAATTTAAAAGAGGCCATGCTGAGTACGATAAGAGCAAATATGGCTTATTTTACCGAAGTCACGCTTTTATATACTGAGACAGAACACAACCTGACCAATTACAGGCTGTCACGTAAGGAGGTCTATGTAACGTCTGCGAATTTATCTTCTATTTTTCAAAAGATGTTCTCTGAGCCTAAGAGTAAACAGCGGTTAATGCCTGAGCTGCATCAGTTCACTGCACTTAATCATTTGTTGTCTTCTTATACGGCTACACTTTCCCTTTATTTTAAAGAACATGCTTTTTCATTGAGCCGGCCTGATGAATTAAAGCCCATTGTAAACAACACGCTTTACCTGCTGAACCTTTCTGCGGAGTACCTGATTAAAAATGATGGCGAGCTGAGTAACGTGCCCTTAATCAAAAGTATACAGGATGATCAGAAGGTTACCGATCCGAATGAAAGGATGGTTACTGAGCAGTATGATATGATCCAGAAGGTGGCTTATGATATTTTTAAATTAACTGAAAGGATTAAAATATAAAACTTAAGGCATGGATTTTTGTTGTAATAGCATAAACAAGAAAACATGGAAAAGTTATATACAGCTGCAGTACTAGCTAAAGGAGGTCGTGATGGCCATATAAAATCAAGTGATGGAACAATAGAATTTGAAGTAAGAACACCTAAAGAAATGGGTGGTCAGGGAGGAGCAACAAATCCTGAACAATTATTCGCTGCGGCATGGGGCCCCTGTTACCTGGGCGCATTACATGCAGTGGCTAAAAACGAAGGTATAGAGGTGGCTGATGCTACAGTTAACGTACAGGTTTCGTTTAATCAGGATGGTAATGCTTATGTGCTCTCTGCAGAGCTGGATGTGCATGTTCCGGGGCTTAGCCATGAGGAAACTCAGAAGCTGGCTGACAAAGCGCACAAGGCCTGCCCTTATTCAAAAGCTACCAGAGGTAATATTGAAACAAGAGTTACCGCTATATAGCGCTTAAATAATTATAGAGCCGCTGCTTTATTACAAGGCAGCGGCTTTTTTATGAGTTAAATTAAATCAATGAATGAAAAGATACTTATTACTAATTGTGCTTCCGTTTTTACTGCTGACTACGAACAGTGTGGCTCAGACATTTCAGCATGAGGGTATCTTCTCCTTTTGGAAAGATGCTGCTGTTTCACATCCGCAGATCTTAAAGAAAAATGGTTTTAAAAAGGTATATGGCGGGCCGAAAAAAGCTGGTGGCTTTCTCTATTTGTATCATAATAAAACTGCACAGGAGTACTTATTTATCTATTATACTCCGGCAATGGTTACAGAGAGTATCAGTTATTTAATTCCAACGAAGGCAAAGTATCAAAAGCTGACCGGCGTTGATCAAAAGACTTTTTTGCACGGTGAAAAAATAACCCCGAGTGGAACTACCCGTTACGAGGACGGTAAAAAATATTACCAGGTTGCTTACATTTGTGGGTCCTGCATCTAAATTAACATAAACAAAATGGCGAAAACCTACTGGATTAACGAAGCCGATACCTTAACTATTTACCCGGCAAGAATGGCGCGCAGAATCAGTATAATCTACGTGATTGCATTTACTGCGCTGAACGTAACTCTATTTCTGACCGGCACCTTAACGAACGTTTCTACGCTGCTGATATTCCAGGGGCTGATTTTATTGCTTGCACTTGTTTTATATGGGAGCGGTGAGCGAAAAACTGTCTTTGACGGGGATAGCAGGCAATTGTATACGAAGCTGTTCGGCATAACGATCAACAGTATTCCTTTTGATCAGATTGCGACAATCACTCCTTATGATACGATGGGTGCTATAAGTTATAAGGTATTTTCCAAGGAAAACAGGCATGGAAAAGGAATCCTTATTTCCTGCGGTTATTCCAAATTAACCAACAAAAACCTGATTGCTTATGAGGAAGAAGTTTTACCGAGAATCAATGAGCTTGTGTTCTCTAATCGTCCGCTGCATGTGAAATCACCTGTTTTTGATTTTCAGTTCTTTAAGGAAGAAAATGGTATTTATAAGGTGCTGTTTAATAAAACAGGTGGTCTTATTCTGGGGATTTTATTAATTGCACTGACTTTCGTTATCCTGGCTTATCCGGATTTTATGAATGATAGGGAAACTTATAAAAGATTAATGGTTACTTATCTTCCTTTGGTTTTAGGTGCGGTTTTCGTAAACGCGTTCTTCACTTCTGTAAGTTTTGACCAGGGTAACCGCCAGATTATCTATTCGACTTTGGGTGGTGCTATCCGAAAGATCTATTCATTTGAGGATTTTATCCAGTTTGTAATTGTTCGCAGGTCTATGAACTTTATCTATACCGGCACAGAAGTAAAGGCTATTCTTGATCTTCCTGCTCAGGGGAAAACCAGGCAGCTGATCCTGATTAGTTTCAGAAATACTAAAAAGATCGAACGTTTTATTGACGAAGCGAATACTATTCTTGGTCTTTATGAGCTTACTCCTTCACAGCTTAATGTGGATGAGTAAGCTGCTTTAATAGCCGGTTTATAGCAATAATTTACTGGCCATTCCAAGTAAAAGTAAGAAGCCGAATACATCGGTAAAAGTGGTGATAATAATTGAGGAGGCAATTGCAGGGTCGATACCTACTCTTTTCAGCATCAGGGGTATCCCCGCTCCTGTTACACCTGCAATAACCAGGTTACCCGTCATCGCCAGAAAGATAACCAGCCCTAATAGCGGGTTGGCATCAAATACAAGCGCAAAGATGAAAACGATTAAGCCGGTTACCGCGCCGTTGATCAAACCTACAGTGAATTCCTTTAAGACGGTACGATAAGCCTGGTTGTCAGTTAAATCGTATAGAGAAATCCTTCTAACGGTTACAGCCAGTGCCTGAGTTGCTGCATTGCCTCCCATTCCTGCAATAATAGTCATGTAAGCAGAAAGTACTGCGATTTTAGCAATGGTGGGTTCGAAATGTCTGACCACCGCGGAAGCCAGAAAAGCAGTTCCCAAATTGATAATTAACCACGGTAATCTTGATTTTACGGCTTCTACCCAGTTACCGCTTAATTCTTCATCTTCTGATACTCCGGATATTTTCAGGATGTCTTCTGTATTTTCATCTTCTAATACGTCAATAACATCATCGAAAGTCACTCTTCCCAATAGTTTCATCTGGTTGTCCAGCACTGGAATACTGGTAATATTATATTGAGAAATCAGTCTTGCTACTTCTTCCTGATCAGTATCAGGGCTTACCCAGGCCACATCAGACTTCACGAGTGAAGTGATTTCTACATTTCCTTTAGCTTTGATAATATCTTTTAAGGAGACAATTCCCTGGAATACGTTGTTTTCGTCTACTACAAAAATGGTATAGAATTCTTCAATTTCTTCGCTTTGCCTGATGATCTCATCAATGGCATCCTTTTTTTTCAGGTGAAGCTGAATCCGGATAAATTCCGTATTCATCAGCCCTCCTGCCGTATCTTCGTCGTAGCTTAACAGGTTCCTGATATTAGAAGCGTCGTTTTCGCTCAGGTCTTCGAGGATTTCTTTTTGCTCGTGTTCTTCGAGTTGCGAGATAATATCTGTCGCATCGTCGTAATCGAGTTCTTCTACAATCTCGGTACGTTTATCCGGATGGAGCTGGAAAAGTAATTCTTCAGGATGCGCTTCTTCGTGCATTTCTGCAAAAATCTCTGATGCAGTTTCAACGGGAAGAAGGTTGATGATCCGCTGTCTGTCCTCTTGTGTCAGGCTTTCAAATAAGATGGCAATTTCGGACGCATGGTATTCGTCCAGAATTACAGCCAATTGATTATCGCTGCCATTCAGGGCGGATTTTATTCTGGTAACATCAGATTTGTCTAGTTCATAGGATTGCATGCCAGGCTAAGGTAATTATATTTTCTCTTTTATGACCGCTGACATTTACTTAAACCATCCTTTTCGCCAAAAATAGATGACTTGAAGCACTGCAATAACGACCATAATCAGCATTGTATACAAATACCCGTGTGACGCGTAGAGCTCCGGCATATTGTAAGGCATAAATTTATGGGTCACCGGATCTTCTTTGGCGAAATTCATTCCATAGACTCCGGCAATAAAAGTAAGCGGTATAAATATGGAGGAAATGATCGTGAGCACCTTCATGATTTCGTTCATCCGGTTACTGATAATTGATAGATACATATCAATATTACTGGCCGAAATCTCTTTCAAGGATTCAACTATATCAATAATTTGTATACAATGATCATAAGCGTCACGAATATAGAGCTTGGTTTGATCAGTAATCAAATGGCTGTCGCTGCGGAGCATATCATTCAGCTTATCTCTTTCAGGCCATGCGACCCTGCGAATATTAATCAGGTTTCTTTTGATCAGCTGAACATCAAACATGAAACTCTTATCCGGTTTGTCAAACAGGCGATCTTCTATCAAATCGAGTTCTTCACTCCAGAAACCAAGAATCTCGAAATACTTATCTACCACAATATCCATGAGTGCATACATAATATAGCTGCTGCCAGCAATCCGGATATTCCCCTTCCCTGCTTTTAGCCTCTGAATAACCGGGCTAAAACAGTCTGAGTAGTTTTCCTGCAGGGTAATCAGCGCATTATCAGTCAGGATAAAGGATAATTGTTCGTTTTCCAGGTTCTTTTCTTCATCGAGCAAAAGCATTCTGCTGACTGCGAAAACATAATCATCATATTCTTCAATTTTTGGCCTTTGATAGGATCTGGTAATATCTTCGAGAATCAACCGGTTCACGTGAAGTTCATTGTACAAGGTTTCAAATAATTCTGGAGAAGCAAAGCCTTTTATTTCAATCCAAAAGGTGAAATTCTTGTCTGCCAGCAATTGCGAAATGCGGTTGATATTGGGAAGCTCTTTGGTTTCATAAGACGCTTCACTGATTTTATGGAGCGTAATTACTGGCTTTAATGAGTTTTCATCTATATATACTACCCCTGGACTGGAACCTGCCAGGGGTATTTTTAAGCGTTGTTTCTTTTTACGTGATTTGCCTTTTTTATCAATACCCATACATTAGAGATAGTTTTTGGTCTGAGGACCTTGATTGAATAACAAATCAACGATGCTCATGTTTGGCATAAATCCCATTCTATCTTCGAATACCTGGAAATAAGGTTTTGCAGGAGTAATCAATTCGGGTTCCTTGAAATGAAGCTTCAACCTGTAGTCATTTTCCGGGGCTATTTCTTTAACATATTCTGTAGTGAAATTAAATTCAGCAGGTTTTTTCAATTGTTTGAAAATCCACTGCAGTATTTCCAGATTATAGTCAAAAAGGAATTCGAATTTCTTGTTATAGAAAACGGCGAGTTCATCTTCATAATATTCGAAATAGGCAGAATTCCGGTAACAGCTTTCCAGGCTTAACCAGTGCAGGCGCTGCCATTTAAAATCATAACTTATTTTTACATCTTTGACTTTGGTATGGTATTTTGATCCTTTAATCACTGGCAGAAACAGGTCTAAAGCGCCATTGGGTGAATAAATTCTGGTTCTGTTGCGGTAAGTTTGTTTAGGAAAATGTTCTTCCTTTTCTAAAATGAATTCGTAATTATGAGCGTTTAAAGCAGAGAAATAACTTACAGGTGGAAGATAAAAAAGTGGAAATATAGCTGGATTGTGCATTGGTTAATTTATGTTTGCATTTTCAATCAGGCAAAATAATGATAAAAAAGGCTTTTTTCCTATTTGATCTCCATTTTTTTATGAACGTAAACGAGAAATTAAGCTAATGTCAGAGCCGAGTGTAGCTGTGGTAATCCTCAATTGGAATGGAAAACAATTGTTGTCTGATTTTTTACCCGGAGTAATTAAAAGCCAGTATCCGAATCTTCAGCTGGTTGTGGGTGACAATGCTTCAACGGATGGTTCTGTTGAGTATGTGAGGGCTAATTTTCCTGAGATCCAGGTGATTGTGAATGCGCATAATTATGGATTTGCAGAAGGTTATAACCGGATCCTTAAGCAGGTAAGCGCTGATTATTACGTTTTACTGAATTCGGATGTAGAGGTTCCTGAAAATTGGATTGAACCGGTGATTAAAGCAATGGAAGCGGATTCCCGGATTGCTGCTGCTCAGCCTAAAATTAAATGGCAGAAGAATAAAACTCAATTTGAATATGCTGGTGCTGCGGGTGGTTTCCTGGATATTAATGCTTTCCCATTTTGCAGAGGAAGGATTTTTGACCAGGTGGAGGATGATTTAGGGCAATATAATGATGCTAAAGAAATCTTTTGGGCAAGTGGCGCGGCTTTCTTTATCAAAAGAGCACAATGGGAAGAAACCGGAGGCTTAGATCCTGATCTTTTTGCACATATGGAAGAGATTGATCTTTGCTGGCGATTAAAGAACCTGGGGTATCAAATTATCTATTGTCCCGATGCAGAAGTTTACCATGTTGGTGGCGGCACTTTAGCTGCAAATAACCCTTATAAAGTTTTTCTGAACTTTAGAAATAACCTGATGATTATGCAAAAAAACCTGCCTGCTCTGGAAGCACTATGGAGTATAACACTCAGGATGACCATTGATTTTGTGGCCTGGATGCAGTTTCTGCTTAAAGGAGAAACCAAATTTGCATTTGCAGTGAATAAGGCCCATTTCCAGTTCTTGACTAACCTGAGAAAAACAGGTGCTAAAAGGGCCAAAATGCAATTAACTTACTCCAAACACACCGGTGTTTATCATTCCAGTGTGGTCTGGAGCTATTTTATAAAAGGCATCAGGAATTTCAGCCAGCTAAAAGACTTTCGATAGCCAGACGATAACCATCTAATCCGAAACCGGTTAATACACCTTTGCAGTTTTTCCCGGTCAGAGAAACATGACGGAATTCTTCTCTGGCATAAATATTAGAAACATGTACTTCGACAACGGGTGTATTAATGCCTGCAATTGCGTCAGCAATAGCGACTGAAGTATGCGTGTATCCTCCGCCGTTCAAAATGATGCCATCGAATGAAAAGCCAACTTCATGTAATTTGTTGATCAGCTCCCCTTCTACATTACTCTGGAAATATTCAAGTTCTATGTTTTTATATTTGTCTTTTAATTCTGTAAAGTATCCTTCGAAACTTTTGCTTCCATAAACTCCAGGTTCACGTATGCCCAGCAGATTTAAATTAGGTCCGTTAATAATCTGTATCTTCATCCATTCAAACTTAGACTTAAAAACTAATAAATAAAAATCCGAGTGATTAATTATCCTTACCATAATGAATTCAAAGCTTACTTAAGGCTCGAACGCGGACTTTCTGAAAATTCCGTTAGTGCTTACTTGAATGATGTTGCCAAGCTGTTTCAGTATTATGAGGTTATTGGTGAGGAGTTCTCTGTTAAAAATATATCTGACAAGGTGTTACATGAGTTTATTAAATGGCTGAGTGAGCTCGGTATGCTGGCCAATACACAGGCCAGGGTAATCTCGGGATTGAAGTCTTTTTTTAATTATCTGATGCTGGAAGAATTAATTGAAATTGATCCTTCTCAGCAGCTTGATTCTCCTAAACTAAGCAGAAAACTTCCTGATATATTGAATGTGGCAGAAATTAATGCTTTGATTGAGGCTATAGATGCTTCCAGGCCCGAAGGGATGAGAAACAAAGCCATTTTAGAAGTTTTGTATGGTTGCGGATTAAGGGTAACAGAGCTGATTACTCTTCGTATTTCAGACCTGAATCCTACGCAGGAATTCATTAAAGTAACTGGTAAAGGAAATAAGGAAAGGATTGTCCCTATCGGGGCCACTGCATTGAAATACATTGATATTTATCTGAGCCAGGTTAGAGTCCATTTAGCCATTAAAAAGGGAAATGAGAACTATATTTTCCTCAATAGAATGGGTTCAAGGTTATCCAGGATTTCGGTATTTACGATGATTAAAGCATTGGCAGTTGTAATCGGTTTAAAAAAAACGATAAGTCCGCATACCTTCAGGCATTCTTTTGCGACTCATTTAATTGAAGGCGGCGCAGATTTAAGGGCGGTACAAGAAATGTTAGGGCATTCAAGTATTACTACCACAGAGGTTTATACGCATCTGGACAGGGATTATTTAAGAGGTATCATCACACAGTTCCACCCCAGAACGTAAATTATAAATTGCAAGAAATCATTCTGTCTTTGCCTTGCATGTCTTTCTTTAAGATGATGTCAGTGAATCCTTTAGCAGAAAGCATCTGTACTGTTTCCTCACCTAGATATTCGTTGATCTCAAAGAATAATTTTCCTTTTGGCTGCAGATTGACCCGGGCAAAGTCTGCAATACGTTTGTAGAATACTAAAGGGTTTTCATTGCTCACAAATAAAGCCAGATGTGGTTCATAAGCTAAGACATTCTGGTGCATTTCTTCCTTTTCGTTCTCTGTAATATAAGGCGGATTACTGACAATCAGGTCGTACTTCGATGGACTGCTATAGGTCAGGATGTCTGAATGAATGAAATTAATGAGGGCTTTGTTGAGCACTGCATTTTCTCCGGCTACTTTTAATGCGTCAGCAGAAACGTCCAATGCACTTACTTCAACTTGTTCAAGATTCTTTTTTAAAGTAATCGCGATACATCCGCTTCCGGTACCAATATCCAGGATGCTGGAAACAGGCAGAACATTTAAGGTATCCAGAATCCATTCTATTAATTCTTCAGTTTCGGGTCTTGGAATCAGGACAGCTTCAGTGACTTTAAATTTAAGCCCGTAAAACCATGCCTCAGCAAGGATGTGCTGCATGGGTCTTCCTTTCTTCAGTTCCAGTAATATATGTTCGTAAGCTAAAGATTGTTCAGGACCTGGTAATGTTGTGGCATTGATCAATAATTGAGAGTGGTTCCAGTCAGCTACCTGTCTGGCTGCCAGGCCAAACAATTGCTTTGCTTCTTCTCCATCATATAATGTGGATAGTTCTTTGATAAAGTATTGTTCTAATTGCTTCACATTCATTAAATGCAAAAGTATTAATAAATGTTGCATCTCTGTGGTCGAAATATTTCAATAGCTCATAAATTGAAGCTATTTTTGTCCATATGAGCGATGAATTGTACATGAAACGCTGTCTGGAGTTAGCAGAAATGGGTAACGGTCAGGTAAGCCCAAATCCATTGGTAGGTTGCGTAATTGTTAGCGGAGGAAAGATTATAGGAGAAGGTTATCACCAGAAATATGGTCAGGCTCATGCCGAGGTTAATGCTATCCGCTCTGTAACAGACCGGTATGGTGAACAGGCAGCCGAATTATTGAAAAATGCAGTTGCTTATGTAAGTCTTGAACCCTGTGCGCATTTTGGAAAAACGCCTCCATGTGCTGATTTACTGATTCGCCACCAGCTGAAAAAAGTAGTAATTGGCAATCGTGATCCTTTTCCTGATGTGGATGGTAAAGGAATTGAAAAGTTAAAGAATGCGGGTATAGAAGTAGTTTCGGGGGTTCTTGAAGAAGAATGTTTTGAGGTGAATCGTCGTTTTTTCACCAGAATTACTCAGCAACGCCCCTACATCATCTTAAAATGGGCCAGAACAGCGAATGGATACTTTGCGCCCAGGAACTCTGTACAGCAGTGGATCAGTGGCCCGCTTTCAAAGAAACTAGTACATAAATGGAGAACTGAGGAAGATGCTATTTTAGTTGGTAAGCAGACTGCAATTGCTGATAACCCTGCCCTTAGTGCCAGAGAATGGCCAGGGAAAAATCCTGTCAGAATTGCCATTGACCGTAAACTCGAAATACCAGCCGATAGTAAATTATATAATCAGGATGCTAAAACCATTATATTCAATGAGCAGAAAACCACTGTAGAAGGTAATATCCATTTTATTGAAATGGAAGACATGCAATATTATCTTCCTCAGAAGATTGCTTATCAACTGTATCTGATGGATATACAATCAATCATTATTGAAGGTGGCGCAAATATTCTGAACCAGTTTATTTCTTCTGGTTTGTGGGATGAGGCCAGAGTTTTTAATTCTGCTTCAAGCTGGGACATAGGAATACATTCTCCACAGATCAATGGAAACATCCTATCAGTTACGCAAATAGATAAAGATCAGTTAACTATATATAAAAATTACAATAATAAATGATATACATATTACTCAGCATCAGCTGCAGCGTAACCGTAGCAGTCTTGCTAAAATTGGCAAAACGCTACAATATTCACGTGCTGCAAGCGGTAATGTGGAATTATCTGGCGGCTATAATTCTTAGTTATATTTTCTTCAGGCCTGAATTAGCTCAGCTGATAACAGTTCCTAGTACACTTGCTATTGCGATCGGCGTATTATTGCCCGTTTTATTTCTGATCCTGGGTGCTTCTGTCAGAAATATAGGGATCGTGAAATCAGATATTGCCCAGCGTTTATCTTTGTTCATCCCTATCCTGGCTTCGTTATATCTTTTCGGGGAAAATTTTGGTGGTTTAAAAGTGGCGGGCCTTTTAGTCGGTTTTGTAGCTATTGTGCTTACGCTCTCCCGCAAGTCAACTGTTAAGGCTGAAACAAGCTCCTATCTTTATCCGATCCTGGTCTTTATAGGCTTTGGACTGATAGATGTCATGTTTAAAAAACTGGCATTAGATAAGTCCATTCCTTACACAAGTACATTAATGGTTATCTTTTGTATCTCCTGTATAATTGCAGCCTTGATTTTGGGGTATGTAATGATCTTCAGGAAGAAGAAAGCAGAACTGATCAATTTCTTTTGTGGTATCGTATTGGGATGCTTCAATTTCGGAAACATCCTGTTTTATATGAAAGCACACCGGGCAATGGCGGCGAATCCTTCTACAGTATTTGCGGCAATGAATATGGGGGTCATCATTTTAGGGAGTATTATTGGTATAGTCCTGTTCAAAGAAAAAGTAAGTAAGTTGAATTATATTGGTATAGCGATGGCCCTTGTTGCCATTTTACTGATTACATTATCGCAGAAATATGCTGTTTGATGATACCTACAAAACGATAGATCATCCTGCAGAAGGGACCTTTAAAGATAAAGGAAGTAAATTTATCGCTTTTGCCTATCCATTGCTTTCAGAAAATGATGTTAAAGCACATTTGATGAAATTGAGAGCTGAACATACAAAGGCAAATCATTTTTGTTATGCTTACCGCCTTACGCCAGATAAAAGCGTTTACCGGGTAAATGATGATGGTGAGCCTTCGGGTACAGCCGGAAGACCTATTTTAAATGCTTTACTATCAGCTGGTCTGACAAATATACTGATTGTAGTCGTTCGTTATTTTGGAGGCACACTGCTGGGTGTTCCTGGTTTAATTAATGCTTATAAGTCTGCTGCTGTTGAGGCAGTTAATGTAGCTGTGATTGTCGATAAGACCGTCAACGACATTTATGAGATTAAGTTTGATTACCTGGTCATGAACGATGTAATGCGCATGGTCAAAGAAGAACAGCTGACTGTGCTTGATCAACAGTTTGACAATGAGTGTACCATCAGATTTGAAGTTAGAAAATCCCAATTGAATAAAGTTTTACAAAGAGTCGAAAAACAATCAGGTGTTGAAATAAAATACCTTGGCACTGTTTAAAACCTTAATTTAGAATATCATTAATCCAATTACCATGCAAAAATTATCAGAAGCAGACTTAGTCATCAATCCCGATGGAAGCATTTACCACTTAAATATACTCCCTGAAGATGTTGCGGATACAGTAATTACTGTTGGCGATCCTGACAGGATTTCAGAAATAACAAAACACTTTGACCGTATTGAACTTAAAAAAGGAAAAAGGGAATTTTTAACACATACAGGTTATATAGGTACGAAACGCATCACTGTAATTTCTACAGGAATCGGTACTGACAATATAGATATTGTTTTCAATGAGCTGGACGCTCTGGTCAATGTAGATTTCAAAACCCGCGAAGTCAAAGAGAAGTTAACTTCATTAGATATTATCAGGGTGGGAACTTCGGGCGCTGTACAACCGGACCTGCCGATGGGAACTATCCTAGCTTCTACTTTCGGACTTGGCCTGGATGCTTTAATGCACTATTATGTTCATGAAGTACCGAATGAAGAACAAGGTCTTTTTGATCATGTAAAGGAACATTTTAAAGATTTACATGCGGTTAACCCTTACCTGACCTCGGCAGACCCGGTATTGTTAAATACTATCGGAAAAGGAATGGAACAGGGAATTACAGTAACGGCACCTGGTTTCTACGCCCCTCAGGGACGACAGGTAAGAGCTCAGAACGCTGTACCGGATTTCATTCAGAAACTGAATACTTTCAGTTATGAAAACTATAGAATTACGAACCTTGAAATGGAAACTGCAGGTATTTACGCACTGGCAAAAGTTCTTGGACATAAAGCACTTTCGGTTAATGCTATTTTAGCTAGCAGAGTAAATTATCAGTTTAGTAAAGATCCGAATACAGTTGTAGATAAGGCAATTAAGCTTGTCTTAGAAAGAATTACAGCTTCTAATTAATTACAAATCAGGGCACCTGTCAATAGGTGCCCTGATTATATCAATCGCGAAATTCTCTTCGCAATCTATATTCGATGACGAAAAAAAAGCACTTCTTCCTTATTCTCTTATTAGGCTCACTTACTGCATTGGGGCCCTTTTCAATCGACATTTATTTGCCGGGTTTCCCTGCAATTGCCAAAGATTTAAATACCTCAATTGCGAGCGTTTCCTTATCATTATCCGGGTTTTTCATAGGAATCTCCCTTGGACAGTTACTTTACGGGCCCTTGTTAGATCGTTTTGGCAGAAAGAAACCGTTGTTTATCGGATTAGTAATTTATATCATTGCTTCTTTAGGTTGTGCCTATACTAAAAGTATTGATGCCCTGATTGTACTGCGGTGTATACAAGCTCTGGGTAGTTGTGCAGCTGCAGTAGCTTCAATTGCTATGGTCAGGGACTTGTTTCCTATTCATGAAAATGCGAAAGTATTCGCCTTGTTATGGTTGGTTGTGGGTGTGTCTCCAATGATTGCACCAACTGTTGGTGGTTATGTAACTTCTACATATGGGTGGCACGCTGTGTTTTTAGTGTTAATGTTATTGGGGCTGCTCAACCTGATTGCCAGTGTAGTTGGCCTTCCAGGTACTTATAAGCCCGATACTACAATTTCTTTAAAGCCCAAACCTATTATAATGGGCTTCATCGCTGTTTTAAAAGAGCCGCAATTCTATACTTATGCCTTTACGGGAGCAATAGCTTTCGGTGGGCTGTTTGCTTATATTTCAGGTTCTCCCTTGTTATTTATGAAGATTTTTGCTGTAAGTGAGAAAACTTACGGTTGGATATTCGCTTTCTTATCTATTGGCTTAATTGGTGCAAGCCAGGTGAATACGCTGATGCTTAGAAAGTATAGCAGTGAACAGCTTATATTCGGTGCATTGACCTGCCAGGCGGTTACCGGGGTTGTATTTCTTATAGGTAGTATTAACGGCTGGTTTGGTTTAACAGAAACAATCATTTTACTATTTATATTCTTAAGTTGCCTTGGTTTTGCCAGTCCGAATGCCTCTGCCCTTACTTTAGCACCTTTTACTAAAAACGCAGGCAGTGCATCGGCTTTAATGGGCGCTATTCAAATGGGCCTGGGAACATTAGCTTCAGTTGCTGTAAGTCTGTTTGATGTACATTCTTCTGTACCTATGGTATCGATTATGGCATCAACTTCAATTCTTGCTTTAGCGATCCTGTATTTTGGAAGAAAGAATATTAAACATAAGGTTGAGCTGGATAAAGATAGTACAGTAATATCTTTTCATTAAATATCCTGAATTATTTGGGGGTAACACCCGGAAGCGGGATACCCCCATTTTTGAATGCTTCCATCAATTTTTCCTGAAAGAGAAGTTTAGCGTCATTAAAGCCATGAGATTTTAACCAGACACTGATCATTACTTTATATCCTGTTTCTTCCAACAGAGAAACCCCTATTCGATGGCTGGGATCTTTTAAAAGATCTGATGAATCATTAATGGTTTGTGTGGCCAGTTTAAATAGCAGGTCATAATCTATACCATAGTTAAATTTAACTTCAATATCCAGTCTGCGGCTTCCTTTGGTACTGATATTAATAATAACTTCATTTGACAGCTTCCCATTGGGTATCACCACTGCCCTGTTATCAAAAGTAGTTACTGTCGTATAAAAAATCGCAATGCCGGTCACTGTCCCTTCCTGACCCTGAGCAATAATATTGTCTCCAACTCTAAATGGCTTAAGCATTAAAATAAGCACTCCACTTGCAAAATTCTGTAAGGTACCTGATAAAGCCAAACCTGCTGCAACGCCTAAAGCACCAATTAATGCGGCAAAGACAGTCATTTGTATACCGATAAATTGCATGACTGTGAAAACAAGCAGCACGCGAAGTGCTGTGACTGACAGGCTGATGAAAAAGGGTTTTAAAGAAGGATCAACATCTTTATTATAAAACCTTTTTTTGATCCATCTGGAGAAGATATTAATAAGCCATAAGCCAATCGATAAGGCAGCTATACCGATCAAAATATTTGGTCCTTTTTCTACAAGCCAGGTAATCGCTCTATCATAAAGTAAGTCGCTGTTGTTCTGATTGGCTAATTTCATAATTGCATCTTTAATCCTTAATTGGTTAAATAATAACGTCATCTTACTTGAAAAGTTTAAGATTTTCAAGGATTACAAAACAAAAAGGTGGCACAGATGTTGAATTCATACAGAAACAATAGAGAACACATGTTAAACAAAATCACTCATAACTTAACAATTTTAGCCGCTAAGAAGATTTTGACTACCAATAATGCAGAAAATCTGAGTACGGCTAAACGCCTGGTATCAATTGTAGCCGGAGCATATATTTTTCAAAGAGGTATCAGATGTTTTTATAAACATCCGATAATAGGTTTACAAGAAACCTTTTTGGGAGGTTTCCTGATGTATGAAGCTGTAAAGGGCATTAAGGATACCTATCCTGCAAAACCAACTGATCCTTCACAAGTGCGTAGAAACCAAATTCAGGGAAATGACCCAAATTCACCAGTTCCGGCATTTGTGTAGGTGAAATGAAACATTTGTATAAGTCGAATGAGATAGTTAATATAAAAACTGCTCAGGAATTATCTTTTTCCAGCCTATTAGCTTTTCACCTTATATATACAGGTAAATCAATCAATTATTTCATTACTGATCATTGATGACTGATTTACCTGTCCTCATATCCAACAATCATTTTTCCAAGCTTTTCATAGAATACAGCCAGGCTACCCATTTCCAGGTGAAAGATCTTGCAATATTTGTATACATAAGCTTCCCGTTCACATAAATACATTTTATCTTCCAAATACTTTAGTATATCAATAATCCTGATGTGCAGGCCATAAACCTGGCAAAGATGAAAGTTCAGATATTTGTCGGCATGGACACCAAAAATCAGAATATCCCTTGAAGCTGAAAATCTGATCCGTTGTAATTCTGCTGAAAGGTAATGTTCCTCACTCAGCTCTTTTAACGGCCGCTCAATATTTTCTATTTTATAGACCAATTTGGTTAACAAATCAAGTTCATTATAGCTTTCTGCTAAATATAAATATGGCATAAGTTCTTTTCTTTTGATTTATAAATCTTTATTTCTTTTATCGGCTTTTTCCCTGCGGAGCTTTAACCTTAATTTTTTTATTCCACCATCCTTTAGCTGCCTGATGCGCTCTCTGCTTAATTTGAAAATCAATGCAATATCATCAAGTGATAAGGGTTGCATCCCTTTCAGACCAAAAAACAAACTCAATACTTTTTCTTCTCTTTTGGTTAAGATTTTTAAAAGCTGGCTGGCCTCTATCCTGTCCGAATCAGCAATAAGCAAATGATCAGGATATGGCTGATGCGCAGGCGTTACTTCTAATAACGTGTTACTGAAATCCGGTTTTAAAATTTCATCCAAAGACATACATCTGCGCACCTTACTTAAATAGCCTGCCACCTGCTGGCTTTTAATGTCCATTTCTCCTGCAATTTCCTCTGTGGTCGGCAATCTTTCGAGCCGTTGTTCCAGGCAGGCTATAATGCCATTTATTTTAGTAATAGAATTGATCATATTCAGGGGTAAACGAATAACGCGTGTCAGTTGTGAAATAGCCAGCATAATGGCTTGTCTGATCCACCAAACAGCAAATGAAATAAATCTAAACCCCTTTGTGACATCAAAGCGTGAAGCAGCCTTGATCAGGCCCAGATTTCCTTCGTTAATCAGGTCGCCCAGGCTCAATCCGCGGTGCTGATATTGTTTAGCTACAGAAATTACAAATCTCAGGTTGGTTTTTACTAAACAATCCAGTGCAGCCTGATCACCATGCCTTACTTTTGTAGTCAGCAGGACTTCCTCTTCAATAGTCAGCAGTGGTATTCTGCCTACTTCTAAAAGATATATATTAAGGGATTCCATGTCCCTGCCGGTAATGGCATAATCAATCTTCAATTCTCGCATACATTTAGGTTATTGAGTAAAGTTGTATATAAGAATCTAATAAAGAAAGTGTATGCTATTAATCCGATAAATTAACGCTTATATAGATGTAAGCCGGATATAATTCAGTTCGGGTGTATTTTCTAAACAATAAACCGTACAATAAAAAGTTTATTTAAGATTAACATATTTAATTAATTAAATATTAATGCCTTATATTCACGAATTACAAAAACAATAATTATGGATAAGAAGCTCGACAGAATAGATATTTGTATTCTTAAACTTTTACAGGAGAATAATTCACGTCCGCATAAGCAGATTGCTGGAATTTTGAAACTATCAACTACTACAATTTGTGATCGTCTTAAAAAGTTAAAGGCAGAGGGATATATCGTAACATCTGTAGCTGTGCTAAATCGCAGAAAATTAAAACAAGAGGTTCTGGCTTTTATTCACCTTAAATTGAGTCATTGTTCTGATGAAATCATTGATACTTTCAAGGAAGAGGTTTCCCGGATCAAAGAGGTTTGTGAGTGCTGTACAATTACCGGAGAATATAATATCAAACTAAAGATTGTAACCACTGACAATACTTCCTTCTCGGGTATACAAAGAAATATAGCCAACATCAAAAATGTACAGGCACTTGAAAGTTATGTAGTACTTGATACTATCATGACAGACACTGGGTTTCATTTTTAAGAGAATAAACCGGCTCTGGTGAATAAAATACAGAGCCGGTTTAAAATCTGCCCTTCTAAATTTAAATTAAACATATAAACTTCTGAATTTATAAAAAAATGTAACCCAGGAAGGGTGAAAAAAAATTAAGTTTGTACCTTAATCAATATTAATGTTAAAAAAGGCCATTTCATACCTCGCTATATTTTTTATTTATGCGCTCTCTTTGTTGCCGTTGCCAGTACTCTATGTAATTTCTGATCTTGTATATTTATTGCTTTATTATGTGTTAGGATATCGCAGAGCTGTTGTCAGATTAAATCTTAAAAATTCATTCCCTGAAAAAGGAGAAAAAGAAATTTTAGCGATAGAAAAAGAATTTTACAAATATCTCTCAGGGCTCATTTTTGAAATTATTAAAATGGCTACCATTTCCAGCGGTCAAATGCGAAGACGCTTTAAATTCAAGAATATTGAGCTCATTAACGCCTATTTTGAACGCGGGGAAAGTGTGCTGGCCTGTTCTGGTCATTATGGCAATTGGGAATGGGGGGCAATGTCGATTGGACTTGTTTTGAAATGTGATACCTATGCAATTTATAAGCCATTATCCAATAAGGTATTTGATGATTTTTTTCAAAGAATCAGAACCCGGTTTGGGAATAAGGTTGTGCCTATGCGTCAAACTTTAAGGGTATTGACTGAAACCAAAGGAACTCCGACCATGTTTTTATTTGGTAATGACCAGGCTCCTCCAAAAAGCGAGTCCCATTATTGGACTTCCTTTCTAAATCAGCAGACTTCAGTTCAACAGGGAATGGAGAAAATTGCTATAAAAACAAACAGGCCAGTGTTTTATATTAAGCTGACTAAGGTGAAAAGAGGTTATTATGAAGTAGAGTGTATGCCTATAACGCCTAAACCAGCCGAAACCCCGATCAATGAAATGACCCAGAAGCACACCCGTCTGTTAGAAAAACTAATCGTAGAAGAGCCTGCTTACTGGTTATGGAGTCATAAAAGATGGAAACATCAGCCTAATCAATAAATATCAGCTTACTGAGTAAATATCAGTTTACTCAGTAATTTGAAGATTAAGTGCATGCGTAGTTTGTGCACGGATGTTTCTGCAAAGCTGTGAATCATCACTTAAAGTCTTGCCATAAGAAGGAATCATCTGCTTTAACTTAGTCTGCCATTCTTCGCTTTCCATTTCGTCTTTAAAACAACGTTTCATCAGGCTGATCATAATAGATACTGCAGTTGAAGCTCCAGGTGAAGCACCCAATAAAGCGGCAATAGAACCGTCTCCGGCAGCCACTACTTCTGTACCAAATTCAAGGATACCACCATGTTTTTCATCCTTTTTAATAACCTGTACACGCTGACCAGCGGTTTCTAATTCCCAGTCTTTCATTTCAGCAGCCGGAAGATATTCTCTTAATGCCTCCATGCGGTCTTCAGGTGATTGTCTGACCTGGTCTATCAGGTATTTTGTCAATGGCAGATTATCAAGACCTGCTGCAATCATTGGACGGATATTATTTGCTTTGATAGATAGCGGAAGATCCAGTAAGGAACCGTTTTTCAGAAAACGGGTAGAGAATCCTGCATAAGGACCAAAAAGTAAAGCTTTTTTGCCATCGATCATCCTGGTATCCAGGTGAGGAACGGACATTGGCGGAGCACCTACCGATGCTTTACCGTATACTTTAGCATGGTGATGTTCAATTACAGCTGGATTAACACATTTTAACCATTGCCCGCTAACCGGGAAACCACCAAAACCTTTTCCTTCGGGAATATCAGATTTTTCTAATAAAGGAAGAGAACCGCCTCCGGCACCAATAAAAACGAATTTAGCTTTTACTGTTTTTCTTTTACCAGTTTCTTCATCTTTCACTTTAACTTCCCATAAACCATCTTTTTGTTTCAGTTTACGTACTTCCTGGTTAAAATCCATGGCAACATCAGGCTTGCTTTGCAAAGTCGTCAGCATCATTCTGGTTAAAGCACCAAAATTTACGTCTGTACCCAGCATCATCCTTGTTGCAGCAACTTTTTCTTCAGGATTTCTTCCTGCCATGACTAAAGGCATCCATTCTGCCAGTTGTTCCGCATTTTCTGAATAAGTCATTTCTTTAAACAATTCACATTTCTGTAAGTTGTTAAAACGTTTATTCAAAAAATCGACATTATCGGCTCCCCAGACGAAACTCATATGCGGGATACTTTTAATGAAAGTTTCAGGAGAACTAACCAGCTTATTCTGTACCAGGAATGACCAGAATTGTTTCGATACTTCAAAAGACTCAGCAATAGCTACAGCCTTATCTGTTTCTACTGTACCATCTGCTAATTGGGGCGTATAATTTAATTCACAAAAGGCTGAATGCCCTGTTCCTGCATTATTCCAGGCATCAGAACTTTCTGCTGCCGCGACATCAAGCCGTTCAAAAATTTGTATGGTTAAATCCGGTGAGAGTTCCTTGAGTAGTACACCAAGTGTTGCGCTCATAATACCGGCGCCAATTAACACAACGTCAACTGCTTTATCTGAATTAGTACTTTTACTGGTCATGAAAGGATAGATAATTTATTCTCTTTATATCGGCCACAAAATTAATATAATGACCGGGAAAAGAGTCCTAAATTTCAATTTATTAAGTAATATTTTTACCAGTATCTGATAAAACATAAAATTGATCCTGATTATCTCTTGTTTTTGAGTTAGAATTGTCAGGATCAGGTCTTTTTAATAAAAATCTAAGCTTTAAATTAGCGAATCTGTCCGTTACCTCTAACTACCCATTTATAACTTGTCAATTCTTTCAGTCCCATTGGTCCTCTTGCATGAAGTTTCTGTGTACTGATCCCAATTTCAGCACCAAGGCCGAACTGTCCACCATCTGTAAAAGCTGTTGACGCATTCGCATAAACTGCAGCGGCATCTACCACGTTCAGAAATGTAAGTAACTGATTTTCATCTTCTGAAATTATAGCTTCACTGTGTTTGGAGCTGTAAAGAGCGATGTGCGCTAAAGCATTTTCCAGATTTTCTACTGTTTTAATGGCCATTTTATAGTCCAGAAACTCTGTACCGAAATCTTCAGGACTGGAATGGTGCAGTAAATGTTCAGGATAAAGACTTTCGATAGCTTCAAAAGCTTCTGAGTCTGCATAAATATGGACAGATTTTTCTGCCAGTGGTGCAACCAGTGTATAAAGATCATCTAAACGTTCAGCATGGATCAACAAACAATCCAGTGCATTACAAACGCTTACTCTCCTGGTTTTAGCATTAAAAATGATCGCCTTTCCTTTTTCCTTATCTCCCGACAAATCAAAATAAGTATGAACTATCCCCGCCCCTGTTTCAATTACAGGAACATTACTATGCTCACGTACATAATTGATGAGTGCCTGACTGCCCCTTGGGATTAAAACATCCACAAAACCTGTTGCATTTAAAAGTGCAGCAGTTGCTTCCCTTTCTGATGGTAATATGACGGCTACGTGAATATCGACACTGTGTTTAAGCAGTACCTGATGAATGATTTTAATTAAAGCCTGGTTGGAAAATTCTGCATCGCTCCCACCTTTTAATACAGCCACATTTCCGGTTTTAAAGCAAAGCGAAAAAACATCTAAAGTGACATTTGGCCTGGCTTCGTAAATAACGCCAATCACGCCTAAAGGAACCCTGATCTTAGACAAATGTAAACCGTTTGGAAGTGTATTTGCCTCCATGACTTCCGCAAGCGGGCTTTCCAGCTGAGCTACATTTAATATTTCCTGTGCAATATCATTCAGTCTTTCCCTGGTGAGCTTTAAACGGTCATATTTAGGATCTTCAGCAGACATTCGCTTTAAATCAAGATCATTCGCAAACAATATATCTTCCGCAAACAGTTTCACGTGAGCTGCAAGATCTTTTAGAATTTCATTGACTGCCAGCTGATCTAAACGGCATAAAGTACGGCTCGCTTTTAGAGCATTTTCAAAATATGACTGGTATTCCATTTTCTTTTCGTTTAGAACCAGTATGTTGTCATACCGGTTGTACTGTATTAGCTTACAGCATAAAAATAATTATAATGAACCAAAGATTTATGTCCCTTTTGTCCTATTCTTTCTTTCGCTTTGTCTGAGCCGTAATCTGCAATCCCTAAACCAATCAGTTTTCCCTGGTCATCCAATAATCGGATAATATCTCCTTTTTGAAATGAAGAAAGTATTGCTGTGATGCCAATTGGTAATAAACTGCGGGCCTGACCAGAAATGAGCGCTTCAGCAGCTCCTTTATTCAGTTGAACACTTCCTGTAGCTGAATGCTCAGAATGTGCAATCCATTTTTTCTTTCCCGAAGTATTTTTCTCCGGCACAAAATAAGTGTGATCTGCCTTTTGAGCTATTAAATCAGTCAGGATATTGTTTCGGGTGCCATTGGCGATATAAACCGGAATACCCAGTTTGGCAACTTTCTGTGCCATTCCTAATTTAGTGACCATTCCGCCTCTGCCTAAGCCAGATTTGGTGGTATTGATGAAAGCGCCAATATGATCATCTTTCTTGATCTCTCTGATCACAGTAGCATCCGGAGACTTTGGATCTCCGTTATAAATGCCATCTACATTAGAAAGGATAATCAAGGCATCTGCTTCCAGCATAGAAGCCACGAGTCCTGCCAGCTCATCATTATCCGTAAACATCAGTTCAGTGACAGATACAACATCATTTTCATTGACAATAGGGATAACCTGGTGTTTCAGTAAAATAGACAGACAGTTTTTAATATTTAAATAATGCTTGCGGTCACGGAAATCCTCTTTGGTAACCAGTACCTGTGAACATAACATCTGTTGTTTCTCGAATAGCGACAGGTAGGTATTAATCAGTTTAATTTGTCCGATGGAAGCTAAAAGCTGTCTGGCTGCAACTGCATCTTGCTTTTCAGATATTTTAATCATACTTCTGCCCGCTGCAACTGCACCGGAAGAAATGACAACGACGGCAATACCAGCCTTTTTAAGGTCAACAATTTGAGCCACCAGATGTTCAATCCGGGCATGATCTGGCAATCCATCAGGTTGAGTGAGGACATTTGAACCGATTTTAACAACGATTCTTTTATAGGCAACAGCCATAAGTTATGGAGCGTAAAGGTTGAAAAATAAAGAACTAAAGAAGAGCAATCAAGCCTGTCCAGCCAGTCTGATGACTAGCGCCAAGCCCTTTGCCATTATCCCCATTGAAATATTCATGGAATAATATATAATCTTTAAAATGCGGGTCATGGTTAAATTTAGGGTTCCCACCCGATACGGGTCGTTCACCAGCATCATTTTTAAGGAAAATACACTTTAACCTTTTGCTTAATAAAGCTGCGATCTCTTTAAGACTTAGAAACTCGCCGGAACCAGTTGGACATTCCACTTTAAAATCATCGGTGTAATATTCCTGGAAATTTTTAAGAGATTCAATAATCAGGTAATTGACAGGCATCCACATGGGGCCTCTCCAGTTACTATTGCCACCAAACATTCCAGAATCACTTTCAGCGGGAATATATTTTACAGTATAGTCCATACCATCCAGCTGATAGTTAAAAGGATAGGAACAATAAGCTTTGGAAACAGAGCGGATACCAAAATCAGAAAGAAACTCATTTGGGTCCAGCATACGTTTCAGTAACAACTTCATCCGGTGGCCCCTTAACAGAGACAGTAAATGCTGGTTGTTTCCTTTAGTATCTGTCCAGTGACTTACCAATTGAACCAAATCCGGCCGTTGCAGCATAAACCATTCCAGGCGCTCCTTTAATTTGGGCAGTTTACCCCATTTACTCTCGTCGAATACAATCTGGGCAAACATTGGGATCAGGCCTACCAGGCTTCTTAACCGTAATCTGTCTGCAGATCCATCCGGTTTTCTGAGCATATCATAATAAAAACCATCCTCTTCATCCCATAATCCTATCGCATCCTCCCCCATGTTGGAAATTGAACCTGCGATATATAAAAAGTGTTCAGAAAATTTAATGGCCATACTTTCAAAAACATCAAAATGAAGTGAAAGTTCCATACTGATCTGCAGCATATTCAAGGCGTACATAGCCATCCAGCTGGTGCCATCAGCCTGTTCCAGAAAACCGCCGCCAGGTACTGGCTGGCTCCGGTTAAATACACCGATATTATCGAGCCCAAGAAAACCACCCTCAAAAATATTGTTCCCTTCACTATCTTTCTGATTTACCCACCAGGTAAAGTTGAGCAGCAGCTTATTGAAAATCTCTACCAGGAAATTAATGTCTCCTTTGCCCTTAACTGCTTTATCTGCAAGATATACATGCCACGTTGCCATTGCATGGACCGGAGGGTTTACATCGCCAAAATCCCATTCATAAGCAGGCAGCTGTCCGCTTGGGTGCATATAATTGGCGCTAACCATTAATCTTAATTGTTCTTTGGCAAAATCAGGATCTAAAGGTGCAAAGCTGATACAATGAAAAGCAAGGTCCCATGCCGCAAACCATGGATATTCCCATTTATCCGGCATTGATAAAATATCGTTTGCCACAAAATGTTTCCAGTGTGAGTTTCTGCCAGTCCTTCTTTGTTTAGGAGGAGCCGGTTGCCCTGCATCACCATTTAACCATTTATTGACATCAAAACTGTAGAATTGCTTGTTCCAGAACATTCCTGCCCAGGCTTGGCGCTGCATAGATTTCTCGTCTGCATCAACGGTATCAACCTGTTTAACTGCATAAAAGGTATCTGTTTCCTGGAGACGAAGAGAGAATATTTCATCAAAATCGCTGAAAGGCTGAGCCACTTTATCTTTGCTGAGCCTTATTCTGATCGTAATGCTTTCACCAGCAGGAATAGTTAAATGATACCATATCCCTGCTTTTGTTCCCAGGCTATCAGGATTAACGGCGTTTTTATTGCCATTAACTATATATTCATTGATTCCGTCTTTCACATAACGGCTCACATTATCAGACTGGTAAAGACGCTGATTATTAGTTTCATTGTCTGTAAACAGGAATTTCGGATTACCATCTGTGTAACAATGGTAATCTCCAATAAGATCAGATCTTAAGAGTAAGGTTTGATTGCCCTGGTTCAGAATCTCAGGTTTAGCCCCATGTTGCCCGTCAAACCAGGTATTCCGGTACCAGAGCTGAGGGATTACATCTAAAGTTACCGGAGCTGTACTTCTGTTGAATACAGTATATTTAATGAGCAGATCCTCTTCTTTATTCTTAGCATATTCAATAAAAACATCCCCATATTCATCATGATCAAACAAACCTGTGTTAATCAATTCAAATTCGGGCTGTGTTTTACTTCTTCTGGCATTTTCAGTCAGCAATGATTCATAAGGGAAAGCTTGAAAGGGATATTTATACAGCATTTTCATATAGCTGTGTGTAGGGCTGCTGTCCAGGTGATAGTATAATTCTTTTACATCCTCTCCATGATTGCCTTGCCCATTGGTCAGGCCAAACAGGCGTTCTTTAAGAATCGCATCTTTACCGTTCCAAAGTGCCAGCCCAATACATATATTTTGCTGGTCATCACTAAAACCCCCTATCCCTTCCTCACCCCAGCGGTAGGCTTTGCTTCTCGCCGAGTCATGAGTTGTATAGTCCCAGACTTCTCCATTATAGCTGTAATCTTCTCTAACTGTTCCCCATTGACGATCAGACACATAAGGACCCCACTTAAGCCAGTTGGTTTCCTGATTGTAATGACTGCTGAGGCGCTGCTGTTCCGGATTTAGCTTATCTTTGGAGTTCATATTTCAATAATAACGATTGTTAAGCGAATTAAAGAAAGGATCTCAGAATAGCTTAACTTTTTACAATATCAGTATCCTGAAGATCAACGATCATGGATGATATTTCAACGGTAAACCATTCCTTAAAAACTTTGTAAGTACGTTTCTGAGGCCAGTCATTTTCATCTGTATGGAAGTCCCTAAGCTCATTTTTAAATAATTGATCAAAGTTTTTCTTTAACCAGCTTTCAATTTTGGCTTTTGTTTTCTGTTCCTTGATCAGGTATACGGTACCCTCATCATTATCTATTACGGGAAATTCGGGGTCTACATAATTGATCCAGTCATAAAATGGTTTTTTCGCTTTAATCTGAACTGCGTTCCTGTTGATGGTTTCGTAATATAATGTTGGCTCGATCATGTATAATTTATAAGGATGCAAATTTATTTAATTTAATCTGTTATCAGGCATATTAATCCAATGGTTATAATAGCAGTATAATTAACCTTGCATAACTTGCTATGCAGGAGATTATTTCGTACATTGATATAACCAAAATATAATATCATGATGAACCTACTATCAAAAATTCAGGACTGGGGGGATCACCACCATCCGAAATGGCTGGACTATCTGAGAATAGTTTTAGGCATAACGCTGATTTGGAAAGGAGTTGCATTCGCACTCAATTTACACGCTTTTACCGTCCTGATGGAAGATTCAGGTTTAGGCACAGCAGTGTCCATTAGTTTAATTGCACATTTAATTATAGCACTTCATATTATTGGCGGTCTGCTTATTGCTTTAGGGACACATACACGCCTGTTCTGCCTATTAATTATTCCAATATTAATGGTTGCAGTTTTCTACGTTAACTTCCCTCAGCAGCAAATATTCAGACCTTATTCAGAATTCTGGCTTTCCTGCCTGGTTTTGGCCGGGTTAATTTGCTTTCTGATTGAAGGAGACGGTGTATTGTCCATTGAAACAGTTAGGAAACCTGCTACTTCTGAAAGCTAACAGGTTTAATGATAAGATATAGCGGCCTTCTGATTGATCAGAAGGCCGTTTTTTTTGTAGAATTGAATACTGACAACAGAAAAAAAACTTTTATATTATTTATTTTTCTCAAATATTCAAAATGGACTGGTTTTTGAACAGTGTAATCTGTAAACATAAATACAACAAATCTGTTTACCAACTTGAAATTAATACAGTTTAATCATAAAAAACTAATTACCATGGATTACAAAAAATTAATTAATGACCACTTAGGCAAGCAAACTGATAAAACTCCTGTTGTTGTAGCTTTATTAGCTGGATTAGCAGTTGGAGCAGCCTTAGGCGTATTATTTGCACCAAGCAGCGGATCAGAAACCAGGAACCTGTTAGCAGATAAAACTAAAGATCTTGCAGACAATGCAAAAGATAAACTGCAGACTTATAAAGAAAAGCTAAAAGACGGTGCGGATCAAATAGCTGACACTGCAAAAAATAAATACCAGACATACGGTGAAAAATTACAAAACGGGGCCGATGAACTTGTTGATTTAAAAGATAGAGCAGTAGAAACTGTTAAATCTAAATTTAATGATGCAAAGGATGATCTTAATGATGCTAAAGAAGATATTACTGATAAAGCGAAAGCTGTAAAAAGTGATATAGAAAATGCTTAATTTACTCTGGTTAGAATAATAAACATAAAAAAACCGGCTATTGCCGGTTTTTTTATGTTATAGAATCAGGTTTAGTTTGTTGTGCCTAATGCTCCATGAATTTCTGCATAAAGCAGTCCGCTCCCACCACCATAATGTGGAATAATATGTATTGCCGGATGTATTAATTTGATTTCCGTTTTCAACTTTGCCTCTTCCGGTTCCGTTAATCCGCCACCAAGCAATACTATAGCGTAAGTATGAGCTTTACATTTCGCAATAGCCTCTTCACATCCTAAAACACCCACAGCATGCCAGGAAGTTTCGGCATTTAACAACCTGAGTACAGTCTTTAAAATGTCTTCATGCGTGCCAACTACTAAAATCTCTGTCCTGTTTTCCATAATTAGAACTCCATAGGAACATCCATAATTAAAAATTCAGCATCCGATGCTGCTTGTATAGTGAAATTATCAGTGTCCCAGATTCCAAAACCGTCTCTGGTAGACAATGCCTGTCCATTGATCTCAATATCACCTGCTAAAACAAAGATATAAGCACCATTTCCTTTTTTCTGCAAGGAATAATCTACGTGGCTTCCTTTTTCCAGCTTTCCTAAATTAAACCAGGCATCCTGATGAATCCATACACCAGCATCATCAGGATTTGGCGATAAAATCTGTACCAGAGTATTTGGTTTTTCAGGAGTATCAATTTTTACCTGATCATACCTTGGCTCAACATTCCTTTTATTTGGAAATACCCAGATCTGCAAAAATTTAACTGTCTGATCTTTGTTCTTGTTATATTCTGTATGATAAATTCCTGTTCCGGCACTCATCACCTGAATTTCTCCAGGCTCAATAGTCCCGATATTACCCATGCTATCTTTATGTTCTAACGATCCTGATAAAGGAATAGAAATAATTTCCATGTTATCATGTGGATGTTCTCCAAAACCTCTTCCCCCATCTACTGCATCATCATTTAAAACTCTTAATGCACCAAAATTTACTCTTTCAGGATTATAGTAACTCGCAAAGCTAAAAGTGTGATAACTTTTTAACCATCCGTGATCTGCTCCGCCTCTTGAGGCTGCAGTATGCAAAACTATTTGTGCCATATTCTTATTCTTTTGGTTTGTTATACAAATTTACTTCCAATAATCTCGCTGCATCTTACCATAGAATAAGAAATAAATAAAAATGCTATAAAGTAATTTTATAACCCAATGTTGCCCATACACCAGGCATAGGTACTGCGCCAGCCTGTATAAAGTTCACATCGAATATGTTCGAAGCATCGGCATAAATACTGCTGCGCTTCAGTTTGTAACTCAATCTTGCATCCATTACCGTATAATCTTTATAACTGATCCGTTCACAATATCTTGCTGTTACAGTGAGTGCCATTACTTTCAAAAATTCCGCATTTACAGTTGCAGTCAATTGATTTTTTAAAGATTCTACCGCATAACGGGAAATGTTGGCTTCAGGTAAAGTTGTTTTAACCTTAGGATCAAGATAAGTATAAGCTAAACCAAATCTCAGGCTATTGAAAGCAGAATTCTCCAGAACACCAGTATTGTAATCTGCACTTAATGTATAACCCATGGTATTCAGTTCACTAAAATTCTTAGGCTGCCATGGATCTGTTGTTTTATCCTTCACCCAATCAATGAAATTATTGATCCTGCGTTTAAATACACTAGCATTCAATACAAAATGGGTTGAATTGTACTTAATCCCACCCTCAGCATAACGGGATTTTTCTGGCTGTAGCTGGTCATTGCCAATATTAGTTGGCCCTTTATAGTATAGATCAGTAAAAGTTGGCAGGCGCTGCCCTGTTCCAACATTCACAAAAACCTTCCAGTTTCCATAAAAGTTATATCCGGCATCTATGCCAGGAAAGGCCTGCCACCCATAATCAGAATTGTAGTTCACATAACTTCCCACGTTGACCAGCAGGTTTTTCACCAGATCAAATTTATACTCACCATATATGCCGGCATTATCCCTGTTTCTCTTTCCCAGGTTTGTACTATTGATTTTTTCTTTTCGGGCTTCAAGTCCTAAGCCAAATTCACCAATCCCAGTTTGAAAACTATTGTTTAGCTCTGCACTTAACACCTGCGTAACATGATGGTTATGAAACTTATCAGGAGTTTGTTTGATATATAAATAATCATCAACATTATTCCTATAACTCAATCGTGGCATCAAACTCCAAAAAGAAGTCAGCTGTGTTTTATAAGCTACTGCTGCAATTGCTGTTTTTACTGTCTCTTCAGCTTCTTTATCACCAGGCGCTGAATAGTAACCGTTTGCACCGAAATTATTATGGATATAACCACCAGTGATTTCCAGCTGATCCGTTTTTCCTACGTTGACCTTACCTTCATAAAAGACTTTCTGATTATTAAAAGCAGTATTATAACGGTATCCATTTCCAGCTTCCTGTCCGGCAGAAAATAAGTGACTGGATTCTTTTAATGCTAAAGTCCCGGTAGCGCGGACACCATAATTTGCATAGGTATTTCCACTTACTTCATCCTTTTTAAAACTGCTTCCGGTAAATACATTTGCAGAAACACCAGTTCTGGTTACAGCTTTAGTTACAATGTTAATGGCCCCTGTTAAAGCATTAGTGCCATATATGCGTGATGCCGAGCCTCTTAATACTTCAATGTGATCGATGTCATCTACGGAAATTGGCAAGTTCATCATGTTGTGACCCGTTTGAGGATCTGAAACCTTAACTCCATTGATTAAAACCAGGGTCTGATCAAAAGTTCCGCCATCAATACTAATATCGGCCTGTACCCCACCCGGTCCACGCTGACGGACATCAACGCCGGTTACATAACTCAGTAATTCACTAATAGATCTTGAAGGCAAGTTCTTGATTTGCTGGTTATCAATTATCCAGATATTACGATTTTGTTTGGAGAACGGAAGTTTCAGGCGGTTCTCTCTGACCATCACTTCGTTTAGATTTTTTGTGGTGTCACTTTGTGCCGCTGCATACCCCGCAGAAAGACACAATGTAACCAACATAGGTATCATTTTCTTCATATTCGATTAAAATTGCAGCGAATATAGGCAATACGTGAATACATTGTTTAGAACTCTTCTATTTAACCAGCCAGAATATCTAATTTATTTAATCAGAAGATCAGCTTAACTTATAGTAACCTTAACTAATTATTAGGTATTTAAAGAAATCAATTTAATGTCCAGGTCTTAAAAATCCCATAGAAAGTGCAGTACCTGTTCCTACCAATGCACCAGTAGCTACATCCGAAGGGTAATGAACGCCCAAATACATTCTGGAATAGCCGACAGAAGATGCCCATAAATAAGCAGGCGCAATCACGTACCATTTATGATAAACCTGGGTTAAAGCAGTTGCCGTTGTAAAAGCAGAAGAAGTATGACCGGAAGGGAAAGAAGTTTGTCCCGGATGGTAAACCGCACTGATCTTAACTTGCCCCAGAAAGGGTCTTGGGCGTTTCACGATTTTCTTAATGACCAGTGTCAGCAATAAATTAACAGCAGAGCTACTGGCAATAAACATTGCATTCTGACGGGTTCCTTTATCATTATCAATTACACCAGCGGCAAATATACCTGCAGGAACAGCCACATTAACCAGGTTATTATACCTGGATAAAAACATAAATACATTTGTTTTCTCCGGTGTTCTGTGCTGCGAAAGATCAATCATGATCCGGTTATCAATTCTCTGTATTGGATTATCAGGAGATAAACCACCCTGAGCAGCCGATTTAAGTGGTATTGCAGCACAAAAAACAAGCTGCAATACCACTGTGTATTTTTTTAAAAGACTACCCATTATTTAGGACTGCTGTTCCTCTGATACGCTCGTAGTCCAGGCTTGTTCCAATGCCCCTAAAAACGTAGCAGGAGGCTGAGCACCTGATACTGCTAATTTTTGATTGATAATAAAAAACGGAACTCCGCTGATACCAATTTGTTGCGCAATCTGTTCATCTGCACGTACTTCTTCCGCAAAAGTATTGCCCGATAACAGCGCTTCAATATCAGTCTGATTTAATCCGGCAGCTTTACCTGTTTCAATTAGAACTGAAGAATCATCAATATTTTTTCCTTCAGTAAAGTGTGCAATAAACAACTGCTCTTCAATTTCATTGTCAAGCCCTTTAGACTTGGCCAGTTGAATCAATCTGTGTGCATTAAAGGAATTAGCAATAACAACCTGATCAAAATCAAACTTTAAACCCACCTCAGCCGCTGCACCAATAACCTGCTCGTGCATTTGTACAGACCATTCTCTGGTCTGTCCTTTTTTCTCCGCCAGATAATCATAAGCATTTAATTCTGGTTTAGTCTCCGCATTTGGGTCCAGCTCAAAACTGTGCCATTCTACCTCAACTTTATCCTTATGCTCAAACTGTTCCAATGCCAATTCAAACTTTCTCTTTCCTATATAACAAAACGGACAATTAACGTCCGACCAAATATCTACTTTCATTGTGTGTTCATTTATAAGGCTAACCTTTTATACATCAGCCTTGATTAATTTTAACCCCTTTGTCCAGCGTACTAATTCTTTCAGCATAACCTGTGCTGCCTTTACAGAACGCTCGTGAGGTGTGAAAACGTCATCCTCATTAATCAGTTCTGTGAAGAAAGAAAAATTCACTGCTTCATACAAAGGTACCATTTTAAAAGTGCTCAGGTCATTTTTCAATGAATTGGCAGCTCTTGTTCCATCAGAAATCCCGCCGTAGCTAACTATTCCGGCAGCTTTGTAATTCCACTCCTTATATAGATATTCCAATGCGTTTCTCAGCGGCGAAGGATACCCGAAATCATATTCACCAGTTACAAATATGAAAGCATCAGCTTGTTCAATTTTAGCACTCCATTGTTTGGTGTGCTCATGCGCATATTTCTGCATCGCAGGATGATTGACTTCATCCATCAAAGGCAGATTTAGCAGGCCTAAATCTATCAGCTCCACCTCAAAAGCACCCGTTTTTCTGGCTATTTCAGCAATCCACTCTGCCACTAATGGCCCTTTTCTACCTGGTCTTACTGTAGCACTAATGATTTTCAACTGATCCATAATCATTTATCTATTAATGGCTTACTTTAAAAATTGTGGTTTGTGCATAAGTCTGTCCAGGACGCAAAACTGTTGTCGGGAATTCCGGAACATTCACACTATTCGGATAATGCTGCGTCTCTATACAAAAAGCACTATAAGGGCCATAAGCCTTTCCACCTTTACCAGTAGCTGTATTTAGATACTTAGCAGTGTAAAAATGGGCAATAGGTTCTGTCGTGTACACTTCAAGCTTTAATCCTGAAGATGCTTCCGTAGTTTCCGAAGCTAATCCTAATTCACCGTAAGGTTTATCCAGTACAAAACTCTGGTCATAGCCTTCTTCCACATCCCAATCCTGTCCAATAGTCTTACCACCCAGAAAATCATGACTCGTACTCGCTACCGGGACTAATGCGCCAGTCACTACATAGTCTTTATCTTGTGCTAAATAATTACTCGCAGGAATCCTTAAATAATGATTCGCTATATTCTCCCCGTCTTTATTTAAATTGAAATAAGTATGGTGTGTCAGGTTTAGCGCTGTAGGTGCATCAGTAAATGCCTTATAAGCAAGAATCAATTCATCAGCATCAGATAACTTAAATGTAAGCTGAACCGTTAAATTTCCAGGAAAACTTTCTTCTCCATCCGGACTTACATATTGCAGTGTTAAACTTGGATCAACGGTAGGTAAAATGTCCCAGACCTTTTTATCGAAACCAGTTAAACCACCATGAAGACTTTGCGCCATTTCATAGTTTATCCCATCAATACTATATTTTCCGTCTTTAATCCGGTTAGAATAACGCCCAACAACAACTCCCAGATAAGGATAATCATTGGCCATGTAATCTTCATTCAGATAACCATCAATATCATCAAAACCTAATACTATATCCTGCTTCCCACCCGCTGCATTCTTTACAATAAACTCACTTACAATAGCCCCGTAGTTATATATTTTCACCTTGCTGCCAAGGCTGTTGGTCAGCTCTACCGCAAAGATTTCTTTACCATCAATAAATCGCCCGGTGCTAATTTGATTTTCTTTCATAAAACGTATATTAGTCGATATTTACAATAACAATACTACAAATAATACCAGCAAATTTTAAACCCGAATGAACATTTAATCAGTTTAAATTCGTTTTTTGACGAGTAGCTGTTGTTCCATTGCTCAACCAAACCACAAAACAAGAATGAAATCTGAACTATCCGCTAAATTCTTCGATACCTACGGCCAGCAACCAGCGGCCACTTATTTTACTCCCGGCCGCGTAAATCTGATCGGTGAACATATTGACTACAATGGAGGTTTAGTACTACCCTGCGCAATTACGTTGGGCACATGGCTATGTCTTGCCCCGAATAATGACCAGGTAATCCGTTTTAAAAGTGTAAATTTTCCTGAAGAAGCTGTTATTCCTTTAAAGCCATCTTATGAAAAAGACGGTACAGGCTGGTATAATTATCCACTGGGAGTTTTTAACGAAATTCTTAAAAACTTTCAGATTCCGGTAGGTTTTGATCTTTTATATGCTGGTAATATTCCTGTAGGATCGGGTTTATCATCTTCCGCCTCTATCGAAGTCGTAACAGCCTATGCGATTACCGCTTATCTTGGTTTGGATTATGACCGTTTGGCACTAGTCAAGCTCGCTCAGAAAGTAGAAAATGAGTTTATTGGTTTAAACAGCGGTATCATGGACCAGTTTGCCGTTGCTTTCGGAGAAAAAGATAAAGCAATTGTATTGAACTGCGATACCCTGAAATATAAAATTGTAGACTGTAACCTTGGAGATCACGTGTTAACCATCATTAATACGAAAAAACCAAGAGAACTCGCTGAATCAAAATACAACGAAAGAGTAACCGAATGTCAGGCAGCACTTAAAGCCCTGAATCAGGAAATTACGCTGAATAACCTCTGTGAACTGACAGCTGATAAATTTGCCTTACACAGCCATCTGATTAAAGATGAAACTATCTTGAAACGTGCCACGCACGTCATTAAAGAAAATGACAGAGTAAACCTTGCCGCAAAAGCACTAAATAATGGTGATCTGGATGAATTTGGCCGTTTGATGTATGCTTCACACCAATCATTAAAAGATTTATATGAAGTTACCGGTAAAGAACTGGATACTGTAGTAGAGTTCTGTTCCACCTATCCAGAAGTTACAGGCGCAAGAATGACAGGCGCTGGTTTTGGCGGTTGTGCAATAGCGCTGCTGAAAAAAGATGCAGAAGCAGATTTCAGGGAAAAACTGACCGCTTACTATACAGAACACATTGGTTATGCACCAGATATATATAGCAGTGAAATTGGCAATGGAGCTACCACAATTTAATTCTATTTTTGCGCCATGCAGAAATTAAAGACAGCTGAATTAAACCGTGTAGGTATAGAGGAATTTAAAGAACAGGATAAACTACCGGTAGTTGTGATACTGGATAACGTGCGCAGCATGAATAATGTGGGATCTGCTTTCAGAACAGCAGATGGTTTTGCTATAGAGAAAATCATTCTTTGTGGAATTACTGCACAACCTCCGCATCGTGAGATTGAAAAAACAGCCATTGGCGCAACACAGTCCGTTGCCTGGATACATTATGAAGAAACGCTGGATGCAATTAAAGATTTACGTGCAGACGGCTATGAAATTATAGCTATTGAGCAAGCCGTAGACAGTATTATGCTGAATACTTTTAAACCTGATCAGGCTAAAAAATACGCTCTGATCTTTGGTAATGAAGTTAATGGAGTGAGCGATGAGGTAATGGGGCAAATTGATAAATGTATTGAAATACCTCAGTTTGGTACTAAACATTCTTTCAATATCGTAATCTCTGCAGGAATCGTATTATGGGATTTCTATGCTAAATTGAGGTTGTAACTAAATAAATCAGAGGTTTCCATAATCGGAGCTCTCTGATTTATTAAATTATCTATTTTAATTTGATCACATATAAAGGCGGCATTTCTTTGTATTCGTCGGCTACAATAGATTCCCCATTAAATTTAAAGGATTTGGTTTTAAGGTTAGCGCCCTGCGTAAGGTCACATTCATAAGATATAATACCTATTTTTTTTCCATTCACAGCGAATTCGAGTTCGCTTTCAGTATTCTGACTGGAGATTGCGTGTTGTCTCAGGTCACTGCCTATGAAAATTCCATTGTATTTTTTTAATGGTTCAGTCAACGGTCCTTCAGGCACCTGATAAACGCTATTGGGAATATTGACTTCTTTGCCACTCACCTTACTGACGTAAGTAAGAGAAACAACATCCGTTTTCGATTGGATCAGCTGTTTATCATCTTTCCCGACTACTGTGAAAGCAACTATCTGTATCGCTGGCGGTTCTATAATCGGGAGAGGCTCCTGCTCAGTTTTCATGCAGGAACTCAATAAAGACATTGTTGTGGTCATTAACAACAAAAGGATTGTAGAATTTCTTTTCATTTTATAATTCTAGGATTGAGACAATCTTGATTCCGTTAAAACAATCATCCTGACAGCCGTTATTCACATATCCGCAGGTAGAGATCATTCCATTGTTATTCGCTTCAAAATAAGTTTCAGCATCTTTTCTTTTTAATAACCATTCAGTTTTTGCTTTCTGATAAACTTCATCCAAAGTTAAAGTGGCCGCACCAGTAGAATGTGTATTCAGCTTGCTTTGATCTTCCTGCCATTCATTTTTTACAATAGGCTGAGAACCTTGTGTTTCTCCGGGTATTGTATAAACATAAGAGCGATTAGTGACTTTACCATTTTTTATAGTAATCACAGTTTCAGAATTAGTACCAGTCCATGATAATGAACTGACTTGATAACTATAAGAATTGTTAGACGATTTTTTGAAACTCATCCAGGAGTCGTGGCTCCTGTCGAAATCATTTTTATGATCTATACTTTTCTTACAAGAAGTGAAGACAGTTAATGTTAAGAACATAAACAATAAAATCAACGTATTAGTTCTTTTCATATGATTAAACAGAGATTAAATACAAAATTACCACACTAATATAGAAATAATTATTAATTATTAAAACTATTAAGTTAATTATAATTAAAAAGCCGCCCATGAATATGGAGCGGCTCTTCTTTTTGGTTAGTAATAGTTGTTATTGTTTGTCCTTGTTTTATACTTTGGTTAAGGTTGATTTTAATTTCTTAAGCATAAGGAATACCATCTTTTGTAGGAAGCCTGCTTAATCCCATCAGGTATTCATCGACCTTTCTTGCCGCTTCTCTGCCCTCTGATATTGCCCAGACCACTAAAGATTGTCCTCTTCTCATATCGCCAGCTGTAAAAATCTTCGCGATATTAGTTTGATATTTACCTTCTTCAGCTTTCACATTTCCCCTGTTATCCAACTCAATCCCTAATTTCTCCAGCAGTCCTTCTTTCTGAGGATGTAAGAATCCCATTGCCAGTAAAACCAGCTGACAAGGTAACTCACGTACAGTACCCTCAATCTCTTTGAAATTCACAGGGCGGCCAACAGCATCAATTTCCCATTCAACATCCACAACCTGTAAAGCCTGAAGTGCGCCATTTTCATCCGCAATAAAAGCCTTTGTATTGACACCCCATGCCCTGCTGCAACCTTCCTCATGAGAACTCGTTACTTTCAATAACATCGGGTAAGATGGCCATGGCATATTCGCAGTACGGTTCTGGGCAGGCATTGGCATGATCTCAAACTGAGTTACAGACTTTGCTCCCTGGCGATTTGAAGTCCCGATACAATCAGAACCCGTATCACCACCACCAATCACGATTACATCCTTTCCTGTAGCCAGGATCGGTTCCTGATCAATACTGAAATTACGGACTCTTTTATTTTGTTGCTTTAAGAAATCCATAGCATAATGAACTCCTTTAGCTGCTCTGCCAGTCACATTTAAATCACGCGGGATCGTAGAACCACCAGCCAAAACAATCGACTGATACTCTCTGAGCAAAGTATTCAGCTCAACATTAACACCAACATTGGCATTACACTTGAACTCAATTCCTTCCTTCTCCATCAGGCTGATCCTTCTGGTTACTACATCCTTCTGTAATTTAAAATCAGGAATACCATAATTTAATAAGCCTCCGGGAGTGTCGTCACGTTCATAAACCACTACTTCATGTCCAGCTTTATTTAACTGTGCAGCAGCCGCTAATCCAGCAGGTCCAGAACCAATTACCGCTACTTTTTTACCGCTGCGGATCAAAGGTGGCTCTGCTTTAATATATCCCTTATTAAAGGCAATTTCAATAATATGTTTTTCTATATCTTCAATAGATACAGGGGATTTGTTGATGCCCAATACACAAGCAGACTCACAAGGTGCAGGACAAATCCTGCCTGTAAATTCAGGGAAGTTATTGGTGCTCAATAAAATATTGGCTGCTATCTCCCACTCCGCTTTATATACCGCTTCGTTGAACTCAGGAATTACATTTCCCAGCGGACAGCCCGACTGGCAAAATGGAACACCGCAATCCATACAGCGTGCAGCCTCTTGTTTGACCTGATCCTGCTCAAACGCGACAACAAATTCATTGTAATGTTTTAAACGCTCTTTTGCATCTTGCTTTACAGGAGCAGTTCTCTCATACTCTAAAAATCCGGTTACTTTTCCCATAATTATGATGTCTTAACTTTATTACTTCTTTTCAATAAAACCGCTTTATATTCCTTAGGGAATACCTTAACAAAATGTGCAGACTGTGTGGTCCAGTCACTTAATATGAATTCAGCTAATTTGCTTTTTGTCAACTGTATATGTTTTTTCAATAAACTGTTGATCCGCAATTCATCTTCCTCATTCAAAGGATCAAGATCTACCATTTCCTTATTACACTTGTTAGGGAAATCGCCATTTACATCATAAATCCAGGCTACCCCTCCACTCATACCAGCTGCAAAATTGCTACCCGTATTTCCCAGAACAAGTACTTCACCACCAGTCATATACTCACAACCATGATCTCCTAAACCTTCCACTACAGCTGTAGCACCAGAGTTTCTGACCGCAAAACGTTCGCCAGCCAGGCCTCTTACAAACAGCTCACCCGAAGTAGCCCCATACAGTGCCACATTACCAATAATGATATTCTGTTCCGGCACATAAGTTACTTCACGGAACGGATAGATCGATAAACGTGCTCCCGATAGCCCCTTACCCACATAATCATTTCCTTCTCCTTCTAGTTCAAGCGAGATCCCTCTTGCCGCAAAAGCGCCAAAACTCTGTCCCGCAGAACCATGGAATTTAAAGTTGATCGTATCAGGAGGTAATCCTACTCCTTTATAGATTTTAGATACTTCGTTTGATAACATGGTACCCAGCGCACGGTCTGTGTTTTTAACCTCAAACTCTTTGAACACAGGCTCTTTATTCAATAACGCAGGCTGTGAAGCAGCAATCAGTTCATGATCCAGTACATTGCTGATCCCATGATCCTGTGATTCAGTATTGAATAAACTCAGGCCATTGTCAGGCGCTTTATATAAAATAGCAGAAAGATCAAGATTCTTTAATTTCCAGTCTGCATCATCAATTGCACGCAGACTTAAAGCATCTGCCTGTCCAACCATTTCTTCCACAGTTCTGAAACCTAATTCAGCCATGGTTTCCCGAAGCTCTTCAGCCAGGAAGTGGAAAAGATTAACCACATGATCAGGATCACCCGTAAACAGTTTTCTCAAATCAGGATCTTGTGTTGCCACGCCAACCGGACAAGTATTCAAATGACACTTTCTCATCATGATACAACCCGAAGTTACTAAAGCAGCTGTAGCCACTCCCCATTCTTCAGCACCTAATAAAGCCGCTATCGCAATATCTTTACCCGTTTTTAACTGACCATCAGTCTGTAAAACGACCCTGCTGCGTAAACGGTTTTTAACCAAAGTCTGATGCGCTTCAGCCAAACCTAATTCCCAGGGCAAACCAGCATGTTGTATAGAAGTCAGCGGCGAAGCCCCTGTACCCCCATCAAAACCAGAAACCAGGATTACATCAGCATGTGCCTTTGCCACACCAGCTGCAATTGTACCTACACCAGCTTTAGAAACCAATTTAACATTGATCCTTGCCGCTCTGTTGGCATTTTTAAGGTCAAAAATCAATTGCGCCAGATCTTCAATAGAATAAATATCATGATGCGGAGGCGGAGAGATCAAACCTACACCCGGTGTTGCATGGCGGACTTTTGCAATCCAGTCATCCACCTTATGTCCAGGTAATTGTCCACCCTCACCAGGTTTCGCACCCTGGGCCATTTTAATCTGTAATTCATCTGCATTGGTCAGGTAATTACTGGTTACCCCAAACCTTGCCGAAGCAATCTGCTTAATCGCAGAGCGCATAGAATCACCATTTGGCAAGATTTCATACCTTAACTCATCTTCGCCACCCTCACCAGTATTACTCTTTCCGCCGATGCGGTTCATTGCAATCGCTAAAGTGGAGTGTGCTTCATGAGAAATAGACCCAAAAGACATCGCTCCGGTAGCAAAACGTTTTAATATAGCTTCAACAGGTTCAACCTCAGTCAATGAAACAGGCGCACGGTTATAATTGAATTCGAATAAACCCCGGATGGTATAAGCCTGCTTTGTTTGCTCATTAACCAGTTTACTATACTGCTTATAAACATTGTAATCATTTTTACGGGTTGCATTCTGTAATAAATGGATGGTCTGCGGATTAAACAAATGCTGCTCCCCTTTTCTTCTCCATTTATAATTTCCGCCAGTAGGCAGCAACATATCAGGACGTGTAGATTTACCAAATACACGGCTGTGTTTAATTAAAGCCTCTCTGGCAATGTCATCCAGTCCTAATCCACCGATTCTTGATACCGCGCCGCTGAAATAGCTGTCAACTACACTTTTATGAATACCTAATATCTCAAATATCTGTGCACCATGGTAAGATTGTAGTGTTGAAATTCCCATTTTAGAGAAAATCTTCAACAAACCACTATTCACAGCATATATATAATTCTGAATTAATTTTTCTGGCTTAAGCTCACTTTCCTTGTCAAAACCTGAAATAGTTTCTAAAGCCAGATAAGGATTGACAGCAGTTGCACCAAAGCCAATTAAACAAGCAAAATGGTGAACTTCCCATACATCCCCAGCTTCAACCACAATACCTACAGCGCCACGATGACCCTTGCGGATCAAATGGTGATGCACCGCAGAAACAGCCATCAGCGAAGGAATCGCAGCATGTTCTGAATCCAATGCACGATCGGATAAAACAATCACCTGGAAACCATCTTCGACCGCGTCCACCGCATAACGGCATAATCGCTCTAAGCCTTTAGCCAGAGAACCCGGTTTACCATCTGCTCTGAAATAGGTCTGTAAAGTTTTAGACTGGAATACACCAGTATCAATACTTCTTACTTTCTCTAACTCCAGATTCGTTAATATCGGATGTTTAATACCCACACAATGGCATTGCATGGCATGTTCCTCTAACAAATTACCGTTATTTCCCATAAACCCGGCAAGGCTCATCACTACCTTTTCCCTGATCGGGTCAATCGGCGGATTCGTTACCTGCGCGAACAACTGTTTAAAATAAGAAGACAGATGCTGAGGCTTTTGCGATAAAACAGCTAGAGGAATATCAGTTCCCATAGATCCTATCGGTTCTTTTGCCTCAATAGCCATAGGCTTTAAGATCAAATCTATATCTTCTCTGCTATAACCAAATACCTGGTGGTATTTAAACATAGACTCCTGAGATAAGCCCGTAAATACAACTCTTGGGTCAGATAACTCTTCCAAACGGATCTGGTACTGATTTAACCAATCCGCATAAGGACGGCGGCTGCAAACCTCAGTTTTGATTTCATCATCACTGATAATTCTGCCCTGCTCCATATCTACCACGAACATTTTTCCTGGGGTTAATCTTCCTTTTTCAATGATCTGGCTTTGATCTAAAGCAAGTACACCCGATTCAGAAGCCATAATTACGCGGTCATCTTTAGTGATCGCATATCTTGATGGTCTTAATCCATTTCTATCTAAAGTTGCACCAATTAAATTACCATCTGTAAATGCAATGGCTGCAGGTCCGTCCCAAGGCTCCATTAAAGTCGCATGGAATTTATAGAAAGCCTGTTTAAGCTCATCCATATCCTCATTGCCATCCCAAGCCTCAGGTATCAGCATCATTAATACGTGTGGCAGAGAACGGCCCGCATGCAGTAATAGCTCGATAATATTATCCAGACAGCCAGAGTCAGATTGTGTCTCATCAATTACCGGTAGCAGAATGTTTAGTTCTTCGGCAGTAAAGTAGCTCGAGGCAAAAGATTTTACGCTGGCACGGAACCAGTTTAAATTGCCCTGTAATGTATTGATTTCGCCATTGTGGGCGATGTAACGGAAAGGTTGTGCCAGTCTCCACGAAGGAAAAGTATTCGTTGCAAATCTTGAATGGACTAATCCAAACGCAGAAACAACTCTTTTATCGCTTAGCTCTGTAAAATAGGTGCGCACCTGCATGGAAGTCAGCTGACCCTTGTAAACTATAGTACGAGAAGAAAAAGAAGCGATATAAAAATCTGCTTTAATTCCTTTAACTGTATTCAGAATAGTTTTAGTCAGGTAATTTTTGAATACATATAGTTTACGTTCAAAGTCAGCACCGGCAGCAATCTGGTCAGGTCTTGCTACAAATACTTGCTCCATTTCAGGCTCTACAGATAAAGCCATATCTCCAATACCGTCCGTATTGGTATTTACTTTTCTAAACCCTAATACTTCCAGGTTTAATTTTTCGGCAGCACGGTAAATCACTTCCCGGCATTCCTCGCGCGCTCTCACATCCTTTGGGAGAAATAACATCCCAACCCCATAGTCACCAGATTGATTTAAGCTAAATCCAATTTTAAGGCACTCGTCATATAAAAACTCATGTGGAACCTGTATCATAATCCCGGCACCATCACCAGTATTAATTTCAGCGCCGCATGCACCCCGATGGTCGAGATTCTCTAAGATTGTAATAGCATCTGAAATTATTTGTTGTGACTTCCTTCCCTTTACGTGGGCAACAAAACCAATACCGCAAGCATCATGCTCAAAGCTTGAATTGTATAAGCCCTGATTTTCTTCTATTTGTTCCATATCTTAATGTATTCGAAACACTAAGATAATAATTTAGCGGAATAATTGCCATTTTGACATTTTTTTTGCGAAAAATAAATAACAGCATAATTTGAAGCAGGTTAGATTGTTAATTTGGCAATAAACAGATGTAATTATTGTCAATTTCGTAAACGTATTATTTAGAATTATTTTGCATTAGCGCTCTGAATCTAAGTCGTAATCATCAGTTTTCAGATAAAATCTTCCTTTTTATTCCATTTGTCAGGAGAAAAAAGAGTGGAAATTTAGGTTCTCAGCCCAATTTCGGAGGTTATTTCACTAATTATAGATATAATTTAAATTTTTATTCAAATACAATCCCTTAAAATTCAATCTATTATCAATTTTTCAATAAAAAACAGCAATTATTTCTTGATTTCGTTTTTGTAGACTGAACTCTTTTGCTACATTTGCAGTGGGCAAGTCCTTTACGATCAGCTCCCTTTGAACTCCCCCAGGGCGGGAACGAAGCAAGGGTAGAAGGTTGTAGCGGTGCGATAAAGGTTGCTTGCCCATTTTTTATTTTTTAGCAGATTGACTATGCTTTCATTGCACAATCTTCCGTCCAAAGCATACGCTAAATTTATCCATAGTTTATTTTTCCTTAAATCATATAAATCATGAAATTTTTCATTGACACAGCTAATCTTGAGCAAATCAAAGAAGCACAAGATCTTGGTGTATTAGATGGTGTAACGACCAATCCGAGCCTTATGGCTAAAGAAGGTATTTCAGGCGATCAGAATGTTATCGATCATTACAAAGCAATTTGTGCGATCGTTGACGGAGACGTGAGTGCTGAAGTTATCTCTACAGATTTTGAAAATATTATTAAAGAAGGCGAAGCTTTAGCTAAACTTGATCCAAAGATCGTAGTTAAAGTTCCGATGATTAAAGACGGTGTTAAAGCCATCAAATATTTCTCTTCAAAAGGAATCAGAACGAACTGTACACTGATTTTCTCTTCAGGACAAGCTTTATTAGCTGCCAAAGCAGGTGCTACTTACGTATCTCCTTTCCTTGGCCGTTTAGATGATATAGGTACTGATGGTTTACAATTAATCGAAGATATTCGTTTAATTTTTGATAACTACGGTTATGAAACTGAAATCCTTGCTGCTTCTATCCGCGGACCATTACACATTATCAACTGTGCTAAATTAGGTGCAGATGTAATGACTGGCCCATTATCAGCTATTTTAGGTTTATTAAAACACCCATTAACTGATAGCGGATTAGCTACATTCCTTGCTGATCACAAAAAAGCAGCTGAAGTTAAGGCTTAAGTTCCTGCTTACTATATAAGGTTAGAAAACAAAAAGGCCGTTTCATAATTGAAACGGCCTTTTTGCTGATAAGATCTATTTGCTAGTTCCCTTCCAGAACAGCTTTTACTTTGTCATAGTCAATCTGCTCATCAGATGGGATCAGGATACCCTTCACTCCTGCCCCGTTTGCAGCTTCCACGTCTCTTGGCTTGTCACCAATCATAACTGACAGTGCAGGATCAATATTATATTCTGCAATGGCTTCAAGCAGCATTCCAGACTTAGGTTTACGACATTCACATTCACCATTTACAGTTGGATGGTGCGGGCAGTAATAAGCATGGATGATTTCCGCACCCTGTTCTTCAAACTTATTGAAAAGAATTTCGTGCATATCAGCCAGCGTATCTTCCGTATAACGTTGCAGGGCAATTCCTCCCTGGTTGGTAATGATGACTAAAAGATAACCTTCGTCAAATAATCTTTTTAAAGGGGGAATCTGATATTCCAGTACTTCAAAATCTTCTACCCGGCAGATGTAATCATTCCGTTCATGATTAAGGACCCCATCACGGTCTAAAAAAATTGCTTTATTCATTATTTTTGATTTGCTGCCAAAGATCAAAATATAAATGAAAAACCAAGGATGATTTGTGAATTATAGTGTATTTACGACAGGTATTTCTCCATATTTCTTTAAATAACGGAATCCTGTTATGGCAGAATCACAAAGATCATCCACTTTCGTATCAGGGTTTTCTGTTATTAATTTTTCACAAAATGCGATGTACTTATTCATCACTGTGCGGGACTCACCATCTTTTACCGCATTATTGGCTTCTAAACCGCTACTAAATACAATGTCGTATTTTTCTCTGTTAAATATATCCATACTCAAATGTAATTAACCTTTAATGAGAAAACAAATTAAATTTATGTTACTTTTGTTCATCTTGTAGTTAAATGTTACAAACACATTTATGTTTAAACAACTGTTGTTCATTGAAATACCTTTTTTCCCGACATATTGTCTTTTTCAAGGAACAAATGATTTAATCTTTCAATAATTTATTTTAATATCAGATTAAACCAATCCACTGTTTTACAGTCATAGGTATATAATGAAACAACACAAAATGGAATACCTATACTCCAACAGTATATGCCAATAGAATGCAACAACACACCCAAATAGTAAAAGTCCGGCAGTACATCGCCGGATTTTTCGTTTCTATCCCTGACCTTATTTTGCTCTGCTGCAATAACGGTTGAGTGTCAGCTATAAATCAGCTTCCGAAAGATTATTTTGAGTTAACAAACCCACACTATAATTATAGATATATTAGTACTATGAAACAGCTAAGTATTAAACATATCACAAATTTACATAGCGACTCCTTAAGGGGCCTTGACTTTTACGCTCAGGAACTTGTAATCCTGCAAGAAAGACTGGAAGAGATCCTTGCTGACAATACCAATAAAGAGGTAGCAGAGCAAGTTGAGCATTTTCAGAATGAATTTATCATCCACAAAAATGCAATTGATGAACTGAAAAGCAGTATCCATGAGAATAACAATAATATCAAAGATCAGATCAGTGAATTTGATGGTTCAGTAGAGAAAATCACGATCTCAGATAATCACAATTTACATGAAAACTATCTGACAGAAGAAAGGCTTTTTAATGAATTAAGGCATGAGTTTTATCGTTTTGCCTCAAAATGGATGTAATCTTTTTAAGTTATCAATAAGGATCATATCCTTATTGATAACTTTTATTGGAAATAGCTATACTTATAAGTTGTGATTTCTGGTTTTGCTTCCGGTGCTCCATTCAATTGTCTCCCCTTATAACTTGTTGCAAGGCTTAGCGGCTTATCATCCTTCATCTTAAAAACGTGGTGTGTCGTGTAACCTGACTCAGAGTTGTCAAAAATAAAATTCCCCATTTTGTCTTTGTAGTACCTCTCTCTGCTTACGTTTCCAATATCCGTTCTTCCTTTGTACACAAGGTCATCACTATCAATTGATAGCGGCAACTCCCATTTGGTGTTACTATATGTTGTGATCAATCTGGGAAGATAATCTTGTGCTATCAAATTAACCGGTTCAGAAATAACTTCAGCGCTATGAGCTACTTTTCTGATAATGACCTGATTCGTACTGATTCCCAATTTCCCTGAAGAATCAGCTTTACCCTGTACATACTTTGTCTTTAAAAACAGGCTGCCAACAAGAGAATAATGCCATTCACTTGTTCCTATCTTAACAATTACTGTATCTTCAGCATATTGAAAATCAGCCATTTTTCCAGTCCTGTTTGTAAATTCATGTGGCATATTATTTTTGTAACTTAACAATACATTATCTCCTTTGGTACCCAGGCTAATCCAACGGCCGCTTTTGTCAAATTCTAAAATGAAATCATTGTCAGGATCAGCGACATTATTAGCTACAATCCTTTTTACATTATGGAGCTTAAAAAATTGGATTGGAAAAACATAACGATCTTTAGTGTGCTGTTCAAAAGCAAGATACATAGCCGCTTTAGCCGGATCTTTCACCCTCTTTTCCTGCGCAATTACTCCACATCTGATCAACAGAATTGATACTATTAATATATATATTTTCATGTTTTAATACTAATTGAAATATTCATAACTTATAACCGGAACTTCCGGGCTAAGCGTAGATTTGCGAATCGTATGCCCATCTTCTGACAAGAACTGCCTGGTCGTGGAAATACTTACAGGTCTTCCATTTTTCATTGTAAAGAGAAAATGAAGTCTGTCGCCCCCGCTCAAAGTCTTGTCTAGAATTAAATTTCCTTGTGGATCGTTATAATAGGCATCCTTAATAAAATATGATTGCTCCTGATCTCCCATATTATATGTTCTGATAAAGGGCATAACCAAGTTCTTTGAATTAGTTGTATAGCGTAGCTTATTATTCTGACTATCTACCAGCTGTATACTATCCCCTTTAAATTCAACTATTCTGGCATTATTTAAGACTGAATCTATCTTTGTGTAGTCACGTTCTTTAAATGTATATGTTTTTGTATTCAGCAAAACAGAACCACTTAAAGTGTACAATGCCATTATCTGATGCTCAATTACGATGACCGTATCTCCTGAATAACGAAATTCCAGCGCTTGATTTTTAGTGGTGAACTTGACAGGTGCATTGTTTTTATAAGTTACGATCAGGGAATCTCTTTTTCCTACAGCCTTGATCAATTGGCCTTTACTATTAAATTCAATCCGGAGATCTTTAAACAGTTCATTTTCATTGCTGTTGATCTTCATACTTTTCATCCCTTTAAGGTTGAATAATTGCAAAGGAAAATAGCTGCCAAACTCAGGATTTGTTAATTCGAATCCAAGATAAACAGCCTGCTTTTTTACCTGTGCACTAACCCCGCAGCCTATGTATAGCAATAAAGCTATCATTAAACACTTTCTCATTGCGCGCAAAATAACGATTATTTTATTGCAGAAACCTGTTCAGCTTGCTTTTGAATTAAATAAGTAATTTCAATACTAATCAATTCTCCATTTTTCAATTCATAAACTGATTATCTTTATAGAAATATATTAATTTTGATATATTAGCAATATCCTATAAAGCAATGTAATTAGATTTATGAAGAAATACGACGATGCCTCCTGGCATTATGATGGTGACTTCCCTCCTGACCTTCCGCAAATAAATGGCGCAACGCACATCGGTATATTCCTGACATGGTTTATAGAAAATGATTTATTGTCAGAAGAACAAGTTTGTGAATTTGAGGATGATATAAAAAATGTAAAAAGCAGAACACTGACAGGAAGTGAATATCTAATGCGCAATTGTGATGGTAAACTAACCAGCAATGACCTGAGTAAAAAAGGCAATGAATTTGCTAAAGCTTACTATGAAGACGGAACAAAATTCGCCAAAGCCTATAAGGATTATTTAGGTGATTATGCCCGGCTGCTCAATATCAGAGTCGTCAATAATATGCTTGACCAGAATACTTTGTATAGAATTGAGAATTCATAGAGCAATTATGATTTGCTTAAAACGAGGATTGATGAACGATTCGAACAATGGAAAGAATTTAAAAATAAGAAATAACCCTTTTTGACCATTAATTTATAACAGAACCAATTTGATAAGCTATGACCAGAAGATTTATAAATCAGGACAATAACTCTAATAAATTTTGGAATATAACCACAGAAGATAAGACTCAAAGTATTACCTATGGTAAAGTAGGAACAAAAGGCCGTGAATTGCTTAAAGAATTTACATCAGAAGCAGAATGTGAAGCCGAAACAGCTAAACTAATTGCACAGAAAACCAAGTCAGGTTATGTGGAGCTTACTGATAACGCTGATATTCCTGTTAAGGAAGAACTTTCAGAAAATGAAGTAGCAGATCTGTTCTTTTGGGAGTCTATTCGGAAATCAAATAAATATAGAAACGCGAACTGGCAAGAATATGATCCCGAAGAACATATAGAAAATCTGGTAGAACTCCTTTCCAAAAGCGGGAAACAGCGGCTTATCTTATTTGAGAAATGTTTGCAGGAAAAACTTCATGAACTCTATACCGCAGAAATCGCTGAGCTCTTTGTGATTCTGGATAATGATTTTGAAACTAAAAATGGCATAATTACCTTTGAAGATTCTTTTTCTGGCGATGGATTTATTTACTTCAGATGCTGGTTGCTTTTAAAAGGGAAAGAATTCTTCGAAGGATTAAAAACAGATCTCAATACATTCTTATCACCTGATATTGACTTTTGTATTGGCAATGACTGGGCAGAAGGGTTACTTTATGTAGCTGATGAAGCCTACGGCATCAACCACGATAACGAGGATGAATCTGAAATCAGTGACGCTGTTTCCGAATTATATCCTGATGTAGTTCATTATGATGATCCCGAAGAAATGAACAGAGAAACTGAACTAGGTGCAGGATACCACAGGCGTTACCCTAAACTGGTTGAAGAAATAATCGCTATCAGAAAACCATCATAGCTACGTTTGGATAAATATGCAAGCTGTTTTTACTCTTGTAAATCAGGAAACCTGGGTCAGAAAGCTCTATTTTGATTATTACTATCAAACAATTAAGTGCAAATATAATATCAATTCCAATATAGATATTTCTCATTTGGTGAAAGAAACTAAGGCGAAAGGGCTTAAATTTTATCCTTCATTCTTATATGTGATCATGAAAGCTGTGAATCAGAATCAGGAATTTCGGATGAGTTTCGATGAACAGGGAACATTGGGCACCTGGAATCATGTAGTGCCCTCTTATACTATTTTCCATGAAGATGATAAAACCTTTTCTGATGTATGGAGTGAATACCATGATAAGTTTTCGGATTTTTATCAAACTATACAAAATGATATAGAGACTTATAAAGACGTTAAAGGTATTAAAGCCAGAAACGGCCGCCCAGCTAACTTTTGCCCAATCTCCGCACTTCCCTGGCTCAGTTTTACCGGTTTTAATCAGGATACCTATGCAGAATCTGCGCTCTTGTTCCCAATTATCCGGTTTGGGAAGTACTTTACTGAAAATGGAAAGACATTGATTCCTCTTTCAGTTTTTGTAAATCATGCAATCGCCGACGGGTATCATACCTGTAAACTGATGAATGATATTCAGGATATATCAAATGATATTAAAGACTGGATATAGACGAAGTATCAAAGTCAGAATAAATGGATAAAGCAGCTTAAATGGATGAACAAATAAAAAGAATTAAAGACAAACTGAACCAATTAAAACAACTGGATTCAGAATTGGAACAATTTGGCGCTGAGCGTCATGAGTATATTTTAAATCCTCCGCTTAACTTTGATGAAATCAAACAATTTGAAACTGCGTACCAGGTAAGTCTGCCGGAAGAATACATTGCTTTCTTAACAACCATTGGAAATGGCGGAGCAGGGCCTTTTTACGGCGTAAATACTTTAGCAGACAGCAGGATTATGTATTTTGATAATTCAGACAAAGCTCAGCATAGTTATTTTGAGCTTTCAAAGCCATTTCCCTATACCGAAAGCTGGAACGTTGAAGAGGCCCTTGCTGCGATTGTTGAAAAGATAGACCAGGCTTATGAAAATGGAAATGAAGAATTAGAAGAACAACTGCTGGCAGAAAAATCAGCACTGATTGATCTGCCGCAAAATGATTATGGCAGATTAAATATTTCAGATTACGGATGCGGAATTACGATTAGCCTGGTTATTAATGGCGAAGAAAAAGGTAAGATGTGGACAGATGATCGTGTCAATGATGGCGGCATTTATCCCTCTGTAGAACTTGAAAATCCAGAAAAGATCTCCTTCTTGGACTGGTATGAACTATGGCTGGACAATACAATTAAAGAATCGACAATATAAATTATAAGTGTTTTTCGAAAATGAATAATTTCTCTTTTACAACATTCAAAGAACTTCTGGCCGTTGATCACTTCGCTAAATCCTGGGAAGCAATTTTCCCTCATCAAGGAGAAGAATTTGACGAGGAAGCTATTTTTATTGTCAGTAATGGCGATGTTGATTTTCCCGAACATTTAAGACTGGATATTGACCTGGGCTGGAGAAGCAATGATAAAAACTGGGTCAAACAATTTCCTGGTTTACAAGTTCAAAAATCTGATGAACTTGTAGAAGGAATACTCATTTTTGGAAACCTATCGGTAAAAGGATCTATCCTTAATGAAGAAGGCGACTATGGGGCATTTTTATATGTATCCGGTCAGGTTACCTGTCAAAGTTTTGTCGCCGGCGGATCTACGATGTATATCAAAGGAAATATAGCTACCGAAGAAGTCTTTATCAGTCATTACAACCACGGATATTTCAAATGTGATGCAACTGTTACTTCTCCTGTACTGATTATCAACGATCACTATACCCATCTGAATAATTATAAAGCCGATTTATTCTATTATAATGATAAAACCGGTGAATATCCATTAGAAAATGCCTGTTATGAAGATGAAGAAACCGGTGAAGACTGGTTATGTGCTCCCAAACTAGCGAAGCTCTTAGACAATCCTACGCCTACATTTGAAGACTTGATATTCGATCTGAATGATGGCGAATACGTGTTTTCCAAGTCAGGCCAATTACAAAATAAGGATGAAGCTTACTGGTTACAAAAAGCGGTTAAATACTGGGGCAACTTAAAACGTATTCCTGAAGCCATTAAAACCGAACATTTCTTTAAAAAAACAGGCGAAAAATACGGGGCCTTTTGCTTCTCCTATTTTCCTGAAACCTTCTTAACCCAAAATATTTGCGAACAGGAAATACAAAAGAAAGGTACAAATCTTCAATATATTCCAGCACATCTGATTACTAAAGAGCTTTGTTACAAAGCCGCCAGACATCAAACAAACATATCTTCTATCCCACCTGACTATCTGGATAAATCATTAATCAAAGAGATCATACATTATAATGAGTCAGAAATGGATAATGTACCTGAACTCTTCATCACAGAAGAATTGTTAATAGACTACGTGAAACTGGGGCGTGGATTATGGTTAGATAAATATTGTGAAACAGCAAAAGTTTCTAAAATTACTGTGCTTTTAAAAGCATTGGACTCAGGCATTGAATTCATAGAACAAATCTGGGGCTTTCATTTCCGCGAAGAAGTATATTATTATGCCAAAAAACTATATGACAACGAAGAACACAAATCTGCCTGGAATAATTACACAACTAAATTCCAAAAGAAAATTGACCGGCTTTCCTAAATTTTACTGCTCAAAATATTCATAGCTAAAATTGTTGACTTTAACATTTGATTCAGGTGCTCCCTTAATCCATTTTTCATTTGGCTGTTTGCTCAAACTAAGGCTAACTGGTAACCCGTCTTTAATCCCATATACAAAACGTGTAGTTTCATCCAGTTCCGTTTTTTCGATGACCAGTTTTTCTGGATTTTCATAATAGTACTGATCAGTTCCAGCAATCTGGTCATCTACGATAACGTATTTATTTTCGATATTAAATGGTAAACTCCAGTCTGTATTGCTATAGGTGATTACATTTGGTGAAAAATACTTCTCCTTATTGATATTGATTTCCTTTAAAATAGCCCTTTTATCTTCCCTGAATACATTATAACTCATTATTAAAGCAGCTTTCCGGGGCGAAGCAGAGCCATCAATTTTACCCGTATCACTATAAAGCTTCGTATTTAAAAATTGTTTACCCACCAGCTGGTACTCCAAATCCCTTACCCATCTTCCTTTAAGTGTTTTTATCTTGACCAGATCGCCCGAATACTCAAACCCATATATAAAATCATCGGCACTTATTCTATTGCTAATTATAATTTGAAATGGTTTATCATCCTTGTAAGAAGCTGTAATAGAGACTTGCGAACCGTCAACCGTATTCGTTTTCATATTTATCCATTGCCCTTTATCGTTAAACTCTATAACAACGGAACGTACATCAGGTACATGCTCAGTACCCTTTAATATTACCCTCTTTACACCTTTCATCTTAAATAACCTGATCGGCAAAGACGATGAAATACCAGTTATATCTTTAAAAGCATTATCAAAAGACAAATACATGGCCTCTTTCGCTATATCCTGTGCACTGGTAAAAGAAGAAATAAATAATATAGTGATAACTAACAGAATCTTTAGTCCAGATTTTGGAATATACATATCGGCGAATTTATAAAAAAAGAGCGTTGTCTGAAATTGTGTTTGTTAATTGGTCTTTTCCGGTTCCACATTAATCCTTACTGGTTACTTTTTGATTTCTGATGCCAATACCTTTGCGGGCTCATAAACTGAAACTCAGTTATCGTGATCAATACCAATTATTACACTAAATAAAGTCAAAATATGAAAACCGTTTTTTTATAGGAAATGACTACTTCGCAAAACCGTAAAAAAGCCCCCAGTCAAATTTTAGACTGAGGGCTTTTTCATTGATAAACTATCCAGTTACTTTACATCCCAGAACAATTTAGTAACCGCAAGGTCGCCGCCGATAGCCGCCGCTGCTGCCGCTCTGTTTGCCCCGTTTAAAGTTTGCTCATTAATAGGATAAATTAAGCGTACAGGAATAGTTAAACCCGAAGGCGCAGATTGCCCTTCAGGAGCATTTGCCGAACTTGGCGGATCAAGCTTAGGGAAATCAAGTCTTCTCCACTCCGTCCAGCTCTCATACCCCCTGTTATATAAAGCAATCCATTTTTGAGTACCAATCGTTTCCTTAAAATCAGCCGAAGCCGTACTATAAGCAACATCAGGACGGGCAAGATAAGTAGCCGCTTCTGCAGCAGTTCCACCCCAATACTCAATCGAAGCCGTTACAGCTTTGTTATAATGTTCCTGAGGAGTTCCCGGAACAGCAAAACCTCTTGCACCAGCTTCTGCCAAAGCAAACTCAGTTTCAGGATAGTCCATTAATAACGCTTCAAAATTAAGAGCCGATACCCTTGCAGACATCGTTGAATAATTCGAATAAGAATTGAAAAATCCATAATACCCACCAATATACTGACCGTCTTTATTCGTGAAAAATCCAGCACGCCGCGGATCTTCCAAAGCATTCAATTTATTGATAAAAGACTGCGTTCCCACATAATCCTTTCTGCTCGTTAAAGCAGGATTAGCCGCCGTTGCAATTGGATTATTATTTGGTGGGGAACCTACATAAGGGAACCTTGCATTATCAGCAGCGCTGGATAATACATTTGCAGCCGCCAATTCTATTGCAGTTTTTGCTTTCGCAGGATCTTTATCCGCTAAAATCAAACCTAATCTTAGCTTTAAAGAATTGCCAAACTTAACCCACTTCGCCGCATCTCCATTATACATTAAATCTGCATTACCGTAACCAGCTGCCGAGACTTTCAATTTGCCCAGTGCCTCATCTAAACGTACCAGTAAATCGGCATAAACCGTTGCTGCGTCATCATACTTAGGCTGAACATTACCAATATCCATAGCCTCCGTGTAAGGCACATTTCCAAAAGTATTTACCAAAGAAGACCAGGCCATTATTTCCAGTATTTCTGCCTGTGCTGTTTGATTAACAGCCACATCAGCATCAATTAACTTGTCAGCAGCAATAAGGCGTTTAGATTCTCTTAAATTAGCGATTACATCCCTGTACATTGTTACCCAGAAACTTTGTGGTATTGACCTGGCTGTTAGATTATATCTTGGCTCATCCAGATAATCCGTAGCTGTCCAATACTGAACATAAAAACGAAACACGTTGCTATTTACACTTGGGGTAGTTAAAATGTCAGCTATATTCTTCTCTGCTGCTGTAAATAATGTTGGCGCAGGAACGTCCGTTGCATTCTTCTGATCTATATTGTAATCACTCTTATTCTTAGCACAGGAGCTAAAGAATGCCGCTGCAACTAAAATGATATATATTCTTTTCATAATCCGCTTATAATTTAAATCTAACATTGAAACCTACCGTTCTTACAGCCGGGTAAGCACCACTTTGATAACCCTGTACATTCCCAGAGCCTAAACCATCTTCAGGATCTGCGTCGGGCACATTTTTATGAATGATCCAAAGATTACGACCAATCAAGGAAACATCAATTCCTTTAAAACCGCGTAATCCTTTTATCCACTTCTCAGGTAAAGAATAAGTCAATGCTAATTCTCTAAGTTTAACATAACCAGCATCATAAATAGTCGAAGCACGAGGAGGATTATTACTATAACCATAAGCAGCATTACCCTGATTAGAAACATCAATACGCTTGTTATTCGGTGTTCCATCAGCTAATACTCCAGGTAAAATAATTCCGCCCCCATTAGCCAAACTATTCCTTACCGGGTTGCCCAAATCATTAAGACCCGCAGTGTTTTTGTACAAACCAGAGCCTTGTCCATACCATTGATCTAAAGACCATAAATCACCACCCTTGCGAATGTCTATCAGGAAATTCAAAGAAAGTTTTTTGTACTTGAATGTGTTTCCAATACCGCCCATCCAGTCTGCATTAGGATTACCAATAATCTCTGCAGAACTTTCAGTGGCAGCATAATATCCATTCTCGTTGACAACAGGCTTACCATCTTTATATACATAATCAGTTCCACGGATCACACCATAGGGCTGACCCAAAGCAGCATTGTAAGAAACTGCTCCCTGTAATGGTAAAGTATGAAGCTGAATATTAGTCACGTCGTTATATAAAGCCGTTACTTTGCTTCGGTTAAGTGACCAGTTTAAATTCAGTGTCCAGGAGAAATCCCGTGTTTTTACTGGAATAAAGAAAGCAGAAACCTCTACCCCTTTGTTTTCAACTGTACCAGCATTAACATAAAGTTGGGTATAGCCGGTAGCTGATGTAACTGGTATTGGAGTAATCTGATCTATCGTATTTGTCTTATATACAGTTAGATCAAAGCCTAAACGGCTATTTAAAAATGCTGTCTCCAAACCAGCTTCCATACTCTTAGTACGCTCAGGTTTAAGCTCTGAATTGTTTTTGATATTAGGTAAAGTGAACTGCGGTATAGAACCAATTGGTGTAGGTTTAGTATAAGTATCATAAACACTTAACGGAGGTGCATCACTCCCAACCTCTGCATAGTTTAGCCGTACTTTACCATAAGACAGCCATTTTTCTTCTTTTAACAAATTTGAAAAGGCAAAACTTCCTGCCACAGATGGATACCAGAACGAATTCCTGTCTGTAGGCAGCGTTGTTGACTGATCTCTTCTAATTGTTGCATCTAAAAATAACAGATCCTTATAACCGAAAGTTGTGCTTGCAAATAAACCATCTACTGCCCTTGTCTCATAACGTTCAATTGGCGCAATAATTGGGTTTATAGAATTTGATAGCGCATACAAGTTCGCCACAACCAAGCCGCCGTTGGTTCTGGCATTGATATTCGTTAATTTGCTACGGCGTAAATTGGCACCCAATAATCCTTTGAAAGAAATATCTTCAGATATTTTCCTGTTAAAGTTCAGTAAAAGGTCGAAATTGGTTTCAGCAAAAGTTCCATTAATACGGGAATAAGATGAAACATTAGTACTTCCAATGGCAATACGTTCCTCCTGAATATCAGAAGTTCCGTCATAAGATACCCGGCCTATAATGTCCAGCCAGTCATTAACCTTATAATTCAGGCCAGCATTACCAAAAAAGTGATCTCTTGTGTCTGTAGAATAGTTCTGATATCGGCTAAAATAAGGATTGTCAACATAAATAGGACTTGTTCCCGTCTCATCTCCCCAATTCCAGCTGATGTTTTTTTGATTTCTGTCATAAGCATCTTTCAGCTCTTTCAAATCAGCACCAACATTCCACCATTGACGGAAACTTTGATTTGGATTCAAGCCATCATAGCCAGTACCATAACGTCCTAAACCATCAATCTTTGAATAATTCGCAGAAGCATTTACTGTCAAGTTTTTAGCAATGTTATAAGTTGAACCAAAATTGAACAAGTTTTTAGTAATCTTACTATTCGGTAAAACCCCTTTTTCATCATTGCGTGTATACCCAATTTTAAAAGTACCTTTCTCGCTACCACCATCAATACTAATACTTTGATTAGACGTAACAGCAGTTTCATAAAAAGTTTCAGGACCATTTGCAGCAGCTTGCCATGGTGTAGCTTTTCCATAATTTGGAGAAAACGGATCTAATGAAGACCATTGATAGATCATTAAGCTAGGATCAAATCTTGGGCCGTAAGATGCATCTGCAGTAAACTGAGGAGTCATCACTTTTCCGCTACCAAAAACATCTCTGTACCAAAAGCCAGGTATTGGAACAACATTTCCTTCTCCATCCTCCACCGGAGATGCTCCGCCTTGTCCATACTCATTCTGATACTTAGCAAACGTCGATTTGTCGATCTGACCAAAAGTCACCCCACTATTTACAGTGATGTTGGTCGAATTTTTACTTCCTTTTTTTGTCGTAATCATGATTACCCCATTGGCTGCCCTTGAACCATATAAGGCTGTTGCAGCAGCGCCTTTCAGTACGGTCATTGAAGCCACATCATCAGGGTTAATATCTGCCGCCGCATTACCATAATCATAACCAGCGCGACCACTTGCTTGATTCGTAGTATTCGCTGTAGCATTACTAACCGGAACCCCATCAATCACAAATAGTGCCTGGTTATTACCAGAGATTGATTTTGCACCACGAATAACCACATTGGTAGATCCACCAATCGCATTGCTTCGTTTGATGTCCAAACCAGCAACCTTACCACCTAAAGAATTAACCAGGTTATTATCTCTTGTTCTGGTAATGTCCTCGGCTTTCACTTCCTGAGCAGCAAAAGGCAGCTCATTCTTTTTCCGCGAAATACCCATCGCAGTAACAACCACTTGTTCTAACTGCTGTGAATCTTCAACTAAAGCAGCATTAACGATACCAGATGCGGGTATGTTAATAGTTTGCATCAGATACCCGATATAGGTAATATCAAGTGTCGTAGCAGTTTTAGGAACAGAAATAGAGAACTTTCCATTTGCAGAAGTCATTGCTCCTTGTTTTTCACCTTTAACCCGAATTGTGACCCCGGGTAATGGGAGTCCGTCTGCCTTAGACGTTACCATTCCGGTAACTGTCCTGTCCTGCGCATTTACCTGTATGGCAAACAGCAGAAAGACAAAGAAAATGAGTAGTTTTTTTTTATTCATAACTTAGTTTTTAGTCGCAGATCATCACCAGCAGTAAACATTACCGGGCTCTAAATCCACTTGTTGTCTAGAATGGTGAAATTCGTGCTATTATTAATTCGTGAATAGTCTGATCGGACCATGTGTTGCCTCAATAGGATTTAATTGCTCAAATCCTACATCTGGTCTTATTCGGATATACTAAAGTCTTATCCGATCTTCCCTTAGCCGGTGTCAGTTCTAAGTTTGTATTACAAATGATTATATATGATTAAAACCAAATTGCTAATGGTCGGGTTATTTGCGCTGATCCTTATTGGCTGTTACTCAAATTCATTGAATGTATCCCGTCAAAAGTTAGATGCAAATGAATTCATTACTAACAGAAATGCTGATAAAGCAATAAATGAATGTGATAGGCTCATCAGCATTTATAAAGATGAGTTGGAAAAAATAGGCAATAAAGTAGATAATCCTCCAGATAGTGGGATGGTAGAAAATAAAGAAATTGCTTCGATCATTAAACTCAATCAAAAACTAGATGAAAAAATGAATACCCTGGAGGATAACTTATCTTCGCTCACGACAGAACAAGTTGAGAGATTTAAAGTACTGCAAGCACGTTATCATTTTAATATAACAAGTACATATTTCGAAGACTAATGAAATTCTTTTTAACCGTTATATATCAAAAAGTACAAAAAAAACACGAAGTTGGTCTAACACATTGGTGCATATTTGCAATATTTTTGACTTTATAAATCAATAATATTTCAACTTTCCCACATGATCCTAAGCTTATTATTATCCGTTATACTGCTGTTCCTTATTTCAAACGAAAGTTTCTCTTCCACAATAAAAACTGAAGGCATTAAACATGATCCTGCCGCTAAAATAATTACAATCACTGTACCCGATAAAAAACTTTCTATCATTATTGGTTATTCTAAGGGATGTGTAATTGAAAAGCTGGTTCTTAACGGCAATTTATTGATATTTAATATCCGTGGTCCTCAGCAGATCTTTCGCCCTGCCCAGGCGCAGGTTAAGATGGTATTGATTAGGTGATTGCCCTGTTATCACTTTAAAAGCTTTCCGGAATGATGAATATCCCATAGGTAACTTCCCAGAGCTACAAATGGATCACGGCTGTCGAAAAATCCATTAGCCATAAGTTGCTGAACATAAAAACCATTAAACCCTACCCAGTATTCTTCCCATCCGATATTCGGATCTGGTTTATAACGGTGCAAAACTCCCGGATGCAGAAAGAAACAGGTTCCAGCTGCCACTTCAAAAGGTTCCGTCAATGCAGAACCATAAACCCCTTTTCCTTTTGAAATGAAGATGATATAATAATCGTTTAAAATTCTTCCTCTGTTCCAGGTTAAATAATGACTTGATGGATGTTCCTGATTTGGATAAGTATCATTAAGAGGTCTTATACGGATATAGGTTTACAGTTTTGAGTTAATTGACTCAAATGAAAGCACTAGAAACGGAGCCAAAAACTTACTCCAAAACCTTTAGAGAAAAGCTAGTTATTATGGTAGTTTATCAGAATCTACCTGCCAAAGCTGTTGCAAAAATGCACCATTTACCCAGTGTCCATATGCTCACCAATTGGGTAAGTATTTATAAGAAAAAATTAGAAAAAGGAGCTGTATCTTTATTACCTATGGATCCCAAAGTTAAAGATTCCAAAGCTCTTCAGGCTAGAATCAGGCAATTAGAGAAATCCTTGGATAAAGCGAATGTGCTTATCTATGGACTCAAC
>NZ_QLLR01000010.1 GCF_003259615.1 Pedobacter cryoconitis | reverse complement strand
CCATGAAAAACCAATTCTCCATTCTGATCAGGGTTGGCAGTACAGGCTAGAGAAGTATAAGAAAAAACTAAAAGATAAACAGATAATGCAAAGTATGTCCAGAAAAGGAAACTGCCTGGATAACGCTATAATTGAGAACTTTTTTGGAGTGCTTAAATCAGAATTATTTTATCTAAATGAATATAACTCGGTATCGCAATTACATTCTGAGATTAGAAAGTATATTAAATATTATAATAGGGATCGAGTAAGGCTTAATTTAAATGGAATGAGTCCGGTGGAATACCGAACTCATTATTTTAAAAACATTGCATAACTTCGTCCAACTTTTTGGGGTCAGTCTATTAATACCGGCTTTTTTTATAACATTATAATTGTAATAAATTATTTTTGATCAACAGGTGTTTTGGCCGGAGCTTCAACTTTAGGTTTAGTCAGACCATCCATCTTAAATACAGCAGAAATATGATCATTAGATTCTGTAGTTACGCCCAGATCTTTGATTAATCCGGTTTCCAAACTGTAAACCCAGCCATGGATACCTAATTTCTTTCCATTTCCCCATCTGTTTTGAACAATAGATGTTTTAGTCAGATTAAATACACCTTCTATAACATTCAGTTCTACTAATCTGTCCGTACGTTTTTTATCATCTGATATTCTATCCAGTTCATGATAATGTAAACGATAAGTATCTTTTATATTTCTTAACCAGTTATCAATAATTCCGAATTGCTTGTTGCTTAATGCCGCTGCAACACCACCACATCCGTAGTGTCCGCAAACGATAACATGCTCAACTTCTAACACGTTTACCGCATAATCCAGTACACTTAACATGTTCATATCTGTATGTACTACAACATTCGCGATGTTGCGGTGAACAAATATATCTCCGGGATTGGTATTAGTAATCTGGTTAGCCGGCACCCTGCTATCTGAACAGCCGATCCATAAAATTGGCGGCTTCTGTCCAGCAGATAAACGGTCAAAAAAAGTAGGGTCTTCAGCTAAAGTTTTCGCTACCCAATCTTTATTACCTTGTAATAGTCCTTCGTAAGTTATATCGTGATTGTGGGATTCTAATTTTGCACACATAATATTTTATATTTTATGAATATCTTCAATAATTTTGTCAGTTATCTTTGGTACTATATAATGCTCTTTTATCTCAACTAAGGTAACTATAATCCCCTTTGTATAAGCATTATGTTTAAAATTGTAAATGGTCTCCAGTACATCCGGATGAATATACCTGGAGTTGCTTCCATCAATAATAACATTGGTTTCCTGAGGGATTTTTGTCAAGACAACCTGTATGGCTGCTTTGTTCAGAAATGAAACTTCCTCAGACAGTTTAATTCTCAGATTTTTCTTGTTTCCTTCTTCCTGAATTTTGTAAAAGAAAGGGTTACGCATATTAGTCCGCAATAAATAAAATACAGACAACAACATACCGATTGCCACACCTTTTAATAAGTCAGTTAATAAAACAGCAACGACTGTAATCACAAATGGAACGAATTGATCCCATCCTTTATGGTACATATGTTTGAATAAACTGATTCTTGTCAGTTTATAACCAGTGACTAAAAGAATCGCTGCCAGACAGGCAAGCGGAACCATGTTGATCAGTCCAGGTATAAAAAGGAAAGACAATAACAACCAGCAACCATGTAAAATGGCAGACATTTTTGTCTTTCCACCAGCATTTACGTTTGCAGAACTTCTCACAATTACAGAGGTCATAGGTAAACCGCCAAACAAACCGCTTGTCATATTTCCCAGTCCCTGTGCAATCAGCTCTCTGTTGGTTGGTGAAACTCTCTTTACAGGATCAATCTTATCTACAGCCTCGATACTCAGCAAGGTTTCTAAACTTGCCACAACAGCTATTGTTAAAGCAACAATCCAGACTTCTTTGTTTGTAATAGCTGAAAAATTTGGCATCGTAAACAGGTTAGAAAATTCACCCCATCCGCTAACGACAGGGATATTAACCATTTGTTCAGCTTTTAACGCGAATTGTGTTTGCTGAAAAAACAAGGTTAATCCTATACCTAGAATAACAACCAGTAACGGAGCTGGTACAGCACTCAGCTTTTTGAATTTTGGCCAGAAGATCAGGATTGCAATCGAAAGTGCAGTAATGATCATTGCAGCCGGATTAAGCAATTTTAGCGCCTCCCCTACTACATTGAACATTGGGCCACTGCTTAAACTTTCATCCAGAAAATCAGTATCCACACCTAGCGCATGTGGCAACTGCTTTAAAATCAGGATCAGTCCAATCGCAGCAAGCATCCCTTCAATTACACTCGAGGGAAAATAGTTACCGATTGTACCTGCTTTGACCACGCCAAGCACTATCTGCATCAAACCTGCCAGCATCACTGCCAGTAAAAATGTCTGGTAACTGCCCAGATGAGCAATAGCACCCAATACAATAACTGTCAAACCAGCAGCAGGACCACTCACACTTAACTGAGATCCGCTGATACTAGCGACAACTATTCCTCCAATAACTCCAGTAACAATACCGGCGAATAATGGTGCGCCCGAAGCCAGGGCTATTCCCAAACACAACGGCAGGGCCACTAAAAACACGACTATACTAGCCGGGAAATCGCGCTTTAAATTATTTTTTAAGATATATTTCTTCAATCCAGCCTTTGAGGAGATTGAGTTTCCATTCTGCATAACATTACTGCTAATTATTACTTATAATTATTTAACTACGGTCAATCCCGATGGGTTTAACCGTTTAATCAATAAGAATTAGCAAAAGTTAGGCGGCGGAGTGGGTACCGATGGATGATAGGGATCTACATACCGCTTGAAGTGATCAATATAACAATTCCTGATCCCGAAATCTACCAGTAAAGGCACATAGGTATAGGTGTTATGAAAATCAATCGGTTTATAGTCGATGAATTTGAGTAAAGACTTTCCTGAATCACCATCAGAACTATGTTCCTGCTCTAGTTGAAGAATAACATTTTGCATGGTATTCTTATCCAGATCACCGACAAATACTGGCGCAGCAGAAATAATCATCTTCATGGTGAAGATGCTTATAAAGGCTATAACAATATGTAATCGATATTTATAAAAGGACATTCTGTGTTTATTCAGCTATTTCTACTTTCCAAATGTAATACCAAGAAGCACTTTTTACTGAAAAAATATGTAAAAAAAATGTAATTAAGTTTTCAGGACTCCCTTTCATTCTCAAAATTCCCAAGATTACCTGTGGATTAATTTAGCAATAACTGTACTTTCGCAGTTCCTAAACCTGATCACCATACTATACCTATGAAAAAACATCTGCTAACCCTGGTTTTGTTTTATCCGCTGTTAGTCTTCAGTCAAAGTAATAATGCGCCCTCTTCTTATGATATTCACGATATTAAAATCACGGGTTATCTGCAAACGCAGTTTCAAAAAGCACAATCCCCGGGGATTTCATCTTTTTCAGGCGGAGACTTTGCCGAAAACTCCGACAACCGTTTTATCATCCGCAGAGGACGGCTTAAAATTGACCGGGTCGATAAATACTCCAGTGTAGTCTTCCAGATTGATGCGACACAAAACGGCGTGCAATTAATGGATGCCTTTATTCAACTCCATCAGCCCGACAATAAACGCTTTCAACTTACCGCAGGTTTATTTAACAGGCCGTTCGGCTATTCAATTGTCTACTCTTCCGGCTATAGGGACTTTCCTGAGCGTGCCAGGGTCTTTCAAACGATTATGCCACGCGAACGTGATATTGGTGCCATGTTATCTTATCAACCCATTAAAGAACTTCGCTTTCTGAACATTGATGTTGCGGTGGTAAATGGAAGCGGACTTTTTGCAAGGGACTACGATTCTAAAAAAGATGTAATTGGAAATCTTTCCTTCAAGTTTGATAGTCTTGCCAATAAAAAGCTTCATATTGGTTTTGGCGGATCAATTTATAAAGGCTCAGTGCGCAATGCCACCGAGTCTTACTATACGGATAATGGAAATGGGTTTACTAAAAATACAGATCCATCCTACAAAGGTGCCAATTTGAAAAGAAATTATTATGGCGGAAATGTGCAGATCCAATACGATAATACCTTTGGGACAACCAGTCTGAAAGCTGAATATGTTGCCGGCATACAACCAGGAGTAGCAGCTTCAAGCTCAATCAGTGGTACACTGGCAAGTCAGAGCTTTTCTACTCAGCCAGCTACAGACCTTTACCTGCGTAATTTCTCAGGCTGTTATATTTGGTTTACACAGCAAATCTTAAAAAGTAAGTTTAGCGCTTTGCTTGCTTATGATGTTTATGATCCTAACAGCAAGATCAATGAAGATCAGATTGGCCTGGATAACAATACGACTGCGGGTGATATTAAATTCAGTACCCTGGGTTATGGAATGACTTATTTATTCAGTTCCCGTTTAAAACTTACAGTCTACAATGAGCGGGTAATCAACTCCCCTACGCAATTAACAAATTACAATAAAGACATCAGAGACGACGTATTTACTACACGTTTACAATATCGCTGGTAATCCGGCCCATTTTAAAATCCGCCTTGTTTCACAGAAAATAAGTGATAAACAATTTTAATTTATAAATTTAAAAACGTTCCTATACATTTATAAAAACTGAGTTTAATTCCATGGATAATAAGATAAAGTTACTACAGGATAAAATAGAACAGGCACATGCAGGCGGAGGTCAGCAAAGAATTGATAGTCAACATAAAAAAGGTAAACTAACTGCCAGAGAGCGCATCCATTTTCTAATGGACGAGGGTTCTTTTGAAGAAATAGGAATGTTTGTAACCCACAGGAGCACAGACTTCGGTATGGAAACAGAAAAGTACCCTGGCGATGGTGTAGTAACCGGTTATGGAAATATCAATGGCAGGCTCGTTTATATTTTCTCACAAGACTTTACGATATTCGGAGGCTCACTTTCCGAAACCCACGCAGAAAAGATCTGTAAGATTATGGAAATGGCCCTGAAAACCGGAGCTCCGCTAATCGGGTTAAATGATAGCGGTGGCGCACGTATTCAGGAAGGCGTAGTCTCCTTAGGTGGATATGCAGATATTTTTTACCGCAATGTACAAGCATCCGGGGTAATCCCGCAACTTTCAGCCATTATGGGCCCGTGTGCCGGGGGTGCAGTTTACTCCCCTGCAATTACCGATTTCACCCTGATGGTAGAAAATACCTCTTATATGTTTGTTACTGGCCCTAACGTGGTTAAAACAGTTACACATGAAGAAGTCAGCTCAGAAGAACTGGGAGGCGCAAGTACACACGCTACAAAATCAGGAGTTACTCATTTCTCTTGTGTGAATGAGCTGGATGCAATCAACCATATTAAACAATTGCTGAGTTATATGCCTCAAAATTGTGAGGAGACTCCCGCAATTTTAGCTTATCAGCCAGAGCAGGATGAATCCAGGGCATCCTTAAATAAAATTATTCCTGACAATGCCAATCAGCCTTATGACGTAAGAGGTGTAATTGATCAGCTGAGTGATTCGGGTAGCTTCCTTGAAGTACATAAAGACTATGCAGAGAACATTGTAGTCGGTTTTGCACGTCTTGCAGGAAGAAGTATTGGAATTGTAGCGAATCAGCCAGCTTATCTTGCCGGAGTACTGGATAACAATGCCTCAGTCAAAGCAGCCCGTTTTGTCAGGTTCTGTGACTGCTTCAACATCCCGTTATTAGTGCTTGAAGACGTTCCTGGTTTCCTTCCGGGCACAGACCAGGAGTGGAATGGCATTATCAAAAATGGCGCAAAATTACTCTACGCCTTCAGTGAAGCCACAGTACCGAGAATTACCGTAATTATCAGAAAAGCATACGGTGGTGCCTATGATGTCATGAACTCCAAACATATTGGTGCAGATATGAATTATGCGTGGCCAACAGCCGAGATTGCTGTAATGGGTGCAAAAGGTGCAGCAGAGATTATTTTTAAGAAAGAAATAACTGCTGCAGCCGATCCTGCCGCTAAACTACTGGAAAAAGAAAAGCTATATGCCGAAATATTTGCCAATCCATACCGGGCAGCAGAACGCGGCTTTATAGATGAAGTAATTGAACCCGCAGACACCCGGATCAAGCTAATCAAAGCATTTAAAATGCTAGAAAATAAAGTAGTGAATAACCCACGTAAAAAACACGGAAATATTCCGTTATAATATAGAACTCTATTAAATAAGTTAAAGTTGATCATAAATATATAAAGATGGCTAAAAAGAAAGACGAGAAGCAGAAACATGTATCTGTCGTAACTAAGAAATCACTCCAGTTTTTTGAAGAATATATTAATAACCCGTCTCCAACGGGATTTGAATACCCTGGCCAGAAACTTTGGTTAGATTACCTGGCACCTTATATCGATGAAAGTTTTATTGACAATTACGGAACGGCAGTAGGTGTAATCAATCCAAAAGCAGAATACAGAGTAGTGATAGAAGCACATGCCGATGAAATTTCATGGTTTGTAAATTATATCACCAATGACGGATTAATTTATGTAATCAGAAATGGTGGTTCTGACCATCAGATTGCCCCTTCTAAGCGCGTAAACATTCATACAGATAATGGATTGGTCAAAGCAGTATTCGGATGGCCGGCAATTCACACCCGTGGTGCAGGAGAAAAAGAAGAAGCACCTGCTTTAAAGAACATTTTCCTGGACTGTGGCTGCACGACTAAAGAAGAGGTTGAAGCATTAGGTGTACACGTAGGTTGTGTAATTACTTATGAAGATGAATTCATGGTCTTAAATGACCGTTACTACGTTGGACGTGCTTTAGACAACCGTGCAGGTGGATTTATGATTGCAGAAGTTGCTCGTTTATTGAAAGAGAATAAACAAAAATTACCTTTCGCTTTATACATTGTAAACTCTGTACAGGAAGAAATAGGTTTAAGAGGTGCAGAAATGATTGCACACCGCATTAAACCTCATGTGGCTATCGTTACCGATGTTACACATGACACTTCTACCCCAATGATCAATAAAATAACACAAGGAGATTTAGCCTGCGGTAAAGGGCCGGTTGTATCTTATGCACCAGCAGTACAAACAAACCTGAATAAATTATTGATTGAAACTGCTGAGAAGAATGACATTCCTTTCCAGCGCCAGGCTTCTTCACGTTCTACAGGAACTGACACTGATGCTTTTGCTTATTCAAATGGCGGCGTGCCTTCAGCACTAATTTCACTGCCATTACGTTATATGCATACTACAGTTGAAATGATCCATAAAGAAGATGTAGACAATGTGATCAGCCTGATCTATCATTCTTTATTGAACATAAAGAAAGACCACGATTTTAAATACAATAAATAAGATTTATCTTCACAGCCTATTAAGCGTGTTTGATCTTTCAGACACGCTTTTTTATGGCAGCAAATTATAAAGCAAGCCTTTTTGAACTAAAAATTAAGAATCAATGAAACCTACGTTATTAATACTCGCAGCCGGTATGGCAAGTCGCTATGGCAGCATGAAACAAATTGATGGTTTTGGTCCGAACGGAGAGACTATAATCGACTATTCTATCTACGATGCTATCAAAGCCGGCTTTGGGAAAGTAGTGTTTATCATCAAAGAAGAATATGTAGAAAACTTTAAAGCTATCTTTGATGCCAAGCTTGAAGGTAAGATAGAAACAGATTATGTATTCCAGAATTTCGATCTTAAACAATATGGAATTGATATTGAAATAGAAAGAAGTAAACCATGGGGAACAGCACATGCAGTTCTTGCGGCAAGACATGCTATAAAAGAGCCATTCTGTGTAATCAATGCAGATGATTTTTATGGACTGGATGCTTATGAGAAAATGGTTAAGTTTTTAACTACTGAAGTTACTGGAAGCAACTATTCCATGATCGGTTATGAAATCGGTAAAACTTTATCAGATTACGGGTCAGTATCACGTGGTGTGTGTAAAGTAAGTGCAGACGGCTATCTGGAAGAGATTATAGAACGTACAAAAGTACTTCGTGAAGGAGAAGCTATCGTTTATGAAGAAGACGAAAAACAATATCCTTTATCATTAGATACCCGTGTATCTATGAACTTCTGGGGATTCACACCAGAAATGTTTAAAATATCTGAAGAACTTTTCAGAGACTTTGCACATGCAAACAAAGACAACCCTAAGGCAGAATTTTTCATTCCGCTGGTAGCTGACAGCTTATTGAGCTCAGAGACTGCAGATTTTAAAGTTGTTCCTACAGATAGCAAATGGTTTGGTGTGACTTATAAAGAAGACAAACCAATTGTACAGGCTTGTATCGACCAATTGGTTAAAGACGGTGTATACCCTGAAAACCTATGGAATTAACATAACCTCAATTCATATAGTAAAAGCTATTAGAAGGCCTTAAATCAACATTTAAGGCCTTCTTTTTTAACGGAAATATAAAGCACAAAAAAAGAGGATAACTTTTCAGTTACCCTCTTTTTTATATCTTACGATTCGATTATTTCTTATCGTCTTTTACTTCTTCGAAGTCAACATCAGTAACGTTGTCAGCAGCATCAGCTGTTTGACCGTTTGACTGAGCACCACCTTCAGCAGGTGCGCCACCGTCCTGACCAGCTTTGTACATCTCTTCAGATGCTTCATTCCAGGCTGCTTGTAATTCTTCCTGAGCTGCATCAATATCAGCAAAACTTCTTGCAGCGTGTGCCGCTTGTAATTTAGCTAAACCAGCTTCAATCGGAGCTTTTTTATCAGCAGAGATTTTATCACCGAATTCTTTCAATTGTTTCTCAGTAGAGAAAATTAAAGCATCAGCACTGTTGATTTTATCAGCTTCTTCTTTAGCGATTTTATCAGCATCAGCATTTTGCTCAGCTTCTTCTCTCATTCTTTTGATTTCTTCTTCAGTTAAACCTGATGAAGCCTCAATACGAATTTTTTGCTCTTTACCAGTAGCTTTATCTTTTGCACTTACGTGTAAGATACCATTCGCATCAATGTCAAAAGCAACTTCAACCTGAGGAACACCACGTGGAGATGGAGGTATACCGTCTAAGATGAAACGACCAATCGTACGGTTCTGAGCAGCCATTGGACGCTCACCTTGTAAGATGTGGATTTCTACCGAAGGCTGGTTATCAGCAGCTGTAGAGAAAGTTTCTGCTTTTTTAGAAGGAATAGTAGTATTCGCTTCAATTAATTTAGTCATTACACCACCCATAGTCTCAATACCTAAAGAAAGAGGAGTTACGTCTAATAACAATACATCTTTAACCTCACCAGTTAAAACACCACCTTGAATTGCAGCACCGATAGCTACAACCTCATCAGGGTTTACACCTTTAGAAGGCTCTTTACCGAAGAATGCTTTTACCGCTTCCTGAATAGCAGGCATACGAGTAGAACCACCTACTAAAATGATTTCATCAATATCAGAAGTTTTTAAACCAGCATTTTTCAATGCAGATTTACAAGGCTCGATAGTACGTTTGATCAGATCAGCAGCCAATTGCTCAAATTTAGCACGGCTTAAAGTTCTAACTAAGTGTTTTGGTCCGCTTGCATCAGCAGTGATATATGGTAAGTTAACTTCTGTAGAAGTAGTGCTTGAAAGCTCAATTTTAGCTTTTTCAGCAGCTTCTTTCAAACGTTGTAATGCCATTGGATCCTGATTAAGGTCCATACCATTTTCAGCTTTGAATTCAGCAGCTAACCAGTCAATGATAATGTGGTCAAAGTCATCACCACCTAAGTGAGTATCACCGTCAGTAGATTTTACTTCAAATACACCATCACCTAATTCTAATACAGAAACGTCATGAGTACCACCACCACAGTCAAACACAACAATTTTCATGTCTTTATGTGCTTTATCCAAACCGTAAGCTAAAGCAGCTGCAGTTGGCTCGTTGATGATACGTTTAACTGTTAAACCAGCGATTTCACCAGCTTCTTTCGTAGCCTGACGTTGAGCATCGTTGAAATAAGCAGGAACAGTAATAACTGCTTCTGTTACTTCATGACCCAAAAAGTCTTCCGCAGTTTTTTTCATTTTTTGCAAGATCATTGCAGAAATTTCCTGTGGAGTGTATTTACGGTCATCAATTTCAACACGTGGAGTATTGTTGTCACCCTTAACAACTTTGTAAGGTACGCGACCAGTTTCTTTAGCAACCTCAGCAAAGCTGCTGCCCATGAAACGCTTAATTGAATAAATTGTTTTTGTTGGGTTAGTGATTGCCTGGCGTTTTGCAGAATCACCTACTTTACGTTCACCATTTTCTGCAAAAGCAACAATGGATGGCGTTGTACGTTTCCCCTCACTGTTGGCTATAACTACAGGTTCGTTACCTTCCATTACGGCTACGCAAGAGTTTGTTGTTCCTAAGTCTATACCAATAATTTTTGACATGCTATTTTATCTTTGTTTATGTTATGAATTCTTATTTCCTAATTCTATTTAACAAGCAATGTGCCAATTGGCATTTGTCAGTTAAACAGGCACTCGTTTTTAGATTTTGGTTAAAATGTAAATGAAAACCTTTTACAATTCTGACAGGTTGTCATAATTGACATTTTCTATGGCTGCAAATTCCTCAAAACTTGACTAATGTTTCAAGATGATGATACTCAATGCCAAAATATTCTTTTGTCCGTTTAATTTTCTCCAGAATCTCTTCTTTATCCACTGCTTGTTCTTTGGTTTTCACTCCTACAACCAGTACATTTTTGGGGGTGTGTGCATCTGAAATAAATTCAAACACCTTCGTCTTATACCCAAAATACTCCAGTATTAATGCCCTGATTCCATCAGTCACCATTTCCGCCTGACGCTCTAAAAAGATACCATACTTCGTTAAAAAGTCCAGCTCATTTACAGCCTTTCCTTTTTCCATCTGTCTTCTGATCTGCTTATGACAGCAAGGTGCAACGACAATAAGTTCCGCATTCCCTTTGATCCCTTTATAAATTGCATCATCAGTGGCCGTATCGCAGGCATGTAAAGCAATTAACAAGTTGATCTCTGCCGACGCGTAATCTTCAATAGTACCCTGAACAAAATCGAGTCCCTTAAAGTTAGACTTCGAAGCTATTTTATTACATAAATCCACCAGGTCCTGACGATATTCCACCCCAGTAACGCTTGCTTCAATCTTTAATACATTCACCAGGTAATCGTACAAAGCAAAAGTAAGATAACCTTTACCTGAGCCCATGTCTACCACCTTTTTAAATTTACCAGCAGGTAAAGACCGGATCAGCGGATCCAATAACGCTACATATTGATTAATCTGTTTATACTTATCCTGAGCGTTTTTATAAACAGTTCCGGTAGCATCAGTGATATTTAGCTCCTGCAAATAATTTTTGCCGGCAGGCTGGATCAATCTTTTCTTCTCTTTATCATGCGAAAGCACAACCGGAGCTTCAGTCTTGATGAATCTTTCTCTAACCGTGATGACACCCTTTTTATCATGTTCAATAATGACCTCTTTCTCTGTGCTAAAAAAAGTACAGATTCTAAAATCATTGCTGATAAAATGATCAATCCTGGTCAGTCCATCCTCAATTGAAAAGTTCTTTACAATATCCCTGGTTTTATTCCGGTAAGTAAAAGAAAGCATTTCTACTTTTTTAATCTTTATCCGGCGCACATAAACATTCTTCAGTTCCTTGTCATTGCCCTGGTAATTACCAAGGGAAACCTTTACAAATACATTAGCCGGTATACTGTCCGCTAACTGCTTATGGAATTCCTGAAGGATAGATTGATTGGACATAAAATTATAGATTGATGATAACTTATATATAAGAAAAGCCCTGTCCAACTAAGAACAGGGCTTTCTGTATTTTGATGAGGAAGAATATTATTCTCCTTTATCTTCTTTTGTTTCTTCAGCTGCAGGAGCCTCAACAACAGCTTCAGTATCCGCTGCAGCTTCTGCTTTAGCAGGAGCGTCAGTAGCATCAGCTTTCTTAGTAGTAGCTTTACTTCTACCACGACGTGTTGTTTTCTTCTCTTCAGTAGCAACTTCTTTACCGTAAACTTCGTTGTAATCAACAAGTTCGATGAAAGCCATTTCAGCATTATCACCTAAACGATTGTTTAATTTGATAATTCTGGTATAACCACCTGGACGGTTAGCAACTTTAGCAGCTATGTCACGGAACAATTCAGTAACTGAATCTTTGTCCTGTAAATAACTAAAAACAGTACGACGAGAATGCGTAGTATCATTTTTAGATTTAGTGATCAGAGGCTCAACATACATACGCAAAGCTTTTGCTTTTGCTAAAGTAGTAGAGATTCTTTTGTGTTTGATCAATGATGAGGCCATGTTAGCCAACATCGCTTTACGATGGGACTTAGTTCTGCCTAAGTGATTGTGTTTTTTACCGTGTCTCATTTTTTTTCTATTCAGTGTGCACCGTCTCTTCTGAATTAAAGAGGGAATTACACACTATTAACAATATTGTTATTTGTCTGTTGTTATTCTTCGTCCAGTTTGTATTTACCTAAATTCATACCGAATGATAAGCTTTTAGATTTTACTAATTCCTGGATTTCAGTTAATGATTTCTTACCGAAGTTTCTGAATTTTAACATATCAGCTACATCATAAGAAACTAAATCAGCTAATGTGCGGATGTCAGCTGCTTTTAGGCAGTTTAATGCACGAACTGATAAATCAAGATCAACTAATTCAGTTTTAAGGATTTTACGCATATGTAAAATTTCCTCGTCAACTTCTTTAGTTTCTTCTTTAGCCTGAGATTCTAATACTAAGTTCTCATCAGAGAACAACATGAAATGCTGAATTAGAATTTTAGCTGCTTCTTTTAATGCTTCTTCAGGATGAATAGATCCATCAGTAGAAATATCTAAAATTAATTTTTCATAATCTGTCTTTTGTTCAACACGATAGTTTTCAATCGTATATTTTACATTTTTCATTGGAGTAAAGATCGAATCGATCGCGATTACGCCAACTACAGCATCATTAATTTTATTTTCTTCAGCCGGAACATAACCACGTCCTTTATTGATAGTTAATTCTACCTCTAAAGTAACTGATTTCTCCATGTTACAAATTACGAATTCCGGATTAAGGACTTCGAAGTTGTTAGAGAACTTAGTTATGTCTCCTGCTAGAAATTGATCCTGGCCATTAACTACAATAAAGACTTTTTCAGATTCACCTGAATCACCAGCTTTTTTAAAACGAACTTGTTTCAAATTAAGGATAATTTCAGTTAAATCTTCTACAACACCTTTCATTGTAGAAAATTCATGTGATACGCCAGAAAAACGAATACTTGTAATGGCATACCCCTCTAAAGAAGAAAGTAAAATTCTTCTTAAGGCATTACCAATTGTTACACCGAAACCGGGTTCTAAAGGACGAAATTCAAATATACCATCGAAATCCGTTGATTTCTGCATGATGACCTTATCGGGTTTCTGAAATGCTAAAATTGCCATTTATAATGTTTTTAGATCGTTATTAAAATTATGTAACGTAAAATAGTTAAAGCCTGTATAAAAGGCTTTAACTAAATTTATTACTTAGAGTACAACTCTATAATAAGGTTTTCTTTGATATTTTCTGGAATCTCGTCGCGATTTGGATAAGTTAAGAACTTACCGCTTAATTCCGAAGCATTCCAATCTAACCAATTAAACTTATTGATTACTCTTCCTGCTACTGAATTAGTGATGCTTTCAAGAGTTTTAGATTTCTCACGAACTGCAACAACGTCACCAGCTTTCAATTGATAAGAAGGGATATTTACTACTTCACCGTTCACTGTTACGTGTTTATGGCTAACTAACTGACGAGCAGCAGAACGAGTAGTTGCAATACCTAATCTATAAACTGTATTATCTAAACGAGCTTCTAATAATTGTAATAAGTTATCACCTGTAATGCCCTGACGGGAAGATGCTTTAGTAAACAAGTTACGGAACTGACGTTCTAACACACCATAAGTGTATTTAACTTTTTGTTTCTCCATTAACTGTACTGAATACTCAGATTGTTTACCTCTTCTTTTAGACGCACCATGTTGTCCAGGAGGATAGTTTTTTCTATCTAATACTTTATCAGGACCGAAAATTGGTTCTCTGAATTTACGCGCGATTTTGGATTTTGGTCCTGTATATCTTGCCATTGCTTTTTGTTTTAAAGTATCATACAACCTTAAGCTGCAGACTCTTAGCTTTAAAAATTAATAAATTAAACTCTTCTCTTCTTAGGAGGACGACATCCATTGTGTGGAAGCGGTGTAATATCTTTGATTGAGGTAACTTCGATACCAGAGATTTGCAATGTTCTAATTGCAGACTCACGACCTGAACCTGGACCTTTAACAAAAACTTCTACTTTACGCAGACCTAAATCAAAAGCTACTTTACCACAATCAGATGCAGCTTGTCCGGCAGCGTATGGAGTGTTCTTTTTAGAACCCTTGAAGCCCATTTTACCAGCTGAAGACCATGAAATAGTTTGACCGTTGTTATTTGTCAGGGTAACAATGATATTATTAAAAGTCGCATTGATATGTGCTTGACCTACTGGTTCAATAACAACAATACGCTTTTTGGTTACTTTTTTACTCTTAGCCATAATTATTATTCGTTACTAATTTTATTTAGTAGCTTTTTTCTTGTTAGCAACTGTTTTTCTCTTGCCTTTACGAGTACGAGAATTGTTCTTAGTACGTTGTCCACGTACCGGTAAACCTTTTCTGTGACGTAATCCGCGGTAACAACCAATATCCATTAAACGTTTAATGTTTAACTGAACTTCAGAACGTAAAGCACCTTCTACTTTAATTCCGTCGTTAATGATTGTACGTATCGCTGATAATTCTTCATCAGACCAGTCTTGTACTTTTTTGCTAAAATCGATACCTGCCTCAGTTAATATACGCTGAGCAGTTGATCTGCCTACACCGAAGATGTAAGTTAGTCCAATTTCGCCTCTTTTGTTTCTTGGTAAATCTATACCTGATATCCTTGCCATATTTGTACTAAATGTTTGATTAATTGACGACAGATTGAGTAACCTGTACATTCAATCTAATCATACCTCAATAATTTTTTCTTAACCTTGACGCTGCTTGTACTTAGGATTTTTCTTGTTGATTACGTAAAGTTTACCTTTACGACGAATAATCTTGCAATCAGCGCTGCGTTTTTTAATTGATGACCTAACTTTCATTTTATTTATATCTATAAGTAATCCTGCCCTTTGATAAATCGTAAGGCGACATCTCTAATTTTACTTTGTCCCCAGGTAATATCTTAATGTAGTGCATCCTCATTTTACCTGAGATATGAGCGATAATCTCATGACCATTCTCCAGCTCTACGCGGAACATGGCATTCGATAATGCTTCTCTTATTACACCGTCTTGTTCAATCGAGGCTTGTTTAGCCATATAATATTGATTTTTACTTGATTAGCTGCTATTAAACAGGGTTGCAAAATTAAATAAAAATATTTAATTATTTACCTTTTTTCTTTTAAAACTTCTTCAATAAATGAAAAGGTCGATAAAACGTCTGCCTTGCCCTTTTTAACAGCAATTGTGTGCTCAAAATGTGCCGACGGTGAATTATCACGACTTGTAACAGTCCATCCATCAGACCAAAACTTTACATTAGCAGTACCGGCGTTAATCATTGGCTCTATGGCAATTACCATTCCTTCCTCTAATTTCATCCCTGTGCCCCGTTTACCATAGTTTGGTACTTCGGGCTTCTCATGTAATTTAACGCCAACACCGTGACCAACAAGCTCTCTCACTACACCAAAACCGTTCTCCTCTGCTAAAGACTGAACTGCGAATCCTACATCACCGATACGGGACCCGACAACAGCTTTATCAATGGCACGTTTTAAACATTCCTGAGTGATATCAACCAGCTTCTGACGTTCAGGGCTAATCTCTCCGATTGAGAAAGTATAAGCCGAGTCACCAAAGAAGTTGTTTTTAATAACACCGCAATCGACAGAAATTAAATCGCCTTCCTGTATCACATAATCACCTGGAAACCCATGAACAACCTGCTCATTTGGAGAAATACAAAGTGAATATGGAAATCCGTTATAGTTTAGAAATGCAGGGATTGCTCCGTTATCTTGTATATAAGTCTCCGCGAGTTTATTTAACTGCATCGTAGTAACTCCTGGTGCTATGATCTTTGCGACTTCTGCAAGCGTCTTAGACACCAATAAGGAGCTTTCCCTGATCAGCTCTACTTCTTCGGGAGACTTATAATAAACCTTAGACATTCAATATTAAATTACAGCATTGCTACTGCTTGTATTTGCAGCAGCTACACCTGTACGACCTGTTACTCTTCCCGTTTTCATTAACCCGTCATAATGACGCATTAATAAATAACTTTCAATCTGTTGCAGTGTATCCAACACAACACCCACTAAAATAAGCAGTGATGTACCTCCATAGAAATGCGCGAATTCAGATTTGATACCGAATTTTACAGCAATCGATGGAAGGATAGCGATAATAGCTAAGAATACTGAACCTGGAAAGGTGATCTTAGAAATTACATCATCAATATAAGATGAAGTTGACAAGCCTGGTTTAATACCAGGAATGAAACCGCCATTTTTCTTCATATCATCAGACATCTGTACCGGATTAACAGTAATCGCAGTATAGAAGAATGTGAAAGCAATGATTAAAAATGCAAACGTTAAGCTATAAGCCAGTGAAGTAGGATCACTAAACTGGATTAACCAGGTATTCTGCAATTTAGGAAAGAACTGAGTTACTGTGGTTGGAATAAACATCAGTGCCTGAGCAAAGATGATTGGCATTACACCTGCAGCATTCACTTTCAATGGAATGTATTGTCTTACGCCACCGAATTGTCTGTTACCAACAATACGTTTTGCATATTGAACAGGAACCTTACGGACACCCTGAACAATAAGGATAGTAAACATCACGACAGCAAACAGTGCTACGATCTCCAGAACAAGCGCGATTAAGCCACCGTCTCCAACAAATCTTGAACTGATCTCCTGTTGTAAAGCTATCGGAAGACGTGCAATAATACCAACCATGATGATTAGTGAAATACCATTTCCTATACCTTTATCAGTAATTTTTTCCCCCAACCACATCACAAACAAAGTACCGGCAGATAAAACAAATGTTGCAAGCACGAAGAATAAAGTGTGGTCAATCAGAATTGCTTCTGCAGGGACCTGAGTCTTTACATAACCAACAGCCTGAACAGCTGTAATAGCTACAGTTAAGTAACGGGTAATCTGATTTAATTTATTTCTGCCACTCTCTCCTTCTTTTTGCATTTTCTGGAAAGAAGGAACAGCGATACCTAATAACTGAACTACAATTGATGCAGAAATATAAGGCATTACCCCAAGCGCAAGAACAGATACGCGGGAGAATGAACCCCCGGCAAACATATCAAGCAGACCAAGGATCCCGGATTTCTGATTATCGCCTAAAGCTGTTGCATCCACACCTGGTAAAACCACGTGGGAAACGAACCTGTAGACCAAAAGAATTACGAGCGTAAATACGATACGCTCTTTTAATTCTTGAATTTTCCAAATATTACTTAAAGTAGTAAAGAGCTTCTTCATTAATTATAATTAATTACAATTTTTCTATTGAGCCTCCAACAGCTTCAATAGCTTTCTGTGCAGTTGCAGAAAAAGCATGTGCTTTAACTTCGATTTTAGATTTTACTTCACCACGTCCAAGGATCTTGATCAGATCATTTTTGTGAGCTAAACCATGATCTTGCAAAGTAGCGAAATCAATAGTTGTTAAGCTGAACCTTTCTGCTAAACCTTGTAATACGTCTAAGTTAACGCCTACATATTCAACACGGTTAATTGGTTTGAAACCAACCTTAGGTACGCGACGTTGTAATGGCATTTGACCACCTTCAAAACCGATTTTAGTTTTGTGACCAGAACGTGATCCAGCACCTTTATGACCACGAGTGGAAGTACCACCACGACCAGAACCAGTACCACGACCTATTCTTTTACTATTTTTAGTAGAACCTGATGCAGGTTTTAAATTACTTAAGTTCATTTTGAAACTTCTTGTGCTGCCCTTCGCTTTCACTAATCAGGGCAACGGTTAAACATATACAAAGGTTGCAAATTAGCAAAATTAAACTAATTTACAACCTCTGCGAATTATATACTTTCGATAGCTACTAAGTGATTCACTTTTCTTATCATTCCAATGATAGCAGCGTTAGCTTCAACTTCTACAGAATGGTTTATTTTTCTTAAACCTAATGCCTGAATAGTTCTTTTTTGACGCTCGCTTCTGTCAATGATACTTTTTACCTGGGTTATTTTGATCTTAGCCATGTTCTTATCCGTTAAAAACTTTGTTTAAATCAACACCACGTTGCTGAGCGATGGTATAAGCATCACGCATTTTTGTTAAAGCATCTACTGTTGCTTTTACCACGTTGTGAGGATTTGATGAACCTTTTGATTTTGCTAATACGTTGTGTACACCAGCACTCTCTAAAACAGCACGCATTGCACCACCCGCGATAACACCTGTACCTACTGCTGCTGGTTTGATTAATACAAAACCACCTGAGAATTTACCGATTTGTTCGTGAGGAACAGTACCGTTTAATAAAGGAACTTTTACCAAGTTCTTTTTAGCATCATCGATACCTTTAGCAATTGCTTCAGTTACCTCTTTTGCTTTACCTAAACCATAACCTACGATTCCGTTTTCATCTCCAACAACTACGATAGCTGAGAAACTGAAAGTACGTCCACCTTTGGTTACTTTGGCAACACGTTGTATACTAACTAAACGGTCTTTTAATTCGACCTCGCTAGTCTTAACTCTTTTTATATTGATAGTTGACATTCTTATCTATTTTCAGATTAAAATACTAAACCAGCTTCACGGGCACCTTCTGCCAACGATTTTACGCGACCATGGTATAAATAGCCATTTCTGTCGAAAACAACTTCTTTAATGCCAGCTGCGATTGCTTTTTCAGCTACTAATTTACCTACAGCTACAGATTGCTCTGATTTGTTACCATTACTAGAAAAATCCTTAGATAATGATGATGCTGATACGATTGTGCTTCCAGTTACGTCGTTAATGATTTGAGCATAAATTCCTTTATTGCTTCTATAAACTGATAAACGTGGACGGCTTTCAGAACCGGTAAGTCTTTTTCTGATTCCTTTTTTTATACGATCTCTACGAGATAATTTTTTCCCTGCCATGATGATTATTTTTTAGAAGCTGATTTACCTGCTTTTCTTCTTAACACTTCGCCTACAAACTTGATACCTTTACCTTTATATGGCTCTGGTGCACGTAACGAGCGTATTTTCGCTGCTACTTGACCGATCAGTTGTTTGTCAATACTTTCTAAAATAATTTTAGGAGTCTGACCTTTTTCTGAAGTCGTAGTAACTTTAATCTCTTCCGGTAATTGGAATACATAATGGTGAGAGAAACCTAAAACAAGATCAAGTGTATTACCTGTGTTAGTTGCGCGGTAACCCACACCAACTAATTCCTGAGAGATTTTGTAACCTTCTGTTACACCAATAACCATATTGTTTAACAATGAACGGTATAAACCATGCAATGCTTTGTGTCTTTTTTGTTCAGTCGGGCGAGTTACAGTAACTACACCGTCTTCCTGAGAAACAGTGATGTCTACATCAACTGCTTGTGTTAATTCACCTTTTGGGCCTTTTACAGTTACTAAATTGTCTTTATCAACTGTAATTGTTACTCCAGCAGGTACACTAATTGGGGCTTTTCCTATTCTTGACATTTTGCTATCCTCCTTTAATTAATAAACGTGACACAAAACTTCGCCACCAATGTTTAGTCTGGCCGCTTCTTTATCTGTCATAACTCCTTTAGAAGTAGACAAGATAGCGATACCTAAACCGTTCAATACTCTTGGCATATTATCAACGCCTGCATACTGCCTTAAACCTGGCTTGCTGATACGCATTAATGTGCGGATAGCAGGGATTTTAGTTATAGGATTGTATTTCAAGGCGATTTTAATCGTTCCCTGAACTGTTGTGTCCTCAAACTTGTAGTTGGCAATGTAACCTTTGTCAAAAAGTACTTTAGTAATTTCCTTTTTAAGATTTGATGCAGGAATTTCTACAATTCTGTGATTTGCCTTAATGGCATTTCTTACTCTTGTAAGATAATCTGCTATTGGATCTGTATTCATCTTTGTTGATTTGTGATAGTGGTTTCCTTTCCGAACTATTCGGAGCGACCTTCCATCGGTTAATTTTTCTATTTAAACGTATAACGTTAGAAGTTAAACGCATGATGCGTAAAACTCTCTAACGTAAAACGATTTTACCAGCTTGCTTTGGTAACTCCAGGAATTTTTCCTGCTAATGCCATATCACGGAATGTAACCCTTGATATACCGAAAGTACGCATGTAACCACGTGGACGGCCAGTTAATTTACAACGGTTGTGTAAACGTACTGGTGATGAGTTTTTTGGTAACTTATCTAATCCTTCGAAATCACCTGCAGCTTTTAATTCTGCACGTTTGTCAGCATACTTAGCTACCAATCTCTGGCGCTTAATTTCGCGAGCTTTTACACCTTCTTTTGCCATTATTGATCTGTATTAAGGGTTTGGTTTTTAAACGGTAATCCAAATTGCTTTAAAAGTTCCAATGCTTCAACATCAGTTGTTGCTGAAGTTACAAAGGTAATATCCATACCTAAAATCTTAGAGATTTTGTCGATGTTGATCTCAGGGAAGATGATTTGTTCAGTAATACCTAATGTGTAATTACCTTTTCCATCAAATCCTTTATCATTGATACCTTTGAAATCACGGATACGTGGTAAAGCTACGGAAATTAAACGATCTAAAAACTCAAACATGTTATTGTCACGTAAAGTTACACGTACACCTACTGGCATACCTTTACGTAATTTAAAGTTTGAGATATCTTTTTTAGATTTCGCTCCAACTGCTTGCTGACCTGTGATTGTGCTCATTTCTAAAATAGAACTGTCCATAATCTTTTTGTCAGTTACAGAGAAACGACCAACACCTTGGTTGACAGCTATCTTCTCTAACTTAGGAACTTGCATTACGCTTTTGTAATTGAACTTCTCTTTAAGAGCAGTTACAATTTCCTCTTTGTATTTAGTTTTTAATCTTGGTATGTAAGTCATTATTTGATCTCCTCTCCTGATTTTTTAGATACCCTAACTAATTTCCCAGCAGCGTTAAGCTTTCTGCCAACACGCGTAGTTTTTCCTGATTTAGGATCAATTAACGCAACGTTAGAAATATGAAGAGCAGCCTCTTTTTTAATGATACCTCCGTTAGGATTAGCAGCATTTGGTTTTGTATGTTTAGATACAAGGTTAACACCTTCTATCAGTATCCTGCTTTTAGTAATTAATACTGAAAGCACTTTACCTTCCTGGCCTCTTGAATCACCAGCGATAACCTTTACTAAATCTCCTTTACGGATTTTAATTTTTGGTTGAACAGTTACTTTATTTTTCATTTTATAATACCTCCGGTGCTAATGATACAATCTTCATGAATTGTTTCTCACGCAGTTCTCTCGCTACCGGGCCAAAAATACGTGTTCCACGCGGCTCATCTTGTGCATTTAATAAGACTGCTGCATTATCGTCGAAACGGATGTAAGAACCATCTTTACGTCTGATCTCTTTCTTTGTTCTTACAACAACTGCTTTAGAAACGGTTCCTTTTTTAATGTTACCTGAAGGCAATGCACTTTTAACGGTAACAACGATTTTGTCACCAATAGAAGCGTATCTCTTTCCGGTTCCACCAAGTACACGGATAACCAATACTTGTTTTGCGCCGCTATTGTCGGCTACGTTTAATCTTGATTCCTGTTGTACCATGTTATTTAGCCCTCTCTAAAATTTCCACTAATCTCCAGTTCTTGTTTTTACTCAGCGGACGAGTCTCCATGATAAGTACTGTATCACCAATACCACAATCGTTTTTCTCGTCATGAGCCATAAATTTGGTAGTTTTCTTAACAAACTTACCATAGATCGGGTGTTTCACTTTACGTTCTACCGCTACAACAACAGATTTATCCATTTTGTTGCTTACCACCAACCCGGTTCTTGTTTTTCTTAATTGTCTTTCCATTTCGACTCTAAAGTTATTTAGTTTCACTAGCTGACTCAGCATTACGCTTAGTCATTTCAGTATTTAATCGGGCGATGTCTTTTCTTACCTTAGTGATACGGGTAGGATTCTCTATAGCCGAAATTGTATGTGCAAATTTTAACTTAACTAAGTTTTCTTTTTCTTCTGCAATCCTGACTACTAGTTCTTCTTTTGAAAGCCCTGTGATTTCTGAGTTCTTCATTTTATTAATTTTTATGTTCTGGGTCTAGCGGTTATAAAAACAAGTTACTTACAACATTGACCCCAAAACTCTTTTTATGCTTCTACGTAATCTCTACGTACTACAAACTTTGTTTGGATAGGTAATTTTTGAGCAGCTAATCTCATTGCTTCTTTAGCAACTTCTAACGATACACCTTCCGCTTCAAAAATGATGCGTCCTGGTCTAACAACAGCTACCCAGTACTCTGGAGCACCTTTACCTTTACCCATACGTACTTCAGCTGGTTTCTTAGTAACCGGTTTGTCCGGGAAAATTCTAATCCACACTTGGCCTTCACGTTTCATGAAACGAGTTACCGCAATACGGGCTGCCTCTATCTGACGACTTGTTATCCAGGTCGCCTCTAAAGATTTAATCCCGAAAGACCCGAATGATAATTCAGCTCCACGTGTAGCTAAACCCTTCATTCTGCCCTTTTGCATCTTTCTGAACTTCGTTCTTTTTGGCTGTAACATTTTATCTTAATATTATCGTAAAACGATCTGTTAACTAATTATTTGCGAGGACCTCTGTTAGGAGTGTTTCCGCCTCTATTATCTCTACCTGGACCGCCTTGACCCGGACCACCCTGACCCGGACCTCTTCCACGACCACCTTTGTTGTCGTTTCTTCTGTCACCACCGCCACGGTTATCTCTGTCTCTGCCACCTGCACCAAAAGCACCTTCAGGTCTGCCACCTTTACCAGGAGCGTTACTTACTGCACCAATGTTTGGAGAAAGATCACGTTTACCATAAACTTCTCCTTTACAGATCCATACTTTAACACCAATCTTACCATAAGTAGTTAATGCCTCAGCTAATGCGTAGTCAATATCAGCACGGAAAGTATGCAAAGGAATTCTTCCTTCTTTATACTGCTCGTTACGAGCCATCTCTGCTCCGCCTAAACGACCTGAAGTCATTATTTTGATACCTTCAGCACCCATACGCATTGTTGATGCGATAGTTGACTTCATGGCTCTACGGAAAGAGATTCTTGCCTCTAATTGTTTTGCTACACCTTCTGCTACCAGTTGTGCATCAAGCTCAGGACGTTTGATCTCAAAAATGTTAATTTGAATTTCCTTTTTAGTCAATTTCTTTAACTCTTCTTTGATCTTATCAACCTCAGCTCCTGCTTTACCGATCACGATACCTGGACGGGCAGTGTGGATAGTTACAGTGATACGTTTTAACGTACGTTCGATAACTACTTTTGCTACTCCTCCTTTTGCGATACGCACAGAAAGATATTTTCTTATTTTTTCGTCCTCAACTAATTTGTCAGCATAGTTGTTGCCACCGAACCAGTTAGAATCCCAACCTCTGATGATTCCTAACCTGTTTCCTATTGGATGTGCTTTTTGTCCCATTTCTACTAATTAGTTTGAGTTTCAACGTTTTTACTATCTACTATCAAAGTTACATGGTTAGAACGCTTACGTATTCTGTAACCACGACCTTGAGGTGCTGGTCTCAGTCTTTTCAACTGACGGCCGCCACCAACCATTATCGTTTTCACGTATAATTGGTTTTCTTCAGGGCGAGAACCTTCATTTTTAGTTTCCCAGTTTTTGATTGCTGATAACAAAAGTTTTTCAACTCTTATTGCCGCTTCTTTATTGGTAAATTTTAAAATATGTAATGCTTTCTCAACACGCTCACCTCTGATAAGATCTACAACCAAACGCATCTTACGTGGTGAGGTTGGACAATTGTTTAATTTCGCTACTGCTTCCATCTCTTAATTATTTTTTCTTTTCAGAGTGACCCCTAAATGTTCTGGTTGGAGCAAACTCTCCCAGCTTGTGACCAACCATGTTTTCTGTTACGTATACCGGTATAAATTTATTACCGTTATGCACTGCAAATGTATGACCCACAAAATCTGGTGAGATCATTGATCTGCGTGACCAAGTTTTAATGACAGACTTTTTGCCTGAATCATTCATAGATACTACTTTCTTCTCTACGTTATGGTCAATATAAGGTCCTTTTTTAATCGAACGAGCCATTATTTCTTCCTTTTCTCTATGATGAAACGATTTGAGTATTTTTTAAGTTGACGGGTCTTGAAGCCTTTAGAATACATACCATTCCTTGATCTTGGCTGACCACCTGATGAACGACCTTCACCACCACCCATTGGGTGATCGACAGGGTTCATCGCAACCGGACGTGTTCTAGGACGACGTCCTAACCAACGTTTACGACCTGCTTTACCTAATACTTCATTAGCGTGATCTGAATTTGAAACAGATCCGATAGTTGCTAAACAAGTAGTCAAGATTAATCTTGTCTCACCTGATGGCATTTTTAATGTAGCATATTTACCATCACGCGCAGCTAATTGTGCATAAGCACCAGCACTACGAGCCAATTGAGCACCACGACCCGGATGAATCTCCACGTTGTGTACAATTGATCCCAAAGGGATATTTGATAATTTTAAAGCGTTTCCAACTTCTGGAGTCGCTGTATCACCTGATAATACTTTTTGCCCAACTTGTAAGCCTTCTGGTGAAATAATGTAACGCTTCTCACCATCAGCATAATGTAATAATGCGATACGTGCAGTACGGTTTGGATCGTATTCAACAGTAGCAACTGTTGCAGGAATATCAAACTTATCACGTTTAAAATCAATTAAACGGTAAGATTTTTTGTGACCACCACCCATGTAGCGCATAGTCATCTTTCCTGTATTGTTACGTCCTCCCGATTTCTTAGAAGAAACAACCAATGATTTTTCGGGCTTGGTTGCTGTAATCTCCGAAAAACTGGCCCCAACTCTAAAGCGGGTACCCGGAGTGACTGGTTTAAATTTTCTTAAGCCCATAGTTATAAAATATTCAATTCTTATTAAATGTTCGCGTAATAATCAATTGTTTCGCCTGCTGCCAGAGTAACAATCGCTTTTTTGTATTTCGGGCTACGACCCGTAACTAAACCACCTTTTGTATTTCTTGATTTTAACTTTCCGTTTACAATCATAGTATTGATTGCAAGGATGTTAACACCATACATTTTTTCGATAGCTTGTTTAATTTGCAATTTGTTTGCTTTGTGTTCAACCTGGAAAGTAAAACGGCTTGACTTTTCTGTAAGTGCAGACGCTTTTTCGGTTAGTATTGGTTTTTTTAAAAATTCCATATTACTTGGCAAATGCCTCCTCCAATGTTTTAACAGTGTTTGCAGTTAATAAAAGTTTACCACAGTTTAATACATCATATGTATTGATCTGATCAACAGTAATTACTTTTACTTTCTGGATGTTTCTGCTTGATAAATAAATATTGTTATCCTGAACAGGTAAAACCAACAAAGTTTTCTCACCAGTTAAGCTTAACGCATTAACTAAAGCGATGTAATTTTTAGTTTTGATTGAATCAAAAGTAAAATCTTCTAAAACAAGGATGTTTGAATCCTGAGCTTTGTATGACAACGCAGATTTACGTGCCAGTGATTTTAATTTTTTGTTCAGTTTAAAACTGTAATCGCGTGGTTGAGGACCGAATACACGACCACCACCATTAAACAATGGAGATTTGATACTACCCGCACGAGCGCCACCAGTTCCTTTTTGTTTATACAATTTACGTGTTGAACCAGCGATTTCATTACGTTGTTTAGACTTGTGAGTACCCTGACGTTGATTAGCCAAATACTGTTTAACATCTAAATAAATTGCATGATCGCTAGGTGTTACACCAAATACCGACTCAGGAAGTTGCACCTTGGCACCTGTCTCTTTTCCTGAAATGTTTACTACATTTAATTCCATCTGCTTACTTGTCTAAGATTACGTAAGAACCTTTAGCTCCTGGAATGGAACCACTAACTACAACAAGATTTTGATCTGCATAAACTTTCAAAACCTGTAAGTTCTGAACCTTCACTCTATCTCCACCCATTCTACCTGCCATACGCATACCTTTAAATACACGTGCTGGATACGAAGCCGCACCCAATGAACCTGGCGCACGCATTCTGTTATGCTGACCGTGAGTTTGTCCACCCACACCCGCAAATCCATGGCGTTTCACAACACCTTGAAAACCTTTACCTTTTGAAGTACCAACTACATCAACAAAATCGCCTTCAGCAAAAATGTTAACCGTAACAGTATCGCCTAAATTCAACGATTCTTCAAACGGTTCAAATTCTACCAACTTGCGTTTTGGAGTTGTGCTTGCTTTCGCAAAATGGCCTTTTAAAGGCTTGGTGGTGTTCTTTTCTTTAGCTTCATCGAAGCCTAACTGAACTGAAACGTAACCGTCTTTCTCTGCGGTCTTAACCTGTGTAACTACACAAGGCCCAGCTTCGATCACCGTACATGGAATGTTTTTTCCATCGGCGTCGAAAATGCTGGTCATTCCTACTTTTTTTCCAATAATACCTGACATTTTCTTTTTTAAATTTAACACCCATCGAAGCAGTAGGGCTTCGTTCAAGGTGGATACACTCCCCTATTAAGGGAGGGCAAAAATAAGAAATAAATCTTAATGATCAAATAGTTAGCGAATTTATTTTGCAATTAAATGCTATTATTTTTGGAGAGATCGGATAAAACGCAGTTAAGCCATTAATTATCCTACCAGCTTGTTACTCAAACTGATCAGAATTACGCACAATACAAACAAGCCGATCAGCACATATAGATAATCGCGCTCAATCAGGAACCCGAAAATCGAAAAAACGACGCGTGTAACAGGTGTAAAAATCAGCAGTAAAGTTCCGAATTGTATGATGGCTTTTCCCTCTAAAACACTTAAGCCCTGAAAGATAGCCAGAATTGAAGAATATTTTGTTTTCGAAGGATTAAAAACGCTGTAATCAATGATTTCGCGGCTATATCCGCTCAGATAAATTACGCCTCCGATAAAAACAACCACCATCGAAGCGATCACCCCTACCCTAAGCAAAGTACCCAGGATGACTTGTATATCCTTATCCGCGAAATAATGTTTGCCTTTTTGCTTCATTACAGTTTTCCCGCTAATCCGTTATAAATCATTTGCAGCGCCAGGAAAGTGACTACGACGGCAAATATAACTTTAAGTTTGTCAGTATTTGTCTTCACCAGTAATTTAGAGCCTACTGTAGCCCCTGTTAACACGCCTAAAGTAACCGGCATGGCTATTCCCGGATCAATTTGCCCGCGGTGCAAATAGACGATTGCACTCGCTGCAGCAGTCACGCCCATCATGAAATTACTGGTGGTTGTAGACACTTTAAAAGGCAAACGCATAATATTATCCATCGCCACTACTTTTAAAGCTCCTGAGCCAATCCCAAGCAGTCCGGAAATAATTCCGGCCACAAACATCATCACAAAGCCACCTACCACATTATGTACGCCATACTTAACCGTTCCACCGGCCGTAGGGTAACTTCCGTTTAACTTAAAGAAATTAGCCAGTACACCTGTTGTTTTGTCATCCGAATGATCTACCTTTTTACGTACCATCATGGCTGCAGAGAAAAGAAGGATACAACCGAAGATCACTGCAATATAACTTGGGTTGATATAAACCGTGATTACTGCCCCTATCACCGCACTGATTGTCGTTGCAATTTCCAGGAACATCCCAATACGGATATTGGTAATCCCTTCTTTGACATAAGCAGCTGCCGAACCGGAAGATGTGGCAATTACTGAAACAATAGAGGCTCCGATTGCATAGTGTATATCAACCCCTAAAACCAGTGTTAATAAAGGAATTATGATCACCCCACCTCCTAAGCCTGTTAAAGAACCAACCAGTCCCGCTAAAAAAGCACCAGCCAAAACGATAATTGTAAATAGTAATACCGACATTGAGACAAATATACTATCTACAATCAAAACACAATAAAATTAAAATCTCATTGTTAAATTATAAATAATCTATTCCAAATGAACAAATTCTTATTCCCGCTCCTTACCCTTGTGATGATTAACCTATCATTTATGCAAACTAATGCACAGGTAAAACTACCTGTTGATAGCGTAAAAGCCGACCCAAGCCTAAGAGGTCAGTATGAATTGATGCTTGCAAAATCAAAAACGGTCAGCACCTATAAATTGATTAACCCCTACAGACTTTCTTCTTTTTATAAAAGCGTAACCGATTCTATCCGGAAAGAACGCAATACTTATAAAACAGCTAATGCGAAAGTAGCAGAACAGGCCAAAACAATTACCGAGCTGAATAACCAGATTAAAGGAAATGAGAACTCTCTGGCCACTTCAAATTCAAAAGTGAATGAGATTAACTTTTTAGGTATTTCTTTCGCTAAAGGGACTTATAATACAATCGTATGGACACTGATTATTGTACTGGCATTAGGCTTTGCCTTTGTCACCATCAGATCTGCTAAAAACACGCATGAAGCCAAATACAGAACTGGCTTGTACGAAGAAATTTCACAAGAATATCAAGCCTACAAAGTGAAAGCGAATGAAAAAGAAAAGAAATTAGCCAGAGAATTACAGGACGAACGTAATAAACTGGATGAATACAGAGGTCGCGGTCTTTAATACCCGAACCTCCTTTAGTACAAAAAATGCCGCTGAAAAACCAGCGGCATTTTTATTAACCTGAAATTTATAACGCTTAAAATCTTGCAATTATATCCATTGCAGCAGTATACTGATCCTTTTTAACCCCGTTATCATAAGGCGTTATCCCATCCTTATAAGCATGCTCATACCTGACCTCAGGACGAATCATAATCAGACTGTTAAAGTGGTGTACAAAGCCTATCGTGTGATCTGAATATTGAGTCGCATAACCTGTTCTGTTTCCTTGTGGATCACTCAAATAACCATTACGGACAGACAGGTAATCTTTAGCAGAAAATTTAACCTGGAAATAATTAACTGCACCCACTGCTTTTGAAGTTCCCGGTATCAGACTCCCTGCACCTACTCCGGTAAAAAAATCTTGCGGAGGCCCATCTATGACGGTGCCACCTACCAGCGCATCTTTTTGCCACATATAATAAACCTCGGTCATCATATGCACAGTTCCATTGAAACGATGGCCCCAGGTAGCAACCAGCATCTGCAGGTTATCATGGTTATTTTTATACTTTCCTGATCCCAATGAGTTAATCCCTCCAAATAGAGAGTTGTTATTATCAGCAGACACCCATCGTGCCATCAGCAAACCATTTAAACTGGCAGAGTTACTCCACGGAGCCATGTCATTACCAGCATGCGCACCCGCCATTAACTGCCAGTGTGCACCTAATTTGAAAGTAGCTTGTACACCTGTGAAAGTATAGGGATCGACCGTGAACATCAATGAGTGTGAATACAGGTAATTATCGGGAGCCCATTGCGCCTCAATATCTGCAGGAGAAATAAAACGACCAATTTTTAAGATCAGACCATCCTCAACTTTAGGAAAATAAAGTAACCCGTAGATTTCGGCAGGGTCATAACCATACTTGCTGTTATGCTTCAGCAGCTGATCGCTAAAATATCCTTTACCAGTTGTGTACCGATAATCCGTTCCGAATATATTGGTAAATAAAAAGCCATAATCAAAATGTTTTGTTTGTACCGTATTCGGTTGCCTTTCCATCTTGATGATAGCCTGATCCAATCCAACCCCATTAGGAACGATGTCATAAGATTCAGGTGCGTTTGAATGTTTGGATGAACTAATATTTCCACCGAAATCAAGCCAGCCGTATATTTTGAAACGTCCCTTCAGCCCCAGTAATTTTTGAAGCGGGTAATTGGGGGCTTCAGAATTTACACCGATCAAGGGAGCTCCATCCCATTCCGAACTTGGAAAAGGAGGGGAATCAATAGGTGAAGGCAGTGAACGGGCCACTGTATCTTTTTTTACTTTTAAAGTGTTTTGTTGTGCGTATCCATGGAACGCAAGAGCTGTCATCGCAATGATTGCCAGTAGTAGTTTTTTCATTGTAACCTGGTGTGTTTATTTTAATATTCATCACCTCTTCCAAGCGGATGCCATAAATTCAGACAAAGCTTTAAAACACTAATCAACAGCAAATTAACACATAAAACAATTCAATAACCTCTTATTAAGAAAAAAAAGTCTTCCAAAATGGAAAGGTCTTTTTTCATAATAAACAGTAAGAAGAAAAACCTGCTTCCAACAAAAAAGGCCCCCGGAAAATTTCCGAAGGCCTTCTTTTGTAAACTAAAAAAGCATTAAACTTTGATTTCTACTTCAACACCGCTAGGTAATTCAAGTTTCATCAACGCATCAACAGTTTTAGAGTTAGAGCTATAAATATCTAACAAACGTTTGTATGCACATAATTGAAACTGCTCACGTGCTTTTTTGTTCACGTGTGGTGAACGTAAAACAGTGAAGATTTTCTTTTCTGTTGGCAATGGAATTGGTCCACTAACAACTGCACCCGTAGGTTTTACAGTCTTAACGATTTTCTCAGCAGATTTATCTACTAAGTTGTAATCGTAAGATTTTAATTTAATTCTGATTCTTTGGCTCATCTTATTTTTATTTAAAGCCGCCTGTTAGAGCTATTAATAACAGGCAGCTGATTTACTTTTTAATTAATCAGTAGATTTGATTCTACCTTTTGATTTAGCAATTACTTCTTCCATCACGTTTCTTGGAGCTGGTTCGTAGTGATCGAACTCCATAGTAGACGTTGCACGACCTGAAGTGATTGTACGTAACTGAGTTACATAACCAAACATTTCAGAAAGTGGTACAGTTGCTTTAATTACCTGAGAACCATTACGTGTATCCATACCTAATAACTGACCACGACGACGGTTCATGTCACCGATAACATCACCCATGTTTTCTTCAGGGGTTAAGATTTCGATTTTCATGATTGGCTCCATCAATACAGGGCTACATTTAGGTAATGCTTCACGATATGCCATTTTAGCAGCAAGTTCGAAAGATAAAGCATCTGAATCGACTGCGTGGAATGAACCATCAATTAAACGAACTTTCATGTCTGGAAGTGGGTATCCAGCTAAAACTCCGTTAGACATTGAAGCAGCAAATCCTTTCTCAACTGAAGGAATAAATTCACGAGGAATAGAACCACCTGAAATTTCGTTTACAAATTGTAAACCACCTTTTTCATAATCAGCATCGATTGGCGAAATAACAACTTGAATGTCCGCGAATTTACCACGACCACCAGATTGTTTTTTATACGTTTCACGGTGTTGAACTGTACCAGTGATTGCTTCTTTGTAAGAAACCTGTGGCGCTCCCTGGTTAACCTCTACTTTAAACTCACGTTTTAAGCGGTCAATCAGGATATCTAAGTGAAGCTCACCCATACCAGAGATAATAGTCTGACCAGAATCCTCATCAGTTTGTACTCTGAATGTAGGATCTTCTTCAGCTAATTTAGAAAGTCCGATACCTAATTTATCAACATCAGCCTGAGTTTTAGGCTCAATAGCTAATCCGATAACCGGCTCAGGGAAGTTCATTGACTCCAGAATGATTGGGTTTTTCTCATCACAAAGTGTATCACCTGTTTTGATATCTTTAAAGCCTACAACCGCAGCAATATCACCAGCTCCAACATTTGGAATAGGATTTTGCTTGTTTGCGTGCATTTGGAAGATACGGGAGATACGCTCTTTGTTCTCAGAACGTGCATTATATACGTATGAACCAGCCTCTAAGTTACCCGAGTAAACACGGATAAAACATAAACGACCTACGAAAGGATCCGTTGCAATTTTAAATGCTAAAGCTGCAAAAGGCTCTGCCTCACTTGGTTTACGTAAAACTTCTTCACCTGTATTTGGGTTAGTTCCAATTACACCTTCCTGATCCATTGGTGAAGGCAATAATTCCATCACGTAATCAAGCATAGTCTGAACACCTTTGTTTTTGAAAGATGAACCACAAACCATAGGTACAATTTTAGCATCCAATACTGCCTGGCGTAATGCGTCTAAAACTTCACGTTCAGTGATAGTTTCAGGAGCTTCGAAGAATTTCTCCATCAAAGTCTCATCATACTCAGCAACAGATTCTAATAATTTTTCTCTCCATTCAGCAACTTCATCCAGCATATCTTCTGGAATTGGCACTTCAGTAAAGGTCATCCCTTTATCATGCTCATTCCAAACGATACCACGGTTGTTGATTAAATCAACAACACCTTTAAAGCCTTCTTCAGCACCGATAGGTAATTGTAAAGGAACTGCATTACTGCCTAACATGCTTTTAACCTGTCCAACAACTTTCAAGAAATCTGCACCATTACGGTCCATCTTGTTTACGAAGCCAATACGGGCAACGTTGTAGTTGTTAGCCAAACGCCAGTTAGTTTCAGATTGAGGCTCAACACCATCAACCGCAGAAAATAAGAATACCAATCCATCCAATACACGAAGTGAACGGTTTACCTCAACGGTAAAATCCACGTGACCCGGTGTATCAATGATGTTAATATGGTAATCTTGTCCTCTATATTTCCAACCAACAGTAGTAGCAGCAGAAGTAATAGTGATACCACGTTCCTGTTCTTGTGCCATCCAGTCCATTGTTGCAGCACCTTCGTGCACTTCACCAATTTTGTGACTAACACCAGCATAATAAAGGATACGCTCTGTAGTAGTGGTTTTACCAGCATCAATGTGCGCAGCAATACCAATGTTTCTTGTGAATTTTAAATCTCTTGACATCTTATGTTTTCAGTAATTAAAAACGGAAATGTGAGAACGCTTTGTTGGCTTCAGCCATTTTATGCGTATCTTCTTTCTTCTTAACTGCAGCACCTTCACCTTTAGCAGCTGAAACGATTTCTCCTGCTAATTTTTCTTTCATGGTTTTTTCACCACGTCTGCGTGCATAAGAAATTAACCATTTCATGCCTAAAGCAATTTTACGGTCTGGACGAACTTCAGTAGGAACCTGGAAGTTAGCACCACCAACACGGCGTGACTTAACCTCTACTGCAGGCATTACATTTGTTAAAGCACGTTTCCATACTTCTAATCCATTTTCACCAGATTTTTTCTCAGCTAATTCTACTGCATCATAAAAAATAGAGTAAGCGATAGATTTTTTTCCATCGTACATCATATTGTTTACAAATCTCGTCACCTGAACATCGTTAAATTTCGGATCAGGAAGGATAATTCTCTTTTTTGGTTTTGACTTTCTCATTTTCTGTTCCTCCTAATTATTTCTTTTTACCTTTTGTTGGTGCGGCAGCTACCTGACCTGGTTTAGGACGTTTAGTACCGTATTTTGAACGACGTTGGTTACGACCAGCAACTCCTGAAGTATCTAAAGCTCCACGGATGATGTGATAACGTACACCTGGTAAATCTTTAACACGACCACCACGGATCAATACAATGGAGTGCTCTTGTAAGTTGTGACCTTCTCCAGGAATATAAGCGTTAACTTCTTTTCCATTGGTCAAACGTACACGTGCAACTTTACGCATTGCTGAGTTTGGTTTTTTAGGGGTAGTGGTATATACACGTGTACATACACCTCTTCGCTGTGGACAGCTGTCCAACGCAGGAGACTTACTCTTGAACTCCAGTGCTACTCTACCTTTTCTAACTAATTGTTGAATGGTTGGCATTGTTTTTTGTTTTTTTCTATATTGTTATTAAAAACTTTACCCCTCAATAAGGGACTGCAAAGGTAAGACAATACAATTTATAAATCAAGGGGTTAACTATAATTTAATGCTTTTGAAACAGAAAAAAACGAAAACACAGACTTACAGGGTATTTACGGGTTAAAGAATGTATAGTTTACCCGCAGGGGAAGGAAAATTTCTTTGCAGTTCAGAAAAGTTTTTAGTGGAAAGTATCCAGATAAAGTTTCTCCACTTTTTTACGTGCCCACTCGGTCTTCCTCAAAAAGGTCAGACTCGACTTCAAGCTTGGATCATTGTTAAAACAAGCAATTTTTATCATTGCCCCCATTTCAGGCCATCCATAATGCCACACCAGCTGTTTAAGAATAAACTCTAATGTTTTCCCATGTAATGGGTTATTAACCTGCTTCTCTTCTGCCATAAAATTTCTTTCGATGGCCAAAGATAAAAAACTTGTCGCATATACTACCCCAAACTCCTGCAAAATGAAAGGAAAAGCAACCAGAATCAAACCCACTCCATCCCTATTTATTCTATATAATTCCTTAGGTTTGTATGAATAGCTTAACTACTCCATTAAAAAACAATCATATGAACTTCAACTTAGGTGATTTCGTACGTTTCGTAGACGAAAATATAGAAGGGTATATCACCCGCATCATTGACAAAGACACCATAGGTGTAACAGACTCCAATGATTTTGAAATTCCGGTACAAGCCTCTAAAGTAACTTTGGTACACGGTGAAATTCCAGAAGAGAATACTGTTGTGACTAACCGTCAGGCTACCGTTGTTCCAGTTGCAGAATTTATCAAAGAAGGCGTTTATCTGGGCTTGATCACTGATCAGCACAGTACAGCAGTTGCCCACTTCAACCTGGTCAACCAAACCTCTTTCCAGTTATTAGCTACATTAACCACAGAAAAAGGTGGAAATTTCAAAGGTGAATTTGCAGCAGTGATCCCGGCACACAGTACTAAAAAGATCTTTTCTGCCAACCTTGGTGATATCCAGTTATGGCCAAAATTCAATATCGAAGTTTTGTTCTCCACTGGCGCTAACGTTGAACCTCCTGCTCCGCTGATCTATCGCGAGAACATCAAAGGAAAAGACCTTTCCGTAGCAAAAGTAGAGATCGCATTACTGAAACAAAAAGGCTGGTTAATCAGACTCGACGTACCAGAACCATTAATTGATGCACAAAAATTAAAAGAAAGCTTTTTTAAAGCACGCTAAAAAATAAGGCTTCCAAGCCTTGCTGAGGAACATGAATGAGAGGATTTAAATTTGCACATACTTTAAATACGAGCAGCCGGTGGACTTATAACCTGCTGGTCAAATGGGGAGTGCCCGAAGATCTGGCAGCTTTTGTCAATCTTTTTCTGCTGATGTTTGCACTGCTTATTGTAGTATATATCTTTCACCACACGGTGAGAAGGATATTGAGGATCATTTTGATCCGTGCCAGCAAACGCTCAAAATTTAAGTTCTTTCATCACCTGCTCAACAACAGGTTCCCCCATTTCCTGGCGCAATGCGCACCGTTGGTCCTGGTTAATGCACTCATTCCCATCCTCTTTCTGGATTTCCCGGACATGATCAAACCCATGAATGCCATTACCGATGTTTACATGGTATTTATCGTGATCTGGATAGCGATGACATTGATCAAAGCCAGTGGTGACGACCTGCGGACGAAATCAACTTTCCGCGAAAAACCTATAGATAGTTATATCCAGGTGGTACGGATGATCCTTTACCTGATCGGTGCAGTAGTCATTTTCTCTCACCTGACCGGACAGTCCCCTATTGCCTTTTTTACTGCAATGGGTGCAATATCTGCCGTGCTGTTATTGATGTTTAAGGATACCATTATGGGCTTTGTAGCCAGCATTCAGGTCACTGCCAACGATACGGTCAGGATTGGTGACTGGATTACTATGACTAAATACGGAGCAGACGGTGATGTTGTTGCCATTAACCTGACTACCGTAAAAGTGCAGAACTTTGATAAAACGATCACGACCATCCCTACCTATTCCCTGATCTCAGATTCCTTTCAAAACTGGCGCGGGATGAGTGAAGCAGGTGGCAGAAGAATTAAAAGAGCGATTCTGATCAAGCAAGCCACTATCAGGTTTATTACTGCTGAGGAAGTTGAAGAGTTCAAAAAAATACAATCCCTGACCAGTTATATCGAGCACCGTCAAAAAGACATTGATAAAAACAACGAACGTTTAGGGATCGACAAATCTTTGTTAATTAACGGCAGAAATCTGACTAACGCCGGATTGTACCGGAAATACATTGATAACTATCTGAATAACCATTCGGGAACGCATAAAAAGATGACTATGATGGTCAGACATCTTGCACCAACACCCAACGGACTACCTATAGAGCTTTACGTTTTCACCAGTACCACCAAATGGGCTGACTATGAATATATCATGGCTGATATTTTTGATCACCTGATTGCTGCCGCCCGTTACTTCGACCTTCAGATTTATGAAACAGAAGCTTCTGGAGATACCACCAGTATTAGTTTTAATGATCCCCTGACCGTTAGCCGTCCGCCGGCCGTCCGTCAGGGAAATCTTTAGTCCATCAGCTGAATTGCAGTCCTGTAATCGATCTTGCCATTTGGCGTTAGAGGAACCGATGCTACAAATTTCACTTTGACCATGCTCGGGTGCAGGTTTAATTTTTCTTTCAGTACCTGTTTGACCCTTTCAGGTGCTAATTCCTCATTTAAATGTAAGACCAGGATGGATTTATCTTCAATCCCCATACAGACAAAGGTCTCTCCGCCCAATGCGTTTTTCAAGATTAGTTCTACTTCATCCAGGTTCATCCGGGTACCAAATAACTTCACGATCCTTTTGATCCTTCCGATGATATAATAATAACCATCTTCATCTTTTCTGCCGACATCACCTGTTTGTAACCTTTCACTCCGTTGAAACGTAGCCAGATCTTCCAGCTTTTTTGCATAACCGCCAAAAATATTAGGGCCAAGGTAGATCAGCTCATTGCTATCGGGATCAATCTCGAAACTCCCGTTTTTAATCGGTATTCCAATGGAAGTATTTTTAGTAAACAGGTCTTTCGGTGGCAGATAAGCCATTCTTCCGGCAGCTTCAGTTTGGCCATACATGACGAAAAACTGGGTCTGCTGTCTTAGACCATGTTCAGCCAGTACCTGAACTAAGGTATGGTTCAGAATCCCTCCTGTCTGCGTCATATACCTTAACGAAGGATACTCTTTTTTGAAAAAGCCAATTCTGTTCAGCATTTCATAAACATAAGGGACACCTCCGATAGAAGTGCATTCATATTTGTCAAAATCTGTCCAGAATTCCTTCTGTAAAATATCTCTGTTGGTACATATCATTTTTCCACCTGCAATACAATTACTGGTAAAAATAGATAACCCATACACAAAAATGACCGGTACATTTAAGGGAGTCACATCTGTTGGCTGAATAGGAAGGAAATCTAAAATAGAACAGGCGTTCTGCACCAGGTTTTCATCTGATAGCTTCACGAACTTTGGAGAACCCGTAGTTCCTGAAGTACTCAATAGTAACTTAATTTCCTCATGGACAGGATAATCCGGCTCAGACAGGTTTTTAAACAATTGAATTCTGGAGGAAGCTTCATAAACCTCAAAGCCATCAACTGCTGCCCGGGAAGGGTCATAAATATAGTAAGGCTGATAAGCCTCTTCCAATTCCAGTTTAAACTGAATATCCAGTTGCGGACTTAATAATGTGACTGTAAAACGGCTCTGTAAGAAGTTTAAAAAGACCTCTACAGATCCGATCATATTATCTGTATATAAGAAAACGATGGCTTTCCGGTCATCAATCGTGATGGATTGATGAAATTCATTGACCCCATAAGACGTATCCGTCAAGGCATCAACATAAACCAGGTTTTTATTACTTAAAATTAAATCGTAAAGTCTCATGCTGTTTATATTTTAGTCAATAGAAGCGGTTTAATCAGACTTCGACCCCGTATTTGAGTAAGCCGGAGATCACATTGGGGACGCTGTTCATTTCCAGCAGGTCTTCTGTTTCAATGGCAATAGCGTAACTGGATTCCAGTTCTGCGATCAGGATCATATGTGACATGGAATCCCATTCAGGAATACTCTGATAAGCTAAATCGGCTGTGATCTGATCGGAAGGAATTGCTAGGGCAGTAGCAAAAACCTCTTGTAATTTCGGTGACATGTTCATTTTTTTTTCGTTTTAGTGGTTAGGATAAAGCACAAATGCCTCTCTGTTTTTAGACTTTTGTTTTCTTCCAGTCACCTCTTCTGAAGATGACAATACAAGCAATGGCCAGTACCAGTTCGGAAGTGAGAATCGCAATAAAGACTCCTTTAGTTCCCCAATCCATGCTGATCCCTAGGAACCAGGCTAAAGGAAGCTGGGTGATATAAAACATCAGGATATAAAGCATGGTTAACTGTTTGACATTACCCGCAGCATTTAGTGCTCTGGAAATTACCATCGTATAACCGAGCAGGACATAAGCAATAGACAGGTATTGAATATACATGACCCCATTTTGAAGGATACCCCGGACATTGGTAAAAATGCCGATTACATCCTTCGCAAAAAACAGCCAGAATACGGCAACCAGGCTTAAAAAGCACATATTAAACCAGCCTGCTCTCCAGACTGACTGCTCTGCACGTTCAGGCTGATTAGCGCCCATATTTTGTCCGGTTAAAACACCCGCTGCATTTCCAATTCCCCAGGCTGGCATCGTAGCTACGGAAGCTACCCGCTGCGCAATAATATAACCAGCAAAGGCATCGGCTCCAAAATGCGTAATGATTTTGGTCATAATCAGCCAGCTTGAAGAAGGGATCAGATATTGGAAAGTACCCGCAAAACCTAAGCGCAAAATGCTTTTTACAATTTCCGGAACAAACGCCAGCTGTGCTTTTTTGATTACAATGATAGTTTTCCCTTTAATCAAATACCAGAATTGATAAATCACGCCGATCACTCTCGCAATTACTGTAGCCAGTGCAACTCCGGTGAGTCCGAAAGCAGGTATAAAGCCCCAGCCAAAAATCAGGACCGGGCACAATATAATATTAATCAGGTTGGAAACCCATAGGTTCCGCATCGCCATAGCTGCGTCTCCGGCACCCCGGAAAATCCCGTTTAAAAGCATCCGCAGGATCAGTAGAAAGACACTGCCCAGCATCAGCTGAGAAAAAACATGTCCCTGTACAATTAAGGCATCCGCAGCACCTACTGCCCGCAATACCTGGGTAGAGAAAATACATAATAAAAGTGCAATAGTTCCGCCAATGCTTACCCCCACATAAATGGCCTGCATAGCAGTAGAACCGGCACTTTCAAATTTAGCTTCTCCAATACGCCTGGCAATAATAGTAGATGCGGCGATACTCAGGCCCATGGCTACAGAATAAGCGACCGCAGTAATTGATTGTGTAATTCCGACAATCAGAATCGCACCTGCGCCAAGCTTGCTGACAAAAAAGATATTGACGAAAACAAAAAGAGACTCCATGGTCAGTTCCAGCACCATAGGTACAGATAACAGGACAATGGCCCGGTTAATTCCACCGGTCGTGAATTTCTTCTCCGTGCCTTGTACCGCCTGACGAAGCAAAAGCAGCACTGACCGCGTTTGCAAAATAAGCGTCTTCATTAATTCTCTTTTAAAGCTTCAGTTTCAGCAGTTCTGAACAAGGTCAGTGGATTGCTCAATTGTCCGCTTTTAAATGATCTGGCAAAACCGGTCGTCTCTTTATAGCCATTAAACAGCCGCTGACTATTGATATTTAAACGCTTAAAATGCGGGACAAACAAATTGTACCTTTCAAATTTCGCATTCAGCTCCGGATGGGTTTCCTGGTAAGTCTCAATCACATTATAAACACATTTCCAGAATGATTTCTCCGGATAACCGACCGTAGTATGGAAAACATCTCCTAAGTACCTGAAATAAGCTTCAAATACACCGATCAATATCACTAAGGGAACATTTTCAGGGTTAGAAGAAAGGATCATATTTTCAGAGAATTCTTTCGGTAACTTAGCCTGAGCTTCTTCATTCAGTAAAATATCTCCTGCAAAGTCTTTCAGCACAATACGGACAGGAACGTAGTTTTCCATGATCAGTATCACATTTTCTCCATGCGGATTTACACAAACGGCATGCTGATAATAGATATGCAGTAACGGTTTCAGGTAAGCATTCAGGTAGGTCATTAACCATTGTTCAGCATCCAGACCAGATCTTTCTATCAGTTCCTGTACCAAGCTTTTCCCGGTATCATCGACATATAACAAAGCAGCCATGGTCATTAACTTTTCTCCCGGCTTTAAGAATTTCCCCGGACTTTCTCTCCACAATACGCCCAGGTATTCGTTGTATTGGAATGGAGGATCTATAATTCCGGTATAATTTGGGTGTAAATAACCAATGGTGGCCACTTCGCCTAAAAGTACCAGCCCCAGATCCTGCAAATAAGTATCCGTTAATAAGATACTTTTAAGCCATGCCGTTAAACGTGGCGCAATGGCGAGCTGCTTTGGCGGCAAACCTCTTACTGTTCCGGTGTTTAAAATAGAAATAGCCGTTTTTACATAATGTTTATCAGGATGGCTCAGGTTAAAAAAAGTACGGATACTTTGCTGAGGGGAGTAAAGGTCATCACCAAATGCTAAGGGAACCAGCAATTGGTTAGCAATATCGGCTGCAAATAAGATCAGCAGCTTATTATTCCACTGCCATTCATGTACTGGCATCAATAAGTAATCTGAAGGAATTAAACCTCTACCTGATAAATAGTTGTTGAAAATATTGATTTGCGCTTTGCCCAATTCGGCTTCAAAAAACTCCCGCTCATCGATCTCTTCTACCGCTTTAAAGGTAGCGCGGGTCCGGTTTACTGCGATCCACATCAACCGGGTATGCTGGTTCGCTTCCGGTGCATAGCTCAGGTAATCTTGCTGATTGAAATCGAGCCTTCCTTTGTTCACAATAATCCAGGGATGCCCTTCCATCTGGTGCTCAATGGTCTGATAATCTGCTTCAGCTAAAGTACCCACCACCATCCGTCCTTTGGACTGCATAAAAGCGTCTGCGTATAAAGTATGCAGAATTTCTTCTATATAATGGGCGAGTGTAAAAGAGTTGAGGCCAAAAGTCTGCTGTACTTCGGTAAAAAAAGCGGGTACATCAGTTGCTGATTTCACGATTTCATTTTCATGCTTCTGGATGGAAGGTTTTAAAATATGCCAGTAATCCAGCAGCCGCGGATAAGCTGAAAAGGTATAATAGATATTTTCATGATCGGTATTCAGCCTGAAGTGAATGAGCCCATCTGCATCTTCACTGGTGCGAAGTGGAAGCGCAACCTGTTCGTGCATTAGTTCTGCAAGTGTCTTGGCAAAAAGGTCTGTATTCACTTTTTCCCATATCGTGATATGAAGGGGTGTGATGCTCTCCAGTAAATTCGTCGTTGTCATTTTTAAGATGTTTTAGGCTAAAGTGCTGAGATCAGTTCATTTCGGAAATCTTTGGCTGCCGGGAATTTTGCCCAATACCATTCGCGATAACAGAAATTCAGATTGGCTTTCTTGTCCGGTAAATCAATTACTTTTTCAATTTTAAAGCCCACATGTGCTTTATTCATAATTGAGGCCATAGAATCTACAGAACCCTCACCAACCATTTTTCCAACTTTCGGCTCTGCAAACACAAAGTCCAGTATAGATTGGGTAGATGGAGAAGCATATTTCAATTTAGGATCAACAGGCGCAATAAACTGGTGCGTTCCATAATCTGTTGGTAAAGCATCATAATATTTGCCTACTAAATCACGGCATGCCCAGTACACTTCAAAGTTAAAAGTAGGTACCCCGTTAGCTTCCCCGATATAACTGTTCACTACATTGCCGGCAAGTAAAGTGCGGTAAAATGTCTCCAGTTCACGGATTGGCCAGTTCATCTTCCAGATCTTCAGCGCATGTTCGCGGTGAAACCATTCATGCAGCATTTCCAGGTCGCGGTTTAAGTCTAAAGGACGGATGGTAATTTCAACATCTTCTTTAGCAAAATAACGGCTGAATACCACATCCTTACCTTGAGGGTTGATCAGCGCTTTTGAAAAAACTTTTTTATTTAATGGATTTGGGAATTCTTTATAAACAGCAGGATGTGTTCTAGGCGCGCTGGCCTCATCCATATTGTTCAGATTGGTCAGTAAATTCCCTTTAATAGTCAGGATTGTACTGTTTAGCAGATGGCCAACCAAACCTGTGGTATCGGCTTCTTCCTCTACCCAATAGACATCATATATTAAACTGATCAGCACCTGTTCATCTGCAAGACCGCTTCTGCCCAGCGCATTCACAATACCTAACAAATGATTGACCAGCAGGTAATAGCTGTGGAAATTAATTAATCTTGGTTCTCCGATGAATGATCTGCTATCGATTCCAAAATCAGGAATAACGGTATAAAGTTCTTCTACTTTACCCTGTCGGAAAAAGTAACCCTGGTTATCTCTGAAGTGTAACCTGGCTGGGAAAAGGTTAGCGTCAAATTCCACCAGCATATTTTGCTGATGATATTCCCCGCCCAGTCCATATTTATTAAAGACACCGACTAACGGCTTAATGGTAATTTTCAGGTACTGTGTGAACCAGGCAATGGCAACTTCCTGAATAGGTTTCCCCTGACGGTTTGCCGCTTCTGTAATCAAATTCAGCATCCTTGGCGCTTGTCCTAATATGCCGTCCTGAGTTAATGAGGCAACCATACCTACATTCTTTTTCGCAGCTGCTCCTCTGAAAGGGTTCTGACGGATACTTGTACTAAAGCCATCGATCACCTGTCCCTGGTAACTCACCATGATAAAAGCGGGATCTGTCAGGAAGTTTATCTCCGGAAAATCTTTCCCGATCCCCTGTCCCCAGCTTGTTTTCAACAACATACTGGCATCATACCCACGGTGTAATTCATGGGGGTAATTGACACGGAAAGAGTTTGTAATCTTCACATGCAAAGAGAATTTATACATCCACTCGCTGTCTGCATTATATACGGTACGCACCGATGAAGTCGCGGTAAATAAAGACCCATATGCTCCCAGGTTATGTAAAAGTCCATTTGCCTGCATTTCCTTTACCTCTGGCAGTGCCAATAAGTATTTGGCTTCCCATGGGTGCACCGGAACAACTTTCCAGTCCGGGTACTGGACTAATATATTTTTTAAAGTTTCTTCTGCGTTTGCCAGGAGGTCATTTCGGAGCTGTACTGTGGTGAGTACCTCTTCAGCACTCTTTTCAATTACATTATCCGGATGAATCAGGAAATAATTTAATTGAAACTGTCCGCCGGTTTCCGGAGAATACTGCGCCAGCTCTGTTGCTGTAAAACCTTCCCTGCTTTTGGGCAGCGGATGTACGCTATGACCTAATATTAAGGATTGCTCGGCTTCAATAAAAGACATTTCAGGCTGATTAGCCTTGCGGTTATTCGATTGGAAGTCGAACAGGTAACCGCTTAAATTGTGCATACTATTTTCAAGCCGTCCTATTGTAATTGCCGCATCTATATCCGGGTAAGCGCCCTTTGCAAATGCTGCAATCAGTTCTACAAACCGCTTCGGATCGATCACATGAATTACATCTGCTTCACAATTGCGTTCTACCACCGGATAAAGGAAAGAGTGAACGCCACTTTCAGAAAAATAAGCAAGAGGTACGAATACTTCTGTGCCTATACTGGTAAAATCAAATCTCAGGAATGAAGTGTAACCACTGGACCGCATATAATCAGCCAGAGCCGCATCATATTTTGGGATACCTTCATACCGGCTCCAATTGTCAAACTCCCGGCAGCAGCAATTAATCAGGGATTTAAAATTAACTTGTTCTGCCTGCGTACGCAGTTCAGTTAAGTCGAAAGTAGTACTTGTTGTTTTCATATAGTAGCAGATGTAGGGTTCGTAATTTATCAATCAACAAACTATTCTTATTTAGAACAATTAAAATTAATAATGGTAAACGTATTTATAATAATTATAAATAGCAAATAAAACTTCACGTAACGAAAGAATTAGTGAAATCGTATTTCCTATTAAGATTTTAGAGAAACTTAGAAGAAACAGCCTTAAACCTTGTCGGACGACAGGTTCTGATCTATCTTTTAGCGGAGGGGGGATGACCTTACGATCAGGGATAACCTGGGAGCCTGCGCTCGATTATACTATTAACCAGGAATATCAGTCAATGATAATTTGCTGAAAAAATAAACGGGCAAGCTTTGTGTTAAGCTTGCCCGTTTATTTTTAGCTGTTATTTAAACCAGGTATTGTTGGTTACATCTACATCTGGTAATACTTTATCCGGATCTAATTCAGCAGAGAGTAACTCTACCGTAGTCGGATAATTAATTGTCCAGCTTTTGTTGCGCATCCATACATCTACAGGTACTTTAATATTACCTACTTTACCATTTTTATCCTTCACTTGTAAGATAATAGGCATGGGTAGTTGTTCCAGATTAGTAATCACAATATCATAGCTTTCCAGCTGACCACCGTTTTTAACTGGCGTTACACTGGTAATCGCCTGATCCATGATCCAGTTCTCTAAGAACCAGCCTTTCCAAAACCACGAAAGATCTTCTCCGGCCCCATTTTCCATAGACCTGAAAAAGTCGGTCGGTGCAGGATGTTTAAAAGCCCAGGCTTTGATATAATTTCTAAATGCGTAATCGAAACGATCAGCGCCTAATACTTCATTTCTTAACAGCTGCAGACCCATTGCAGGTTTAAAATATAAGTTCTGACCGATGTTCTTCTCTCCCATTGCATCAGGGCTTAACAAGATATACTCTTTGTCTGGTTTTGACATCGCCTTAGCTGCCGCCTGTATGTTCTGTTTCGAGTTTTTATATTCTCCCTTGTTAAATGCTTCAGAAGATAATCCGTTAATGAAAGTATTGAAACCTTCATCCATCCAGCCATATTTACGCTCATTACTTCCTACAATCATCGGGAACCAGCTATGTCCAAATTCATGGTCAATAACACCCCAGGTTTCATCAGTCTTCGCTTTCCATCCACAGAAAACAATCCCCGGATATTCCATACCGCTAATGTTAGAAGCAATATTTACGGCCATCGGATAAGGATATTCAAACCATTTGTCTGAATAATGCTCAATGCTGGCTTTCACATATTCTACACCTCTTCCGTAACCATCTTTGCCATTGCTCTCTACGGGCTGCGCAGAAACGGCCAGAGATTTTTTACCGCTTGGTAAATTAATCTTCGCGGCATCCAGGACAAAGGCTTTAGAAGAAGCAAAGGCTACATCCCTTGTATTCGACATCCGGTATTTCCAGGTCAGCTGATTTTTTGCAGGACGTGATTTAGGATCAGTCACTTCATCAGCTGTGCGGACCGATACTGTTTGATCACTTAATTTTGCAGCATTCCATCTTTTTAATTGTACTGCTGTAAATACTTCTTCAGGATTTAACAATTCACCTGAACCCATTAAGATATGACTGGCAGGGGCAGTAATATTATAGTTAACATCTCCGTACTCACAGTAAAACTCTCCGGCTCCCCAGTAAGGCAGCGTATTCCAGCCTAACACATCATCATAGACAGCTAATCTTGGAAACCACTGTGCGATAGAATAGATCTCTCCATTTTGCGTGGCCAGGTGTCCCATCCGGTCTGATCCGTTTATTGGAATCACAAAAGAGTAATTCATTTTAATGGTTATTGTTTCTCCGTTTCCCGCTAAAGGTTTATCCAGACGGATCTGCATCCGGGTATCTTCTACTATAGAAGTAAATTTAACACCTTGCGCTTTTTGAGAAACTGCAAGGTCAGAAATCTGGTACCCGCCGTTCACTTTCTCACCTCTTGCTCCATAACGGCTGCCGGCTTTAATTACGCCGTTACCTCTGGAGTGTTCTTCAAAAAGATTCTGATCTAATTGCAGCCAGATATAAGGCAGCTGATCCGGGCTGTTATTTTTATAAGTAATCGTTACTGTACCTGTAACCGTATTTTTCTGATCATCCAATGTAGCAGAAATGTTATAATCTGCGCGGTTTTGCCAGTATTTTGGACCCGGATAACCACTTGCTGAGCGGAATTCGTTCCCGTTTTGCGTATAAAATGAAGGACCAAAAGCTAAATGCGGATCATAATTGCTGTCAGCAGCTGTTTTTTGTGCTTGCGAATGGAGACTAAAAGCAAAAAACACTACAAAAAGGAGTGTTCTCTGGATAAATTGATAATTCATTATATCGGGTTTTATGATTGTAAAAAGGGGTTACTGCCCTGTTAGCTTCTTCATATTTGGCAATTTCCTTTGTTCCGGAGGTAATTTTAACCAGGTCTGATAAGCAACAGCAATATAGTAATCATAATTGAAAGGGTCATCAGCCTTTACTCTTTCCACGGTAGGTCTGTAGAGCTCAATAAACTCTTTAAGCTCCTGTCCTTGCAGCTTAATTAAGCTGTTGACATGTTCCTCATTAAAATACTGACTGATTTCCGCTTCATAGGCACCCCTTTCTTCCAGTGCTCTTTCTTTCGCTTTTTCTCTTCTTACTTTTCCGGAACCAAAGGCCAGTCCTATTCCTCCTGCACGCTGAACATTCTGTGTCGGAGCAATTCCATGCACACGCTCAAACCCTTTTGCATTCTGGTTTTTCAGGTTCAGGTCTTTGGAAAGTTTCGCACTCTGAATATCTACTTGTTTCAATGTCGTTGAAGAAGCAGGAAGATAAATGGTTTTAGACAACATATTGGTCAGATAAAGCGTATCGGTATGAAAACCCGGTAAAGAGAATTCCAGTAAGTCACCTTTTTTTGCTTTAATCATGAACTGTCCGGCGGCACCTGTTGAGGTAGTCTCGTGCGTATTCAGGTTCTTTACTGTCACTTTCTGCAGCGGGAAGCTCTTGTTATCATAGTCAAATACACCTCCGGTAATTCCGGTCTGCGCAAATGTATATAGTGGTATTGTCAGAAACAATACAAGGATCAGTTGTTTAAAAGTTTTCATGGTATTTCTTTTTCGTTAGCTCCATCGCTCCCCTTTTCGGGAAACCCAGAAAAAACGTGGTTTACAGGCGATAACTCCAAATATAATTTAGTTTAACGTTTCGCCTTATTTTTTAACAAAAATTAACAGGTAATGGTTTCCCTATTTCAATAATTTGCTATATAATTCTTCATCGAAGCTGATCAGGATTGCTTTTCCATCTTGTTCTACCACGGGACGTTTAATCGCACTGGTATTATTTAACAGCACTTCAATTGCTGATTTTTCATCTTTGACTGCCAGCTGCTGCTCAGGGCTAAGTTTTTTCCAGGTCGTCCCTTTTTTGTTTAAAACTACTTCCCAGCCAAAGGCAGCGCACCACAGCTGAAGTTTCTCTGCAGTAATCCCCTGCTTTTTAAAATCATGAAATTCATAGTCAACGCCGTTATCTGTCAACCATGTCCTTGCTTTTTTAACTGTATTACAATTCGGAATTCCGTAAACTATCATCTGCATAAAATAAACGTAAAGATACCTATATTTCCCTATTCGTCACATTTTTTGAGTCATTCATCACATTTTGACGGCATAAAAGAAAAGCCTTTGTAGTATTGCAGAGGAATCAGCATAAAGCAGCGCTGGTTCCAACGCTTCACAAGAAAAAATAATCCAATGAAACCCGACATTAAAGACCTCAGCAAAATAGAATTCTGGACCGTAAGCATCATGTATGGCTTTGCAGTAATGATGCTCATTTCAAACGGCTCCACTAACAATACCTCAACTCCATATAATTTCCAGGAAGCCAGGGTGAGCTTTAGTTATCTTTCGAATTACTTTTTGCCGGGATTATTTAGATATTCTATCCTGTATTTCAGTTTTCTGCTGCTTAATTTCTGCTGCCTGCCTCCTTTATATCAACGGAAAAACACAGGGATCAATCTTTCCATTTTATTTGGTGTTTACTTATTCTCGGGACTTATTTTGAGTATTGCACAGACTTATAGCCATGCTTATACGCTGGTCAAATATGATGAACTTGATGAAGCTTACAACCACATTTTCTTTCAGGGCTTTACCTATGCGGGCTGGATGATTATACTCACAGCCATTTATGTAGCGATCAAAAAACTAATTATTTACCTGATCGAGAACAAAGAAGAGGAAAGTAATAAAACAATGAAACTGGAAATTGCTTTTGCTTCAGCTTTCTGGTTCGCAGGTATATTGGTCTGGCTGGCTATAGGCGTAGACTTCAGTGTAATTCTTGCCTGGACCTTAGTGATCGGCTCTTGTTCTTTCCTGATTATTTATGGCATTTATTACCTGATTCCAAATACACTGGCCCAAGGCAAGAAGTTCCGCAATTACTTAGGCAAGAATATGTTGTTAACCTTGATTTTTTGTATTCCCCTCGGTTTAATAGCTGTGGTGATTACAGGAAAAGGTGAAATGTTTCCGATCGTGAATGCTTTTCACTTGATGGCACAACTCCTGATCAGTACGCCACTGGCCTGGTATATCTATAAAACGAGAAATGCGACGGAGGAACAAATATTTGCACTTAAAAAAGAACTCGGGAAGTCAGATGCCAATCTTGGGTTCCTCAAATCTCAGATCAATCCTCATTTTCTGTTTAATGCGCTGAATACTTTATATGGTACTGCCTTGCAAGAGAAAGCGGAACGTACCGGAGAAGGAATCCAGAAGTTAGGAGATATGATGCGTTTTATGCTGCACGAAAACATGCAGGACAAAATTTCCCTGGTCAGAGATATAGATTACCTGAATAATTATATAGAACTACAGAAGCTGAGAACTTCTACCACAGTAGACATTAACATCAAAGCAGAAATTGAAGAGCAATTAATGGATTTAAAGATTTCACCGATGTTATTAATCCCTTTTGTTGAAAATGCTTTTAAGCATGGCATTAGTTTACAATCTCCTTCTCATATCAAAGTAACGCTGCAGACTAAAGCCAATATGCTTTATTTTGATGTCAACAATAGTATTCACCTGAAGGCCGACGGTGATCCGGAAAAAATCAACAGCGGCATAGGTTTGCAAAATGTAAAACAGCGTTTAAGTTTGCTGTATCCGAAGAAACATGAATTGATCATCAGAGAAAGTGCAAAAGAGTTTTTCGTACATTTAACGCTGAATCTAGATTAAAAATGATTGCCATAGCGATAGATGACGAGCCCATAGCGCTGGATATAGTAAAATCTCATGCCTCCAAAGTTTCTTTTATTACCCTTCAGGCTGTATTTACCAATGCTTTTGATGCCATTACTTTTTTACAGCAGAATGAAGTAGACCTGATTTTCCTGGACATTAAAATGCCGGACATTAACGGGATCGATTTTCTAAACAGTTTGAGCAATCCTCCACTGGTTATTTTCACAACTGCTTATGCGGAACACGCTGTAAAAGGGTTTGAATTGAATGCGCTGGATTATCTGCTTAAACCTTTCTCTTTAGCCCGTTTTTTAAAGGCCTGTAATAAGGCAGAAGAGCTTCATAGTTTGCGCAAAAAGGCAGTTACTGCCAATCAGTATACCTATATATTTATTAAGGATGGATACGAGCAGATTAAAGTCGCTATTGAAGATATTCTGTTTATTGAAGCTGCGGGTAATTACACCCAGATTAACCTGCAAAACAATCCTTCGCTGAGTACCAGAATGCCAATCAGTGAAATGCAGGCGCTGCTGCCTGCACAAAAATTCATCCGGACACACCGTGCATTTATAGTTGCAAAAAGTGCGGTAACCAAGTTTGACAGAAACCAGCTCTGGATCGGAGAGAAAATCATCCCTGTGGGTCCTACTTATGCACAATGCCTGCTGGAACTCTAAGAATTTGTGTAAATTTTTAACGCCTGCTTAAAATTACCGGGCATTTTTCCCCCTTTCTCCCAAGGGATGCGTATTTATCAGTATAATTGTCTTGCATTTTAAGCGTGCCGGCCCTTATTTACCTTTTCAGATTAAATAGCAAGCTTGAGCACGAAAAATTTTAATAATCTGATTTTTAACTACATATGTTCAAATTAACGTTTAAACAGCAGGTATTAACAGGCTTTGTTATTTCTCTGCTATTTGTTCTGCTTTCCGCAGTTACTTCCTATTACAGCATCGAGCTGATGAATGAAGATGCGAAATGGGAAAACCACACTTATGATGTAATTGATGTTGCACAGGATGTTGAACTGAAATTATTAAATTCTGAAACTTCTTTAAGAGGGTATATCATTACCCAGCGTAAGGAATATCTGGAAACTTACACTAAAAACATTCACCAGATCATTCCTAAAGTCAAGGAAATGCAGAAGCTGACGGCGGATAACCCGAATCAGCAGCGGAGGCTGGATTCCCTTGAATTTTATTCAGCACAAAAAGTCAAGGATATGGAAGATATTCTGCTGACCAATGATACCAAAGGAAAAGATGATGCTGTGCGGATGGTGCTTACCGATAAAGGCCGGGCATTTAAAACAGATATGCTCCGGATCAATAATGCAGCTATCCATGCAGAACAAGCACTGCTTGTGGTAAGAACACAGAAGCGCGTGAAGAGTGCAACGCAGTCTACGATTATTGTCGTCGCCAGTTCAGTGATTATTTTCGGATTAATCTTATACTTGTTCAGCTTCATTAAAAGAACATTTGATGAACAGAAGTTAACAGAAATTACAATCAGAGAAAACAATGCTCAGCTGGAAGCACTATCCGAAGAGAATACACAAAAGAACTGGTTATTATCCGGCGCATCCGCAATCAATGAATCCATGCGCGGAGAACAGGAAACCGATGAATTATCCACCCATATCATTACTGAACTGTGTACTTATTTATCGGCCTCGGTAGGTGCATTGTACCTGTTCAATCCGAAAAGAGAAACCTTACAGCTGAGCGGTGGTTATGCTTACCAGGAGAAAAAAGGAAAAGTCAAAGAAATTGCACTCGGTGAAGGTCTTGTGGGCCAGGTTGCATTGGAAAAGCGAAGTAAACAACTTCACGATATTCCTGCAGATTACCTGAAAATTTCTTCAGGACTGGGCAACACGCCGCCAAATACAATACTGATCATCCCTGTTCTTTTTGAAGAGGAAACCATCGCAGTCATCGAATTGGGACTTTCTGCTGAACCGGATGAAATTGTGAACCTTTTCTTAAGTACAATTACTGAGAGTATAGGTGTTGGGATCAATAGTGCAGTCGCAAGGGCACAATTGCGTGACTTGTTTATGCAGACGCAGCAACAGGCAGAAGAGCTGGAAAGTCAGCAGGAAGAGTTGCGCACAACCAATGAAGAGCTGATCCATAAATCTGAAGAATTACAAGCTTCAGAAGAAGAGCTTCGGGTACAACAAGAAGAGCTTCGTCAAACCAATGCCGAACTGGAAGAAAAAGCGAGCTTACTGGAAGAGCGTAATATTTCTGTAAACGAAGCCAGGGAAGCGATGAGTTTAAAAGCTGAAGAGCTTGAAGTATCCAGCAAATATAAATCAGAATTCCTGGCGAATATGAGTCATGAATTAAGAACACCGCTGAACAGTATCCTGATCCTGGCAAGGATCTTAAAAGAAAACAGGCCGGAAAATTTAAATGAAGAGCAGCTTAAGTATGCTGGGGTAATCCATAATGCAGGAAGTGATCTGCTGACTTTAATTAATGATATTCTTGACCTTTCAAAAATAGAGTCTGGAAAAGTTGACCTGGATATTGAGACAGTCAGACCTCTGGAAGTCAAACAAAATATGGAGTCTCTGTTTACGGAGATTGCCAGAAGCAAAAAAATAGATTATCAGATTATCCTTGGTCAGGGGCTGCCTGAGCGTATCATGACTGATTTATCAAGAGCAGAACAGATCATTAAGAATCTTTTATCAAATGCCTTTAAGTTCACTCCTGAAAACGGGGAGATTAAACTGGAAATTGACCTGGCAGATGAGCAGCTCAAATATTATTCCGACAATCTTAAAAATAATAATCAGCAGGTTATTTCCTTCAGTGTTAAAGATTCTGGAATAGGTATCCCGCAAGATAAACAGAAGCTCATATTTGAAGCCTTTAAACAAGCCGATGGTACAACCAGCAGAAAGTATGGAGGTACCGGACTTGGGCTTTCTATTAGTAAAGAACTTGCCAATATTTTAGGTGGAGAGATCCAGGTGAATAGTGGGACGGGTATCGGAAGTTGTTTCACACTATATTTGCCGGTAACACCTCAAAACCAATCTTCTGCCGCTGAAACTGTACCACATCCTGAACCAGTTTTAATGCCATTGATTCCGGAAGAACCAGTTTCGGTTCCTGTGAATAAAAACAGGAAGCAAACTTTATTAATTGTGGAAGATGATTTGGTCTTTGCAGATGTACTGAAAGATTATGCGATTGAAAAAGGGTTTGAACCTTTATTGGCACATAGTGGTGATGTAGGACTGGAAATGGCCATAAAAGATCTTCCTGATGCGATTATCCTGGATATTATGCTGCCAGTGATGGACGGCTGGAGTATCCTGAAAAGGTTAAAAGATAATCCGCAAACTAAACATATCCCGATCCACATGATGTCGGCTGGTGAAGTCAAAGGAGAAAGAGCACTGAAAGAGGGTGCGATTGGCTTCCTGAAAAAACCAATTGAAAAAGATCAGCTGGATCATGCTTTCTCCGTTTTAAACTCAGGCCATATTTTATATAATTTCCAGACGGTACTGATCATTGAAGATCACGAGCTGCAAAGTCTTGCCGTTAAAGAACAACTGGTTGAGAAAGGTATTGAGGTTGCACAAGCGTTTACTGGTCAGGAGGCGCTGGATATGCTGGAAAATCAAACATTCGACTGCATTATACTAGACTTAAATCTTCCTGACACTTCTGGTTTTGATTTACTCGACCAGATCAAAACACAAGACAGGTTTACCCATATCCCGGTTATTATCAATACGGCAATGGAACTTGACCAGGATAAGATTGCACATATTATGAAGTATTCTGAGGCTATGGTTTTGAAGTCGAACAAATCTAATGACAGGTTGATTGACGAGGTTAGCCTGTTTATGAATAAGTTAAAAAAACAGGACAACTTTCAAACCACTGTCAAAGGGTCTTCGAAGAATAAAACTGTTTCTACCATAGAAAAAGTACTGAAAGATAAAACGATCCTGATTACCGATGATGATATGCGGAATATCTTTGCCTTATCCAGTGCGCTGCAGGTTTACGACATCAATATTGTGATTGCCAACAACGGCAGGGAAGCCATTGAAAAACTTGAAGAGACAGCAAATATTGACCTCGTACTGATGGACATTATGATGCCCGAAATGGATGGTTATGAAGCGATGCGAACGATCAGGGAAAAGCGCGAATATAAGAAACTGCCAATTATAGCGTTAACCGCTAAGGCAATGAAGAATGACCGCGAAAAGTGTATTGAAGCCGGGGCAAATGATTATATAGCTAAACCAGTTGATATTGATCAGTTATTATCTATGTTAAGAGTATGGTTAAGTTAAGATGAGCCCGTCAGCAGAGAACCCGGAAGATGTAATTAGCTATGAAGAGCTGGAAAGCCTTACTAGTTTCATCTACAATATACATGGCTTTGATTTTAGTGATTATTCGGCTGCCTCACTCAAAAGAAGAGTGACAAGAATTATGCAGTTACAACAACTAAGTTTGTTTGAATTACGTACCTTATTAACAAATGACCATGACTACTTTGAATATTTTCTGATTGAAATTACAGTGAACGTAACCGAAATGTTCAGAGATCCGGTTTTTTATAAATCGGTCGCGGAACATATCATTCCTTATTTAAGATCCTATCAAAGGATAAAAGTATGGAACGCGGGCTGTTCAACCGGAGAAGAACTTTATTCGTTTGCAATTCTGTTTGCTGAACAGAACTTATATGAACGGAGTTTCTTTTATGGAACTGACATCAATGCTGATGTTTTAGAGTTTGCCAAAAATGGGATTTACGATTTGCAGAAGATGAAACATTATTCAGAAAATTATCAGAAAACGGGGGCATTGCATACACTTGCAGATTATTATACGGCACGCTACGGAGCCGCATCAATTAATCATTCTTTAAAAAAGAACATGCTGTTCTCCGCACACAATTTAGCCTCCGACGGAGTCTTCAATGAGTTTCAGCTGATTTCGTGCCGCAATGTGCTGATTTACTTCAATACTACCCTTCAAAAAAAGGTGATTGATCTTTTTTACAATAGTTTAGCTAACTTTGGCTTTCTTTGTTTAGGCTCCAAAGAGACTTTAAGAAGTTCAGAAATCGGTCGCTTTAAGATCGTGGATAAAAAAAATAACATTTACCAAAAAATAGCATAGGTCTTTTCAGAAAGATTCCCCCTTAAAATTATGGAAAAGATTAATATTCTTATTGTTGATGACAGACCCGAGAACATAATTGCGTTGGAAGCCTTGCTGGAAAGAGACGATGTAAATCTGATTTCTACCACTCTGCCTAACGAAGCATTAAGATTGGCCTGGGAAATGGACATTGCCATTGCACTAGTGGATGTTCAGATGCCGGAAATGGATGGTTTTGAATTGGTAGAAATACTAAAAAGCAACCCCAGAACAAAAGATATACTGGTTATTTTTGTAACTGCAATTTCAACAGATGCCAAATATGCCGTAAAAGGACTGAATACCGGAGCAGTTGATTACTTGTACAAGCCTTTAAATCCTTATGTAACCTCTGCGAAAGTAGATTCTTTTTTACAATTTGTTAGAACACAAAGGGATATTGTTAAAAAGAATAAAGAGCTTGAAGCCTACCAGAAAGAACTGATTAAAGCAAAAGAACTTGCTGAACAGGGAAAGAAAATAAAAGAGAATTTCCTGGCCAATATGAGTCACGAAATCCGTACGCCAATCAATGGTATTATTGGGCTGGCTAATTTACTGGAAAAAACAACACTTACCGCTGAGCAGAACGAAATGATTTCGCTACTGCAAATCTCTTCGAATTCTTTACTGGGTGTGATTAATGATATTCTGGATTTATCGAAGATTGACGCGGGTATGTTCAAAATTAACCGGACTGCAACAGACCTGGCAGAAGTTTGCCATGCGGTTATCAATCTTTTAAGTATCAGGGCAAAAGAAAAAGATCTGGAACTGATTACTTCCTTCGATCCTGATCTGCCTAAAAACGTATCTGCCGATTCTTTAAGGCTGAATCAGATTTTGATGAACCTGATTGGCAATGCGATTAAATTCACCAATAAAGGTAGTGTAACGCTAAAAGTAGAGATACTGGACCGCAAAGGAAATAACCTGCAAATCAGGTTCTCTGTTACCGACACTGGAATCGGTATCCCGACCGACAAAATTGAGAAGATCTTCGAAACCTTTGAGCAGGCAGATGAGAGTACCACGATGAACTTTGGAGGTACAGGACTGGGCCTTTCAATTGTGAAGAACCTGGCGCGTCTTAAAGGCGGTGTACTCACTGTTGACAGTTGCGAGGGACAGGGAAGCACTTTTTGTTTTGTCAACTGGTATGAAGTTTTACAGGACCTCCCTGAACCCAAAGAGAAACATCTGGATAAACTTCTGCCATTTAACGGGGTAAGGATTCTGGTTGCTGAGGATAACCCAATCAACAAATTCCTGATCGTTAAAATCATGAAAGACTGGGAAGTAATTGCCGATTTTGCTGAAAACGGACAGGAAGCACTGGATAAACTCAGAGATAACAATTACGATTTGATCCTGATGGATACCTTTATGCCCGTGATGAACGGACTGGAAGCTACAAAACTGATCAGAAACGACTATATACCGGGTAAAAAAGATATTCCTATTATTACCTTCTCTGCAGCAGTCATGGAAAATGATAAGAAGGCTGCAATTGATGCAGGTGCAAATGATGTGTTAAGCAAACCTTTTGAACTTCGCTTATTACATGAGAAAATCACCCATTTTACTGATAAAAAGGCATTAATGCTATAAGCAATTTGATATTGACTAACAGTGCTCCTGTTATTTATTAAAAGCAGTCATCGTATGCGCTGGTCCCACAGTTACAAAACTCTGGATCAGTGCTACACTTTTTTCAATCAGCGCAGGTAATTCAGGCAATTCGTCTTTATCAAAGCCATCTAAAACATAATCCGCTTGTCTGCCTTTCGCAAAGTTATCACTCACTCCAAAACGTAATCTTGGATAATCCTGGCTTCCGCAGCTCGCTTCTATACTTTTCAACCCGTTATGACCGGCACTGCTTCCTTTCAATTTAAGCCTTAACTTTCCCAGCGGAAGTGCAATATCGTCTACGATAACCAATACATTCTCTAGTGGGATATTTAATTCCTGCATCCAGTAATTAACTGCTCTGCCGCTTAAATTCATATAAGTAGTCGGTTTAATCACATGGAGCTTTCTGCCTTTCCAGGATACTTCAGAATAATAAGCTAACCGTATATTAGAAAAGGAACCACCAAGCTGTTTAACCAGTTCGTCTGCAATTTCAAATCCTATATTATGCCTGGTACCCATGTACTCTGATCCTATATTTCCCAGACCTACTATCAAATATTTCATGTATCACTCTTTCTTTTCCGCAAAGATAACAGTTTATATGAAACCTGTTATTGATGAAAAATTAAAGCATAAAAAAAGCAGCACTGAAAATTCAGTGCTGCTTTCTGTAAAGCTATAGATCAGCTTATTTTTTACCTGCTTGTTGTTCAGCTTGTTTAAGAGCTCTTGACATACCAACAGAAACGATTGTATCTTCTGGAGTGTTAGTAATTGTGTATGCTGCTTTTGCAAGGTCACGTACACGGAATAAATTACCTACTTCTAATTTAGCAATGCTAACGTCAACAACCTGTGGCATATCTTTCGGGAAAGATTTAACACGAAGTTTACGTAATTTCTGAACTAATTTACCACCCATTTTAACACCTGGAGAAGTTCCTTCTAATCTTACAGGAATTTCCATAACGATTTCTTTGTCATCAAATAACTGAAGAAAATCTACGTGTAATAATACGTCTGTTAATGGGTGAAATTGTAACTCTTTTATGATTGCTTTGGTTTTTGTACCATTGATATCAATTTCTAAAAAGTTTGCTTCAGGAGTGTAAATAGCATCTTTTAATTCTGTAATAACTACAGCAAAATGTGCTTGTTCTTTACCACCATACAATACTGCAGGAACTTTACCTTCATAGCGAAGCTCTTTAGCATCGCGTTTCCCTACGTTCTCTCTTGGAGAACCGCTAATTGCGATTATTTTCATCTTGTTTTTAATTTGTTTTTTAATGGAGATGAAGCTTTCATGGTCTTGCAGACCATTCAGGTTTCATCTTTATATATTTATTTGTTATTAATATTAAACTCTAAACAGATCACTGATTGATCCATGCTCATTTACATTGGCAATCGCCTTCGCAAATAAACTTGCTGTGCTCAGTACTCTTATTTTTGGACTTTCCTGTTTTAAAGGGATAGTATCCGTTACAATCAGTTCGGTAAGCATAGAGTTTTCTACTGTCTCATAAGCTTTGCCAGATAATACAGGGTGTGTACAAACTGCTCTTACACTTTTTGCACCTTTCTCCATGATTAAAGCCGCAGCTTTAGCCAATGTACCTGCAGTATCGCAAATATCGTCAATCAAAACAATATCCATTCCCGTTACATCACCAATAATTGACATCGATTCAATTTCATTGGCACGTTTACGGCGTTTATCACAAATTACAACCTCTGCATTAAAGAACTTTGCAAAAGTGCGTGCTCTGTATGATCCTCCCATATCCGGAGAAGCAATAGTCAGATTTTCAAGTCCTAAGCTTTTGATATAAGGAACGAAAATCACTGAACCATCTAAGTGATCTACAGGAATATCGAAGAAACCTTGTATCTGAGCTGCGTGCAAGTCCATCGTCATAATACGGTGGATACCAGCAGACTTCAACAAATTAGCCACTAATTTTGCTCCTATAGCAACTCTTGGTTTATCCTTTCTATCCTGTCTGGCCAAACCATAATAAGGGACAACAGCAGTGATATAATGCGCAGAAGCTCTCTTTGCGGCATCAATCATCAACAAAAGTTCCATTAAATTATCAGAAGGCTGGTAGGTAGATTGGATCAGGAATACATCACATCCTCTTACTGTTTCATCATAAGAAGGCTGAAACTCACCATCGCTAAACCTGCTTAAGGTTACATTACCGAGTGGTTTGCCGTAACTTTCGGCAATTTTGTGTGCTAATGCTTTTGTACCGGTTCCGGCGAAAAGTTTAACTGGATTAAATTGCAAGGGCATGATTAGACGGGTATCAATGCTGGGTTACGAAAAAATCGGATTGTGATTACTCACAATCCGATATATTGTTTAGTTGCCCGACCAGGATTCGAACCTAGACAAACGGTACCAAAAACCGTTGTACTACCTTTATACTATCGGGCAATCTTCCGTAGAAATAACCATGAGTTGTTTCGTTTGGGAATGCAAATATACGCACCTTTTTGATAAATGCAAATCTTCGATAAAAAAAAATAAAATATTTTTGAAAACAGCCTTTAAACACCTTTAACACATTAAAATTTGTTAATGTAGTTGTATATATGTACTATTATCAATCTATTTGATTATTTTCGGCTGCATTTTTAAAAGCCACATTTTATATTTAAGAAAGAAATGAATTATACAAAAATTAATAACCTTACAGGATGGATGTGCTTTATCCTGGCGGCCCTCACCTATATACTCACCTTAGAACCTTCTGTAAGTTTCTGGGACTGTGGAGAGTTTATAGCCTCTGCACTTAAAATGCAGGTTGTTCACCAACCAGGTGCGCCTTTGTTCTTAATGATTCAACGCTTCTTCTCGATCTTTGCATTTGGCGATATTCATAAAATAGCTTATTTCATGAATGTGGGTTCTGCCCTTGCAAGTGCGGCTACGATCTTATTTTTATTCTGGACAATTACCGCCCTGGCTAAAAAGATGGTCATTAAAACTGAAGCAGACCTGACTATCGGAAACCTGATCACCGTAATGGGCGCAGGAGTTGTCGGAGCAATGGCTTATACTTTCTCAGACAGTTTCTGGTTCTCCGCAGTAGAATCGGAAGTATATGCGCTTTCTTCTCTGTTTACAGCGATTGTATTCTGGGGCATCCTGAAATGGGAATCGCATGCTGATGAGCCGCGTGCTGACAGATGGTTATTGTTTATTGCTTATATCATGGGTCTTTCCATCGGTATCCACTTATTGAACTTATTGACTATCCCGGCGATAGCTTTTGTATATTACTTCAAGAAAACACCAAAACCAACAAACTTCGGTGTCATTAAAACCTTTTTCGTAGGTGTACTGATCCTTGCATTTGTGCAATACGGGATCATACAATACGTGGTTTCTTTCGGTGCTTACTTCGATTTATTCTTCGTCAACACTTTAGGAATGGGATTTGGAACAGGTGTAGTTTGTTTCGCTGCCATTTTAATCGGCGCGCTGACCTGGGGAATTATGTATTCCATTAAACACCGGAATAAGTTCCTGAACCTGGCTTTACTTTCTACAGCACTGATTATTTTCGGTTACTGTTCTTTCGCGATGATTGTCATCAGGGCTAAAGCCAGCCCTAACTTAAACAACAGTAATCCTGACAATGCTTTCTCATTTTTAAGTTACTTAAACAGAGAGCAATATGGAGACAGACCTTTATTATTCGGTCCTAACTATAACTCTGAAAAAGTTAGCTTGAAAGAAGGTAAAAACATTTACAGAAAAGGAGACACGAAATACGAAGTTGCTGGTAAAAAAACAGACTACGAGTATGACAGAACAACTCCTTTCCCAAGAATGTACAGTGATGATCCAAGACACGTACAGGAATATAAAAGCTTAATGGGCTTTGATGATTCACACTTCGCTGGTATTTTCGACAACGTTTCTTACCTGTTTAAATACCAGATCGGTAATATGTACATGCGTTATTTCATGTGGAACTTTGTTGGTCGTCAGAATGATGACCAGGGTGCCGGTATTTACCAGGGACAATTTTTAAGTGGTATTAAACCTATTGATGCGATGATGCTGGGCGACCAGAGTCACCTGCCTCCTTCTATTGTAGAGAGCAGTGCTTATACCCGCTTTTTCTTCCTTCCATTGATCTTAGGCTTATTAGGGGCAATATGGCACTTTAAACGCAATGAAAAAGACGCTGGTATTGTGGGTCTGTTATTTTTCTTTACAGGTCTTGCCATTGTATTATATCTGAACCAGAAACCATTAGAGCCAAGAGAGCGTGATTATGCTTATGCAGGATCTTTCTATGCTTTTGCCATCTGGATTGGTTTTGGGGTGCTCGCGTTAAGAGAGTGGGTATTCAGTAAGATTACGCCTAAAAACGGTGCTATTGCAGCAACAACGATCTCTTTATTTGCCGGCCCGGTAATTATGGGTGCGCAAGGCTGGAAAGCACATAACCGTTCAGAGAAAATGGTTGCACATGATATTGCAGTCGATTACCTGGAATCATGCGCACCAAATGCGATCTTGTTTACTTATGGTGATAACGATACTTACCCGCTTTGGTATATCCAGGAGGTTGAAAATGTGAGGCCGGATGTAAGACTGGTTAACCTGAGTTTATTTGATACAGACTGGTACATTGACGGAATGAAACGTAAGCAAAATGAGTCTGCTCCGCTTCCGATCAGTATGAAACCATCACAGTATGTACAAGGTGTGAGAGACGTGATGTACTACCAGGATTATAAACTTGCGGGTTCAGTAGAATTGAAGAACATTCTTGATGTCTTGTTATCAGATGATGACGATGATAAAATTCCATTGCAAAACGGGACTAAAGAGAATTTCATCCCGACTAAAAACTTCAAGCTGACAATCAATCCTGAAGATGTAATTAAAACAGGAACAGTTAAAGCAGCAGATGCTTCAAAAATCACTCCTGTGATGGAATGGAAATTCAATAAGAGTTATGTAACTAAAGGTACGCTGGCTATGCTGGACATCCTGGTGCATAACAACTGGAAAAGACCTATTTATTTTGCGAGTACAGTTCCTTCAGACCAGTTTAATGGTTTAGACAACTATTTGTATACAGAAGGTCTTGCGATGCGCTTATTACCGCTTAAAACGGATTCAGCATCAAGCAGAGGAGATTTAGTGAATACGGATATCCTTTACCATAACATGTACACCAAATTCAAGTGGGGTAATGTTAAAAACGCGAGCTACCTTGATCCGCAATCATCAGATGATATTTCTATCTTTAACAATGTGTTCAACACTACAATCTCCGGATTGATTAAAGAAGGAAAAATCGCTGATGCGAAAAAAGTAGTTGCCCGTTATTTCGAAGTGATGCCTGAGCGTTTCTACGGCATGCGTTCTATGATGGGTGTTTATTTCCTTGCAGAGAACCTATATACTTTAGGAGACACGAACAAGGCAAATATGCTGATTGAAAGATCTGCTGATTATATTCAGAAAGAACTGACTTACCTGGCTGATATATCCAAAAGCAAAAACAGGTTCGTTGGCGGACAGAATGTTCAGTTAGGTTTGCAGTTCCTTAACCAGATGGTTAAAACTACTTCAGAGAGAAAGCAAACGAAGCTTTCTCAGAAACTTGCTCAGCAGTTCCAGGGCCTTGAATCAAGATTCTCCATTTACTTTGCACAGCAAGCTCAGGAAGAGCAGCAGGCACCTGCGCCACAAGCTCCGGAAGAATAATAATACTGACTTATAATAAAGGGTTGTATCTATAAAAAGGTACAACCCTTTTTTTGCGGAGTGCAATTACTTAATTCAACTATTTATTCACAATAGAGATATTTATTACCTTTTAAATATAAAACAGAAGTAGCTTGTCCTAAATCATTAAGAATTATGTCAGCTAGTACAAATAAATACATTGATCCATTATCAGATTTTGGATTCAAACATCTTTTTGGCGGTGAACCTAACAAAGAGATCATGATTGCCTTTTTAAACGCACTGTTTGAAGGAGAAAAACACATTACCGATATTGTCTATAATCCAACTGAACTTGCCGGGGAGGACAAGGCGCATAAAAAAGTCTTCTTCGATTTGTTATGTACCGGGGACCAGGGCGAGCAGTTCATTGTAGAAATGCAGCGGGCAGACCATGATAATTTTGAGGACCGCTGCATTTTTTACCTGAGCCGCCTGATTCATCAGCAAAAGCTAAAGGGTAACCGTCACTGGGATGTTAAACTGAAAGAGGTTTTCCTGGTTGCAATCCTGGATTTTAATATGAGAAATTGCCTGAGTGACCATTATTTGCAAAGCATTTCTCTGATGAATACAGGTACTGGTAAAGTATTCCACAATGGACTGGGATTTAAGTTCCTGGAACTGCCTAAGTTTGAGAAGAAAGAAGATGAACTGGAAAATGAGCTGGACAAATGGGTTTATCTGCTTAAACACATGCACAGCCTGAATCAGATTCCTAAGTATCTGGATAAACGTGTTTTTGAAAAAATCTTTAATATCGCTGAAATGAAAAAACTATCACCAGAACAACAATTTATACACGACTCGATTTTACAGCGGGAAGAAGATGATTACGGCCGGATTAAATTTGCAGAACGTATAGGAAAGGAACAGGGATTGGAATTAGGAATGGAAAAAGGGAAACATGAAACCGCGCTGGCCATCGCAAGGAAAATGAAAGAAGAAAACTTTGATCCGGATAAAATAGCCGGGTTTACTACGCTCTCTATGGAAGAAATAGAAAACCTCTGATAACAAAAAAGGCTCAGCTAATTAAATAGCTGAGCCTTTTCTTAAGCAGGAGGATTGAATTTACTCTACGACTACGCCCATTGCGCAGAACTTATCAATTCTGTTAGCGATCATCTTTTCAGTTTTCTCTTTTCCTAATACTTTGATATCTTTCAGGATCTGGGATTTCAGCGTTTCGGCCATAGCTGCAGGATTCTGATGTGCACCTCCCAGCGGTTCTTTAATTACACCGTCGATCAGTTTATTCTTTAACATATCTTTCGAAGTCAGTTTCAGGCATTCTGCAGCTTTTTCTTTGAAGTCCCAGCTGCGCCATAAAATTGAAGAGCATGACTCCGGAGAAATTACTGAGTACCAGGTATGCTCCAGCATATATACCTTATCTCCGATACCAATACCCAATGCACCACCTGATGCACCTTCACCAATAATCAAACAAACGATAGGTACTTTCAATACAGACATTTCCATCAGGTTCCTCGCAATAGCCTCTCCCTGTCCGCGCTCTTCAGCCTCAATACCCGGATAAGCACCCATCGTATCAATGAAAGAAATAACTGGTTTATTGAATTTCTCTGCAAGGCGCATTAATCTTAGTGCTTTGCGGTATCCTTCAGGATTTGCCATTCCGAAATTACGGTACTGACGTTCTTTAGTATTTTTACCTTTTTGATGACCGATTACCATAACTGTTTCACCGCCAATAGTAGCAAAACCACCAATAATCGCTTTATCATCTTTTACTGTACGGTCACCGTGCAATTCGATAAAATCATCACAGATCATTCCGATATAGTCCAGCGTTTGCGGTCTTTCCGGATGACGTGATAATTGTACTTCCTGCCAGCCTGTTAGACTTGCATAAAGTGCGTTCTGCGTTTTAGACAGCTTATCTTCAAGCTCAATCAGTGTAGCAGACATATCTACTTTTGTTTTATCAGCAACCTGTTTAACCTTTTCAATTTGCTGCATCAGTTCAGCAATAGGTTTTTCAAAATCAAATGACGTTTTTATCTGTTCCATAAGTGGGCGGTAAAAATAGGTATTTTATTTTGAGTCTGTTTAAATTTAGATGATAAAATTGTTTATAGCTAAAAAGAAGCATAAACAATTTTATCATCTAAATTTAAACAGACTCTTACAAATAGTCTAAAATTTCGAAGCTACTCCTGCTTTAGGCAAAGATTTACTGATAAAATCCCGGAGATCCTGATTTCCTTTCTCCAGATCAGCACTTCTTAAATACATCATATGGCCACTTTCATAACCTTTCCAGCTCATTCTATCTTTTAATTTACCTCCCGGGTCCATTTGCCACATATTATATTTTGCATTAAAATAATCACATGCCCCGTCAAAATAACCAGACTGTACGAGCAAATGCAGTGAAGGATTTTGTGCCATCGCATCCCGTAAATTCTCAGCTGTACGATTCCCCGTATTGTCCCACGGATAAACTGAGCCGAACATATTGTACTTTAAATCAGTTTTATAGTGGAGCTCATTGCGGATATACATATTGATTGCAGGCGTAAAAGAATGTAACCAGGAGCTGAGCTCTGCATTGTAATCAGGCCCTTCACCCGCATCCTGCTTATCCATACCTCGGTACCTGGAATCCAGACGGCCTATCGTAAAACCCTGATCCCGGAGTAATTCTTTCCAGAAGTAACCAGCCGGAACATCCAGGTTATGCTGCAGAATCGTTTTTTCACTTAAACCCGAAAAAGCAGCCATCTTTGCAGCAATCAGTTTTTTCTGATCGTCCCCAAGCTGACTTCCTTTCGCCAAAGCCGGAATCAGTTCATTCATTGTAAACTGCTCCACTTCCGGTAATAAAGTACTTAAAGTTTTTCCTTGTAAATCTGGTTTTAAAGCTTTGTGATACCAGGCTGTAGCAGCGAAATAAGGTAAACGTAAAGCAGCCGATAAAGCATCGCCCCTTTCTATTCCTAAAGTAGTCGGCGAAACCAGCACTACCCCATTCAGGTACATCCACTGTGAATTTTGAAGTTCCAGTGCCAGTCCCGAAACCCGGGTTGTACCATAACTTTCCCCGATCAGGAACTTAGGAGAACCCCAGCGGTTGTTGCGGGTCACAAAGGTATTTATCCATTCTGCGAGGTACTTAATATCTGCGTTTACGCCAAAGAATTTGCTGCCCGGTATATCTTTATTAATCGCCCTGGAATATCCCGTATTCACCGGATCTATATAAACAATATCGGCAACATCCAAGATCGAAGACTTATTCTCTTTATAACCATAAGGTTGAATTGGGTATCCTTCGTCATCAATATTTAATAATACAGGACCTGTATAAGCAATGTGCATCCATACTGATGCAGAGCCCGGCCCGCCATTAAAAGAGATCACTAATGGCCTGCTGCTTCTGTCTTTGACATCAGACCGCTCATAATAGGTATAAAACAGACCAGCAATCGCTTTGCCTGTTTCATCCCAGACCGGTAATGTGCCAGTTACCGCTTTATAAGGAATGCGCTGACCTTTAATGGTCACCTGATGTTGCGTAACCACTGTACTTTCGGTTACAATTTTCCGGGAGTTGACTTCAGTGTTTACTGAGGTATCACCTTTCCTGGTATCGGGAATTGATTGGATGGACTGCATTTTTTGTGCATCTGCCGTCTGGCAAACACACCATCCAGCCAGGATTAACGTGTAAAATAACTTCATTTTAAAGGGATGGTTTAGGTCCCTTAAATATCAAAATAAGATCAGAATAATCGGTAATAACTTAAAAAAGTTACGCTCCGTATTTCAGTCTTTTAACAGCTGATTTAAGCCGCGTTTACTTTTCTTTACTTCCGCGGATATACAACACCGAGATTGCACCCAGTATCATGAATATCCCTGCAATTACGATCGCATAAATTGCCTCACCATTGTAAAACTGCTTCACTATCAGTCCGCCGAAGATACCATTGACAATTTGCGGCATCGTGATAAAGAAGTTAAATATCCCCATGTAAACCCCCATTTTCCGTGGTGGTATTGCACTCGATAAAATCGCATAAGGCATAGAAAGAATACTTCCCCAGGCCAGGCCGATTCCAATCATAGAATAGATCAGGTGATCCGGGTTCGTGATGAAGTAAATGGAAAGCAGACCCGCGCCCCCCGCCAGTAAAGAAAAAGCATGTGCCATTTTACGGCTGGTTGCCCTGGCAATTGCCGGTAATATCAACGCGTAAATAGCCGAAACCCCATTGTAAACACCAAAAAGAATACCAACCCAGTTTCCTGCATCTGCAAATTTAACCGAAGACGTATCTCCGGGAAGTACTTTATAAATATGCTGCGCGATAGCAGGCGTTGTGAATACCCACATCGAGAATAAAGCAAACCACGAGAAAAACTGAACCAACCCAAGCTGTTTCATCGTTAACGGCATATTAGAGAAATCCGTCAGGATAGACATTAACCCTTTTTGCTCTTCAACTTCCGGCTCCCCAGTATGATATAAAGCCATTTCTTCCGGTGGATATTCCTTAGTTGTTAATACCGTCCACAAAATGGTCAATATTAAAATTGCAGCACCCGCATAAAAAGAGTAGATCACATTGTGAGGAACCTGCCCCGCAGCTGCAATTTTAGATGCCCCCAGATATTCAGAAAAGATATAAGGCAGCCACGAACCAGAGATCGCTCCGGCCCCAATTAAAAAGGTCTGCATAGAGAATCCAAAACTCCTTTGGCTTTCTGGTAATTTATCAGCCACCAAAGCTCTGAAAGGTTCCATTGCCACATTAATAGAAGCATCCATGATCATCAGCATTCCTGCCCCGATGATAATAGGCGGCAGAAAACTTGCCATTGCACCCGAATTAGGCATCAATATCAACGCGATAGCTGTTAAAATAGCTCCGATCAGGAAATAAGGTCTTCTTCTGCCAAAACGATTCCAGGTCTTATCACTGTAATAGCCGATAATTGGCTGTACAATCATACCAGTTAAAGGTGCTGCCAGCCAGAAAAGCGAAAGATGCTCCACATCTGCACCAAAAGTTTGCAGGATTCTGGAAGCATTTCCATTTTGCAGGGCGAAACCAAACTGTATCCCGAAAAACCCAACACTCATATTAAATATCTGTGCATTGGATAATCTTGGTTTGGAGGCAGCGGCTTTATTTTGTTCCATAAGGATCTATTTGGTTTGGAGGTTCAGAGCTTGTTTAAAATTTCAATAATTAGAAGGCTATAATCTGTGCTTGCATTGGCAATACCCAGATCGGTATCGTGTTATTTTTAAGATCAGTTAATTTTAAATCAGATAATTGATCTGCTGCAGTTGTCAAAGGACGGTTTTGTAAAATCTCTGCCGGAATCTGTACCTGGCTTTCCATTCTGTAGTGGCGGTCGAAGTTCACCAGGATCAGCAAACGCTGATTCGCTGTATAACGTACATAACCATACATCCTTTTATTCATATTGCCACCAACCGGGATTTCCCACAATTTACCTTTAGCAATAGCTTCTGATGCACCTGCAAACTGCAATAATCTCTTATAATAATTACGAAGTTCCTTTTGCTGACCACCTAATTTCGCGCCATCAAAAGCACCATTATTCATCCATTTCTGATGTTCAGGGACTCCCCAGTAATCAAAAATTGTCGTCCGGTTATCTTCTCCGCCAAAGCCTTCTGCACCCCTTCCCGGCTCACCCACTTCCTGACCAAAATACGTCATCACAGGCCCGCCGGATAAAGTCGCGGAAACGACCATCGCAGGAAGTGCTAACTCAGCTTGTCCGGCAAAACCCGCAGAAGCAATCCGCTCCTCATCATGATTTTCCAGGAAACGCAGCATCTGATCTCCAAAGCCTGCACTTTCCTGCTGCCACACTTTTCTAATGTCATTCACATCTGCCTGGTCTTCACTTCTGATCAGTTTTTTCAACCCATCATACAAACCAACCTTATCATATAAATAATCAAATTTGCCTGTAGTCAGGAATGATTTATAGGTAGCAGGATCATAGGCCTCTCCGATAAAAATCAATTCAGGCTTTACCTTTTTCACTTCCGGGATTACCCAGTTCCAAAAAGCAAGCGGGACCATTTCTGCCATATCACAACGGAAACCATCTACCCCCTTTGCTGTCCAGAAAGCCAGAATATCTTTCATTTTAGTCCAGACTGCAGGCGTTGGCGTAAAATATTGCTTTGCCCCGTTCTGCTCGTCTACCCCATAGTTTAATTTGATCGTTTCATACCAGTCATCTACCGAAGGGCTTGCTGAAAAAACATTATTTCCAGTCGCTTTTGCAGGCGATTCTGTATAATCTATTTGCTGCAAAACAGAAAGCAGTGTCTGCTGATTTGATTTAGGAGCCGGAACAACAAAATCCTTTCCGGGCACATAATAATAATCATTGGCTGGGCTGAAAGCCAGCAGCACATTATCACCCTCTCCAAAATCTTTAACCCCTGCAGGCTTCATTTTCGACTGATATTGACGGGCAACATGATTAGGCACAAAGTCAATAATCACTTTAAGCCCTTTTTCATGCGTCCTTTTAATCAATGCCTCAAACTCTGCCATCCTGTGGTTAACATCCACTGACAAATCAGGGTCTACATCATAATAATCCCGCACTGCATAAGGAGACCCCGCCCTGCCTTTCACTACCTGCGCATTGTTTGCTGGTAATCCTGCATTGCTATAATCCGTTAAAGTAGCATGAGCAATTACCCCGGTATACCAAACATGAGTAGTCCCGAGTTCTTTAATCCCATCCAGTGCCTGTACAGTGATGTCATTAAACTTACCACTGCCATTTTGCACTATAGTTCCATAAGGAATATTACTCTGCTGCTTATTGCCAAATAATCTTGGCAAAAGCTGATAAATCATTATTTTTTCCTGCTGTTGCGCCATACTTCTATTTATAAATCCTGAAAACAGTAAAACAACTACAGTTAAAGTCCGGTAATGGTGTTTCATACCAATAATCCTCTGTAATTAATTACGGTTTCACCTGCCTGAACAGGCTGTAACTTATTAAATATATTGATGTGCAGCAACTCTTTGCTGGTGGTATTGATAATAATCTCGTCTTTGGTGACTTTCACTTTGAACTGATTTCCGCGGAAACCAACCGTAAATGCAAATGAAGTCCATTGTTCAGGAAGAAAAGGATTAAAGCAAAGTGTATCGTTTTTCACACGCATTCCGCCGAAACCTTCTACAATACTCATCCAGGTGCCCGCCATAGAAGTAATGTGCAAGCCATCTTCCGTATCATTGTTATAATCATCCAGATCTAAACGTGAGGTACGCAAATAAAACTCATAAGCTCTATCCCCATCATTCAGTTTCGCTGCTAAAATACTATGTACACAAGGCGATAAAGAGCTCTCATGAACCGTACGCGATTCATAAAAATCAAAATTCCTTCTTAAAGATTCCAAATCATAGTCATCTTCAAAGAAATACATCCCTTGTAAAACATCCGCCTGTTTAATATAACAAGAACGCAGAATCCTGTCCCAGCTCCACTTCTGATTTAACGGGCGCTCTGATGCCGGAAGATCCTTCACTAAAATCTGTTCTTTGTCCAGGTATCCATCCTGCTGCAGGAATACCCCCTGCTCTTCATCATAAGGCAGGTAAATGTTTTCCGAAATTTTCTTCCAGTCTGCAAATTCTGTCTCTTCAGCGAAAGATGTTTTAGCCACAATCCGCTGGTATTGCTCCGGATCTTCTTCCTTCACGATTCCAGCAGCTTCCGCAGCATATTTTAAACACCAGGCAGCTAATGTATTTGTATACCAGTTGTTATTGATATTGTTTTCATACTCATTAGGCCCGGTTACCCCTAACATTACATATTGCTTTTTATCCGCACTCCAGTTCACTCTTTGTTTCCAGAAGCGTGCAATACCGATCAGTACCTCTAAACCGTATTCTCTCAGATAAGAAGTATCACCTGTGTACCTGATATAGTTGAAAATAGCAAAAGCAATTGCTCCGTTTCTATGGATCTCTTCGAAAGTAATTTCCCACTCGTTGTGGCATTCCTCTCCGTTCATAGTCACCATCGGATACAAAGCTGCGCCTTTATTAAAGCCTAACTTCTCTGCATTCTCAATTGCTTTTTCCAAATGCTTATAGCGGTAAACCAACAGGTTTTTAGAAACTTCCTGTGGCGCGGTCGATAAGTAAAAAGGAATACAATAAGCTTCCGTATCCCAATAAGTCGAACCTCCGTATTTTTCACCAGTAAAGCCTTTCGGACCAATGTTTAAGCGTGCATCTTTTCCAGTATAAGTCTGGTTTAACTGGAAGATATTGAAACGGATGGCTTGTTGTGCAGCTACATCCCCTTCTATAATAATATCACCTTCCTGCCACTTCGTTGCCCATGCCGCTGCTTGTTCCTTTAACAATTCGTCAAAACCTTTCGCTACCGCAGCCTGAACTGCTGCTTTCGCCTGAGCCAATAAATCAGCACTGGCATAATTCTGCGAAGACAGGTTAGTCGCTATTTTATAAATATCAATTCCTTCATTTAGCGTCAGTTCTACTGATCCGCTTTCTGAAACATATTTTTCCAGGGACTGCTCATCTATAGTAAGCTTAACCGTTTTACCATTTTTTAGTACTGCAGTTTGAACACCTGTAATTACATCAAAGGCTGTTTTTTTAGTCCGTAATGTTAAGTAAGAACCACTTTCATCCTGTGTGCTGCTTACTTCGTCCCAAAACTTCTCTTCATAATTGGAATCCTGGTTTTTCACGTCTCCATCAATGAAAGCTGTCAAATCCAGTTTCCCCGAAAAGTTAAGCGGTATCAATTGATAGTGTAAAGCTGCGATTTCATCATTCGCAATGCTAAAGAACCGCTTAGCTTTTACCTGTACTTGTTTCCCAGAAGCCAGTTCTGCCGTGAATGTACGTTCCAGGTAACCTTCCTTCATATTCAGCACTCTTTGGAATGCTGTTACCTTACATAAACTTAAATCCAGTACTTCTGCATCCAGCTTCAGTTCCAGTCCCATCCAATCTGCCGCATTCAATACTTTGGCAAAATATTCAGGATACCCGTTTTTCCACCAGCCAACGCGGGTTTTGTCCGGATAATAAACGCCAGCAACGTAATTTCCCTGCAGAGATTCGCCGCTGTAAGTTTCTTCAAAATTTGCGCGCTGACCCATCCGGCCATTACCAAGGCTAAATATACTTTCCGATATTTTATTCAAATGAGGATCAAAACCACTCTCTATGATGTTCCACTCTTCTGCTTGTATGTAATTCTTCATGTTTACCCTTTTACGCTATGCTTTTCTTTAACCAGATTAATCAGTTCCTCAACGGTAACCGTTGAAAGGTCTTTGTGGAATTCGTCCGCACCCGGTAAATTCTCTTCCGTTCCAATACCTATCACAGCCATTTTTGCTGCAATTGCTGCTTGCACACCTGCTGCTGCATCTTCAAAAACGATACAATCGGCGGCGGCGGCATTCAATAACTCCGCTCCTTTAATAAAAACTTCCGGATCAGGTTTTGAAGTCGTTACTGCATTTCCATCTACAATCGCATCAAAGAAATGTGCCAGCTCCGTTCTTTCCAGGATTAAACCTGAATTCTTACTTGCCGAACCTAATGCAATTTTAATTCCCTGAGCCTTTAATGCCTTTAACAAGTCCAATGATCCTGGCAAAACTTCCGAAACAGACATCTTGCTAATCATCGCTACATACCAGCTATTTTTTAAAGTTGCCAGTTCTTCTTTCTCTGCAGTAGTTTTGGTTACCCCTCCCCAGTTTAAAATCATATCCAGAGAACGCATTCTGTTCACGCCTTTCAGCTGTTCGTTTTGCGCTTCCGTAAAATCAAAACCCAATGAGTTAGCCAGTTTTTTCCATGCCTGATAATGGTAAACAGCCGTATCTACCAATACACCATCTAAATCAAAAATGCACGCTATAGTTGTATCTTTCATATTAATTCAATTCTAGTACCAGTGTTGTTTTAGCAGGGACACTGATCGTCTTCACCGTATTTATTTTTTCTCCGCTGATCACGTTGACCGCCGAGCTTGTATTTTTCATTCTTTCTGCAAACCTGGACACGTCAAGCGTTTTGGTTTTATCTTCACTATTTAAGATCACCATCACGTCTTTACCTTGCTTTCCTTCAGTAATATACCTGAAATATACATACAGACCATCTTCAGGAACAAATTGCATCATTTTCCCCGTTTGCAGTGCTTCACTCTTAGTACGGTAAACAGCCAGTTTACTCACATAGTTCCAAGCTTCATTTTCTTTTGGCGTACGACCTGCAGCCGTAAACTTATCTTTGGTATCGCCTTTCCATCCACCTGAAAAATCAGAACGGACCAAACCATCAGGATCAGAAAAATTCTTCATCAGGACCTCTGTTCCATAATACAGTTGCGGAATACCACGCATGGTCAGTAAAATCGCCATACCAGATTTATACTTGTCCATATCTTCCTGTATCATCGAATAAAAACGGCTCATATCATGGTTATCCCAATAGATAACGTTGCGCGTCGGGTCCTGATACAGGAAATCTTGCGAAACCACATTATATAACCTGAAGATACCATCTGTCCAGCCATTTTTACCATTCAAAGCTTCATAAACAGCACTTTTCATCATATTATCGGTCACACCCGGTAAATGTGTATCAAAACCTCTGTTCACTGTATTTCCTTGTGTGAAATAAGCTTGTGAGGCTACCGAATTTACTAAAGTCTCTCCAAAAATAGTTAAAGAAGGAAATTCAGCTTTCAGTTTTAAAGCCCAGTCGGCCATATATTCAGGATCATTATAAGCATAAGTATCCAGCCTTAACCCATCAATTCCAGCATACTCAATCCACCAGATATGGTTTTGAGTCAGGTAATTTTGTACATAAGTATTTCTTTCATTCAAATCGGGCATAGAAGGTACAAACCAGCCATCCAATTGTTTTTTCTTATCCAAAGCTGAAGAATGCGGGTCCATTACTGGCTCATCGCGGTAGCTTGTTTGCGTATAAGCCGGCCACTGGTTCACCCAGTCTTTCATCGGCATATCTTTAAAGATCCAGTGTCCTGTTCCGATATGATTGTGCACAATATCCTTAATCACTTTCATGCCTTTCGCATGCACCTTGTCTACATAAGTTTTATACAAGGCATTTGTTCCGTAACGCGGATCAATTTTATAATGATCAGTTACAGCATAACCATGATAAGACGCTGAGGCCATATCATTTTCTATCTCTGGTGTCATCCAGATCGTGGTTACTCCTGTAGCTTTTAAATAATCCAGGTGATTGATTACCCCCTGAATATCTCCACCATGGCGGTAATACATAGAATCACGGTTCATTTTAGTTTCCGCCATTCCTTTAACCACATCATTTGATGGATCTCCATTGGAGAAACGGTCGGGCATCAGCAAATAAATAAAATCTTTATTCGTTACGCCCTGAATTCTTGACGCAGACTGATCTTTGTTTTTCAGCTCATAACTATACTCCGATACTTTCTTTCCTTTATCCATAAAAGAGATTGGAAATTTACCTGCTTTAGCTGCTGCAGTAATTTCCAGATCAACGAATAAATAATTTGGGTTCTCTACTTGATGCACTGCTGTTAATTTTACACCCGGATAATTTAACTGTACCTTATAGTCAGTTATATTTTTACCATGAACCAATAGCTGAAGCTTTGGATTTTTCATTCCTGCCCACCAGAACATTGGTTCTACATGGTCCAGTTTTACCTGTGCCCATGAATTTGTAGTAAACAGAACAAATAGTACAATTAATAGTTTCTTCATTTTTAAGGAGTTGAGGATCGAATTTGAAAATCGGGATTAACGAATAAAATGCCCTGACTCATCATCAGGGCATTTCTTTTTTTATTGCTTAATCACGCTGTAGGTGTAATTACCCGGCGTGCCCAAGTTTAAAATAATTTTATAATTGCCCGCAGCAGCGACAGGAATATCTGCACCACCATATACCGGCTTGCCACTCGCGGGTTTGCTATCACCGAAATTAATAGCGTCCGTACCATTGGCTCTGAATTTAAATGAGCCTGCTGCCAGTGATTTGGTTACTGTCCAGACTTTGCTGGCCACATCGTAAGTCATTGGTGTTTCTGCAGCCGTTGATCCGGTAGCAGTTCCAATAACCGCCCATACCGTTTTGGTCAGTGAATAAGTAAGTGCTTTAGTATCTGCTTTGACCAGGTAATAACCTGCGCCATCGGTATGCAGGTTATCCCCGCCTCCGGCATTTAGCGTACCCGGTGATGAAGTCCCATAATTTATGCCATTCCAATTAGCTTGCGAAGTAAACTTAAAGTCTGTACTTGCATCCGGGAAATTGATATATCCTTCATAAACTTTATTATCATTTACTGAAGATATTTTTGCAGCAGTTTTAAAATCCCATCCCTGGTAAGAGCCAGGAACATACAACGAAGGATAATCAATAATAATCTGGTAAGGCGTTACCGTAAGTGCCATCACGTTAGAATAAGCAGGGGAAAAAGCATCGCCAATACTGGCTTTAGCTCTAACCTCTATTTTGCCCGGAGTACCAGGAGTAAGCCCGAGCTGATTGATCAGGCTATTAATTTCCTCTACCGTAAAAGTTTTAGTTAAAGCAGTATTGAGTGCAACTTCTTTTGGTCCGCTAAAATTATTTCCTGCTACATCCAGCTGTATAGCATATGATATGCCTGCATTATAATTGAAAGAAGAAGCTGTCCAATTGAATACAACTGCTGTTTTCTTTGCATTGGCACTATCTAACACCAGTGTGCTTTGTGTAGCTGTCAAAACCGGAGCGGTGCCGTTACCAGCTACAATTTTAGTTTCATCTTTTTTGCAGGACACAAACAATAGCAGGAATAAGCTATAGGTCATGCTTTTTATGAATAATGATTTCATCTCTATAATAGATTTTAAATTAATAACCAGGATTTTGAGTCAGATTAGGATTGGAGATTAAATCTGCCGATGGCAATGGGAAAATACTCCGTGTTGCTTCTGTACCACGTCCAGCTTTAACACCACCTTTATAAGGCCATAAATAAGAACCATCAGTAAATTTGCCAAAACGTACCAGATCTGTACGTCTGTAACCTTCCCAGAAAAATTCTTTAGCTCTTTCAGCTAAGATATTATCCAAAGTCAATGAAGATACATTTCCTGAATCATCACCATAAGCACGGTGACGTAAAAGGTTAACATAAGTAACAGCCTGACTCAATGAACCACTACCACCACGCAGAACCGCTTCAGCATAATTCAAATAAGCCTCAGGTAAACGGAATAAAGGAAAGTCTATCGAACAGAAAGTTCCGTTGTTTGAAGGAGCTGTAACATTTGCCTTGTTCACATTTCTGAATTTTATAGCGCGTAAACCATCAGTAAACACACCCACGTCATCATTCGCAACTTTATCACCAAAGAACATCGCTCTGGAATCCGGATTAGTCGTAAAAGCACCAGTAATACCAAACAGAGCAGGTAAAGTTGAGCGCGTACGAATACCACCCCAGCCACCACTTGGAACACCAAAATTTGCTGGGTTCATATCACCATTGATAGAAGCATTGGTCAGGAAAGTTGTTCCTCCAAAATTCTGAGTCAGCAGACCATCATAATTGATAGACAAGATCACTTCAGGGTTATTCTGATCATTATCAGCAAGGAATAGATTTTTGTAAACAGGGTTTAAAGAATAACCAGCGCTGATCACTTTACTCGCATAAGCAGCAGCCTCAGTATTTTTAGCTGTTCCGGTATAAACTGAAGCATTCAGATAAACGCGGGATAATAACATCTGATCCGCTCCTTTTGTTACTCTTCCATAATCATTAGAACCTGGTAATTCTGATTCTATCGCTAACAATTCACTCTCTACATATTTAAATAAATCTGCACGTTTGATTTGCTGAGGGGCAACTTTACCAATTTCATTCGCTTCTGTGATAAATGGAGGATTACCATACAGGTCCATCAGTACCCAGTATTGGTAAGCACGTAAAAATCTTGCCTCTGCTCTGTAAGCTGTAATATTTGTGGCATCTGCGCCAGTAATATTACGTGAAGCCAGTTTCTCAGGTGTACTCTCCCGTAAAAACTCATTGATCACTGTGATCTGGTATAAACTTCTTGTATATAAACCACGCAGAATTACATTATCTGAAGTATAAGTCTGGAAATTTAAATCATAAACTCCAGGATCATTCCAAACACAAATTCCCTCATCAGAAGTTAATTCCTGAGCGTTCCAGTATAAACGGATAAAATCTGAAGCACCAGCATCAATACCACCAAGGTCACTGCTCCCTGAACCGCCGCCACCTGTAGTTGCGAAACTTCCATAGATCTTAGCCAGAACCTGTTTGTACCCTTCCGGAGTAGAATAAGCTACGTCCGAAATAATGTCATTCGTTGGTTTTAAGTTCAGGTCTTTTTTACAAGACGAGAGCGTAACCAGTAACACGGCAGTTGCCGTAAATATTTTGAATAGATTTTTCATGAATATGAAATTTTATTTTATCGGTGATGAAAACTATTAAAACCCTACGTTAAGCCCTAAACTGTATGTTCTTGGTCTTGGATATAAATTATAATCTATACCCGTAGTGCTCTCCGGATCAATCCCTTTGTACTTAGAGATTATAAATACATTCTGAACATTTGCGGTAATACGCAGACTTGTTTTTGAATTTGGCGACAAGCGGCCAAAATTATAAGCAAGACCAGCATTATCCATTTTCAGGAAAGAAGCATTGTGAATATAGTAGTCACTCAGGTATTGGTTATTTGTAAAGTTTGTATCGAAAAATGTGCTGCTCGCATTATTGATTAATCCGCTTGGACTCAATATATTTCTATTTACACCAAGATTAGAAGAAACATTATCGTAGATATAGTTACCGATATTACCACGTAACACTGTGCTTAATGTTAATTTTTTATAACTGAATGAAGTCGTGAAGCCTAAAATAAATTTAGGTACAGGCGATTTGTAAAAGTATCTGTCCTGATCATTCACTATACCATCATTGTTCAGGTCAGCATATACACCTTCAAGAGGTTTCCCCTGCGCATTATAAACCTGCTTATAAACAAGGAAAGAACCAGGGTTGTAATTAGCAGCATTCCATTTCAATGTAGTCCCGGTTGCTCCTGTAATATCTCCGGCACCTACCTTGAAGTTCGGGTCCGGGTTTAAGCTTAAGTTGGTTACTTTGTTTTTATTGTAAGTAAAGTTAAAGCCCATATCCCACTTCACATCATCCGTTTTAATAATACCAACGTTGATACTAGCTTCAATACCTTTATTTTCCATGTTGCCCACATTGGTGACCAATTGATTGCTGAAGTTCGTTCCAACTGCAATAGGCACAAGGCTTAATAAATCTTTAGTCTTTTTATAGTACACATCTACACTACCATAAACTCTTCCGCCAAATAATCCATAATCAATCCCTGCGTTATAAGTCGTAGACGTTTCCCATTTCAGATCTTTATCATATTGTATCGGCGTGAACATGTGGTAAAACTGGTTTCCTATCTGGTACTGTGCTTCATTCACACTTTTGTAATAGTTAGGCAGATAAGTATAATTACCAAAACCATCCTGCTGACCCGTGATCCCGTAACTCAAACGCATTTTCAAATCAGAAAATACTTTACTGTCTTTTAAGAATGACTCATCAATTGCTCTCCAAGTAAAACCTGCCGATGGAAAATAACCCCATCTTCCTGCTTCACTGAATTTCGAAGACCCATCAGCACGCATTGTTCCTGAAAAGATATATTTATCAGCAAAAGTGTATACTAAACGTCCATAATATGATAATAAACGATTTTGCTGTGTGTCATAAGGAAACACAGGTACTTTTTGTACAGTACCAATCGCATTATAGTCAGTAAAATTATAAGTTGTAGTAGAGTTCTCATAGAAGCCATATCCTGCAGTTGCATTGATATTACTTCTGATCCCTTTCAGATCTTTAATATAGCTAAAGAAAGCTTCCGCTACTTTATTATGCTGAACTGCTTCATATTGAGTAGCCGTTCCTAAAGTTGCATTACTTTGTGCAGCATAGGCAGGAACTCTTACACTTCCGTATCCTTTAGATACATCATATCCACCATTTACATTGAAGTGCAATTCAGGTAAGAAATGGAAAGAGTAGTCCAGTCTTAAATTACCGAAACTTCTGTCTGCTTTACCATTATTTTCTTTTTCCTGAATTAATCCCAGCGGATTTTTAGGTGCATTGGGATTTAACTGCCCGGTAGAACCTATCCATTCATAATAACCACCATATGCGTTGTTTGCATAAACTGGTTGTGTAGGGTCAAACGAAATTGCATTCGATACCGCATCTGTATTTGCAAAACGTGTTTCACTTAATGATCCTTTTAAATTTAAATCAACCTTCAGGTGGTTATCAAAGAAAGTAGGATTTAAGGTGATTCCTGCAGTGGCCCTTGTCATACGATCTGTACGTAATAAACCTTTCTGATCGAGGTAACCACCAGAAATTCTATAAGGGACTTTTTTAAAGCTTCCAGAAATGCTTAGATTATTATCTGTCGTGAATGCGTCATTATAAATTACATTCTGCCAGTCTGTATTGGCTGAACCAAGCAATGCTTTCTGAGCAGCCGTACCGTTCGCATTTACATAATCGCGAATCTGATCTGCACTTAATACGTCGACCTTTTTTGCTACAGTTGCATAAGAATTCACGGTACTGAAATCAATTGAAAGCGCACCCGATTTACCTTTTTTAGTTGTGATCAGGATAACCCCGTTCGAAGCTCTTGATCCATAAATTGCAGTTGCGTTCGCATCCTTCAATACAGTAAAAGTTTCAATGTCATTCGGGTTGATTAAACTTAAAGGATTACCAACACCTGCAATCACATTACCACTTACTGCGCCAACTGTCAGGTTGTTTCCAAAAGGAACACCGTCGATAACGATCAGAGGATCATTACTTGCGGTAAGAGAAGCACCACCACGAATACGGATCACACTTCCTGATCCCGGCTGTCCACCATTGGAAACGATAGACACACCAGCAACTTTACCTGCAATTAACTGCTCGGGAGAAGTAATGTTACCCGCCTGGAAATCTTTGGAGCTTACGGTAGTAATTGATCCCGTCAGATCTTTTTTCTGTGAAGTACCGTAACCGATCACGACTACTTCATTTAAATTCTGTGCATCTGGTTTCAGGGAAAAGTTGGCAACAGTATTTCCCTTTACAGTAACGTTAAGATCAAGGGAGCTGTAACCGATATAACTTGCTGTTAAGGTAACCGGACCATTAGGTACACCAACGATTTTGAAGTTACCAGCTGCATCCGTACTTCCGCTTCTGCCCTGTCCTTTAATCAGTACCGAGGCTCCCGGAAGTCCAAGACCGGTTTCATCAATAATTTTACCAGTTATTGCACCGGTCTGTGCTTGTACTGCGAATGCTGAAATGGTTAAAACCAGTAGCAGACAATACCTCATCACGTAAAATACTTTCATATTTAATAACTTATTTAGGTTATATATTTGGATAATATAGACTGTGTATCACACACATCGTAAATTTACATTCGAGGATCATATTTCAAAATTTAATATCAAATAATTTTTTAACACAATATTTAATATCACGAAAAGGTCAAAACACCCTAATAAATTCTACGTGTTTTTTCAAGACATCGCACTAAAATATCAATTCAAAAATCTGTAAATCAATATCTTAACTTAAATTTTAACCCAATTAAAGTGTTTTTTTTACACTAAGTAATTTTGAGCCTGATTTCCGGGAACGATACCGGGAACGTTCCCGAAGTAAAGGAAGGTTATTAACAATGGCGACAGAAAAAAAAACTTAAATTCTGCGTATTTCCGGAGAACCCGGAAAATTTCTGCTTAAAAAGCTTCGATTTAGTAATAAATATTTAACGTTTTTTTAACGTCCCGACAGCGGTAGAATTCCGCTTCATTAACTTAGAGTCAAGCACAATTTTTTCATTGACATTGACCGACTCCGGATGCTCCAGCATCTTGAATAAAAGTGAGGCTGCCTCCACACCAATTGTTGTAGCTGGCTGAGTCACTGTCGTTAAAGAGGGATTTAAAAGCGGTGCGATTTCCAGACTTGAAAAGCCGACAACCTTCACCTGATCCGGAATAGTAATTTCCAGATCCTGGCAAGCATAATAGGTGGCAAACGCCAGACGCTCAACCGAAGTAAAGACCCCATCCGGCTTTAGTTTTTTGAACATATCCTTCAGAATTACATTGTTCCTTTTATAACTATTCGTGCAATCCACGATCAGCCGGTCATCAAAAGGGATATTGTATTTCTCCAGTGCGTCTAAATAACCCTGCATCCTTGTTTTACCAATGGATAGATTTTTATTGATAACCAGGCATGCAATTCGTTTACAACCCTGCTTAATCAAATGCTGAACCGCCGAAAAGCTACTGTCATAATCATTGGTGATCACCCTTGGCGTAATAATATCCTCATAAACCCTATCAAAGAAAACCAGCGGTAATCTTTGCTGATTCAGCTCATTCAGATAATTATGATCGTTAGCTTCTCCCGATACCGACATGATAATTCCGTCCGCGCGTCCATTGTGTAAATGCCTGATAAAAGAAACCTCCTTCTCATAATCATCATCGGTTGCATAAATCAGGATATGGTATCCCCTGGCTCTGGCAACGCCTTCAATCCCATGAATGACCTGTGAAAAGAAATGATTGGCCAGCTCGGGCACAATAACTGCAATCGTTTTACTGCGTTGCTCCCTCAAATTGCTCGCATAATGATTCGGCTGATAATTCAGCTCTTTGGCCGCAGCCAGAATCTTATCCTTAGTTTCCTTGCTAATATCACTATTATCCCGAAAGGCTCTGGATACAGTTGAAGTCGATAAATTAAGCGCTTTCGCCAGTTCTTTTATATTGATATTACGCATCTACGCCGCTGCAATTATTTTTTACAAGGTAAATATAACCGAAAATCAGTAACCCCACCTAATTTAAATAGAGTTCCCCTTCCAAAGCCCTTTCTTTTTACAGGACAGGGCAACAGTTCATTAGCTGACGATATGGCAACCAGAATTCAGTCAAAAATAAGCCAGAAAAAGAGCTTAAACGCAACCGTCATAACTAACTGAAGATCAATGAATTAAAGCCACATTGTTCAGACATCATTCACAGACCTTTCAGAGGTACTAAACCTTATACCCAATCGCCATCGAACAACAACTATACTTAACCTATATTATTTTTATGTTAAGCCATTCCTGAGAACAGGATTCAAACATATAGCAGAAGAGCGGAACATTACTGCAAACAATGCCGCTAAATCTGTTAATCTGCTGCATGCAGTTAAGGGGGAATTCCCGGATCAGAAAATTAACTGGGATACCGTTTTAGTTGCAAACGGAGAACTCCTTAAACCTGAAAATGTAAAGGTTGTTGTATCAGAAAATGCCTTTAACTTCACCTGGGATCAGGATATTACAGCCACTGGCAATCCTACAGACCGTGCCATCATCTTATTATATAACAAAAATTTCGGGCGTGTACATGCCAATTACAGCGGTGCACAAAGAGACGAGCTCAAACATACTTTCCCTATGAAACCTGGTTATATCAAGAATAACACTTATGAAGTATTCATCGCTTTTAAGGACATCATGAGTGATGAAGTTTCCAAAAGCGTGTATTGCGGAAGATTTACGAATTAAAGGATAGCCTGTTCATCAAACCTGGTCCGAATCATATTTCATTTTGGTTCCCAGAGCTCAATCACGTTCCCTTCAGGATCGAGTATATGGACAAATTTGCCATAATCATACTCCGCAATTTCATCAACCATGGTGATATTCTCCTTTTTTAGTTCAGCGACCAGCTCAACTAGATTTTCTACCCTATAATTAATCATAAAGGGCTTAGTTGACGGATCGAAATATTTCGTATCCTGCGGAAACGTACTCCACGTCGTCGAACCTTTTTTTGACGGATCATCAAACTCCTGCCACTCAAACGTTGTTCCGTATTCACTCGTAGCCAATCCCAGATTTTTGGCGTACCATTCGTTCATCCCCTGCGGATCATCACATTTAAAAAATACCCCACCAATGCCCGTTACTTTTTTCATAACTAAGAATATCTACGATTGAAGAAATGATATAAAAATCAAAAAGCTGTCTATTAAACTCTTTACAGACAACTTTGCATTAATTTCCACCTATTTCCGGACATTACCAAATCTATTTTCACATCCGGCAACCCAACATACCTATCCCTGCCTAACAAACCTGCAATAACTATCCCTGCCTAACCCCATCCCAAATATGGAGATAGAAGAAAAAAAACAATATACCAATGTGAGGGCATGTGTTCCGGCCCTCCCTTCGGGCGAAGGCAATGTCGGCCGAACATGGTATATTGTTTTTTTTCGGAGGAACGACTTATTTATCCCACTTCCACTCCCCTGCAATCTTCAACGCATCCTCCAACTTATTCTCTCTCAAAAACCCTTTCAAATCCTCATCAGACTGTTTCCCAACCGGAAGAACCCTTGTATTAGCTAACCCATAAGTCAACATAGCACTATACCTTACCGTATTCTTCAACCCCTGCTCATCCACCAGCTTAAAACTATCCCCATCAGAATGATAAAACTGTCCCGAATGATTAGGCAGTTCCCCGCCAGCACCGCCACCAGTAGGAATTCCTTCTAACATAAACGGCTGGTGATCACTATGCAACCACGCCCCAAAAACAAATACATTCTTGAATCCTGTGTCAATCTTCACAATTTCTTTCCCCCAGCTCGTAAATAACCCCTTCATCTCTGCCCTGCTTGTTGCAAAACCCTTAGGATCGTTTGTCATATCATAATTCAGCATAAACTTCACCTTACCCAGCTCACCCTTCTTCTCTGCCTGTGCGATATAAGCCTTAGAGCCTAACAACCCCTGCTCTTCCCCCATAAACAAAATAAACTCTACCGTTCTTTTCGTTTTCAACTTCAGCGCCTTAAAAGACCTTGCCATATCCATTACCGCAAAAGAACCAATCCCATTATCAATTGCACCCGTAGCCAGATCCCAGCTATCCAGATGGCCGCCAACTAAAATCTTTTCATCCGGCAAAGAATCACCTTTTAAAGTTGCAATCACATTTCTCGCTTTAATCATACCCGAGAAATTCTTCATATTTAAACTCGCAAACTGAGGCTTGGACTTCAACTCCTCCTTTAACCGCATTCCATCCTCTAAACCAATACAAACCGCAGGAATAGTAATCAATTTTCCCGTTACCGAAGCCGTTCCTGTCAGCAATACGCCACCCTTAACCCCGTTGATAATGATAATCCCAACAGCACCATGACTAATCGCAAGTGCTGTTTTTTCAGAACGGTGCAAAGAAGCAGTTCCCGCAGGCGAACCCGGTAATACCCCCAGGTAAACCAAAGCAATCTTACCTTTCACTAAACCTGCATCTTTCGTATAATCACTCTCTAAACCATTCCCTAAATCAACCAGCCCAGCCGAAACAGCAGAATTAACCGGAGAATGTGCTAAGGCTACAGAAGGAACGACCTTTAATGAACCAGCCCCTACTTTAGTTTCATTGCTGATTCTGCTCCAGCTCTCTACCTCAAAAGGCTGATAACGCACATCATATCCATAAGATTTAAACAAATTAAAAGCATACGCTTCCGCTTTGACCCCATTTGCAGAACCAGTTAAACGGTGACCAATAGTTTCTGTAGCAGACTTCAAAGTGCCATAAGCCTTTGAATGTTCCTGTACATCTGTATTAATCTGACTAAAAGCTTTACCGAAATTATCCTGAGCATGTGCAGAAACCGCAAGCCCGGCGAAAAAAAGAGAGAAAAGTATCTTCATGGAAATATATTTCGATTAAAATAAGCTTTTAATTAAAATATATAAGTACAAAAAGATACTGTATGGGAATTGTTACTTTTTACGTTCCGTGGTATATCGAACTAATTGTTCAAGCCCTGTTCTGGCTTCGCTCTCTTCAAAAGTATATAAAATATCAAAAGCTTCCTGCTGGTACTGCGCCATTTTCTCATTGGCATAGTGTACCCCCTGCTTCTCATTCACAAAATCAATGATCTGCTGTATTTTAGCAGGTTCATCGTTGTGATTTTTTACCAGGTTGATCATTTTCTTTTTCTCCGACTTATCCGCACGATTTAAAGCATAAATTAAAGGAAGCGTAACTTTCTTTTCCTTAATATCTATTCCTAAAGGTTTACCTACATCGTCAGTTCCGAAGTCAAAAGTATCATCCTTGATCTGGAAAGCAATACCGACCTTTTCTCCGAATAGACGCATCTTTTCGATCGTCTCATCGTCTGCACCAGCCGAAGCAGCACCACAAGCACAACAAGAAGCAATCAGTGAAGCAGTCTTCTGACGGATCACATCAAAATAAAGCTCTTCCCCGATGTCCATTCTCCTAACTTTCTCGATCTGTAATAATTCACCCTCACTCATCTGCTTAACCGCTTCAGAAACGATTTGCAAAAGGCGGAACTCATTGTTATTCACAGAAAGCAAAAGCCCTTTGGCCAGCAAATAATCACCCACCAGAACAGCAATCTTATTTTTCCATAAAGCATTGATTGAAAAGAAGCCCCTGCGCTCATAAGCATTATCAACTACATCATCGTGGACCAGCGTTGCCGTGTGTAATAATTCAACCAGGGCAGCACCACGATGTGTGGACTCAATAATCCCCCCGCAAAGTTTAGCGGCAAAAAAAACAAACATAGGTCTGATCTGCTTACCTTTTCTCTTGACGATATAGTGTGTGATGCGATCCAATAATGGAGCATCACTGTGCATGGAGGCCTTGAATTTTTCTTCAAAGACTGCTATATCTGCGGCTATGGGTTTCTTAATCTGATTTATTCCCGGCATTCAGGTTTGAAATATTTGCAAACTTAACTAAATTCAGTTAATTCTGCTTGAATGAAATTTTAAAATTGAATTATTACGTTTAGTGCCTTAAAGCAATATGCTGAAAGATCTGTTCGGCATGAACTCTGGAATTCTCAATGAACCATTTATGCGTGTCCATTCCCCCGCAAACTACACCTGCAAGGTATAATCCCGGCAAGTTTGTTTCCATCGTTTCCGGATTATAAGCCGGGGCAGTACCTGATTCACCATCTAGTTTTACACCCAGTTTTTTCAGCATTCCAAAATCAGGCTGATAACCAGTCATGGCAATCACCCAATCATTATCCACCGTAATCGTTTCTTCCGGAGTTTTGATAGTCACATTGTCTTCAGTAATTGCAATGACTTCCGAATTGAAATAAGCTCTGATTTCTCCCTCTTTAATCCTGTTTTCAATATCCGGGCGTACCCAGTATTTCACATAAGAGCCGATTTCAGCACCACGAATAACCAAAGTAACCTTTGCGCCTTTCCGGTAAGTCTCCAACGCGGCATCAATACCAGAATTATTTGCACCAATAACCACCACATTCTGGAAAGCATATAAATGGGGATCTTTATAGTAATGTGCAACCTTAGGCAGATTTTCGCCTGGAATATCCATCAAAAGAGGTACATCATAAAATCCTGTAGAAATAATCACATTTTTAGCCCGGTAAGCTCTTTTTGAAGTATGGACTTCAAACTCTCCGTTTGCTATTTTACTCACTTCCTCTACCTTTTCAAAAAGATTGATTTGCAAATTAAATTTCTCTGCCACGCGGCGATAATATTCTACTGCTTCATTCCGGTTTGGCTTAGGATTGATGCTCACAAACGGCACTTCTCCAATCTCCAGCTTTTGAGAAGTAGAGAAAAAAGTCATAAAAACAGGGTAGTTGTACAGGCTGTTCACCAGTGCACCCTTTTCTACGATAATATATTTAAGTCCCGCCTTTTGGGCTGCTATCCCACAGGCCATCCCAATCGGGCCGGCACCAATGATCAGCACATCATATTCTTCCATTAACAAATCAGGATTTAAGTTCTTTAGCTGTCACAGAATTATCCGTGCGTTTCAGACTGGTGGAACGGATTGCAGCATAACCGCCTTTGATATCAATTACGTTCTCTACTCCCCTTGCTTTAAGGATAGAAGCGGCAATCATTGACCGGTAACCTCCCGCACAGTGAATATAATATGTTTCCAAAGGATTGATCTCATTTGTCCAGTCATTGATATAATCCAGCGGACGGGTCAAAGTACATTCCAGGTGTCCGGCTTCATATTCTCCGGGCTTACGCACATCCAGGACTTTTAAATCCGGGTGAGTGTGCACCATATCCTCAAATTCAGACACAGACACCGAACCAATAGTTTCTACATCCTTACCCGCAGCTATCCAGGCAGCAATGCCACCTTCCAGATAACCAATGGTATGGTCGTAACCCACTCTTGCCAGGCGGGTAATCGCTTCTTCTGCTTTTCCTTCCTCTACAATCAGTAGTAAAGGTTGCTTCAAATCAGTAATCAATGCGCCTACCCAAGGGGCAAACTGGCCATTCAGCCCAATATTAATTGACGAGGGAATGAAAGCACCGGCAAAATCCTGCGGGTCCCTGGTATCCAGGATTAATGCACCCATATGATTTACCGTCGCTTCGAATTCTTCCGGTTCCATTGGGATTAATCCCTTCTCTTTAACCTGGGCAAAACTTTCATAGCCATTTTTGTTGATGGCTGCGTTTTTTGCAAAATATTGTGGCGGAGGTAAAGTACCCTCCGTTACTTGTTGAATAAAATCGTCACGGTCAGCGGTTTTAAGCGCGTAATTAACTTCTTTCTGATGTCCTAAAGTATCAAACGTTTCTTTACTCATATGTTTACCACAGGCAGAACCTGCACCGTGCGCCGGATAAACCAATATATCATCGGGTAAAGAAAGAATCTTGGCTTGCAGGGAATCGTATAAGATGCCTGCCATTTCCTCAGCGGTCTGTGCACCTTTTTGTACCAGATCAGGTCTGCCTACATCGCCGATAAACAGCGTATCCCCTGTAAAAATACAGTAAGGTTTGCCATCTTTATCACTTAATAGATAAGTAGTGGATTCCGGTGTATGCCCCGGTGTATGTAAAGTCGTAATCGTTAAATCTCCGATTTTAAATGTTTCTCCGTCCTTTGCGATATGTGAATCAAAAGTGGTTTGTGCTGTAGGTCCGTAAATAATTTTCGCACCCGAATGCTGTGCAAGATCAACGTGCCCTGAAACGAAATCAGCGTGAAAATGTGTTTCAAAGATATATTTGATAGTCGCACCTGCCAGCTTGGCTTTTTTAAGGTAGGGCTGAACTTCTCTTAAAGGATCAATAATTGCGGCCTCACCGTTGCTCTCAATATAATAAGCTGCCTCGGCCAGACAGCCTGTATAAATTTGCTCTATTTTCATATAGAATATGTTTTTATATTACGCTGTTAACTCACCGCGCAAAGATTGCTCCATTAGGCTTGCAATTTCAGTATTTGTAAGATTTTGACCCATCAAGTACATTAGCTTGGTCACGGTCGCCTCAAATGTCATATCAAAACCGCTGATAATACCCATTTGTTGTAGTTTTTTACTCGTTTCATACTTGCCCAGTTCAACTGACCCACCCTGACATTGTGAAATATCAACAATCAGTTTACCCTGATCTATGGCAGCTTGCAAACTGTCAATAAACCATGGCGCAGTCGTTGTATTGCCTGATCCGAAGGTTTCCAGCACAATCGCATCTACAGAAGATGTGGTAATTGCCTGAACAGCCTGCGGGGTAATACCCGGATATAATTTCAGCACCCCGATATTAGCATTGAAATTCGACTGTACCACTAAAGGTTCTTGCGGAAGATCGTGAATATAATTCGTATAAAAAGAAAGACTCACACCTGCTTCTGCCAGAATATGATAGTTTGGCGATTGAAAGGCTTCGAATTTCTCTGAATTATACTTGATAGAACGGTTTCCGCGGAACAGCTGATAGTCGAAATAAATACAAACTTCAGGAACCATAGCCACCCCATTTATTTTAGTCGCAACAATTTCAAGGGCAGTAATTAAGTTCTCCTTGGCATCTGTCCGGATTTCTCCGATCGGCAGCTGCGAGCCGGTCAATACGACTGGTTTAGACAGGTTCTTCAGCATAAAGCTGAGCGCAGAGGCCGTATAAGCCATCGTGTCAGAGCCATGCAGCACAACAAATCCATCATAATCATTATAGGTGTCTTCAATAATCCTGGCCAGCTCAGCCCAGATAATGGGGTCCATGTTGGAAGAATCCAGAATGGGGTCAAAAGAGTGCACCGACAAATGATAATTCAAACGGGCCAGTTCAGGTACATTCTGCTGGATCTGTTCAAAGTCAAAAGGAATTAATGAACCCGTCAGCGGGTTGTTAACCATACCGATCGTTCCACCTGTATAGATAATGAGAATTTTTGTCATGTAAAGCTAGACGTTAAATATTTTGATAGAATTAGCTGTAGTTACTTCTGCTACTTTTTCTACAGGGATATGGTAAATGTCAGCAACTTTCTGTGCAATATGTACCAGGTAGCTGCTTTCGTTTGGTTTACCTCTGTAAGGTACTGGTGCAAGATAGGGTGAATCTGTTTCCAGTACCAGGTGTTCCAGATCAATATGTGAAAGTACTTCGTCCAGGCCAGCCTTTTTGTAAGTAACCACACCACCTATTCCTAAATAGAAACCTAATTCAATAGTTCTTTGTGCTTGTTCCAGATTGCCGGTAAAACAGTGAAGAATTCCCCTCAGATCCTCTCCTTTTTCTGCTTCGAGTACTTCAAAGACTTCATCAAAAGCTTCCCTGCAATGAATCACTATCGGAAGCTTTAATTCCTTAGCCCATCTGATCTGTTCATAAAAAGCATCTTGCTGTATACCTAAAGTAGTTTTATCCCAGTAAAGGTCAATACCGATCTCGCCGATGGCGTAAATCTTTCTGCCTTCAATGCTTTGATGAATTTCTTTCAGTACTTCCTGATAGCCTTCTTTGACCTCACAAGGATGCAGACCTGCCATTGCAAAACAATTATCAGGATACTTCCTGACCAGATCATCGATCTTTGCGATGGAAGATATATCAACATTAGGAAGGAATAAACGGTCTATTCTATTTTCGAAACAGCGCTGAAAAAGCAGCGCCTGTTTTTCTTCCTCCGTTTCGTAATACAAATGCGTATGCGTATCGGTTAAAAACATAAAACAAAGTTAATAAAAAAACCCTGTCCGGATTACCGGACAGGGTTTTATACGTTTGATTAAAATCAAAATTATTTTTTAGCAGCAGGAGCCATAACCGGCGCTGCAGCTGCAGGTGCACCTGTAGGTTTTTTGATGTCAGTAATTTCAACATCAAAAGACAATGGAGAGAATGGAGTGATACCGCCTTGTGGCATTCCACCTTCACCGTAAGCCAGTTTCGAAGGAATGATTAAAGTGATTTTTCCACCTTTACCAATTAACTTCAAACCTTCGTCAAATCCTGGAATTGCTCTTCCAATAGTAAATGGACGTGGGCCGTATTGTGCCATTGCATTGAATTTACCTGATTCTTTAGCTACTTTTTCGATACTTGTATCAAAAATGCTTTCTTTACCATCAGATTTTTTAGTTAGTAATTTACCAGTGTAATTTACCATTAAAGTATCTGTAGGTGTAGCTCTTTGTGCATCACCAGGAGCTGTAATTACATATTGTAAACCAGAAGCAGTAGTTTGTACTTTTAGTTTATTGTCTTCGATAAAGTTTTTGATTTTACCTGCTTCAGCAGCTTTATGTTTAGCAACTGTAGCCTGGAAATCTTTCTGGAAAAACTCAGTAGCTTTTTTCTGGAAAGTTGAATCCGCTTCACCTTTAGCTTTGTGCATTACTTTTTCGATTTTCACAGTGAAAACCATGTATTTATCTTTTTGAGTAGCTGGTTTTGGCTGGTTTGAATATTTAGCCATTGAATCCAGGTCAATTTTGAAAGTAGCACTATCGCCTTCTGCTAATAACATTAAAGCGTCAGAGATATCTCCTGCCCATTGTTTTTTAGATACAGGGAATACAGCTGGTTGCTGAATATCATAAGTACTGCTGGTTACTGAATCTTTCTCAGTTTTCTGGATTGCATTGATTTTGATAATATCACCTTCAACGATTTTGTCTTTTCCTTCAGTCTTGTGGATCGTGTACATCAGGCCTCCCGGACCTTTTTTGAAGTTGTTACAAGCTGCTAAACCAAGTGTAGCGGCAAAAAGAATTACTAATGTTTTTTTCATTTTAGATTTATTGTGTTTTATTTTAATTTCATGAAGCACGCTTCAGCTTTACTGCAATTTATACAATCTCCGCCTTACGTTCCATTTTATTTGTTTGTTTTTTCTTTTAGAGTCCAAATTTAAACAGACGCTTACAAAAAGCAAGTTTAAGCAAACTTTAAATTAATTACTGCAATAATTGTGTTTTATACTCCGGTATAATAGATTTAAAGTATGCAATCGTATCTTCCAGGTTCAAATCAGAGTATCCGCCAGCTGCATTTCTATGCCCGCCACCATTGAAAAACTTCTTACAAATCTCATTCGCAGGAAAATCACCCGTTGAACGCAAAGATAATTTAACTTTATCTGTTCTTTCAATGATAAAGGCTGCTAATTTAATTCCATTGATGGAAAGTGCATAGTTTACAATACCCTCTGTATCACCAGTAACGATGCTGAAGCGTTTAAGTTCTTCGGCTGTCACTGAAATAATAGCAGTATTAAATTCTCTGATGATTTCCAGTTTATTGGTCAGACAGTTTCCAAGGAAACGCAAACGGTTTTCTGTGGCATTGTCATAAACCAATTGATGAATACGCCAGTGTTCTGCTCCTGCATCAATCAAATCAGCACCAATACGGTAAACTGTAGAAGTTGCGGAAGGAAAACGGAATGAACCTGAATCGGTCATAATACCGGTATATAAACAAGTAGCAATGTCTTTGTTCATCAGCTCACCATCTTTCAGTTCATTGACAATAAAGTCGTAAACCAGCTGGGCCGCTGCACAAGCATTGATACTCCAATGTCTGTAATCATCAAAATCTTCCGGATCAAGGTGATGATCAATCATGATTTTATAGGCAGATGAATTCCGGATTACTTCGCCAAGCTCGTTAATGCGGCTCAGGGTATTAAAGTCCAGACAGAATACAAGCGCAGCATCAGCAACTAATTGCTCTGCTTCTTCTTTGGCTTCTGTATAAATCATTACATCAGAGTTATTTGGTAACCAGTGTAAGAAATACGGATAATCTGTTGGGGTAATTACGGTTACATGATGTCCTTTCTGGATCAGATATGCGTATAAGCCCAAAGAAGAGCCCATAGCATCGCCATCAGGTTTATGGTGTGTAGTAATTACAATTTTCTGCGGCGTTGCCAGCAATGTTTTGAGTTGGGAAAGGGATAGCATAGTTTTCGCTGCAAATCTAATAATTTAATAAATAGGAAGCTGTTTAATTTTAATCAGATGCGCCTGAACAATTTTCTAAAGTCTTCTTTTATTTAGCGCTTTAATATTAACTATAGAAAATGTAATTTTGCAAAATAAATAACACAAAGATGACTACAAACAGAACATTTACAATGATTAAGCCAGATGCAGTTGCAAATGGACATATCGGAGCAATTATCAATGACATTACTGCTGCTGGTTTCAAAATCATTGCTTTAAAATACACTAAATTAACAGCTGAAACTGCTGGTAAATTCTATGAAGTACACAAAGATCGTCCATTTTATGGTGATTTAGTTAGCTTCATGTCTTCAGGACCTATCGTAGCTGCTATTCTTGAAAAAGACAACGCTATTGAAGATTTCAGAAAATTAATCGGTGCTACTAACCCTGCTGATGCAGCGGAAGGTACTATCCGTCAAAAATATGCTAAATCTATCGATGCGAATGCTGTTCACGGATCTGATTCGGATGAGAACGCTGCAATCGAAGGAGATTTCTTCTTCACTGCTGCTGAACGTTTCTAATTTTTGCTGAATAAAATTATAAAATAAGCACTCTTATGGGGTGCTTATTTTCGTTACGACAACATTGAACCAATTCTAAAGATGAAGAAATTAATTATTACCCTTTTGATTCCTTTTTGCGGTTATGCAGTAACTGCACAAACTAAACGTAAGCCTGCAGCCAAAAAAGCACCTTTAAAATCGGCAGCTGCTCCCGCAAGAATGACCAGCCTTGCAGATTCAGCAAGTTATGCTTTCGGTATTTCTATGGGTTCCGGCTTAAAGACCAATGGTCTTAAAACATTAAACTACGATTTACTGATTAAAGGCTTAAAAGATGCTTTTCAGGGACAAACACCGTTATTAAACGAGCAGGCTGCTCAAAAAGCAATCGGAGACCTTTTTAAAATAATTACTATGGAAAAATATGCACCACAGATCGCTAAGGAAAAAAACTTCCTGGAAGGCAACCTGAAACAAACCAATGTAAAACAAACAGCGAGCGGTTTACAATATATTGTGATTACACCGGGCGAAGGTCCAAAACCAACCGCTACAGATAATGTACTGGTCAACTATAAAGGGACTTTATTAGATGGTAAACAATTTGATAGTTCTTATGATAGAAAAGAACCACTTTCGATTGCAGTAAACAGAGTAATTCCAGGGTGGACAGAGGGTTTACAACTGATGTCTCCGGGTTCGAAATATAAATTCTTTATCCCTTATCAATTAGCTTACGGTGAACGTCCGGCAGGAAAAGAAATCCCTCCTTACAGTATGTTGATTTTTGAAGTTGAATTCTTAAAAATAAACGGTAAATAATATTTTTAAAAACCATTTCATAGACGATTTGTTGTGACTAAATAAATTAACACACTATGGAAATTAAAAGATATTTACCACTCGCATTTGTAGCGCTGATCATGACAACTTTAAGTAGCTGTCAACTTATAGAGGGGATATTCAAGGCCGGAGTCTGGTCCGGTATAATTGTAGTCGTTGTAGTGCTTGCCCTTATTATATGGGTAGTCAGCAAGATATTTGGTGGCGGAAGTAAAGGCTAATCCCTATAGGAATACAATTTCATTGATGACCTCTGAACCGGCACGTTCATTCAGTTTCTGGATGATGCCGGTTCTTACCATTAACAGCTCATTTTTGATCACCGAAGATTCAATCCGCACAAACAATTTCTTGTGTGCAATATAGATTTGCGTGGTCCGGTTACCAATTGCATTGCCCATAATTTCAGGCCACATAGCAACCACACCTGTTTCATCATATTTTCCTTTTAACCTGTAAACAGACAGCATTTTTGAAATGGCATCTTTCAGGGTCATGTCATTAGGTTTACGCATGTTGTATCCCTCCGTTGATTACTTCAAATAAAGTTACGGGAACTTTGATCTTATCGAAAATATTCAGCACTCTTTCTTTTCCGGTATCGGTAATAAAAATCTGTCCGAAGTCATGATGAGAAACCATTTCCATCAGTTTGTGCATCCGGCGTTCATCGAGCTTATCAAAAATATCATCTAATAATAATAAAGGTTTGAAGCCTTTATATTTTTCCACGTAAGCATATTGTGCCAGTTTCAACGCGATCAGGAAAGATTTCTGCTGACCTTGTGAACCAAACTTCTTTAAAGGCATGTCCCGGATCGTGAAAATCAGGTCATCTTTATGAATTCCGGTAGTCGTTCTTTCGAGTACTTTATCCTTTTCTACAGATTGAAGCAGTAAGGTTTCAAAAGGCGTATCGTTCAGCTGAGATTGATAAGTTAAGCAGACCTGTTCTGCATCCTCTGTGAGATATTGATAGTATTTATTGAACAGTTCTATATAATCTACCATAAACTGCTTGCGCTTTGCAAAGATCTTCTCTCCGCAGCTGGTCAGCTGTTCATTAAAAATCTCGAGCAAAGCAGGATCATAACGGCGGGTGGTTGCAATCTGTTTCAGCAAAGCATTTCTGTTGAGCAGGTGCCTGTTGTATAATATCAGCTCATCCAGGTATTGCGAATCGGTCTGAGAGATCACATTGTCCATAAACTTACGGCGCTCTTCACTTCCATCCATAATGATCGTCACATCATAGGGGGAAATCATGACCAATGGAAACAAACCGATATGACTGGCCAGCTTATCATATTCTTTTTTATTCCGCTTAAATTGCTTCTTCTGATTTTTCTTGACACCACAGGTGATCTTCTCATTTTTTTCCTGACGGTCGAAATCGCCCTGGATCATGAAAAGTTCTTCCGTAGTTTTGATCTGCTGACTGTCAATCGGATTGAAATAGCTCTTACAAAGGCACAGATAGTGGATAGCATCCAGCAAATTGGTCTTCCCGGCACCATTATTCCCGATAAATGCGTTCACCGTTTTTGAAAACCGTAAATCAGCATCAGAATAATTCTTGAAATTGAGCAGAGTAATGTTTTTTAACCACATAGTATGAGCCTGCAAAGTTACCGTTTAGCTTTGTTAAAAGAAGCTGATCCGCAGATTTGTTTCATCATTATCCTATTCACATCTAATTCAGGAGGTTCGAAAAACAGTAAGTATCAAAATTTTTATTTAAATACTGAAAAAGAGGTTGATACTTTAACCGAAAAATGTATTTTTGCAATCCTTAATTTTTTTAAATAAAATGTCCACAACAGAAAAAGAAGTAAATCATAACGTTAAAAAAGGTTCATTCTTAGAGGAAAACTCTAAAAGCCTTTTGTTCATTGCCGCAGCGGTAATCGTATTAGTGATCATATACTTTTGGTATCAGAATGTATATTTAAAGGGCAGAGCTGAAGAGGCTTCTGCAAAAATGTACAAAGCAGAACAATATGTTGGGGTAGATTCTCTGGCTAATAAAGCTATCACCGGAGACGCAGGTTATCCTGGATTTGAAAAAATCGCTGAAGAATACAACAATACCAAATCAGCGAACTTAGCAAACCTTTACCTTGGTGGAATTTATTTACGTAAAGGGGAATACAAAAAAGCAACTGAAGTTTTAGGTAAATACTCAGAAACAGGAAGCCCTGTTGCAGATCCGTTAGCATTAGGAATGTTAGGTGATGCTTACAGTGAGCTGAAAGACTATAGCCAGGCGATTACTTATTACAAGAAAGCGGCTGACAAATCAAGCAACAAGTTTACTTCTCCATTGTTCCTTAAAAAACTAGGTTTAGTTTACGAATCACAAAAAGACTATAAAAACGCAGAAGACGCTTACAACAAAATCAAAAATGAGTTCCCTGCAAGTCAGGAAGCTGCAATGATTGACGAGTATATTGCACGTGTTACTGCTGCACAAGGAAAATAAATTTTGCAACTATTTGACAAAGGCCTGCATTTTATGCGGGCCTTTTTTTTGTTTTAATACTTATCTTTGCAACCATGGCAACACAATTAAAAAACCTATCTGACTTTTCTCATACTACTGTTCCTGATGGTGCAGCTTATAAAATTGCGATTGCAGTTGCAGAATGGAATGCAGAAGTAACAGGCAGCCTTTATAAAGGTGCATTAGAAACACTTTTAAAACATGGCGTTAAAGAAGAAAACATCACTTCTTTTGCTGTTGCGGGAAGTTTCGAATTGACAGGTGCAGCAGAAATCTTATTGAATAAACATGCTGATCTTGATGCAGTAATCTGCCTTGGATGTATCATACAAGGAGAAACCAGGCATTTTGATTTTATCTGTAATGCGGTAGCAAATGGGGTAACGCAAGTAGGTATTAAATATAGTAAACCAGTTATTTTTGGTGTATTGACGACAGATGATTTACAACAGGCTGTAGACAGATCTGGCGGTAAACATGGCAATAAAGGTGATGAGGCAGCTATTACAGCAATCAAAATGGCTCATTTACTGCATACAGCTTAATAAGGAATTGCTTTTTTTTCTGGAATAGTGTAGATTAGCAGAAGAATAAACAAAATCTACGCTCATGAAGAAGATAGCTATAGTGTTACTTGGAGTATTCTTTGCAATAACAGTTTTAGAGTCTTGCTCTAACCGTATCTGCCCGGCATACAGCTCGTATCCGAAAGGCAACCGGAGAAAGTAAGCCGGACAAATTTAAAATAAAATCAGATGGAGTGGAAGAACATAACTGATCCAGATCAGATCAGTGGCATAAAAACGCAGGAAGGCTATAGTTTAATTTTTAAACACAGCACCCGTTGTTCAGTGAGTATGATGGCAAAAAGACGTTTTGAACTGGACTGGGAAATTATCCCTGAGGGAACAAATCTATATTTCCTTGACCTGATCAGCCATCGTGCAATTTCTGCACAGATAGCTGAAACATTTCAAGTTCACCATGAGTCTCCTCAGATCTTATTGATCAAGGATGGCGATTGTGTATTGGATGCCTCTCACAGTGACATATCGGCCGATGAAGTAGCCGAACTGATTAATAATTAAAAGAAATAGTTTTCTTTAAGTCAGGATGAAGGCTGTAAAATACCGGACAGGTATTTGCAGACCTTTCAATAATCTTTTTGTCTTTATCCGAATAGTTGTTCCCAGGGAACTGGAGAACAGCTATAATTTCAGCTACTCTTCTTGGGCCTTCTGCCATAACTTTCGTGATTTCACAAGTGGCCCCGTCAATGTTAAAGCCATGTTCTGCCGCTGCAATCCCTACAATAGTGATCATGCAGTTCCCTAATGAAGTAGCCAGCAAGTCTGTCGGTGAAAAGGCCTCCCCTTTACCTTTATTATCTACAGGTGCATCGGTAATGATTTCATTGCCCGAACGTAAGTGAACAGAGGTAGTTCTCAATCCTCCGTTATAAGTTATTTTTGAAGTTGCCATATCAGGTTGTTTTTAGGTCAGCTTAAATTCTGGTTAAGCCAGCTTTACAAGATTAACATAAATTATTTATGAAATCAACAATCTTAGAACGTGTATTTACCTTAGTTTGCCATAATTTAATCGCTTTTAAGCATAACATTACACCTTACATACATTTCATGTTTATAACAATTCAAACCTATTGCTTAACTTTGCTGCATGATCGAACTTCCGGTTGTTTCAGCAAACCCAGTACAACGTAAACCAGATTGGCTTAGAGTTAAGCTTCCTGTAGGTAAAGAGTATGCGCAGGTGCGCAGTCTTGTAGACACCCATAAATTACATACCATTTGTGAAAGTGGCAATTGTCCGAATATGGGCGAGTGCTGGGGTGCAGGCACGGCAACATTCATGATCCTTGGTAATATCTGTACCCGCTCCTGCTCTTTTTGTGCAGTGGCTACAGGCAGACCAAAGGCTGTGGATACCGATGAGCCTAACCGGGTTGCGAATTCAGTAAAACTAATGCAGGTTAAACATTGTGTGATTACTTCGGTAGACCGCGATGATTTAAAAGATGGCGGCTCTATTATCTGGGCAGAAACCTTACAGGCTATCCGCAGAGAAAGTCCTTCCACAACTTTAGAAACACTTATTCCTGATTTCAGAGGTATCTGGGACAACCTGTACCGTGTATTGGAAGAACGTCCTGAAGTGATGTCTCACAATATCGAAACAGTACGCCGTTTAACTAAACAAGTACGTGTTCAGGCAAAGTATGACAGAAGTCTGGAATGTCTGAAAAGGATCTCAGAATTTGGTTTGAGAACTAAAACAGGCATTATGCTTGGCTTGGGAGAAACCGAAGATGATGTACTGGAAGCAATGGATGATTTAGTGGCTAATGGAGTACATATTCTGACCTTAGGTCAGTATTTACAGCCTACACGTAACCACCACCCGGTTGTAGACTGGATTCATCCGGATCAATTTGCTAAATACAAAGAAATTGGTATGCAAAAAGGTTTAAGGTATGTAGAGAGCGGCCCGTTAGTGCGTTCTTCTTACCATGCAGAAAAACATCTTTTTGATTTTTAATCCGTAGCAAACAGGTTCAAACAAAAACACCCTTGAACTTGTTAAACATTCTGTATATTAGCAAACATTGGCACCGAATAAAAAAATATCCCTTACAGAAGAAGACCTGGTGCGTGCACTGAAAGGTCAGGAAACTATCGCTATTCAGGCTTTATATGATATGTATTCGGCTGCATTGCTGGGGGTAATTTTCAGAATTGTGCAACATTCGGAAATAGCTGAAGATTTATTACAGGACACTTTCATTAAGATCTGGCATTCGGCAGGCAATTACGACAGCAGTAAAGGCCGTCTGTTTACCTGGATGATCAATATTGCCCGCAATCTGGCAATAGACAAAATAAGATCCAAGGACTTTAGAAATGCCAGTAAAAACCAAGACCTTGAAAATAACGTAGATTTCATTGACCTGCAAAGGAAGGTAACTTTCAACGCGGATACATTGGGAATCAAAGATATGGTTACTGCACTTAAACCTGAGTTTAATAGTGTACTGGACATGGTTTATTTTAAAGGTTATACCCATGTAGAGGCTGCAGAAGAACTCAATTTACCATTAGGTACGGTCAAGACCCGGATCCGAATGGCTATTATGGAATTAAGAAAGCATTTTAATTAAAGTGGAAGAGGCAAAAGCATATATCGAAACAGGCATACTTGAACTTTACGTTCTCGGGCATCTTAATGCTCAGGAACAAAATGAAGTAGAAGGAATGGCGGCAAAGTATCCTGCGATAAAAGATGAGATTACCGCTATTGAAATTGCTATGGAACAATATGCGATGAAACATGCTATTGAACCCTCCAAAGGATTGGATAAGCAGATATTCGAAAAAATAATTGTTCCTGTTCAGGAGACAGCTGCTCCAAAAGAAACGGCTTCAACACTTAATCACGAAGCTAAAATTATCCCTTTACAGGCAGACCATTCGGCTTCGACGATCAGGACTTTAAGATATTCACTGGTGGCCTGCGTTGGGCTGTTAGTAGTGAGTGTTGCTGCACTTTATGCAACACATGATAAATTAACTATTGCCAACCAGCAGATCATTGCTATGAATGTTGACAAGGAAAAGTTTGCCAGTACGGTAAGTTTCATGAAAGACGAAAACAAAGATTTACAGGAAATTGCTGCTATTTCTTCTGATCCGACCTGGACGGCTGTTAAACTTGCCGGAACGAAAATCTCTCCGCAAGCGAACATGATGGTTTACTGGCACAGAAAAGGCCAGCATGTGATGGTGGATAACACCAAAATGGCTCTTCCGCAAAATGATGCTGAACACCAGTATCAGTTATGGGCTATTGTAGCAGGCAAACCAGTAGACCTGGGCGTATTTGATGCCAAGTCAGGCCCTGGAAAACTGTTGTTGACTATGAAAGAAGTTGGCAATGCCCAGGCTTTTGCTGTTACGCTTGAAAAACGTGGTGGCAGTCCCAGCCCGACTATGGAAAAGATGATTGCTATGGGTGGCGTATCTATATAGTTAATCCTTTTACTACTTCAGGAATATGTTCTGCTACTGCTGAGGCTTTGACAGAGACTCTGGTTACCGCAAGCTGATCTCCAGACAATCCATGTACAAAACAAGCTGCATAAGCTGCTTCAACAGATTGATAACCTTGTGCTGCGAATGAGGCGATTAAACCTGTAAGCACATCCCCCATTCCTCCTTGTCCCATTGCAGGGTTACCTGTTGGATTTATGATGACCTTCCCCAGCTGATCGATGATAAAAGTATATTGGTTTTTAAGCACGATCACACATTTTAACTCCACAGCTTTTTCTCTTGCAGTTTGTAAACGCGCCCACCAGGATTCATGTGTTCCAAAAAGGTGATCAAATTCCTTCATATGAGGGGTTAAGATTGAGCCTTCGGTCAATTGCTTCCTTAAACTTTCGTCATTCCCTAAAAGATGTAGAGCATCCGCGTCAATGACCATTGGAACTTTCAGCTTTAGCAGGTTTTTCAGTAAGTCAGCGCTTGTGGTGTCTGTACCTAAACCAGGCCCTACAGCGATAATTTTGAATTTCTCTGCTGCGAAGGCTGTACCTGACAATTCTTTCCGGTCCAGATACATCACTTCAGGAAGCGCTGTATTTAAAGCAGTCAAACCACTTTCAGGAATAGAAAGGGTAGTCAGACCAGCTCCTCCATATAAACATCCTTTAGCAGCAAGAATCGCTGCGCCCATGGTTTCCCTTTGCCCGGCAATAAGAAGCGCATGGCCATAAGTTCCTTTATGGGTAAAAGATTTACGAGGCTGAATCAGGTCTTTGAGATCACGTTGTTCCAAAAGCGCATAAGGAGAAGTTTGTTTTTCAATAAAGCCTTCATCCAAACCAATTGATACCACGCGGAAACGGTTTAGGGCCGCTGCCGACTCCGGAAAAAAGAAGTTGATTTTTGGCCGTTGAAAACAGATCACCAGGTCTGCTTTGATAAAAATATCAGTTTTAGCAAATGCACCTTCTGCAGGAAATCCTGTAGGGGTATCTACTGCGATCACCTGGTAGTTTAATCCATTGATAAATGTGGCGAGTTCTGCATAAGCACCAGTTAGGGGTTTATTCAGCCCCGAACCCAAAACAGCGTCAATAATGACCCCATCATTTAATGTTTTGAGGTCTGCAATAGTTTTCACTGTGGTTAAAGGGAACCACAAATCCTTTAACCGGTTCAGGTTCGTCTGATATTCTGCCGTTTCTTTCTCAGAAAAATCAACCAGGTAAACAGCCACCGCACGGTATCCTTTATCCTGAAGCAGTCTTGCAATAGCTAATCCATCTGCGCCATTATTTCCCTTACCGCATAAAATATGGATGGGGGTTTCTACTGCCGTAATCTCTTGCACAAACTCATTTACAAATGCCATAGAGGCAGTTTCCATCAATTCGATGGAAGATATATCCAGGTTCTTAATTGTAAATACGTCTGCCGAACGCATCTGCTGCTGATTGATTAGCTTCTGCATGTCATGTATAGGTTAATGTTTCATTTCTTTCTTCAGGAACTTTCCTGTCAGACTGATCGGATTTTGAATCAGGCCTTCAGGTGTACCTTCAAAAATGATTCTTCCACCACCAGCTCCGCCTTCTTCCCCTAAATCAATTACCCAGTCGGCCACTTTGACCACGTCCAGGTTATGCTCAATGACTAATACGGTATTTCCTTTATCTACCAGCTCGTTTAATACGCCTAACAGCACATTGATATCTTCAAAATGAAGGCCCGTTGTTGGCTCATCCAGGATATAGAAAGTTTTTCCGGTATCTTTTTTAGATAATTCAGTAGCCAGTTTTACTCTTTGCGCCTCTCCGCCTGATAAAGTAGTAGACGATTGCCCTAAAGTGATATAACCTAGTCCAACGTCTTTTAAGGTCTTTATTTTACGGTAAATCACTGGCATATTTTCAAAGAATGCACAAGCATCTTCAATACTCATGTCCAGTACATCACTGATTGATTTACCACGGTAACGTACTTCCAGTGTTTCTCTATTGTATCTTCTGCCTCCGCACTCTTCACAAGGGACATGTACATCAGGCAGGAAATTCATTTCGATAACCTTCATTCCGGCACCCTGACAGGTTTCACACCTTCCACCTTTCACATTGAAAGAGAAACGGCCTGGTTTATAGCCGCGTATTTTAGCTTCAGGTAATTGTACATACAGATTCCTGATGTCAGAGAAAACGCCGGTATAAGTTGAAGGGTTTGATCTTGGTGTTCTGCCAATCGGTGCCTGGTCAATTTCAATAACTTTATCTATTTCCTTGATCCCATTGATCTTCTCATAAGGTAAAGGATGTTTTTTCGCCCTGAAGAAATGGTGATTTAATATCGGATATAACGTCTCCGTGATCAAACTTGATTTACCACTTCCGGAAACCCCGGTCACTGCAATAAATTTACCCAATGGAAAGTCTACAGAAACCTCTTTCAGGTTATGGCCACTCGCTTTAATAATAGATAATTTATGTCCGTTTCCTTTTCTTCTTTTAGCAGGAACAGTGATTTCTTTATTTCCATTCAGATAAGCTGCAGTCAGTGTTCCCGATTTCAGTATTTGTGCAGGTGTACCCTGTGCAACAATCTGTCCTCCGCGTAAACCTGCCGCCGGACCAACATCAATCACGTAATCAGCTTCCAGAATCATGTCTTTATCATGCTCTACTACCAATACCGTATTTCCAAGGTCACGCAGGTTTTTCAGTGCGCCAATCAAACGTTCATTATCACGCTGGTGAAGTCCAATACTCGGTTCATCCAGAATATACATAACATTCATCAGCTGAGAACCGATTTGTGTAGCCAGACGAATCCTTTGTGCCTCACCTCCCGACAAGGTTCTAGCTGTTCTGTCCAGTGAAAGATAATTTAAGCCCACGTCGGTCAAAAAGCCCAGACGGGTCCTGATTTCTTTCAGGATCTCTTTAGCAATTGTATTTTGTCTTTCATTTAAACGGCTTTCCACATCAGTAAACCAGCTTTTAAGACTGTTAATGTCCATTTCTGCCAGTTCAAAGATATTCTTGCCATCTACCTTAAAGTGAAGGCTTTCTTTTTTCAGTCTTGCACCATTACAAGAAGGACAGGTTTTAAGTTTACGGAAGGTTTCCATATCATCCACGGCCCCCTCTCCTTTTTTCTCATTCTGTTCTTCAAGCAATTTGATAATCCCATCAAACGTAATCTGATAGTTTTGAACATTCCATTTGTTGTATTCAACAGCTACTGAAAGTAAGTCAGGGCTGCCATTCAATAGAATATTGATATTTTCTTCTCCTAATTTCTCAATTGGAGTGGAAAGAGAAAAGTTGTATTTTTTGGCCAGTGCTTTAATCACCTGGAACATCCAGATGTCGCGGTATTCACCAAGCGGGGCTAATCCACCGCTCATGATACTTAATTTAGGATTAGGCATCACCGATTCCCGGTCTACCACGAAAATATAGCCTAAACCATCACATCTTTCACAAGCCCCATAAGGAGAATTGAAAGAGAAACTATTCGGCTGTGGTTCATCGTAAGAAATCCCTGTAGTCGGGCACATCAAAAACTTGCTGAAATGAGAAACATTATTCTCTTTATCGCTGATTTTGATAATCCCTTTACCTACACGCATCGCGGTCTGAACGGAATCAATTAATCGTTTATGATCTTTTCTGTCTACTAAAAGACGGTCTACGACAATTTCAATATCATGGATTTTGTACCTGTCAACCTGCATCTTTGGAGCCATATCCTGTATCTCCCCATCAATACGCACCTTAACATAACCTTGTTTACGGATTTGTTCAAATAGTTCGCGGTAATGTCCTTTACGGCCTTTAACTACAGGAGCCAGGATATTCACAGCAACGCCTTCATACTTATTGTAAATATTATTCAGAATCTGGTCCTCACTCATCCGTTCCATTTTCTCTCCTGTGTTATAAGAGAAAGCATCCGCAGTACGCGCATACAGCAGACGCATAAAATCATATATTTCTGTGATGGTACCCACAGTAGATCTTGGATTTTTGCTGGTAGTTTTCTGTTCAATGGCAATTACAGGACTCAGTCCTGATACTTTATCTACATCAGGTCTTTCCATGCCTCCCATAAATTGGCGGGAATAGGCACTGAAAGTTTCCATGTAGCGACGTTGTCCTTCAGCATAAATTGTATCAAATGCCAGTGATGACTTACCACTGCCACTTAAACCGGTTATCACAACCAGCTGATTACGCGGAAAAGAAATATCTATATTTTTAAGGTTGTGAACCCTTGCACCGTATACTTCAACATCTTTTTGTTCACCCAGATCGATGGTATTTTTGCTCATATATATCTAAAAAATGCGATTGAAATCTTTGAAATAAAGAAAGCAAATTTGCAGCCACAAAAGTACCCATTTTTCTTTTAATAGCCTATCGCGTTTTATAATATGATGAATGGGGATTACCAAAGAAACAAGGGCCATTATGACATCGGGATGTTTTTTCAGCTCTTCACCACAGGATTCTCCCCTGATTTTTGCTGAATATGTGACAGGTAAGCGGCTGCCATCATTTTCACACTGTTCAAATGACTGTCAATATTTGATTTTAACTCTTTTTTATCAAGATCCCCCTGGATGAAACTTAAAAACTCTGCAATAACTGCTGTTTTAGCTTGCTCAGTTAACAGTTTAGAGTCATCAAAATTATGCAACGCCGACAGGTCTTTCATGGTGATCACTTCCAAAGGATGTTTCCCGCCCAGCATGGCTGTATTCCGAAAAATATAGATGTCAAAGTGATTATTCCCTCCCACCTTATAATCTTTTTTACTGTTATGCTGATGCTTATCTTTTGCCTGGTAAGAGTGAATCTGGATATTTTGAAAAGGTCCCTGCTGAATATTGTGATATTCGTGTTTCACGCGTCCGTTTCCCTTATAAAGGTCGGCATCAGGAACTACCCAGCTCCTTCTGCTGAAACTGTTGTGCAATAAATTAATTGTGATATTTGCCATATTGACCCCATCTTTTAATAAACGAACCAGCACAGTTGCATCAATCTCTCCGTAATCCTCAAATATTTTCATCAGCTGTGCATCACTATACACTTTGGCCTGTTCATAATCGGTTTTAAAATTAGCCTCATAATCCTGCGCATGGAGTTGTTTAATAAATCCTTCAGGCAAAATCAATGAACTGATCACTTCCAGCTGATCCGGAGTTTTCGCTGCTATTGCAGGAGCATCATAAAACTGGCTGACAATATCAAATATATGATACCCGCTATGTGACATCTTTCCGTGTCCTTTATTATAGGAATGATAATCCTGTAGTACTATTTCTGAAGGTAACCGCCATTGTCCATCACTATGACTGGAATGAATCGCTGTTACCGGGCAATTGGTAGCCGCACTCACTTCTTTAATCCTTTCCATGACGTACTGAAAGCCCGGATGATACCTGCGCTGCACATTGATAGAGAAAATCGTAGGCTTTTCTTGTTGAAAGTCGTTATAAAGCTGCAGCAACTGCTGATAATCGGTCAAGATTCCATTTGCCTGTGCAGCATCTGAAACAGCATTCTCCCTGGTGCTGACAGGTTTATCCATCAGGATATGCAACTTTAAACCCAATGCCCATGCTGCATACGCATGATGAACCGATGGCTCAGTCGCAATAATTACTGCATTTATTTTATGCTCTTCAACAAAGCGATTTAAATCGGTTTTTAAAGTTTCCGGCAATTGTCCTGTAAATGGGTCAATAAACAAGGTGTCGATTTGATAATCGTGTTTTTCAAAGTGATGTATAATCTTTTTCGCTTCAGATTTAATATCAACCGCCAGGGAAATTTCAACCTCGAATTTTTGTTTCAGCTGATGGATTGCCGGGAGATATACGCGTTTGGAATGGGGGCCGATACCGATTAATATTATCCGTGTAACAAATTTCATTAGGAGCACATTTTTTTAAACTCACTAAATATATATGTTTTGAATTATATCAAAAGCAGATCTAAATTAAAAGAAAGTAAAAGAATCGTAAACTAACTGAAGAAATTTTCAAGGCAAAAAAAGCTCTCTTCAGCGAATATAAGGCATAAAAAAAGCCGGCTTGTGCCGGCTTTTAATTTCATTTCAGTATCAATTTACTCCCTGTTCGTATTGCTGCTATTGTTATGCAGAGCCAATACGCCTTTAGGTTCGCTATACCCATAGCGGGAAGGATCTCTGATGATTTCTTTCATTGAAATAAGTTTGTAAACATACCCGCCTGTTTCACGATTCAGTTTCATCTTGAAATAATTGTCCTGATTTTGTCTGTTGATCTGCTTTCTCATGTGGTTGTCACCAACATTATAGGCTGCAGCTACTAAAGTCCAGCTATCAAAAACACCATACAATTCTTTGATGTATTTGCAGGCCGCTATAGTGGATTTACGTAAGTTTTTACGTTCGTCAACTTCTGAGTTTACTTTTAGTCCGTAAGTACGCGCTGTACCCGGCATAAATTGCCAGAATCCATTGGCTCCTTTTGGAGACATTCCACCTTGTAAACCTGACTCTACAAGAGGCATGTATTTAAAATCGTTTGGAATCCCATAAGCCGCAAGAATCGGCTCGATAATCGGAAACCATTCTGCAGCCATTCTGTGCAGGCGATTTGTCTGGAGGCTACTGTAATTATATCCCGCGAGAGTTCTCTTCATTTTCTGCTGTACCCTGATGTCACCCAGAGGTAAAGTTTCTTCTGCGAAATTCAGCTGAGCCAACAGATTTACAGGCTCTTCTGTGATAGTAGTGGTAGTGGTGGTAATACTTTTTGTCGTGTTGTTAAGTCCTTTTTTCGAACTTTTAAATGCTTGGGGCATGTTGTAAGCAAACACTTTTGCCATAACCAATAATCCTAAAATTATTGAACATGTTATTATGTGTTTCTTTATCATTTTCCTCCTTTTTTTGGTGAATAATTATAAAACGCCTGCAAACATACCTTATATTTATCTAATAATCAACATTTTACAGAAATAAGCAATAAAATCAAGGTTTAAACACCAATAGGCCGCGATTTTATTTTTAATAGACATCCTGAAAATATAAATGACTAATTGCCCGATTTTTATTAAATTTGCACCCCGCATTAATTATGTGGTTAACAGCGTATCATGACAAATAACAACAACAGGAACAGTCGGGATGACAAGTCCAAACCGGGAAACCGAAGCACAACAGGTAATGGCCGTAGTGGAGCAGATAGTTCTTACAAGGGTAAAAGCAAGTTTGGGGATAAAGAGGGGAACGACAAGAGTAAATTTGGTGCTGGTAAAGATAACTACAGACCAAGAGCCAGTAAAGATGGTGATGATTTTAAAGCAAGACCTCCAAGAGACGGTGATAGTAGTTTCAGACCAAGACCAGGCAGAGACGGTGAAGCAAAAAGCTTTTCATCAAGACCTCCAAGAGATGGTGAAAGACCCAGAGCAGGCAGAGACGGCGATGCAAAGAGCTTCTCATCAAGACCTCCAAGAGACGGTGAAAGACCCAGAGCAGGCAGAGACGGCGATGCAAAGAGCTTCTCATCAAGACCTCCAAGAGACGGTGAAAGACCCAGAGCAGGCAGAGACGGTGATGCAAAAAGCTTCTCGTCAAGAGGTGGTGCCGGCGGCAAAACATTCAAACCACGTGCATTTAAAGAAGGCAGTTCTAAAGAAATGCCAAGAAATGAAGGCCGTAGTTATATAAAGAAAGACAATTTCGGTACTGATGGTGAAAGACCATTCAGAACTTTCGAAGATAAAAAAAGCACTTCCAGAAGTACAGATAGCAGACCATTCAGAAAAAGAGAAGAAGGTGCTCCGGCAAAACCATATTCTGGTGCGCCAAGACCTTTTGCTGAAAAAGCGCCTGTTATGCGCAGCAGAAAGGAAAGCAGTTACAATGCAGCAGATGACGGAAAAATCCGTTTGAACCGTTACATTGCCAACTCGGGTATCTGTTCACGTCGTAAGGCAGATGAACTGATTGCTGCAGGTGTGGTTTCTGTAAATGGTGTACCGGTTTCTGAACTGGGACATAAAGTAGATCCGGGTAAAGACGAAGTACGTTACAATGGCGAATTGCTGAAACGTGAAAAGAAAGTTTACGTGATCTTAAATAAACCTAAAGACTATATTACTACTACTGATGATCCTCAGGAACGTCGTACAGTAATGTCCTTAGTAGAAAAAGCAAGCAGAGAACGTATTTATCCGGTTGGTCGTTTAGACCGCAATACAACAGGTCTTTTATTAATGACAAATGATGGTGATTTAGCAGATAAGTTATCTCATCCAAAAAATGGAATTACTAAAATCTACCATGTTGAATTAAGTAAAAGCTTAAGTCAGGGTGACCTGAACAAAATTCAGTTCGGTTTAGAGCTAGAAGATGGTGTAATTAAGCCAGATTCTGTATCTTACGTAGCCGGAGGTTCTAAACGTGAAGTAGGCATCCAGATCCACAGTGGTAAAAACAGGATTGTCCGCAGAATATTTGAACACCTGGGTTATGAAGTTGTTAAATTAGACCGTGTGGTTTATGGCAACCTGACCAAAAAAGATCTTCCACGTGGAAGATGGCGCTTTTTAGAAGAACATGAACTGATCCAGATCAAACATCTGATCCAGTAATTATAGCCTGATTTATGAGAAAACTATTTTGTCTGTTAACCGCTACCGTTTCTTTTTTCTCTGCTAAAGCACAAAAAGCAGATTACAACCTTGTCATCGGAACTTATACGGCTCCGGGTAAAAGTGAAGGAATTTATGTTTACGATTTTAACACCGCTGATGCTGCATTTAAGTTAAACAATGTAGAGAAGAACGTGATTAATCCAAGCTACCTGACTGTTACTCCTGACCGCAAATTTGTTTATGCGGTGAATGAAAACGGAGAGAAGAGTATGGTCAGTGCTTTTAGCTTTGATGCGGTTACCGGAAAATTAGGTTTTTTGAATAAACAAAACGCTGAAGGTGCAGATCCTTGTTATCTGATTGAAGATGATAAGAATGTACTGATTGCCAATTATTCAGGAGGTACTATCGGTATTTTCGGAAGAGAGGCAAATGGTGCATTAACCCCGGCTAAACAGGTAGTTAAACATATAGGATCAAGCATTAACAAAGACAGACAGAACAGTGCCCATGTTCACATGGTACGTTTCAGTCCTGACCACCGTTATGTGATTGTAAATGACCTGGGAAAAGATAAGGTTTATACTTACTCTTATCACAAAGATGCAGCACATGAGGTACTTGTTGTAAAAGATAGTATAAGTATCAAACCTGGCAGCGGACCAAGACACATTACCTTTAGCAGCAATGGCAAATTTGCCTACCTGGTACAGGAAATGACAGCCGGGGTAACCGTTTTCAGTTATGCTGACGGTACTTTTAAAAAGATCCAGGAAATTTCGATAGTAGCCAAAGACTTTAAAGGCGGGAACGGCGGTTCTGACATTCAGCTTACTGCCGACGGAAAGTTCTTATATGTAAGTAACAGAGGTACTGCCAATACGATTACAACCTTTGCAGTTGGAAGTGATGGAAAGCTGACCAGCAAAGGTCATATCAGTACTTTAGGCAACGGACCAAGAGCTTTCGTCATCGACCCTAGCGGTAACTGGCTGCTGGTTGGACACCAGTACACCAATAACGTGGTTATATTCAAACGGAACAAGGTAACTGGCGCATTAACAGACAGCGGAAAAAGAATCGATCTGGGAGCTCCTGTTTGCTTCGTATTCGTACCTAAGAAATAAAAGCTACTCATCAGGTATCCAAAATTCCTGATTATTTAGAAATAGAAAAGCCCGGTAAAATAATTACCGGGCTTTTTGTTTTTAAGCTGAAGAGCAATTACGCATGTGAAGCCGGTTGCAAAGCAAGGCTCTTAGCAATAATATCATTGTAATAGTCTACATACAGCGGTAATATCTTTTTCAAATCAAAATCCTGCGCTCTTTTAAACGCATTTTCTTTAAACGTGTTCAGCACTTCATCATTCTCCAGGATCATAATAGCTTTGTTTGCCATATCATCCACATCACCCACGTTGCTCATATAACCACAGAAACCATCTACATTCAATTCCGGTAAACCACCAGCATTAGAAGTAATGATAGGCACTTTACAAGCCATAGCCTCTAATGCAGCCAATCCAAAACTTTCCGTCTCAGAAGGCATCAGGAATAAATCGGCAACCGAAAGGATTTCCTCTACAGCATCCTGTTTTCCTAAAAAGCGTACATGATCACAAATACCAAGATCGCGGCATAACTGTTCATTATTCGCACGATCAGGCCCATCCCCTACCATCAGTAACTTAGAAGGGATTTTATTCAGGATCAATCTGAACATCTTGATCACATCAGCCGTTCTTTTCACTTTTCTGAAATTCGAGGTATGGATCAGGATTCTTTCATTGTTAGGCGCAATAGCCTTTTTGAAATGATCTTTTGGTTTCAGGCTGAATCTGCTGAAATCTATAAAGTTAGGAATCACTCTGATCTCATTTGTGATGTCAAAATGGTTATTCGTATCTTCTTTCAGGTCATTCGAAACCGTAGTAACTCCGTCAGATTTATTAATCGAGAAGGTGACTACTGGTTTATAAGTCGGATCTTTTCCAACTAATGTAATATCAGTTCCATGGAGCGTGGTTACAAACGGGATATAAATACCATAGGTTTCCAGGATCTGTTTCGCCATAAAGGCAGCAGAAGCATGTGGAATTGCATAATGTACATGCAGAATATCCAGCTTCTCAAACCGCACTACGTCTACCAGTTTACTGGCCAGTGCAGACTCATAAGGCGCATAGTCAAACAATGGATAATCCCGGACTGATACTTCATGATAATAAAGGTTAGCAGAGAAAAAGTCTAACCTTGCAGGCTGGCTATAGGTGATGAAATGGACTTGATGTCCTTCATCGGCCAATGCCTTTCCCAATTCTGTAGCGACAACACCACTACCGCCAAATGTAGGGTAACAAACAATACCTATCTTCATCAATTATAGATTATCTATAACAGTTTTAATTAAACTGTTTCACCCGCAAATTACCGTACTAAAACTGATCTTTGTGTTAAACAATTGCAATTATTTGATTTGTGACAGAATAACTTCTTCTGCAGAACAGGATTATTTCTTCATTTCGGCCTGAATGACCAAAAGCATTTCATTAGGCCGTTGTGTTCCAATGAAATATTCCAGCCCATCACGGTCTGTCAAAACTACCGCATCTTTCCCTGAAGAGTAAAAACGGATGCTTCCTTTGCGGTGCAGATTATAGACCGGGTTATTGAACAGATAGCTGCTATAAGTATCTTTTCTGACATCGGTGATACTATTTAAATCGATCTTCACCTTTTTGGCAGTCCACAGACCATCAATGATCATACTTTTATTGTGGATGATAGTTTTATACTGAATCAGAAATAACAAGGCAATAGAGATTCCGATGATCCCAAAACCCACCACAAGAAATAAATCTTGCGTATTGTCGCGATCTCTTTCATATACATATGCACCAAAACAGAAAGCGGCCATTAACAAACGGATACATATCCTGATGTAATCACGACCTATATATTGTTTCTCCAGAAAAGCGTACTTATTGCCCATTTAATTTAATTTCTGTTCGAATATAGCGACTTTTTTTGTGGTAGCGGTTACTTTATATCTATTGTCCTGACGTAAACCTGCCACCCAGACCACATCACCATTCCCATTAATGAGGATTGGAATACTATCTTTTTGGGGCAGAGGTATTTTCTGATCAATAAAGAAATCACTTAACTTTTTATAATTCCTCATCCCGATCGGCATAAAACGATCCCCCTCCTGCCAGCTTCTTACTACTATCGGGAATATTAACCTGTCTGCATCCAAAAATGCTTTCTGAGGATTATTCTCAAAAGATAACAATCCGGAATAAGAAATCTCAATCACCTGGTTGCCGAAAGCCACTGCGGTATCCGAAGGATGAATAATTTTGTTCTTGTAACCCTCTTCCGATGCTGTAACCGTCAGGATCAGTTCCTCCCGGTTCAGCGTAAGCCGGTGACTTGCACTATAAAAAGAAGTCCCGCTTTGTTTATTTAAAGAACCCAGTAAATCTTCCACCACTGTCTCCGTGAAATTATAATCCTTTAACAGTTCAAACAACAGAAGCCTTTGAGGGTCCAGTGCTTTAATTTTCTCCAGCGAAAGGTAAATACCATCTTTTCTTTCCTCAAACAAGTCTCTTCTGAGCTTAGCCACTACTTGTTGCAAGACCATTTCCGTTTCCGCAAAACGAAGAATATTATGTTCAAAAGTCTGTTCCAGATTAGGATTGATCTCTTTCAGCAACGGGATTACCCTTAATCTTAGTTTATTTCTCGCATAAGCAGTGCTTGAATTAGAGCTGTCTTCTACAAAATCATAACCCTTTCGATGGATAGACTCATCAATTCCCGCACGGGATAAAAATAACAGCGGCCTGATCAGGAAATCTCTTTTAGGCAGAATACCATGTAAACCCGCAATACCAGTTCCCCGCACTAAATTGAGCAGAACCGTTTCTATTGCATCGTCCTGATGATGCGCAACGGCTATATAATCATAATTTTCCTGCGTCCTTAGCTCTTCAAACCAGCGGTACCTCAAATCTCTCGCTGCCATCTGAGTGGATATTTTATGTTCAGCAGCATACGCTTTAGTGGTGAAATGTGTTACATATAACGGCACTTCAAGCTGGGAAGCAAGTGTACTGACAAAGCGTTCATCCCTTTGTGACTCTTCCGCTCTCAGTCCAAAATTACAATGTGCAATCCCAAACTTAAATCCTCCTTGCTTAAAAAGGTGCGCCATAAGCACGGAATCTTTTCCTCCGCTAACCGCTAAAAGAATTCGCTGGTCTGGATTGAATAAAGAATTCAGACGGATATAATCCAGGAAATTGTGCAAGAGTAACATCTGTCAAAAATAACGATTTGCTGCCAAAAGAAGCAGGAAGAGCTTTTTAAATTCACCAGACTAACAAAATATCAGATAAATTTCAAACAGGCAGCTATAATGGTCATCAAAAACCTAACTTTGTAAGGTGCGAAAAATTCACATTTCAAGTAAAATAAATACGCTTTTTAACGTTTATGATACAATCATGAACTCCATATATAGTAATCCGGCTTTCAGGATTGCAGGCATCCTCCTGTTTTTCTTGTTTCCCCTGTCACTTTCGGCACAGCAGAATGCGATTCAGACAGCACAACAAAGAACGAAGATCATCCTTCAAAGTTCAGAAAGAAGTAAGATTATTACAAAAACAGATATTACCTATTTAAGAAAGCCAGTCTTCAAACAGGACAATGCAATTCTTACCTGCGACAGTGCAGTCTTTTATACGTCCAAGAATTACTTCGAGGCATTTAATAACGTCCATATCAATCAGGCTGATACGATCAATATTTATTCAGATTTCCTGACTTACGATGGAAATGCAAAACTGGCCCATTTAACAAGTAATGTCCGTTTGCTGGACAGAACTTCGGTACTAACGACCAATGTACTGGACTACGCTATGGCTCCTAAGGTAGGTACTTATGTGAGCGGTGGTAAAATTGTCAATAAGGATGCAACCATCACCAGTAAAAACGGTTACTATTTTGCCAATAGCAGGGATGCTTATTTCCGGTACAATGTGCTCGTTGTTACCGAACAAAGTACTATCAAGTCTGATACCCTGAGATATAATACGCTGACCAACTGGGCTTATTTTTATGGCCCGACCAATATCAGGGAAAAAGACGGCGGTAATCTCTATACAGAGAACGGCGCATACAATACGAAAACAACTTATGCGTATTTTGGAAAAAACAACTTGTATACTTCGGGCAGTAAATCACTCAAAGGAGACAGTTTATATTATGACGGACGCGCTGGTTACGGTAAAGCAGTAAGAAATATTGTATTTAAAGATACTATTGATAAAATGCTGATGCACGGTCAGCTGGGCTATTATTATAAAAAGGATCAGCGTACCTTAGTGACTAAAAACGCTTATGCAGGTATGGGCACGAGTGATTCCATTCTGGTCAAAGACGTGAAGCGTCCGGACAGTTTATGGCTGGGAGCAGATACATTGGAAACACAAATGGTTCTGCAGAAAACTTTAAAGCTGATCAAAGGCCCTGTCCTTAAAAAGGATAATGAATTAGGGGAAGAAAGCAGAGAAGGCAGTAAGGTAGGCAGTAAAAAAGCAAAACCCGCAGACCCTAAAAAACCTGCGGCAGCGGCTGGCAAAAACCCTAAAGCACTCCCTTTAAAACTTGTTTTAACAGCAAAGGATAGTGTAAAAAGGGATAGTATGCTGAAAGCGAAAGTCCCCATTCAGAAAATTGATTCTATATTCAGAAAAGCAGCAGAAATCCGGGCGCTCGATACCTTACAGAAAAAGGCAGCAGTTGCAAAAATTGATGCAGTGATTAAAAAGGGTATTCCGGTTCTAAGTCAGGAAACCTTGAAAGCAGATAGTTTAAAATCAGGAATAAAAGCTGATCCGACTGTAAAAAAGGCAGCTCCGCCAAAGGATGTGCCTGCTGTAAAAACAACCGGTGCAGTATCAAAAACAGATACCGCAAAGATAAAAACGGCTATTACAAAAGTTAAAACTGATACTGCCAAACTCCATACCGATACCTCAAAACTTAAATCAGGTACGATAAAAATTAAAACAGACACAGCCAAGCTCAAAACCGGGGTAAAGCCAGTGCTTAAAAAAACAACCAAAGATAGTTTGCCCTTTAACCCGGCAGATACAGTACTGACGAGAAGTATTAAAGCTTATCACCATGTCAATGTCTTCAAGTCTAATATGCAGGCTAAAGCAGACTCCCTGTTTTATACCAGTGCAGATTCTACCCTACGCTGGTACAAGAACCCGATTATCTGGTCACAAAGTTCTCAGCAGACCGGGGATACGATCTATCTGCAACTGAGAAATAAAAAGATAAACTCTGTCCAGGTGATCAGTAACGCATTTGCCGTGAACGTTGATCCTGTAGATTCTGCAAAATTCAACCAGATCAAAGGTAAAATGATTACTGGTTTCTTTAAAGACGGGGCCCTGAACAGTATGTACGTGGATGGTAATGCAGAAAGTGTTTATTTCACGAAGACCGACGATGGCAAGAAATACGATAAGATGAACCAGACTATCAGCAGCCGGATTAAAGTTAATTTCCGGAAAAGTGAGATCTCGGAAGTCGTCCCCATTAAAGATGTCGAAGGCGCAACTACACCAGTTGCTGAAATCAAACAAGATGTAATTTTAACAGGTTTTATCTGGAAACCAGAATTAAGGCCACGTTCAAAAAGAGATATTACTAACCCAAGGGTAATTGCAAAGCCAAAAGCGGCCCCTAAAACAGTCGCTAAAGGAGCTGTTAAACCGGGTACAAAAATACCAGGAAAACCAGTGCCAAAAGATCCGAAAAATACTGCCATTGATGCAATTACGGATCAATTACCTGGTGGGGCCGGCGATATGCTCAAAAAAGCGGTTAAAGACGCTGACCCTCAAATTCTGAAAAATGCTGCTGATTCCCTGAACCTGAAAAAGAATAATATCCCTGCGTTGAAAAAGAGTGCTGATTCCTTAAAAAACAAGGTGGATTCACTAAAAAAGAATATCAATCCCTTAGATGTCATACAAAAAGTACCACCAAAAATTGCAGATACACTACAGAAAATAGTACCTCCATTATTGAAAAAAGCAGACTCTTTAGCTAAACAGCCTGTTCCTTTAAAAAAGCAATAAGCTTGTGCATGGCAATTGCCCGGTGACTGATTTTATTCTTCTGTTCCATGTCCATTTCAGCAAAAGTTACCTCATATCCGTCCGGCTGAAAAATCGGGTCATAACCGAAGCCATTTTCACCCGTGCGGCTTTCTCTGAGTGTCCCTTGAATTAATCCTTCGAAAAGAAACTCCTCACCGTTTTGAATTAAAGAAACCACTGTTCTGAAGCGTGCAGCACGATTTTGTTGCCCTTCCATTTTCTGTAAGACCAGATCAAGATTTGCAGCATCTCCCCTTTCACCAGCATAACGGGCAGAGTAAATCCCCGGTTCATTGTTTAACGCCTCTACTTCCAGGCCACTATCGTCAGCAAAACAATCCAGCTGATAATTGTCAACAACAAACCTGCTTTTTAAACCCGCATTCCCTGCAAAGCTATCTGCTGTTTCCGGAATGTCGGTCGTACAACCAATATCCTGCAGGTTCAGCACTTCATATTGTCCGGCTAATAATGAGCGGACCTCTTTTGTTTTATTTAGATTATTGGTTGCAAATACTAATTGTCTGATCATATGGACAGTTTCTTAAGACTGCCCCACAAAGCCTTCTTTCCAGCCTGATCATCAGCAAGCTGATCCAGGTTTGCGGAAAAAATAAGTTGTGCAGCACCTTGCATAATAATTTCATTTACAGGATATTCTCCCAGGCCAAGATGTAAAGGAGTGACACCAAAAGCGAAGACCAGGTTACTCTTAAAGAAGCTCCTGAACTCTTCAAAACCAGTGTTCGTATAAGCCGCATAATTCAGTAAAGCAAAATCATTCGCAGTTAGCTGAAGCGCTTTCACGATATTCCGCAACAACTCTTTTCCTTTGTCCGTGCTCACCTCATTCCCCGCATCATTTACCAGGATTAAAATATTTTTCTGATTCTTGCCAAGATACTTGAATACTACAGCTTCTGCCGAAGGCGTTTTAACCTCAGCAACTACCGCCTTAACTTCTGGCATTTGCTGTTCCACAACCGGGATTTCAACTTCCACAACAGGAATTACAACTTCAATAACCGGGGTGGAGAGTGCAGGAGCAGGATTTCCGGGCACAGCAATACGAGCAGATGTAAGCTCAGGTTGTGCCGCAGCAAGTATTTTATCATCACTATTGACCAGGTAAATATCTTCCGTAAAAAATAAACGGAGAGCTTCTGCGCTGGTGGTTAACTGTTCACCCATGAATTGTGCCTTTTTTGGGAAATATTTTTTGTGTTAAAATTAGTTAAATATCTTATTATAGTGCCTTAATTTATTACTTTTATACCTTAAAAATACCATTTAGACCTTTTGTGAGAAAAATCTGTTTTATTCTTGTTCTCTGTTTTTTCTATTTCAGTACTGTCGCACAAAGCGTAGCTGTAATCAACGGCAGCCCTGTAAGCCAGAAAGAATTTGTATGGGTATATCAGAAACATCGTCCGGGGAATCCCAAGCCAACATTAACGGATTTAATTTCGTTTTTAAACATATACATTGATTTTAAGCTGAAAGTTCAGGATGCCCTGGAGGCCGGATTAGATAAAGACAGTACCTATATCGCTGAAACCAGAAATTATGAGCAGGCCTTATTAGCCTCAGCACCACCAGAAGCTAAAGGCGCAGACTTTTCACTGGTTGTTAACGAGTTTAAAGAGGCCCTTTTACTTTTCAATATTTCCGAGAAGAAAATCTGGGACGGACTGGAGAATAACGACAAGCAGATCCATGAATATTATAATGCCCATGCGGAGTCCTATCCTTCGATGTCATATGAAGACAGTAAAAGTGAGGTTGCCGAAGACTATCAGAAGCAACTCGACTGTAAATGGATCACTGCGCTGCGCAACAAATACAAAATAACCATAGATCAGCGTACCTTAAGCAAACTGATCACAGAATAGCACAGACAAATCATTGAATAATAGTAAATTTGCAAATAGAATATAATTGAAAATAGTATAATGAAGAAAATTTTATTGATGGCAAGCGGATTGCTCTTCTTGTTTTTAAACGTACAATCCCAGACAAAAAGCGTAGATAAGGTGATTGCGGTACTGGGAAGCGATGTAATCCTACTGTCGGAATTAAACCAGCAATACGTCATGTACCTGAATTCGGGGAATCCTGTGGATGAGAAAGTAAAGTGTTACATCCTTCAACAAATGCTGGTTCAACATCTATTAAAACAACAAGCGAATATTGACTCCGTGATGGTGGATGATAAGCAAGTGGATGATGAGCTGGATAAAAGAATGCGTTACCAGATTCAGCGTGCAGGAGGCCAGGACAAACTGGAAGAATTCCTGAACCGTTCAGTATTACAATATAAAGATGAGCTTAGACCTGACGTTAAAGATCAGCTTCAGGCGAATAAAATGCAGGGAACGATCACTGAGAAAGTGAGTATTACACCTGTAGAAGTAAGAAAATACTACGATTCTTACAAAAAAGACAGTTTACCTGACATTCCTGCTGAATATGAAGTTGGAGAGATCGTAATCAACCCAGAGCTTACAAAATCAGAAAAACAACGCTTCTTTGATAAGCTTGATGCGATAAGGCTGCGTGTTAAAAGCGGAGAAGACTTCGGCTTTTTAGCAAAAACTTACTCTGAAGATCCGGGTTCAGCACCAGAAGGTGGTGACTTAGGATTCTTTGACCGTACGATGATGGCAAAAGAATTTACAGCTTATGCCTTCAAACTAAAACCAGGAGAACTTTCGCCAGTATTTGAAACAGACTTCGGATTCCACGTCTTACAAGTTGTAGAACGAAGAGGAGAGCAAGTTCACGCCCGTCACATTCTGATTCGTCCGCAAACTACCCCGCAGAGTCTGGACCGTGCAAAACTACACGCAGACAGTGTTTACAATAATGTAATCGCTAACAAACTGAGTTTCTCGGCAGCAGCATCCCTATACTCTTCGAACAAAGAATCTAAATACAACGGAGGTATGCTATTATTTGCAGATAACGTTACAGCGAGAACGACTTTCATTCCTGCTGACAAATTAGATCCAAAAGTATTCCTTGTCGTAGATACCATGAAAGTTGGTGAAATCTCAAAACCAGTACCCTTTACAGGAGCTGACGGAAAAGAAGGCTTTAAAATTATTCTTTTAAAATCTAAGATTGCCCCGCACAAAGGTAACCTTGAACAAGATTACGCTAAGTTCAAAGAAAAGGCCCAGCAACAAAAAATGGATAGAGTAATGAGTGAATGGTTTGAAAAAAGAAGAAAAAGCACTTATATTAGAATCGATCCTGACTACTCAACCTGTGATGAGCTGAAGATCTGGACTAAACCAATCCCAGAAGAAACAAAATAATTATGCAGTACACTAACGACAAGGCGGCAGTAGATGCCCTTCACCAATTTTATAAGGATATAAAGAATGAAATTGGTAAAGTCGTTATTGGACAGGATGAAGCTGTTAAATCGGTACTAATCTCCATCCTGAGCAATGGACACTGCTTACTCGTAGGTGTTCCCGGGCTGGCAAAGACCCTACTGGTGCAAACCGTAGCAGATGTGCTTGACCTTAACTTTAACAGAATACAATTTACCCCCGATCTGATGCCAGGGGATATTATTGGCTCAGAAATCTTAGGAGAAGACAGGAACTTTAAGTTCATTAAAGGCCCTGTCTTCTCTAATATTGTTCTTGCTGACGAAATCAACAGGACCCCTCCAAAAACCCAGGCTGCCCTTTTAGAAGCCATGCAGGAGAAATCCGTTACCGCAGCCGGTCACAAACACATCTTACCCAAACCCTTTTTCGTTCTTGCTACCCAGAACCCCATCGAACAAGAAGGTACTTACCCCCTTCCCGAAGCCCAGCTTGACCGTTTCATGTTCAACGTGCTGCTGACCTACCCAACCTTCCAGGAAGAACTTACTATCGTTAAAAACTCTACCGGCAACAACCCCGTTACCCTCAAAAAACTAATCAACGCCGAGCAGATCCAATACTTCCAGCAATTGATCCGTACCATTCCCGTGACCGATAACGTACTGGAATATGCGGTAAAACTAACCGGAAAAACCCGTCCCGGAAACCCATTGGCAACCCCTGAAATCAACCAGTATGTCAACTGGGGAGCAGGCCCGAGGGCCTCCCAATTTCTTATTCTCGGTGCTAAATGCCATGCCGCAATCTCCGGAAAGTACTCCCCGGACATCGAAGACGTTCAAGCCGTTGCAGAAGCTATTCTCCGCCACCGTATCGTAAGAAACTACCGTGCCGAAGCCGAAGGCCTGTCCGTAGAGAAAATCATTAAGAACCTGCTATAACAAGCTTTCTCAGCAACAAAAGGAAACATATATACTCAGTTTAGGTTCCACCAAACAGGTACTTCACTTTATTTCTTCAACTGGTTTCTCCTCTTTATTTCTTCAACTGGTTTCTTCTCTTTATTTCCTCAACTAGTTTCTTCACTTTATTTCCTCAACTGGTTTCTCCTCTTTATTTCCTCAACTGGTTTCTTCACTTTATTTCCTCAACTCGTTTCTTCACTTTATTTCCTCAACTAGTTTCTCCTCTTTATTTCCTCAACTAGTTTCTTCACTTTATTTCCTCAACTGGTTTCTTTTCTTTATTTCACCTCCCTGCCCAACTGAAGAACTGTTATCCATATTTTTCATGATTGTGTATTTCCGGCGGGTTAGTATTTCCGGTTTACAATGGGCTATCCCCAGAAAGCAAAAAAACAGGGTGTGCTGTTTTCCTGACCTTCGGCTCCCCTTCAGGAGGCGACCAGTCTGAAAATAGCACACCCTGTTTTTTTGACCCCTCAGAAGAAACCCCCTTCCAACCGGAAAAACTACTTGACAGGCAATTCCAATTGCTGGAATAAATTGGGATAATCAGTGATGATACCATCGACCCCCAACCCCACCATATACTCCATATCCTTCAAACTATTCACCGTCCACGGCACGATCTTGATTCCCGCTTCATGGCACCTGTCCACTAACCCTTTCCCAACCAATACCGCGTACGGACTATAAAACGTCGGGCTGAACCCAAGATCCTTGATATTATTCTCAAAATCCTCCTTCTCATCGATCATCAGTGCCGTTCTCACTTTCGGATAATGCTCATGCACATATTGCAAACACCTCACATCAAAAGCCTGTATAACTGCCCTTTTAGTCATCTTTTTCTTCACTACCACATCCATTACCAACTGTGAAAACTCTGCCGGTTCAGGATGGAATACCGAATCACCCTTACGGATAGTTTTAATTTCGATTGCATAATTAGGCTTAGGCAACTTATGCAGCTTTACATAAGCCTCTACCGAATCTATTACCTCACTCAGCAGCGGCTTATACGCCTTATACTTCTGCTGACCAGGATAACGCTTATGAACCTTGCTTCCCACATCATACTTTCGGATCTGGTCATAATCCATTTCATACATATTATACTTTTTCTCGTCCTTCAGCGGAATATCCTTCCCATCCGGCGTGAGGCTGATCTCATTGTTAAAATAAGGCTCATGAGAAAGCACTACCTGCTTATCTTTTGATATGACTACATTCATCCCTAAAGTCGTTACTCCAAGATCCAGCGAACGCAGCATACCACCAATCGTATTTTCAGGCATTAAACCCCTTGCCCCCCTTTGCCCCTGCTTATCAAAAGTCTGACTATAACCCTGTACATAACAACACAACAATGCAACTCCAAACAGTAAGTATTTCTTCATAATTCTTTTCTTTAATCATTTAACGGTTAAATACCATTTATGATACAACCCAGATACCCTCAATAAAAAAGGGCTTCTTAACACCAGCCTAAAACTAAACCGGCACTAAGAAACCCTTTTTATTTGAGAATAAGAAACTTAGCGTTCCGCAGGAACGTAAATCTGCTGAATAAGATTCCAGTTAAAATCAGGCTGACGCTCATAAATGAACACATAATTAAAACTCTCTCTTAAATCCGTTCTGTAGTCAATCGTTGCTACCCCGTAAGTATAAGCTAAATCTCCACCAGCAGCCTTATCAGCACCAACAGTTCTTAAGCTCATTTTATCAACCATGCTATTATAAAAAGCGATGATCTTATCTTTTCCAATTACAGGCTCATAACCTGGGAAAACAACTCTTGCATCCGGATTCAGGAAACCACCATAAGCAGCAATCCCGTAAGACTTTAAGGTCATGTTCAACGTCTTTTCAGTTGTCAGAATTATATCTTTTCCAGCAGCCAATTGTTTTGGCCCAGCGAATTTTGGTTTAAAATAATCCTTAGGCTCTACAAAATGAGTAGTAACCGGTTTTAAAGGCTTATGATGTTCCGCACCTAAATCCAAAGCAACTTCCCACTTTCCATTAACTGCTTTCCACACCGTAAGATAATCACCATAAGTTTTAGTTTCTCCTTCTACCGTGTAACCACCAGAAGTAAAACCCCAGTCTCCGCTGCGTGAAACCCTTGCATAATCAGGAGTCCAGCTTAGATTTTTATCATTAGGCTGGCTTGCATAATATGTTTTTACATCTACCGGGTTGGGTCTGAATACCAAAGCACCTTTCGCACTATATGCGTCAAAGGCAGATTTAATGCCATCCTTTGCTGCAGTTGCTGCAAATTCCTCTTCCGCTTTTACTAATGATTTAGTAGTGCCATCAGTATGCTGAGCAGTTGCTCCCAAGGTAAAAGTTGCAGCCATTAGGGTGCAGATAATTTTATTGATCATGGTTTAGTTTATAGTATTAAAATATAAGGGTTATAGTATTAAACGTATGGGTTACAGTATTAAAAGGCTGCAGTATTAAAATTTAACAAGTGATAAGATTATAATTTATTCCACGTAGTACCTTCTTTGCTATCTTTTAACTGGATACCAATATCCTGAAGGCCGATACGTATCTTATCAGAAGTAGCATAATCTTTATTCTCTTTTGCACTCTTTCTAATATCGATAACCATATCCAATACATCATTTAATTCCGTATTTGAACTCTCCTCATCTTTTAATCCAAAAATATCATAAACAAAATCCTGCATCAATTGTTTCAATTTCTCCAGTTCAACAGCAGAAATACTACCCTTACCATCATAAACAGTATTGATAATTCTTGCGGCCTCGAACAATTCTGCAATCACTACAGGGCTGTTAAAATCGTCATTCATTGCCTTTACACAATTCAACCTGATCGGTTCGATTTCAAAATCTCCCGTTTCAGCAGGTGTTAATTTATCCAGCAGACTTAAAGAATTCATTAATCTTCTGAACCCCTTTTCTGAAGCATCCAATGCGTCATTTGAGAAATCCAGCGTACTGCGGTAATGCGCCTGAAGCATAAAAAACTTAACAGTCATCGGGCTATATCCTTTTGTTAACAAAGGATGATCACCAGAAAACAACTGTAAAGGCATAAAACCATTACCAGCAGTTTTAGACATTCTTGCCCCATTAACAGTTAACATATTCGTGTGCATCCAATATTTTGCAGGATGCTTATGATAACAAGCCTCCGACTGTGCAATTTCGTTGGTATGGTGCGTAGCCGCTAAATCCATTCCACCACCATGAATATCAAACTCCTCGCCCAGATACTTCGCACTCATTGCAGAGCACTCAATATGCCAGCCCGGAAATCCAACACCCCATGGGGACTGCCAGCGCATCAATGTTTCAGGCTTCGCCTTAATCCATAACGCAAAATCAAGTCTGCCGCGTTTCTCATCCTGTCCGCCTAACTCTCTCGTATTAGCCATCATATCGTCCAGATTACGATTAGTTAATACCGTATAATTATAAGTTTGACTATACTTTTCTACATCAAAATATACCGTTCCATTAGTCTCATAAGCATAACCATTGGCGATAATATCTTTAATCATTTCAATCTGCTCGATAATATGACCAGTTGCCGTAGGCTCAATACTTGGCGGCAAAGTATTGAACATCCGCAATACATCATGAAAACCCAATGTATATTTCTGTACAATCTCCATAGGCTCCAGCTGCTCCAGTTTTGCTCTTTTCGCAAACTTATCATCACCCTCATCACGATCACCCTCTAAATGGCCCGCATCCGTTATATTACGAACATAACGAACCTTGAAACCCATATACTTCAGGTATCTGAAGATTAAATCAAAAGAAATGAAAGTACGGCAGTTACCCAAATGCACATCACTGTAAACAGTAGGCCCGCAAACGTACATTCCAACATGATGTCCGTTTAAGGGTTCGAAATTCTCTTTTTTGCGCGTAAGGGTATTGTATAGCTGTAAACCGTTCTCCATTAGTATATATATTTATTTTAGTCCGGGAATATGCAGGACTGAAGATAACAAAGATAAAAATTTGTGAGTATATTAATTGATTCTTAAGTCACTTCTTACAGGGAAATGATCAGATAATCTCGCTTGTATAATCCGGTGATTGATTACCTTGATATTCCTGGTAGCCGAGATATAGTCAATCTGGAAATTAGGGAATTTCCCGTTATACGTACGGCCAAGGCCAGTTCCCTGTTCTACAAACGTATTATGAAGTGATTTTGTTAATTGTGTTACCGCATACGAAGCAGGTGTATCATTAAAATCTCCCGCAATCAGGAAAGGTGTTGTACACGCTTTCATATGATCTTTCATAATATCAACCTGTCCGCTTCTTTTAAGAAATGCCGTTTTCAGCATGCTTACGATTCTTTTTGCCGGTAAAATCTCCGTATCTATTTTTTTGGTCACTTTATCCAGGTAATTATAATCCTGCTTATCAAAAGATATAGACTGCAAATGAACATTATAAACCCGTACCTTCTCCTTATTGACCATTACATCTACATAGATGCTCGCATTGCCACCGTGATTGGTACTAAACAAGATACTTCCCTTATTGACGATCGGGTACCTCGAGAAGATAGCTAATCCCGCAGATTCATAATCATTGCCAGAAGAAGGTACAAAATAGTAATTGGAAGTTTTCAGGATCTGCTTTAAACTATCAGTAATCGCAAACGTTCCCTTGCGGCGCGTATAATATTCCTGAAAACAGATAATATCAGGGTTTTCATCTTTCACGACAGCGAGCATCTGCTGCTTCACCGACTCATTGCCCGCTTCGCCATAAGGTTTAAAACTATGCACATTGTAAGTCATCATCCTGACCAGATCAGGAGCCGATTTCGGGCCATCACCAGATTCACCGATAAAACCAACCGTCGCAATTAACGGATGCCAGCCAATCGCGATGATAGCGGCCGTACCTAAAGCAAATAGAATTCTGCCCCGTAAAACCCACCAAATAATAAAAAATACATTTAAAAGCAGCACAAAAGGATAGGCCAGCCCAAAAAAGGCAATGCGCTCATGCTCACGCGGATCAAGATTACCAGCTAATATACCCAGTAAAAGAGCAAAAGCCATAACCATTCCAACAAGCACTGTGATCTTCCCTAAAAAACTAAGCTTTTTTTTCTTCATTAATCCTTACTCGCCTTGAATAAAATCTCCTTTTCCTGTCTGCTTAACTTATCATAACCTGACTTAGAAACTTTATCAAGTATAGCATCAACCTCTTTCTGGTTCACCTTATTACTTTTATTCCTTGCACCAGCATTAGGCTTATCATTTTTAACCACTTTTAAAGTCGGCTTACGTTCAAACCAGCCACTTAAATCGTTTCCGCCCTGCAAAAGCTTAATATAAACAAAACCAAACAATGCACCACCAAGATGCGCAAAACTGCCTCCCGGATTCTGGGAAGCAATGCTGATCAGGTCAAATACAATATAAGCCATCAGCAAATACTTCAGTTTCACATTTCCGATAAACATCAGGTTCATCGAATAATCCGGAACCAAAGTAGCCGTAGCCACTGCAATAGCCATTACTGAAGCTGACGAACCGATGATTGTCGCCGCAGGAATATAATCCGCAAAAACAGGGAAAATATTATAAGCCAGTGCATAAATGACTGCACCCATTACTCCGCCCGCAAGATATACCAAATGGAACTGACGCGGTTTCAGGAACTCTAAAAAGATCCTGCCCATCCAGAACAGCCATAACATATTAAACAGGATATGAAAAATATCACTATGAAAAAATTGATAAGTCAGTATCGTATAAAAGCGGAAAGGGAGTTTAGGTAAAGCTGCAGGAAAAGCAACATACTCACTCACATAATCTAAAAACCGGACATTCGTATTACCCGCCAGGAAATAAGTAACCCCAAAAAGAGCTACAGCGACGTATACAATCGTGTTGATCCCAATGTAAAAAAACACCGGGTTCCCAGACTGGAAAACTTTATATTTCAGTTCCTCAAACAGATTCTTCTTAGTCATAATAGTCGTAAAATGTATTTTTCTCTTTCCATAACTTCACGAGTATAAACCCTAGCAATGCACCACCAAGGTGTGCATAATGCGCAACGGAATCTCCCTGAACGCTGGCTACTCCCAAACTAAGTTCTATCAAAATATAAACCGGGATGATATATTTAGCCTTCACAGGTACCGGAATAAACATAATATAAAGCTCTGCATTCGGATAAAGCATTCCAAAAGCTACCAGTAAACCAAATATGGCTCCGGAAGCCCCAACCATAGGGCCAGAATAAATGCTCAATAACGTTTGTCCCTGATCAGGACTTAAACCCCTTAAATTTAAAGAAGCCATGCCCTTCACAATATCAATGGTTACAGCCCCTGGATTAACCGGAGAACCTGTCATTTGATAAACTTCAAAAGCCTGCACGCCCCATTGTAAAGCCAGTGCACCTAAACCCGTAATCAGGTAAAAGTTGATAAATCTTTTAGTTCCCCACCTGGTTTCCAGCACCGAACCGAAAGAGAACAAGGCAAACATATTGAATAAAATATGGGTAAAGTTCCCGTGCATAAACATATACGTAATCGGCTGCCATATTTTAAACAGCGGAGAATCAAAGTAAAATGCGCCCAGATAATAACCCAGGTCAATTCCCTTAGATTCAAAAACATATTTAGCCGCGAAGAACAACACGTTGATGATCAACAGGTTCTTAACAACTGGAGGTATATGAATATTATTCATCATTACTTATCAAATTTTCTATCAATTTCTGTCAGTGACATCGTTTGGATTACAGGCCTGCCGCTGATACTAAAGTTTGGTGCCTTACACGCAAACAACTGCTCAATCAACATATTCATTTCCTGCTGCCCTAAAACAACCCCACTCTTAATCGCACTATTCTTAGCCATACTTCTGGCCAGTGCATCCCTTTTATCCAGCTTTAACTCCTGCTGAGAATTCTTAAAACCTTCTATCAGGTGTTCAAAAAGCTGAGTCTCATTAATCTGGTTACTTCCCAGATCAACAGGAATCCCCTCAATGACTAAAGTATTCTTTCCAAATTCTCTGACCTCAAAGCCCAGGCTCTTAATGTCGTCCAGTAAACTCTTCGCTAACTCATAATCATTCGGGCTTAAGGTAACCGTCTGCGGAAACAAACTCTGTTGCGAGGCACCCTTGCGGTCTTCCAGGTTAATGCTAAAACGTTCATACAATATTCTTTCGTGTGCCGCCTGCTGATCAATCAGCATTAAACCTGACTTAATCTGAGAAATAATGTACTTATTATGCAGCTGCATCAGCTGTTTCTGTATCGGCGCGTATTTATCGTCAGGACCATTTCCCGGCAATTCCATTTTAACCTGCTCAGCCGGCTTATCCTTTGAAATTTCATACAATGAACCCCAATTCTTAGCTACAGGCTGATGACTATTGCCATTTGAATTTCCGAATCCTGTTTCCGTTCCCTTAAAACCAGTCCCGGAACCGCTAAATCCCGTTTCCGCGCCTCTGAAACCAGAAGAGCCAGACCCCTTATCACTACTCTTATCGTCAGCAAAAGGATTAAAGTCAGGATTAAAACTAATACTCGGAGGAATAATTTCGTCCAGATTCTTTGGGCTGATCATTCCGCTAAAAGCGGTTTCCTGATCAAAATCAATCGTCGGGCTGATATTAAACCTTCCCAGAGAACGTTTAACCGCAGAATGGATAATTGCATAAATAGACTTCTCATCCAGATATTTGATCTCCGTTTTCGTAGGATGTACATTCACATCAATCTTAGCCGGGTCAATATCTATAAAAAGCACATAGAAAGGGAAGTTATCATCTGATAATAAATCTTCATAAGCCTTATTCAGCGCATGATTCAGGTAATTATCTCTGATGAAACGATTGTTCACAAAAAAGAACTGTTCCCCCCTTGTTTTCTTTGCAAACTGAGGCTTGCCAATAAACCCTTTCAGGTTGATAATCGTGGTATCCTCTTCTACAGGAATTAGTCTTTCGTTATAATTATTTCCAAATAAATGGACTATCCGTTGTTTTAAAGCAGATGAAGGCAATCTGAAGATCTCCATTCCATCATGATGCAAACTGAAAGAGATTGCAGGATTAGCCAATGAAACCCTTTGGAATTCATCGATAATATGCCTCATTTCAGCAGGATTGCTCTTCAGAAAATTGCGTCTTGCCGGTGTATTAAAGAATAAGTTTTTGATACATATACTGGTTCCCTGCGGCGTGGCTACAGGTTCCTGTTTAGTTATCGTTGCTCCTTCAATTTCGATCAGTGTACCCAGTTCATCTTCAAATCGGCGGGTTTTCATTTCAACCTGTGCAATCGCGGCAATAGAAGCCATGGCCTCCCCACGGAAACCCATGGTACGGATAGCAAATAAATCTTCCGCTTTGCGCACTTTTGAAGTTGCATGGCGCTCAAAACACATACGTGCATCAGAAACGCTCATCCCACATCCATTGTCGATCACCTGAATAAGTACCTTTCCGGCATCTTTCAAGATCAATTGTATCTTATTCGCCCCCGCATCAATGGCATTTTCCATCAACTCTTTCACTGCCGATGCAGGTCGCTGAACTACCTCTCCGGCAGCAATTTGATTCGCAACACTCTCGGGTAAAAGTTGTATTATATCTGACATTTAGTTCCTTGGTAAAGGTCGCTAATTTAACGAAAATAAGCCTTATACATAAATCTTTTGATTATAAATACCATTTAATGACGAACCCGGTACAAGCTTTTTATATCTTTAGCGTTCTGAATGAACTATAAGCTTTTTATGTACAAAAACAATCTTGTTCAAACGATCACTGTTTGTCTTCTTGCGATCTCTACCTTTAGTGCCTGCGCACAAGATCACCAAAGAAATGAAGACCTGCTGAAAGTCAACACTAACATCCTTCAGCATACCGTTTTGCTGAACAACCAGCAAAACATTATCCCCCTGACCTCCCTGGAAAAGAAAAACATAGCCTCAGTCAGCCTGGGTTTCAATTTTCAGAATATCTCGGATAGCTTGCTGAATAAATATGCGAAAGTCACTTCTTTCAGCTCCGCAAAATATGAAAACTCGCCCGGACTCTTAAAGCTCGAGGACGATCTGAAATTCTTTAACACCATTATCATTTCCATTCAGGACCTGGAAACAACCCAGCCAAGGTATATCAATTTCATCAACTCGCTGGCCAAAACCAAATCCGTTATTGTTGCCCTCTACGGTCAGCAAACCAACCTCGCTCCCTTTGACTCCCTGAACACCCCTATAATCTGGACACAGGACAAAAGCATACAATCAGCCACACTAATCCCCCAGATGATTTTCGGAGGAATAGCGGCCAGCAATAAATTAACCAGAAATATCTCCGGAAAATACCTTGCCGGATCAGGCTTTACCACTACCGTTACCCGCCTAAGCTATACCGTTCCCGAAGATGCTGGCGTAAACAGTGATAACCTGCGTGAAATTGATAACATTACCGCCGAAGCCATCGCAGCGAGAGCCGCACCCGGCATGGTTGTATTGGTGGCAAAGGACGGCAAAGTTATCTTTAATAAAGCTTACGGCACCCATACCTATGGCGGCCCGGCTGATAAAGTCACCGATATATTCGACCTGGCTTCCATCACTAAAATAACTGCAACCACACCGATGGTTATGCGTTTAGTAGAACAGAACAAACTCAAACTAGACACCAATATAGGCGCTTACATTGCCCTGGCAAGACCAACCGCAATGAATGAAATCCCGGTCCGCGACGTGATGCTGCACCAGGCCGGCTTTATACCTTATATTGCTTTTCACGACAGTGTTAAAGCAACCGACCACAGTCCGGACTCTTCGGCAGCTTACCCCACCAAAGTAGCTGACGGATATTTCATCAGGAAAGACTACTTCAAAGACGTAATGTGGCCACGCATGCTGAATGCCCCGATCAGGACCAGGGGTAAATACGTATACAGCGACATCAGCATGTATGTCATGAAGGATATTGTGGAGCAAATTAGCGGAGAACCCTTAAATATCTACACCGCTGAAAACTTTTATGCCCCCTTAGGCATGCAGACTGCCGGGTTCCTGCCAAGAAACAGGTTCAGCAGAGATCAGATCATTCCCACAGAAGACGACACCTATTTCAGAAAGACACTGCTCGTAGGTTACGTCCATGATCAGGGAGCAGCCCTTGTAGGCGGAGTCTCCGGACATGCCGGCCTATTTGCCAGTACCAATGACATGGCGATCATGTACCAGATGTTTCTGAACAAAGGAACTTACGGAGGCCAAACTTATTTCAAACCAGGAACCGTAGAAAACTTCACTGCCCAACAATCAAACGTGAGCAGAAGAGGATTAGGATTTGACCGCTGGGACCCGAACCTCGCTAAGAAATACCCTTCATCGACCGCCTCATCACAAACCTATGGCCACACCGGTTATACCGGTACTGCAGTTTGGGTAGACCCATCAAGAGGCCTCGTTTATGTCTTTTTATCGAACCGCGTTAACCCATCAGTCACCAATAAGCTTGTCAGTATGGGCATCCGTTCCCGCATTCAGGACGTGATTAACCAGGCAATCGACAAAGGGCTACAGAAATAAACCCGGTCACTGCAAAAATAAATCCGCTCTAAAACAGGGAGATATAAAATTAAACCGATTTTTTTAAAGAAGAGATTTTGTATTCAGGATCAATTTTTCTATAATTGCACCCGGTTAGCGAATAACCGGCATTAAAGCCTTCTTAGCTCAGCTGGTAGAGCAACTGACTTGTAATCAGTAGGTCATTGGTTCGATCCCGATAGAAGGCTCGGAATAACAAAAAAGGGTTCATGAAAATGAACCCTTTTTTATGCTTAAGACTTTCTCAGTTAAAGCTTCTTACTTCTTCAAACCAATTTCCCTCAAACGCTCATCCAGATACTCTCCGGCTGTCATATCAGAATATTGTTTCGGATGCTCTTCATCCACACAAGAATCAAGGCTTGTCAAATCCATATCAGAACGCGGGTGCAAGAAAAAAGGAACTGAAAAACGTGAAGTCTTCATTAACTCTCTTGGTGGATTAACCACTCTATGCGTAGTAGAACGAAGCTTATTGTTCGTTAAACGCTGCAGCATATCCCCAACATTCACTACAATATCAGAATGATGCGCTTTAATCGGCAACCACTCATTACTGCGTGTTAACACTTCTAAACCATCAGCACTAGCGCCGATCAGTAAAGTAATCAGGTTAATATCCTCATGCGCACCAGCACGGACAGCATCATCAGGTAATGCTTCAGGATTTTCGATCGGGAAGTAATGAATACCTCTCAAAATAGAATTTCCGTTATGTACATGCTGATCAAAATAATCAATAGGTAAGCTTAAATAAGTAGCGATTGCTCTCAACAAATGTTTACCATTACTTTCCAGCTTCTGATAAACCTCGTTCGTTACCTCGTTGAATCCTGGAATTTCTTCCAGATACTCATTATCAGGATACTCATATTTGATCGGGTCACCATCAACTACCGTCTGACCAATTTGCCAGAATTCTTTAAGATCTGCTGTTTTAGCACCCTTAGCAGTTTCTTTGCCCGGACTGGTATAACCACGTTGTCCAGCAAGCTCTGGCTTCTCGTATTTCGCTTTCTGATCGGCCGGCAAACGAAAAACTCCCTGAATATTCTGATATAACTTATCAATTAATTCCTGGCTTAAGCCATGATTGGTAATCGTTACAAAGCCCGAATCATTGAAGGCTCTGCCCAGTTCATCAGAAAATTTTTTACGATCGTGTTCCGTTCCGTCAATATAAGAACCAAGATCTAAGGTTGGAATATAAGGTGTAGACATAATATTTCTTTAATGTTTGATTCAAAACTATAAAACAATTGTTAATAAACCCGGCTAATACGAATTATACCACAGCATCCCGCTAATTTACAACAATTTAAGTTATTAACATTTACCAACACCCCCTCTTTAAATCAAGAATATCAGCCAATCCTGTACTTATTAACATATAGTTATCAACTAATGTTTTTTAACCGCAATTATCAAATCATCCTTCCCATAAACTACATTTTATCAGTACACTGTCAATTTAGGACAGATGTAAAACCGCATGCCCCCTCCCCACGTATTTCTAATCATAAATCCATTAAATTTATATTCTAAACACACACACAATGAAATACCTAGCAATCATAGTTCTCCTGTTTTTCTCCATAAACAACGCAGACGCGCAGCAGAAAAAACTACAAAAAGCCACATTCGGCATGGGCTGCTTCTGGTGCTCAGAAGCCCTCTTCCAAAAACTCGATGGAGTAACCGCAGTCAGATCCGGTTTTGAAGGAGGCTCCTACCCTAACCCAACCTATGAAGAAGTTTGTTCCGGCACAACCGGGCATGCAGAAGTTATTGAATTCAACTACGACCCTGCAAAAATCTCTTACGATGACCTCCTGGAAGTATTCTGGAAAAGCCATGACCCAACAACCCTAAACCGTCAGGGCGCAGATGTCGGCACACAATACCGCTCAGTAGTCTTCTATAGCACTCCTGAGCAAAAAGCAGCAGCAGAACACTACAAAGCACAGCTCAATAAAACAAACGCTTACGGCAAACCAGTAGTAACTGAAATCACAAAAGCAGAAACTTTTTACAAAGCCGAAGGATACCACCAGGATTACTTCAATAAAAACTCAGACCAACCCTATTGCAGACTGGTTATCCTGCCAAAACTGGAGAAACTGGAAAAAGTATTCAAAGCAAAGCTTAAACACTAATAAATATAAAAGTATAAAGAACTGCATTTACAACCCTGGAAAAACCAGTTGAAACAGCAAAAAAAACAAAGGACCTGTTTTCAGTACCTGATTCATTCTTCATGAATTCCAGTACGAAAACAGGTCCTTTGTTTTTTTTGCTGTCCCTTTGCAGTACCACTTTATTCCTGTAGTACCACTTTATTCCTGCAGTACAACTAAATTCTGGTCATGTTATTTCTTACCTTAAGGACTTATAAAATAAAAACCGGCAATCTTCTGGTTTGAAGATTGCCGGTTTTTTATAAACTAAAGGAACTAAGGAAACTTAACCCCTCTGTATTTAGTCACATCAACAGTTGGAATACTGGCACCATACTGTGTATTGATAGATTTGATAAACTCATTCGCTACAATTGCATAACCAAACGGCGTTAAATGTATCCCATCCAAAGAGAACAGATTTCCAGTAATATACGCCGCACTAACAGCCGCACCATTCACGATCTTACCACCAGCATAACTCTTAAACAACGCATTCGCATCTACTAAAGCAAGGCCATTTGACGCTGCAACAGCCTTAATCGTCGCATTGTAAGCATTCGTATAATCAACAATCACAGCAGCTTCTGCCTGATCCAGCACATACTTGCTCTCTACCGGATTTCTCGGATCAAGACCATAAGGATACGGTGCATTCGTCGTAGTACCGATTAAATTCGCTGCCGATAAAGGAAGTAAAAAGTAATCCTGTGCCGTAGCAGGTCTGGTTGTACCAGCTCCTGTTTTAATATAAATCGTGTTCACAGTAGGTGCAGCAAGATGAACCTTAGCTAAAATCGCAGTTAAAGTAACCGTTGTGAAATAAGGCGTACTTAAAACATCAGGAATAGTTGCGACTACACCCTTAGCACCAGTACCACCAGCACCACCAGTTTTTAACGCAGTCACAGCACCATTATAGATTTGAGTAAACAACGCTTTATCAGTAGGGAAATCTGCTGCAACAGCAGCCCCCCCAGTCGCATAACCTAACACATCATTGTTACCCAACCACATACTGAAAAAAGTAAAAGGCTTGGCCGTTACAAAACTAAGATATGAAGTTGTATTTGCCGGAGAGGTATTCGGCAACAGACGCTCAAAATAAGGATTTAAATTTCCATAATAAGTAAGCGTAATATTGTTAAGCCTGATTCCCGGTACCCCATAATTATTCAGATCACCCGTATACTTTGTGAAAAGAGGGACCGTTCCAAAACCCGGAACATTTGCCGTGCCTATTGCTGCCTGCGCAGGAACATCTACAATTACAGGATCTCCCGTAGCCGAAAAGCCCGTTAACTTCTTATAACCTGACCCATCCGCCTGGTTTGCATTGAAAAAAGGCATGCTGAAAGTACCACCACCAACAGTTTGCATCTGCGTACCAATCATTAATGGAAACGCATTCTGCTGACCTTCCAGGTATAATCCGCCATCAGCGAAACCTGAAGTTAAAGAATTTCCGACTGCGATATATCTTGAAAAATCTGCACTCCCTTTACTGGGGGTTATTGTTTTTAGTTCTGGCTTGCACGATGCAGCTGTCACAACAGCTACTGCAAGAATACTTCTGAATATAAATTTCGAGTTCATAATGTTTTGCTGAAAGGTGATTACCATTTATAAGATAAAGCAATGCCAGGGATATAAGCAACAGTTTTGAAATCGCCGCTTAAATTGGTTTCAATATTCGTTTCATTTCTTGACTTAACATTCTCATACAAGAAAGACAAATCAATACTAAAACGCTCAGACGCTTTGTAACCTAAACCCGCACTTAGCAGGATACGGTTAGCATCCGGAACCTCTGGTGTTACATAACCTTTTCCAACAGGTGTAAACGCATACGCAGCACCTAACCTTAAAGCTAAACGCTCAGTAGCCATATTCTGAATACCTATACGTAACGCTCCCCCATCATGGTAATTTCTTGGAGAACTTGTGTTTGGAATTCTTGAATTGTTGTTATAGTCAAAAGCCAGCACTTTGTATTTGCTCCAGTGAACCCAGTTCGCATCTACAGCAATGATCGTTTTTGAAGAAGGATAAAATCCTAAACCAATAGAAGACGTTGCAGGTAAAGGCAGGTTTGCACTAAACTTAGTCGGGAAACCATCTTGTAATGCCTGGGGAACCTTAAAAATAGCATCCCCATCTTTTACCTGGGCAGTTACCTGCGAACGGTGAGTTACACCGATTGTTACACCAGATACTGTCTCTACATAAATACCCGCATTCCAGCCGAAATCATTAGAATGACCTTTAAGCTGCGCAGTAGCCGATGTACCATCATTTAAAGTAAGAGGCACACCTCTTTTTAAATCAACCTTTCCATTGGTGTAGACAAAACCCGCACCAATACCAATATGATCCGTAATCTTGTAACTCAAAGTAGGCTGTACATAAATAGCCTGAAGATCTAACGAAGTCACTGTATACTTACCAGTCCAGTTTGGGTCCCAATGTACAGCACCACCAAAGGGTACATAAACACCCAGACCAAAACGAAGCCTGTTATTCGGATTACCAAACACCGCATAAACCGATGGATCTACCGTTAATTTTTCTTTCGTATATTCTGTAATATTCGAGCCATTCTCCCTGAAGGCTGCTTTCAGGAAAATTGCACTTCCACCAGCTTGTACACCATTCTTTTTAAGGAAAGACACCGCACCAGGGTTAAAAAACACAGCCGCTTCATCTAAAGCAACTCCTGTACCTGCACCGCCCATTGCGGTCTGCTTTTGTCCCTGAAGGTTAACCTGATAGGATTGCGCGTAGCCCAGAATAGGTACCGCCAGTAAAAAACTTAGTAAAATCTTTTTCATATTTGGTTGGTATTAAATTGACGTTTTGCTTGTTGCTGTAAAAGTTTCGATTGCTCATTTATTTTATGCAAGCATAACAATTAACGATTTTACTAAAAAAACAAAACTTATCCAAATCTTAAGGGAGATTTCTTTTCGTTCATTTAGTTCAATATCATACAAAAGTAAAAACACCAGCGCTTTATATCAAACCTAAATAACATGCCTACATTTGTTAACACTGTTATTAATTAGATGTTATAACAGACATAAAACCCTTAGAATAAAAAATTATGAGCTTAATAGATGCGCTTAAATGGCGGTACGCAACAAAAAAAATGAACGGAGAAAAGGTCCCACAAGCTAAGGTTGACCAAATTATTGAAGCTGCACGTCTTGCCCCAACTTCATCTGGCCTTCAGCCATTTAAAGTAATTGTGGTAACAAACCCAGAATTAAAAGCAAAAATCCAGACCGTTGCTTTCGGACAGTCTCAAATAGTTGATTCCTCACACCTGCTTATTTTTGCAGCATGGGATAACTATACAGAACAAAACATCAGAGCTGCTTTTGCGCGTACTAATGCAGAACGTGGTCTTCCTGATGAAACACCTTCAGACTATGAAATTCAGTTAAGCTCAAACTATACGACAAGAACTGAAGAAGTAAACTTTAACCATGCTGCAAGACAAGCTTATATTGGTTTTGGTGTAGCGCTTGCAGAAGCTGCTTTGTTAAAAGTAGATGCAACGCCAATGGAAGGATTTAACCCTGCAGAACTTGACGAATTGTTAGGTTTAAGACAAAGAGGCCTTCGCAGCGTTACCCTGTTACCATTAGGTTACAGAAGCGAAAGCGAAGACTGGTTAGTGAACCTGAAAAAAGTACGTACGCCACAAGCGGAATTCGTTATCGAATATAACTAAAATAATACCTATTTAAATTCAAACAGTTTTTAAAAAGGGGCCCGGGAAACCAGGCTCCTTTTTTTGGCATAAAAAACTGGTTTCCCGGTATAAGTTATCCCTGCGGAAATGTCAAAATATGTTAAAGGTTCCCGAAGGTTATGGAAGCTCCTGCATAATTCAATATATTAGCGAGATTAATCTTGTATCACCCGCAATTCATGAACTACTTTAAAATATCATTTGCCTTATTTATACTTTGCTTCACACTGGGATTCCAGGCATCAGCACAACAGGACACCGTTATGCTCAGCAATATTCTTAATAAATCCAAGATCATTGCTGAACAGCATCCTGTAGAAAAAGTCTATCTCCATTTTGATAAACCATATTACAGCGTTGCGGATACCATGTTCTTCAAAGCCTACCTTACTTTTGAACAGAACATTCCTTCGCCACTGAGTAAAGTAGTTTATGTAGATGTGATCAACAGCCAGGATTCACTCGTAAAATCAATGAAACTACCAGTTACCAACAGCGTAGCTTACGGAAGTCTGGAACTTGACATGGTGAACTTCAAACAAGGCAATTATTACGTGAGAGCCTATACCGTATGGATGTTCAATTCCAGCCCGGATTATTTCTTCACTAAAACTATTCCGATCGGAGAAGCCATAGACAAGAAACTGATTACCCATTTAACCTATAACAACGTACAAACCGATAAAAGCCAGGTCATCAATGCACAGATTCAGTTTAAGAATCTCGACAAAGCTATCCTTGCCAATAAACCAGTTAACTGGAGTGTCATGTCAAATTACGAGGTGGTTAGTAAAGGCAGAGGAGTTACAGACCAGAACGGGGTTTTAAAAATAAGTATCACACCAAAGAAAAATGAATTCATCACCAAAGGTGATCTGACTACTGAGCTCAATATGGGTAACCAGGAAGTGCTGAACTCTTCTTTTGTGCTCAAACCAAAAGCAACAAGTACAGATATTCAGTTCTTCCCCGAGGGTGGGGAATTGGTTAAAGGTATACCCACACAAATCGCCTTTAAAGCTATTAAACAAGACGGGTTGGGGATTGAAGTCAAAGGAACTGTTGCCGATAGCGATGGCAACCAGATCACCGCTTTTAGTTCAACCCACCTGGGTATGGGCGCTTTTTACCTGAATGCAGAAGGCGGCAAAACTTATAAAGCGACCGTAACTTTCAGCGATGGTTCTAAGAAAGTAATAGACCTGCCAAAACCTGTTGAATCAGGAATTTCGGTACAGGCGAATACCACTAACCCAGATATGATCAATTTCAAGATCGTAGCCAGCGACACTTATTTCCAGCAAAACCAGGGTAAAAGTGTTTATTTAATCGCTCAAAATGCCGGACAAGTTTACTATGCCGCGCAAACCAAATTACAGACACAAGTTACCGCAGCAAAAATACCGACAGATAAATTTCCTTCGGGAATTGTTCAGCTGACGCTTTTCTCTGCAACCGGAGAGCCGATCAGCGAACGTTTAGCCTTCGTGCTGCACAAAAATGCCATGAACCTGACTTTAAAATCAGACCTTCCCGCTTATAAAGTGAGACAAAAAGTAAGAATGACTGTTTCTGCTAAAGATTCTACACAACGCTTAGTCGGGAATTTCTCCCTTAGTGTAACCGATCAGCAGAAAGTTCCGGTAGATGAGACGACAGAAACTACGATATTAAGTTCTTTATTATTAACCTCAGATTTGCAGGGTTTCGTAGAACGTCCAAACTATTACTTCGTGAAAAACGATGAGAAAAAACGTGCAGAACTTGATATTTTAATGCTGACTCAAGGCTACCGCCGCTTCTCTTACAAAGAAATCATGGCTGGCAGGTTCCCTGCAAATACTTACCTTCCTGAACAGGGAATGAGTATCACAGGTATTTTGAGAGACAGAACAGGGATGCCGGTCAGAAAAGGAGCTTTACGTTTAACCAGTCCGGGGAGAACACTTTCTTCGGAAACGCTGACCACCAACTCAGGTCTTTTCGCTTTCCCTAATCTTGTTTTTGAAGATGGCGCAGAGTTACTGATCAATGCAAAATATAATGCAACAGGAAGTAATATGATGATTGTTCTGGATAATCCGCCATTTCCTGAAGTGACCAGTAATCCCTACCCGGCTACTGAAGTGATTAATATTGACAGTACACTTTCAGCTTACCTGGATAACAGTAAAAAGCAGTACAGCAATCTGCGTACACTGAAGGAAGTAAAAATTACAGGTGCAACAGTTAAGAAACCAAGTCACACAGATTATACGGCTTTAACAGGATTAAGTATGATGCCAGATCACCTGATTGACGGAGAAAGGTTGAGTGGCTGTAATGACCTCTTAACCTGCCTTAAATCTATGGCAATGGGACTTACCTTTGATACCGACAGATTTTTCGTTACCCGCGATTATATGCAGGGCAATAAAAGCACACCAGTACAGGTATTTATTAACGGAAATGCAGTAGATGCGATCAACCTGGGCAGTATTCAGCCGGCAGATGTAGAGTCTATAGAGATTTTCTTAAAAGATCAGCTAGGTCTTGTTTTCAAGAACTACAACTGTAATGGTGTATTAGTGGTGAACACGAAAAAGACTCCTAAGTCAAATATGAGTCTTGCAGACTTAAAGAAAATGATGCCACAAAGCAACATGCTTAAGTTTACCCCTAAAGGATATACAAAAACAAGAGATTTTTATGCCCCTAAATACGTGACACAAACCAGCTCTTATACAGGAAACGATTTAAGAACCACGGTTTACTGGAACCCTAAAATCGTAACCAATGCAACTGGTGACACCGTACTTGAATTTTATAACGCAGACGGTAAAGGAACCTATAGAGCAGTGATTGAGGGCGTAGATGCAAATGGTAATGTGGGTCGTTATGTATACCGGTATACTGTTAAATAAACAGCTGGGATGATTAGCTGTTGATATAACCTTCTAATTGGGAAATGGTCTGCTTTTGGTCCTCGATGATGAATTTAACCACATCGCCAATCGAAACCATCCCAATGATCTGATGATCAGCTAAGACTGGTAAGTGCCTGATGTGCTTATCGGTCATAATTTCCATGCAGCGATCCAGACTGTCGTGCGGGGCAACTGTAATAGGACTGGCGGTCATGACTTCACTTAAAGGGGTGTCTGCAGAAGTTTTTCCCTGAAGAACGATTTTCCTGGCATAGTCTCTTTCAGTAAATATTCCTGACAATTGGCTGCCTTCCAGAATAAGCAGCGCACTGATGTTTTTCTCCATCATTACGCTTAGAGCGTCCAGAACAGATGTTTCTGCCGTAACCGAAAAGATCTGTGCTGATTTGGTGCTGAGTAGTTGTTTTACGGTTTTCATAACGTGTTAAGAGTTAGCTAATTAAATTTACTAAAAAATATTCAGAAGCTAACTCTTTATTATTCGCCTATTTTTTTTCTATCTGGCACTTCAATCCTTCCTCTGTCATGACTCCCTGGTATTTGTCATCTGCAAAATTCTCCTCGTCACAATCCCAAAGAGAATAGTTATTCAGGTAACGCTCCAGGTTTTTAGTAATCCGGAGTTTAGTACCTACAGGTAGTTTAACCACCACTTCAATATGCTGATCTCTCCAGTATTCGTTTTTCTTCAGGTGTACTTCAGGCCCGAATTTCAGTAAGGAATCCTGTTGCACAAAATCATAACGGATATTCTTTGCATGGTTTAAAGCCATTGCAAAATCCCTTCCCTGTGAGCTGTAGCTTTGCACCAATACAGGCACATTACCTTCACTTTTCTCTATTCTGATGGTTACATTTCTGGGCGCAGCAGATGATCTTTGAGGATCTTTCTGAATAATCTTTCCGATAAAATCAGTTGAATTTAAGCGGTACTGTATACTGTCTTCTTTACTGAAGAACATCGTTTTATCAATTTCCAAAGTATAAACCGGGTAAGTCTTCAGTGGCAACGTCTGTGTAAAATTAGCTTCTTCCTTAAATTCAGTGCCAATTTTTGCGCTAAAGAAAATACCAACAGAAAGTGCACACAACCAGGTTAAAAGCAGTCCGTAGGATAACATCTGGTGTATAGGGCGGCTATTAAAGGCTACCCGGATGGAAAGCAAAATCACACCCAGTAAAGGGATCGCAATCGTGAAAAAAGAAGCGACACTTAAGATGGTCAGATAAGATCCGTTGACGATATTAAAAGGGAATACCTGTATCGCCCCTGAATACCATATGCCAAGAATCGAAGCCAGCGCCACGAAATCACTCAATAAAAGTACAGAACCAATCAATAATAAGATGATGGCGATAAACTTAAAAATAATCTTTCCGGAGCCTTGTAAAAAGGTTCCTAAAATGGTGATGAACTCGGTAATGAAGTTACCAGAATGTTTGACAAAAGGGCGTAAATGCTCATTTGCGTTTTTCAGGTTATCTTTTAAATTAGAGAGCTCTTCTTCAAAACTTCTTTTAAAGCCTTGCAGATTTGCGGCCTCCCCTTTCATGGCCATGCGTTCTGCCCTGGTAGCTGCTTTAGGAATTGCAATCCATAAAACCAGGTAAGCGATCAAACCTGAACCACCTAACATCACCGATAAAGCGGCTACAATCCGGATAATACTTACATCCATTTTAAGGTAATGGCTTAATCCGGCACAAACACCAGCAACCATCGCATCGTCGGTATCTCTATAGATTTTTCGTTCTGCAAATGCCGAAGAGTAGGCGTTATTATAATCTGCTGCAGGATCTTCCTCAGACTGTTCTTCGAAATCTTTAACAGAGCCCATTAAACCAATCACCACCTGTACATCTTCCAGTTCAATAACCTGCTTTTGCTGCGTGTGCAAAATCTCTGTAAACATTTCAGCTATACGGTTCTCAATGTCAGAAACGATTTCAAAGTCATCTGCACTTTTCCCGAAATGTTGTTTAACCTCAATCAGGTAAGTGGTCAGTAGTTCGTAGGCATCTTCTTCGATATGAATGATAGAATTGCCAATATTTATGTTGAGTGTCTTCTTCATGGTTTAAGGATTAGTGTGGTTCTTAGATTTTTCAATAGCGAAGGATAGCTCTTGCCAGGTGCCATCCAGCTGGGCGAGCATGGCAGTGCCCAGGGGGGTGAGTGTATAATATTTACGGGGAGGTCCTGAGGTTGACTCTACCCAGTTATAACTCAGTAGTCCGTTATTTTTTAACCGCGTCAATAGTGGATAGAGCGTCCCCTCCACTACCAGTAGTTTAGCTGACTTTAATTCAGCGATGATATCAGAGGCATAGATCTCTCCTCTTGATATAATCAGGAGCACACAATATTCCAGTATGCCCTTGCGCATTTGCGTTTGTGTATTTTCTGCTATCATATTTCAAAGTTATGTGTTTTATATAGTAATATGCAATACATAGTACTGTATAAAACACAATAAAATATATAACACACTGATTTAAAGGTGAATAATTTTAATAAAAATAATTTAAGAGAAGGATTTGGAAGCTTAAACGCGTCCGCCGGCCAGATTACTGATGAAAAACCACCAGGTAATTATGCCAGGGATCAAGCCTATCACGCCACCGACCAGCCAGATCCATCTTCGGGAAGCGATAGCAATCAGCACGCAGGCTACGAAGTAAAGACCTGCTACAATAATTTCTGCGCCGACGCTATACCACAGGGTCGCTACCGTGCCTGCAACGATCAGGATCGCGTTAAGTTTAAGCACGTCAACTGTTGACATAGTCTGTTGGTCTATACCTTTAAATACATATGGATAGGCGATAGCACAGCCAATTAAAAAGACAATAAAAAAAATAATAACCGGTAGCGAGATCATAAAAGGGCAGATTGATAATTAAATATACGGCTAAATCCAGGCCAAAGATTTAAAGACAAAAAATGTTGGTTAATTAGTACAGACAACAGTCGTTGTACCGGTTATAATCTGGCAAAAACATCCCCTGCCTATAAAATAAAAAACCAATGTCAGCAGAAAGAAATAGTTATCCACATTTTAACATGATTTTGCTTTTTGGCGCAGGTTTTGTTTTAGGCTAAGTATCATTAAATAATCCAGTTATGCTGATAAAATTGAATCTGATTACTCAAGCCTTTGCCAGGTCAGAGCGCGAGAAACAAGAAAAAGCGGTGACCCAAAATCAATGGGTGACTTTGGATAGAATAGTCATATTGCTTTTGTTCCTTGGCGTAATTGCCGGGGCAATTATATTCTCGTAAATAACGATTTAAATAATATATTAATTTTTTAGCGTTCATATATATGAACGCTTTTTTTATGCCTATAACAGTAGTGTATCTATGCGGTGTGCCATCACTCTTTCTTGTACTGGTGACCAGGAATAAATAGTAAAATGTCCATCCTGAGAAGCAACCAGCGCAATTGCATCATTCTGATCCTGAATAAATTGCGCAGCAGAAAGGTGACGTGTACCTCCTACTTTTGCAGGGTGCATCACTATCGCTCCGCCACCGGCAATAGGTTCTATAAATGATAATTCTTCAATCAGATCTTTGCCTTTTGCACGTCCTATTTTAGCACCAAATGCCAGGAGTTCATAGTCATCACTAATGACAGTTGCCCCGTCTATAGCAGTTAAACCTGCCAGATGTTCTACTTCTCTTTTCAACACGGTTTGCCAAAAGATCTGGCTCGCTTGTTTACGGTCTTGTTTCAATAAATTAGACAATCCGCAAAATGCAGGCTGTATCCCGTATTGAATTGGTTTGATAATCGATTGCAGCCAGTTCCTGGTTCCATTCGGAACAACCAGTAAAGTTCCTCCACGCTGATGAGAGCGCATAGAGACAGCCAGCTGGATCAATACATTCACGGTATCATTCCAGTAAGAAGGTGCGGTAAGGTCCAGCAGTGACAATAACATGGGTGGGCAATCCGGATGTCTTGCACTGTTAACGTCCACAATTTTAATCTGATCGCCTTTGAGTACAGCTATATTGGTAAACTTTCCAAATCCATAGATCCTGCGGTGTTTGATAACCAGCAGTGCGGGTTCAGAAACGTCTAATACAAAACAAAAATTAGGGATACTGGTGGTCGTCCCCCAGATATAAAGCTCACCATCTTCCTGCCATACGCCGATATGAATACCGGGACGCTCCACACCTGGTGCAATCTTGGTTAAGATAGTCGGGTTAAGCGGCAAACGGTTTTTAAAGAGCAATGGGCTCCCTCCTTGTGCAGGTGGTAAAAAAGCCAGTGATATTTTTGGTGAATGACCTTCTTCCTTTCGGATACTTGCCCAAAAGGTGGCATCAATAATGGCCTCTACAATCTCTGCTGAAGGCAAAGGTGCAAGATCTTCCTCTCCACTTTCTCTTGCTGCAGCAAGATGCTGAGCAAAAATGGCTTCAACTTTAGGAGCGATAATTTGAGCTGCCTGATAAGTGGGTTTATAGATCATGGCTTAAAGTTAAGATATTAAATTATTTTTTCCACCGCTTTTTACTCCATTCTGCCTGCTCCTCTGCGGATAAAAAAGTCCAGGCTACGAAACGGCTTTGTTTCTGCCCCTGAGCCATTTCTACCGTGCGGACTCCTTTAACACCAGCCTTATCCAGCGCATAATAAACAGTCGATAAATGAGCACTTTTAGACACTAATGTAGTAAACCAGGCGCATTGTTTAGCGATTTGTGTGCTTTCTTCAATCATCCTCCTGATAAACTCTACCTCACCACCCTTACACCACAATTCAGAGCTCTGACCACCGAAATTAAGCACAACTTCTTTTCCTTTTTGCTTGCCCAGGTTACGCACTTTACGCTGACTGCCCATTTGTGCTTCTTCGGCCGAAGCGTGAAAAGGCGGATTACATAAAGTAAGATCAAATAGTTCTCCGGGTTTGACTACGCCTTTAAAGATAGCAGCAGGAGAGTTTTGCATCCTGAAAGTCAGATCATGGGCAAGCGGCGGATTAATTGCCGCAATATTCTCTGCTGAACTGATCGCACGTTTGTCTACGTCTGAGCCAACAAATGACCAGCCGTATTCCTGGTGTCCGATAATCGGATAAACACAGTTTGCACCAACTCCGATGTCCAGCACTTTCACCGAATTTCCTTTAGGGATTTCGTTTCCATTAGCCAGGGCCAGTAAATCTGCCAGGTAATGGATATAATCAGCCCTGCCAGGAATTGGCGGACATAAATAATTTTCAGGAATATCCCAGTCAGACAACCCGTAAAAATAGATCAATAAGGCTTTATTCAAAGTTTTTACCGCTTCCGGATTTGAAAAATCAACAGATTGATCACCGTAAGGGTTAATAAAGACAAATTGTTCCAGTTGCGGACAACTGTTGATTAATTGTGGAAAATCATACCTTGAACGGTGTAGATTTCGGGGATGCAGTACTAGTTTTTCAACGGACATAATTTAACGCTTACCTCAAAGGTAAGCGTTAATTGACAGATATGGGGGTTTCACCCCGGGAAAACCTTAAATAATTGCTAAGATTTGACCACAGGTGCTAAAAATTCTGAAGAAAGCGCAGCTGCGTTTAACATGAAATTATGCAGTTCATAGTTTTTAATGAATGGCTTTAAGGATTCACTTCCGGGGCCAAACATGGTGAGTTCTACGTAGTCTGCGGTATGGTTCATTCCTGCCCATTGCACCAGCGTATATTTCCCCTGGATCTTTGCCAGTTCGTTAAATGGCAGGTTTGCGGCATTGTATAACTGGCCGGGAATGATGTCAGAGAAGTGTGCGAGTAGTTGTCTGGCTTCGGCAGTGGTAATTCCAATACCTGTTCCGGCTTCAATTAATTCAGCGACATTTTTCTCACTCGATGCGTTGTTCAGCTGGTTTAAAATCCACTCGTTACTGTGTTTGAAATGTTGAATCCGGTCAAAATCTTTATTGCTGTCTCCATAGAATAAACCTGGATTTGCATTGCCGTGATCTGTAGTGATGATCACCAGCGTCTCTCCGTCTTTTTCGGCAAATTCAATTGCCTGACCGACCGCTTCATCAAAGGCCAGCTGATCAAAGATCAGACCTCCTGTATCATTGCCGTGTGCTGCCCAGTCTACTTTTCCACCTTCCACTTGTAAAGCAAATCCTTTCGGATTGTCTTTCATCAGGGAAATAGCTTTGCTCATCATTTCGGCCAATGAAGGTGTACTTTTCATCAGTTCCGGAGAGTTCTTCCGGTCTAATTCATAAGGTAAGCCATCTGCTGCAAAAATACCGAGTACCGGGCCTGAGTTGTTAAGGCTCATCATCTGCGCTCTGTTCTGAGCAACCTTAAAGCCCTGAGCCTGGAATTGAGGAATAATACTTCCGCCTTTTCTTTTGGCATCAAAGTGTTCTGCGCCACCGCCCAGCATCACATCGAACTTTAATTTCAGATACATTTCCGCAATTTCATCTTGTCCGTCACGGCTGTCTATATTCACGCAGAATCCTGCGGGTGTGGCATGAGTAATTGGCACTGTAGTTACACAGCCCACTTTTTTACCGCTTTGTTTAAATTTCTGTAGAATTGGCTGCGGCGTTTCTCCTTTGGGGCCTACGTTTAAAGAGCCGTTTTTAACACGCATCCCTCCGCCCCAGGAAGAGCTTGCGGCTGCAGAATCCGTCACCAGTGAGCTCGCAGAGGCAGTATCCATCAGCGAACGGGTAACTTTTGAATCTTTATATAATTGTATCCAGTTGGTGCCTTTACCAAAGGTGCGGTTTGCGTAAATATCCGCCATGTTTAAAGTTCCAATACTCATTCCATCGCTGACCAGCATAATAATATTCTTAGCCTTTTTAGCGAATGGTTTGGATTGAGCCAGCAAATCTGCTGGTGATAGAAAGGGCAAGCCTATTCCGGCTAACAACCCTCCTTTTAATAGTGATCTTCTGTTCATGTGTGTGCTGTGTGCGATTAGTAACCGCACAAAAGTATCCTTCGGGTATGCGCTTAACTTGAACCTGGCATTACCATATTGTTAATAAAACAAAAACCGCCTGTCTCTTTGTAAAAGACAGGCGGTTTTTTGATAAATATGGGTTGATTAATGGTTCGTTCTGACGGCACCGCCTTCTGCCCCATGGCCTCGTTTGGCACAGTACAATCCGAAAATCAGGATATATAAATAACATAATGCTGGCAGAATAAATGAGGTTTGAATGCCCATTGAATCGGCGATACTGCCTTGAACCAGTGGTAATAATGCACCGCCTAAAATTGCCATAACCAGTAAAGAAGAACCCTGACTTACGTATTTTCCTAATCCGGAAATTGACAGGGTATAGATATTGGAGAACATAATGGAGTTAAACAATCCGATTCCTAAAATAGGATATAAAGCCATACTGCCTTTGCTGAAAATAGAAACAAGCAGTAAAACGATGTTCACAGCTGCAAAAATTACCAGTGTACGTGCCGGAGCAGATTTACCGATGATAAAAGCGATAATGTTCAACACAATAAATACGATGAAGAAACTCGTTTGCGCAAAGGTCAGGTCAACGATACTGAAAACTAATAAATAAACAGCAGCAGCGGCAAGAACCATATAAATAAACTTTTTGGTTTGCGGTAATTCACTTAAAGAGATCGCGCCCAGGAACCTTCCGATCATTGCTCCTCCCCAGTACAGGGCAAGATAATTTTTACTGACCACTTCGGTGAGGTTGGTTACGTCTGGTTGTTCCATAAAGGCAATCAGTAAACTTCCGATACCTACTTCGGCACCTACGTAACAGAAAATCCCAAAGATCCCCATTTTTAATTGTGGGAATTTTAAGGCACCTAAGCCTCTTTCTGAAGATTCTTCACTGCTGAAAGATGGAAGTTTAACTCTGCTGATCACCAGGGCAAGCACCACAAGGATACCCGCGAAAATCAGGTAAGGGATACGGGTAGAGTCTGCTGAAGCGGTACCGTTCTTTTCCAGGAACAGGGTAAATATTAAGTGGCCTCCAAGAATCGGGGCAATGGTTGTTCCGAAAGAGTTAAAGGCCTGGGTCAGGTTTAAACGACTGGAAGCACTTTCTTCTGGCCCTAACAAGGTTACATAGGCATTGGCAGTAATCTGCAAAATTGTAAATCCTAAGCCCAGTACAAATAAGGCTGCAAGAAATACACCATAGATAGACAGGGTTGCTGCGGGATAGAATAAGCAGCAGCCGACGGCAGAAAGCAGCACGCCTGCAATAATTCCTTTTTTATAACCGACTTTGTTCACCGGATCGCCGTTAAAATAGGAGATCAGGAAGTAAATTAATGATCCGATAAAATAAGCGCCAAAAAAGGCGAACTGTACCAGCATTGATTGTTGAAAGTTTAAGTTAAACTGCACTTTTAAGTGCGGGATTAAAATATCATTCATACAGGTAATAAATCCCCACATAAAGAAAAGGAGCGTCATTGTAACAAGCGGGATAATAGAACTATTTTTTTTAACGGGAGTAGTGGTTTCCATGTTTGATTAAAATATCTGAATTGTTAAAGCGAAAAGGCCTTGATTGAATATCTCCTAAATCGAATCAGCAAATAAAGGAAAATAAACTGTTTCCTGAATAATTAATTGTGTTGATTAGGTAAAAATAACGATGTAAGAGGGTATTAAAGGCAAATATTAGTTTTTCTTTATAAGTTTGATAATAAGCTGATGCTATGCGAAGATTAATCAAGAGTTTTGGATATGCGTTATCCGGGATCGCTTATACGGTAAAAACGCAAATGAACTTTAAGATTCACCTGGTGGCTACGGTACTGGTTGGAATTGCGGGTTGGTATTTGCAATTATCTGGCAATGAGTGGCTATGGATTGTCCTGGCTATAGGACTTGTATTGGTTGCCGAACTTTTAAACACGGCAATTGAGTTATTGGTTGACCTGGTGTCGCCAGATTTCAATGTTCAGGCCGGAAGAGTGAAGGATATTGCTGCGGGAGCTGTCATTGTTGCGGCTTTCATTTCTGTCATTATAGCGGCTATTATTTTTATTCCAAAATTAACCTGATATGCTCCACAAAACGCGTGGAATAGTTTTAAAAACGACTTTATACAGCGAGAGCAGTGTAGTGGTGCAAATCTTTACTGCCAAATTCGGCATTCAGTCTTATATGGTGAATGGGGTGAAGAAGCCAAAGGCGAAGATCAGGATGAATATGTTGCAGGCGCTTCATTTGGTGGATATGGTTGTTTACCACAAAACGAATTCCAGCATCCAGCGGATTTCTGAGCTCAGACCTTCCCCGGTATTCCGGACTATTCCTTATGATATTATCAAAAGCACGATCATTATGTTTTTGAATGAGGTGCTTTATAAAAGTATCCGTCAGCAGAATGCGGATGAGAATATTTTCGATTATATTTTCAATGCGGTTTCCTGGTTTGATGAAACGGATCAGGGTGGTTCGAATTTTCACCTTGCTTTTCTGCTGAAGTTGTCCCGGTTTTTAGGTTTTGCCCCAAGCACGGAGACTAAAAGCGATCAGAGTTATTTCGATTTGCAGGAGGGTGAATTCAAGTCTTTACCGCCTGTTCATCCTTATTTTATGGAAAAAAAGGAAGCAGAATTATTTATTTCTTTGTTTACGACTCCTTTTGAAAAATTAAATGAAATAAAAATAGACAACACGACAAGAAGGGTCATTCTTGATAAAATACTGATATACTACACCTTACATACGGCTTCTTTTGGGGAAATAAAATCTCACCAGGTATTGGAAGAGATCTTATCTTAAAAATATTAAAAAAGTTTTGGAGTTTTAGTTTAGAGGTGTATATTTGCACTCCCAACAACGAAGAAGGTTATTCAAATAGCAGAAACGACGAGGGAAGAACCAAGGGGAGATTAGCTCAGCTGGTTCAGAGCACCTGCCTTACAAGCAGGGGGTCACTGGTTCGAACCCAGTATCTCCCACTAATAAAAAGCCCGCCAGGCTGTTACATGGCAAGAACCAAAGGGAGATTAGCTCAGCTGGTTCAGAGCACCTGCCTTACAAGCAGGGGGTCACTGGTTCGAACCCAGTATCTCCCACTTCAAAAAGCCTTTCAGTAATACTGAGAGGCTTTTTTCGTAAAGATCGATTTTTGGCACCAGATGATTTTTCAAACTTATCCAGGATCAAGCGGAATTCGGATCAAGCGGAATTCTTGGGGGGAAGGAAATAATTTCTTTCTTTTGCAGTAGAAAGAACAACAATCTATTATCATTTTGAGTGAAGCTGGCAATACCCTAATAAGTCTATTAC
>NZ_QLLR01000009.1 GCF_003259615.1 Pedobacter cryoconitis | reverse complement strand
AACACTATTGTCCGGTAAAACTTAGAACTATCGATTTAATATTTATAGATAGCTATTAGTCAATTATTTATGTTTGTTTTTTTGGGGTTTTCAAAAACAAGGCGTCAAAAAAATCCATCTGTTCGCTTTCAGCTTGATCGATAATCCAGTCTTTTTCAGGATTTTCTAGAAACTTAATCAATTGAATGTAATTGAAGAGATGGATTTTACAAAAACTAACCAGGTTTGAAAATGCCCAGCTTCTTTTGAGCTTCTTTTTTATTACGGCTATCAGTAAGTTAACTATCAAAACACAATATATCTGTATTTTGATGGCGTTTTCGTTGTCACCTAAAAAATATCTTAAGGGAAAGTTTTGCTTGAGCTGCTTGAATAACAACTCAATCTGCCATCTGATTTTGTATAGAGCCGCTATTAAATCTGCTCTTAAATCAAATAGATTGGTAATAAACTCAAATTCTCTTTTGTGCTCCCGGTCATAAAATTTCACTTTCCTTAATTTTAGTTTTGAAACTATCTTTCCTTCTTTGACTTCTATTTCGATAATTTCATCCAACAGCACACCACTATGAATCGTTTCTGGAATCTCCCTGGTTTCTATCATATCATAAAGGGCATTATCTTTTATTCTGGTTACAAATCCTGTTTTATGGTCTGTAAAATATTTAAAGGCACTATAATCATTGTAACCTTTATCGAATACATAAATCGTGTTATCATCGCAGTTTAACTTCTTTAAAAAGTTATGATCATGTGTTGTTGCCGGGCTAAACCACACCATACTAGGCACCTTTTCATCTGCATTGATAACGGTATGAACCTTAATTCCTCCTTTGCTCTTCCCATCTTTGGATTTCCGGCCCACACAACTTAAAATGTCCTTAAACAGGCTTATGGTAGTGCTGTCAATAATTTTAACTTGCTTTTTTAAGACATCCTGAATCCGGCTGTCCGATAAAAATGAACCGTATTGAGCTAACAGCTTATGGTAGATCTCCTCAAAAAATTCAACTTTCCTTTTCTTATTCGCATCGGATAATGTGCTCCTTTTGGGAATATGGCTTAATTGAAAACCAGCTGTTTTTCCAGATAGGCCAAGCATTGCACCTGATACTTCACGAAGAGAAGTGCACTTGGCAAAAGAACAAAACAGCATACTAATCAAGTGGTCTTTTGTCTTAAAACGCTTTACATATCGATCAGAATCACTCTTTTTTACCGCAACTTTTATAAGTTGATCATCGATCAAGGAAATCAGCTGTCCGAAAACAGATTTACTAGAAAAATAGTTACTTTTACTCATCGTATTTTTAGTTTTGCAAAGCGAAATTACGATTTTATTAGGCAGCCATTAAGTTGGCTGCTTTTTTACCGGACGGTAATGATAAATAAACTAGATGAAATAATTGTTGAATTTAAAGATGAGGATAAAAGCTTATTTAAAACTAGGGGGTGGATCGTTGGTGCTTATGATATTTGCTCATTTCTGCTTTTTGCAGGAATAGCATTAGCGACCGTTTAAGTAAAATAGAATAACACTACAGATTATAGACTGTTGTTATATCACTTTTCCGGTAGAAATCACACAAACCATCCCCAAATGGCAGGAACCGGGGTGTACTTTCCGTATATGCTAAAAGCGAGAACAGCGGAAAGGCTTTAAACGTCGGGGTTTCGCAGGCCACTACTGAGCGTGGGGTTTCTCCAATCTAAAGCGCAAGATTATGTTTAATTCACCTTAAATAGTTAACAATCGGTGTTCACATTGAAATATTATTAAATTATAATGTAAAGTTGCGTGTGTTTTTCAAATCTAAAAACGTGTTTTAAGTCTAGCATATAAATAACCAAAACGAAATCGTTTTCACGTTCTTCTATTTCTAATAATTTCCCTAAGTTCACTAGCTGTGATCCAATCTGGATTTTAGTAATTGATACTTTTTGTATATGTGGAAGGTTCGTAGATGATGACATAAGTAGATAATCAGTATCCACAGGGTGGAGAGGTTGAGTGAAATGGTTTGAAGTTAATAATAGCAGTTCGTTGAGTCTATTAAAGCAAAATGGCGGAGGTAGCATGGTTGATTTGTACCCCCGCTCATTTACGCTCTCAATTCAAACTTACTAAAAATCAATTTAATAGCGTTAAAATTTGCATGGGAATTTTACAACCATGGCAATTGTTAAAATCCCACCTATGTATTCGCAAAAAAAACCTTAGCTAATTTAATAGCTAAGGTTTTTCTATGGGTAAAATTCCCGTCTTATTTTGGTGTGTTATGGTAAGTTATTTGTCTTTGTTCTTCAACTCTTTTCTTAGTTCATCTCTAATCGTTTGAAGTTGCTTTTCATAAATCTTTGATATTTCTTCAATTGAATTGAAAATAAAAGTTCCGTATGATGAATTACCAGCAGAAGCATTTATATTACAGTTATCATAAAAATTAGCGGTTAAATATAAAGCTAAATCCTCATCTAAATTTTTAAGCCCTTCTTCAGTTACATCTAATGCAGAACAAACTTTAGTAAGCAGCTCATCTTCGAGCGTTTCATTTTGTTCCAATCTAGATACAGCGGATTTACTTATGCCTCCAAGCTTTTTTCCTAGTTCTTCTTGACTCATCCCCCTAAGGTTCCTAACTTTGGCAATTTTGGGGCCAATAGGTTTTGACGGTTTATGTTTTACCTCTTCCATTATTTATTATGATTTAGTAGCCAAATTAACAAAAGATCAATCTTCATTCCTAATCTTTTTGATTAATTCAATTTTTTCCCGTTCGCTTTCCAATAACCGTTCATAAAGTTCTGAAAGTTTTTCTATAGGATTAAACTGGTTATTAAATTGACCATTTAATGCCGACCCATTTTCAAAGGTACTATCTGTGACATTGTTATTCTGCACGTTATTAATATGATAGATTACCCTCTCTTCGTCAAAATTCTTTATAATATCCAAACTTACACCCAAAGCATCAGCAATCTGCTTTAATCTTTCGTCACTGATGTTTTCTTCATTTTCCAGTTTAGAAATTGCCTGTTGACTAAGTCCTAAATCAATAGCCAAAGCCTCTTGCTTTATCCCTTTAAATTCTCTGATCTTAGCTATATTCCTGCCAATGTGTTTTACCTTAGGTATATAGAAATCTTCCATTGTATAAGCGTTTTTATATTTAATTAAAATATAAATTTAGTAAAAATCCCAAAATAAGTGGTATAAGTATCAGCTAAAAAATCTTTAAACCGTTTATAATCTGCTTACTTCGTACCTGTCAACTAACCAACTTATTGTATATAAAGATGCCAGGTTAAGGCCGATTGCTCCCTGTCTCTTTTATAAATTCATACATGACACTATAAACAGGATTAAGAAATTCTTACTTAAAGATACCATTATGAAAACTGACCAGCAATATTATTTCAGCAAATTTCAGGAAGGGAACGAAAAAGGTCTTGAATTTTTTTACAAGCGTCTATATCCCTCATTATATTATAAGGGTGTAAAATACATTAAAGATGATGTTAATGCCGACTGTATTGTTAATGAGGCTTTCCTTAGACTTTGGCTAATCAGAAAAAGCATCATTGACCCCGAACATATCGAAACATTTGTCAAAAAACTAACTAACGATGCTTGCAAAGCCTATTATAAAACTTCAAACAATAGGTTTCAGCGTAATATGCTCCGGCTGGATGAAATAGAGAACTATCAGGAGTTTATGGTCGGTTACAATCCTGAATTAGAAGACAATCCAGATGTTTTCTTTCAGCAGGATTTAGAAGAAGAAATGAAAAAGCAATGGGATCAGGTAGAAGCTGTAATTCCTAACCTAACAGATGGCCAGCAATTATTTATCCAGTTGTGCTTAAAGTACTCGTTCAATTATGACCGTATAGCGTGGCATATCGGTGGCATATCAGATTATCAGGTGGCCAGAAAAGTAGAAAAAACGCTGGAATGCCTTAAAGCAATCCTGACGAATACCCAAAAATTGAGCACAGTAGGAAAAACCAATAGGTTTAAGTTTGAGGGGGATTTATGCGAAGAACAATCGGCTATTCTACACATGCGTTATGAACTCCAATACAGTTTTGAAGAAATTGCAACAGCATTAAATTTAAATCAGGGCTATATTCAAAAGGCATTCGCAAACGCCTGTACCAAAATTAAAAAAGTAAAAATCTAAGGCTATGGAAAATAATACGATGATTATCACCCGCAAAATTCAGTTACTGATTGATTCTGATGATAAAGAAGTGATCAAACAGGCAAAAGATCAGCTTTATAATTGGCAATGGATTTGCTTCCGTTCCGCTAATATGATTATGAGCCACCATTTTGTACAGGAACAGGTTAAGGACTTCTTTTATTTAACGGAAGAAATTAAGCTTAAAATTGCTGACGAAAAAAAAGAAGAAAATGGAATTTTAAAATCGTCTCGTCAGAACACCACCTATCGGGTACTTTCTAATCATTTTAAAGGGCAAATCCCTACCAATATCCTAAGCAACTTAAACAATACCCTTATTTCCTATTTTAACAAAGAAAAAGCTGCTTACTGGAAAGGTGAAAAGTCATTAAGAAATTACAAGAAAAATATCCCTCTGCCTTTTGGTTCAGAAGTAATTTCAAAATTAGGCCGTACACCTGACAACAAGAATTTTTGTTTCAAGCTATTCCAGATTCCATTCAGAACCTATTTAGGAAAAGATAAATCAGATAAAAAAATTATGTTGGACAGGATTCTGAACGGTACGTTAAAACTTTGTGCCAGTCATATCCAGCTAGATCGGGGTAAAGTATTTTTACTGGCAGCCATTCAGATTGAAAAAGAACAACATCAATTAAATACCTCTGTTATTGCTGAAGCTTCACTATCTATCGAACATCCGGTTACTGTTAAAATTGGAAGTGATGAACATACCATTGGAAACAAAGAAGAGTTCCTGCATCGTAGATTAGCCATACAGGCGGCTATTCACAGGGTGAAAAAAGCAGTTGCCTTTAACCGTGGCGGTCATGGCACTAAACGGAAAAAGAAATGTCTGGATGATTATCAACATCAGGAAAAAAGATATGTTGAATATAAGTTACATGTGTACAGTCGGAAGCTAATTGATCTTTGCGTGAAACATGAGGCTGCCACCTTAATCTTGGTTAATCAGGAACAAAAAGAAGAAATAGCGAAGCAAGACCCGTTCCTGCTACAAAATTGGAGTTATTACAGCCTGAAAGATAAAATAAACTACAAGGCCGAAAAGGCGGGCATTCAGGTCATTGTTGAATAGCTGAGGATAATTGAGGCTGCTTGTACAGCCGTAGAGTGAGGCAGGATTTGTACTCACTAAATATTTCATAAGGGACATATAATTGCTTAAGCCCAATAAAACTTTGAATAAAGTTGTGGCTTAGCCGAATTTGAAAGGTATATACAACAAGTTTCCTATGTAAAAAGTGGTTGTGCTTTACGACAATTTGAAAGGTATGTACAATTAAGAAACAAATGTCACCAGATGACTCTCAATTATGGTTTATCCTAATTTGAAAAGCTCTTTAAAAAATTATAGAGGCTGCTTGTATAGCCGTAGGGTGAGGTAATATTGCACGCTCACTAAATTCAATGAAAGTGAAGCCTAGAGTTTATACAATGGTGCGGTGCTTGCTTTTGTATTACAACATGTGGGCGCTATCGTGTCTAATGTAGCTTGTGATGTAATTGTTAAACTATTATAGAGGCTGCTTGTACAGCCGTAGAGTGAGACAGGATTTTTACTCACTAAATATTTCATAAGGGACATATAATTGCTTAAGCCCAATAAAACTTTGAATAAAATTGTGGTTTATCTCAATTTGAAAGGTATGATACAACGTTCTGGTAGTGTTGCCCTGCTTTGTCTTGTTGTGGTTTATCGCAATTTGAAAGTATGTACAATAGTGGAGACCATGCCTTGAAGTAGGCATGGGGTTGTGGTTTACTGCAATTTGAAAAGTTATTTAAGAAATTATAGAGGCTGTTTGTACAGCCGTAGGGTGAGAATATAAATACCTCACTAAATCTAATTAGATACTACAGAAACTACGGGCTCTATAGAGAAAGAAACAGATTGAATTATTTCGTGCTTTGAAAAATAAAAGAGGTTGCTTGTACAACCATAGGGTGAGACAAACTAAGTACTCACTAAATTGTTCAGCAGTATTTACAATGTATGGGGATTGCTATAAAATATACAAAGCAGGGACGTGACGACTTTGTTGTGGTACCGATTTTTAAATAAAAAATATGAGGTTGCTTGTACAGCCGTAGAGTGAGGCGAAAGATGCACTCACTGAATTTAATTAGTGATACAACCGATGGGATCTCTTGTATTATTGGGAGAATATTACAGTGGTGGGCTTCGCTTAAGAAACATACAACGCCGGGGCATGCTTATTGTATTTTAACTAAAGTAAAAAGATAGGCTGTGTTTATCTTAAAAATATGAGGCTGCTTGTACAGCTGCAAAGTGAGATCATGGATATACTCACTAAATCTAAACAGGTGGTACAACCGTTATGGGCTCTATTGGTATGCGTGTAATACGGATTTAAAGTTTTAAAGGGGGATTGCTCAAATTATTTGAGGCTGTTTGTACAGCCGTAGGGTGAGAAAGAAAGTTTACTCACTAAATATTCATATAGATGAGAATACAATCATTAAGAATAATACAACAGATGATCTTCTCTTTGTATATAAACAATGGTGTGCTAGCCTTCCACGAACTTTAGAGGCGACTTTGTTAAGGCTCTTATGGCCTAATATCATATTTGAGGTTGCTTGTACAGCCGAAGGGTGAGATTATAATATACTCACTAAAATAGTTTGAAAAATATACAATATTTGGGGTCTGCTGCCAGTGGCCTTTAATTGAAATGGTTAATTCTAAACTAAAATACAATGGCTGGCGCACGCTTATGATAGAGTCAAAATATAATATTCAGTATAAATGCAGTTTACATTTATACTGTTGAAAACGATAGTTGAGGCTGCTTGTACAGCCATGGAGTGAGATTATAATGTACTCACTAAATAGTTTATAGATTATACAACATGTGGGGTTTGCTGTTGCTAACTCTGCATTGAAACGATGTAATCTAAATATTATACAATGGTCGGTCGCTTGCTTATGTTTATATGATTTACTGTCCTGTTAGTAATAATGGGAGCCATATGGGTATAACGGCACTAGCGTTAAAATGTGAGATTGGTACAAATTCTAAGAATAAGCAGCATAACTGTAAAACCTCGTTATTTGAGTGACAAAGGGTTTGAAGTTATCGCCCCCTTTGTTTTGCCCGTTCATTGCCACAGCAAATCAGGTGATTTGCAAATTTCATTTCATATGGTCATTCAGTAGCAGATAAGCAAAGATCATAAAAACCAAAGCCAGTAAAAATAAGATTATTCTGGTCAATACAGCCCTAACATATTCCACACTCCTAAGCTGCTCGGGAAAAAACAAAAAGCGATATTCCGTTTTGAGCGGCTTTGGCCATTTTTCCATATTCTGGTTCATAGTGGCTAAACCATTCTTTAGTGTAGCATTGACTTCGGACAAATCCGGTGCAGGTGCTTGAATGACCACGTTGCTAAATTTGCTTTCAAAACTGGTTAGTAAGGCTTGGGTTTGCTCTTCCTTTGCCAAAAGTTCTTTTTTCATAGCAGAAAGTTCTTTTTCCAGCAGTTCCGTCTTTTTGATCAGGCTTTCTACCACTTCATCTATAACTGTTTTTTCAGGTGTTTGTTGATTGCTCATATTAAGTTTCTTTCTTTAAGTGTTGAGTTTAAAAATCATTAGTTTTCTTACCTTGTATTGGTGCGGGCTTGTCCCTTACGTTGCCTGTTACGGCCATAAATAGCCTCATCATCAACGTCATCCGATATGTCAATTCCGGGATTTAGTGTGTCCAAATATTTGGTCTGCGGCTCGTGCTGCAAGTATTGCGTTTGTGGTTCCTGCTTTAAATAATGTGGTTCCTGCTCGGACTGTTGTATAACTTCCCTAATCTGGTCGGCTAGGCTCGTAGGTTGTACCTTTCTTTCTTTTTGCTGCTGCTCTTGCTGCTCCTGCACACTGTCAGTTATCGTTTTGCTTGTTTTTCCATAGCTCAAACTACGGTCAATCTCCGATCCCTTGAACTGGTATTCACCTTTACCAAAACTGATTCCTTGCACTTGCTGTGTTCCGCTTTTATACTTATACAGCATACTTATACCCTGCTTAGCCAGTTGCTTTTGCAGCTCGTCCATGCTTTTAACTGTCGGTAGTATTGCTTTGATCTGATCGTGAAGCTGATACTTTACCTTATCTGCTCCTTTAAGCCGCTGACGGTTTACCCGATCTTTACCCTTTGCCATATGGAAACCGTACTTTAAGGTAAGCGCCTTGCTCACTTTTACATTGTTCCACCATTGGTTAGCATCACTTATCGTTTTGCCCTCATTGTCTACCCGGTTGTAAACCAAATGCAAATGAGGATGATTAGTGTCGTGATGCCTGACCATTAGCACCTGTGTATCGGTAATCTTCATCTTTTTCAGGTATTCCTTAGCAATGTTCACCATTAGTTCATCGGTAAGTTTTGGTGCATCCTCTGGACTCCAGTTTAGTGCAATGTGACCAACCGCTTGTCCCAAGCCCGGCCGCATTTTCCGCTGCATGTCAAAGTCGGCAATGGTGTGTGCTACCTCACCAGTGCGCAGGCCGTCCGCATCTAGTACAACTGCACCTTCTTTCAACATGCAGTATTCTACACAGCCTTTAAAGCTCTTACCGGATTTAGGTATCTTTCCCATCATCGCTGTTCAGATATTTAAGGGTCTGATCGATCTCTGTTAACAGGTTGTCGCATTTGATGACAATACTCATAATTCCACTGGTATGCGCCAACTTGGTCAGCTGGTTCAGGTTGTTAGCCATACCTGCCAGCAGGTGCAGGACACGCCTGTCCTCTTCGCTTATTCTCCCTACAACCTTAGCTTTCAGGGCAGCTGCCCTAATCCAGTCGCTGATCCGCATGCCCGCCTCGCGGGCTTTGGATTCAATCATGAAACGCTCGGTAGCGGTCAGCCGGACACGGATGCCGTTGGCTCGTTTGATCCTTTTTTGCGGTGCGCCGCCTCTATGTTTTGGGCGCTTATCTGTCTTTTTTACCGGGTCTTTAAAACCCGTGTTTAATGATGTATTGGCCATAGTTTCTGACGTATTAAAATGACTTACCCGCTCTTGCTTCTGCGCCCTGCACCTTCATGCGACCATCGGGAGCTTGAAGCAAGTTTCCCCCTTGCCGCAGGCTTGGGGGAGTTTTTGTGTAACAAAAACATAAACTTGCTTCCTACAAACCGCATAAGTTTGGCGTGCTGAAAGCCTCGCCTTACTTCCTGCGGTTTCCATTACCCGGATAGCTCCTGAAAGGAGCATCCGGGTAAATGCTACGCCGGGTTTCCCGGCTCCTTTTTCTGGTCTGGTGGTTCGCTCCACGGGAGCGGCCAGTAGACCAGACTACCCGTCGGTTTGTAGGAGGGCTCATATCGGAGATAGCCGAAGTTGTCGAGTTCCCGCATACACTTATGGTAGGTGGCAAAGGATGCGATTTTCGACAGGCGCATGAGTTCCTTTCGGGTGATAGGTATGGGATGTTGAAATGCCTTGTTGTGCCAACATTGACAAATGGAGGCGAATAGGCTGATGTGTGAAGTGATGATCCGCCCGTCTTTGATCGCTTTGATAAAAAAGTCTTTCATCGGTGTTTCTCCTATCATAGCCATTTAGGATTTAGAACCTTTAGCCAACATTTTTTCAACTTCCTCCGCTCTATAAAAGGTTGTTCCCCCGATCTTAGTATATGGCAGGGTACCATTGAGACGGAGATTTTGGAGTGTACCTAATGAGACATTCAGTAATTTTCGGACATCGGAATTTTTAAGCCATCTTTTAGGCTCTGATCTTTCAGCAGGGAGCAACTGTTTGAGTTCTTTGAACAGATCAGTTTTGAACTTTTCAAGGTCTTCTTTTGTGATGATTTCTACGGACATACTTTCCTTTCTTCTTTAATACTGGGCAATATTGCTGTGTCAAAGGTGGGGGGGATGTACACCCGTTGAATGACCAAAGGTTTGCTTTGGTCATGTTCAACAAGTAAATAAGTTAAGGCTTATACGGTAAAGTTTTAAATAATTAATTTACTGAATGTGCTGTTTTAAGATTTTATAAAGTCCTCAATTATAGTTGGATGTATTTATTTTTGCCAAAAAAGGTTCTTTAAACATAATTCAATAGTGATTTTGTCTTTTAATTATTTACTCAAAAAATAAACCAATTATCATTATCTTCAATTTATCTATTTATTGAATTACAAAACAAAATTTTATGTCATCATTTAAATCAATTTTAACACTCAGCAACGTTCACGAGCCTGCAAGTCCCGGAAATACGAACTCATATAATCTAATGCACAGTGAATATAGTTTAAGTCAGGGAATACAACATGACGGCAAGGCGTTAGGGCTAGTTTCAGGAGGAACTATCATTCTCCATTTAGATCATTTTACTGATAGCTTTTTAACAAAATGGGCATTTAACCATCGTGAACGAAAGAATGGTATTCTTTCATATTTGGACATTACGGGTATATCTTTTAATAAAATAGCGTTCAAAAATGGTTGCTGTGTTGCCTCTTATTTGAGTTATTCAAGATTTAGTACTAATAATATCACTACTACGCTGGTAATTCAGGCGGATGAAGTTGAACTTAATGGTATTGTACACAAAAATGAATGGAAATAAACACCAAATATTATGAATGTAAAAGCAGTATTATCGGTAGGAATGGAAGAATATGAACTTATGGAGCTTGAATTTGGAGTGGAACAAGCGGTGGATCATAAATTACAGCCTCAACATGAAGTATATGGAGGGGTTTTTCAAATGGAATTATCCCAACAAGTCAGTGCCATTATGTATAAATGGATGGTTAACAACTGGGAACAGAAAGATGGCCAAATAGATTTTAGGGATGAAGGTGGCCAAAATATGAATACGATATATTTTAAAAATGCTTATTGTATTAATTATCGTCAGCAGGTTAGTGCAACAGGAACACAAAGTTTAACGACCTGGATAACAATTACCGCTGGTAAAATATTGTTCAATAATATTGAGTTAGATAACAATTGGGTGAAAAATTAGCATATGGGTAAGCAAAAAGTAAAGCAAGAAAACATAGCCCCTTATAAAATATACTCTTTGGCAGAATTTAGACGAATGGCACTTATGGGTATATGGCCGGGTGCTAATGTTGAGGGGCTTGGTTTTGTCGAAAAAGCAAGGCCGGTACCATCGTATATTGCAGTAACATTAGCAAACGATCCTACTTGGATGAAGTATCAGAAGAAGGTAGCTTCTAAACATGAGCCGCCTGATAAATTTGGTTTGTATTTAAGTGTGGGGGGGTACGTTATAAGTAAAGGTGAGGCTTTAATGTTCAACAAAGCTACTTGGTTTTCTATAATTAATATGAGATCATACGGTCACGCATTCCATGGAAATCAATACACTTTTTTGAGAAGTGACGCTAAGTCTATTGGGATGAGGTTCAAATGGCTTGGTAGGAGTATCGGTATATGGAATTACTTTCAAATTAAAAAACAAGGGGAGGAAGGATTATTATCTAAAAGAGGTGTTCTAATTGAACAAACATCGAATGCTTTCGCTACTTTCGGAGGTACACCCGGAGCCGGTTGGGGCATTGGATGGGAAATAGGAAGGCAAATTTCTGGTAATGATTGGTATAGAGAAAATGTCCGCCCGCACCTTCAGGATTTTTTGGGAGTTGAAAGAGACGAATTCCCAATAAATAAATAAAACAAGACCCGTTTTTAAAGAAAAAGAACTTTTATGGTGTTAAATGTCATTTATTACTATTATTACTTAATATACACTAAAATTATACCCGATAACGAACCTCATGCAACGGTTATATTTACTTTAAGTGTATCAGAGATGATGATCTTGAACTTATTGTTAGAGATTTATTTAATTAAAAGCCATTGTATATCATTACCTATATGGATTTCAGTTGCTTTGTTAGTTCTTATTTTACTCTTCAATATTTTTTACTATAGAATATCCAAAAAGGGGGAGGCTATTGTTAAAAATCAGCCTAAACTTCTTAAAAGCAATGCTTTATCTATTGTAGTTACTGGTTTGATTTTTATAATTGCTATCGCCTGTATGATTTTTGGTTCTAATTATACTCATGATTTATTAAATGAATGCAAATTTGGAGTGAATTAATTTAAATAGGGGTAATTAAAAGCACAAATTGTTAAAGGCTAATGGGCTTAAAGAACAGATTTCTGTGAGGTAGAGTTTAGTGGATTTATATTGATGGTAAATAGTTTATCAGACTCGGCAACCTCTGAACCTTTGATTAAAGTAGTCTCTTTATTAGCGGGGAAATAATTACGGATAGTTTCTAATGAAATATCTTTTTCGCCATTTTGAAAATATTTGGCAATCATTTTATACCACGCACTTTGAGATTGTGATTTGGTAAGTTTACGGCCGTCAGGAAGCGTTAATTTCTGTATCTGTTGTATCAAGTCCACTAATACAGGTAACTTGCCTTCAATAAGCCTAATTTTAGTATCAGCATTATATATAGCAGCTGTTTTAAGCTTTTCTTTTAACAATTCGATTTCTTGTTTGTAAGAGGCAATTTCAATTTCTTTATTGGCTAGGAGAACTTCTAAACTTTTATTTAAATTCCAGATATTTATTTCATCGAGGGCGCTTTGAAATGATTTTAGTACAGACAAGTTAAACAATGTCCTTTCTGCGTCTTTGTACACATCCTGTCTCTTGTAATAATTAATACGGTCTTGCACCACTTCTAGTACATACGTTAAAAACTGTTTTTCTTCTCCGGGATGTTTTAATAAAAAAAATTGCTGGTGAAAAATAAAAAAAGGGATATGTTCATTTTCTTGAATTTCAAAAAGCTTATTGAAGAAAAAATTGCTTTCGATTTTTTTATTGAATACCATAAAGTTTCCGAGTTCATACGGATGGGGATTAAAATCAAAGCGTTTTCTAAATTTAAAATAAGAATAGTTTGCCATATTTTACAGAATAGAAAGATTAATTCTGAATATAAGCAATCTTATTCTATTATTGATTAAGATTGCCTATTATATGTGAAATTAGGATGCCTTTTTAGCTGTCCCGGTTGTATTTGAGGTTTGAACAACCTTTAGCATTTGTTCTGTTGTAGGAATTTCTGTAAGCCTTATCTTGAGTAATTCCATATCCTGTGACAACTTTAAGTCTAAGATTTTAGCGTAGTGCTGTGTGGTTTTAATATCAGTATGACCAAGCATCTTACTGACCGATTCAATAGGAACACCGTTTGCTAAGGTAATGGTAGTTGCAAAAGTATGTCGGGCAATATGAAACGTAAGCTCTTTAAAAATTTCACATAGCGTGGCAATCTCTTTAAGATAGCTGTTCATCTTCTGGTTACTAGAAACAGGCAAAACACTTTTACCTTCCCAGCAAGAGGGGTGATCTGAATATTTATCAATAAGGTCTAAAGCAATTGGTAATAGCGGAACTTTGACAACGGTATCCGTTTTCTTTCTATAGGTACTGATCCATTGCATCCCCTTATCATCGGTAATGATTTCACTTTTTTTAAGTTTCCTTACATCCGCGTAAGACAGACCTGTATAACAACTGAATAGGAAAATATCCCTTACATGATTGAGACGTGAAAATTTAAAGTCATAGTCGGCCATTCGTTGGATTTCGTCCATATTAAGAAATTCCCTTACTACTGGCTTCAATTTCGCCTTGTACAAAAGGAAGGGATTCTTTTCAAGCCAACCATTTGCAAGGCTGATTAAGATGATTTTTTTGAAATTCTTTAAGTATTTGACTGTCGTGTTGTTTCCGCAATCTCGTACACTACGCAGGAAATAATCATAAGAGGTTACAAACTCATGATTCACCTGAGTCAAAAGCACGTCTTTAACATTGTATTTCCATAACATGAAAGCCTGGGTATGCTGATAGCTGACCTCATATCTGTCGTAAGTTCCTTGCGCAAAACCTTTACCGATTAAACTTTTAACTTCCAGATTATGGGCTTTGAATACCTCTAGTATTGTTTTTTCGATCACCTTGGGTACAATCTCTACATCATACATGTATTTTTTTAGGTTCTCTGAAGTGATCGGCAAATCTTTATCTACCATTTCCATGTGGGACTTGTAAACTTTGATCTCTAAGGATTTCAAGGCAGAATTGATATTGCGTATTTCTTCGCAGGTACCATTTACTTTCTGCGCCTTGTTATTCCATTTGCTGGCATCAATAAAGCGTTTAGAGGAAATATCAGTACGGATACCGTCAATAGTAATCCGAAGATAGATAGGGGTAAGACCATTTGAATTGATCTTTGATTTTTTGAGGTAGAATAATAGTCCTAATGTCTTGTTCATCGCAATAGATTTAAGTGAATAAATTTAGTTCGTTGCGTTATCTCAATCAAGATGTATGGATATTGAACACCCTAATAATCAATAACTTACAAGGATTCTGGTGCCCTGTTGATGAGCGATAGAATAGGGCACCTCATAGGACACCAGATATTGCGAAATTTTGTGTGATTTTGATATGGTTTAAAAACAAAAATGGCCTTAAACATAAGTTTAAAGCCATTTTGTGTATTTTGATTAAATACTTGCGGAGAGTGGGGGATTCGAACCCGCGGACCCTTTGACAAGTCAACAGTTTTCAAGACTGCCGCAATCGACCACTCTGCCAACTCTCCGCGACAAAAGTACAAATAATGTTCATTTCTGCAAACAATGGGCTTGGTTAATTGTTTAACAACCTCATTATGAATTATAAAAAATGTAATCAGCACTTTAAAAACCTGCTTTTTGATAATTAAATGTTCCCGGCTACATGCAATATCTCTTTTGCTTATTTGTTTGAATTTTGCAATTAACGGTTTGATTGGCGCAATCTCCTAAAGCTGGATCATGCTATATTTGCAGAGAAAATTGCTTAAATTCATATGATGGATAAGACACAAACATTAGAACACTTTTATCAGCAAAAGTTTAATAGTGTTCCCCAGACCTTACAGAATGGTGTAGGGCATTTTAATGTTTTCCGTATTGAAGATTGTAACCAGCCAAATTCTACTCCTGTAACTTACAGCCGCAGGGATTTCTATAAAGTGAGCCTTGTACGTGGTGAGTTTTTGTATCATTATGCGGATAAAAGTATAGTCATCAAAGGCACCACCTTAATATTTTTCAATCCTAATGTTCCTTATACGGTCCAGGCGCTTTCTGAAGATGCTACAGGCTACTTTTGTATCTTCACGGAGTCTTTCTTTACGGAGAAAATCCGCGGAAGCCTGAATGAGCTGCCGATGTTCAGTATAGGAGGTAAGCCTGCCTACTTTTTAGATGATACACAGGAAAAGTTTGTCGCCGGGATTTATGACAAAATGCTGGAGGAAATTAATTCTGATTATGTATTTAAATATGATTTACTACGTAATTACGTCACTGAGTTAACGCATTATGCACTAAAATCACAGCCGTCTGAGAATCTATATCAGCACCCCAATGCGCAGTCGAGAATCACTGCTGTATTTACCGAGTTATTAGAGCGCCAGTTTCCTATTGAAACACCTTCTCAAAGGTTTGCTCTTCGTTCGGCAAAAGATTTCGCAGAGAAACTTGCTGTACATGTCAATCACTTAAACAGGTCTATCAAAACAACTACTGGTAAAACAACCACAGATCTTATTTCTGAGCGTGTATTAACAGAAGCGAAGTCTTTATTGAAACATACGGACTGGAATATTTCGGAAATTGGCTATTGCCTTGGTTTTGAAGAGGCAGCGCATTTCAATAATTTCTTTAAGAAGCAAACAGCTTATACACCTGGTTACTTCAGAAATGTTTGATTTTAACAGTTTCTAAAAACGGGATAAGAGATAAAAAGCCTGAATATTTTGATATGTTCAGGCTTTTTATTTGATAAGAATACGGGTTTAATCCATAGCAGGTATCCCCATGTGTACCCATTCTTCTTTAGCAGGGCCGTATACACCAGGTACTGGCAAACCTACCATACGCATCACTACTGTCATTTGTGCGCGGTGATGTGTCTGATGTGCCACAAATACAGACAATACCTGTCCTTTAGTCCAGACCTGTCCATACATATCTACTTTATCGCCTAAAGTAGAGTCTGTCCATTTTGACTTCACTCTTTTTAACAGGAGCATATTGTATTCCTGGTAGACCTTAATAATTTCTTCAAAGCTTTCTGGTATTGGCAGTGCATCCAGCAGATTTTCTGTCATCAAGCCAGCATGTAACCCCATTTCAGGGATAGTCTGGGTAATGTGCCAGGCTAATCTATCTAATGCTCTTACATTTTCGTGGATTTTGATGGATTTGGTTTCATTCGTAATGTTGCTGAATATCTGAAGCGTACTATGCTCTTCGTTCTTCCAGTCATTTTCGAAATCTTCAATACTACGGTACATAGGGATAAGGATTTAATTAGTGTTTTTCAAATTGTTTAATGGGTAGTAATGCCCAGTAAATATGGTGTGAGTTTAGGTGGTAACAATATAGGAATATTTGCATTTATCGTCTACAAAACAGGAATATTTAAAAATATTACAAATTATTTTGCCAATTTATTTGTATCAAGTCTAAATAATGTGAATCTTTGTATTATAATTATAAATGTGAATGCAAAACGTAGCCGTAGCACCTTCAGTTGAATTATTAGAAGTATTCCAAACCAGGAATGGATCTGTTTCTCAGTCGGATTCTCAAAAATGCTGGTACGTAAATTTCGCAGGCCATAACAATCGTTTCGACTATCGTTCGATCATGAAACTTAGAAAAGCTATCTATGGCATCGATATAGAGGCTTTATTGCTAAGTTCTGATAAAGCACCAGATCTGGAGATCGTTTTTATCTGTGCTTGTGATCATTGTTATGTATTAACTTTATTGGAAATCATCGCCTTCAAAGAATTAATAGAAGGTACGTTTGTAATGCTTGAACTTAATCGCATCCTGCACGACAGGGTATATAGTCTAACAGCTTAATCTTCTTTAGACTTAGAATCTTTCCATATTTCTTTTAAATGCTTTAAAATTGATTTATAGCACTACTTTTGTCATACGATATAGGTAATAATTAATTTATAATCATATGAAAGACATCATCCGCGTTAAGTGTTTGCTTTCTACTGAAGTAGAAAAACTCTTAAATCAACAAATAAAAAAAGAAGCTCAATCTTCATCAGCATATTTAGCAATGGCATCTTGGTGTAATCAACATGGCTACGATTTCTCCTCTGACTACTTCTTCAAACAGTCGGACGAAGAAAGACAACACCAGCTTAAAATCTATAAATATGTTTTAGATATGGGTGGTACTGCAATTTCTCCTGATGTTTCAAATATCAAACTTGAATACAACTCTTTCAGAGAAGTTTTCGAGGAAGCTTTGGATCAGGAAATCAGCGTAACTCAATCTTTGAAAAATATCGCAGCTAATTGCCATAAAGAACAAGATTATATTACTGTTGAATTCTTAAACTGGTTCTTCAAAGAACAACGTGAAGAAGAATACAAAGCAAGACGTGCCCTTGAATTGTTCGACGTTATCGGCGAAGAAGGAACTGGAAGATGGCAGATTGACAAACATGTTGGTGGCATTGTTTATGACAGCGAAGCATAGTCTGAATTAAAGATAAATTATATAAAAACCGGTTATCCGCACGATAACCGGTTTTTATATGTCCTGAAACCATTCGGAGTTACAGGCCTTTAAATTATTAATCAGGAGCCAGTTATAATTTGGCCCTGATTATAGATCCGGTCAAACTGGCTATTATCTTTAAATTTTCTGTGTGCCTTTTTGATATACTTTTCCTATACTCACCGTATTCAGATAGATCTTTTCTCCAATTGCCAGTTTTCAGGTATACAGTAATTTTTTGACCTCCGCTGTAACATCCTGAACCAATATATCAATAATTTATTGCTTGGGTACTTCTCTCCTAAAAAAATGTCAGGGTATGTATTCAGAAAAACAGAGTACCCTATTTTGATTTTGAATCTAATATTTCTGCAAGTTTCTTTTGAAGGTCTTCTTCTCTTAAACCTTTAGCAATAATTTTTCCTGTAGGGTCGATCAGAAAATTTGCAGGTATGGATCTGATGCCATATAGTTTTGCCACTGCATTGTCCCAGAATTTCAGGTCTGAAACATGGGTCCAGGTCAATTTATCATCTTCGATTGCTTTTAACCAAGCCTCTTTTTTACCGGGCTGATCCAGGGAAACTCCTAATACAGTAAATCCTTTATCTTTGTACTTATTATAGGCAACAACTACATTTGGGTTCTCTCTTCTGCAAGGTCCACACCATGATGCCCAGAAATCAACTAAAACGTACTTTCCTTTAAAGTCTGATAGTTTTACGGGTTTATCATTCACATCGTTCTGCGTAAAATCCAGTGCTTGCTGACCGATTTTAGTCTTTTTTGCAGCTTCAAAGAAACCTGCTATACTTTTTCCTGTACTGGTTTCACGAACTTTTGGGGAGAGCTTATTATAAAGCTGTTCTGCATCTGATTGTACTTTATCATCTGATGCTAACTGAGATAAAACAACGAGACTGATATAAGATGATGGATTTTTGCTGGCGAAATCCAGGTAAACAGGAGTCAGGCCCTCTGAGGCTTTATCGTAACGACCAGAGAAACTTTCTATAAATGCTTTATCATTTTTCTGCTCTGGGGTAAACTTTGAATATTCTTCGTTAAGTGCGTTCAACTCATCCTGGATAGTTTTGGAACTTGCTTTAAGTTTGCTGTTATCCGCATTAACTAAGGAGCCGCTTACTGCTGCATGTTTCAAAGAGTCTGCAGAAGTTATTTTAATATTTGCAGGTTCTATATAGAATGATAAGGCATCACTTCTGGTTCCTTTCGTTCCTGATTTTTTATACAGGGCACTTCTGGCGGGATCTTTAATTTTGCCGGTGAAAGTAAAAATACCTTTTTCAGCTATTGCAGAATCCAGTATGCTTTTTCCGTCTGCATTGTAAGACAAAAAAATTTTATCTCCTGGCAGTAACCCTTTTACGTCTCCTTTGAGGCTGAATGGCTGCTGAGCAAGTAAGGTGAACGGGAGCAAGGCTCCGATGAGTAGCGTAGAAGTTTTTTTCATGTTTGGTTGGTTTAATAAGGTTGGTTCACAAAGATAAATAAAAAACTACTAATTTAGTATACTTTATTCATTAAATATGATTTTTCATTTGTTGCAAGATTTTAACGAGAGTTCTGGACATAAAAAAGCCCTTGTGTTGAACGATTTTATCAACAGAAGGGCTTATAAAAAGAATTTAAGGATATTAACGAGTTAGCTGAAGCTGCTCATCCTTAGTTCTGCTTCATCCAGATTTTCATCGTGATCTATACAGAATATTTTAAAATCCGGTGTCTTATGGATTTTCTGGTATTCTTCAGTTTTGGTAAATTCAACTAAGGTTTTAGAAAAATGCAATAGCAAATTTTGTGTGTGTTCATTGGCAGCTCCTTCGTCATCTTCAGTTTCCTCATGATCATCATCTTCATCATCACCGAATAATTCTTCCTCAGAAAGTACATAAGTGGTGGCAAAAGATTGATACTCCCAATCGCCGGTATTATATCTCAGTTCATTAATTTGTTCTACAGTTTGATAAGAAGCTTTATACTTTCCACTTTGAGATTCTGCAAGGAGAGTTGAAAAGGCACTTTCTGTATTGAAACACAAATTTACTTCGGCATCTTCTGCGTTACAATCAAATGCAAATGCGTAAAAAACTTCATCGGGATGCGCTGCTAAGAACTTGCTTACCTCAGTTTTTGTAAAAGCCAGTAACTCATTTTGTATTTTATTAAAATCTATTTCCTGCATAGCTATGTCTGATTAATATTAATTGATATTTCTTTATTTTTATCCCCAGGTAATTAATAACGACAGCAAGTTACGATAATTATCATTAAAGGTGATTATATCAGAATGTTATCAAAATAAATTCATTAATAGTCAGTGCGTTATGTTACTTATTTGGTCTTTTAAAAACCAATAGTATAGCATCTGTCGTAAATGTGGTTAAATATCAAAACTAAGATGAAAAAAACATTTATATCAGCATTTGCTTTAGTAGCTATCGCATTTGCTTCACAAACACAAGTTCAGGCACAATCAAAAATGAATATGTCGGGCGATACCAAAATGGTAGGTGGTGCAGCAATGTATCCTACAAAAGATATTATTGATAATGCTGTAAATTCTAAAGACCATACTACATTGGTTGCTGCTGTTAAAGCTGCAGGTTTAGTCGAAACTTTAAAAGGAGCTGGCCCGTTTACAGTATTTGCACCAACTAATGAAGCATTTGATAAATTGCCAAAAGGTACTGTCGCTACTTTGGTTAAACCTGAAAACAAAGCTACCTTGACCAAAATCCTTACTTACCATGTTGTTGCTGGAAAAATGGATAGTAAAGCTATTGCAGCCGCCATCAAAAAAGGAAAAGGTAAAGCTGAGCTGACTACTGTTGAAGGTGGAAAACTTTGGGCATGGATGGAAGGCAAAAAATTAGTGCTGAAAGATGAAAAAGGTGGAATGAGCACAGTAACAATTGCTGATGTTTACCAGAAAAATGGTGTTATCCATGTAGTAAATAGTGTATTGATGCCAAAATAGATTAAGCTATATTTATATCAGAAAAGCCTCCGAAAAAATTAAGAGGCTTTTCTGATTATTCCTTGTAAGGTTTTCTCTATTTAACAGACTAAATGATAAAAAGAAGATTATGAAAACTATATTAAGTTCTGCAATTCTATTATTGTTCTTTTATACTGGCTACAGTCAAGGTAAAACCACAAAAAACCCTTATTACTCCAGAACGGATACTAACGTATTAAAAGTAAGTAACGCGGTATGGAAAAAAATACTTCCTGCTGAGCTTTACGCAGTCGCAAGAACAGGGGCAACCCAGCAAGCCTTTACGGGAAGTCTTTGGAATTCTGAACGCAGAGGAATGTATTACTGTGCTGTTTGTGGAAATCCACTATTTAAGTCTGATGCAAAGTTTGCAAGTACCTGCGGATGGCCGAGCTTTTTCGAACCGCTAAAAACTAAAAGCACTATATACAGAGCAGATAATTCTTTAGGTATGGAAAGAACAGAAGTACTTTGTGCACGCTGTGGTTCTCACCTCGGACATATCTTTGATGACGGGCCAGCACCAACACATAAACGCTTCTGTATGAATTCCGTATCCCTTGATTTTGTACCTGACGGTTTAGGTAAATAACTCCATCTTTTCAGAAGAAACCGGCCGTGAAAAGTGCATGCTGGTTATGCTATATTTATGATTTAAATATAACCGGTGTGCATCATTTCTGGTAGGGCCGCTATCCAGTTCTACTTTATTCATTCCCGTTGCTTTCGCTTCTTGATGAATGTATTCGAGTAAAGAAGCGGCGTAACCTTTACCGCGGTATTGCGGTAACGTAAAAAGATCATCAATATAGATTGTTTTTCCTGTAAAAAGCTTGTGGATATAACGATACCCAGCAAATCCTGCAATTTCTCCATGATCGGTTATATAGATTAAATGAAATCCGTCTTGAATCATTTCTGATAATTCCTGCTGATAAGTATCTTCAGCCAGATTGGTACGAAATGTACTAAGTACGTTCCAGAACCGGGACAGGTCATCTGTTGGTTTTAATATTGATATTTCCATGTTTAAATCGTTTAGGACAGTGTTTCTTTCACCAGGTAATTATCCAGGCTCCATTTATAAACCGGAATACTGGCAAGTAATAGACTAGCTGCACTATCTGCGAATACAGAATAATTAAAAGGTGCTCTTATACCTAAAAAGACAGCCATACAGAGTCCGAAAGTCAGCGTAAGTAAAAAACTGCCTTGTGCTGCTAATCTTGTTTTATAGCCTGTAATTAATAAGACTGCAAAAATCGCCTCTGCAAGCGTTGCAATCAGCCCCATAAATCCAGCCGCAGACTTACCTAAAAATGGTAATAATGTATTCGTGTAACTGATAAAGTTTTCCCAGTTGCCCCAGGCCACGTTTTTTGTCCCTGCCGGGCCGAGCATTCCCAGGCGATCTAAAACAGGAAGGATAAATCCAATGCCTAATGCCAGGCGTAGAAATAACTGAGGGATTGAAAATTCATTTTTCATTTTCTATTCATTTGATAGTTCAAAATTAACCTGTAATCTCTGGGTATTCAGGTACCAGATCTGACTGATTGAGTAGTCCAGTACATAAAATGATTACGCTAATGGTTCAGAATTTATGAAATGGCGATATATGCTGTACCTGTTCTTTTTGTTCATTTTAAATTTAATTAATTTCTTATTTATAAAACACATTGCAGCTACTTTTCTTTGTCTAATATTGAATTATAGTTTTGATTTAATGAGTGAATAGTGATCTTAAAAATCAGAATTATTTAAATAGAATTTTTATGAATTTAAAGAATCCAAAATTACAAGATGTATTTGATCAAGCAGAGACTGTTGTACAAATATTCGAAAGAAGAGTTTTAAATACTCCTGGAAAAGTTATTCTTGAGTTTAAAGATCGAAAGTTTGATTATCAGTCAATCAATGAAAGAGCAAATCAACTTGCCCATTTTTTGAATGCTAATGGCGGAAGACACCAAACAAAGGTGGGAATTTGTCTGCATCAGTCTGAAGATAGACTAATCGCTATGCTGGCAGTTCTGAAAATTGGTGGTATTTATGTTCCTTTGGACACCAATTATCCTGCTTCACGCTTCCAGCTCATATTTGAAGATACTGGAATACCATTTTTAATTACAGAAACTTCAATTCAGGAAAAATTAGAAAACTATTCAGGTCAGCTATTAGATCTTGATTGCAAAATATTAAATGATAATTTAAAACAGCAATCAAAGGATAATCTTATACCTGTGAATAAATTAGATGATGTTGCGTACATCCTTTATACCTCTGGCAGTACAGGAATTCCAAAAGGTGTGGTGGTTAAGCATCGGGGGTTGACTAACTTTGTAAGCTGGTATCATCTTATCCTGGAAATTGAGGAAAATAGTAAATCACTGCAATTTGCATCAATTAGTTTTGATGCGGTTGTCATCGACTTATGGATACCTGTGTTGTACGGTGTTACAGTATGCCTTTACCCCGACAACCGGCTACTTGGAGATAGTCTTCTCGATTTTATAGCAGTGAACCAGATTAATATCATTCCAACAATTACACCATCTGTACTCGCAACGCTGACTGTTGAGAATAAACCAAATTGCCTGCGTCTTATTTGTATGGGTGGGGAGGCTGCCAACGAAATTTTGGTAAAAAAATGGGCTGATAAGGTCGTTCTCCTTAATGCTTACGGCCCAACAGAATGTACAGTTGCTGTATGTTATTATAAATATAAAAAAGGAGATCTGGCCAATACAATTGGTAAGCCTTGTGTAAATACTCAGTTCTATGTTTTGAATGAAATGATGGAAGAAGTGGAGGTTGGAGAGACAGGTGAACTTTTTATTACCGGAGAACAGGTTGCAAAAGAATACTTAAATAGAAAGGAAGAGACAAGATTAAGTTTCATTCCTAATAAATTTGACCATGCCGGCAAACTTGCTGCTGATTGGAACATACTTTATAAGACCGGGGATTTGGTAAAATACTTAGCTGATGGAAATGTAGAGTTTGTTGGAAGAAAGGATAGCCAGATAAAATTAAGAGGGTATAGGATTGAACTTGAAGAGATTGAAAGCGTAATTAAAAACCTGGCAGGAGTAAAGCAAAGTGTTGTGCTTTTACAGGAAGATAATTACAGAAATAAGCTTTTGGTTGCATTTATTGTACAGGATAACAATTTATTAAAAGAAGAAAAAGAACATAAGGCACAACTTCTTGGAATTTTACAAGATCTGTTGCCAGTGCATATGATTCCTTCAAAATTCCAATTTTTAAATGAAATGCCACTTAATGTGAGCGGCAAAATCGATAGAAATAAACTTTTCTTAACGGAACAGATAGTGGCGATTGATTTGGAGACTTTTGAACCTGAAGATTACGAATCTATCATTATTTCTATCTGGTCAGCTCACCTTCAGTTAACAGGTATGGCAGCTGTTGACAATGTGTTTAGTCTTGGTGGTGATAGTTTACGTATGGTACAGGTTTATGCCGATTTTCCTGCTTCGATAAAGAAAGTAATTAAGCTTCAGGATCTTTACCTGTTTCCGGTGATTAAAGATTTGGCAGATGAAATACGGGTAAGACACTTAACAAAGCAGCTTACAGAACAGGAGAGTGTAGAAAAGAGTATTGCCGAATTATTGGATGATAGCGTGCTAAAGGTGAATTTTAATACCTTAGATAAGCACCCTGAATCAGTTCTGATAGATCCAAAACACATTTTTCTCACTGGAGCAACTGGTTTTGTTGGTTCCTGTTTATTGAATGATTTGTTAAATGCCAATGATGCAATAATCTATTGCCTGGTTAGAGCAGAAAATTACGATGGTGCACTGGCGCGAATTAAACACACCTTTGAAAAGTTCTTATTGCCTTGGGATAAAGAAAAAGCAGATCGGATCTTTCCGGTTTTAGGTGAGCTTTCTGAAGCAAATATGGGAATGTCTGCTGAAAATTTCTCCTTTTTGGAAGAAACAATTGAAATAATTTATCATTCTGGAAGCTCTGTAAGTTATCTGCAACCTTACCAGGTAATAAAAAAATCAAATATTGATGGATTAAATGAAATCCTGAAATTAGCTGCAGGAAAAAAACTTAAATACCTGATGTTGCTTTCTACGATGGGGGTCTTTAGTTGGGGAAGACCATTTACCAATAGTACATTTATGAATGAAGACAGCCCTATAGATCAAAATTTAGGGGCGATAAGCCGCGATTTAGGTTATATAAAGTCTAAATGGGTAATGGAAAAAATTATTGAGCAAGCCATAAAAAAAGGATTACCTGTTGTTAATTTCAGGCTTGGTTTTGCAGTCTGTAATGGTAAAACTGGTGCAACAGTTATGAACCAATGGTGGGGGATGCTGACCAGAAGCTGTATTGAACTTAATGCTTTTCCACTGGTGATGGGATTAAAAGATGAGCTTACTACTGTTGATTATATGAGTAGTGCGATTGTCCATATTGCGAAGAACAAAGATTCTATCGGTAAAAACTTTCATCTTTCATCATTGCCTGAAAATGATGTTTCCCTAACTGATTTTTGTTCAAGAATTAATGAATTTTGTGGTCACTCACTTCAGGGAATACCATTTGATCAGTGGCTTAATTTATGGAAACACGATGTAAATAACCCTTTGTATCCATTATTGGCCCTATTTACTGATGATATTTATTCGGGTAAATCTTTAGTAGAAGCCTATGAAAATACTTATTATTATACCAGGTTAAATACCGAAGCTTTTTTAAAGGATACTGGATTCTCTCCTCCTGTATTTGACTCTAAATTGATTACTGCTTATTTAAATTTCATGAAGGAGGGAGTTGAAGTCAATAAATAAAAGACAATAAAAAAACCGGCCCTGTAATTAAACAGGCCGGTTTGATTAGTTTATAACCCAGATTATTTAGGGTCTTGCGTTGATTTTTCTTTCGCAGCAGCTTCAGTTTTCGCTTTCTTTTTAAAGAATCCTCTCAACAGGAAGTTATGTTGTAAAGCTTCCATATTTTCATCCAGTTTTTTAGTGCTGGATTCCAGGTTGGAAACCGTGTTTCTTAATTTAGCAGCAGTTTGCTCATCATTTAATAAAACACCTACCGCATTTTTATCTGAATTCAGCTTATTACTCGTTACTTTCAGGTTATTCGTCATTTCAGAAGCTGATGCCGCTGTATTCTGCAAACTTTTAACCGCCGTTTTTAAGCTGGCAAACACCGTAGTATCAGTTAGCAATTCATTAGTCAAAGTACCTTTAGTATTTAATTTAGAAGTATACTGGGCAACTGCCGATGTTACTCTTGCAGTACTTGCAGAAGCACTTTCCAGGTTGATTGTCATTTGGCGTAAACGACCGGCCATAGCCGTATCGGCAAGCAGCGTTCCTAATGTCCCTTTTCCCTGCAGCATGTCTGTTGTTACCTTTTTAAAGTCTTCGGTAATAACCAGGATATTCTTATTGTTGGCCTGTAAGGTTTTCATAATATCTTCAGGGCCTAAAGCAGTTGCCACATTGATCCGGTCGCCGTCTTCCACTTGCGGGGCATCACCCTGACCAGGCAATATTTCAATCATCTTGTTACCTATAAAACCTTCAGAGCCTTGTTTAGCTACAGAATTCTTGTGTATATATTTTTGTGCAGCTTCTTCGATGTGCATCGTAACTTCTACTTGCGCATTCCCGTAAAAGTTGATTTTGCTTACTGTTCCGATTTTCACCCCCGAAAAGAAGATGTTATTACCAGCCTGTATACCATTTACGTTATTGAAAACTGCTTTTAAGGTAATACTGCTTACAAATCGTTTTTGCTTCCCGCCTAAAGTAAGTACAGCGGCAATGAAAATAGCAAGCCCGATAAAGATGAAAATTCCTACAACTATTGATCTTTTGTTTTCTGTAGCGCTCATTTATTGTGTAAAATTATAATTGTAAAAAGATTGAACACGTTCGTCTTTACTGGCAAAGACTTCATCAAATGTTCCCTGTATAGCAAACTGACCATCCAATAGCATAGCAATTCTGTCGCCAGTTTCTTTGGCACAGGTTAAATCGTGTGTAATAATAATAGATGTTGTTTTATATTTTTCCTGAACTTCATTAATCAGGTTATTAATTTCTATACAAGTGATAGGGTCAAGGCCGGCTGTTGGCTCATCATAAAGCATGATTTCCGGCCTCAGGATCAATGTACGGGCAATACCAATTCTTTTACGCTGTCCTCCGGAAAGTTCTGAAGGCATTTGTTCTATTGTCTGTGATAAACCAACTGCTTCCAGCACATCTTCCACTTCACGATTGATCTCTTTACGTCTCAGGTTTCTTGAATTTCTGACTAAAGGGAATTCAAGATTCTGACGTACAGTCATACTATCGTATAAAGCACTATTCTGAAAAGAGAAGCCTACTTTAAGTCGTAATGCCATCAGTTCTCTGGTACTTAAGTGCTCTACACTTTCTCCAAGCACCTCTACTTCTCCTGCATCAGGAAGAAGTAAACCTGAAATAACTTTGATCAATACTGATTTTCCAGTACCTGAACGGCCCAGAACAACCAGGTTTTCTCCCTGGTATACCTCCAGGTCAACACCTCTGAGTACTTCAAGATCACCAAAAGCTTTTTTTAAACCTTTGATAGAAATAACCGCATTACTTCTGTCGATTGCCTTCTGTTCTCTGACCATATTAACGGAAAGCATTTACAATTTGAACAATAATAATCTCTTCTACAAAGATCAGGAACATGGCGGCAACTACTGCCGAATTCGCTGCTCTTCCAACTCCTTCAGTACCTTTTGATGAATTATAGCCGTGATAACAACCAACTACACCAATTGTAAAACCAAATACTGTTGATTTAAAGGTAGTTGAAAATATATCTAAAAAGCTGATGGTATCAAATACTTGTGAGAAGAACATCGAGAAACTGGTTTGCTCATTGCTGTGGACACTTAGAAAAGCACCCATTAAAGCCACACAAGCAGTATACATAACCAGTATAGGGATCATAAAGGTAGTAGCCAATATTCTACTAACTACCAGGTACTTAAAGGGGTTTGTTGCTGACACTTCCATCGCATCAATCTGCTCGGTAACTTTCATCGACCCAAGCTCGGCACCCATGTTAGAACCAACCTTACCTGCAGCAATTAATGCGGTAACTAAAGGGGCTAATGCACGGATGATCGCAATAGAGATTAGTGAAGGTAACCAGGAGGTTGCGCCGAAGTTGGCCAGTGAAGGCCTGGATTGATTCGTAAATACAATCCCGGTAATAAAACCAGTAAGTGAAATCAGGGGCAGGGACTTGTAACCTACTTCATAACACTGATGTATGATTTCTTTAAATTCGTAGGGCGGTACAAAGACTTCTCTAAAAAAGCGAAGTACAAACTGATAAGCGTGATATATACCGAAGAACATGCTGTCAAGTTTTTTAGAAATGACATATTTGCGAGGCGTGATATTCGGATTTTCTGTGTTAGGATCCATTCTTTAGGTTTGTGCAGCCAAATATAATTTAAATCAGGGTTTTATTTTTTCTATTTATAGGTAAGCGATAAAACCGCAAAATTGTTTTGATTTTATGCTGACTATAGCTGCATTTTGGTCAAATGTAATACATCAGCTATTATTCACAAGTTGGGTTACATTAAAATGACAAAACAATGATGCGCTTGTTTAAACAGGAGTTTCTTAGAAACAGGCTTTTTTAATTAAATAAGCCTGTTTTTTCAGGAAAGATTAGCGCTTGTGTAATATTATTATAAATTGACTATCAATGAATACAGGCTTAAATATAATTTTAAACTAAAGCCTCATATAATACTTCTACAGGGTGTAAAGCCTTTTTGGTTGTACCATCTTTGATCTGATGACGGCAACTTGTTCCGGTTGCAGCAATAATCACGTCCGCGGCTTGTTTCCTAACTTCTGGAAAAAGTACTAATTCCCCAATCTGCATAGATAATTCATAATGATTTTTCTCATAACCAAATGATCCGGCCATGCCACAGCAACCAGAAGGAATAATTTCTACCTTATAGTTTTCCGGGAAAGCGAGTATTTGTTTGGAGGCACCCATTGCAGCCCAGGCTTTCTGCTGACAATGTCCATGTAATTGGATCAACCTGCTTTCCTTACTGAAGCTGGACTGGGATATATTTCCGTTCTCCATTTCTCTGGCAATGAACTCATCTATTAACAGGCTGTTTTTAGCTAATTGCTGTGCTATTTCCAGTTGTGGCAAATCTACCAGGTCAATGTATTCATCCCTGAATGTCAATATCGCAGAAGGTTCTATACCAATTAATGGTGTTTCTTCTGTAATAATTTTACTAAGCCGGAATACATTATGCTGCGCAATCTTTTTGGCTTTACGGAGCAGGCCCTTTGAAATCCAGGTTCTTCCGCTCTCCAGATGTTGAGGGATAATTACCTGGTAGCCTAATTTCTCTAATAAAAGAACGGCCTTAATACCAATTTCAGTATCTAAATAATTGGTGAACTCATCACAGAAAAAATAAACAATCTTCTGTTTTGCATCCACGGCCTTGCCCATGTCCGCGCCGGTAACTTCGCCTGCACTTATACCTTTACCGGGCACTGTTTCAGCAAGCAGCCTGTGTTCAATAAACCACTTTTTTAAAGTTGTTTTATACAAAAGCGGGAGAGAGCGCTCCCGGGCAAAACCACAAGTTTTTTTGATCAGGGCATTCGTGGTTTTATTGCCAATACTCCAATTGTATAAACGTGGCGATAAAGAAGCCATCTGGTTAATCTGATTAAAGCCGGCAACAATCCAGGTTTTCAAGGGAACTCCATTAGCATCATAATATCCTTGCAGAAATTCAGCTTTTAGTTTGGCCATATCTACATTGGAAGGACATTCTGACTTACAACCTTTGCAACTCAAACACAAATCCATTACGTCCTTCAGCTCCTGATGATCGAAGCGATTGATTTTAGTAGAATGCGTGAGCATTTCGCGCAGCATATTAGCCCTGGCTCTTGTCGTATCTTTCTCATTCCTGGTCGCCATAAAAGACGGACACATAGTTCCGCCAGCCAAATGCGACTTCCGGCAATCACCAGAACCATTGCATTGTTCAGCGTGCTGCAAAATATTCTGGCCCTGATAACGGAATACCGTCTTGATTTCAGGGGCCCGCTGGCCTGGTTCATACCGTAACATGGTATCCATCGCAGGAGTATCGGTAATTTTTCCGGGATTAAAAATGTTTTTCGGGTCCCATACAGATTTAATCTCTCTGATCATTTTATAATTACGCGGTCCAATCATTTGCTCAATAAACTCACCACGTAACCTCCCGTCTCCATGTTCACCACTTAACGAGCCATTATATTGTTTAACAAGCTTAGCTATTTCCTCCGCAATTACTCTGAATAAACGGTTGCCTTCCACTGTTTTCAGATTCAATATAGGCCGCAAATGTATTTCTCCTGAACCAGCATGTGCATAGTGGACAGAAAACAGCCCATGCTTTTTAAGGATTTCATTAAAATCACGAATATATGCAGGCAAATCTTTGACATCAACAGCAGTATCTTCAATTACCGCTACCGCCTTTTCATCCCCGGGAAGATTACTTAATAAACCTAAACCAGCTTTTCTTAAAGACCAGATCCTGGACATATCCGGGCCAAATACTAAAGGAAAATGATAACCCAATCCATTCGCTCTCATTTCTGCCTCAACGCTTGTTGCCTTGGCTGTAATTTCCTCTTTGTCCTTACCTGAATACTCTACCACAAGAATAGCAGCAGGATCACCCGAAACAAAGAAGCGGTTTTTTGACTGCTCTATATTTTCTTTGGTACATTCAAGAATCAAATGATCTATCAATTCACTTACTCTTGGCTCATATTTTAAGGCAATCAGATTGGCCATCAAGGCATCATCAATGCTATTAAAATGTATGCACAATAAGGCCGTTTCCTCTTTTAAGATGGGTTCCAGGTTAAGTTTTATCTCTGTAATGAATGCGAGTGTACCTTCAGAGCCGGCAATGAGTTTACAGAAATTGAAGTCCGCTGTTTCTGCCGTAAAAGGAGAGGTGTCGAGCAAAATATCAACCGCATACCCGGTATTTCGTCTATGGATGCTCTTAGCCGGAAATTCCTGGCGTATACTGAGCTGATTTTCATAATTACTGAGTAAAGCCCTGATATTTCTGTAAAGCTCATTTTCTAAGGAATTCCCCTCACATTTTTTAATGAACTCATCAAATTCAAGCGCTTTAAAATCAGCAGCAGAACCGTCAGACAATAAGGCTTTGATTTCAAGCGTATGCTCCCGGGTACTCCCATAGATCAGGCTGTTTGAGCCACAGGAATTATTGCCCACCATTCCGCCGATCATCGCTCTGTTAGCAGTCGAGGTTTCGGGGCCGAAATACAGGCCAAAAGGTTTAAGATAAAGGTTAAGCTCATCACGCACTACGCCGGGCTGCACTTTAATCCATCTTTCCTCTACATTAAGTTCCAGGATCTTGTTAAAATATTTAGAGACATCAACAACAATACCATGGCCTACAACCTGTCCGGCAAGAGAAGTACCAGCAGTCCGGGGAATCAGCGATATTCCTTCTTTTGCTGCAAACAGGATCAGCTTTTCAAGGTCTGCAACAGAGCGGGGGATGGCAACAGCCAACGGCATTTCCCGATAAGCTGAAGCATCTGTAGCGTAGAGAATACGGGTCTGATTATCTGTAAAAAAATCCCCGTCCAAAGAATCGGACAGGGATTTCAGTTTATCATTGCTGCTATTCATAGCTAATTAAAGATCGAATTTAATACCCTGTGCCAGTGGCAATTTATTCGCATAATTGATCGTGTTTGTTTGTCTGCGCATATATCCTTTCCAAGCATCAGATCCACTTTCTCTTCCACCGCCTGTTTCTTTTTCCCCACCGAAAGCACCGCCAATTTCAGCACCAGAAGTACCGATATTCACATTTGCGATACCACAATCAGATCCATTGGTAGAAAGGAACAGTTCTGCTTCTCTGAGGTTTAAAGTCATAATTGCAGAAGAAAGCCCTTGCGGAACACCGTTTTGAAGCGCGATAGCTTCTGTTAAGGTTTTATAACTCATAATATACAGGATAGGTGCAAAAGTTTCTTCCTGTACAATTTGATAATGATTTTTCACTTCAGCAATACATGGTTTTACATAACAGCCCGAACCGTATGGCCCGCCTGCAAGCACACCACCTTCTGCAATAAAGTTAGCCCCCTGAGCTTTACCTTTTTCTATAGCCTCTAAATAAACTTCCACAGCAGCTTTATCAATCAGCGGCCCCACGTGATTGTTCTGATCTAATGGATCACCAATGCGAAGTTGTCCGTAAGCTTTGACCAATTTGTTTTTAAACTCTTCATAAATCTCTTCATGAATAATTAAACGCCTGGTTGAAGTACATCTTTGTCCTGCAGTTCCTACCGCACCGAATGCAGCGCCGATAATCGCTATATCCAGATCTGCATCTTTAGAAACAATGATCGCGTTGTTCCCGCCCAGTTCAAGAATCGTTCTTCCGAAACGGCCTGCTACTGCAGCTGAAACCAAACGGCCTACTCTTGTTGACCCTGTAAAAGAAACTAATGGAATTCTTGGATCATTATTGATCAGGTCTCCAACAGGATTTCCGGTGATTAGTGAGCTGATTCCTTCAGGCATATCATTCGCTTTTAAAACTGAAGCAATGATATGCTGACAGGCTACCGCGCAAAGCGGGGTTTTAGAAGAAGGTTTCCAAACACAAACGTTTCCGCAAACCAAGGCTAATGCAGTGTTCCAGCTCCAGACAGCTACAGGGAAGTTGAATGCAGAAATTACCCCAACAATACCCAGTGCATGCCACTGCTCGTACATTCTGTGATCTGGTCTTTCAGAGTGCATCGTCAAACCATACAGTTGTCTGGAAAGTCCAACAGCAAAATCGCATATATCTATCATTTCCTGAACTTCCCCAAGACCTTCCTGTAAGCTTTTTCCCATTTCATAAGAAACCAGGATACCCAGATTTTCTTTATTCAAACGAAGTGCTTCACCCAGTTGTCTCACTATTTCACCTCTTTTTGGTGCAGGCACATTACGCCAGAATAAAAATGCTTCAGCACTCGTACTAATTACTTTTTCATAATCTTCAGGACTTGTTGTGCTTACTTTTGCTATTTCTTTGCCATCTACAGGCGATGAAGAAGTGATAACTTTTGCGCCCGATTCCATCCATTGATGCCCGGTAGAAGTTCCACTATTATTTTCAGTAATTCCTAATTGGCTTAATACTTTTTTGATGTCCATATCTTTAATAATATATCTTTTAATAATTTCAGGACTTTACTTGTCCGGTGTAAGTGCTTTCGAAAATCTTGTCAGCATTGCTGGTTTCAAAACCTTCTCTTCGGTGTACTGGCTGAATCTCTTCAGGTTTAAGGTGACTATAAGCCGGTAAAACTGAACGCTCTGCAAACTCTACATAACTGCCTGCAATTTTTGTTTGAGCGCCATCAGCAAATCCCACTTCATGCAGGCAGGCAACCGTACTGCTTTGGCTCAATAAGCCGTCCGCGCTTGTTTTAATTTTTCCGCCTGCATCATTTAATTTAATACCCAGGCTTTCCACAAATTTATTAAAATCAGGAAGAGACTGATAACCAGCAGGCAGCGCATGAACACTGATCGTATAATGATTCAGATAATACCGATTGTAAATTACCCAGGCAGCATATTCACTTTCTTCCAGTAGTGCGGTATAATCTTTCAGGTCTGGTAATTTCCACAGCGGATGATGTAAAAATTCAGCAATAGCCTCCCCATCGTTCAGATTCAGCGCATCAACAGGATCTGATTTAATATCTCCCGTATATTTTTTGATAATTTCCTGCGTGTTTTGACTCAGCTGATCTACTTTGAGCTCACTTAAAAAAATACGCGGATATTCCGGAGCAGGAGGGGCGTACCAATACGCATCCAGCTTTTTCTCTTCAAAATAATAATGATCTCTCTTTTGATAACCGTGAAACAGAAAGATCTTCTCAAATGATTTGATACCCAGGTTCGGAACACCCAATGTTCTGAAAGCAATATGATCATTTACAATTTCATCCTGAGAACCTACTACGCCATTTTTAAGTAAAGCGGCTGTAATTTGATTGACTTCTGGTACAGCTTCACGATACCGGTCAAAAAGTTCAGTCAGGAAAATATCCAATGGACTGTTCGTATTAAAATTCATAATTATTATTTAAAGAGACTTCCACATTTTGTGTTTAAAAGCGCTTCAAACGAGATTTCTTCCTGCTTGATAAAGCCTTTTGATGGTAGCGAACCATTGGCAACCATTTCCACAACTGCTACAATACTTGCCGCTGTAGTCCAGGATATTGCTCTCCAGGAATTACCGTTCAACTCAATCGGACCATAAGATTTACAGAATTCATTGCGTTTCAATTCGTTATTTTTCCATCCTTCAGCATCTGCGTAGATAATAACAACATCTTCGTCGACCGGAGGTTTGGCATTTTTAAGAATATCTTCTAACTGTTGTTTATCTTCCTTCATATGTAACTCATTGATCAGGAAATTCATCAGGTCGCAATGTCCCGGATAACGAATGGTTTTATAATCCAGTCTGTCCAGTTTACCATCATAAGTTTCACACATCGTGCCCAAACCGCCGGAGGTATAAAAAGCTTCATATAAACCACCATTAATCTGGATAGTTTCTTTGCCCTGTAAAGAAGGGACCATTTTCCGCTGGCCATGATGAATAGCCTCAGCGTCATTGATATATTCGTTGACTACGCCTGCCGCAGACCAGTTAAAGGCATAACCCATTGCACCATTCGGATATTTTGGTAAAGCACCAACCCGCATATCAATTGATCTTAATTTATCAAAATCATTTCCCAGGTGAGCGCCTATAATACCGATTAAACCAGGAGCAAGGCCACATTGAGGAGCCATTACGGCAGTAGCAGTTTCACTTAGTTTTCTGATTTCATTGGTGGTAGGAACATCCTCAGTTAAATCAAAATAATGTTTTCCCAGTTTGTGTGCGATTCTTGCAAGCGGGCTATTTAAGAAAAATGGCAGGGCAGAAACTACCGCATCAAACTCACCAATCATCTTTTCCATTAAAACCAAATCGGCTACATCGCCGGTAGCAATACTAAATGGAAGCTCGTAATCATAGTGCGGAGCTTGTTTGTCCATTCCGGTAACTTCGAACTGGTCGCTTAGTAATGTGGCTACCAGCGTACCTACCTTGCCAAGGCCCAGGCTTAAAATTTTATTGATCATTATAAAGTTTATTTTGGTTTACAATCTCAAATATCATTAGTTTTACCATTAGTAATAATTCTGATTACTTAAACTATGATAAGTATCACTAATCAAATAGAGCTAAGACATTTAAATTATTTTAAATTACTGGCCGAAGAACTGCATTACCGGAAGGCAGCTGAGAAGCTATTTATATCTCAGTCGGCTTTGAGCCAGCAGATTAAACAGCTGGAACAATACCTTGGGCATTCTTTGTTTGACCGCAACAATAAACGTGTAGTTTTAAACGAAGCCGGAAAACTCTTTTATAAAGATGCCGTTCAGGTCATCCAGAAAATGCAAATAGCCGTTAATAATGTACAACTTCTTCAAAAAGGGAATACCGGGCAGCTTGGAATTAGTTTTGTAGCCTCGGCAATGCAGTCTATATTGCCCGTTTTGCTGAAACAGTTCAACAGCGATTGTCCGAATATTGAATTCCATTTAGAAGAGCTCACCAATAAAGAACAGCTGCTGGCACTGGAAAAGGGGGATATTGACCTTGGGTTTATGCGTTCTAATCAGGTGGGACAAGATATGATGATCAAAAGTGTTTATAAAGAAACTTTTACGCTGGTATTGCCGGCAGATCATCCGATGTCTGCCTCAGTTTTCAAGCATATAGGCGAATTAAAAGATGAATATTTTATTCTTTTCCCCAATGACCAGAGCCAGCTTTATTATCAGCAGATCATTAATTTATGTGCTGATCAGGGTTTTACACCCAAGTTATCACATCGCTCTATTCATGCGCCAACCATATTCAAACTCGTGGAGAACGGGATGGGACTATCTATCATTCCGACCTCGCTGGCTACTTCCGGGAATCCGGGGGTGAAATTTATTGAATTGAAAAACATACCACAACAAACAGAATTGTATGCGGTATGGAAAAAGACCAATGATAATCCTGCGTTACCTTATTTATTGGAAATGCTTGTCTGATGCTATTATTATAGATAGTTTTGGGGATGTTGAAAATTTTTAAGGCAATCGCGTTTAGCTCCACATTCGTTTTACTATTTAATTTCAATTCTTTTGCACAGGATAAGCCTGCATTTTGGGAAGATATACAAGCTATCAAACAATATGACAGAGTTTACACCCCTCCAAAAGATCCCATATTATTTATTGGGAGTTCTTCGATCAGGTTATGGGTCGATTTTACTAAAACATTTAAAGATTATACCGTATTAAACAGGGGGATAGGCGGCGCAGTAACCAGTGACGTAGACCGTTACCTGGAGGATATTGTTTTTCCTTATCACCCTAAACAGTTGATTATTTATGTAGGTGAAAATGATTTGATAAAAGCAGCATCCGGTGATGAAGTATTCCAGAGCTTTAAAAAGCTTTATACTGATATAAGAGCGAAACTACCCATTGTTCCTATCATTTATATTGCGATTAAAGCAAGTCCTTCCAGAGTTCAGTACTTATCAAAAGGGGTAAAAGCTAATCAATTGGTACAAGAATTTCTAAAAGGGGAAAAGAACACCGTATTTCTTGATATATACAAGCCTATGTTTGATAAAAAAGGAGAAATGCAACCTAAATTATTTAAAGAAGATATGCTGCATATGAATGCGTCCGGGTATGAAATCTGGAATAAATTATTGAAACCTTACTTATTAAAAGATTAAGCTATAATTAAGGTGCTGTAATTGTTTACAGCACCTTAATTATTATTGTCCTGGCTTTCTGGCCACCTTAATTTATCCAGCTCAATGGTATCTGTGCGGATTAACCAAAAATTATTCTTTTCATTACTAAATGTAGCAAAAATTATTCTTTAGCTGATTTATATACAATTCGCTAAATCCTGTTAAAACTGCTGTTCGTCGGTTTGTTTGACCTGCTCGTCAATTTCTCTTTTTTAACTAGCTCTGTTTATATAATTTGGCCTTATAATCGATTATTACTAAAATAATAAACGTGTTTAAGCTTGGCTTTGATTGCAATATTGTGATAAAAAGCCGGCTATTTGCTAATATCTTTGTTTAACAAAGTTGTCAAACATTAATATTAAAAACAAGCTGCGATGCCAATAAAAGACAAAGGAACAGAGCAATTAATTAAAGATACAGCCAAGAAGATATTTTTTGCGGACGGGAAGCTGCATGCCACAACTCAGGATATTGCAGATGCCGCCGGAGTAAACAGAACTCTTGTACATTATTATTTCAGGTCCAGGAAACTATTATTTGAGCAGGTAACTGAAGAAGCTATGAATGAACTGCGTCAGATGATGTCGGACGCTTTTACGGGAAAGCAGCCATTTAAAGAAAAATTAAAAAAACTGATCAATGTTTTCATGGATCAGACGATAGCCTATCCTTACCGGGAATTGTTTCTGATTACCGAAACTAACCGCTATAACCAGGAGCATGCAGACCAGGTTCATGACACCCACACTAAACCATTTCTGGCCGAAATAAAAGAAGAAATGGACAAAGGGAATATCCAGGTTATGGACCCCCGCCACTACATGATGAACTTGTTTGCCTTAATGGCTTATCCTTTACTATCAGCTAATCTGAGTAAAAGCTTTATGAAAATAAGTGATCACGAGTACCATAAGCTAATGAAACAAAGAAAACAGCTCATTTTTGACATGATCTATCCCGCAAAATAAATCGTATTCAATATTAATTCACAATAGAAACCAATCAGCAAGAAAAAGTAAATATGAAAACATCAATACAGATTGGGCTCCTGTTCATTACAGGATTAACCCTCGCCTCATGTGGCAACGACAAAAATAAGGCCGCACAGGCCGCAGCCGCAGCTGGGCAGGTTAAGGAATACAAAGTCCTGAAACTGGAACCCAGATCTGCTACCTTAAATACAGACTATCCTGCAAGCATACAAGGCCAGCAGAATATTGAGATCAGGCCAAGAGTGGATGGCTACATCGACAAAATATTTGTGGATGAAGGTGCTGTTGTGAAGATCGGCCAGCCGTTATTCAAAATCAGTGCTCCGCAATACGAACAGGAAGTCAGAACAGCTAATGCAAGCATCGCAAACGCAATGGCACAATTGAATGCAGCGAAACTGGCTATCAATAAAGTAAAACCACTGGTAGATAAAGATATTGTGAGTAAATACGAGCTCGAATCAGCACAGTATACTTATGAGTCTGCACAAGCAGCTGTAGCGACTGCAAAGGCCAGTTTAGTTAATGCTAAAACGAATTTAGGATTTACTACCGTGACAAGTCCCGTAAATGGAGTAGTAGGCTCTATTCCTTTTCGTTTAGGAAGTTTGGTGAGCAGTACAACTGCAGATCCTTTAACTACGGTTTCCAGTATTGGTAACGTATATGCTTATTTTGCACTGAATGAAAAACTATTGCTCGATTTCACTAAAGACGGCAGCGGTTCTTTTGCACAGAAACTTGCTAAACTACCTAAAGTTTCTTTGTTACTTTCTGACGGATCACCTTATACCGAAGAAGGCCGTATAGAAACCGTAAACGGATTAATCAATACCGCTACAGGGTCAGCAAATATCAGGGCCCGTTTTCCTAATCCTAAAGGTGTGATCCGCAGTGGAAGCAGTGCTACCGTAAGAATTCCTAATGCAGTGAAAGATGCAATTCTGGTTCCTCAAAGTGCAACTTTCGAATTACAGGATAAACGCTTTGTTGTGGTTGTGGGACAAGACGGCAAGACTAAAAATGTTGCAGTAACAGTAATGGAAAATACAGCTGGTAATTTCTTCGTAGTAGAAAACGGCTTAAAAGCAGGAGATCAAATAGTATTAGAAGGAGTAGCAACTCTAAAAGACGGCACGCAGATTAAAGCGAATGCTGAAAACCCGGAAACTGTCTACGCAGACTTAAAATAAAAGCAAATGTTTAAAATATTCATACAAAGACCAGTACTCTCCACGGTAATCTCTGTGATTATTGTTATTCTGGGGATACTCGGACTCACGTCACTGCCAATTGCGCAGTATCCAGATATTGCCCCACCTACGGTCAACGTTTCTGCCAGTTATACTGGTGCGAATGCGGATGTGGTTTTAAAAAGTATCGTTATTCCGCTCGAAGAGCAGATCAATGGGGTAGAAAACATGACTTACATGACTTCTACGGCAACCAATGACGGTGCAGCAAGTATTAAAATTTACTTTAAAGTAGGAACAGATCCCGATTTAGCAGCGGTAAATGTGCAGAACAGGGTATCCAGAGCAACAAGTTTATTACCAGCAGAGGTAACTCAGGCCGGGGTAACGGTAACGAAAAGTCAAAGTAGTAACCTGTTAATTTTTGCTTTATACAGTGATGATAAAACTTATGATCAGACTTTCCTGCAAAACTATGCAAAGATCAATTTGGTGCCACAAATACAACGTGTTACCGGAGTAGGGGACGCGACAGTTTTCGGCTCTAAAGATTATTCGATGCGTATCTGGTTAAAGCCTGATATGATGCAACAGTATAGTTTGATACCTAGTGATATTTCTGCTGCACTGGCAGAACAGAATATTGAAGCTGCACCGGGTAAATTCGGTGAAAACGGTAACCAGGCATTTCAATATGTAATTAAATATAAAGGCCGTTTAACCACAGCTACAGAATTTGAGAATATCATTATTAAATCTGCTGGTAACGGTCAATTATTACGCTTAAAAGATGTAGCCAAAGTTGAATTGGGGGCATTAAGTTATACCGCTACCATTGAAACCAATGGTAAAGAATCAGTAGGTGTGGCTATTAGTCAGACACCTGGTTCGAATGCAAGGGACGTAATCAACAATTCAAAAAAGATCATTGAAGAGGCTGCCAAAACCTTCCCTAAAGGCGTAAAATATACAACGCTGGTCGATGTAAATGAGAATCTTGATGCTTCAATTGATAAAGTAATTCATACACTGATTGAAGCTTTTATCTTAGTATTTATCGTTGTATTTATCTTCCTTCAAGATTTAAGATCTACTTTGGTGCCGGCAATTGCGGTTCCGGTAGCTATTATTGGTACCTTCTTTTTCCTGAACTTATTCGGTTTTACAATTAACTTATTGACACTTTTTGCGATGGTACTCGCCATCGGTATTGTGGTCGATGATGCGATTGTAGTCGTCGAGGCGGTCCATGCGAAGCTAGACCACGGTTATAAATCGGCTAAGAAAGCGACCATTGATGCCATGAGTGAAATATCGGGAGCGATTATCTCGATTACATTAGTTATGGCGGCTGTATTTATTCCGGTAACTTTTATTACAGGTTCTACCGGGGTATTTTATAAGCAATTTGGTATTACACTGGCCGTAGCGATTATTTTATCGGCAATAAACGCTTTGACTTTAAGTCCTGCGCTTTGTGCTTTGCTCTTGAAACCACATGCTGACGACCACGAAAATCAGACTTTCATTCAAAGATTTTATACTGCCTTTAACGTTGCTTTTGATAATGTAACTAATAAGTATAAACGTTCAGTACAGTTTCTTTCGGTTAAGAAATGGATAGTTTTAGCAAGTATTGCTATTGCAGGTGCGGCACTGGTTTATATGATGAAAACTACTCCTTCGGCGTTTGTACCCGCAGAAGATCAGGGAACGATATTTACGAATATCAGTTTGCCTCCTTCGGCTTCTATGGAACGTTCAGCAGCGGTTGCTAAACAGGTAGACAGTATTGCGCATACCATACCCGGCGTTCAAAATACGTTGCGTATTGTAGGTCAGAATTTTACTGCTGGTGCTGGTAGTGCTTACAGTATGGTTATTCTGAAATTAAAAACCTGGGATGACCGTAAATTGAGTGTAGACCAGGTAATCGGACAACTTTTTGCTAAAACAGCAGGAATCAGAGAAGCGAGTATCTTCTTTATCTCTCCTCCAACTATCCAGGGATTTGGTCAGAGTGGTGGATTTGAGTTCCAGTTACAGGATAAAGGCGGACACACTACGGATGAATTCTTCAAGGTAAATAATACTTTCCTTGCGGCACTGGCGAAGCGTCCTGAGATTCAATATGCGACAACACCTTTTAATCCGGGTTTCCCGCAATATCTGATGGATGTAAATTTAGAGAAATGTAAAGATGCTGGTGTGAGTGTCAATACTGTTTTACAGACTATGCAAGGTTATTATGGTGGATTATACGCCTCTAACTTTAACAAGTTTGGTAAGCAATATAGAGTAATGGTTCAGGCAGCAGCCGAATACCGGACGAATCCTGAAGGATTGAGCAAAATATTTGTAAGAAATAACGCTGGTAATATGGCACCGATTACAGAATTTGTGAAAATGACCAGGGTATATGGCCCGGAATCTATTTCAAGGTTCAATTTATTCAGTTCTATATCTATCACAGGAGCGCCAAACCCAGGTTTCAGTTCTGGTGATGCAATTAAAGCGATTCAGGAAGTAGCAGCTTCAACGTTACCTGCCGGATATGGCTTTGACTTCTCAGGTTTGACAAGAGAAGAGCTGGCTTCAGGTAGTGAAACGATATTTATCTTTGCGCTGTGTCTTATCTTTGTATACTTTTTATTAAGTGCACAATACGAAAGTTATATTCTTCCATTCGCTGTATTGTTATCAATTCCGTTTGGACTGGCAGGAGCTTATCTTTTCTCCATTATCTTTAAGCTGAACAGTAATATTTATCTGCAGATTTCCCTGATCATGCTGATCGGGTTACTGGCTAAAAATGGAATTCTGATTGTAGAGTTTGCTTTGGATAGAAGAAGAAATGGGATGCCGATTGTACAGGCCGCGATTGAAGGTGCAGTTGCACGTTTAAGACCAATTCTGATGACTTCCTTTGCCTTTATCTTCGGACTGGTGCCACTGATGTTTTCTACAGGTGCAGGTGCGGTTGGTAATAAATCAATTGGTACTGGTGCGGTAGGGGGAATGCTGATCGGAACAATCCTGGGGGTATTTGTGATCCCTGTATTGTTTATCATATTCCAGACTTTACAAGAGAAAATCAGCGGACCAGCGAGAAAAAGCTACGACGATGATGAGGAAGAAGAAGAAGTACATGAAACTAAAAGGATAGAAGGTGCAGAAGAGCACAAACTTCTTGAACCGCCAACCGCTTAGTTGATTTTAAATTTTAGAACAGAATAAGATGACTCATAAATATAACAAACAGGTTTTTGCTTTACTGGTCGCCGCAACCTTTTTCAGCGCATGTTCAGTGACAAAAACCTACGAAAGACCCAAGGTGCAAACTGACGGACTGTATCGCGGACAAAATGCAACAGACTCTTTGACCATGGCTAATCAGCCATGGCAGCAGCTGTTCACAGATGAGAAGCTCAAAGTCCTGATCCAAAAAGGTCTTGATCAGAATGTAAACCTGAAGAATGCTATTCAGAATATTCTGCAGGCTCAGGCTACCTTGCAACAGGCTAAACTGGCTTTTCTTCCTACTTTGAGTGCAGATGCCAATGCAACAAGAAGTAAACAATCTAATGCGGGTTTAAACTTTCCTCCGGGAATTAATATCAATACGGTGACCAATACCTACAAGTTAACCATGAGTACTTCGTGGGAAGCGGACATCTGGGGTAAACTAAGTAGTACTAAACGGGCGGCTTTAGCTAAATACCTGGAAACGGATGCGGCTAAGAAAGCTGTTCAGACCCAATTGATTGCTGATATTGCGAATAATTATTATGGATTGCTGGCTTTAGATCAGCAGCTCTCTATCACTCAGAAGACACTGGAAAGCAGAATTGCAAATGTAGAAACTATGAAAGCTTTGAAAGAAGGTGCAGTAGTTAACGGTGCAGCTGTCGTACAAAGTGAGGCCAGTCGTTATGCAACTGAAGTTTCTATACCAGACTTGAAAAGGAGTATTCGTGAAACAGAGAATGCCATACATATATTATTGGCTGAGAATCCTGGATCTATTGACAGAAGTACGATGGAAGTGCAAGCTATTCCTTCAGATTTAGCGACGGGTGTTCCTGCGCAGTTATTGCAAAACCGTCCGGATGTTCAACAGGCTGAACTTGCTTTCAGAGGCGCTTTTGAAAACACGAACCTAGCTAAAACTTATTTCTATCCAAGTTTGACTTTGACAGCTTCAACAGGTTTTTCAAACCTGACATTGAAAGACTTCTTTGACCACTCTGTCTTCTACAATTTAGTAGGAGGGCTGACCCAGCCGATTTTCAATCAGGGATTAAATAAAGCACGTTTAAAGACTGCTCAATCCTTGCAAATACAAGCATTAAATAACTTCCAGCAAAGTTTATTTGTTGCAGGGCAAGAAGTTTCAAATGCGCTTTATGCTTATCAGACTGCGGTTGAAAAACAAGATTCAAGAGCTAAACAAGTTGCGGCACTAGTAAAAGCAGTTGACTACACACAAGACTTATTACGCTTTAGCTCTGCTACAAACTATACTGATGTATTAACGTCAGAACAAAGTTTGTTAGCAGCGCAATTAAGCGGTGTAAGTGATCATTTGCAGAAAATGCAAGCTGTGGTTAACCTTTACCGTGCATTAGGTGGTGGCTGGAAATAGCGATTACCAATCGAGTCCTTGCAGGGACTCATGATATTTCAGAGGATCAAAGCTGTAAAGGTAGGGTGCTTTATGCGCCCCGCCTTTACGCAGGTCTTCTTGTTTGATCAGAATATCGAAACGCATAATACGGCGGTAAAAATTACCCCGGTTGAGTGGTTTTCCCAATGTAGTTTCATAGAGCTTTTGTAATTCCGACAGTGTAAACTTCTCCGGAAGTAAATTCAGTCCAATTGGTTTATAACTTAATTGTTGCCTTAATATAGTTAAGGCATTTGTATAGATCAGTTGATGGTCCATCGCCAGTTCCGGCAAGTCATCAATACTCCGCCATTCACATGTTTCACTATATTCATCAGCGGTCACGTTTACTTCTGTATAGTCTACAAGTGCGTAAAACCCTGCAGATATAAAACGTTGTTTATACCACAGGTCATCTTCATAACCTTCAAAGAACCCTTCAGAACGGTTTAATGCACCAAATACCCCGAATTCTTGTAAGTATACACGTTCTGCACCAGTGCGTTCAAAAAGGACACGTTGCGCGGCATCTTGTAAGTTTTCATTTTTAAGGATGTAACCGCCTGGTAATAACCACTTTTGAGCAGCGTTCGTTTTGAGTAATAAGACTTTGAGCTGGTTTTCATGAAATCCGAATACTACGCTGTCTACAGAGATATGGGGTAAGCAATTTTCCCACATCCATTTACTTTTCTTTATTATCCCCTGGTCTAGTTTCATTATGGGGCAATATAAGAATCTGTTTAAAAGATCTGGTGAAAATTGGCTAATCATAATTATTTGAACTCTGCGCTTTCCAGTATTTCTTGAAGAATCTGCTCAGCTTTCTCTTTCTCACCGGCTATTAATTTGTATTCAATTTCAATATTGAAAATTTTCCTGGTTTTAGGATTGTAAACTTTGGCTCTATTGTGGCCTGAAGTTTTAATGTGAAAACTAATATTTAAATAAAAATTACCTTTAATACTTTTAATTTCCGAGTTATACTCATTATCATCTGTAGGTTTCAAATATCTTTTATAAGATTGCTGTTCTGATTGCAAATACTCATAAGATCTTTCTCCGTTTACAACTGAAAAACGAAGAATGATGTTATCAATCTTGTAAATATCTTTTGTAATTCTTTTAAAAGCATCTCCAGTACCGAAAGCACTCATGCTTTCTTTAAATTCCTGGTCATCAAACACATTAGCTCCTTTAGGTAGTATAATACTGATTTCTGGACTAAGAAAAATTCTATTTTGTTTGTTAATACTAAAGGATAATATAATCGTTAATAAGACTGTTGCAATTTTCATAAGTAATAAATTTAGTAATTTATATATTTTAATCAGGGATTATTGAGGACAATTAATATCACGGACAATAGGGGTACCATTTAGCGTACCAGCTTCAACAGGTTTAAATTCAGTTGAACCAGGCTGTGCTTTGTACAAATTTATAGATTTGCCTAATTGCGCTAATAAGGCAAACATAGTTGCCTCTCCCTCAGTAGCATTAATATTGAATTCCTCTCTGTAAGTTCCAGCGAGTGCTCGATATTGGTCTCGATAAGCTTCACGATTTTTACTATATTCTCTAAAGGATTTATTATATTCAATTGAGTTTTTTATAGTAGCAACATAAGTTCCACTTTTTGTCACGATTGTTACTGAAACATTATCATAATAAAAACCAATAGAAGATTCCAATTCATAAGGAGGCATCATGGTATTATTTATTAATGCCTGGTTATTAAGAGAGATAGTGATATTAAGAATCAGTTTGGCGGATATTTTACCTTTTTAGTATATTGAGTACACTTTAGCTGTATTTCCAATGAAAACAGTTTCAATAGTTGACCGTCTGTTAAAAAACATGAGTAATATGTATGAATTAGGGAAGCAGTGTGCCTTTGAATTGGGAAATTCGTTTTATGCTCAGTTTGAAGAGGATGGAGAATATTAGCGTAAAGAAATGCCAAATGGTGACAAGTATCTTGTTAAAATAGAGGTTGTAAAGAATGAATTTGATATGCCAGTACGAGTAAGAGATGTTGTGATTAAGAACTTCATTCAATAATAACCAATGAAGTCTTCGATATTATTACCGCAAATCAGAATTTTCCTTTCCCGGAGAATTTATAAAAAGCTATATTCGCGAAAAAAATTAATGCTTGAAATTGTATACCAGGATGATCATATCATTGCGATCAATAAACCACATGGACTATTAGTACACCGTTCCTCAATCGCAACCGATGCGAAAGAATTTGCCTTACAACTCTTAAGAGATCAGGTTAACAGACGGGTAAGTCCAGTACACCGTTTAGACAGAAAAACAGGTGGTTTATTATTATTTGCCTTTGAGAAAGATGTTGAAATTGCACTGCACCAGCAATTTCAAAACGGGGAAATACAAAAGAAATACCTTGCAATTGTTAGAGGTTATGCTCCTGACAGTCAGGATATAGACTATCCGCTAGTTAAAGAAAATGGAGCAATTCAAGAAGCTTTTACTTCCTTTGTTACCCTAAAAAGAGCAGAACTCGATATTGCTTTGGGTCAACACCCCACTTCAAGATACTCTTTAGTAGAAGCAACCCCTACAACAGGACGTATGCACCAGCTACGTAAACACTTTGCGCATATCTTTTATCCAATTATAGGTGACCGCAAGCACGGCTGTAACAAACAAAACAGGTTCTTTAAAGAGCAGTGGGAAATGACAACGATGTTATTACACGCTTCAGAACTGATTTTCAAACACCCTTTTACCAAAGAAGATATTCACCTTAAAGCCAATATACACCAAGAATTTAAAAGAGTGATGGACATCATGAGCTGGTAACCATGAAAAGACTACTATTAATTCTTTTGCTTTCAGTGGGAGCACGCACCTTGTCTGCTCAGCAAAATCAACCCATTGAACCCGCGGCTAAATCATTGACTGCGGTAGTTAAACTGGATACACTCAACTGGGTTGATCAATCTAGAAAACGTCTTGTTCCTGTAGCCATTTACGGACCTGAAAAACCAGCGCTTTCTAAAACCGGAAAACTGAATCAGGTTATTATTTTAAACCATGGCTATGGTCAAAACCAATGGGGATCATTTAAAGCTTACAGTTATCTTGCCAACTTTCTGGCCTCAAAGGGCTATACTGTAGTGAGTATCCAGCACGAACTTGCTACAGATGATTTGCTGCCCACTGCAGGTAAACCAATTGAAACACGCTGGCCCAACTGGGAGCGGGGAGTTCAGAATATTTTATTTGTCATCAAACAACTCAAAAAAACCAGGCCCGATCTTGATTATAAACACCTCAGTTTAATCGGTCACTCCAACGGTGGAGATATGGTCATGCTATTTGCAACACAACATCCCGAATTAGTAGCTTGCGTAATTTCCCTTGATAACCGGAGGATGCCATTTCCAAGAGTTAGCAAACCCAGGATATATAGCTTGCGCTCCTCAGATCAGCCCGCTGATGAAGGCGTTTTACCATCATCCGACCAGCAGCAGCATTTCGGAATAGAGCTTGTGAAGTTAAAAAGCACTATACATAATGAAATGGACGCTAACGGTAAAGACTGGCAGCACCAGGAAATAAACCAGCTGGTTTTAGACTTCTTGATAAAAAGTCAGGATTAACCTTTCTGTACTTAACAGGAATTTTGCCCTAATTTCCTGCGTTGGAGCGCTTCTATTCATATTTCAGTGCCTTTATCGGATTAGCAATAGCTGCTTTGTAGGTTTGCCAGCTTACAGTTAATAAGGAAATAAGAATTGTAAATAGTGCAGTTAAAATAAATATCCAAAGGCTGACCGGTGTTTGAATATCAAAATTCATTAACCACCTGTTCATTAAATACCAGGCAACAGGTGAGGAGATCACAATGGCTATTAATACCAGCTTTACAAAATTTAAAGCCAGCATTTCCATTAACTCTTTGACTGTTGCTCCCAATATCTTACGGATACCAATTTCTTTAGTACGCTGCGCGGCACTATAGGCGGTTAATCCGAATAAGCCCATGCACGATATAAAAATTGCCAGACCACCAAATATATTGGCGAGAATACCTATTGTGGCTTCATTTTTTAGTTTTCCCTGGTTTAAGTTATCAATGAATTTAATATCAACCGGAAAATCCGGATTTAGTTCCTTCAGGATCGTACCAATTGCAGCGATGCTTTCGGCAGCACTTTTCTGAGGATTAAGGCGCATGGTAATCGTTTCACTAATTCCATCGGCGTAAGCAATGAGCATAGGTGCAGTAAACTTGTTCGGATTACCCCACACAATATCTGCAAACACGCCGGTAACTATCCTTGGTTCTCCCTGGTGAATTATTTTTGCGCCGAGCGGATGCTTAAGTCCCATGATACGTACTGCTTTTTCACTAAGCAGAATCCCTGAATGATCGGATGTTCTGTCTTTATTAAAATCCCGGCCCTGAGTTAGCCTGATTCCAGTTGTTTTAACAAAATCTGCTGTTGTATAAAGCTGATCAAAATCTATAAGTTTGCCTGATTCTGCCATGCCTTCCCATCCTAACTCGCGGATCGTACTCTCTTTATTGGTGATACCGCTTGAAGATTGCGTAACACCAACCACGGCCTGGCTTTCTAATAACCTTGATTTTAAAAGATCATATTTCTCATACAGCAAACCTTCATGCGGAACCTCTACCAAACCATTTGGCTGATAACCTAACGGCCTGTTTTTGATAAACTGGATTTGTTGATAGATTGTAACTGTCGAAGCAATTAAGATAATAGCAAATGAGAACTGAATGATAACCAGGATTTGTCTTAAACCTAAAATCTGGAAGCCTGCTTTCTTTTTTAAAGTTTGTACCGGATTAAATGCGGAAAGATAAAAAGCAGGATAACTCCCGGCAAGAAAACCCGTTAAAGTTAACAGACCGAATAGCATAATCCAGTTAACAGGGTTCAGGTAACTAATAGTTATCGTAATATCCAGTAAATGATTAAACCAGGGTAGGGCCAGCTCTACAATAGCAATGCTGATTAATATACTAATGGCTGTCAGCATCAGAGATTCTGCTAAAAACTGGAAGACCAGGGAACTTTTTGTGGCTCCCATAGTTTTTTTAATCGCCACTTCTTTTGCTCTTTTCTGCGCATGGGCAGTAGATAAATTCATGAAATTGATACAGGCAATCAGTAAGATACCAAGCGCTAAAGCTACAAATAGTTGAACCTGACTGATTTTTCCTCCTGTACTTTTACCATTTACAAAATCCCCATACAGGTGTAGTTTGGTCAATGGAAAAAGAAAAACATCTTCTTTAGCAGTAACAATGTGATTTTTGACCAATCCTTTCAGTTTTTGATTGAACTGGTTAATATCAGTATTTCCGGTAAGCGTCATTAAGGTGTAGAAGGAATGATTTCCCCAATTTGTTTTTGCTGGCCATTGATTTAAATTTTCAAACAAGGTCCATGGAGTAAGCGCTTCAAAAGTATAAGTTATATTGGCGGGAAGATCTTTGATAACGGCAGTAACTTTTAAACTTGCCTGATTCTCAAATTTTACAGTTTTATTTAAGACATCTGTCGTTCCAAACAAACGTTTGGCTGTGGTTGCTGTAAGTATAATGGAATTAGGGTCGTTCAGTGCTTTTGCAGGATTTCCGCTGAGAAACTGAAAATCGAATACCTTAAGAAAATCGGGGTCCGCATATCTGCTGCTGATTTTAAAGCTATTATCGGCAGTAGTTAGTAATCTTTTATAAGCATTTGTCGTTCTGGCGATATGTTTGACCTCCGGAAAATCTTCCTTTAACGTTGCGGCAAGTACATTTGCCGTAAGGTCAATAGTACTTACTGTATTTCCATTTCCGTCATAACTATTCACCATGGCCTGATAAATCCCGGCCGAATTCTTAAATTGCTTGTCATAATTCCATTCGTAATGAGCATATAACATCAAGAGTAAGCAAGAAGATAATCCAATGGCAAGGCCTCCGATATTAATCAGTGAGGAGGATTTGTTTTTCCAGATATTTCTGAATGCAATAATGAAGTTAAGTTTGAACATAAATATGAGAATGAATATATACAGCCCTGCCAATGATGTGCCATTCATGAAATCGTGGCTTATCTATGGATTAAAGCCATTCCGACGTTCGCAATTGTTCAATTCCGAACGTCTGCTGTTCAATCTTGAACGTCATTTATAGTCTCATTAAACCTGTTAAGCAAAGCTTTGATCTGCTCCAGTGTTTTTTCTTCTGTAATTTCACCTTCAGCATTGATTTTTGTTTTGGCGAAAGAAATGAGCAATTCCAAATTCTCTATATTTTTAGCTTCAATAACCTTTAATGTTTCCAATAATCCTGCATGTCCATATTTTCCATCAGTGGAAGCTGTAATCAGCACGGCAGGTTTATTTGAAAATTCAGCACTGGAAACCGTCCAGTCAATTGCATTTTTCAATGTTCCGGGAACGCCATGTGCATACTCTGGCGTACAAATCAGTATACCGTCAGCAGCGTTAAGCAAAGCTCTGAATTGAAGTACTTTTTCCGGGGTGTTTTCAATGCTTTCATCGGGGTTAAAAGCTGGTAACCCCAATAAATCTTCAAATAGGGTGATTTCAAAAGTATCTTTTGATAGTTCGCCAATAGCTTTGATCAAATGATGATTGGCAGAGTTTTTCCTTGTGCTGCCTGAAATGGCAATGATATTTTTTAAGGATGACGGTTTCATAAAGCAATAATACGCAATGAAAGATAAACCTGCAATGGAAATCCGGGAATGAAGGGAGAGGGGAAAAGGGTGTTAATTTGATAGAAAAAATGTTTTAATATATATATTTACGACCCCTATACTTTTCATCGCTACCCCTAAAAAAGAAACCTATACATGAAAATAAAAGACTTTGCCGTAGAAAGATATTTTGCCAGGTATGAATTCACAGCCAAATACCTGCTGTCAAGTTCCGATTGTGATGGTTACCCGATGCAATACGTTCTCAATCTGGCTTCAGCAGAAGAAAAAGAAAGCTGGAATAACCTCAAACTCGGTTATACAGAAACCCGTGGAAGCCTGGAACTCCGTACTGCAATTCAACAACACTTTAAAACTATCGAACCCGATGAAATCGTAGTTTCTTCACCCGGCGAAGCTAACTTCATCCTGATGAATGTTTTACTTTCCCAAGGAGATCACGTGATCTGTATGTCACCGATGTATCAGTCCTTATATGAGATCGCTAAATCTTTAGGCTGTGATGTTTCTTCGTGGACAGCCAGTCAGGAACAAGAAAACTGGTACTATGACCCCGAAGAACTTGAAAAACTGATCAAACCTGATACAAAAATGATCATTATCAATTTTCCTCATAATCCTACCGGTTTTATCCCGGCTCTTGAAGATTATAAAAAGATAATAGCTATCGCTAAAAAACATAACATTGTTCTTTTCTCTGATGAAATGTATCGCTTTTTAAACCATACAGAAGAAGAAGACCTGCCTTCTGCCTGCGATTTATATGAAAATGCAGTCAGTTTATGGGGCACAGCAAAAACCTTTGGACTTGCAGGTTTAAGATTAGGCTGGCTGACTTCAAAAAACAAAAACATCCTGCAGAAAGTAGAGAATTTCAAAGATTACCTGAGTATTTGTAACAGTGCGACCAGTGAAATTCTAGCCACTATTGCACTTAACAACATGGATAAATTTGTAACACCCAATCTGTTAAAAATCAAGAAAAACCTTAAACTATTTACTCAGTTTCATCAGGACAATGCAGACTTTTTTGATTTCCCTAAACCAGTTGGCGGCTCAACTGCCTTTATTAAGCTGAAAGTTAAAGAAACATCAATGGAGTTTTCAGAGCGGCTGGTTAAAGAAACAGGAATTATGTTATTACCCGCTGAAACATTTGAATACGGTGATAAACATGCAAGAATTGGATTTGGAAGGGAAAACCTGCCGGAGATTCTGGAAATCTTCGGAAAGTATATCAGGAAATAAAGCGAAGAAACAGTATAAAATGTGAAGACTACTAATTTAGCATACTAAATTAGTAGTCTTATACTTCGTATAAGTTAAATTTTAATATATTAGGGCGCTTAACCGACTGGAAGCTTGACCTTAATACTTACTAATGACTGATAGAATTAAACCACTGCATGAAGACTGGACAGTAGTTATCCTTGGCTCCCTTGTTATTCTCTTTTCCCTTGTTTTTTACATCGTTCCTGTACCCATATACAAATGGAGCAGCCCGGCTGAACTTGGAACTGCTATTTTTAATACAGGCAACCTAACGACAATCCTCATCCAGTTTATTTTTGTGCTGATAGTAGGTGCAATTGGCGCGCTGGTAACCGGTAAGCCAGTCAAAAACTTCTTAATCAGTTTTCCCGCAGTGTATCTGCTGACTATTTTTGCACTGATACTTGCCGGAAATTCGTTTATCAAATCAATCAACCTGGAAGCTGTAATTTTCAGTCTGGCCATCGGTCTGCTTATCGGTAATCTGTTTAAACTTCCGCAATGGTTCAAAGATACCCTGTCTACCGAGCTTTTTGTTAAAATCGGGCTTGTCTTGCTCGGAACCACAGTTATTTTCTCAGACATTTTAAAAGCAGGCTCATTAGGGCTGATGCAAGCATTAATTGTCGTACTCTCCGTATGGTATTTCGCATTCTGGCTTTGTAGAAAGTTAAAAGTAGACGATGAATTGACCATGATGATCTCCAGTGCCGTATCTATTTGTGGTGTTTCTGCAGCAATCGCTACTTCGGGAGCTATTAAAGGAGATCCTAAGAAACTGTCTTACGTGATTTCCATGGTGCTGATCACTGCCATTCCCATGATGATCTTTATGCCCTATATTGCAGCTTATTTTTCTTTTCCGCAACAAGTAACCGGCGCATGGCTGGGTGGAAGTATTGATACCACAGGAGCTGTCGTGGCTTCGGGAACTTTGGTAGGAGAAGAAGCGCTGAAAATAAGTACTATTGTTAAATTTTCACAGAATGTACTGCTCGGGATTGCAGCTTTTGCCATTAGTATTTACTGGTCTTATAATAAAGCTGCCAAAGGTGCTGAAACCGTAGAAAAACCGACTTTAAAAATTATTTGGGAGAGATTTCCCAAGTTTGTACTCGCTTTTATAGGTGCGTCGGTAGTTTTCTCTTTCTTTTTATCGCCAGCTACAGCTGCCCCGGTGAAGGATAGTCTTAAAAATCTTCAGAATGCCTGGTTTACACTCGCTTTTACGAGTATTGGTCTGGAAACCAACTTTAAAGATCTTTTTAAGAATGAAAACAAGAAACCACTTTACGCATTTTTACTGGCACAACTGTTTAACATTTTTATCACCTTAATTATTGCCTGGTTCCTTTTTAGTGATGCAGCGAAGATTTAGCAACGCAGCGAAGATTTAAGGAAAAGGCTTTAAGCTAAAAATCGATGTCCGGGTTAAACGTCAGTTCAGCTTCAACTTTTCCGGATTGATGATTTTGCCTGCTCGCTTTTACTTTCAGCAAACTCAAATCTTTGATATAACTATTTAATAACGTAAACTGGTTCTGTTTCCTGAGCTGATCAAAATCTATTGCTGCAAAAAAGAAATAGGGGGTATAGACATATGCCGAACTCATTGGTCTCTTTTGATTAGTACTCAGCTGAAATACCTGGTTATCATATTGCCCATAGACCTGATACAAAGGAAATAACTCTCTATTCAATTGATTATCCGTTCCGATAACCCCTTGTTTGCACAAATAAGAAACCAATGATGATGTATTCCCCTTTAAAGACAACGTGATTTCAGGAACCTTTACTTCTTTTTTCACCTCCTGTTCAACCTTCTCAAATTCATCATTATAAGTATAACTAATTACCGATTGAGACTGACTGACCGGATTTCCAACTTCAAATTCCAGTAAACCCTTATAATATCCAAGCAGTGAATCCTGTTCCAATACATGCCCATTGAACCTGACATCCTGAGTCAATACCCCTTTTAAATCTGCATTTAACCATCCACTCACACTTAATCCTTGCGCTAAAATTTCCGGACGATTACAAGAATCCGGTACACCAAGCCCCTTTAGAGGAAATGTCCCGCTTAACAAAAGACCATGATCAGTAAGGCTTGCCTGTCCGGAATAGCTTTTGAAATCATAAACAATAGGAGCGTCCTGCTTTTTCAGCCTGGCAACTCTATCATCCGTATCCGCTAACAAACTTTTTCCGGCCAGCAGTTCTCCCATAATGTCATTTACGCTTTCCTTTATTAAAGAATAACAGATCACTACATTCTGCGTATTATAAACAACCTTTATACTTTGATCCTGGCTATTTCCCCAGACCGGTCCCTGCGCATTTGATATAAAATGATTAATCTTGAATACTCTTTCGAGATAAGCCTTTAATACTGTAGTATCAGTTACCGGAAGAGAACAGAAAAACGTCAGGGCAGACTTATTGCTAACCGTATAAACAAAGATATTAGCTGGTACACCAAATCCGCGCGCACCGCTTTTTAAATTGCTTAAACCTCTCTTTTTCACAATCTGATCGACATTGATTTTAAAAATCAATGAAGCCCGCTGATGAATTCTGTTCTGATAAGAACTGTACTGCCTGTATTGGAGTAAGCCGTAAACAGTGAGCAGCAACAATAAAACTATAGCTGCTGCTGCGATGAATATCTTCTTCATTGGAATATAATTTCAGCCTTATTTTTCTACATCTTCAGCAATAGAGAATAAATATTTTAAAGCATTTTGTTGCTTCGCAGGGATGTCCATGCTGATTTCACCAGAAAATACATTGTCTTTAATCTGGTTAGATTTCATATAAATATCTCCTAAGGAATTCAGCAGTTTATTCGTTCTGGCTAATTGCTGAGGGTTCGTAAATTCATTTGCAGGGATCTTTCCAGCAAATCGCTTAGCGCTGAAATAGGCAGAAAAATTACTTTTCAGGATCGCATTCTTATGTTTGGCAGAAACTTTTGCCTGGTATTGATTACTCACAATCTGTTTAATCTCATCGACATTTGTTCCGACAAAGATAATCCCGTTATGGATTGCGAAATAAACAGGCACTGGCGTTTTTGGCGTAGAAATCTCATAATAACTCTGCAGATCCGTAACTACCTTTTTCTTAACCCCATAAGCAATCAGTTTATTCAATAACCTGGTATCTTCCGTAGAAACCATTAACAAGAAATCAGGAGAAGTTTCTTTTTTCGTTCTGGTTACCGTGTCTTTTTCGAAATTATCCTCGTTGTACTCATAAGTCTTATAAGTGACTTCATTTTGCTTTAAGCCGTTAAAAATGAAAAGTGCATCCCCTTTAATCACTTTACTTACCGCTTCCTCATCCAACAGCAGCGAAAACAAATCGGTTGCCATGTCAGCTTCATCCTTATAGATTGAACCGTACATTCTGTTCATCAGCTTAGGATATTCCTGTAAATAAGCCTTGCTATCCAGCGCATAAGCCATATAACCTGTAAGTTTATCCTCATTCACATAGTTCAAAAACTTCTTGTTCACCTTTCTCTTATTGATTTTGGTGAAAGCTTCTGCCATTTCCTTACTCAAAGTGATCGATGAACCAATTCTGATCGCATCTTTTTCCAGGTAAAGCTTCACATTTGCGCTTCCATATCCATTCAGGAAATTGATCCCTTTGAAAATTGCTGTTGGCATAAAGTCCTGCATCGCTTTTTCAGTGCTTGCAATCCAAGCAGTAACCTCTGCTTTTTCATCTATACTTTTAACAAAATCTTTATTGCTTAAAATTGAGTTGCGGCTGTCCTTCACAAAGAAACCGGAGATCATTTTTTTAGTCCAGTTCACCACCTCTTTATTCTTGATCGCTGCAATCCGTTTATTCTCCTTCACGGTAGCTGTGTCAATTTCAATATCCTGCCCATAAATAGCAACCGTGTCCACCTCAGTTTGCGTAATATCAGCAGTATCTACTGCAGCATAACTCTCTTCCTTAGACCACCTTTCACCGAGGTAAACCGTATTCTTTACCTTTTTTCTTTTCTGATATTTCTTTGATGTTTTATGTTTTGGAAAATGGTGAGCGCCCGGTTTGCGTTTACGGACAACAGCTTTCTTTTTCTTAACCACAACTGGTTCTTCCGCGTAAGGTTCCGCCACAGTAGTTATTGCAGAATCTGCTGTAGTTGTATAATCAATCCCCGGGTAAGCAGATCTGACAGTAGTTGTTGCAGGATCTCCTGTTAAACCATGATCTGCTACAGGTAAACCTAATCTTTTGCTCACTTCTGGTCTGGCAAAATAAGCTTCTTTGCCGCTGCTCTTTACAAAAAGCAGCATTTCATCATTCCATAAAACTACCTCAGTAGAATCGTGGTTAAAAAAAGTTCTTAATTGAGCATTTGTGGTGAATTTCTTATCAGACTGCCTGAACAAATCGTCTACTTGTCCTGAATTGTTGACAGGAGCAAGGACACAATTATAACTTACGCTATCATTACTCTGGTTATAATAATAAAAAACAGAAGATAGATTGATACCAAAATCTGCAATCGTTTTAGTTTGTCCTTTCACAGATTCAGGCATTTTCTCTACCATCTTTTTGCCCAGGAAAGTATTGTTAAACTCTTTTACAGACATCAGTTCGATCAGGTTGTTCCCTTTAAGTGTAACCACAGCCTTAGCATCTGCAGGGATTTTATGAGCGAGGTTCTGTGCATTTGCACCCAGCGCAACGATAGAAAAGATAGCAGTAACGGCACATTTGGAAAGATGATTCATGAGCATAGTATATTATAACGTATTATTTAGACAAAATTAATATTATTTAGACAGGATAATTTGATTAGAAATATTGGTACGGCCATTAATCAGGCCCAGTATACCGGTATTCAGCAAAATAGCCTTTTTAGATTTGGAGACTTTAGCCAGCGGATTAGCAGAACTCACAACCGGTTTTTCAAATCTGTAGATGCTGGTATAGGTTGCTTCTTTAAAGACATTTTTTACTTCCGGTTTCAGCTTGTTATACTGGATAACTGCTTCTTTAGTATGCGTATAATTGCGCTGGAAAGTATTAGTGGCAGCAGTATAAGAATAGGAAGAGTTATTTACTGCATTGATCTTTAACTTCTTAAGGACACTTTGGTTGATGTTGTTAAGATTGGAAACCTGTTCAAAAGCGAAACTTAAACTCACCATATAGTTATCGAAATCTACTTTCTTTTTGACGTTACTAATCCCTTTAGCCTTTTTCAGATAAGCAACTATTTCGTCCATTTCTTTCTGAATAGTCTGTTTGGTTGGTACTTTATACCCATTGATACTATCTAAAAGCATAATAGAGGCTACTTTAGTTCTGCTCGCACTTAAATTTACCGTTAAGTTTACCGTTCCAGAGCCATTATTGGCCATATTAATCTCTTCAATGATTTGAAAACAAGAAGAAAAACAACATACAGTTAAGAGTAATACCAGGTATCTGAGCGCTTTGTTTTGCATTTAAAAGGTAAAATAGTCGTTATAAAATATTTTTTAAAGGTAGAGTTTTTTTTAATCTTACTTTTTGTAACTTCCACTTTTCATTTTCCATGCCAAAATCAACGCCACACTACTTAAAACCTTTATTATTCCTGATTTTCATCGTATTAACCAGCGAGAGATTACAGGCACAAACTACTGTTCCGATCACGATAACTAACCAGGGACATGTGATGGTCAAAGCAAAAATCAACGGTGTTGAAGGCAATTTTGTATTCGATACTGGCGCAGGTTTAACGCTGGTAACCAGGAAGTTCGCAGACAAAATCAAAGGATTAAACAAACAGGATGGTGGATATACAGCTTTCAGGGCGACCGGGGAAAAACTGGATGCCGATTTGTATGATGCCGCTTCTCTGACCATAGGAAGTTTTACTGAAACACACCCGGTACTCACAATTTTTGATGTGGACTTTGGCCCGATAGACGGCTTAATTTCCTTGATGAGTTTTAAAAAACAGGTCGTAACACTGGATTACACCCATAAACAGCTGATTTTTGAAACCCCAAAAAGCTTTGCTGAACTGAAGGCCAAAGGTAAAGCCGTTGCTTTACAACTGGAAATATCCAGAGATAAATCATTGGATATGTTTGCCTATTTTAATATCAATGATAAACTAAACCTGCAATTTTCTATAGATAGTGGTTCTGGAAATAACGTGTACCGTATCAACTCTAAATACATGCCCTTGCTGGGAATTGACAGTACAGACCATGAAAAAGTGAAAGTAACCAGTAAACCAAGCGAGTTTAACCCTGCTGTACGCACTAAAATTTACACAGCTAACCTGTTATCTATCGCGCTTAAAGACCTGCCTTCGGCAAAGCTGGAAAACCAAAAAGCTTCCTTTGTGGAAGGACTGATTTATGACGGTATTGTTTCCCTCAACTGGATCGGAAAAAAGATCACTATTGATGTGAATCACGCACAGTTGATTATCAATTAATGGCAAGCAGTAGTTTATTTTAACACAGTTAGTTATTCCAATACAGGATTACCCACAATCGGTAACTTGGCAAATTTGATAACTTCCACACTCGGATACCCAAAGTCTTCCACTACCTTACCTAAAATCAGGTAACAACCTGCGCCACGGAACGGGTAGGATGGAGTACTGCTTGAAAAATGGGTGGTATCAAAGAAATTGCCTTCCGCATCCAGGAAAGTGCCGAACCACATCTTTTTATTGTTCTTGGTATGGACCGTCTTTTCACAAACATAAAGGCCAACCATTTTAACAATTTGCCCGACATAACCGATCAGCTCATTGGTCTGGGGATGTCCTCGGTATGCAGTTTGCAGCAAATCAAAAGAGGAAAGACTAAGCGGAAAACCCAATAATTCAAGCTCATGATAAGCATCTTCCAAAGTGGTATTGACTAACTCCGGCAATTGGTAATGTTTGTTTTCCGCTTCAAATAACTGCGCATGGTTCAACACTTTAACTTTGCTGCCGAGTAAAGAGTGGACATCCCAGAGTAATTCCTTTTTGCTGCGTCCGGTGAAACGTAACGCGCCGGTACGAATCAGGATAATTGCCTGATCCAGGCTAATCGCTGTACGTTTTACAAAATCACTTAAATCAAGATAATCTCCATTTTGATGCCGCTCCTCAGGGATTTGTTCCATCAGTTTTAAAGTCAATCCCAACACCCCGATAAAGCCCAGATAAGCATCAATGCCATGTAAAGTGACCACCGGAGTACTATTATTCACGCAAGGCAAATGTACACGTGCGCCAGCCTTCCGCAATTCATGTACATACACCCAGCGCGGGTAAAAACCACCGTAATTATTCAGTACACCCACCATGAACTCTATCGGATAATAAGTTTTCAGGAATAAACTCTGATAACTTTCTACCGCAAAACTTGCAGAATGTGCCTTCGAAAAACTATAACCTGCAAACGAAGAAACCTGCCGCCATACTTCCTTAGTGGTTATTTCTTCTCGTCCCAGTGCCATGGCACCCGCAAAAAACTTATCAATTAATTTATCAAACTCTATACGGGAACGGTATTTTCCGCTCATTCCTCTGCGCAATATATCAGCGTCACTACCATTCATACCCGCATAATGGATACAAACTTTAATTACATCTTCCTGATACACCATCACCCCATAAGTTTCCTGCATCTGTTCTTTCATCACCGGGTGCAGGTATTTTACCGTTTCAGGCTGATGATAATTCTGAATATAGGTCTTCATCATCCCCGATTGCGCCACACCTGGGCGGATAATAGAACTCGCAGCAACCAGTGTCAGGTAATTATTGCATTTGAGCTTAGCCAGTAACTGGCGCATTGCCGGAGATTCAATATAAAAACAACCAATTGTATTTCCGGATTGCAGCCTGACATTCAGCGCCGGGTCTTTCATGAAGTTTTTAACCTGGTGTACATCTATCTTCAAGCCAAGGTTCTGCTCCACCAGTTTTGCGGCTTCTTTAATATGCCCGATACCCCGCTGACTTAAAATATCATATTTATCATAACCAATCAGCTCTGCTTCATACATATCCCACTGTACCGTAGCCATTCCTTTAGGTGGCAGGTCCAGCGCGGTATAATAAGTAATCGGCTCTTCAGAAATCAAAACTCCGCCTGCATGGATACTGCGCTGGTTAGGCATGCTGCTCATCAGTTCAGCAACAGCCAGGATCTTCTTAAAAGTAGGGTTGTTCCGGTTAGCCGCATCCTGGGTATGGTCTGTAAAGCTGTCAATTTCTGCCTTGGGCAAACCCATCACCTTACCAATTTCCCGGATCACAGAGCGGTCTTTGAAAGTAGACATCGTCCCTAATAAAGCCGTATGCGCTGCCCCGTATTTTTCAAAAATATACTGCTGTACATTTTCCCGTTCATCCCACGAATAATCAATATCAAAATCGGGAGGAGAGCTGCGCTGCGCATTGAGAAACCTTTCAAAGTAAAGGTCTAACTCCAAAGGGTCAACATCAGTGATTCTCATGCAGTAAGCTACTGTGCTGTTTGCCCCTGAGCCACGCCCCACGTGGTGATAACCTTGCCGCATGGAGTACTGAATAATATCCCAGGTGATCAGGAAATAAGCGCAGAAATTCAGGTCGTGGATTATTTTAAGCTCATATTTCACCTTCTCCAAAGCCTTTTCATGGCCTTCCCCATAGCGCGCTATCAAACCTTTCATTGCCAGTTCTTCCAGCAATTCTTTATCTCTGGCCATACTGCCAGTAAAGGTTTTGCGGTTCAGTTTAATTTTCCCCTGCTCATAATCCATTACACAACTATCCAGCAGCTGCTGCGTATTTTCCAGGATAAAAGGATATTTACTAAACCGGGTTTCCAGTTCTCCCGCAGGAAGGAAAGTATCTGAAGGACTGCATTTATCGGCCATGCTTGTTTTAGTTAAAAGGGTATTCAGATCAACACTTCGCAAATATTCATGTAAACGATAACCTATTTTATCTAAAAACACAACAGGTTGTAAAACAACAAGTTTAGCCGCAAAACCTGTAATATCTTTTCCATAAAGCTGGTGCAGCTCATCGAAACGAATCCCCATGAACTCATTTGCTCTGAGTATTTTCCCGTATACATAAGGATAAACAATAAAACAATGTTTAAATACGGGCGGCTGATCCGGCAACTCCTGCTGCTTCAGGTTATGAAAGGTCAGGAAATCATTTAACTCCTTCATACCTTCTTTATTTCTCGCAATGCCGATGTACAGCAATCTTTTATCTCTTCGGAATTCTAATCCGCCAATGGGTTTAATTCCAACCGCATTACAGGCCCTCCAGAACTCCATAACCCCGGTAGAATTGTTCAGATCGGTCAATACCATTTGCGTAATTCCCTGGGCAGCGGCGGCTTTGATTAGCTGAGGAATTGCAATTGTGCCATAACGCAGGCTATAATGGGAGTGGACATTCAGGTACATCAGCTTAAATTTTCAGGTCCAGTACAGAAGCCATTGTAATCGCTTTCCCGCCGAAGCGCTGACGGATTTTATCCATTGCCTGGCATAAATTATATTGTTCCTGCGAATTCTCATACAGATCAATCTGCTCAAAACCATTCACCAGGTTAGACAGGCGTACACCAACCAGGCGGATCAGCATCCGTTTCTGATACAGTTGTTTGAATAAATCTTTCGCTTTGCGGATCAGCACTGCGTCCATTGAAGTATAAGAAATTGTGGCCTGTTTAGTAACATCCTCAAAGTTGGAATAACGGATGGTCACGGTAATACAAGCGGCAATCTTCTGCTTTTGCCGCAGTTCAAAGCCCAGATCCATCACCATCGAAGTAATCAGGTTATTGATAGTTTCCACATCAATAGTATCGGCCTTAAAAGTACATTGTGTACCTATACTTTTTTGTTCCTGGTAAGGAATAACCGCAGACTGATCAATTCCCTTTGCCTTTTCTAATAAAGACAGCCCATTTTTACCGAGTAAACTGATCATCTGATCCGGGTGGATCTGTGACAGAGTGAAGATCTTTTTAATCCCCATATCACTGAGCTTCATAAAGGTCTTTTCACCGAGTCCGGGAATTTTTCTAATTGAAAGGGGATTGAGAAACGGCTGTACTTCAGCTTGTTTCACATTAAGCTCACCATTAGGTTTACATTCATTGGTTGCCATTTTGGAAACGGTCTTATTGACTGATAAACCAAAGGAAATAGGCAGGCCAGTTTCCCGGATCACCGTTTGACGCAGTTCATGGGCATATTGAAGTGTTCCATGGAACCGGTCCATGCCAGTCATATCTATATAATGCTCATCGATACTTGCTTTTTCAATCAGCGGAACACGGGACCTTAATATTTCAGTAATTTCCTGTGAAGCCTGGGAATACGCATCCATGTTCCCTTTAATGAAAATAGCATGCGGACAAAGCAGTTTGGCCATACGGGAAGACATGGCAGAATGGACCCCAAATTTACGCGCTTCGTAACTGCAGGAAGCAACTACACCACGGTCAGAAGTACCGCCAATAATGACAGGTTTACCAGCTAATGAGGAGTCTTTATGTACTTCGACAGAGACGAAGAAAGAATCCTGATCCATATGTATGATGTGTTTCTCTGCCATAAAACGATTTATTTTTACACAAATGTATGCTAAAAATAGTCGTCATAACAAGTAATTTACTAAATATATTAGTAATTACATCTGGTGATAAAATAAAAAGGGAGAATGAAACTTATGTAGTCTCCTTCTCCCTTTTTCAAATCACTGATTCAGTTTAAACGCCCGAATCGGTACGGTTTTCCAGAACCGTTTGTATGCTTTGGCTCACATTAGACATGATATTCACACCTGCAGCTGTCTCAATAGATTTTACAGTAGTCAGGTATTGTTTCCAGTCTGCATTCACTGTACTTTGGTCATTTGGTGTATCTACAGCAATCACACGTGTGGCAGTCGTAATGCGGGAAAGATCATTGTTGCCATTAGGAAGTACTACAATCACTTTCCAAACGCGGGAAGGTACATTTACTTTTCCACCATCAATAGTAGTCTGGTAACCATTTGAACCTGTACCACCAGAACCATAAGAGCCCATCACCACATAAACTTCGTTACCCGCAGTGACTAAAGAGCGCACATAATTTTCAAGGGTTGCCCAGGTTTGCTGATTATTTTTAGGTGCTTGCGGAATCATATTCGTCATTAAAAACGTAGCTGAGTTCGCAGTGCTGCTGGAAGTCCGGTCACCTGAAGGACAGTTGTGCCCACGGTCAAAACCAGAACCAGAATAACTGGTATTGCTTACCCCGTACCAGCCAGAAGGCAGGTTGATGTCTGCTCTGAAGTTATCAGAACGGGAAGCGCTGCCCAGATCGGTACTGCTGATATGCCATGATACCCAGTTAGGTGTACCTTTATCTCTGTTATAAGACTCTGCATAATAAGTCTGATCCATCAGGTAGTTCGCTGTTGAATTGATACTTGGTTGCGCATTACTTGGGTTTCCCAGCAATAAGTTGTTGTTATCGGCAGTGTTACCCGGTGTACCTGTGCCCGGATCTGTACCTGGGTCTGTAGGAGGGGTGCCACCACCTGTACTAAAGCTAATATCATCAATGTTAATACGTGATGTGCCGCCTGATATTTTACGGATTTCAAAAGTCAGATTACCTGTTTTAGTCACGCTAAAAGTAGCGGTAGCCAGCTGGCTTGAAGAACTGGTGATCGTAGTACCTGCTTGTGAATAAGTACTGCCATTATCATTTGATACCCATAATTGCCAGGTAGAAGCATTATCAGTTCCATATACCGCATGTTTAACGGATACCGAAGTTGGACTGCTGATATTAAAATTCATGCCTAAAATACCGTTGTTACGGATACGTACAGATTTTGTCCCAGCTTTGATGTCGGCACTTGTTGAACCGATCAATGCGTCGTTAAGATTCCATGAACCAGTAGTTAAAGTCACGTCTCCGGTCGAGTAAGAGCTTTTGTTTCCGGATTCGAAATCTTCAGTAATGACAGTAGCTGTAGCCTGATCAGCGGCATGCTGGCCTGAAAGGTTTGGATTAGATGGGCTGAGGTCTTGCGTAGTGTCTTTCGAGCACGATGCAAATGCCAGTGACAAGCAGCTGGCGAAAAGTAGATTTCTGAATTTCATAGGTTGATTAATATTTAGGTAAATAGACTCATGTAATATTAAAGTTATATTATTTGAGTGTTATCTAATTAAAAATATATCAATTGATAGGGAAATAAAAGATTACTGATCAGGAAACGATGGTTATCACTAAAAACAATTGCCTGAGCAGAAGTATTATTAGAGTTTTATAAAGCTGTTATTGCTTTCTCCGCCTTCTTACTTCCGGTTTCTTTAAGCAGCAAACTCACCACAATAGCGATCGCAATTCCGGCAATCCAGAATAATCCGGCAGACTGAAAATGACTGGCTTTATCTGTTGCTCCGGTTAATGTTTTACCAAAGAAATGGCTAAACAGCGGGCTCACGAGTGTAGTTACACTAAAAGTGATAAAGTTGATCGCTCCGGTAGCACTTCCTTTCACATGGTCAGGATTAGATTCTTTGATAACCGAATAGGGGATCATCGCAGCGCCAGAAGCCACACCCAGCATGAACGTACTCACATAAGCCGGAAGCAGCTCTGGTAAAAATAACAATTGTAATAAGCTTAAGATCATCAGCACCGCACCGCCAATCAGTACCGGCTTACGCTGACCAATTTTATCGGTCAGATAACCCAGCAGCGGACAGCCAAATACCCAGCCCATCGGCACCATTGCACAGGCAATAGTAGCGTCATGGAAACTGAAAGCTCTGTCTTGCTGGAAAAAGGCTACACCCCAGGTCATCGCAAAAATAGTGGTTGGCGCAAATAAAAGACCTGAAATAATACCGCAAAGCCAGGACTGCGCATTAGAGAATACTACTTTATAAGGACTTAAAAAGCCTTTTGAATGCAATTGTTTAGTCGATTTCTGTTCTTCTTTAGCTATTGGGATAACCAGTAATAACCCGAAAGCAACGATAATGGTAAAAATTCCCGCACCAATCCAGAACAGTTTCTGGTCAACTCCTTTTTCGATTAAAGGGCCTACCACGAATTGTCCGGCAGATCCGCCCAGCATCCCTATACATTGTGTAAAACCAATAGCAGTAGCTAAAGATTTAGGGGAGAACCCTTTTGTAGCCAGGTAAACACAGCCTGGAAAAGCAAATGCGCAACCTGCTCCCTGTAATAAACGACCTGTATTTCCGGCAAATTCACTGGAGATTACAAAAAGTAAAGCACCGATTCCCAAAATCACTGCGCCGGCAAACAAAGAATATTTTGCACCGAACCTGTCGAGCGCTATCCCTGCAATCAGACTACAGGTTGAATAAGTATAATAATAAGTACCTATAATAGACACCAAGCCAATGGTAGAAACATTAAATACCGCTGATAATTGAGGGATCATGACTGCCGGAGCAGCTCTGATTACATAATCCAGAAAATAAAAAAGAAGGCCGAAAACCCAGGCAATAACGTAATATTTTGTAGCAGACGATTTGTTGATATGATCCATAAGGAGATTAACGTGTTATAAAGGGTTGAAGCTTAGAAAATAGTGAAACATAGAGAGCCGCTAAGGATTAACTTTAGTCAGTTGGCAATATTTATCGCCCCAGTCTGACAAGACCTGCATAACCGGGATCAGGGATTGCCCCAGTTCGGTGAGTTGATATTCTACTTTAGGAGGTGATTCTGCATAAGCTTTTCTGGAAATGATGCCATCGCGTTCCAGTTCACGCAATTGTGTAGTGAGTGTGGTTTGCGTAATGTCCTGCATTTTTTTTCTCAGCGCTCCGAACCTTGCAGGGCATTCCTGACGGATCGCATTTAATAAAAGTAGTTTCCATTTCCCGCCAATAACTTTCCACGCGTTTGTCATGGAACAGTTATCTTCCAGCTGCTCGTTATTTTCTTGTTTTATAACCAGCTGAGGGTCATCATTGGTACTGTTTTCCATACTTAGTATTGTCCGGCAAACTACTTGTTTAACTTCAATGTAGCTTCCATCTTTGGGTGGTAAAGTTAATCATAATCGGTGATCCCACCCATAAAAAACACATGAATAGCGATGAGCAAGCAACCTTCTAAATGGATATTACTGATTATCCTTTCCTCTTCTATCTTTTTATCCGTTATTGATATTTTTATAGTCAATGTGGCCATACCTGCTATCAAAAGAGGAATTCATGGCACAGATGGCGACATACAGCTTGTTATTGCTTTATATCTGCTGGGTTATGCAGCATTTTTAATTACCGGCGGCAGGGCAGGAGATTACTATGGCAAAAAGAGAGTTTTTATCATTGCGATGTTATCATTTACTTTCGCTTCACTGTTATGCGGGATCTCTCAAACTGCTTTTCAGTTGAATACTGCCCGGTTTTTCCAGGGGATCAGTGCTGCTTTCATGGTTCCGCAGGGCATTGCCTATATTCAGCTGATTTTCCCCTCTCACCAGGAACGGATTAAAGCATTGGGAATTTATGGAAGTATAGCAGGGGCGGCCTCTGTGATTGGCCAGTTTTTAGGCGGTATATTACCGGACACCCATTTTTTTATTGCAGGCTGGCGGCTGATTTTCCTGATCAATCTTCCGCTGGGAATCATTTCAGCCCTGATGGCGGCAAAACTATTGAAAGATAACACGATTACAAAAACTGGTCAATTTGATTATTCGGGTGTATTTTTACTAACTGTAGCGCTGGTTAGCCTGATTTATCCTTTAATCCGGGGTGCAGAACTAGGCTGGCCCTGGTGGAGTATAGTTTTGATAGGACTATCAATTGTTTTGCTGTTTATCTTTTTATATGATCAAAAGAGAAAGCTGCTGCAAAGAAAAGAACCGCTGATCAATATCAGGCTGTTCGGTTATAAGGACTTTAACATAGGGCTTTGTGCAGTTTTGTTTTATTTCATGGCACAGGATTCTTATTTCCTGATCAATGCGATCCTGTTGCAGACCGGATTTGGGATCAGCTCTTCAGAAACGGGTATCTTTTTTGTTTTTCAGGGCGTTGGCTATGTGGCCGCTTCAATTCTTGCCATCCGGTTGATCCCGGTTTATGGAAAAAAGGTTTTGCAGGGCGGGGTGCTGATTATGGTGACCGCTTTGATTCTCCATATCCTGTTTTTTAAATCGGCAGCCGTGAGCCGGATGATCTTTTTACCGATATTATTTATTTACGGTACAGGTTGCGGCGCGGTATTACCATCTTTACTGACCATGGCGCTAAAAAGCATTCCTGCAAAATTTGCCGGTGCAGCTTCAGGGACTTTTTCGACCTTTCAGCAAACGGCAATTGCATTGGGCATTGGCATTGTAGGAGGGGTGTTCTTTGCTACATTAGGAAAAGCAGAAACTCCGCAAGCTTATTTATCCGCCTATCAAACGGCTACCATCCTGAATGTGATCCTCTTGGTATTGGTCAGCTTTTTCCTCTTTCTTTTACCAGAAAAAACCACCACCTTAAGGAATAATCAGCTGGATTAGTAAAACGTTTTAAAATAATTGACAACAAAAAAGGCTTTCGTTTGTTAATGTTTCCAATAAGCTATTTGTTTGTTAGCATCATAAAATTTTGGTAGTTTAGCTTAAAGATCGTGTTGAATTTTTATTAACCGGACCGAAACAGCTTTGCCTGAATAACAAAAATTAACGGTGGGATAAAGAATTGAGAATCCCTTTGTGAATCAGTAAAATGGAGATCATTAAAAACATTTATAAGTTAGTAGGGATTGTCAGGCATATAGAACTTTTGAGGTTGGAAGAAGGTGCCAGGCAATATTTATCCCAGCTTAATATTAGTTTTGAAATTGTCACAGCTAAATCTTCCGCATTAAAAGTGAAAACACGGCAGTGGAAATGCACCAATGGCCACCCTGCAGAAATCCCGAAATTAATCTCCCTTACTCAGGATCTTTTTGAAAGATTTGTTACTGGCGTACCTGTAACGGTTCACCCTATAGTTTATACACCCGCTATCGTAGATGATGTTGAACCGGGCTGGATCGGTGATCAAATGCTGAACATGGGCATCACACTCAAAGATATTCATCGGGATACTGGTATAGACAGGTTAAGTTTATCTTCCTGGATCGACGGACTTGAACCTATAAGTCAGGAGATTAAAGCCATGTTTTTCTATTATTTTGAAAGCATCGAACTCCGAAAAAACTCAATCCCCACACACAGCGCATTTAACGAACCTTGTTACAATTGATTTCAGCGCGGTAAAAAACAGACAATTTTTTTTCTGATGCAGAAGAGATTTGGATGGTATGGTTAAATTGTTAAATTTGAGTTAACCAAATATATTCCGATGCCTAAACCTGCTGCAGACCTATCTCATTTGATCTGTGATATAGCTTTATATGATAGTGAAAATGCGTATGAAAAGCTTTTTAAAAACCTTTTCCCCGCGTTATATCGCTTCTGTTATTATCTGTTAAAATCAAGAGAGCTGGCTGAAGAGGTGGCAAATGATGTGATGATTACACTGTGGAAAAACAGAAAAAAACTACCTGAGGTACAAAATATTAAAGTTTATACCTTCGTCATCGCCCGTAATCTTTGCTTAAATTTCTTAAATAAACATTCCAAAAGAGAACTGATTTTTTTAGAAGACATTGATATACAGATCGTACTGGATAGTCTCAATCCTGAACAGCTCCTGATCAATGATGAGTTGAAAAAGAAATTAGAACAGGCTACCGAAGCCCTGCCAAATAAATGCAAACTGGTTTTTAAACTGATCAAAGAAGATGGATTAAGTTATAAAGAAACAGCCGCTATTTTGAATATTTCGACGAAAACTGTGGATGCCCACCTGGTCAATGCAGTCAAAAAACTTACTGCTGTTCTTAAAGTCGAATTTAACTTGATGTAACCCTTATTTATTTTTTTCATTTCGGACTAGGGAGTTTTCTGATATATATTGTCCTATATACACTAACCAATATAAAATCAGTATCGCGGTCTTTATGAAAAGAAGCAGAATTATAGAATTATTAGCTCGTAAAATGGCTGGTGAAGCGACCCCATATGAATTGGAGGAGCTGAATATGCTCATTGATAGCTATCCTGACTCTGTTTATTATGAAGAAGTACTCAAACAAATCTGGCTCAACAATGAGGAGCCTGATGCAGATACTCCTGATGTTGACCGTATTTATCAATGTCATAGGCTCCAGTTTTATGACGAGCTGACCACGCCTGCGGCAGAAGAACCAGTTCCGTTCTTTCGTCAATATCAAAACCTGTCGATCACAGTCCTTGCTTTATGTTTAATTTTCTTTGCCGGCTTATTTTATATCCATAACCGTACGCAGGATACTTTCAATACGCAGCTGGTTGCTGGAAAAGGGGTGCGTAAAAAGATGAAATTACCAGACGGCACTTTAGTCTGGCTCAATTCAGACAGCAAATTAGCTTACCATTCAGACATTAATAAAAGAAAGGTACGTATTGTACATTTAACAGGAGAGGCTTTTTTTGATGTAGCCCACCATGAGTCACATCCATTTATAGTGCAAACCGATAAGATTGCCATTAAAGTATTAGGCACCGCTTTTAACGTAAGGGCCTATCCTGTAGATCAGAAGTCTGTGGCCACTTTATTACGTGGTTCCATTGAATTATCTGTCAATGAAAGGCCTCAGCAAAAGATCATCTTAAATCCTTCGGAAAAATTTGTACTGCAAGATGGCCAGCAGGGTGTATTGAAAATGGACAATCAGGATATTACCCTGCTGATTGAACATATCGTACCTGTTCATATCGGGGGAAATGAATATATAGAAGAAGTTTCCTGGAAAAACAATACACTGGTATTTCACAATGAATCATTCGTTGATTTAAAGCCGAGACTGGAACGCTGGTTTAACATCAAAATTAAGCTGGGTTCTTCCAGGGCAAAATCCTATCGCTTTACAGGAGTCTTTAAGAATGAGACTATTAAAGAAGCCTTAACGGCTATGCAGTTAATCAAACCTTTCACCTTTAACCTTACCGCACATGACGTGACCATCTACTAAAAAAAGGGAGTAAATGCGCCAACATTCCCTCCCTTTCCAATCCTCCAACCCGTAATGTAACAAACGGTTTATCAGATTTTTAACTTTGAAATTCACAAATCTATGAAAAAAAAAGGACTGTGCAATAAAGTTCTATGCGTCCACTTTTCCCAAAAAAAACTAATATTAATGTTAAACTGGATCTTTGTTTTGTCTTTTCTCTTTTGTTTCCAGGTATCTGCCAGCAGTTACTCTCAAAACAAGAAGATTGATTTAAACCTTCAGCAAATAAAACTAAAGGATGCTTTGGTTATTCTGGAGCGTAAAGGGAATTTTCGTTTGCTGTACAGCGAAGAGGATCTCCCGCTGGATAAAGATATTACGCTGATGCAAAAAGACATTATGGTCTTTGATGCACTGAGTTTCCTTTTGAAAGGCACAGGCTTGAAGTTCCAGGCTATGGAGGACGATCTGATTGTGATCAGGCCCAAAAACGGAGCTGTTGCAGATATAGTAGTCAGAGGAACAGTAACGGATGAAAAGGGTGGTGGTATTCCCGGAGTCAGCATTAAGCTAAAAGAAACCACTGCTGCGGCCACGACCGATGGGTCTGGTAAATACAGTATTAAAGTTCCTGACAATGGGGTGCTAATTTTTTCTTACCTGGGTTATAATACGCAGGAAGTCGCGGTGAATAGCCGCCCTGTAATCAATGTCAAACTGCAGGAAAACAGCCAGGCGCTCACAGAAATTGTAGTAGTTGGTTATGGTACGCAGAAAAAGGCAGTAGTTTCCGGCGCAGTAACTTCTGTGAAAGGTACAGAGCTGGCGAAAACACCGAACGTAAATCTGTCTAACTCTTTAGCCGGACGATTACCCGGAGTAACTGCCTTACAATCCAGCGGAGAACCGGGTGCTGATGGTTCTACCATCCGGATTCGCGGGGTAAATTCCTTAGGAAATAATGATGCACTAATTGTTATTGACGGGGTGCCAAACCGTGCGGGTGGTTTAGAAAGGATCAATCCGAATGACGTGGAAAGTGTATCTGTACTGAAGGATGCTTCTGCTGCAATTTACGGATCACGCGCAGCGAACGGGGTAATCCTGATTACTACTAAACAAGGTAAATCTGGTAAACCTCAGCTTTCTTACGATTTCAGCTATGGCTTGCAACAGCCTACCAGAACGCCTAAAATGGCCAATTCAACACAATATGCCGAGATCTTGAATGAGCTGAATATTTTTGGTGCAGATTTACCTGTAGACCAGTGGGGTGCTGCTTCACAGGCATTTAAAGCAACTGGTACTTATAAAAGAACGGATAATGGAAATATCTTGTCGGCCGTTTACCGTCCCGATGAAATGCAGAAATTAAGTGATGGGTCAGATCCTTTGCGTTACCCGAATACAGACTGGTTTAAGACGACTTTGAAAAACTGGTCGCCTCAGCAAAGACATAATTTGCAATTGACCGGCGGCGCAGAGAATATCAAATACCTGGTTTCCTTAGGTTACCTGGATCAGGATGGCTATTATAAAAAGTCAGCGACTGGCTATAAGCAATATGATCTGAGGATTAACCTGGAAGCGGCAGTGAGTAAATATGTGACTTTAACTTTAGGCATTACAGGCAGAGAAGAGGCGCGTAATTATCCAACTGTTGGCGCTGGTGATATTTTCAGAATGCTGATGCGTGGTAAACCTACGGAGCAGGAAGTCTGGCCAAATGGGTTACCAGGGCCGGATATTGAATTTGGTTATAATCCTTACGTGATCACCACAGATCAGACAGGGTATAACAGAGATCAGCGGGATTACTTTCAGTCTACGGGTAAAATTGATATTAAAGTCCCGGGCGTAGAAGGGCTGAAAATTACAGGTACAGCTTCTATTGACAAGTTTGCGGGCAGACAAAAAAGATGGCAGACTCCATGGACATTATATTACTGGGATAAAAAATCTTTTGAGGCCGACGGCGTTACGCCTTTGCTGAAAGGATCTGTACGTTCGGAGCGTACTGATGCAAGTTTGGGAGAGACTGCAGGTTCACAGCTTGCTATCAATTTAATGGGAATGGCTACTTATGATAAGAAAATAGGTGATCATACTTTTAACCTGATGGCAGGGGTAACCAGGGAAAAAGTTAACAATGATGGTTTCAGCGCCACACGCAGGTACTTCCTTTCTACCGCTTTACAGGAATTGGTAGCAGGAAGTGACAGAGAACAAACGGTTGGCAATCCAACTGACGCACCTAATAATTTATTTAACAGGGCTCGTTTAAGTTATTTTGGCAGAGCTGGTTATAATTATAAAGAAAAGTATCTGGCAGAGTTTTTATGGCGGGTAGACGGGTCTTATATCTTCCCTGAAAATAAAAGGTTCGGATTTTTTCCGGGGGTTTCAGCAGGCTGGAGGGTATCTGAAGAATCCTTCTTTAAAGACCATATTAAGTTTATCAATAACCTGAAAATCAGGGCTTCTTATGGGCAGATGGGTGCTGAAGCTTATTTCGGGGATGCTTTGGCGGAGTACCAGTATTTAAATACCATGGGCTTTGGTAATTACATTATCAACAATCAGTACAGCCAGACTTTAGTAGAAAACCGTGTACCCAATTTAGATTTTGGATGGGAAGTAGCCAACAATGCGAATTTAGGTTTAGATGCTTCGTTTTTAAATAACAAGCTGAGTTTTGAGTTTGATTATTTCTATAATAAACGGACTAAAATCCTGATCAGCAGAGGTAGTTCTATTCCGGGCAGTTCCGGGATCACTGAAAAGTTGCCTCCTGTTAATTTAGGAAAGGTTAATAACAAAGGCTTTGAGTTTAAATTGAGTTACAATGACCATGTTGGTGAATTGAACTACGGCGTAAGTGTGAACGGCGGATATTCTAAAAATAAGATCATTTTCTGGGATGAAACTCCTGGCGCACCTTCATGGCAACAGTCTACAGGCATGCCAACGGGTACGGATTTGATTTATGAGTATGTTGGGGTATTTAGGGATGACGCGGAAATTAAAGCTAATACGATTAATTACAGCGCTTTAACAAATAAACTTCTTCCGGGTGACATGAAGTTCAGGGATGTGAATGGAGACGGTAAAATTGATGGGGATGACCGGATCAGGTCTGATAAAACCAGCACGCCGACTTTTACAGGTGGTTTTAACCTGACTTTACAATACAAGAACTTTGACTTTTCGGCCTTGATACAAGGCGCGAGCGGTGGGGTTCAGATTGTAGGTTTAACGGAATCGGGAGATATTGGAAACTTCCTGGACTGGTCTTATCAAAACCGCTGGACAATTGATAATCCAAGCAGTGAATTCCCTCGTTTGTCGAACCGTGGTAAAACGTATTATACAGATTTTAACAATGCGGGCAGAAATACTTACTGGCTGCGCAGCAACAATTATGTCAGACTGAAAAATGTAGAGATAGGGTATACGTTGCCATCTGTTTGGTGTAAAAAAGCAGGTATTAGTGCGGTAAGAGTATATGTTAACGGCTTAAACCTGATTACAGTAGATAAAATCGGAATCTGGGACCCGGAATCAACGAATTCCAGTGCACAGTATTATCCGCAGGCAAGAGTGATCAACACAGGGATCAAAGCTACTTTTTAAACTTATTATCTAATTGCAATTGCATATGAAAACTATATTCAAAAATACATATATACTATTGACCACCGCACTGCTGGCCTCCTTTGTGAGCGGATGCAAGAAGGATTTCCTGAGCGTAAGTCCACCTACTGCAATACCGTCAGAACTGATTTGGAAAGACCCGGCGCTGGCGCAGGCCTTTGTAACCGACATCTATAATGGTTTAGGGAATGGCGGGTTTCCAGAACAAATGTTGTCTTCTGTGACCGATGAATCTTTATTCACCCATCCAAACAGGGGGATTGACCTGGTGAATGCCGGAATTATAAACCCTACAAATTTAGGCTGGGTTGATGATACCTGGGCTTATAATAAGATGTACAACCGGATCAGGTCTTGTAATATTACGATCGAACAGTTAACCGGAGCGGATAATGGGATAACGGATAAAAATGTGAAAGATCAGTTGCTGGGTGAAGCACACTTTTTAAGAGCTTATTTTTATCATCAGCTGACACGTTTTTATGGTAGTGTGCCACTGATTACAAAGGTTTACGCACTGAATGAGGATTACGCCGCTAAAAGGGCAACTTATGAAGAGTGTGTGAATTTTATGATCAAAGATTGTGATGATGCGATCAAAGAATTGACAGGAAAGTCTACGCAAAAAGGAAGAACTTCTTCTCTGGCAGCAATGGCATTAAAATCAAGGGTACTTTTATATGCGGCAAGTGATTTACATGATTCACCGACTGCCAGATCAAAATCTAAAGGGGTGATTTCAGGTTATGCCAATCCTGAATTTCTTGGTTATACCACAGGAGATCGTATGCAGCGTTGGAAAGCAGCACAGGATGCAGCTAAAGCTGTACTGGATGCAGGTACTGGTTATAAGCTGTCTCTCAGCGAGAAAGTATCGGTTAACGCTGGAATCATTAATTATAAAAGTATTGCGATGGGCGGGGAAAGTAAAGCACCGGGCATAGATCCTTCGGCAAGTTCAGAACTGATATTTGCCAGGTATTTTATTGACCGGAGTGATAACCGGTATGCGCGTGCCAATGGCCCGAATGGGTATCATAACTGGGCAGGTAATACACCAATTGGCTTAATGGTAGATGATTACGAAATGACAGACGGGACTAAATTCAGCTGGGCAAATACCGCGCAGAAGAGCGCACCTTACCAAAATCGTGATCCTCGTTTTTACGCTACGATATTATATGATGGTGCAGGCTGGAAGCCAAGGGATAAAGTTTCGGGAAATGTCGATCCTGCAAATCAGATCCAGACTGGAGAGTATGATTTGAAAGAAGGCAGTAATGTCATCAATTTCAAAGGATTGGATACCCGCGGAAGTTCTATTGAAAACTGGAATGGAAGCTGGACAGGCTATTATATGCAGAAATTTACTGACCCGGACCCTTCCATTGTAGATGCTTCCATGCCGCAATTTGTACCATGGCCATTTTTCAGGTATACAGAAGCAGTGCTGAATTATATCGAGGCGAGCATTGAGTTAGGACAAACTGACCAGGCAATCGTTTGGTTGAACAGGATCAGGTTCAGAGCTGGTATGCCAGCTGTAGGCTCAACTTCACCGTCTGAATTAAGGGATATTTATCGCCACGAACGCAGGATTGAAATGGCTTACGAGGAGCAGCGTTACCATGATGCACGCCGCTGGATGATTGCCGAAGAAACATTGGGCAGACAACCTACTTATATCAAAGTTTCGGGCAAGTTTAAATCCGGACAAACGATGTCTGCGCCTTATCATTACGATCCTTCAGTTTACGATTACTCTTATACGCCAACCGTTGAAACTGCTCAGGAGAGCCGTCAATGGGCAGAGAAAGTATATTTCAGACCGTTTGAGCGTGATGAAGTTTTTAAGAATAAAGAGTTGAAACAGAACCCCGGGTATTAATTATGAGCGTTAAATTATTATTTACAGTTCCGCTGCTGCTGAGTGTATTCCTTTGCGCCGGACAAGAGAAATCTTATACGCAGCAAATTGAAGGCACTAAACTGAGTTTTAAGATGCAGGCTATTCCAGCCGGAGAATTCCTGATGGGAAGTACCAAAGGAAAAGCGGATGAACTGCCTGTACACCGGGTAAAACTGGACGCTTTCTGGATGGCTGCTTTTGAGCTGACCTGGGATTTATATGAGCCTTTTTTGTATAAGGATTATGAGGCTTCGCATAGCACGGGGCCTGTACCTGCAAATGTAGATGCAGTGACCAGGCCTACCAAGCCGTATTTGGATATGACTTTTGGCATGGGAAAAGAAAACCATCCTGCACTGGCCATGACACATTACAATGCGATACAGTATTGTAAATGGTTATATGCCAGAACGGGCGTTTTTTACCGCTTACCTACCGAGGCTGAATGGGAATATGCCTGCAGAGCGGGAAGTACCAGTACGTATGCTTTTGGGGAAGCCGCTGCCGGATTGAGTGATTATGGCTGGTTTAAGGAAAACAGCGGGGGCAAAACTCATCCTGCAGGCCAGAAAAAGCCAAACCAATGGGGCTTATTCGATATGTATGGCAATGTCGGGGAATGGACGTACGACCAGTATGCTGCAGATTTTTATGCGGCGCAGCAAAAAGGGGTTGCAGTTAATCCTGTAGCTGCTCCTTCAAAATTATATGCACATGTGATTCGCGGGGGGTCTTATGAAGATGGCCCGTTAGATTTACGCTCAGCAGCGAGGCTTGCTTCTGATCCGGTCTGGAAACAGCTTGATCCCCAGATCCCGAAAAGCAACTGGTGGTTTCCTGAGGCTCCATTTATTGGAATGCGCCTGGTCAGACCTGTAAATACACCATCCAAAGCTGAAATAGCAGCTTATTATGATCAACCTGTTATTGCCGATTATTAAACACAATGAACAACCAAATAGAACCTAAAACTGATTTTACTATGAACAATGAAGAATTACGTGAAAAACGTCGTGAATTTTTAAAGTCTTCGGCATTGATTGCCGGTGGTGTATTGTTAAATCAATTCGCTTTTGCAGGCGGCCATACTTCCGTTGACGATACGATTAAGATCGCCTTGATCGGTTGCGGAGATCGCGGAACTGGTGCTGCTTTCCAGGCTTTAAGCACTACTCAGAATATAAAGCTGGTAGCGATGGCCGATGCTTTCCAGGATAGGATGGACAATAGTTATAAAGTCCTTTTTGATAAATTTAAAGATAAAGTCGATGTCCCTAAGGAACGTCGTTTTATAGGTTTTGATGCTTATAAACAGGCGATTGCGCTGGCAGACGTGGTTCTATTGGTGACCCCTCCGGGATTCAGACCTGGTCATTTTGAAGAAGCTGTTAAACAGGGGAAACATGTTTTTATGGAAAAACCTGTCGCAGTGGACGCGCCGGGAATCCGCAGGGTACTGGCAGCAGCAGAAATTGCTAAACAGAAAAAACTGAATGTCGTGGTTGGTTTACAGCGCAGATACCAGGCCAATTACAGGGAAACGATGAAAAGAATACAGGATGGCGCTATAGGTGAAATTTATAGCGGACAGGTGTATTGGAATAGCGGTGGGGTTTGGGTTAAAAAACGTGAAGCTCAGCAAACAGAAATGGAATATCAGATGCGCAACTGGTATTACTTCAACTGGCTTTGCGGGGATCATATTGTAGAACAGCATGTCCATAATATTGACATCGCGAACTGGGTGAAGGGTGCTTATCCTGTTTCTGTACAGGGAACCGGCAGCCGCGCCTGGAGAACGGGAAAAGATTATGGTGAAATCTATGACAACCATGCAGTAGAGTTAACTTATGCTGACGGAGCGGTGATTTACAGCCAGTGCCGCCATTTTGAGGGCACGGAAAACCGGGTAGATGAAACGTTCCAGGGCACTAAAGGCCGGACGTATTTATCGGCAGGAAACCATGGGGTATTGTGGGACCATAAGGGAAAAGAAATATTCAGCCACCCGACCAAAGGCAATAAAAATCCTTATCAGACAGAGCATGACGAGTTATTTGCTGCAATTGCTAATGGAGAGTTTAAATTCAGTGATGCGGAACGCGGAGCGAAAAGCTGTTTTACGTCAATTATAGGCAGGTATGCTACTTATTCTGGTCAGACGATTAAATGGGATGATGCTTTAAAAGCAGATAACAGTTTGTTTCCGGCTGAACTGAGCTGGACGGCTAATCCAAGATTAATGCCTGATGCGAATGGTTTATACCCAATTCCAACGCCTGGAAAAACTAAGGTAATTTAGTGGTCCTGGTCTATAAAACTTGGGTAATCGTTGTATTGCTGTTGCTTTCTTTCTTTGTTAAAAGGAAGGAACAACAGCAATATACTTTGCATGGTTACGCACAGGGCACCGATTATTCTATTAAATATTATGCTGAATCTCCTTTAGTCAGCGTAGCAGAGGTGGATAGTATTTTGTTAAAGATTGACTCTTCCATGTCTTTATATAAACCTTATTCTTTGATCAGTAAGTTTAATAACGCAACTAAAGCTTTAAGTATAGATGCTCATTTTTTATGTGTGATCAATAAATCATTTGAGGTTTATAAGGCTACTGATGGCAGGTTTGATATTACTGTAGCGCCGCTGGTCCAGGCCTGGGGTTTTGGGCCTAAACCTATCACGGTATTTCCGGATAGCGCCAGGATTAAGGAATTGCTGAAAAATGTGGGCATGAACCTTTTGGAGGTTAAAGGGAATGAACTTTTTAAAAAACAACCGGGTGTACGGATAGATCTCAATGGGATTGCACAAGGGTATAGTGTAGACGTAGTTGCGGATTATCTGCTGCATAAGGGGATTACATGTTTTGTAGTGGAAATAGGCGGGGAGATCAGGATGAAAGGACCAAAACCAGATGGAACTGCGCTGCGGGTGGGTATCGAAGGACCAGCTTTAAATGAGTTGTCAGAGCCTCAAATCAGGCATGTAATTAGTTTTAAGGAAGGTGCTGTTACCACTTCAGGAAATTACAGGAAGTATTTACAGGCAGGCGGGAAAAAGATCTCTCATTTGATTAATCCGAAAACTGGTTATCCGCTGGATAATCAATTGATCAGTGTCACGATTTTTGCCAAAGATGCTTTGACTGCCGACGGGTATGACAATGCAGTGATGGCTATGTCGGTAGAACAGGCGCTGGAGTTTGTGTCCGCAAAGAAAAACATGGAGGCTTACCTGATCTATCACCGCAAAGATGGGAGCGTTACAGATACGCTGACTGCCGGATTTAAGAAAATGATTGTAAATTAACACGATATATTAATCAAGTTTAATATGAACAGAATAGAATTTTTAAGAAATAGTGCAATAGCAACCGGTGCAATGATTGCAGGTTCTTCCGTAAATGCGGTGGCCAGTTCTTCAGAAAAAACACAGGCACTGGCTGGCAAAACATTTAACCTGGATTATGCGCCACATCAGGGCATGTTTGCCCAGCATGCCGGCAAAAGCTTTACCGATCAGATCCAGTTTATGTATGACCAAGGATTCAGGTCAATTGAAGACAATGGCTTTTTGGACAGACCCTTGGCGGAACAAACGAAAATCGGTGATTTACTCGCTAAGCTTGGCATGCGGATGGGCGTATTCGTTGTAGATGGGGGTGATAACTGGAAAATATCATTGACCACTGGTAAAAAAGAGTTTAAAGACAAATTTATAGCGACTTGCCACCGTTCTGTGGAGGCTGCAAAACGTTGCAATGCCAATTGGTTAACCGTAGTTCCAGGCTTTTATGAGCGTAAACTTCCTTATGGAATTCAGATGGCAAATGTAATAGATGCTATGCGCGCAGGTGCGGAAATTTTTGAACCACACGGGCTGATCATGGTACTGGAAACTTTAAGTGACACACCTGAACTGTTTCTGCAACAGACACATGAAACTTATAACGTTTGCAAAGCAGTGAACAGTCCATCGTGTAAAATTCTTTATGACATTTACCATATGCAGCGAACTGAAGGTAACCTGATGATCAATATAGACCGCTGCTGGGAAGAAATTGCCTACGTGCAGATTGGTGATAATCCGGGAAGAAATGAACCGGGAACTGGTGAAATTAATTATAAAAACCTGTTCAAACATCTTCACGAAAAAGGATATAAAGGCGTAATGGGAATGGAACATGGCAACGCTATCAAGGGCAAAGAAGGGGAGTTACGTGTTATCCAGGCCTATAGAGAGGCAGACAGCTTCCTGTAGGAAATGTTCCGGTTTTAAAGTAAGTTTGGCCTATGGATTTTTTACACACGATTCTGGGCCCGGATATTAAAGCCGGATTACTGATTATCTTAAACCTGATTGTCATAGAAAGCTTGCTCTCGGTGGATAATGCTGCGGTATTAGCCACCATGGTCATGGATTTGCCCAAAGATCAACGTAAAAGAGCCTTGAAATATGGGATTATCGGTGCTTATGTATTTCGTGGAATTTGTTTATTCCTTGCGGCCTGGTTAGTCAAAATATGGTGGCTGAAACCATTAGGAGGGATATATTTGTTATATCTTGCTTTTGATTTCTTCAGAAAAAGAAGAGCGAAAAACGGCCCGCAGCAGGAAGAACAAATTGATAAATCAAAGAGTTGGTTTTATAAAAACACAGTCGGTTTAGTGGGGACATTCTGGGCAACCGTTGCCTTGGTGGAAGTGATGGATTTAGCTTTTTCTATTGACAATGTGTTCGCGGCCGTTGCTTTTACAGATCATATTTACCTGATCTATATCGGGGTATTCATTGGGATTTTAGCCATGCGCTTTGTAGCACAGGCATTTGTCAGGCTGATGGAGAAGTTCACTTTCCTGGAAACTGCTGCGTTTACTGTAATTGGCGTACTGGGTCTTAAGCTGACCTCATCATTAGTCACACATTTCTTTCCTGAATCGCCGGTTTCACACCTGATAGATAGTGAGAAAACAGATCTTTTCGTATCTATCTTTACTGTAGCTATCTTTGTGTTACCAATTGCCTCATCTTTGTTGTTTAACTTCCCTAAAAAGAATAAAACCCATGATGAAATTGAAGCAGAAGAAAAAGAAGCAGGAAAATCAGCTCTTAATCAGGATCAGCAAGGCAACAAACAGGCTTAAATCAAAAGTGAAAGTGCATACCCAGATAAATGTTTTGGATAAGCCAAGGTTGCGGTAGTAGTAAAATTCCTTCTTTTTATAATTGCCCAGGTAATAGCCGACTACTCCAAGTGTAATCACTTTGAACCAGATAATCACAGGCTGGAATTCGACACCCATAAGCCGGTAAGCGACAATACCAACCAAAGAGAGGATCAAAGTAGCGGCCATTAAGCCGAGATAAGAAGTGAGCAAAAGCCTTAAAATTTTCAGGGTTTTCATAATGGAGAGGATAGATACTTAAATATATATAATTAAATAACTATACTGTTAATTATGGGGGGAAATTTTAATGTGATTTTCTGATTTTTTTTCTGGGAGAAGGCACATGATATTCCTCTTCGGGATAAATATCCCACTCATTCAGCGCCTGCTGCAAACTCCCCAGCGCAGACTCTTCCATATTGACCAGGGCAGTTTCAGGCCACAGGCTATTATCCACGATCTGGACATGGTGAATTTCCAGAATAGAGTTTACCTTTTCCAGGTTTGGCTCTTTAATTCCCTGATATTTTATAATGAAGTTCATTTTTGAGACATAACATTTACATAAAGTTAATCAAAATATTGATTAAATAATACACTGAAATTTTTATGTGATCATTGGACGTTCAGGTATTTTTCGCTCCCTATAAGTATTTATACGTACCGCAAAACCGTAATTTACACCTATTGATGGGATGACTGGCAACTGATACTTTAGTATCATGCAAAAATACACCTATATCGCAGACGTTAATGAAAAAAGGTTGACATTAACGATTAACAATGCAACGGCAGTTGTACCACTCTACCAGGTGTTTACCAACGGTAGATTAGTAGGGTGTTTACTGAAAGAAAAAATGGAAGATAATTTAATCTGGAGCGGAACAACGTTGCTGATCCAAGAACTAGCCCCGGAGCTGGGAGATTTTATCAGAAGAACGGACGAGTTTTCTTTTTAAAGAGGAACCATCATATTTAAACAATGGTCCCTCTTTACTTATTTTGCAGCATCTGGCTGCTGCAACATTCCTTTGCCTTCGTACAAATTTCCGAATCCCAGTGCTTTGATATTGATGGAAAGGTATTTCACCATTTCATCTGCCCTGGTCTGATTTCTCGGTAAATTAAGCAAATCAGGGTTACCGGCCAGTATCCTCGCCGCCATACCTGTTGCTGCGGGACAGGCCATACTGGTTCCATCCATCACTGCATAAAGGTTATTGGGATAAGTAGAGATAATCCCGACCCCAGGTGCAGTCAAATCGGTTTCCAGGCCAATATTAGAAAAATCAGCTATAAAGTTAGCGGTATCTGTGCCGTAGGGTTCTTGTATTGATCCGGTTTCTACACTGTCGGGCGGAAAAGTATTCAGCCTGCCCATAGCCGACACAGCAATGGAAAGACTATCATTTGCAGGGAAGCTCACCGGACTCCTGTTGTCATTGCCATTGGCAGCAAAACAAACAATTCCGGCATTATAGGCTTCCTTGATGTAGCTTGCAATTCCTTCATCGACCTGAGATTCTCCAAGGCTCATATTGATCAGGTCACATTGGTCTGTGATGGCCTCATTGATCGCTTTCATAATGTCAAAATTCGAAGCACCACTTCCTTTTGGGAAAACGCGGTAGCTCATAATTTCCACACCGGCAGCAACACCATTCAAATCACCATAAGCCCCGATGATCCCGCCAACATGCGTACCATGGCCTTCTCCATTATCTTGATAATCAGTTTCTTTTTCACCTCTCACCAGGTTTTTACCCCCTGCAACTTTCAGGTCACGGTGAGGGCCAACGCCAGTGTCGATAATTCCAACGCGGACTTTCCGGGTAAGCCTGGGCAATTTAGCAGTATCATAAAAATATCTTAAGCTATCTTTAAAATCAAGCTTGATGGGGGTGAGCTGAATATCGAGGGTGGCCCCCAGCTGTACGTCTTTCTTAAAATAGCCCCAATAGCTGTGGTCTGCATAAACATAAATGCGCTCGGCAATACTCTTATCGAGATTCAGCGCAATAGTTCCCTGTGCGTTAGTAACACCGGAAGCTCCTTTACTGGCTGCAAAATCTGTAAAAAGAACCACTGTCGTATTTGAAATCCCTTTGCCATTGGGGTCTTTAACCGTTACAGTGACTGCAGTTTTTATTTCTACCTGATCCAGCTGGATCAGTATTTTTTTTGGTGAACAAACCGCAGGATCATAAAATTTCTCCTCAATAATCCTCAATCCGGGATAGGAGAAACGGAAATTAGCCAGCTCATCTGCATTGATTCTGATGAGTTTTGCGCCCTGGGTTTCAATAGAATCCAATACGACAACAGGAATGTCATCGCTTGATTTTTGGTGCATATTCCTGCTGGCCAGACTCACTGTAGAAGAATGTTCAACAGAATTACTCAGCATGGTCAGGAACCTGGCTACATTAGGGCTATCTTGCTGGGTAATATTGGTACGGAAGACGGGGAGCAAAATGTAGTTTTTCGAAGCAAAATTGTTCTTTTTCATAAGGACGAGGATTTAAAATTAGGTGAGGGAGTAAATTTACCACCAGGTGGTGTTGAAGCGTCTTTTCGTTTTGATGGTCTGTCTGAACCCTATGGTAGCCTCAGTATCAGCACTAGGTTTTGAGCCCAATACCTGGTTTGTACCTGTTGCAGTAGCATAAATCAGAAAACCATTTAGCAAAGCAATAAAATATCTGGAGATCTCATTTCCGGCAGACTGTGTGAGCAGGGCAGCAGCAAAGGAGATCAGAACAGAAACCAGCAAAGCAAGCCACTTCGGGTTAAAGTTGAAGACTTTCTGAACCGTACTGCAAATAATATAAACTGCACCAGTAGCACCTGCCAAAGTGCTCAGACTGGCTGTGGTAAAAAAGTCTCCGGGAATACCTGTAGAATGTAGCTCTTGCATAACGGTAAGGATTAAATAAAACAGGAGGTTTCTATTTTGCGAAATCTCTGGACATAATTGAACTGAATGAATATTTAGCGACAATACCAAAAGAGAGCCGCTCGTGAAACTGGTCAGTACTATGCAGACTGTTAAAAACATCATTCGACTGCAAGTAAAGGCCGCCTGCAAATTTGCCTTCACTTTTATAGAAATTAATTGCTGTACCAGCCTGAAAGACCTTATTAATCTCTTTTTCCTGCAGTGGAAGAATGATCCGGGTGTACAAGGTATTCCAGACCAGGCGGTAATCGTCACTTACCCGGCCATAATACAGCGCATCAGTTTTGATATTTACCCGGTTATAAGCCATATAACTGCCTTGATAGGCGCTGAGCTTAGCTTCAGTAGTTAATTCTGAATTATTCATTGTAGTAGTGTTTTTCAGGGTATAACTGGTCAGCGCTAAGGAATCAAGGTTATTATAGCGTTCATAGCCTAATGCAATACCGAATACCCAGCTTGGTGCATATTCATAATTTAAGCCTATATCTGCAAAACCGCCTCTGAAATTGACTTTTTCAAAGCGCTGGGACAGGGAAGGGGCATCCTCTGGTTTATAAAGCCTGAAATTATCTGCGTTTAAACCTGCATTAATATAAGTTGTTAAAGATTGTGTATGCCTGGTACTGCGGTTCTCTTCAATTTGCTGATTTAATAACCTCACCGCATTTTGAGCCTTTTCATTTTTATCAGGATTTGCGTCTTGAATCTCTTTAATCCTTTTTAATAATTCCAGCACGGTAGTCTGATAGCTTTTTCTTAACCCAATAAAAACACCCACTTTAGACTGCGGGGTTAGTTTGCCGCCATTAAAAAGATCAGCTATTCCCTCTCTGTTGTTTCCGCTGGCAGATAAGCCCCATACAATTTGTGAAGGTTTTTCTATAGCCAGTTTCCTGAAATTATTCCACGACGCAGATAAGGCTGCTTCATTCAGGTTAAAGGAAACATTAGCGTTCTTAGTGAGGATAGAGGATTCTCCTCTTGAATCTTCAGCAATAATTTGTGCACCAGCCCTCACAGACAGGACTATACTGAACAGCAGCAGCAGATATAGCGTTTTCATAGCGTTATTTAGTAAGTTTGTTATAATCCAGGTTTCCTCTTGTATCTGTGTACACCCTAATTGTATTGCTGGTCAGCGGTACACCATCTGCCTGAATATCTAAAGCCCAAAAATCACCAGAGAGGCCGCCTGCGTATAAAGTAACTTGCAGGCCGCCTTCTTCCAGCAGACATAAATAGTGCTGGGAGCCTTTGGTAGAAAAATTATCAGGGCTACTGTCCTGGTCGTGCGACAGGTCAATATTGGTATAGCCAATACTGAAACCATTTTCAAGAAAAGTTACGTTGGAAGACTTTTTCAGACTGTAAGTTACAGCAACAATTTTTCCCGTTTTGCCCTTGGCAGCTAGAGAAAGCTTGAAAAATTTCATAGAGTAAGTTGTTAGTAGTCAGTATTAAGGTAAGAATTTATAAATATATATTACACTAATTAGAAATAATTTTCTCCACCAATTTAACAGTTTGTTCACTTTTTTTACTGTCAAAATGCTATAAAATATAAAACCTCAAATCTGTGCGAGATCATTGCATCAGGCTATATAACAGCTTTATAAACAAATGTTAAAAAAAATAAAAAAAATAAAACATTTCGCTAATCATTGGGTTTTTAGGGTATTCAGGCAAGATTAGCCTGATTAATTTTAACAGTTTAAAACAAATGTCTTATGAAAAAATTTACTTTATGCCTGCTAACTGCTGCGATCTTAGGAGTTGGCTTGTCAGCAAATGCACAAATCCAAAAAGGTAACGTAATGGTGGGTGGTAATCTGGCCAATTTAGGTTTAGATCTGAATGGTTCTAAAAACTTCAGCCTGGATCTTACTCCAAAAGCTGCCTGGTTTATTCAGGATAATGTAGCCTTAGGTGGTTATGTGAATTTAGGATTAAAGACGGTTAAGGATGGTCCGACTACAACTAACTACGGTTTTGGTGGTTTAGGCCGTTATTATACTGGTGCGGATACTGAAGTACTTAAACATGGTCGTTTCTTCGGAGAAGCTACAGTTGGTTTTGGTGGTACAAACACAAGTAAAGGTGGTGCGAATACAAATGGTTTAGCATTCAGTTTCGGTCCTGGTTTTGCTTACTTTATTACCCCTAACATTGGTTTAGAAACTTTATTAAAGTATAATGCAACTGCAGGTTTTGGAAATACAGGTTACCAGAATAACCTTGGTTTGTCTTTTGGCTTCCAGATTTATCTGCCAGGTCAGCGCACAGCAAACAAAGTTAAAGGTGATGTAAGATAGATTAAACCCTATGATAGAAAGCCCTGTTGCGAAAGCAACGGGGCTTTTTGTTTTATAATTTTTGCAAACACCAGGTGGTCATGCAGCGCAGACTTTGAACATTGGTAGTTTTGATGGGCTCATATAAATAGCCATTAAGCTCTTTGGTGTAATTTAATAAGGTTTGCTCACTCACCAGAAAACGTGCTGAACCATCGGGTAACAAATACCTGCTATTCCCTAAAGGACTGACCAGCTCTTCTATCCCGATGTCAGAAGCCAGCCTGGCAAAAAAGAAACCACCCGGTTTAATGACTTTCCACATGGCCAGCAGCATCTGCTTAAAATGTATTTCATTTTCAGCGAAATGAAGGACGGCACTACAGATCAAAAGGTCGAAAGATTCTTCGTCAAAAGGCATATCCTCAGCACTGGAAACCCTGAAATTGATTAATGGATTAGCTGGCGCAAGGCTTTCTGATAAAGCTTTAACGGTATTTACAGCAGCAGGATTGGGGTCTATTCCGTAAACTTCAAAGCCATTGTTCAAGAAGTAGACCAGGTTACGTCCGCCGCCACAGCCTACATCTATTATTTTCCTGCAACTGTCATAATTGCCTTTCAGTAACTGATCAAAAAGATAAATATCTATGTTTCCATAAAGGTGCTTCAAGGAAGATGGGGTCATGGCTGTCTGTTAAATTAGCGAAATATACGTCAATTTACAGAATATACGCCGATTACAGACTTAAACCAATACCGGCAGCCAAACCAGCTTCGTGTCTGGTCGCACTGTTAAATTGAGATTGGAGCGTTTTGCCATCTGCTAAAAATAAATCATCAGTTCCTTTACCCGTATTGGAGTAACTGTAATTGCCTCTTGCAAAAACAGATAAGAGGGGATTGAAGCGGAAGTTCAGTTGTAAAAGGCCGTCTGTACCATAACCGTTGGCAGTATGCCGGAAACTTACCGGATGTGCAAAGGCATCAATCAGGTTCCAATCGGCTGTTGCCTTATATTTAAGTTGTTTATAATTCAACATGCCAGTTAGTGAGAACTGGTTATTCAGTCTGAAACCGGCTTCTACACCGAGCATCGGACCTGTCCAGCTGGCCTGGTAAGTGCTGTTTAAAGCTTTAATGGCAGGATCTGTTTCTTCGTCGAAATCCTTCAGGTGTAAATGCTGTGCATTTTTCAGATAACCCGCGAAAGGACTGAGTTTAAGAACGCGGTTAATTTTAAATTCATAACCACCTGCTACAGCATAAGTGTAGGTAAAACCTTCGTTGCTGTTTAAATTAGCCTGATAGCCAGGTTCGGTTCTATTGTCTGCCGCATAATCTGTATCAGATACCTTACCGCTTTTAATCGAATTACGCTGATAGTTTACCTTCAAAAAGATAGGGGACCAGGTATTCACGCGAATATCCAGTCCCATACCCGGACCCTTTATATTTTTCCATTTGACCTCCGATAACACATTGGGATTTTGGCCCATACTATTGCCTGCGATCGACCAGTTAAAATCGGCTGTACTATAACCGCCATAAACATTGAGCTCCACATTGTTTTTTTGATCACTGCCTGCTGAATAGCCGGCTATGGATTGCGACCTGGCGGAAAGCGCGATAGTTAACAGGAAAAGAAACCAACAGAATTTCATCGTATTCATAGCTAAGTTAAAGGTCCTCTGCAAAAATTATGAACCTACAATTTTGTACACTTTCACGTAATCTACATACATTTTTGCAGGTAATCTGCTCTCATCAATAGTTTGTCCCGGAAGATTACCTCCAACAGCCATGTTTAACAACAAGAAAAACGGACGGTGAAACTCATCAGTACCATTGATACTGTTGGTAATATTACCGACATGAAACTGTACGTTATCTACATACCAGGTAATCGCAGTAGGAGTCCAGTCTACACGGTAAACATGGTAATCCTGAGGATTGGTGTTGGTATGGCCGCCATAAAAAGCATAAGCCTGGTCAAACCAGTGCATCGTGCCTAATACTTCTGAAGAGGTATTTACATTTTCCATAATGTCGATCTCTCCACATTTTGGCCATCCTACGCTACCGATATTAGCGCCAAGCATCCAGAATGCAGGCCATTGTCCTTGTCCCTGGGGCAACTTGATTCTAGCCTCAAACCTGCCGTAAGTGTATTCCTTTTTTCCTCTGGTGATCATTCGCGCAGAAGTATAAGGCGCACCGCCAACACTTTGTTTTTTCGCGGTAATAATCAGGTTTCCGCCCGTTACAGTCGCATTGTCTGGTTGGTAGTATTGTTTTTCATTGTTTCCCCAGCCGCCAGCGCCAGTTTCAAAGCTCCAGTTGGCCTGGTTTACTGAATTTCCATCAAAATCATCAGACCATAACAGCTGATAGCTTACTGCGCGAGCGTCAGTATTGGCAGCGGAATCTCCTGAGGATGCGTTCACATCTTTTTTACAAGAGCTTAACAGTTGTGCACCTGCAATCAGGCACAGCATTAAATTAATTGTTTTCATAGGTGATAGGATTAGATTTGGTTATTAAGGATTTGATTAATTCAAACTAAAGGCCTCCCATCCGGAGATAGTTGCCCTGGTGCAGGTCATTTCGTTTGCTCCATTTTCTGAAGACAGGTACAAGCCATTATTGCCACGGAAAGAGATTTTCCCATCTGCATTGACCACCCAGTCGAATTTCTCCCATTCACTGATGGTCGCTCTGCTGCAGGTCACTGAAGCCGCACCATTTTCGGAAGAAACATATTTGTTCATAGACATCAGGGCAATTTTACCACCACCGGCATCTACAATTGTGAATTTTTCCCAGTCACCCGGGGCCGCTCTGTTACACCACATGGCTTTCACGCCGTTCTCGCCACTCACGTACTGGTTATTAAAGCCTTTTAGACTGATCACCTGACCAATTGGAGCAGTATTTGGATTCCCTGTTGAAGCGCCAGACCATTTAAAGGTGGCCACTGCGCCTGCAGGAAGCGTATAAGTGAAAGATTGTGCACCCCATTTAACTTTGAAGGTATTGCTTGAAGATCCGCTGTTGGAAGCAATCAGAACTTTAGTGCCATCCGTATTTTTAAAAGCCACGTTCTGAATGCTGCCTGCAATATTAGAACCGATCCTGACTGCACCAGGTCTTACAAATTTAGAAGCGTGTGCGATAATATAATAAGATACATTTCTGGTCACATTACTTCCGTTCACTGTTAATGCGCCTTCACAAGTACTGCAGCCGCCTTGGGTATGCGGCCCGTAATTTTGATCGGCAGCAAGGTTCCATTCCAGTACATTACGGCTCCAGTTTCTTGTAGCACCAATAATCAGCGTATTCACATGCCATTGCAAGTCTCCGGCAAAATTACTTGGCCCGCCAACCCATTGCTCTGTGAAATAAATGTTTTTATTCGGATAAGCGTTATGTACGTCAGTTAGTGCAGCGATATTTCCGCTGTATAAATGAAAAGCAGAACCGTCTACGTAAGCATTTGCTGCAGCATCGTTAAGCACTGCCAGCGGATAATCAGTACGGTCGGTATTATGATCGTAAGCAATAATTTTAGTCTTGATCTGATTTGCGCTGAATTGTGGCCCCAGATTGTTCTTGATGAAATTAGCCTGATCCACAGCCTGCATTACCATACTTGGATTGTTATAAGGATTTAAAGGTTCATTTTGCGGGGTAATTGCATCAATTGTAATTCCCTGATCGCGCATCGCTTTAATGTATTTAACCAAATATCTTGCGTAAGCATCATAATATTCTGGTTTCAAACTTCCATTCACATAAGCGCCGTTTGTTTTCATCCAGATAGGGGCAGTCCAGGGAGAACCCAGTATTTTGATATTCGGATTGATAGCCAGAATACTTTTTAGTACCGGAACCAGGTCGGTCATTTCGCGGCTGATGCTAAAGTTATTCAGGTTATTGTCTGTCTGACCAGCCGGAAGGTCATTGTAAGTAAAAGGCTGGGCACTTAAATCGGATGCACCAATCGAGATCCTTAAATAGCTGATACCGATGTTTGATCCGGTTGTTGCAAATAATTCCTGAAGCAGGGTGTTTTTCTGTCCTGCGCCAAGTGCGTTGATTAAAGAGGCACTTGCTCCGGTCAGCGTATAGCCAAAACCATCTATTCCCTGGAAAGAGGTGCCTTCATCGATATTGATAGTCGATGGATTAGTCCCTGCATCTGGCCCAAAGGTTACATTCGCTTGTGTTTGGAGTAATTTACTTTTGTCGGTGGTAGTTACCCATACACTGACAGATTCATTCGCACGGACAATAGTTGGTGCTGCCGCTGCTCCGGCGGAAGAGAGGTCCTTTTTACAGGAAAACAAGACGGCACAGCATAGCAGTGCACAGCCTAATAAAGACATGTTTTTGTTCATAGGGTAGATGATAATATTTGGTTTTAGGTTTAGTAAACGCCCGTAAATGTGACTCGACTGAGAGAGAAAAGAGGTGATCCGGATAAAATGTAGTTACAATATAATGGATTATTTTATAACATTTTGCTAATTAATTTAATATTTCATAAAAAATGAGCTTATTAGTGTATAAACTGTATTTATTATTAAATATAATTTCTTTGACTTTATGGAAATGAGGTTTTAAACATTCTCTGTAATTGCGTTTATTTTACACTATGAAAAATATTTAAACCTTTTAGTAAAATTAAATTATCAGTTAAATCATTATTTATTTATCATGAAAAGCTTATTATATTTTAATATTTAACTTAAAATTCTCCTGTAGAATAAAATTTGCTTCGAAACAAGTTTATTACACAACCTGTGCAACAATTGAAAGGTGCCTGCGTCTTATGATCAAATTACCAACCTAAAAACCAAATGACCAAGAACTACGCGACCCTGTTATTTTTATTCTGCCTCTCCATTTTTTTTACTTTTCCTGTTGCTGCGCAATCTCCAACAGGCACTATTAAAGGTTCGGTAATTGATTCCGCCACGAACAAACCGATAGATTTTATGACCATAGCGCTTAAAAGAGATAATGCTGTGATTAAAACTATGGTTGTCAATGCTTCAGGGAACTTTAGCTTTGAGAAAATTGCTCCGGGTAAATACACCGTAACCGCAATCGCAATTGGCTATAATGCTAAAAATGTTTCAGTAACGCTGACCAGCGGGGCTGCCGATTTAGGAAGTATCCAGATGGTTTCCCAATCCAATAATTTAAAAGAAGTAACAGTTACTGCAGATCGTCCTTTGATCAAACAGGAGATCGACCGGATTAGCTATGATATTCAGGCAGATCCTGAAAGTAAAGGACTTACTGTCCTGGACATGATGCGTAAAGTACCCTTATTATCATTAGATGCGGATGATAACATCAAATTAAAAGGCAGCGGTAATTATAAAATACTGATTAATGGCAAACCTTCTACGATGGTAGCCAGAAGTCCTAAGGATGTATTGCGCAGTATGCCAGCTTCTTCTATCCTTAGAATTGAGGTCATTACTACGCCGCCTGCAAAATATGATAGTGAAGGTTTATCTGGTATTATCAATATCATTACTTCAAAGAAAATTGATAACGGTTATAACGGGAGTTTAAACCTGCGTTACCAGGGGCCTGTTGGCGGGCCGGGTATGGGAGGTTTCGTAACTGTTAAGCAAGGAAAGTTTGGAATGACAGCTTTTGGAGGAACAGGCTTTTACAGTTCACCACAAACAGAATCTTCTACAAACAGAACAACTACCGGAGATTCACCGACCACATTAATGAGTAATGGTACACGTAAATTTGATAACAATTACCGCTATGGGGGTGTAGAATTAAGCTATGAAATTGATACTTTAAACTTAGTCACTTTAGAACTGAACCCTTACGGCGGTTATAATAAATCTTATACGACACAAGTATTCAGTTTAACCGATGGTACTCAAAATACGGCTTACAACCAAATGGGCAGAAACAGGTTCGGATGGAATGGTTTTGACGCAACCTTGAATTACCAATTAGGTTTTAAAGGCCATAAAGATCGTCTGCTGACTTTTTCTTATAAAAACGGCAACTCAGGAAATCCTCAGGAAAATCACCTGACTTTCCTGGACAGAGTTAATTTTACAGATCCTGACTTCAACCAGAAAAATAATAGCCGGACCAAGGAGCAAACCTTACAAGTGGACTATATACATCCTTTGAAAAGCATTACCGTGGAAGGCGGTGTTAAAGGGATTTTAAGAACAAACAAAAGTAATTTTGAATACGAGAGTATGAACGATGCTACCGGAGAATTTCAAACTGATCCTGGACGTACCAACAGATTTAACAACGACCAGGATGTGATTGGCGCTTATAATTCTTATGCCTATAACCTGAAAGAGTGGGGTTTTAAAGCAGGGATACGTGCTGAGGGCACCTTTGTAAAAGCTGACTTTATCAGTGCGGGTTCTAATGTAAATACGAATTACTTCAATCTGATCCCTACTTTATCGGTTAACCGCAAATTTAAAGATATGAGCAGTCTGAATTTTGGCTATACGCAAAGAATTGAAAGACCAGGTATTGATAATTTAAACCCATTTGTAGATCGTTCTAATCCTAATTTCTGGACGACTGGTAATCCTGATCTGAAAGCTGTACTGAGTAATAACTTTGAACTAACCTACAGTAAATTTAAAAAGGGATCAATAAACTTAGGATTAAGCTATCGATTTGCAAACAACACAATTCAGAACGTCGCTGTCTATAATGAAGAGGATAAGATTACCAGATCTACATTTTTTAATATAGGTAAAGATAAAGCGCTGAGTACCAATCTGAACATTAATTACCCGATTACGCCAAAATGGAACGTTTCCATGAATGGAAATCTTGGGTATATCTGGATTCAGGGTGCTATTGATGGGCAGCTAACTAAAAATGAGGGGATAACAGGACGCGCATACATCAATACCGGCTATAAATTTGAACACGGATGGAAAGCGAATGCAAGTGCAACCTTTGAAGCCCCGGAAATACAATTACAAGGGCAGACCAGTTCCTTTTTCTTCTCTTCATTTAGCGGAAGTAAAGAAATCATCAAAGATAAACTCACACTATCTGCAGGCGTGAATAATGTCTTTTCGAAATTCAGATACTATACCAACTTTACCCAGGGCGCTAATTTTACACAAAACTATCGTTCACAGAATTATAACCGTTCCTTCAATGTGAGCTTAAACTGGCGTTTCGGAAAATTAAAGGATGCTATTAAAAAGAATCAGCGCGGTATTGATAACAGTGATGTAAAGAAAAGCAGTACTTCGGGAAGTTAATTGCTATAAATTAAATCAATTCTCTGGCTTGGCTGTTGTTCTGTAAAAGACAATCTATAAATTGCCTCACGCAGTAAAAGTTCATTATGGACTGATCAGGGCAGGATTGTATGGAATAATCGAATGGCAAAGAAGAAAGAACAAACATTTACAGGCTTCGTTAAAGTACGCGGAGCTCGCGAACATAATCTCAAAAATATAGATCTTGAAATCCCCCGTGATGCACTGGTTGTATTCACGGGGGTTTCTGGTTCTGGCAAGTCTTCGCTTGCTTTCGGAACCTTATATGCTGAAGCACAGCGCCGTTATCTGGAATCGGTATCTCCTTATGCCCGAAGGTTGTTTAACCAGATGGCTATTCCTGAAGTGGATGAAATAGAGGGTTTACCTCCTGCAATTGCTTTACAACAACAGCGCGGATCTGGCACTACACGCTCTTCTGTAGGGAGCGTGACCACTTTGTCCAATTTACTGAGGATGCTGTACTCCCGCGCCGGAGACTATCCAAAGGGCCAGTCTATTATTTATGCAGAAGCATTTTCTTCCAATACACCTGAAGGAGCTTGTCCGGAGTGTCACGGTTTAGGCAGAGTTTATGAGGTTACAGAGAAATCAATGGTTCCCGATGATTCCCTGACGATCCGGGAACGTGCTATTGCAGCATGGCCCGCTGCCTGGTTAGGTCAGAATTTCAGAGACATCCTGACTACATTGGGTTATGACGTAGATATTCCCTGGCGTGATCTTCCTCAAAAAGAACGGGATTGGATACTTTTTACAGAAGAAAAACCGGTTGTACCTGTTTATGCCGGATTTAATCCGGGACAAGTTAAAGAAGCACTTAAAAATAAACTGGAGCCCAGTTATATGGGAACTTTCACGGGTGCTAAAAAATATGTACTCCATACTTTTGCCAATACGCAGAGTCAGCTGATGAAAAAGAGAGTATCAAAGTATATGCTGAGCGGAGAGTGCCCGTTATGTCACGGTAAGCGTTTACGCCAGGAATCTCTGTCAGTGAAATTCGCTGGTCTGGATATTGCAGCAATGTCCAGAGTCACACTTTCCCGCTTAAATGAGATTTTCAGTCCTTATGCGGAAGAAAAAACCTCGCCTTTAACTAAAGCAGAAAAGGAGCATCCTGAAAAAGGGATGGTCAGACAGCGGATTGCTCAGGATTTAGTTGCCCGTATCAGTGTGATGCTGGATCTGGGACTTGGTTACCTGAATCTGGAAAGAAGTACACCTACACTTTCACCTGGAGAGTTACAGCGGCTAAGGTTAGCGACACAGGTGCGTTCCAATCTTTTCGGCGTTGTTTATGTTTTAGATGAACCTTCAGCAGGGTTACATCCTGCAGATACGGAAGCGTTACTTCGGGCATTGGATAGGTTAAAGGATTCAGGAAACTCACTTTTTGTGGTAGAACACGAGGTTGATGTGATTCGTCATGCCGACTGGATTGTAGATGTAGGGCCTTATGCGGGAGAAAAAGGAGGGCATATATTGTATAGCGGCCCTCCCGAAGGACTTCGTGAAGTGGAAGATTCCCAGACCAGGAATTACATTTTTGGAGATCAGCGTATCCTTCCTAAGGAAACGAGAATACCTCAAGCATGGCTTCGCTTAGAGAACGTTACCCGTAACAATCTGAATAACTTAGCTGTTTCTTTTCCACTAGGTGTGTTTACCAGTGTAACAGGGATTTCTGGTTCTGGAAAAAGCAGTTTAGTAAGCCAGGCGCTGGTTGAGCTGGTAGCTGAGCAGTTGGGTCAGCAGGCAGATCTCATTACCGCTTCGGAAGACGAAACTGAATTACTGGAGACTAAAGTATTGACCAAAGACGGAAAAATTACGGAAGGAATGGACGCAATTAAACGCCTGGTACGTGTAGATCAGAAACCTATTGGCAGAACACCAAGGTCAAACCTGGCTACTTATACTGGCTTATTTGATCAGGTCAGGAAGCTTTTTGCCGCGACTGAAATGGCCAGAAGCCGCCGTTATGATGCCGGACGTTTTTCATTCAATGTAGTTAAAGGCCGCTGTCCACATTGTGAGGGAGAAGGATTTGTGATGGTCGAATTGCTGTTTTTACCCAGCGTATATGCACCTTGCCCAACTTGTAAGGGGACGAGGTATAATCCTGAAACACTGAAAATAAAATATAAAGAGAAGAATATTGCTGATGTATTAGCCATGACTGTAGAGGATGCCTGCGCATTTTTTAGTGCAGAACCGCAAGTATTCCGCGCATTGGACGTAGTGAGGCAGGTTGGTCTGGGTTATTTGAAATTGGGGCAGCCGGCAACAGAACTTTCTGGCGGTGAGGCACAGCGCATTAAACTTGCTACTGAACTCCAGCGTGTTCAGCATGGCAATACACTTTATATCCTGGATGAACCGACTACGGGACTGCATCCATCCGATGTAGAAAAATTAATGGTACAATTGGATAAGCTTGTAGCGCAAGGAAACACGGTTATTGTGGTAGAACATGATATGCACGTGATTGCAGCAAGCGATTGGGTGATTGATATTGGCCCTGAAGCGGGTGAAAAAGGAGGGATGGTGGTCGCTTGCGGCCCTCCGGCACTGGTAGGGAAATCGAAAACCAGCCGTACTGCACCTTATTTGAATAAATTTCTTAACCCTGAACAAACATGGAAAAGCCCGATGCCACAATAAGGATGAGATTGCCGCTACCGATGGGTAAAGCGCTGTTTGCAGGCATATTTTTATTTATCGGATTTGTTGCTACCTTGATCTTATCTTTTGAATACCAAAATCAGATAGAAGAGCTGATCGGGATAAACCTTGCTCAAATATCAATTGTTACGATAATGATAGTCATGGTAATTCCGTGGGTAGTTATTGCCTGGGTACTCTTAAGAAGGTTTGCACATTATGGACTTTTAAGTTTATACCATGATTATCTAACGATTACCAGTATTGAAAGTAAAAAGCTTATTAAAAGATACCCTGCAGCTGCAATTGCTTTTGTCAAGATACAGCATCTGTCTTATCATTTTACTTTTAATGATGATTCTGATTTCTCTGGTATAAACATGTCGGTAGACAAAAACTGTGAAGATCAGCTGTTGAAATTCGATCCTGTCTTTCACGCTTTCATCCAGCGCAATAAAATACCTATACAAGAAGGAGTAGTGCTGTAATTTTTAAAAACGAATAGAATCCCAATAAATCAAAATGGAAACTAACAATATGATACCTGCAGATTTGCAAAAACTATTTGATCAGAAGGAAACGGCTTATAAAAACTTCCAGTCATTTTCAGCATCTTCTAAAAGAATCATCCTGGAATGGATACTCAATGCAAAAAAAACAGAAACAAGAGAAAAAAGAATAGTACATACCGTTGAGCTTGCAGAAAGAAATATAAAAGCTAATCATTAATTTCAGATAAACACCTGATTTTAAACATGGCCGGATATTTGATCCCTCGAGGAGTGAGTGGTTTTTTTTATCGAGCTATCCACTATCTATCTTATGTTTAAATGTTTCGTTTTCCTAGCTCTGCTTAGTATTTCCTTAGTCAGCTCTACCCATGTATTTGCACAAACCCATGAAATTAACAGGCTTGAATCAAGTCTTCCGTTAATTAAGGATAGTGTAAAATATGTAGACGCACTGAACCGGATAGCTATGCTGTCTCATATGAATTATCGTGATTCCTGTAAGTTTTATGCGCAAAAGGCTAAGGAGATAGCCGTACGGCTCGGTTATAATAAAGGTATAGCAGATGCTTCGAACTGTGAGGCCATATCCAATGTTTCAGTCAATAACTACCTGTCTGCAAAATATTTCAATGAGGCGCTCCGGATCTATAAATCGATCAATGATCAGGAAAATGTTTGCGAGGTACTCATGAATATTGGTTTGCTGATGGCTGTGGACAAAGATGAGAAAGCGGCGCTGCGTTATATTTATATGGCTTATGATAAAAGTAAGGCGCTAAAACACGATTCTATCCGCTCGCTGATTATCAGCAATATCATATCTGTAGACCAGAATCTTAGTCAGAAAAAACTGGCGCAGTTCTTTAAGGAAGGATTGACAATTGCACAAAAATATAAAGATGAAAGATTACTCTTGTTTTATGAAGGAGAGCGCGGGTTACAGCTTTATAATGCCGGAGAAAAACAAAAAGGAATTGCTATACAGACCAAAATACTGCATAAAGCAGATAGTTTAGGACTTCAAAACACAAAAGTAGACGCTTATATTGGCCTGGGTGATACTTTCCTGGACTCTGAAAATACAGGGATCGGTCTTGACTATTATAAAAAAGGACTGGACACTTCCAGAAAATACGGTTATCCAGATCTTTATCTGATGTGTGCAGAGCGATTGTATGACTTTTACAAATCACATAACCAGATGGACAGCGCCTATTTTTATATGTCGCTTTTATTGGCCAAGCGCGATATTATCAGTAAGGTGACCAACAAGTCCGGCTATAATTATATGAACTTTGCATTGAATGAAAATGAGAATAAACAGCTTAAGCTGAAGGAAAACTCAAATCTTAAAATAATCGCGCTGCTGGGTTGTTTGTTTGCTTTAAGCATAACCATGTTATTTTTAATTTATCGCTCGCTGAGGATTAAAAGGCAATATGGAAAAGTGCAGCACGAGTTACACGAAATTGCCTTAAAACAAAACACGGAATTACAGCAGACCAACCATTTTAACACGATGCTGATCTCTGTGATTGCACATGATATAAGGCAGCCTTTCAGTACGATCGTGATGCTTTCGAGTGTTTTTAATACTGATGTTGATTTGTTGACTGAAGAAGAAAAGCTGGAGCTCATGGCTGAGCTGAGTGAAACCTCACAAAAAAGTCTTTCCTTTATGGACGGATTACTGGAATGGATTAAATCTCAGAAAAGCGGCTTTAAATACCAGCCTGAGCAGCTTCTTTTGAAGGAGCTTATTCCCGAAGCAAATTCCTTCTTTAAAATAGCACAGGCCAAGAAAAACATCAAACTGGTTGTAGATATACCACCGCAAACTGAAGTGCTTGCACATCGGCATATGTTACTTTTTATCATTCGGAATGTGCTGAACAATGCGACTAAATATTCACCAGAAGCAGGAGTTATTCAAATCTCTTCCTATTTGAAAGAGCAGCATATTGTGATTGCCATCAAAGATCAGGGAGCAGGAATGAGCCAGGATAAAGTAGACCATCTTTTTAAATCAAATGCAAGTGACTGGGAAAATACAAACGACCAGGGTGCAGGCCTTGCTTTAAGCATTTCTTACGAAATGGCGCTGATGATGGGCGTAAAAATATGGGCAACGAGTAAAATAGGGGATGGAACTACTTTTTATCTGTCGGGATTACCAAAAGATTTAGGTTAAACTTAAATAACGTTATTAAATGCTTATATTAGGGATTATAGGGCGTTTTTCATCTTATTTACCATACATCCATTGGCAGAACCTACTCAAAAACAGGAGAATAAACTATTCCGGATCATTAAACTTTCTATACACAAAAGGTTTAATCTTCATTTGGATAAAGCAGACGAAGATGATGTTGTGCTCTCCATTAAAAAGAATTCAGATTTTGTAGGTGCAAATCTGTGGACACTTATTTTTGCTATTTTTATTGCTTCTATTGGTTTGAATGTCAACTCAACGGCAGTCATTATTGGTGCGATGCTAATTTCCCCGTTAATGGGCCCTATTATGGGGATAGGGCTGGGTATTGGGACCAATGATTTTGAACTGGTAAAAAAGGGCGTAAGGAACCTTTTAATAGCTACTTTAATTAGTATCGTCACTTCTGCCGTCTATTTTTATATTACCCCATTGCATGATGCGCAAAGTGAATTACTAGCCCGGACAACTCCTTCCATATGGGATGTATTTATAGCCTTTTTTGGCGGCCTGGCAGGTATAGTTGCCGGAACCAGAAAAGAAAAAAGTAATGTTATTCCAGGTGTAGCCATTGCAACAGCACTAATGCCTCCATTGTGTACGGCAGGTTTTGGTCTTGCGACAGGTAATCTATACTTTTTTATGGGCGCAATTTATCTGTTCTTTATCAATAGCGTGTTCATTTGTATCAGCACATTCCTTATTGTTCGTTTTTTGAAGTTTAAGAAGAAGTATTTCGAAGACAAAAACTATGAAAAGAAGGTTTCCCGTTATATTTTGATAACTGTCATTGTAGCGGTTGTTCCAAGTATCTACCTCGCTTACGGCATAGTCGATAAAAGTATTTTTGAGAACAACGCTCAGAAATTCGTCAATGAACAATTTCAGTTTAAGAATACCCAGGTAGTGAATAAGAATTTCAAATACAGTACCAAAGGGAATGAGATTGAGTTATTGCTTATTGGTTATGAATTGCCTCAAAAAGCCATTGACTCTATTGGTAATCTGCTGGTTAAGTATAAACTGAAAAACACTAAACTTCAGATCCGGCAAGGTCTGAATGCTAAACAGGAAATTGATTTTTCTCAAATCAAAGCCAGTATCCTGGAAGATGTTTTTAAAAAGGATTCTGTTACTCAAAATAGCAGTATCTCTTTGCTGGATAAACCTTTACCTGTTATAGATCAGGAATTAAAGGCACTTTATCCGGATATGAAAAGTTACGCATTATCAAATGTTGTGCTGCACAAACTGGATGTGGCAGCTAATGATACTTTAACTATCATAGTGGCCAGCTTTACCAAAAAGACAAGCGCTGCAGAACAAATCAAATTAAGGAAATGGTTAAAGAGCAGGCTGCAGGTCGATTCTGTTCAGGTTATCATTAGATAAATCCTTCAAATCTTATCAAAGCGAATACATTATATAAAGGTGGGAATATCAAATAAGAATTAATGATCAGGAAGAGTTTATTAGCAGGGGCGGCAATGATATTGTTTACGAGTGGAACCAGTGCTCAGGAAGCCAAAATAAAAATTGATGAACAAGGCAACCGTATTTGTACAAGCTGTGATACAATAGTCTTAAAAGCGGGTAAACCGACAATTCTATTATATAATATCCGCAGATTTTATTCCCTGGCAGACGAAGTATACAGAGTGATGCAACTTAAAGAGGCTGATTTAAACGCTGACGAGAATCTGCGTTATCAAATGACTAGTTCACCATATGCAAAACGAGAATGGGATGAACTTAAAAAGCATTATCCTGAAAATCAGTTCAATTATAGCTATGTATACCGTCCGGCTTATATCAAAAAACAAGACAATACTATTGAATCCGTAAATCTATTAAATTTAAACGAGCAGCACGAGGGGCTTATATATTGGAGTGGTAAGTCAAAAGACAAGCTTCTGACTAGTCATAACATGCACAAGTTCACTGAAATAATTGCTGCGCAGCGTAAAGAAAAATTCCGTTCAGCTTATGTTGTGAAATATGAACAGGATTCTGCTCAGGTAGCGCGCTACAAAACAATTTTTAAACCTACAAAGGCAACGGCTGTACAGGCTACAAATCTATCCTTTGAATTAGCTTATACAGATCGTTTTCTGCCCATGCAATTTTTCGATTTTAAGGGAGTTAAAAAAGTAAATATCAGCATTCCCCATAGCAACTTCAAGGATGAAGAGATTGAGTTTAATGCGCAGGGACAATGGACAAATTATCGGACAACGCGTAATAACGTCTCTTTAAGTTACAAGGATGGTGCGCCATTCAAAATGGTGAGTACTGCAATACAGCCGCAATTGGAATTTCATTATTCAGGGGATACGGTTTTAGTCCTCAATGACCAAAGAATTGATCAATATCTGCTGGCGGGTGAAATACTTTTCAAGACCAAAACCTATTTAATTGCTGAGGTTAATCCTATCAGCAAAGATTTGATCATTTATAATAAAAGTATAGTTAATGAAACCAATAAAGGAGTTAGACTCGTTGCTCAGCTTAAGGAGCTTCATGAAGATGTACTTGGGTTTTTATCAACTACAGCAAATCCTGAAGGGGCAGAGCCTGTGCTTGCTTATGCCAGCAAAACGAAATGGGAGTTACCAGTAAATATAGAAAGTGAATTCTTTAACGAAAGTACTGGAAGAAATGATACTTTGATAGAAACTTACGCATTGAATGCAGTAGGGCTTCTGGTTTCAGAAAAGACGGTTGGGCCAAACAGACAACGGGTAATTTTTAAACTGGAAAATGGTCTGCCATCGAGGTGTGTAACCGTCGGGCAAAAACTCTCTGAAGATGGCAAACAAACGGTATTGGAGACTGTTCCAGGAAAAGAAATGATGAAGTTTAATTATGAATATTATCAAAAATAGGCTGAGCGCCTATTTTTGATTCTTTAATACCATATCAATAGTAATTGCTGCGGATAATATTGCCACCTTATGTTTGCTTTCCGTATAATTGGGATCAATGTGTACGTTGTATTTATCGGCTTTCGTAAAGATTTCCCGCATTGCACCAGCCCATTTTTTGCTGATCGTACCGATTTCAGTTTCATTACTATCTTTAATCTGGAATGCCCAGGCTTTCCAATCTCCTTTAATTTCAGCAATTAGCTGACCTGCATTATCTAAAATCCTGAAAGTTGGTTTAAATAATTTAAACTTCTGCTGAATAGAAGCGAGCTCATTTCCATCAGGATCACTCACTATTATTTTTGACATGAAAAAAGTCCAGCCTCTGGATATTGTAGCTTGTACTTCATCATCATTGTTTACAATTTCCAGCTTAAAAGGTAAAGCCGGTTTACCGATTAAAAGTGTCAGCACTTTTTGTCCAAAAGATAAAGTTTGTCTGACTGCACCAATGTTTTCACCAGTTTCATTGAAGATATTATAAACGTTCGCGAACTTGAAAAAATGTACTTTTTCATCAATAAAATAATCGTGACCGTTAAAGAAATTAGTTTTACTCATAAATCTGCATTAATAATAAGCGGCTAATTTCTATCAAATAATTGGAAGTTTATAACTGATGACAATAATTATCACACAATTTGTAACAAAATCAATAATTATTTATCTTAATTACAAATATAAAACATACAGTATGAACTTTTTAGGCAATATAATATGGATCGTTTTTGGCGGAATATTTATCTTCTTTGAATATATGATAGGAGGGCTGCTTCTTTGCCTTACTATTATAGGCATCCCATTCGGACTTCAATGTTTTAAATTTGCGATTGTCGGATTGGCACCATTCGGTGTTAAGATCACAGTTACCTCTTCCAATACAGGCTGCCTGTCCACCGTGATGAATATATTATGGTTCTTTTGCGGCGGTATATGGATTGCACTTACCCATTTATTCTTCGGAATACTTTTGTGTATTACCGTTGTAGGTATTCCTTTCGGAAGACAACATTTTAAATTAATGAACCTGGCATTTTCACCTTTCGGAAAGTCGATCAGTTAATAGCTTCAGAATAATATTAATCCCGATAAAAGATAGGATCAAAGATAAGCAGGAGCGCAGCAGAAATCAGTAAAATTATTCTGCCTGATTGCAAAGGAGTTAGGTTTCTTTGTTAAGAAAACTATAATTCATATTTGCGATTTCTGATTTTTTCTCCTATCCTTGCGACCCTTAACAGGAACGCATCCATAGCTCAGCTGGATAGAGCAACGGTTTTCTAAACCGTAGGTCATAGGTTCGAATCCTATTGGGTGTACAAGAAGGGACAACGTAATTTATTATGTTGTCCCTTTTTTCATTCTAAAATAAAAAATGATTACCCTTTAAAACTTAATCAAGACCAAAAACCAATAGCATAAAGCTTTTTAGCATACAAAAGATCACTTGACTTCAATGCTTTACGTAAGGTAGCGACCTTTGGAACCTGGCCGATCATATAGATAAATTCATAACTATCTAGTCTTTTTGACCAGCACCACTCTAATATCTCATCCTGAAAATCTCCATCCTCACAACTCAAAAAATCAATATTCGCGGGAAGAGAACTCGCTGGCAATTTATACTTATGATGCAGGAAAACAACAGCATCTGAGGAATTTGAGGCTGAAGACAACTGTCTTAATGCCAGGTAATGGCCAAGACCGCTACCATCTGTGAGGCAAAGAAATCTGCCTGACCCACTTGGCTTTTTGCCAACATTGGCGACACCAAATGAAAAAATATCACCAACCTCTAAATTTCTTGTCCACCTGCTTCCAGGACCATCGTGCCCCACTTCGATATATAAAGTACAAGTCCGCTCAGCAGCATTCCAGTTAGCGGGGGTGTAGTCCCGATAAATATATTCAGCTACCTGGCATTTCATGTGCTGAACCTGATCCCACCGGCTAACATCCACATCAGGAATATGTATATCAACCTCATACATCTTCCCAGGCTCCCAAATTTTTATACTTATAACTTTTGCTTGTTTGGCCATTGTCCTTTTATACAGGTCAAAGGCTACCTTCTTTAATATGTTCATCTTCGTAATTCATCAAAATACTTTGTATGCTTATTTAGCAAAGGAACACTAAGTAGATCCGTTCTAAATAACCATACAAAAGTAATTGAGCTTACCCTATAATTTGTTGAACAAGTAAAGGTTTACTATGGACTATTCGCGGTAAATTGATTATAGTCTAATAATAACTGCTGTTTAAATTGATATTTTTCTTTTCTGCAGCTTCAATAGGAGCAAAGTCAGAAAGGATAAGGGGAGCACCCTTTTTAACACAGATATTATGTTCAAAATGAACTGCCGGAGATCTGTCAGCAGAAATTACTGTCCAGCCATCATCGAGCATATTTATTCTGTTTGTACCCATCGTGATCATCGGTTCAATTGCCAGTACCATGTTTTCAGTCAGTTTTTTACCTTTACCTCTAAAACCATAATTTGGTATTTGAGGGTCTTCGTGCATTTCCCGGCCCACACCATGGCCCACAAAATCGCGGATTACCCCATAACCATGCTGACCATAGGTGTAATTTTCGATAGCATAACCTATATCACCCGTACGGTTGCCCGTCACTGCCTGGCTAATACCTACATAGAGTGATTCCTTCGTAATTCTTACTAAATCTAAAATTTCTTTTGTAGTCTCACCTACAATAAATGTATAAGCGTGATCGCCATGAAATCCATTTTTATAGACAACAGTATCAATAGATACAATATCTCCATCTTTTAAGATCCTGTTTCCGGGAAAACCATGCACAACTTCTTCATTAATTGAAATGCACAAGGAATATGGAAATCCATGATAACCTTTACATGAAGGAATCGCACCATTATCTCTGATAAATGTTTCAGCCATCTGATCAAGCGAAATTGTAGTAATTCCTGGTTTTAGCAATTTAGCCACTTCAGTAATTGTTGCACTTACCAAAAGACAGCTTTCCTGTTGTACAGCTACTTCCTCGTCCGATTTATATATTCCCATTAATATTTTTTCTACAAAAATAAGAAATCCCATTTGCAAACCGAAAACCAGTACAGGTTTCTTTGTAGCGGATGTGTCAAAACAGAATATTTTTTAAGCACTGCACAATATTCAGCGCAGTTTGACGCTTTAGTATATGAGAGCGTTAATTTAGATAAGCGGAAATGGTCATTGATCATTTCCGCTTTCTTTTTATACTATGTAATTAATCGACGGTTATAACCATTCGCCCCAGCCCATTCGTGTAATCCATTCCCGGTTATATGGTGTTTTTTTATCAGCATATTCTTGTTCCAGGTTATCAGTAACCCGATTGACAGTATTGTGAAATGGTCTGGAACAAGGACATTTAAAACAAAACACCTGTGACTTTTATCACTAAATACTTCAGGTTAAGGAGCATTTTAAATAGATTTGTTTGATAACCAATTATCTATGTTTGAAGCTTTCGAAAGATATTTACAAGAAAAAGCAGAACTGACTGCTAATGAAATTAACGCTGTGCGTGCTGTTAGTATAGAAAAAAAGATAAGGAAAAGACAATATCTCCTTCAGGAGGGTGATGTTTGCCATTACAACTGTTTTATTGTAAAAGGCTGCCTGCGTCTTTACAGGGTTAGCGAAGACGGGGTGGAACACATACTTCGTTTTGGTGTTGAAAATTGGTGGGTTAGTGACCATGAAAGCTATAATACCGGCAATCCATCAAAAGGGAACATAGATGCACTGGAAAATTGTGAAGTTATCCTGATAGACAAACCAGCCTTCATTAATTTAATGCTGACTATACCTGTATTCAAGAACTTTATAGACGGACTTAAAGCAAGGAGTTTTGATGCCAGCCAAAACAGGATAATGGGTAATATTAGTTTTAGTGCTGAAGAAAAGTATCAGAATTTTATGACCTCTTTTCCGGATATTTTTAATCGTGTTCCCTTACATATGATCGCTTCCTATCTTGGTGTATCAAGAGAAACCTTAAGCCGGATCAGGAATCAGTTCGTTCATAAATAAAATATTTTTTAAGCACTGCACAATATTCAGCGAAGTTTGACGCTTTAGTATATGAGAGCGTTAATTTAGATAAGCGGAAATGGTCATTGATCATTTCCGCTTTCTTTTTATACTATGCTGAAACTGTACCCATCGGCAAGCTAAACCAAAAGGTACTGCCTTTGCCAAATTCACTTTCTACACCGATTTTTCCCTGATGTCTTTCTATAATTTCGGCACATAAATAGAGTCCGATACCAAATCCTGAAATAATATCATCATTCACGACCCTATAGAAACGATTGAACAATTTATCCTTATCCTGAGGTTTGATTCCTCTTCCCTGATCCTTAACTTCAACTAATAACTCTCCGTCAGTAATTTTACTGCTCACCAGAACCAAACTTCCGTCAGGTGAATATTTTACAGCATTGCTAATGAAATTGTGGATGACCTGACCTACTTTATCACGGTCGGCATTTAAAATGGCCGATTGAGTCTCTGAGAAAATCACCTGATGGCTGAATATAGTAGAATGCGCTTCTTCATCTGCCTCTTTAAAAAGCGAACTGATCTCAAAATTCCTTTTTTCAATATGAATTTTACCAGAATCTAAACGGGAAACATTTAAAAAACCATTGATCATCGTAATCATCTTTTTCACCTGGCTATTTGCTTTATCGTGCATTAATATAGCTGTGTTTTCCTGCGCCTTTTTCGCCTTTTGTTCTAAAATCTGCAAATATCCTTTGAGCGAAGTTAACGGTGTCTTAAGTTCATGGCTCACCATGGAGATAAAATCATTTTTACGCTGCTCGTCTTGCTTTTGCTCCGTAATATCGATGATCGCCCCGGAAAAATAGAGCTCTCCATCTGCGGTATATTGATTGAGTTTTCCAACTGCTCTTACCCAGCGTAATTTTTGATCATGGAAGCCTGTTAACGAATGTTCTATAAAATAATCCTCTCCGTTAGCAAATGCAGCCTCTACAGCAGCTTCTACACGTTCCCTGTGTTCTTCAGAAATCTGTACAACTGCAGCATCATAAGGCATTTCTTCCTCAGGATAATATCCGAAAATCTCCTTTAAGCGGGGAGAGGCTACCATAACACGGGTAGCCTGGTTGATAACGAAAGTTCCGATTTTAGCTGCTTCTACAGAAAAACGAAGCATATCCTCTGCTTTTTGTACTTCTTTCTTTGAATATACCTGCTGAGTCACATCTGTCGCCACAATCAAAATCCCGGTAATGATTTCGTTTTCATCTTTAATCGCCTGGTAAGATATATTAAAATAGCCTTCAACAAGATGTCCATTCCGATCTACAATTGCCTTGGTTTCATTAAAAACCTGCGTTATTCCCGTGGTATATACCTCATCCAGCAACCTTAGGAAAGGTTGTCCCTCTAACTCAGGCATAGCATCAGCAAAACGCTTTTGAACTATATCTGCCGATTTGCTAATGATCCCAAGCATCATATCATTTACAGACTCAATAACCATGGACCTGCCGTTACAAACCATAATCCCTGCTGTTGCCTGCTGTAAGATTCCGCGGAACCTGGACTCGCTTCGATTCAGATTTGCATTCACTTCTATCAAATAATCCTGAGAACTAATCAAATCTTCATTTGAAGCTGTTAATTCCTCGTTGATTACCGCCAGTTCCTCATTCATTTCTGTTTCCCGCAGCCGGCTTGCTATCTTTTCACTCACGTCAGTGCCCACAACAATAACACCTGTTACCTGACCAGATTTATCTTTGAGCGCTTTATAAGTAACATCAAAATATCTTTCTGTAACTACTCCCTGGCTGATTACGGGGGCTTTAACACCCAGTCCAATATGATCTTCTCCTGATTCTAAAACGTGCCTGATCACTTTCAGATAGGGATGAGCAATCAGTTCTGGTCTTGCTATTAACAAAGGTTTCCCAATAATCTCAGCAGTTCTGCCCAACATATCAAGCATGAAAGCATTAGCCTGTTCAATGATCAATTCAGGCCCGTTATAAATAGAGATCGCTACCGGAGCCTGTGCAATGAGTTCACGAAAGCGGTCCTCACTCTTGGTCAGACTCTCGTTCAGCAGCTGCAGATATTCTCTGGACTCATTCAGCTCTTCATTGATCACAGTAAGTTCTTCATTGATACTTTGCATTTCCTCCCGATGCTGCAGCAATTCATCATTCACTTGCTGGTGTTTACCAATTTCTTCTAAAGCAGCTAACCTCAATTCTAACTGATCCATGACAGAAACAGCCATTCCCTTTAAAATTGTTTCTTCCTGTTTGGAAAATTTACGGGGATGCTGATCAATTATACATAATGTTCCAATCAAAAAGCCATCATGCGTAATCAATGGAACACCTGCATAAAACCTTAAGCCAAACTCTCCTGCAACATTGGGATTTGCAATCAGGCAAGGTTCCTTTAAAGCATCCTCAAAAATAGTTGGTTCCGGTGTTAAAACGGCCAGTGCACAAAGACTTTTTCCCCGGTTCGCTTCTTTAGCCTTTCCCATACCTACATTCGCTTTGAAGAAAACACGTTCAGCATCTACAAGAGATACCAGGGAAATAGGAACGTTGAATATCTGTGTACATAAACGGGCAATGTTATCAAAGGAAGCCTCTGAAGGGCTATCCAGAATCCTGTATCGTTTAAGTGCAAGGAGCCTTTCGGAATCATTATCCGGAATGATATTCATTCCGAAGGTGTTTTCAATCATTTGATCCTTTTAAAGAGGTTAAGAAAGTTTGCAAATATAAATTATTTGCACAATAATAATTAACTATTGGAATAGATACCCGAATCAAATCCGGCTTTGAACAGTTTGAAATCCTTCTTCATTTTTTGTGCATAATTGAAAGCATAGTTAATCAGTTCTTCCTGCCACTTTGAACTATTACCGAATTCAATAAGCTCATCTGCAATAGCCGAACCCTTGCGCCCTGAGCTTCTGATATGAGACGATGCAGTTAAGGCGGCCATATCATCAATAACCTGGAAGATGTCTCTATACTGATCCTGAATCAACCTGAATTTAATCTTGTCTTCTGAAGGCTGCATTTCTTTGACTACAAATGAATCTCCCTTAAATACAGTATGACTCAACAATGAACAGGGCATATGCTGGGAAAGTTCCTGTGCAAAAACCACACGCTCGGCTTCAGTTTCCCAATCAGGCTGTGCAATCTTAACATAGGGGGTAAGCGCACTCGGTTGTGACTGCTTCATATCTACGATCAGGTATTTTCCTCTCTTCAATACGTTTTCCAACAGGAACATATAACGTTTAGTACCCACGCTGCCAGTACCTGCAAGGCGGAAAACCACGTCGCGGACTTTGTAATTATAAGGACTTCTGCTGTGGTTATTAATCCAGTCTGTCAAGTGTTCCACTAAATCCTTTCTCAGGTCTTTATCCAGTTCAAAATGTCTTTCATCTTGCAGGGAAAGTACTAGTTTTCGTTTCCTGACTTCAGTACGCTTATCCAGTAAACGGCTTTGCTTACGTTTAGAGACTGCCATCAGAAAGGTGCAGATAATACCTTTGGCAATTCTAGGTTCTATTGCAAGTGCTTTTCCCCTGGCTAAAACAGCAGAATAATTTTTCAGAAAGACGTTTGCCATATTCATCGCTTTAAGATCTTCCAGTTCCAGGAAATCAAAACAAAGGAAAATACTGGTGAGCATCCTGACCAATTCAAACGCTACTGGTGCAAGCAATGCTTCATCAAAATCATTCAGATCAAAATAGACCTGCCCGTCGTCAGATTTATAGCTACCAAAGTTCTCTACATGAAGATCGCCGCATATCCAGCTTAAAGGGGATTTTGGCATTGCTTTCCAAAGTGATAGGTCCTGATAAAAAATTTCACAGGTTCCTCTGAAAAAACGAAAGGCACTTTCAGTCATTGCCTGGTATTTGAGTTGTACCATATCAGCAAGCATGCCTTTATTAGAGGCTATGATTCGTTCTGATAAACTCATGCCAGGTCAATAGTGTTATTAAATTTCATATTAAGCGAATTAGATTGGCGCTATAACCCATAACAATACAAATGGTTTTAATTTCGGAGCTGTTTTCTACTATTTTATTCTTAACTGTTATAATTACGTAACCTTATTTCTGTTACCTTCGTTTTTTTTATTAGTCCATGTCAATTTCAAAAGCTTCAATAACTGATCTATCAGCATTATTAACCTTAGTCAATACTACTTATCGCGGAGAATCCTCTATCAAAGGGTGGACATCTGAAATTCATTTATTAGCAGGCGAAATCCGTATCGACGAGAAAATACTAACACACTATCTTACAAATCCAGCCATCTCTGTATTAAAGTATACAAATCCGGCCAATCAGATTACTGGTTGCGTGTACTTAGAACGAAAGGAAGAAAATCTTTATTTAGGGATGCTGGCCGTTAATCCCGAATCTCAGGATGGTGGTATCGGAAGATTGTTATTGCAAGGTGCTGAAGAACACGCCAGGCAACTCAACTGTGATAAAATCAACATAACAGTAATTGAAGATAGAACGGAACTTATAGCGTGGTACCAAAGGAGGGGATATGTTGCTACTGGCGGAAAATTCCCTTTTCCTTTGGAATATCATAAATATGGTAAGCCATTAAAAGAAATTACTTTGATTGAAATGGAAAAGGCTATCATTAATCCGAAAAGGTCAGATTAATAAGTAGTTTGGTCTTATTCGGATACTCTAAAGTCTTATCCGGCCATTCATCAATTTGTGCAGGCTGTAAATTTGTGCCAATAACTTCAAACTATCAGAAGTTAGATTATTAAACTAATTAAAACACACAAAGATGAAAACCAAATTTTTAGTAGCATTATTAGCCGTAGCGACAACGTTTGCAGCCTGTAAAAAAGACAACAATGATTCACAGAAGCCAGAAGACACTAAACTTCCACAAGGAACTTACAGACTTATAGAATCTGTTCAATATGATAAAGCAGGAAAAGATTCAGCATCTGTCAAATTCCCAATGAGCACTCTTAACCTTTCATTTGATCAGGACAAGAAAACTGCCAGTGTTTCAGGTGAGCCAGAATTAATTAAAATTACTGGTAGCTATAATGTTAAAATAAACAGCACATTAGCTGATGCCGATATTAGAACAACTAAAGTTGCCGGAACAGAAAATGATAAGATTGTAGTTGGTCTTTTAGAAAAAGGAGACACTTTTGAAGCTAAAGGTCAAACAGTTATTGTAAAAGCTAAAGACAAAGGTCATTTAGTATTCAGTACACAAAAATAAAACCAGAGCACACCACAATTCAATCAGAAAACTACTTGTGGCTTTACGGCTGCAGGTAGTTTTTGCTAAATACGAAATAGCAACTATTACCTTTTTACCAGGACCTCAACCGGAGAAACATCAAATAGCTTCTTATAAAGCTTGGTAAAATATCCCGGATTGCTATACCCCAGTTCATAAGCAACTTCATTCACATTCTTAAAATCGCCGCTTTGTAATAGCTTCTGGCTAAGCAGCAATTTCTCATTCGAGAAAAAATTACTAGGACTATCTTTCAAAATCTTCTTAAAAAGGATCTTATACTTTGTACCAGACATTCCCGCCATTTCGGCCATTGCCGGCAGGCCAGGGAATTCAACTAAAAGATTATCCAGCATATATTTTGATGTTTTCAGCACATTATCAATATCAGACTGTGATAATTTATTGATAATAGGTTCAAAACGAGCAGTTCGTTCCACCACATAATTTAATAGATATAAAGCAATATGTTTCAATTTAAGCTCAAAAGAAGTACCCGAAAAATGATGTTCTTCCTTCAGTTTATTCAGCATTACTTTACTTCTGCTATCAATATGACTATAAAAAAATAAAGTATTTTTTGCCTCGTCAAATAACATATCAGTTACCTCAGCAGTTCTGTTGGTTGCAGCAAGAGACTTATAATAGTTCTTATCAACTAATAGCCTTAAACTATAACTACGCTCACCAACAGGAGGCAGAATAATACCTTTAACATTACAATCCATGAATCCCATTCCTAATTTTGAATGATAACCTGCTTTATGCGCCGTATCACCCAGAATATGGGTAGTAATTTCATCCCCTATATCATAATAAATCATATAATAATTATGAGCTTTAGGCACTCTTGTGATTGCAACAGGCACATGAAATGTCATATCTAAAAGGTGTACAGACAGGCCGGGGGTAACTTCTAAAAAGACAGAACCACCTGAAGCAATATCCTCTGGAATAACTAACAGTTTATTATCAATTAATTCGGCTCCCAGATTTTTGACAATTTGCTGCTGCCACTCCGGACTAAGTGTGTAATAATAATAGAGAACCCTAAGGTTATTTGCAGTCATTTTATAAAAGGGTTAGGTATTCCTTTGGTGTAGTACCGTAAGCATTTCTAAACTGTTCAATCAGATGTGAAGCATCCGTAAAGCCGAATAAATCAGAAATTTCTCCGATCGTATACTGGCCAGTTTCCAGCTCTTCTTTGGCGTAAGCAAGTTTGCAATTTAAAAAGAAAGCATTAGGAGTGGCCCCGGTAATTTTTTTAAACAGCCTTTTATACTTGGTTTCAGACATCATCGCATCTGCAGCAAGAGTAGGTATTCCTATAAATCCCTCTCTGATATGTGTTATCAGATAAGCTTGAGATCCAATAATATTGACTACGTCTGGCTGAACAACTTTCTCCAGAATTATTTCCTGATTGATAGTCTGATCCAGATAGTCACTCAGCAAACCATATACTGTTCCGGTAACCATGACCTCATATAAAGGACCCGCAGCAGTAGTTTTTCTTAACTCATCCATCAGCCACCAGGCCTGACTGCTCATCCGGTCAAACTTCACGATTGTATTTTGTACCGGATCAAAAACACTATCTATAATTTGTTCGTAATTTGCATTTTTTGAGAAGTAATCTTTTAACGCGGTCTTTTTGATGAAAATAGCCACCATAAACTTGGTACTGCCCGCCTTAACCAGGTAATCCCCGCGCAAATCCGCATCAAAAATAGAAAGATTATAACCCCAGCGGCCAATTAGCCTGGATACATCATCCAGAATATGTACAGCATCCCCCTCGGTCAGGTTAAAATAAATACCTACAAAATCGTCACGGGTATTTCTTAACCGATAAACTACATCCTCATTATAGGTAACATCTACAACAAATGCAGTGATATTGTCGTTAATAGGAAGAACGAACCTGTTGCCTGGTCTTTTCTCTCCAGGCACTATAATATATTTCCCCTCCACGTAACCTCCCAATTCAGCTGCCATATCTGTAACCCAATCCAGTTCAACACCATACCGATGAATAACTTCTCTCATAAATTACATGCGTATTAAATTTTCGCGTATCTCAAATATAATGAAAAACATGATCCAATCAGGGTAATAAAATGTCCGAAAGGAGTAATATGTTATTAAATATTTAAGCGTCTTTCGCACCATGATAAAACCGATAAAGAACCTTAAATTATTACTATTGGCAATCCTCTGTCTTCTGGTAGTATGTGTTCTTGACTTTTTAATACCACCCGACGTTGTTATCGGTATTCTATATATTTCAGCAATCCTTCTAGTCAGGCAAGAAAGTACAAGGACGATTTTTTGTTTTTTAATTATCGCCTCGCTGATGAATATTTCAAACTTCATTTATTTTGCCAGAAATACCTCTTCATTATCATTAGCTCACCTCGTTAATTCGATGATTGTCTTGTTTGGGATGTGTGTGATTACGCTGCTTGTGATCAGGTATAAACAAATCAAAGATTACCATAAAGAAATCAACCTTCATCTTAAAGAATTGAAATGAAAAACACCGATCAGCTCTTCATCATAACCGGAGGTCCGGGATCTGGAAAAACGACCCTGATTAATGCAATAGCCAGTCATGGAATACAAACCACGCTGGAATCGGGACGTAAAATCATACAAGATCAGCTATCCAGTACGGGGGAGGCCTTACCGTGGTTAAATCCAATTGCTTTTGCCGAACTTATGTATAGCCGGGAAAACTGCGAATATCATAAAGCAATTGAAATCAACGAAACCGTTATTTTTGACCGCGGTATACCTGATGTTGTAGGATACCTGCGCTTGATGAATTTACCTGTTCCTGATTACATGGATAACGCCGCTAAAAAGCTACGCTACAACCACACCATTTTTATCGCACCACACTGGCAGGAGATATTTAAACAGGATGCAGAGCGCAAACAAAGCCAGGAAGAAGCGCTGGCAACTTTCAAAGTCATGTATAATACTTATTTATCTTACGGATATACACCCGTTCTTCTCCCTTTAGCCACAGTTCAAACCAGGGTAGAATTTGTGATCAAACACCTGAGTATCGAATTTTAGTCTTTCGGGACTATCAAAATGTCTGATTAGGATACCTGATATTGAATTTTACCCCGAGATTCATACCATGATAAAATCAGTAGAAAAATCTAAATATCTGCTCCTTGCGATATTTTTCCTTTTATTAGTTTGTGTCCTGGACTATTTTACTCCTCTGGACGTTGCAGTAGGTATTTTATATACTTCTATCATACTTGTTGCACTTAGAGAAAGCAGGAAAACTATTTTCCTGCTGGCAACGATTGCCACCTTGCTGATTATGATCAACTTCTTATATTTTAATGCGCTGGCAACAGTTTCTCACTGGGTGTTTCCTGTAAACCGTCTGATCTCAATTATTGGATTATGGGTAACCACTACCATAGCACTGAATTATAAGAGTGTACAGGAAAAACTATTAAAAGAACGAATAGAATATACAGAAACATTAGAAGAAGTATTGTTTGTGACTTCACATCGGGTCAGAAATCCGGTAGCTAATATCGTTAAGATTGTAGAGATGATGGGCAATGACCATATCTCAGTCAAAAACTTAAAAGAAATGATACCCTTTCTAGGTAAATCAGCAGAAGAGCTGGATACCGTAGTCAAGGATATGACAGGAGATTAGTTTTTCAAGGTTGATAATTAGAACTAATAGTTTAGTTAGTTAATTAGAGCGGGTGTCTGGATAGAACCCGCTTTATTCTCAAGAATTCATGGATGTTTTAAATAGTAAACAGGGTAGGTTCAGTTGAGCTTTTAGCGTTATTGATTAACCCGATCGGGGTATTTCATTTTCAGGAATACCCCGTTATTTACAATATCAATTAAGAGAGAGAATTAATTGATTAGCTATGTTAGTTTTTCATAGGACTAATGTTGAACGATAGGTTAGACAGGAACTTGGTAAATGCCTGTCTTTTTTATGTCCAGGTCATTGTTTCTAAAAGAAACATAAGTCTTATTGTGGTATTGAAATGTCTTATTGAACTACCCGGGTCCTGAATATAGCAGGACATTTGTACTATGAATGAATCAATACAAAACTCCAAACATTTAATGTTGGCCGCCATATGCCTTTTGTTAGTTTGTATCCTTGACTATTTAACACCTTTGCATATAGGTGGAATAGGCATATTTTATATGGCTTCGATTCCTATCGTTATGCAAGAGTCAAAAAAGACTATTATTTATATAGCTGCACTGGCAACAGTTCTGATCACTTTAAATTACCTCTATTTTTCAACTATTTCACCTTCTCCGGAATGGAAAATACCAATTAACAGGATAATTTCTGTTGCCGGACTTTGGGTCACAGCTGTTATTGCCATGAACTACAAACAATTACAGCATCAGCTATTCAGTCAAAGAACAGACTATACAGAAACGCTGGAAGAAGTCATCTTTATTACTTCCCATAAAGTCAGAAATCCAGTAACCAATATTGTGAAAATAATTGAACTCCTGGAAGACGACCATCTTAGCGAACAAAACATCAAAGAAATGATGCAGCACTTACGCAAATCGGCAAAAGATCTTGAAATAGCTACCCGGGAAATGACAGATACCATTAGTGAAAAAGAATACAATAAGGAGATTTTATCGCTTTCAGCCTAGTTTTTAAATGAAGAAAAACTATGAACGAACCCATGTGTCACATTTCTTATCTAACCTTCTTTTTTTATGAGTAGTGCATGTTATACCTGTGCTATCGATGTTACATCTACATGGTTTGAAAAACTAAGTTTCGATCTCGGATCTGAAATAGAAATTTCTACTGCTACAGGCGGGTATAAAATAGTTAAATGTACGCCAGACCCCACGCTTGGTACGGGGGAATTTTGTTTCCTCCAGTTAAACGCAAACATGGCTGTATTATATGCCGATGTAGAGTACCATGTTCCCTTACGCATCAATTTTGAAAACCCTGGTGGCAAGTACGTCCTTTTACATTTTTCTCCCGAAGAACGTATGGCATGTGCAAACGATAGCGATCCCATCCAGGCGATGTCGAGAATCTTCAACCAGATCACTTTAATGGACTGTAGCGTACAGGCCGATTACGAACTGGGCCCCGCCGAAGTTAGCCTTTCACGCGTTCCAAAGAGTCACGCACTTAGGTTAATTATCAAAAAAGAATATGCCATAGAACTCGCCTGTTCTTTGTTTGATAAGGACACGCTGTTATCCATGTCAAATCCAATAACAAATACTATATTCTACCAATTCGATATGGATGTAAAATCAAAAATCATCCTGGAGAAGTTCTCCGAATTGAAAATGTGTGACCCTGCATACGCCTTTTATTTATCCGTAGCTACCTTTTCATTAATTACCAATTTTTATGAAAACCTGGGCAGGAAAGTAACGGATATAGACAACCTGCATACTACAGATATAATGGCTATCCAGAATTCTATGGAAACTATCAATTCTAACCTGGAAAGTCAATTTCCGGGTATTGAGGCATTAGCCAAACGTGCAAATATGTCTGGATCAAAATATAAACGTCTTTTCACACAGATCTATGGTGATTCTCCAAAAAAGATATACGTTGATAAAAAGATAGACCTCGGCAGAGAATTACTGTTAACCGGTAACTACAACGTCTCTGACGTAGTTTATCAATTAGGTTATAGTAATAAAAGCTTTTTCTCCCTTTTATTCAAAAGACGCTTTGGCGTTTCACCAGGAAAAATAATAGATAAACGATAATTAAACAATTGCATTTGGGTTTTGTTTTGGTTATAAATGTCCTTGATTTGGTTAGAATAGCAGGATGGTCAAAACTGACTTTTGTATTGTTATTTCAATAATCAAATATTATGGAAACAGAAATAGAATCAATATCAAAAAAGCAGCCTGTCGCACTGGTTACCGGTGCTAATAAAGGATTAGGACAACAGATTGCTAAAGAACTGGTTGCGCACGGGTATTTAGTCTTTGTGGGATCTAGAAATTTCGACAATGGTAAAAAAGCTGCTGAGGAAATTGGTGAAAGCGCCCACCCAATTCAATTAGATGTGACTGATGTGCAAAGTATCAATAACGCGGCTGAGCGTATAACTGCCGAGTTTGGCCGGCTTGATTTGCTGGTCAATAATGCAGCGATTGCCCAATCAGGAGACTATTCATCGGTGCCAGAAGTATTGGAATCAAGCAAAGCAAGCGTAGCATCTTTGGATGAAATACGAACTCTTTTTGAAACCAACGTTTTAGGCGTGCTGGCGGTTACGCAGGCGATGCTGCCACTTATTCGTCTTTCTGGTTCCGGGCGCATCATTAACATTTCAAGTGCTCTGGGATCATTGACGCTAAATTCCGATGTGAACTTTCCATACCGGCCTTATTTTGGGGCAACCTATTCAGCTTCAAAGACCGCACTTAATGCGATAACCCTCGCACTTGCGATTGAGCTTGAGGAAACCGGAATTAAGGTTCGCGCGGCAAGCCCAAGTTTCACCGCGACTGCTATGAACGATTTCCAGGGCACCGACTCAGTTGAAGTGGGTGCAAAAGCACTTGTTCTCGCGGCGCTGGATACGGAAAGCCCGACTGGTAGCTTTACAGGCCCGGACGGTCATATTCCATGGTAAATATTTAAGCCGGTTCTAAATCTAATTGATAACCGATGGCAATTCCAGTCATCGGTTATTATTATCTTTAAAAATGAAGAACGAAACGCCGAAAGTAATTAAACTGGGGTCCATTACAGATTTACATCGTATGGCTGGCATAAAGGGTCCTGTCCATCCAATGGTCACCCTGTTGGACGCTGCCGAAATGCTCCATTTGTGCAGGGTTCCGGTGAGCTATGTGTCAAATTTCTACATGATTATTTTAGTCACCAAATTGGGTGGTAAATTCCGGTATGGACAGAGCTATTATGATTTCGATGAGGGCAGTTTGGTGTTCGCGGCACCTAACCAGATTCTAGGTAAGATGGAAAGTTATTTGGAGGCCGAAGGTTTATTGCTATTCATTCACCCGGATTTTTTTCAAAGTTATCCATTAGCTGCCAAGATTAAAAAGTTCGGTTTCTTTTCTTATGCTGCAAACGAATCACTTTACTTATCAGAGCAGGAGAAGGCAACGATGCTGTCCATTTTCTATATTATCCGGGAAGAACTCAACAGCCGGATCGACGATTTCAGCCAAGAGCTGATTATCGCGCAGACTGAATTGCTTTTGAGTTATGCCAAACGTTTTTACAAACGCCAGTTCTTAACGCGGCACATCGTTAACAATGACCTCCTTCTGCAATTGGAAGACTTGTTAAATCGATACTTTGAAGATGACAAGGCGGTCAATAATGGCATTCCTACAGTTCAATACCTGGCGGAAGCTTTAAATTACACGCCCAACTATCTGAGCGACATGCTCCGTTCGCTGACCGGCCTGAACGCCCAGCAGCATATTCATCAAAAACTCATAGAGAGATCAAAAGATTTACTTTCCACAACGAATATGACAATTAATGAGATCGCTTATAAATTAGGATTTGAATACCCACAGTCTTTCAGCAGGCTCTTTAAAATTAAAACTAAAAAATCTCCTGCACAATTCAGATCGACATTCAATTGAATAGTACTTTACAGGAGATCCCGCTTATCTATACGGACAGAATAGTCTCCATTAGAAATTTTTTCTGCAACATCTGAAATCTTATCAATTTGCCTCTCCATAGTTTTTTTCTTTTCTGATAACTCCATCCCAAGCTTTTCAGCCATGGAATTATTTTTCTGGACTTTCCTATAAAAAAAAAGTGTCATTAACAAAGCAGTCAGAGCGGCAAATCCAATAAAAACAGGTGTTAATGACGCAAACTTGTTCATTTTTGCATTGCGTATAACCATAAGTTTAACTTCACGGTCGTTCATTGTCTTTATTACCATTCTGGCAGAATCCATGATAGCCTTTCCCCTGACCAAAGTGCTGATAGTAGAGGAACGACCTTGCTTTTTATCTATGATTGTTTCTTCGATGATGTTAAACTTCTCATCAATTAATTTTTTAAGGAGAGGAAAATCATTTTGCTGTGATTTGTTATCACTGGTTAACTGTTGAGCAGCGTTATAAAAGTTAAAAACTTCTTCCTTTGAGCCAGTATAGGGTTCTAGAAATGTTTCTTCACCTGTTAATAAATACCCACGCTGTCCTGTTTCGGCATCCTTCATCCTTGAAATCAAGTTTTCCAGCGATGAGCTGACCTGTGAAGTATGGTCTACCCATTGCTGGCTATCCAGCAGTTGCAAAATACTTAAATAAGAAATTACTGAACTTAACAACAAAACAAATAGACTGGTGCCAAAACCGAAAATAAGGTTACGCTTAGCATTTTTATAATTTTTACGCATTTTCAAATGTAGAAGAAGTGTTAACGATATATAAACAAGAAGGCAAAAGTAAGAGATTACCAACGAAAACCAATGGCGTAAAAAAAATGAGTGAAATTATTCTTCTGCTGGTTAATTAGCTGCAATGCTTGGTCATATCATGTTCAAAGTATTTGTGCTGAACCATTTTATATTTTTCTCGTATGATTTCGATCTTGTTAATTAGCTTACTGACATGGCTTTCATCTGTCAAACCAAATTCTGATGCAATTTGTTTTAAGCTAAACCGGCCGGTGTTAATTCTTTGACTTATCAAATTACCTCTATAATCACTTATGTATGCTCTTATAGTCATTCCAGTATTTTTTTTAAAATACTGGCCCATATAATCTTTGGTAAATTTAAAGTGTTCACCCATGACCTGCGCTTTTAAATTTTCCGGATAATATATGTTCTTATGAAGATAGCAGAATACCGCCTGCATATCTTTTGTTCTATATGCGTTTGATCTGATTTCCGGCATATTACGCTGTAGAAGGTAAGCAAGCGTTAACACCTGCATCCATATGAGGTCTTCATTTCGCAGTAATTCTTTTTTCATAGATATAATTACATCAAAAACCCGATTTATCGTAATCTGATCTTCATCATTAAAAAGAAAACCGGATAAATGTGTTTCCCTGCTTTTAATTAAGTATTCTAAATGACGAACTCCCGAATTAAATATACCTTCCCCCTGATGAATATATAAATCAGTAAATTTTAAATATACAAAATGTGTTATTCTTTCTATTTCAAAATAGTGCTCGTCCTGTGGCCCTAATAGAAAAACACAACCATCATTGTATCTAATGGAATTGGAATTTATAATGTGGTTTCCTACTCCATTTTTGATGTAAATTATCTCATAATGATTATGGTTGTGTAAAGGATGGATCCAATCTGATACTTCAAAGTCAGAAATTAGGACGGTTGCAAATTGTTTATATCTTTTCATAGATTATTACAAAACTAACATAGTTTATTACAAATAAGAGCAGGTTACTTCTGCTCTTATTTGCTATATCAATTTCATCAATATTGGCAGAAATGATCGTTTTGGACTACGTTGATAATGCCGGTTTATAATAAAAAAATAATGAAAAATAATAAAACAGCACTTGTAGTTGGTGCAAATGGCGTGATTGGCAGTAATCTTATTGCCTATCTTGAAGAATTAGGAGATTGGAATATAACAGGCCTGTCACGCCGGGGAGGGCAGAACACCAGTAAAACAAATTATATCTGTGTCGATTTGCTTAATGCAGATGATTGCAAAATAAAATTACTTCCTCTAACAGACGTTACACATATTTTTTACGCAGCTTCAGGATAAACCGACCTGGGGTGAACTGGTTGAGCCTAATTTAACAATGCTTATCAATGTTGTCAATATTATCGAAAGTATTGCTGATAATTTGGAACATATCAGCCTAATGCAGGGATATAAAGTATATGGCGCTCATTATGGACCGTTTAAAACGCCTGCTAAGGAAAACGATGGTGGACACATGCCGCCGGAGTTTAATGTTGACCAACAGCAATTCCTTGAAAAGCAGCAGGCAGGAAAGAATTGGACATGGTCGGCATTGAGGCCATCGGTAGTAGGAGGGACGGCCTTAGCGAACCCTATGAACCTGGTATTGGTTATCGCTGTTTATGCAGCCATATCAAAAGAATTTGGTCTGCCTCTTCGCTTCCCGGGAAAGCCTGGTGCTTATGACAAATTAATGGATATTACTGATTCCCGGTTACTTGCCAAGGCTACTGTTTGGGCTGCAACCAATATTCAATGTGCTAATCAAGCTTTTAACATTACCAATGGTGATCTGATACGTTGGAACGACTTATGGCCTAAAATTGCGAATTACTTTGAAATGGAAGTGGCTCCGCCGTTGCACATGCCGCTACAAACTATCATGGGCGATAAGGTTTCTGTTTGGAAAAGTATGCAGCAAAAATATAAATTAGAAAAACATAGCTACGAAGATGTGTCATCGTGGGGATTTGGTGACTTTGTGTTTTCATGGGACTATGATTTTTTTTCTGACGGTAGTAAGGCAAGAAGACTAGGTTTTCACGAGTATATAGAAACCGAACAAATGTTTTTTGACCTGTTCGATGAGCTTAAAAAACAAAAGGTTATACCCGGATTTCATAAACCTGGTTAATTAACTTAGGAAGCTTTTAAATGTTTTTCTGTTTTCAGAGCGTCAATTCAGATCAGGATAATGATGATACTTCATTGTCCTGATCCTTAAAAAGGATTTTAAATATATGGCGTAGATATTGGCAGCTGGACCCAGCTATAACCATCACCTTTTTGGTGATATAACCTAATCCAGGCCAGGGAAGATGGCAAGACATTGTCAGACCTTTTGACATTGATTGTTCCTTCAATATCTTTCTTCTGGTAGATACACCTTTATGAAAATCTATGTCCCATTCTGTACCCCATTCAGGATGTGAAAGCAACAAAGTGGTATGAACCGTATCTACAATATGTGTCAATGACTCGTTTTCTGAAACGATTTTAAGTGCCGGGTGACCGGGGGTATGACCTTCGGCCAGATTTGCAGTAATACAATCGAATAACGTTTCGCCAAATTATAAAGTTTTAATTAATCATTAACCGCAGAAATGATGTTACGGGCTAAAACAATACTTCCCTCATTTGAATTCTTATTTTTACTTCGCGAGAAATCAGGATTTTCAGACATCCAAAGTTATATTCTTTTTGAGACAGGTAATACTTTGCATTTTTAAATACAAGCTTGCCATCAACATCCAGGATTCCACCAATATGATCTACATGCAAATGCGTTACAAATACATCGGTAATATCATCAGCCTTTATCCCCGCAGAATTTAAATTCTTTATAAATCTACCTGCTTGATCACCGATTGCCGATCCACTACCAGTATCGATAATAATAATCCTTTTTTCTTTCTTAATTACTAAGATGTTAATTGCAGGGGCGAAAATTGGCTGTGCTGGATGGATAAATATGTGTCCGTCGGTGACTACAAGCAGCTCAAGCTTTCCTAATTTAAACTTAACATAACCTTAGAGAGAATTTACTCCTAAACCTGGCATTGGAGCCTGTGCATTTAATTTATAAGTTGGTAGTGATGTCAAAATTCCTAAGACCCCAGCGTACTTTAATAATTGTCTTCTTTTCATTTATTTTTTTAATTAAAGGTATTCGAATGATATCTTTGTGTCAAGTATGCACAATTTTGTATCCTACGTACTTAAAGTATACTAATCTGATAATCAGCTAGAATAATATTAAATTATAAATGTAAATTCTGAAAAACCAATATGTGCAGTTGATTACGCCTTTAAAAGAATTGGTGGAAAATATAAAGGGCGTATTTTGTGGTACCTGCACAATCGATCGGTTATGCGTTACGGAGAACTTAGAAAAGCATTTACAGATATTACACCCAAAATGCTTACTCAGACACTAAGGGAATTGGAAAATGACAAATTAGTTAACAGGCAGGTTTATCTTGAAGTGCCTCCTAAGGTTGAATATTCATTAACTCCTGTTGCACAGGAATTAATCCCGTTTATCAATCATTTAAGAGAATGGGCGGATAAGCAAATGCTGGATAACAACATAAACCCAAAATTAAGCTGTTGAATTGTTCTGAATACCCGGCTTCTCCCTGGATGGGAGCGTAGCTTGAAGGCCTGAAATATTACTATTAGCCCTTTTAAAAGAACTTCAAAACTCTGCCGATTATAGAATTTTAAATGCTTCCGGGTTTTCCGTTACCTGGGCGTTTCACAAATAGCGGCCGATTACTCACAAGTTGTGTAAGGTAGTAATGTTAGTTCAGCGATCTGTACTCATTAGGTGTATAACCGGTAATTTTTTTAAACGTACGCGTGAAATGTTGCTGGTATTTAAAACCAAGATCACCAGCTATTTCATTAAAAGTTTTTGAACGGTCAAAAATGTAGATTTTTGCCTGATCTATCATTTTGGACTGAATATAATCCAATGCAGTATTGCCAGTCTCTTTTTTGATCAGGTCCCCAAAATAATTAGGCGACAGGTGCAATTGCTCTGCACAATAAGCCACACTCGGCAGCCCCAGTTGCGAAGCCTTCTCTGAGTGAAAATAGTCTGTCAATAAGTTTTCGAACCTTACCAGTATGTCCTTGTTCGCATGGCTACGCATTATAAACTGGCGATCATAAAACCGCATACAGTAGTTCAGAAACAGTTCTATAATGGAAACAATCAAAGTTTTGCTGTGCTTATCTATATTTTGCTCTATTTCTTCCGAAATTTTGCCCAGGGACTCCATTATTGTCTTTTTTTCCTTTTTTGAAAGGTGAAGTGCCTCATTCACTTCATACGAAAAGAAATTATACTCCCGAATGGTCTTTCCCAAATGTGTTCCCTTGAGAAGATCGGGATGGAAAACCAGTCCATAACCCGAAGGAATTACTGCTTCGCCATTGCTATCTATTCCGTAAACCTGTCCGGGTGAAACAAAGACCATAGTTCCATCCTCATAATCATAGCTCTGGCATCCGTAGGTCATATTTCCACACTTTATATTTTTAAAGAATACAGCATAAATGCCCATATAATGTCTGTAGTGGATAATGGTAGGCACTTCATTGAAATTAACAACACTTACCAAAGGGTGTAGCGTGTCAACGCCGGCATAATCATTATACTGACGGACAGTATCCAGTCTTTTCACTTCTTCCATAGCATCAATTTACAGATCAAATTTAACAAAATTGAACCCTTATTGCTTAGCTCTGGTATAGAATCAGTAAAAATGGTAAACAATACAGTATTCTGTATAAAACAGAGACAAACCTAACTGTCGATATTTGTAATGTGTATTTCTGGAGAATTAATTCACCCAGATCGGACACAAACTTAAATTCCAATACAATGATTTTAGCAGTTGAGAAAGAGCGTATTTTTGAGAGATTAAGATCGGGTGAACCCATCAGGCTGGACGATCCCGAATATTACAAAATAAGTGAGGTAGTAAACCAGACGATGAAATTATCGCAGCAGCTCAATACCGCGGCAGATATCAATTCCATACGCGATCTGCTTAGTGAAATCATTGGTGTCAGAATTGATGAAAGCACCACCATTTTTGCTCCTTTCTATACAAACTTCGGAAGGTTTACCAGTATAGGAAAGAACGTGTTCATCAACCACGCCTGTTCATTTCTGGATATGGGAGGTATTACACTAGAAGATGGTGTACTAATTGGCCCAAGAGTTAACCTTGTGACTGAGAATCATCCATTGGATCCAGCGGATAGACGTGCCCTGATCACAAAGCCGATCATTATTAAAAAAAATGCCTGGATTGGTGCGGGAGCAACCATACTTCCAGGAGTAACCATAGGGAATAATGCAGTAGTAGCAGCAGGTTCAGTTGTTTCCAAAGACGTTCCGGCTAATGTTGTTGTTGGTGGTGTCCCCGCAAAAACTATCAAATCAATATTTAGTGAGGACACTTCCAAAAAAGCACGGTCTGTATCCAGAATAACAATTTAGATTTTACTCATTTTAAAATCTGCATAATTTTTCAATTAGACTTTTCTGAAATGGATAAGCACTGCTCAACGAATTTTTAGTTGCCATTTCAAACTCTGAAAAATCGAAACCAGGTGCAACTGCACAGCTTACCAGCGCAAAACCTAATTTTGATGGAACCTCTGCTGCAAACCAACAATCTGGTTTGATGACAGCTTGTAAATTACCAGTTTCTGAATCACTAAGCTCTATACAACTGTAGCCCCCGTCTGTATCTAAAACATGAATATTTACTGGCTGACCACAATGAAAGTACCAAAGCTCATCAGACTTTAAGCGATGAAAACCAGAGAAATCACTACCTTCAAGTAAATAATATATTGATGTGCAAGCACTTTTTAATTTACTTTCGTTATTACGATAAACTCCGGACTGAGATCTGAAAGTTTCTTTATAATAACCACCTTCAGGGTGTGGTTGAAGATCCAGGCGGTCTATCCAGTAGCTAGCATTTTTCATACATTGAATTTTTATATCCGATTACCATGTTAGAGAGCATATTTCTAATGAGTTGCTAATTTATCATGTTTAATAATTATAAGTATCTATTTTTGGATTTAATTGATAACTTTCAGTAAATAGTATGATGATGTTGCATAGAATGACTTTATTAGCCAAGGTTAAGGAAAGTAATAAGCTGGAGGATTCCCCGGTTTATTCTTTTTTTACGCTCATGGCCCTGATCACTCTTTCTCGATGTTGCATTCCCCATAAAGCCATTTCATTGATGATCGGCTTAAGCGAATAACCATACTCTGTTAACTCATATTCAACGGTTACCGGTTTGGTGTTCAATACCGTACGCTTTACCAGACCATTCAACTCTAACTCCTGCAATTCTTTAGAAAGCATTTTTGCTGCAATACCATCTATGCTTCCTATCAGCTCCATGAAGCGTTTTTTGCCGAAGCTCAGTGAGCCAATCAGCCTTATCTTCCATTTTCCGCTTAATACATCCATCGTATCGCGGATCGCCAAATGATGCGTGGAACAGGCATCCATATCCAAATATTTTTCTTTATCCATTTTAATGATAATTTCTTTGAGGAAACCAGTTTCCATAAGTAAACCCATTACAAAGATAAACCATAGTCATTATATATTTGACATTGAATTTTAAGCATAAATACACATGGATCATATAATAAAATTTCCTCCGGTAGTTTCTGTAAGCCCGATTACCCTGGAAGCTTCTGGCCGCGACTATCCGCTGCAGGTAAGGACCTCAGTCCCTGCGTATGGTGAACAACTACCTATAATTGTTTTTTCACATGGTTTTGGTTCTTCTATGGATGCGTATGCTCCCCTGGTCAATTATTGGGCCGCTCATAGCTTCGTTGTTATTCAGCCTACTTTTCTTGATTCGAGAACAATCAACCCTAACCCTAAAGCGGGACATAGTGAGGCCATCCAGGCATACTTGCAAGATCCGCGAAAACCAATGATGTGGCGGTATCGCGTTGATGATGTCAGGAAGGTGCTTGACCAGCTCGATTTTATAGAAAACTCTGTTCCTGGTCTACAAGGACGTATAGACCAAAGCCGGATTGCAGCAATAGGGCATTCGTTCGGAGCTCAGACAACCGCTACGTTATTAGGCACGAGAGTGATCAATGCCGATGGCAGTTTAAGTGAAGATATGCACGATCCCAGGATAAAAGCAGGTGTACTTCTTAGTGCAGGCGGCCGCGGCGGTGAAGCGCTAAGTCCATTTGCCAATGAACATTTTCCGCATCTAAACCAAAGTTACAATCAAATGAATACGCCAACACTTGTTGTTGCCGGCGATCAGGATAAATCTCCATTGACGACCATGGGACCTGAATGGTTTACCGATGCCTATAAGCTAAGTCCCGGGGCAAATAGCCTGGTTACCCTGATTGGGGGTGAGCATATGCTTGGCGGGATTTCAGGCTATTTGGTGACCGAGACAACCGATGAGAGCCCTGACCGGGTCGAAGCTGTACAACAACTTACCACAACTTACCTGCGCTCTGTTCTTTATAATAGTGATCAAGCATGGTCTTTAGCTTGCACTTACTTTCAAGATGGCCCTAATCCAATAGTCAAGATAACAAATAAATGATTTTTTAATTTTACCGCCACCCCAGAACCTATATTTGAAATTATGCACATAAAATCATATGATATTATTCCAGCCTTGCAGCCATATGTAAAACTGATATGTACCATGGAGTGTGACGATGATACTGATACAAGTTATATTCGTGTGTTGCCCGATGCTTGCGTAGAACTGTTTTTAAACTATACCATTACGCCTGTGGGTATCATTAATAATGAATTACACAAACGCAGTATTGTTACTTTTCGGATGAGCCGTCCTAAGGATGTTCAAATGCGGAAAGGGAGCGGGGTTATTGCGGTTTGTTTCTACCCCGGCATGGCGTATAAGTTTATACAAATCCCGATGTATGTATTATCCGATACTACTGCTGCTCTTTCTGATATTTGGGGTAGTATTTCAACCCAGATAGAAGATGAAATAGCAGAATCCAGTAATAATGAAGTACGTGTAAGCCTGTTACAAAAGTATCTGTTGAGGGAATTGGCCAATGATAAAAATAATTTGCAGATAGCACATTGTCTAAGGCAGGTACAACTGTCAGGAGGGTTGATCCCTTTGGGAAAGCTCGTCAATGATACTGGATTCAGCCAGCGTCATCTTTCAAGAAAGTTTCAGGAGTATGTAGGTTTGTCACCTAAAGAGTATCTGCGTGTTTCCAGGTTTATATTTTCGCTCGGTCATCTGAAAAAATATCCTTTATGTTCTCTTACTGAAGTTGCCTACAAAAGTGGATATTATGACCAGGCTCACTTTATTCGCGACTACAAGGATTACACAGGTTACACACCAGGTCAGGTAGTGCAGGCCAGTTATATTTTATATTGATGTCCGTTTTGTACAATTAATCGAAATTGAGTCTACGCATTTTTGCAATATAAAAATTAATACTATGCGAAAACTAATATTGGGATTGGCCATAACATTAGATGGATATATTGAAGGCCCTAATGGTGAATATGACTGGTGCTTTACAGATCAGGATTATGGATTAAACAGTTTTTTCGAGCGCATTGATGCGATCTTCATTGGCCGTAATAGTTATGAAATGGCGCAACAGCATGGTGGCATTAATATTGGGGAGGCCATACCAGGGATGCCTGCATTGAAAGAATACGTATTTTCTAAAACGTTGACAGCTGTGAAAGAAGGTGCTGTACTGATATTGGGAGATAGTATTGCTGAAGCACGAAGAATAAAGAACCAACCAGGGAAAGATATATGGTTATTTGGTGGGGCTTTGCTATATAATTCACTGATGAAGGAGGGACTGGTGGATGAATTGTGGCTGTCAGTGCACCCAATATTGCTCGGCGATGGTAAGCTTCTGTTCCGTGAACAAGAGAGCGGGATCAGGCTTAGGCTCCTGGAAAGTAAGACCTATGAAACCGGGTTAATATCAATCCGTTATAGTGTCGAAAATGATTAAGTATTAACTTATCTGTTTTATAATTGTTTGTATTGAAAAATCTAGATGGATGAGATGTTTTAAATCTCATCCATCTAGATCAAAATATCTGGCCTATTGCTTAATGTCGCATAGTTAACCATCCATATCAAATTATTACCCCTACATGAATTCAACCTATAAATGAAACAACATCCTGCTACCCGCTTTATAATAAAGTTCTGCCAATGTTTTCTGATAACCTGAAATCATTTCTTCCCGCTTGATTTTCATGTCAATCAATTTAGACTCACGGCTATTGATCAGGAACAAAGTACTTTCACCCAGATCAAACTTAGAAGATTCACCATTCAACAGCACTTCCTGGTTTGAAATGCTTTTTACCTGGACCGCAAGCTGTTCACTGTAAGCATTTAAATGATTGTAACTGGTCAATACCGAATTCCTGATTTCACGGTTAGATTGCTGTGTATCATATGCTAATTCTTGCTGCTTGATCTTCACCTCTTTTAACTTACCCCGCTCTGCGCGAAGGAAAAGAGGTAGTGCAAATTCGAATCCCAGCTTATAATTACCCATCTTGAAATCGTAATTATCAGGAACGTAGCTGTTAAAACTTCTACGTGTAGACAATAACGATCCGCTTACATTAAGTTTAGGTTTCAGCATTTCTTTTCTGTAAGAGCGCTCCACCGCTAGTTGCTCTCCTTTAATACGGAGCTTGATCAATTCAGGATGGCTCCCTGCTGCAAATTCCAGCAAAGTATCCAATACTTGCCTTTGAGGTTTATCATGCAATTTTATTACCTGAAGCCGGGCGGGCCTTCTCCGGCAATTCCAGTGGTTGTGCTTCATCACTCCATAAATGGTTAGATAAAGTAAGCCTGGCATTTAACAGATCTATTTTCATCTTTTCATACTGAATCATTCGGTCCTGCACTGTAATAGCCGCTTCAACCGAATCTATGCCCGCCTTATCGCCCAACAGCGTTTGCCTGCTGATTGCCTTAAATCTTGTTTGGGCAAGCTCCAGGCCCTCATTGATCAGTTGAAACTGATTATAAAAGAAATACCAGTTCCAGTAGTCCTTAACGATACTATACCAAATGGTATTGATCTGCTTTACACGTTCGGCTTCTGCATAGTTGACCATAATTTTTGCCTGCCTTAAGGTATTTCTTCTGCTATCTATCAACAAACCCTGCCCCAAAGGAATACTGAGGCCAATACCCGCCAAACCAGCTGTAGAAGTAGATGTTTCCGGGTTTACATAATCGCCAACATTACGGTCGTATCCTATTTTAAGGTCCGCAGCTGCAAGCCAGAGCGGTACTTTCAGTTCGCTCACCCAGCGATTATAATAGGTCTTATTGCCAAACATCTTCCTGTCGAAACCAGCCCTGATCCCAGGGTCGAAATAGCCAAGCGATTGCATCACATTCGCGCGTGCAGATTCACTCAGCAGCGCTGCCTGCTTAACTATAGGATGATTACGAAATACCATTACCTCCAGATCCTGTAACATGAATACATCGGCAGTATCAGTTTGCGATTGAGCAAAGGAGCTCAGCAAACCGGATAATGATATAATTAAGATGAATAACAACTTCATAAATGTCTCTATTTAACCTGATTACTTTTTGGTTCTCTCTCCAGACTTGGAGGAAAACCATTTAATTGTCGCCATATCTCGTACCAAACTGGTACAGAATTTAAAATGACCCTGCCAAATACCCCTGATCCTTGTCTAAGCTGAACCGGCCAAGGCTCATCAGCAGGAGGGACCGGAACCATCTGCTTAACCAGTACGCGGTAAGTACCATTTGCACTAATCATTCTATCTATTGAAAATACCCTGCCGGCAAATGTGCCCACAGCTACCGACGGCCAGCCAGAAAACTGTACCGAAGGCCATCCCACAAATTGTAAACGAACTTCACTACCTTCTTGCATTAGCGGCACATCCATTGCATTCACGTAAATTTCTGCAGCTACCAAAGGATTTTCAGGTTGCAGTGTAGCTACCGATTCTCCTTCTTTAATGAGCTCACCAATCCCGGCTTTCATGGTTTTAATCACGTAACCATCCTGAGGCGCACGAACGACATACAAATCTCTGCGAAAATCAATACTTGCAATCTCGTTGCGTAATTTTGCAATATCGCCCTGGGCGCTGGCTTCTCCCGATAGTGCAGTTCCCATATCAGATTGCGCCTTAGCAAGAGATTCCTGGTATTTGGCTCTGATGTTATCCAATTCAATCTGTGCATTAAGCATTGACTGTTTCGAACTGTTCAGCTTATTCTCCTGCGCAATAAGTTTCGCATTATCGTTCTGCACATTCAGACGACGGGTTTCTATATCAGTAAGAGAAAACAGGCCATCTTTAAACCCTTGTTCATAACGCGCTAAACGGGATTGACTAACGCGATAGAACTGACGCAGTGCCTGTAGGTCGGCACTATCGCTTTGAACATAGTTCATGCTCTGTTTCACTTTATTTTCTGCGGCTACCAGCTGAAAGTTTAATCCGCGGCCAAGAGCGCCGATTTGATCTTCAGTTGCGCGCATTTTTTGTCTTGCAGCTGCTTCGCTTCCTTGCTTTGCTTTTAGCTGCTCTTTCAATCTAAGCGGGAGCTCATTATCAAAGTAAGATTGACTAATCTCTGATATAAGCAATATGGTATCGCCTTGCCGCACCTTTTGCCCTTCACTAACATGCCAGCGTTCTATTCGGCCTCCAATTTGATTTTGAATGGTCTGAGGCCTGTCCTGGGGTCTTAAAGCGGTAACAGTACCCTTACCCGGAATAGTTTGCCGCCATGGCAGAAATAAAATACCAAGCGAAAGTAAAAATGCAACCAGCATAATCCTTTCCAATACCAGTACCTTACGCATGCGCAGTAAAGACTGACTGGTTTTATCTCCAAGGTTTTCCCAATTAGCCTGGTGGTTTACCTGACGATGATTACCCATGGTTTACCTCCTGTCCGTCTTCCAGTTCCATATCGGTTACTACGGCCAGCTTTTCTGCACTGGTTACCATATCGAATATAGTGTTCATACTGGTCATTAGTTTTTCTACCGCATAGCTGATCTGAACAACAATCACTTCAGCCGCCACAAACTGACCGAAGGTCATCTGCCTGTCGATGACAAAATAAGAACCCATCAAAAGCAGGGTACCCATTAGTACCGCCCGTATGATTATAGAACTGACAAAAAATTTACGTAAAATCCTGAAGTGACCGGTACGCGCTTTTAGGTATCTGGAAGTAATATCATCTGTCTTTTCCATAGCCTCCTTCATTCTGCTTTTGTTGCCGCGATAATGATCCAGGTTTGCCGCTAAATCTTCTAAGTAAGCTACCACCTCGTATTTATACCCGGATTCCTGTATACTAGTTCGCACAGCGTCCTTATAGTAAAGTGCGACTACAATAGCCAGTACCAATGTAATAAAGATCCCGAAGGCCATGTACACCGGGTGATAAAATGAGAGTAAAATAGCACTGAAAAAAATCAGCACTGCTGAGGATATCATTTCTACGACTAATTTGGCAAGTCCCTTTTGGATCGTCAGAATATCAAAGAAACGGTTTACCAGTTCTGGTGGATATTCTCCGGATAATTCAGCCTTCTTGATACGTGGCAAACGGTACGCAAACTCCAGAGCGGTCCTTGCGAATATCTTTTGCTCAACAAGCTCAACAAGGGTTAGCTGACCAATGAGCAGCAGACCACCGATCAATATTCCAATCAGCACTACGCCGATTAAAATATAGGTGGAACTATACATTGAACCATTGCTCAGCAAATTGAAGATTGCTGTTGTACCTAAAGGAAGGGTCAGTCCGAGCAATCCGATCAATACCGCGTAAAAAAATATGTAATTAATGGTGGACCGCTCAAAATGGAGTATTCCAACCAGGCGTTGCCAGGGCCTAAGCGCTGGCACATCATGTTTTTTGTTCATGATAGGCTTTAAAATTTAAGTGTCAGGGAAAATAGAATTACCTACCCGTATTTTATACGCGTAGAAAGCCTGCTGCATTTTCAGGCGGCTCAGTGGATATTGCGATATGGGGCTCTGAGAGTTTAGCCAATAAATAAACCTTATTGTGGGCTTCCGTAGCTAAGGAAATTTTTAACCAAAGCTGATCCGTTTCCGGCGATTCCAAATACCACATTTTTTTTGCGGATCTATCAGATTTCTCCTTCTTTGTATTCTTTTCTTCATCAGCTAGGGACTCGTCTTCCATTGCCAGATAAAAAGCCGACCATTTACCAACGGAAACTGTTGCTTTAAGGCCAAAACCAAAAAACAACACCATACTGAATAAGAAAATCACAATTTTATAGTTAAAAACGGTTACCATCTGGCCGCAAATATATTATTGCAGAGATTATGCTAAACGAATTTCGTGATTTCGCGAAGCATTTGACGAAATCATGACCACAACATTAGAACCCGATTAGAAAAGCCATTAAATACGTTTATCACGCTATATCCTGAGGTGATTTATGTGGCATATCGAGAGAACATTATCTTGATTATAGTGTTAAGTATAGATGGCAAAACGGGGCTTGGTTTGGTTTAAAAACGATTTGAGATTACACGATAACGAGGTTCTATTGAAGGCTCAAAAGGAATGTAGCGAATTGGTTTTCTGCTATTGCATTGAGGAAAAAGACTATCAACAGTCAGTTAATGGTTCTCGTAGAGCCGATATTATCCGGTTCAAATTTATGCAGCAATCCGTTATTAACCTGAGGGGAAATCTGCAGCATTTGGGCGGGCATTTAATTATCGGCGAAAAGTCGGCAATGCTCACAATACCGCAGCTAGTTAAAGAATTTGAGATTACTGATATTTATGCAGAACAGGAGTACGCACCCTTCGAACTGGATTTAGTTTCGAAAATTATGGATGGCTTACCGGAAATTGAATTTCATTTCCTGTGGGGTAAGACCTTATATCACAAAGATGATATTCCCTTTGAAATTTCTAAGATCCCCCTTACAAGCAAGGCTTATAGAATACCGGTTGCTAAAAAATCAAGTCCGAGAGAAACTATAGGCACTCCGACCAGGTTAAATGGCGTAAATAATATAAAAAATATAGAATTTCCTTCTTATTCAGCTTATGGATTTAGTAAAGACGAATATGAGTATTCACACCCTTTTCTCGAAGGCGGAGAAGATGCAGCACTGGAACGATTGGAATATTACACCTTTAAATCTGAACTTCTGACAGGATACAGGTGGAGCAGGAATAAATCAGATGGATTGGATTATAGTTCGAAATTTTCTCCCTACCTGGCCCTGGGCTGTATTTCCCCCCGGCAGATATATAGCAGGGTAAAAGAATATGAAGAAAAGGTCAGGAAAAATCAAAGTACCTGGTGGCTGATTTTTGAATTGGTTTGGAGGGATTACTTTACATTTAAGGGAATGCGGATTGGAACTTCAATTTTTTCAACTCAGGGTTTTAAAAATAAAAAGCTTGTCTGGGAAAATGATCCCGAAAAATTTGAACGGTGGTGCCATGGGAATACTGGTATCCCTTTTATTGACGCACATATGCTCCAGCTAAATCAAACAGGGTATATGAGTAATCGTGGAAGGGTAAACTGCGCGAGCTACCTGGTGCATGATCTAAAAATAAACTGGACCTGGGGTGCCGCTTATTTCGAATCAAAACTAATCGATTATGATGTCAGCTCAAATTGGATGAACTGGCATATGCAGGCCTTTGAAATCTGGTATACTAACCCGGTACATCAATCCAATAAATATAAGGCGCAGGATTTTATCAGGCTGTGGATCCCGGAACTATCCAAACTAAACAACATCGAGGTATTAATTCCCTGGGAATTTGAGATTGTTAATTACATTAAGCCGATTGAGGTATATCCAAAGTGGAACAGGGCAATCAATTTGATAAAAAAAATATCAATTTAACGGAAGGTGCAAACTAATAATAATAAATAAACCATTTAATTTAAATCGTCAGTTAAACTGGCAGAAGATTTAAATTAAATGGTTTGTTGATGATAACCAAATAAGTCCAATAGAAAAATTATTCTATTTATCTAACATCTATCGTACTGTTAAACGCTTGATCTTTAGATGTTATAACAAAAGTTAATTTAGTAGAAAGGGCATTGTCAACATTAAATTTTCTAACCAATTTTGCCGAATCTTTATAACTATCCGCGTAAAGTTGATTGTTGAATTCATCGAAAATCGTAATTTCAACCGGAGCCTTATTTGTATAATCTAAATTAAGGGTGATCACTCCATCTTTCTTTGTCAACACTGGTTTAAAAGCTTCTTTATTTGAGGCTGTAGAAAGTGAGGCTTTATTATTTTCAATGTTAATTTGATATTCAACCGATTTTAAGCCTGTTTCCACTTTCATTATATAGTTTCCATCAGGAAAATTAGTTAAGTCGTAAGTTTTGCTCGATCCGCTTAATTCATGACCTTTTTTCTCATATAGGATTTCATCATTCAGGCCATAGAAGGTTACCTTCATGTCTTGCGTCTCATTTATAGAAAGACGAATGGTTTTACTTTCTGCACTGTTAACTTTCAATGAAAGGTCATCATTATTTGCATATGTATTTACACTGGTAAAAAGGATGGTAGCTATCAGGCTAATTTTGAGTAGATTTTTCATATCATTAATTTTAGAAGAGTGAGTAATTATTTGATGGGTCTAAGTTATTGACAATGAGCTGGTATAATTGACTGCATATTTTCCGATAGTTATGCTATATTAACATTAACATGCGTTTTTCCTTGTTAAAACTCATAATAAAGTATATTTTTGATTTAGTAATTGAAAAAACATGAAAGCAATAAAGCCTGGATACGAGGTAGTTGAGTCTTCTTTTGGAAGTTCTTTCTATTATTCTAAATATTTAATGAATTCCAATAACAAGGCCCATGTATGGCATTACCACCAGGAAATCGAAATGGTTTTTGTAAATGGCGGAGCTGGAAAAAGACAAATTGGGAGTCATATATCTTACTATACCGATGGAGACTTAATATTAATTGGAAGCAATCTCCCACATTGTGGCTTTACTGATTACAATACCGGGAACAAGAATGAAACGGTCATCCAGATGAAACCAGATTTTCTTGGAGCAGGATTTCTGGGTTTACAAGAAACAAAATGGATACAGGAACTTTTTGATAAGGCCAGAGGGGGGATTGCTTTTGGAAATGAAATCAAAAAAGTTGTTGGCAAACAGATAGAGAAAATGGAGGGTTTATTACCTTTTGAAAGACTGTTAGCACTATTAGCCGTTTTAAAAGAACTTCAAAACTCTGCCGATTATAGAATTTTAAATGCTTCCGGTTTTTCACTCGAAACACAGGTTCAGGATAACGATAGAATTAATATGGTCCTCAATTATGTTAAAGATAATTTCAAGACACCCATAAGTTTAGAAAATGTAGCTGCGATGGCAAGTATGACGGTGCCTTCTTTCTGCAGATACTTTAAAAAAATCACCAAAAAAACGTTTACTGCTTTTGTTAATGAGTACCGTGTTGTACATGCTTCAAAACTTTTGGCTGAAAAATCAACTAGTATCGCAAATATTTGTTATGAAAGTGGATTTAATAATTTTAGTCATTTCAACAAGTTATTTAAAGAATTTACTGGTAAAACTGCCTCGCAATATAGAAAAGAACTAAATTCAGTAATTTATGAAACTGTCTAGTTTTTGAAACTAAAGTCCTTAAGCGATCCGGCTTCACCTATTTACACAATCTTGTCTTTATAATTGTCTATAGAAAAGCCAGTTTTCAAACCCGCTCACTTGATATAATTCATCCTGATCCTGACCTGCAACATCCGGGTACTGCCTGAGTACTGCCCGAGTACTCGTTAGGGTAAGAGCAATGCTAGAGTAACGTGAGTGCATGGCAAGTCCAAGTAAAAACAACTAGTTGAAAAGACTTGGAGTACCTATGGTTAAAGGCTGTTTTAAGCTTGGTCTTACATCGACCACTACTCAGGCACAAACAAAGCATGATTAGTTGAAGACTGATGAACCTTATAATTTTTCCTTTGACCAGAACATGGACAACTACGGACAATTGCAGACAGCCGCGGACAATTATGGACATTGCCTGCTTAGGATGATACTCTTTAGCACAAATGCTTTACATTGATAAAAAAGCAAATATTTATGGCAATTTTCGACGGTAAATTTTTAAAGGGAATCCTGGGCGATTTCATTTTTAAAGTGGTAGATGGGGTACAGGTTGTTTCAAAAAGACCTGTGCCAGGCACAATGAAACAATCAGTGGAAACCAAAAAGGCATCAGAGAATTTTCGTAAAAGCAGCATGCCTGGAAAACATATTAGAGGCATATTTCATAGTACCATTGGTGGAATGAACGAAACAAGTTATGTTTTTCGATTTACCAGTGCGTTGACTACAACCCTTACAGCATGTGAGAATCCCATTTAAACAGTTTATTAGATACTGCCTCATTAAGGAAAGATATATGGTTATTTGTGTCGAAAATGATTAAGCATTAACTAATGCCCAAGCCATATATACAGATAATCTTTGATTCCAGACTCTCAGCAAGAATAGTTTTCCGCATCCAGAGCTAATGCTTTTTGCTTCATTTCCTAAGTCCAGCGTCCAGAAAATACTAAAGGAGTTGCTTTATTATTATAGAGGATGAGACTAGCTTTACGAATATTGTTGTGTTTGAGAAGCTTTTTTATAATACCTTTATTTTATGAAAATAGCTTTAGCATCCCCTCAGTTTCCAAAAAATATCAATGATGGTTTACAGACACTTGAGAAGATGGTGATAGAGGCTATTGATATTAATGCTGAAATTATCTGTTTTCCAGAATCTTATCTTCCGGGATACCCAGGAATGGGCTATTCAAAATCAGACCAGACTAGCGAAAACCTGGAGGCCGCATTAAACGAAGTGTGCAGAATTGCGGCTGAAAACTCAATCGCAATTATTGTTCCTATGGATTGGTACATCGATAAACAACTTGTCAACCTCGCTTATGTGGTTTCCGAAAACGGTGAAATATTAGGTTATCAAACTAAAAACCAATTAGATCCTTCAGAAGACACTATCTGGATTCCAGGTACAGAGAGATCTATATTTGAGATTAAAGGTGTCAAATTTGGTATAACTATATGCCATGAAGGATTTCGTTATCCTGAATCAGTAAGATGGGCGGCACAAAACGGTGCCCAGATCGTTTTTCATCCTCACTTTTCTGGAAGTAATACGAATGGAGTAAAGCTAACGGAATGGGGCAATAAAAGCAATCCATACTATGAAAAAGCAATGATGATGAGAGCTTTGGAAAATACTATTTATTTTGCCAGTGTTAATTATTCATCTCTTTACCCTGAATCAGCCAGCTCATTAATCGACCCCTCTGGAAATTGTGTACTCAATGAAGTTTATGGGAGGGCTGGTATAATTGTTGGAGAAATTGACCCTGATCAGGCAACTGGCCTATTAGCTAAGAGATTTAAAAACTCCCTATACAGTTAATACTCGAGCTGAGTTTTTTAAGATCCTATTTTATTCCTATTCGGTGTAATGCCTATTGTTCCTCTTCTTCTTTATTTGCATCAATATTGATCTTATTCGGTATGGTGTTTGCTAAGAACCGCTTAGAGTGCGTTTACGTAGGGGTAATAAAATTTTTGCCTTTACTTCTACATTTGGTAAACCTTGCTTTGGGTTTATTCATTATTATTAAATAGGAATTAAGATATGTCAGATAGCCCATTAAAAATGGTGAATACAGTAAACCGTTTTTTGCACATGAAGATTGATAGAGAGGACGAGCTGCAGCAAATAGTTGAGTTGGCAGCCAATATATGTAATGTACCGATAGCAATGATTACATTTATGGATAATGAGACGCAGCATATCAAATTCAAAGCAGGTACTGATCATAGCGAGGTTTCTTTTAATGACAATTTTTGCAGACATACCGTTATGCAAAAAGAATTGTTAATTATTCCTGATACACTGGTGGATGAGCGTGTGAAGAATAACCCATCTGTAGTTTACAAGCCCCACCTCCGGTTTTATGCAGGGTCACCGCTAACAACTTACGATGATTATAATATAGGTACTTTGTGCGTCTACGGTATAGCTCCTAAAACCCTGACAATCATTGAGCAAAAGATGCTGCACCGGCTTGCCAGGCAAGTTACCCGCTTGCTGGAATTTGATGCCAGCCTTCAGCTATTGAAAGAACAATATGACTTTTCACGTGTAGAAGAAATTAAGCTTCGCTCTTTCTTTGAAAGTTCAGGTTGCTGCCATTTGCTGCTGGACACTGACCTTCGTGTGCTTTCTTTTAACAATACCATGGTCAATTTACTCAGGAACAACTATCAGCTAACAATTGCAGAAGGCATGGAGGTGAATGATTATATTGAACCTGGGTTTGTTGATGAATTCATCAGGAATTGTAAACGCGCATTAATGAGAGAAAATGTTAGTATTGAAGTCATCATGGAATCGCCAAAAGGGAGTAACCCATGGCATCTTATTTTCGAACCTGCTTTTGATTCAATAGGGGCCATTGTAGGTGTTACTTATAGTGCAACTGACATTACACAAATGGTAAGGGATGAAAAAATGGTGGTAGAACAAGGAGAATCTCTTCGTCAGATCGATCGTATTCTCTCAGCTGACTTACATCATCCTCTTGAAGTGATCAAAGGTACAATGGCTGCTATGAAACAGCAAGGTTACCCGGATGGTGTCATGGAGTTTAAACTACTGGAAAAGGCATGTGATGAACTTTTAACAAGGGGAGTTTAATCATTTTATCAGAGGAACGAAATGTTGAGAATATACCTTCATTAAACTCTTCTATAGGTTAAATTGTTATTAGTTAAACTACATTTCACATGCCATATAATGAGTTAAAACGGCTGGAGGCGGTAAATCGATTTCTAAAGGTTAAGGTTGATAAACAGGAAGAATTTAAAGAAATCGCCCAGTTAGCTGCAGATATTTGCGACGTACCAAATGCCTTAATCACGCTAATAGGCCAGGATACAGAATATATTTTATTTAATGATAGGTTTGTACCCAACTCTGGCAGGGATCAATCCTTTTGTCATTTCGTAGTAGAAAGTAAGGCTATAATAATTGTTCCAGATGCGCAATTGGATGCTAATCTTAAAGATTATGATGCGGTAACACGTGAGGCCGGTATCCGCTTTTATGCAGGCGCACCGCTAACTACCAATGACGGACAAACACTGGGAAGTTTATGCGTTTTTGACCGAAAACCAGGACAACTCACCGAAATCCAAACAAAAATGCTGCAAAACCTGGCCAAACAGGTCATCCAGTTATTAGATTTTGAAAGCAATCTTCACTTTCTAAAGGAACAATATTTGAATGCCAAAAAGCTTGAACTGAAAATGAATTCATTTTTTGAAAGCACCACAAGCAACCACTTATTGCTGGATAGGGATTTGAACATAATTTGCTGTAATAAAGCAGTTAAACTATTGATCAAGAAAGCTTATGGTGTTGAATTAAACCCAGGAATGAATATTATGCAGTTCATTGATTCTAATTATATGGCTGACTTTATTAATAATTGTGGTATTACGCTATCAGGAGAAAGTATCAGACTGGAACTTTTACACAATTATGGAGTATTCTCCAGTTGGTTTATAGACAGTTATGATCCAGCTAGAAACAATGATGGTGAAATTATCGGCATATCTTATAATTCCATCGATATTTCCAAAAGAATAGCCTCTCAGCAGACCGCTTTAGCTCAGCAACGTAAACTTTCCCGTATTGCATTTATACAGTCTCACGAATTTCGCAGACCCGTAGCAACGATCAAAGGCATGCTTAATCTGATGGAAATGGATGGATACGATGAGAATTATCCTTTGTTAAAAGTGATCAAAAACAGCGTAAATGAGATAGATGACAGCATAATTGAAATCGTAAATTTTACAGTTAAAAACACTGAAAAAACAGGCTATTGAAGATTTTAATTTTTAAGCTCAAATCAATGATGGTTTTGATAAATACACCCTTAACTATTCAGATAATTTGCATAATCTGACTAAATGTTGAGCTATTTTTGCCGGCGTTTCTACAATTATTGGGTGATCGCCTTCAATAACTGACATTGGCATCCATGGAATTTTCGCCGAATCGGGGTTTTGTACCAGAACCTTTCCACCCATTTCTTTAATTTTTTTTGCCCCCTTTAATCCATCGTTACCTCCACCTGACAAGATTATACCAATTCCTATTTCCCGAAGCTCTATGGCAAGAGATTCAAATAAAATATCCACACAAGAATTAACAACTTTGTCGTCTCTTTTTTCTACTTTCAGTAATCCATCTTTTACAGTGACTGTGGTGTCTTCAATGATTACATAGATTTTTCCCATCTCTAATTTCGTGTCCTTCTCCAATCTAATTACTGGAAGTTTAGTATGTTTCTTAAGAATCTGATCTAATAAACTCTGACGATCACGCATAAGATGAGTCGCCACTACATAAGAACTTTTCATTTTATATGGTAAGTGGTCAAAAAACTCAGTTAAAGCGGGAACGCCTCCAGCAGAAGCACCTATTCCGACTATGAAAAATGAATTTGTCATAAATATATTTTTAGGATAATTGGTTTTAACAAAGAACCTGTATGCTTGTTTTAAATTAAACGAGTGAGGGTATGGGACAACCAAAAAAATCAAAAAAGCAGCCATTTTTACTCCTATTATAAACTAAGGACAGGAAAATGTAATAAACCAGGTAAACATAAATCAGTAATCTATTTTCTACTGTAAACTAATCTCAGTACAGAATTTGCCCTTTGTTCCAAAATGGTCTTATCATGCTATTATTTGGTCTTATCAAGTTACCCTTCCGTAAATGGTCAATGTAGCTTTGTGGCATCGTAATATTTAAAGTACACAAGCCCCTTGCTATTATGGGATTGTCAAGAAGAGTATGACAATTTACACTTTAAACAATTATATACCTGAAGGATAATCCTTCAATTCATTTCATAAATTTTAAAAATACAGTGTTTACATTTTCTTACGTTTTACCAGATTTCCAAAAATGGATTTTTCGTATCATTAGTCTCTCGTTCTTTGTTGGTGGTACAGTTGTCATTTATGATGTAATCAGTGCACAACTTATTCATGCCACATGGGATTTACTGATCATTTTCTGCATCAATGTACTTTTATGTTATATGATGTGCTTTATATTCTGGCGGGGTACTAAACGCCGTATTCATACGATTATTGATGATAAACAGATTGAAACCAGCAGCCCAAGATTATTCAATTGTCAAACATTAGTTATAGACTGGAACCTGGTAATTGTTGTAGATATGCGAGAGCACGTTACAACAAAAGATTGGGATCTGATTATTGACTTTAGATACCTGAATGATACGAACACTAAAATCAAAAAAATTAGTATGAGGCTTTCTATGTACGGGATAGATGAGTTCAACAAGATTATTAATGTGATCAAAGCTAAAGATAATGGGATCCGTTTGACACCCCATTTCCATGAAACGGAGCAGTTATTTTTAAAGCTGCTGAATAGCGAAAAATAATATGTAACCTGCCTAATTTCCTAAATCATGTTTGAATTTTTTATATTTTAAATATATTAAGGTAAAAAACGTTCTTTATTTTGTGTAATCTTATATTTGCGGTTTAATTGAGCTTATATGTTAGCGTATCAGCCTGTCGCTGATTTTAATAGGATAGACACAACATGACCACTATACAAGACTTACAATCCCTTTATAATCAAGGTGAATTTCCAAAATGCCTTGAATCTTTGAACCCTTTTCTCCTGGTTAATCCTGATAGTATTGAAGCGCTGCTGCTCAAAGCCAGATGCGAATATCAATTAGCTAGTCAGACTTTTGATCCCGATCGAAACGATCTATCACTATATACAACTGCATATCATAGTTTTGAATACGTTTTAAAACTTCAGCCTACTCATGAGGAAGCGATGTTATATGCTGCCTATATCAATATCTTTGTAACACAAGATAACTTATCAGAAGCACAGGTTTACTGTGATATCCTTGTTTTTTCAGAAAACGAAGATACCAGGCTAAAAGCAATAGGCTACCGCCGTCAGGTTAATTTTATGCTGGGAAATATGGAACTTGTATTAGAGGATATAGACTTAATGATTGCACATTTTAAAGCACTATATCCTACTAACAGAAGCATTCTCGACAAGGAATTAAGCCTGCTTTATCTGGAAAAGACGAATATTTATCTGTGGCATAAAGAAGATGCGCTGCAAGTGTTTCAAACCTTCAGAGAAGGTAGGGCTTATCCACATCAAAATTATCTGACACATAATGCAGTTGCTTTACTTGCCTTAGATTACCAGCGACTAGAACTGGCAGGAGAGGCTGCTTTTATGGCGTTTACTTACAGTGATGAGCAGCCCAACCAAGAGCTGATTGACCTTTACCACAGAATTAATGACTTAAGCGCCAAAAGTAAACTGAATAAGCTTTTGGTACACAGTTTAATAATGGCTTTAAGAAGGTTTTCTGAACATTTAAAGGCAGATCCGATCGAAATATTAAGTCTTTCTCTTAGTTATATGAAAGTTTATCCTGATTGGGATATTCCATATCATTTTGCAGGTACATTTTTATTTGATGAGAAGAAGTATGCAGAGGCGTTACCCTATCTGAAAAAGAGTTTAGAAATAGGAGGGCTGGCGCGAGGACTGCGCCGTTATGTTGATGCGAATTGCCGCGTTACAGGGGAATTACCTACTATCGAATCTTTACCCGCAGATTCTCCTGAAGCATATTATACCGCGGGCTGTGATTTTTATTATGAGTCTATCCCAAATATATGGACTGAAGAGTTAGCTGAGGAATTACAGCAACTCAAAGTCAAGTTTTATGACATTTCTTATCAGGGTTTTTATGAATATTTCTACAATAACACTGGTGAAAGTTTAGCTAACGAGGTCCATACTTTTGCCATGTGCTGTAATAATTACGGAATAGCACTTTCTGAAATCGGAGTTTATGAAAAAGCTGCTGAAGTTCACGCTATTGGTTATTCTCTTTCTCCTTTTTGGGAGCAGTTGAATAGCTGGGGAACTGCGCTTAAAGGACTGGAAAAATATGAAGAGGCGATAGAAATATACGGAGCGGCCGCAAGCTATAGTAGTGATTATCTGTCTTTTTCAGATTACCTGAGGCTCAAAGCTGAGATTCTGGATATGACTTATAAATTGGGACGTAATGAGGAAACTTATGAAATCTTAGATGCAATAACTGAAGAATACGACTCTTTTCTGGAAATCAACAAGAAAGAGCTCGCAGAACATCAGCTGTTTGAGCTAAGTGAACAATATATTATCATTCAAAATGTCCGCCATGATCTGTTGAGTAAAGGAAGCCCGGAAGATGCAATTAAGGCATGGCAAAATGAGCTGGTTAAAAACCCTGATGATAATTCTGCATGGTTTATGCTGATGCAGGAATATTATATTATCAAAGATTATAGCCAGTGTATCGCTTGTGCAGACAATTATCAATCGGTGAAGAAAGAAGCGATACAAGATACTTCACGTTGCAAAATCCATTATATGCGCGGGTTATCTTATATGAATCTGGGCAATTACGAAAAAGCAATTGAAGATCTGAAAGCTTTAATTGCGCCACTAAAGATAGTTTACCCAGATAATGAGTACGAATTGAGCAGAGCTTATCTTCAGCTGGCTGATTGTTATTTCATCTTAAATAAATGGGATAATTGTAACGAAGTGGCTTACCAGGCCATATTATGTTATATCAGGAATGAATGGGCTTGGGATGATGAGCTTTTGAAAGTGAAATTACAATATGCAGATGCGTTACATGCCACAGGTTCTAAAAGTGAAGCCTTAGAAAATATAAAGAATATACTGGAAGCTTACCCGGCTAATGAAGAAGCGCTAAAAAGGAAGAAGGAGTGGAAAAAAGGATTGTTTTCTTTTTTTAAGTAATTATTTGATGTCATGAAATTAAGTTTTTAAGAATATTAAGTCAATTATTGGTTCAATAACGCATAATTTTGAATTATTAAAACAATAATTAACTTATAAATTAAATATTATCATAAATATCAATTAAGCCCATTATGGGGCTTTTTGCGCTTACACTAATTTTTATAAACAGTTTTACCTTCTTTGATCGTTTCCATAACCTTTATTTCATTGATTTTTTTCGGATCAGCTTTTATGGGGTTCTGATCCAGAATCACAAAGTCAGCATTTTTTCCTTTGACCAAAGAACCTTTCACATCTTCTTCAAAGTGTTGATAGGCAGGCCAGATGGTCATTGCCTGTAAAGCAACGTAAGGAGATATTTTCTGTTTTGGCCCTAAAAGATAATTTGTACGTGTTGTTCTGTTAACTGCTGTAGAAATCAGTTGCATTGAATTTGGAAAAATAACAGGAGCATCTGAATGGATGCTGAACTTCATTTTGTTTTCCAATAACCAGCCTGTTGGAGACATGTTTTCTGCACGTTCTGGCCCTACAACTGATTGACGGTGAAAATCACCCCAGTTAAAAGTATGCAAAGGGAATAAAGAGGCAAAAATATCGGCATCCATTATTTCCTTTACCTGATCGTGCCGCAAAAATTGGCCATGTATCATAACTGTACGGCGATCTTTGGCAGGATATTTAATAGCAGCAGCTTTATCCATTCTGATGAGCTGATCAATTGCTGCATCACCATTTGTATGGGTTAATAATTGCCAGTTGTTTTTATAGGCGAGTTCAAACCATTTAATCAATTTTTCATCGGTAAACGCTGGATAGCCAGCATAAGTAGAATCCTGTCCTGCCGGAACTTTATAATATGGTTGGGTAAACCAGGCAGTTTTTCCCTGAGGGGAGCCATCCATTGTTATTTTCACACCACCAATCCGGAAATGATTCGTGTATTTCTTTGACATTAACGGCCCCCGAAGAATACTGTCTTTGCTTAAAAGAACCAAATCGGGGTAGGATACAATGTCAACTTTAAAGGCTCCTTTTTTCGCGAGTTCTGGTAGCACCTTAATATTTACAGGTGTCGTTTTACCATCCTGTATAGTGGTAAAACCGTTCTTTATATAAATAGCTTCACTTGTTTGTATCATCGAGGCAACTTCTTCCGGTGTAAATTTCAATGGCAGCTTTGGTATGATCTGGAAAAAAGCATTTTCCTGTAAAACTCCATTTGGCGTTTTACCATCTGCTTCCCGTTCAATTATACCTCCATCGGGATTCTTAGAATCGGCAGTAATCCCAACCATTGCCAGTGCTTTACTATTCAAAACTGCTAAATGTCCTGATTGATGAATTACGATAATTGGCAGTTGTGTTGAAACAGCATCTAATTCCTGTCTTATTGGACTTCGTTGTTCTTTCAGCTGAGAGTTATCATAGTTCATCACCAGCACAATTTGATGCGCTTTAACGATCGGCGAAACTGCCATAAACTCACGAAGTACCTTTTGCAGTTCATCTATATTTTTCACAGGGCCATCTGGTGGCGACAAAAGATTTGCTGATACTGATTGCAAACCAACCTCACTGAAGTGGCTGTGTCCATCCACAAAACCTGGCAATAAAGTTTTTCCTTCCAGATCATTCATTTTTGTGTGAGTTCCATTAAGTTTATTTGCATCTGATTTAGTCCCTGCAAAAATAATCTTACCATCTTTTACAGCGATTGCTTCAACATAATTAACAAAATCACCTTCCATAGTTATAATATTACCACCATAATAAATGGTATCTGCAGTGCTTTTATCAACTGGCCTTTTAAAGGAGTTGTTACAACTGAAAAATAAATAAATTGTCACTATAAATAATATAAGAAGACCTTTTTTCATAGTTTTTATATTAATGTTTATGTCCATAACTATACGGACATCCACTTTATGCTCAATCTACAATTAATATTTATGATCAGATTATTTTAGTCTAAAATCACAATTAGATTTATTGTGTCTATGATATAAAATTAAGCCAGAACACATCAAATAAACAATCCAGCTTCAGGTGTAAATAAACAGGGATTAATGGCCGCTTTTAATGATATTGGTATCGTTACTTTGCCTAATGGCAAACATTTAGCCATTTCAGTATTTATGTCTGATTTTAAGGCTCCAAAAGAAAGAGGTGAAAATGCAATTGCAGCCATTTCAAAAGAGATATGGGATTACTATTCGGTAAATCATTAACCCTGTAGGCAGGAAAACATATTTTTAATAATTTCCTGGGAATACTTACTGGATACATTGATGATAAAATCTGGAAAATCTATTGGCGAATGCTCATTTGATTCATCAGAAATAATTCTCAAAATAACAAAAGGGATCTCATACTCATAACAAACCTGGGCTACTGAAGCACCTTCCATTTCGACGCATAAAGTGGCAGGTAAATTTGAAAACAAATCATCTTTATCATTTTGATCTCGCAAAAAATTTATCGCCACTTGCAATACTTCCCTTATGCAATTCAGGATTAGTCAGTGAGAACCTGTCTCTTTCATCCTGGCCAATAAAAGGCCGGGCTTGATTACCGATGATTTCGTGAATGGCTTTCTCTGCAATAGCCATCAGATTAGAATCTGGTTTAAAATAAGTAACTCCTAACAATGGAATTTCATATCTATCCATTAAAGGCCTTGCATCCATATCATGCTGAACCAATTGATCTGCAATAACAATGTCACCTATTTTTAATGCCGGATTTATTGCACCGGCAACGCCTATAAATATTAAGTCTGTGATGTTGAATTTAATAATCAGACTGGTTACCGTACTTGCAGCAGCGACTTTACCCCATCTGGAGAAAACTACAACTGATTTGGTTCCGTTGATAAAGCCTGTATAATAGGTTCTCCTGCCGTATGTGAACTCTTCTACAGCGGTCATGAGTTTGAGGATGCTATTAATTTCCTCATTCATAGCCCCCATTATCCCTATTATTTTTTCACTCTTCATAAACACCGATTCTTTATGTTAATAATTTACAAATGCAGCTAAATTCTATAAAGATTTAAAAGAATAAATAATTTTTTCTGCAGCTTTAGCTCCGTTAACAGCAGTTACCGGATAAGCCACAATAATTCTCTGGATTCGTTTATCCTTACCTTCAAGATAAGCCGCCATAATCTGCATATCCACGGCTAATGCCTTTGCGCTGAATTTATAAACTTTTGCAGGATACGAATTAATAATTGTATCAATTACAACAGTCGTTTCTTTAGCATCTTTTGCCTGCTTGCTGTAAAAATCGAAGTTATAATCAGTACATCCTTTTAGTCCATATGGAAATTTGTTTAGCGTACCTTCTTCTGTTCTTCTTTTTTCGTAGCCTTCTTTTTTAATGGTTTCGCCCTTTATGATAAAGGTTTTGGTTTCATCTTTACCTTCGTATGAATACCAGGCTTCTTCTGGTGCTACTTCTGTAATACCCGCCGGTACTTTAATTTCATATTCATTTTTAACAGTTACTGTCTCAAAAGGACTATCCATGTCTATTGATGTATTGATCATATTATTACAGGAAGCAAAAAACAGGGCGATAAACATCGTAGCAATAGGAACTAATTTCTTCATTTATATATTTTAATTAAAAGGCGAAAGATAGGGGTAAAATGAGATATAATCTATTTGGTAAGACTGAATTGAGCTAACAGCATTAATCTTTGAGCTTATAATAGCTTTTTAGATTCTTTGTATTGCGCATTAAATAAATATATTTTAATTATTAAAACAATAGTTTCTATAAGATCAAATCAGCCATTGACAATACCAATAAACAAACGAATACCTGCGCCGCTAGTATAAAGAAAATTGCGGGTCAGCCTATCGCTGATAATAGATATGACAATCTAAAAGTAAATTCAAGGCTAATATATAGATTTGATTAGTACATCTACAGGAGAGAAGCCAAACATCTTCTTGTACATTCTTGAGAAATATCCTGGATTGTTGTACCCAAGTTCATAAGCAATATCATTTATATGATTGAAATCGCCACTTTGCAATAGTTTTTGTGCAAGCAGGAGCTTCTCATTTGAGAAAAAATTGCTTGGACTATCTTTCAATATCTTTTTAAAAAGAGTTTTGTATTTAGTACCCGACATCCCTGCAATATCAGCCATGACTGGTATACCAGGGAATTCAGTTAAAAGATTATCTAGTAAATATTTAGAGGTTTTGAGAATATTATCAATATCTTGTTGTGATAACTTATTGATAATTGGTTCAAAATCAGCAGTACGATCAACTATATAATTTAAAAGGTACAACGCAATATGTTTAAGCTTTAATTCAAATGAAGAACTGGAAAAATGGTGATCTTCTTTTAACTTATTCAGTAAAACTTTACTTCTGCTATCAATGTGACTATAGAAAAATAATGTATTTTTGGACTCGTCAAATAGTAAGTCACTAAGTTCAGCGGTTCTGTTAGTTGCTGCTAGTAATTTATAATAATTTTTATCAACTAATAATCTCAAACTATATGAACGTTCATTAACAGGAGGGATAATGACACCAGTTACGGAACTATCCATGAAACCCATCCCCAATTTTGAATGGTATCCCGCTTGATGAACTGTATCTCCAAGAATATGGGTTGTTATTTCATCTCCTATATCGTAATAAATCATATAGTAATTATGATCTTTTGCAGCTCTTGTAATTGCAACTGGTACATGAAATGTCATGTCTAAAAGATGTACAGACAGCCCCGGTAAGACTTCTAAAAACACGGACCCTCCAGAAGCAATTTCCTCTGGAATAATTAATAATTTATTGTCAATCAGAGTGGCTCCTAGATTCTCGACTATTTGTTGTTGCCATTCTGGCGTTAATGTGTAGTGATACGTAAATTCCAATCTTTTGTTGATCATGCTACAATAACGTTAGATACTCTTTAGGAGTAATGCCAAAGGCTCTTTTGAATTGTTCAATTAAATGTGAGGCATCTGTGAAATTAAATTTAACTGCTATCTCTCCAACTGTATAATTGCCGGTTTCCAATTTCTCTTTTGCGAAAGACAGTTTATTAGTTAAAAAGAAAGCATTAGGAGTTATTCCGATTATTTTTTTAAAAAGTCTTTTATATTTTGTCTCCGACATGTTTGCATCAGTTGCCAATTTAGTTATCCCAGCAAACTGTTCCTCAATATGTTCTACTAAGTAAGCTTGTGAGGCTATAATATTTACCACATCTTCTTGAACTACTTTCTCAAGTATAATTTCTTGATTAGCTGTCTGGTCCAGATAGTCACAAAGCAATCCATATACTGTTCCAATTACCATTGTCTCATAAAGAGCTCCAGTAGCATTAGTTTTTCGTAGTTCATTCATTAGCCACCAGGCTTGACTGCCCATTCTGTCAAATTTAACTATCGTGTTTTTCTCCGAATCAAAAACAGAGTCTAAAATCTGATCATATTGCTCAGTTTTAGAAAAGTAATTTTTCAATGCACTTTTTTTAATAAAAATAGCTAACATAAATGTTGTACAGCCCATTTTAACAAGATAGTCTCCACCCAGATTTGCATCGAACACAGCAAGATTACAGCCCCATCTACCAGCTAGTCTGGAAACATCATCTAAAATATGTACAGCATCACCTTCAGTAAGATTATAGTAAACCCCAACAAAGTCATCACGAATATTTCGTAATCTATAGATTACATCTTCATTATAGGTAACATCAACAACAAATGCTGTCATATTATCATTGATAGGAAGTATAAATCTTGTTCCTGGCCTGGCTTCTCCGGGAACCACAATATTGTTCCCATCTACGTAACCGCCTAATTTAGGAGCTATATCAGTAACCCATTCAAGTTCAACACCGTACTGATGAATAACTTCTCTCATAAATTACATTTCCGTTAATTTTTATCTATTCCAAATATAGTTAAATAAAAGTCTGAATGGGTTATTAAAATACCCGATCAGATCTTTATTTTGATTAGCTGGTATTACTATAGGTTTCTGATTATCCCGTTAATTATTTTCTTTTTGTAAGGCTTGAGTCAACCTTATTTTGCTACTAAAATGTCTTATTCTGGCTCATTCACAAGTAATTAGTAATGACTTTTGCACCTGTTCTAACTCTTATCAATCTAACAGATAACCAGCCTTATAAGGTGTAACAATGAAAAAGACAAGTAAAAAAATATTAACCGGATTATTTATGCTATTAGGTATTGTAAATATATCTAATGCTCAGGAAAAAGACGGTGGTGTAGGTATAGGCACAACTACTCCTGATCTAAAATCTATATTAGACATCGTCTCTACAAAAAAGGGTATACTAATCCCAAGATTAACTACTGAAGGACGTGAAACATTACAAAAAAGCGGCACTAATAATATCGTGATTAATGGTATGCTAATCTTCAATATTGATACGCAGAAATTTAATTATTGGAGTATTGATCATTGGGTCGATTTATCTTCGGGTGGATCGGGATCACTGGGGCCAGAAATAATAGTTAAAGAAGGGATTCCAACACAGCCTATAGGTAAAAATGGAGATTTATATATAGATTCTATCACAGGCAATTATTATCTAAAGATAGGCGACAAATGGATTTATGAAGGAAATTTGAAGGGTCCTCAGGGTATTCCTGGTAC
>NZ_QLLR01000008.1 GCF_003259615.1 Pedobacter cryoconitis | reverse complement strand
GGCCTTTTTTAATATATCCCGTTCCATCTGCGTTTCACGCAGTTCTTTTTTCAAATTAGCCACCTCTTGCTCAGCTGCGCTGAGGATAACCTTTCCATTCCCAGGAAAACTGCTGCCTTGCTTGCTGGTGAATTCCTTACGCCATCTATATAATAAAGTCACATTGATATCCAGTTCTTTCGCAAGTGCAATTAGATCTGTACGGGTGTTACTCAGTTCAACGCTCATCAGCTTGAACTCCTTCGGGTATGCTTTTCTCTCTCGTGACATAATATTCTGTTAAGATATGTAAATCCTCTTAACTCTGTGTCTACTCAAATATAGCAACTCCAAATAGACCAGATTCAGTATATGACCTGCTCGCAAATATAACTTCATCATTAAATCTTGCAATTGGTATAGCAGTTGTTTTGTTTAAAGAATTATAGTCGATTAAGGTTCTGTAAATAGAAAGACATGAATCTGCATAAAGGGCGGCATTTTGATAATCTCCGGTATTTAAGTAAACCCTTCCAAGCAGGCCAAATGCGGCAGCCTTTGTTGGTCTATTTTTTGGTGATGAAGTTTCGGGAAGTAGTCTCGAAGCTAATTTAAGATCATTTATAATCCTATCATAGGTTTCTTGAACAGTAGACCTAAAAGATAAATCATTGGGATCAGAATTTAATCTTAACGGTATACATGGAAGTAATAAGTTGTCATCAGAATATTGTGGAGCAAATATTTGCGCTACCTCATAAAACAAAAAGGATCGAAAAAAAAGTGCACTGCCTTGTACAGCTTTAAGATCTTCCTGTTTTGATGGATCATTTTTTTTCACGTGATCTAGTTCATCCAATACAACATTTGCATAAAAGATTGCTCTATAAGGATTTGACCAATCACCAATACGTTCTCCTTTGTCATCCCATGTATAGTTATTACGGGTATTAACATTAGCGATGGCATTGAGGCTCGTCTCGATTAAATAGTAATTATCTGTGTAATCTTCCCCTGCTACTGGTGACGCGCGGTTCATTATGGTATAGTTATCAAGTAAAGCCCATAAATCGCTAATTTTATTTGGTACTGCTAGTTTTTTATCTGGCTTTGCGTCAAGATAGTCTTTGCAACCAAATGCGCTTAAGGTGCCAAGTAAAATCAAAATGATTGTGTATTTTTTCATAATTTTAGATTAAAAGGTTGCTTTTAAGCCTAAAGACAAACTAATAGGCGTCTTAAGTCCATTGATAAAATCAGGGTCAATTCCTAATTTATTTGCTTTCCAAACTAATAAGTTTAGATTGTTGAGGTAAGAATAAAACTGTATTTGTCTAAAGAAATTGTGACGGTTTGGTTTGCTCTGAAAAGTGTAGTCCATTTGAATATCTTGTATCTTGATATTGTCGGCTTTTTCTACAGTAGCTTCTGAGTTCAAATAGAACGCATCCCTGTAAATATCCAATGGATAGGTAAACGAAGGTACAGTTGTGTTTTTTTCATCACCTTGATTCTGCCAACGTTTACTAAAGTCGGAATGACCCCTTCCAAGATTCCCTAAAGTATAATATCCAATTGAGCTCCTTCTAAAATAATAGTCCAATTTATATCCAATATTAACTGAAAGTGACCAATTCTTCCACGAAACTCCGTTTCTTATTGAACCAAAATAAAGAGGTAGGGGCGAGCCATGGAAAACAGCATCTCCAAGTAATGTGCTGTTAGTTATGTTGTAGTAGTCAGTGCTAGTTATTCCATTGTATAATCCCTGGGGATTACCGTTGAGTCCTTCTAATCCTAACCATTTATAGCTCACAACCATGTACGGCATCTTACCCGTCAATGGGATTAATGCATTGCCATCACCAATATACATATTAGCATAAAGTGAGGGTTCAGAAAGGTATTTCGTTAACTTATTTTTGACATAACTAAAAAGGAATGTGGTTCTCCATTTCAAATGTCCCGTGGTATTAATTGAATTTAATGATAAGTCAATTCCTTGACCTTCCATATTTGCACTATTTGTAACTATTCCTGAAAATCCTTTTGTTGCATCGGTGGTCTCATTTCCAAGCATATCTTTTACTTTCTTGGAGAAATACTCAATACTACCATATAAACGATTATTCTTGAATCCAAAATCAATTCCCGCATTTATCATCCCAACCTTTTCCCATCTTAGCAAAGGATTGGGAGGGTTAGTAATATTAGCAAAGGGCAACCTAATACTATTATCCGTTGCTGTAGAATAAGAAATGATGGTTAGTGCGGATTGATCTGTTGGCAGATTACCGCTAAAGCCATAGGTTAATCTTGCCCGCATTACAGGGATTAAATTGATTTTATAGAATGGCTCGTCGGATATGTTCCATGAGGCGCCTGTTGACCAGAGAGGTATTCCCTTCCTGTTTGCTTCTACGCCAAAAAGATTTGATGCATCCTTTCTAGCACTTAGTGATAAGGTGTATCTATTTTTAAAACTATAGGCTGCATTGGAATAAATAGAAAAAAAGCGATTTAGTAGCGAACCAAGGTTGACGTTTCCATCAATTCTTGATGATCCAAACATATTGTTATACGTAGGAAATTCTCTGAGATAATCTACTGGTAGATAAGTCAAAAGATCATCATCATAACCGTAATTCCTGAATGTTCTGCTTTCAGTATTCGTCTGTCTTGCCTCTATCCCACCAATTGCGGATAGCTGATGATCCTTACCCCATTGCTTGTTGAAATTAAGTTGTCCCCTTATTGAATTATCAGATAATCTCGTTGTGCTTTCATCTAAAATTCCGCCGACTGGAATATTTCGTATTAATGTTCCAGATGACACATCTGTAAATCTGTTGATGAGATCACGGGTGAAATAAGATTCCTGCTTATGATAATTTTTTCCGTTCAAATTGTATGAACCGTATTGATACCTAATCTCTACCTTAAAAGCAGAAGAAACTTTGTAAATGGCGGCACTATTAATACGAATATCCTGACCAACGGTGCTGTTATCCGAAAGGCTAAGTTCATCCAGTGGCTTATATGACCAGTCCAAAAGTCCATTACTTAATGCTTGATCTACGAATGATTTGCGTAGATTCCTTTCAATTGCCAATGGTAAACCTATACCATCAGCAAATCTTGAATATGGATAGAGATTTCTGTTTCCACTATTATAATTTCCAAAATACCCGCCTGTACTATTCATCTTGGATGAATTACTAGTGAAAGCAATATTTGTTTGGATCTCCAGATTTTTGAAAAGTGTTTGTGTATGATTAAACCGCAAAGTAAGCCGTTCAGATTCGTTGCCTTTTAATTCTGGAATGTTCTTATCATATCCAGCAGTAAGGATATATTTTGCTTTTTCAGTTCCGCTACTTATACTTAAAGAATGTTGGAGGCTTATAGAAGGCTGATAGATATATTTTTGAAAATCATTACGTACATCGTACCTCTGAAATTCACTTATCTGTTGGTTAATCAAAGCTCTTCCCTCAACATCTGTCTGTGGTAGGTTTCGCTGTTTTGCCAGTAATTCAACAACATCTCCTAATGGTGGATAAGTCTGTGTATTATTCAAATCATCTTCATAAAAATTGTTATTGAACAAATATCTTTGTGCACTTATATAATCAGAAGCTGACATTTCAGGAATATTAAAGAGGTTTGGTTTTTGTGCTATAGTAAAGTTAGTATTTATGCTGATTTGCAAAGGTTGATTGTACCTGCCCTTTTTTGTTGTGATTACAATAACTCCGTTACCAGCTCTGGCGCCCCAAATAGAAGCAGCAGCAGCATCTTTAAGAACGGAAACCGATTCTATATCGTTTGGATTGATGTTGTTGATATCTCCTTCATAAGGGAAATTGTCAACAATTATTAAAGGAGTTGTGGATGCGAACAGTGTACTAACTCCTCTGACCTGTAGTTTAGTGTTGTTGGGATCACGTTTGTCAAATAATAGGCTGTTCGTCACTCCATCCAATCTGGAAAGGATATTTGAACTAACCCGACGGTTTAACAATTGATTGTCTATTTGTTCAAAAGAACCCGTGGAACGTTCTTTAGGAACAGTTTCGTACCCAGTATTAATTGTCACCTCTTGCAAAGTTTGCTCATCCTGTGAAAGAAAAACAGTTAATTGTTCTTTCAATGGCAACTTAAAACTGATTTCTTGTTTTTTATAGCCTATATATGATATGATGAGAACAGAGACGGATATATTAGTCTTTAACATAAAATATCCATTGCTGTCTGTAAGTGTTTTCTCACCGTTCTGACCTATTGCTACTATTGCTCCAGCTAACGGGTGGTTGAATGATTTGTCCATTACCCTTCCAGATATTTGTTGTTGTGCATGGGATACATAAGTGACTGATAGAACTATAAAGAATGTTATAAGTAATTTCATCTTCTTAGTTGATTTCTTTAATAATGAATGTTTCAATTTCGCGATCCTCCAATGTGGCTTTGAGGCCGTCTTTTGCTAACTCGACGGCCAGATTTTGGAAATCCTTATAATTCTTCCGTATCAAGTCTGTACGAAGGTTTTGATTCCCTGTTTCATTTATTGCATAAGGGAATGAACCAATTTTATTATTGATAAACCAGATAAAATCCGATAGCAAAATTGATTTACTCGACTTAGCTCTTTTGATTTTTCCATCTTCAATACTCTTTACGATAATACATTTGACATTTGTTTTTTCAAGAGATCCCTCCAACTTTATAATCCGCTTAAGATCTTCTTTGAGCAAAGCGGCAAATTGTCCTTCAGTGTAATGTATTGGCATTACTGCATCATAACAGTAAGTGTATAGTCGATTCCAATCTTCTCTATAAATGCGATCTGTACGTTTATATTTTGATGCACTATTTAGGAAAATATACTGCTTAGGCGAAAGTTCGGGAATTGGCTTACCCCACGCAATTACGCATAGAGATGTGGCAGTTGCATTAATGTTATAGTATCTTGTAGCTCCCTTTAAACTGTCAGTGAAAATTCCAGCTGTTGGATTAACACCGTTCAAATGGCTAGTAAAAGCAGAATAAAAAACTGTTTTTGGTAATGGAGCACCATTATCTGAAAAGGATAATAAAGACACATTCTTGTCGAATGATCCCATATCCTTCTTCATTGTCCAGCTAAGACTTTCATTGTTTAAAACGGATTGTATGTTTTCCTTTTTTGCATTTTCAGACCATGTTGTTGCCTTCAAAATACCAGATGGATCAATCCACACTAAGTGAGAAATTAATTTATGTGGAAATACTTTTGACAGAATTGTATCCCCGTTTATAATTGGTAGTTTTAAAGACTTTCCAGTGGCGTTCTTCTGTAGAAAAGTATGCACAATACTTTTGCTTTGAAATGTTATCGGAAATATTTGTATTTGATTACCGAAGCCTTCCTGCAAATGCATCATCTTGGGCATTGCTTCAATGCAGGAACTGCACCATGTAGCCCAAAAATCTAAAATGATTAATTTGCCCCTATAGTCATTTAATGTAATCATCTGCTTGGCATTGGGATGATTGACCACTTGCAATGGCAGGTTCCAAATAGCTTCTGGAATGGTATCTCCAATTTTTAGCGGCTTAAGTAAGCTGGTTTGATTCTGGGCATCTACCTCTAAAAAAAGGCAAAGCGTGGCCATTACGATGTATATCGTTATTTTTTTCATGTTAATTGGTTTAGTTGATTTTTAAGAATTTATGGGATGATTTTAACCCAAATCAGCTAAACTGGCGGCTTAACAATGTTTTCGTATAATGCTTCAAGAAATTTGTATTTCTTCTGGAAGAGGTATTTATGATCTACCCTTGTCGTTGAGTCTAAGGGCATTTTATTATGAACATCAATTGGTAATGTGTAAATCTGTTCTATAAACTGATGGATTAGATAAATATTCATATTTTATCCGTACATAATTGATTAGAAACTCGGTTATGTAACGGGTTGGTAAACCTTAAATGGGCAGGGCTTACACCCATTACCCGCCCCTGCCTGGATTGAAATAACGAGTGAAGCACCATGCTCATTTAGGCATGGTCTAAACTGTTTCCTAAATTCTCGCATTCTTGGCAGGGGCGGTCAAGGAAAAGTATCGACTAATGAAGGCTTAATAGAGTTAAGGTGGATAAAATCCTTCCTTAAAGTGAGTGCATTTGATAAGTTTATTATTTTTTTTCATAGCTCGTATTGATTGCGAGCCTCACTATGAAATAAGGAGGGGCACTCCGCATAGCTTTATTCCACCGGGTCTGACGCCTTCGAACTTAGCATAAACGATAGTGCCCACATCCTTAAAGACGCAAATATAGCATATTTAAGAAATGCAGGCATAATCTATCGTTCTCACGTTCGATTTTATTGTCAGACGAGTGGAAGTGAGACTCTTTAAATTACACCATTGAAACAATTAACTGTTCAACTCTTATATTTTTATTATATTTTTTTCAAATTCGATTTTAATAAATTAAACAATAGATCAAATATAGGTATTTTCAAACCAAATCAAACCATAATTCAAATATAATTTGAAGTCATATAGACCTACTTTAGTATCAATGAAATCAGGATCTATAGACGTCAGTAAATTGAAAGGTAGAGGAAAGAGCTTATATGTGGCCGTTTCTCAAAGCGGGTTCAGTAATAAGGATGCCGCGGAGCGCGCATTGTATAAAGAAAATACATTTTATACTCATGTAAAGCAGGAATTTCTCGACTTTAAAATAATGGCTCGTTATGCAAAGGCTATTAAACATGATTTTTCCATTCAATATCCCGAAATATTAAGCTTTCAACCTGATAACTCTGTAGAGCAAGCAGAAAAGGAGAGCAAAGCATATCTTGATTTACAGAGAAAATATACTGCTCTGTTGGAGAAGAACCAACTAATGATTGAACGGAATGCTGAGAAATACGCTGAGCTTGAGAATAAACACAATGCGCTCCTTGCTAAGTACAATTCATTAAAGAATAATGAAAAGAAATAGATCAAACAAGTTGATCAATCTTATGATAAGTTTCTGGTTTTGGAAATTCTGTAGATTTATATTCTAAATTTATGAAAAATGATAGAAGAATACAGATCAGAGCTACTAAGCTTCTATGAAAAAAAAAAAGCGTCCGGCAAGCTTTCAATGAATCTAATGCATCCAACTTGCGCCAATATTCGCAATGAGTTCCGGTTACTATATAACACACGGTGCAATAATGAAGATAAACGGATTCTTAAAGAATTTCTTGAAATACCATTCGATAAAGAACTTACTGACTTAACCGTCAAAAAATGTGACACTGAGAAGTTCAAGTCGCTCTGCAACTTTCTACAGAAAGGAATTAAAACCCGTGAAAAAACTATTGAGCTTCTTGCCTGGCTAATGGACTTCCACCCGCGACCCTTTTCAAATTATTGGCGTTTAACAAATGGCAAAACAGATGTACTTTCTGAACTGTCAATTACGGAAAGTGGAATCGTAGAGGAAAATAAGGAAGAAGCATTATATGATCGTCAGCATAGTTTACAAGTAAAAAAAGAACATTCCGTAGAGAAAAATAATGATGTATTCAAAACAGACTACTGGATCGAAAAAGAGGCAGATCCGGTAGACCATACCAATTTTGAACCCCGCAATAAGCTTTTACAGAAAGAAGTCACATTAGAATACCCGTCAGGAGTAAAGCTGTATGTAGACGCATCCGACATCAACCTAATTGCAAAATTAGTTAGACTATAAATACAGTAAAATAAATATTCGCCATAAAAAGAAACGGTTTGGCAGATGCCAACCGTTCTTCCTGGGTATTCAAGGTGTCGAATTATAAATTATTTTTGATTTGATAGGTAAAGTGCCCTTTGTCATATCCCATAACCAATTTATTATCTCTAATAAACTCGTAGATTATGTTTTTCAGAAAGATAATAGACCAAGCACTGGACTTATACTTATAGGCTCTCCATACAACTTCACGAATCTCTAGCGGAGATCTTTTGGTATTAAAATACCCCTCTGATAAAAGCTTAGTTATTTCAACATTAATGAGTTTGATCGGCTCATCTCCCAAGGTAGAAGTTTGAAATATTGGTTCTGTTATTTTCAAGGGTTTGTTTTCTCCATTAACATTCCAGCGATGATTAAATTGATAAACAAGCTTTTCACGGTATTCATGCATAGTCACTCTGACCATTCTTTTCTCATGAGATATGTCATGCTGGCCATCCTTCTTATCAAGGGTTAGCGATTCAAATCTGTCCCTAATCAGGATCAGACATAATAGATCAACGTCAACAAGATCCAACTTAGCGGCCAGCGATAATTCTTCGTAGTCGATGATAAAGTAAGGGGTTCTTCCTAACAGGAAGGCTAATTCCTCTCTGGTCAAAGAATTATTGACACGGTTTTTTATTAACAAATATCTTTGAGTAAATTCATTCTGATCCAAATAACCACAATAACTTTTCTTTTTTAAGCAGATTGAAAGGTCTTTTTCAAATTCATCCATAACGCTATTCTATGTGTTTAAATTAGGCGCTATACATTGCTTTTCCATCTTTTAGATCGGCAATACGCTGTGAGCAAACTTTATTTGCATTGTCAATGATCAAGGTTATTCTGTTTAACAGAGCAGTTAAGTCATCTTTCGTAACAATAAAAGCGTCATCATACCGCGCATCACTAAAGCCTTTTAACAATATCCCTGTTAACCTAGTATCTTCGGGAGTCGCTTTATGTGGGGTTACAAATGAAGAATCTGGTAAGGCAAGGTCTACAAGTTTTAACAGTCTACGCAGACTGTTACTGTTGATTCTGTATCCCGTTAAAACCCTGATCATAGCAGAATAACAGTGTTGTAATGCTTGGTGCAACATAAAAACAGCCAGTCCATTGCACTCATCACCTATATAAAACTTTCCTCCTTTAACAAAATCAAGAGATAATTTATACCACTGAACCCAATATTCTTCTCTTAGGGTAATGCGCTTATTAATAGGTGCTCCTTCACCTGGAGAAACAAATTGTTCTTCGTTGTTATCGTGCAGTATGATGCCTTTTTTATAAATGGACTTGAAAAATGAACTGCCGTTTTGTAAAGCATTATTGAACTCATCCATTCTATGGATCAGAATAGTTACAGATGCGACGGACTTAAATTGCTCTTCCAGCCGCTGCTGTATTTTTATATCTGCACATTTTTCATCCTTTGAAGGTACTAACAACAGATAATAACTGTTCAATTCAGATGGTATTAATGTTTGATTGTCATTGTCCACAAAACAGCTTTCCTTTTGGACAATGTTCACTTGGCTTCCGAAACAGACTATCTTTTCAAATTTATACTGCTCCACAATTTGGGCAGTGATCTCTTTCATGTGTGCTTCTCCAATTGTCGGTTCAGATTGCATAGGTAAATTTTTCAGCTTTTGCTTTTTCATTGTTTAAAGTTTAAGTTTTCCCTTTTTCAGGTTTACGTCAATTACAGAATCGTTACCGCACCTATTGTACAGGCGGGTAACGCTCATTAAACACCGCATAGGCGGGTTAATTGTCATAGCCTGTTATCATAAAATTAATACCTGATTTTTTTCTCAAATCCTTTCTTAGTGCCCTGACTTTTGGAAGCCATTTTTCCATGATTAGTCTGACCCTCACTTCACATTCAGCTTGTTCTAATTTAAGTTTTAACAATTCTTCCAGTTCCTTTTGATAATCTTTTTTAAGAAAATTCTCGATCTCGCGGCCTATTTTCTTTGGGTCTTGACTCTTTGCCTTAGTGAGAAAAAGCTGCATGTCAAGACCCAAAGGGTCATCTGGATGCCTGCTCAACAGTCTCGGCAATGAAATCCTGTTAATATAATCTTGAAGGACATCATCAATGTCACACGTAAGTACCATACACAATATTTGAAAGTCTTTTGGTACTGTTATAATAAGTTGTTTTACCATATTCACATTTTACCAGTAATGATTTGGTACCATTTGTTTATTATATCTGCATATTGCGGAGAGTTAGATCCTACATCTGCCATTCCAAGTTTTAGGATCTGTTTGATGGGCGCAATATGTAACTCGTGGAACATGGCTACTCTAGTACCTTTACTTTTAAAATGGGCATCTTTATATTTTTTAAAAATCGAAGTAGCTAAAAAATTTACCCCGCAACCTTCATTAATGAGGTAGTTATAAACCTTTATATTTATGATATACGTTTCGAGGGCATGCTTTGGGGTAATATTTGAGTACTCACATAAACACAAAAAGTCATCTGGTAAATCAAGTATTACAGTTACCTCATTTTTGTCCTCTGGTTTTTTGTTTCCTTGTTCTTGCATAATCATCTGATTTATTAGCAAATAAAAGAATCCGGCAAATCAATAATTAATTATTTTGGCTGATATAATATTTAAATTCCAAATAAAATATATGGGCCATACAAATGTTTTATTTGGATTAGACGTATCTTAGCTATCGAAGAAAAACTAAATTTGCGAAATGGAAACTACTGATAATACAAAAAGTGTCCACATAGGACAAAATATCAAGCGTATTAGAGAGATCAAAGGTATAAAGCAAGAAACCTTGGCGTTGGAATTGGGTAGCGATTGGAATCAAAGTAAAGTGTCCGTAATGGAAGGCAGGGAATCCATTGAAGAGGACCTGCTAAAGCAGGTTGCAGAAATATTAAACGTAACACCGGAAATGATTGAAAAATATGATGAAAAGGCTGTAAATAATTTCTTCAGCAACACCTTTAATGATTCAAGCATAGGCAATGTTGCTAGTAACTTATACCATTGTAACTTTAATCCACTTGACAAAGTTGTAGAGCTTTATGAGCGCCTGCTTGTAAGCGAAGCCGCAAATCGCAATTCCGCAAAATAACCTTTAAGAGTTATAACTGGCCTTTTATGTGCGCCAGTTATAACTCATTAAAAATTGTAAAATTCTTTTTCACAAAATTTCATTTTTAAGCTGATTCACATCAAATGTGATCTGATGGGCTTTAATAGCCGGAACAATACCTATTTAGCCAAAGTTTTTTAGTCTTAATTTTTGAGTATATTTGAGCTTAAATGCTTATTAACTGATGAGTGCGCTTAAAACCAATCATATCGGAGAGAATATTAAAAAAATTCGTTTGCTTAGGGGCATGAAACAGGCAACCTTTGCCAAAGAATTGGGCATCGCCCAGCAAAATGTATCAAAAATGGAAAAGAAAACAAACATACCAGACGAACAACTTGAACTTGCCGCTAAAATATTGGGTACAAATTTAGAAGCTTTAAAGGATTTTGATGAAAACAAGGCAGTTTTCCAAACCAACATCATCAACGAAAACCAGGTAAATCATTTCAATTCTGTTAATAAGGACATCTTAGAATATTTTGAACTTAAACTTGCAAAAAAGGATGAGGAAATAGAAAGGCTAAAGGAACAGTTAGCAAAACAGAAACCAAGCCGTTCAAAAACAAAGACTGAAAGCGTTACTACCCCTCTTAGAAAGGTGAGTGCCGGATAAGGAATAATTTTTGCTTATACCTAATAAATGAACCATTATGTATTCAGAAGCTAGAAAACTACATTTAATAGAGGAAGTAATTAAAATCAAAAGTGATGCAGTGCTTACTGAAATCGAAGCAGTAGTGAAAAAGAGCATGACAATTAGTAGATTGAAAAAAACTTCTGCCCATGATTTTTTGGGAATTATTTCCAAAAAGGACATCAAGCTAATGAATGCAGCCATCGAAGATGGTTGTGAGCAAATAAACGATGATGACTGGAAGTAGTAATTTTCTGCTCGACACGAATATCATTTCAGCCCTGTTTAAGGGAGAGAAAACAATAGCTGATCGTATTGATAACGCAGACGAGGTTTACATTCCTGTTATTGTCTTGGGTGAATTATATTATGGCGCTCGGTACTCTACCAACGTTCAGAAAAATATCGATAATATTAACAGACTGGTACAAACTTATGAAGTTTTAAATAGCAATCAGGAGACAGCGTCAATCTATGGCGAAATAAAAGCCTCCTTAAGAAAAAAAGGAAAGCCAATTCCTGAAAATGATATTTGGATCGCCACTATCGCTAAGCAATATCAGCTTACGCTGGTAACAAGAGATAGGCACTTCAATGAAATCGATGCGCTTCTAACGGCCAAATGGTGAATTAATCGGCATTTAGAAAGATTAAATACCTAACCGCTTCAATAATCCTTTTCATTAAGGGTGTATTTTACACCCATTCAACAGTTTAGCATATTAAATTTATTCTGTAGATTTGCTCACGAGAGCGTTAATGTGCGGGGGTGCTATCCATTGGATTACCTCCGCCATTTGCCTTAAGGATGTTCTTCTGTACTTAGAGGAGTGCATCAACTAAAAATTTATGATGGTACAGCTCGCGCCATTATTCATTTATCAAACTATTATGGGCGTTCGTATGCTTATGTCTAATCCCAATATAAAAGTTGATATGCTTAATATTAAGCATATATCAGAAGTAGAAATCGGCGATGTAGTCGCCAATTTAGGTGAGATTCTAGAAATTGAACGGACTTTAATTCATTATGTACTAGTCATTTCAAGGTTGAATGAAAAACAAGTTGTAAAATTCGATAAAAATTCAGATATGGTACTCATAAGCTTTAAAGGTGCTCTAGATTCAGATATACAGGAGAAATCGTTTAAGGGAGATAAATAAAATCTCTACCTCCCTAATTATTTTAGCTTATGGACTCCCAAATAAATGCGGATACAAATTTTCAGTTCTATCCTGAAATGTATATTTTTCAAGATCCACCAATAAGAACAGACATCACGATCTTGGATTTAGTTTTGTTCATTATCTTCTCTGTCTCATTACTAACTGTCTTTATTTTAGTATTGGATAAATGGGTCAATGAAGAAATACGAGTACTTAAAGAGCAATTAGAAATCGAAAATGAAATCGTTGCAATTAAGACACCAGAAGTTCATAATAAAACCATTCCCTTAGCAATATTTTAAATACAACAATAGTTTCTATTTAACGGGAAATGCCCTTTTCTGCTTCTTCTTCCTCTTCATTATTTTCAGCGCTTTCGGCTTTTTCAGGTTCTGGTTCTTCCTCTTTGGGCTTTCTGGCTAGAATTTTTTCCAATTCTATTTCAAATAACTGATCTATATCTTCCTTGATTCTCATGTAATTTTCTATAATGTCACCGTAAGTGACCTTTTCTACCTTGGGAATAGGCTTATAGGACTGTTCTTCTTTAGCAATTGAATCGTGATCGTTCTGTATTTCGTTATGAAACATTTTTAGTTTGATTTTCTGCTCTGGATTATCTGCAACTAAGCCAACAAACTCACCTGATGAGAGGGAAGCAATCTTTGAAGCAGGTATCGCATAATCCATTTGGGTAGATTTTGAAATGGAAATATCAGAGCTATTTATGCTCTTACTTTCACGGTCTTGCATAATCTTACCAAAATTCTCGCTTAATTTTTTGGCCGTATCTCCTGTGACTTGTCCACTGATTACATTGCCGATAATTCCTACGATCACATCTGCTTGTTCTGATCCATAATCCTTTTTTAATTGGCTAAAGTCCTGAACAGCCAAAGTAGTGGCAACTTTATTACTTCTTGCCGTAGCGATCAATCCGTCCATATTATTAAAGAAAATAGTTGGAAATTCGTCAAATATCAAACTGCTTTTCATTTGGTTTTTTCGATTGACCAGCTTGATCATCCTTGAAATATATAATGATAATACGGCCCCATACACCTGTTGCTTTTGTGGGTTATTGCCTACGCAAACTATTTTTGGCTCTTCAGGGTTATTGATGTCAAGTGTAAAATCGTTGCCACTTAACACATAATAAAGCTGGGGTGACGATAATCTCGCCAAACCAATCTTGGCAGACGCAATTTGTCCCTCTAATTGCGCCATAGCTTTATTCTGATAAGCTGAAATAAATGGATTGATTAAAACCTTGATCTCATCTTCTTCCTGTAATACAGCAAACAGCTTGTCATAGTCGGCCTGCATCAATTCAATCACGTGGGGAAGTGTGCAGAACTTTCCATTTTCATATTTACGAAGATACCAAATCACTGCTGTTAAGAAATTAATTGGAGACTCCACGAAGAAATCTCCATTCTTTTTTAGCCATTCGCGATTTAGTCCCATCATTATAGTTCTGGAAGATTCAGTAGCATCAGTTATGTCCTCCATACTTTCAGGATGCAAAGGATTACACCTATGAAGGATATTTTCAAAGTCAATAACCCAAAAAGTAGGTTTAATCTTATAATTTCCTTGATATTTTAACAATGCATTGTAGACGATGCGAGAAAGATCGTCATACTTATAATCGTAAAGGAACATTGAGAAACCCTTTTTAATATGTTGCTCAATAATATGCCTGATTACAAAATAAGACTTACCTGCTCCAGGTGTTCCTGCTACTAATATTCCTCTGAATGGGTTGATAATATTAATCCAGCTATTTCTAACTTTATTTTTTAATCTATATTTCGCAGGTAAGTTTATCGAATACTCATTTTCCAATAGGCGTTCCTCTTGAGGGAAAGTTTCGTTTTCGGTGTTAAACGTGTCCGTATTAAGCTTGTCTTTTATCAACCTCGATAATAATCCTCCACCGGTTAGTATAAGCATGTAGCCAGTTGAAGTTATACCTATGTATAAAGTAGCAATAAGCAATAAGTTCAAAGGTAATATCAGGCATAAAACACTGATAAAGTACAATAACAGACCTGTTAATAAATAAGCTACTATAGAGTTCTTATGTAGTTTCTCATCTTTTTTTCCTTTAACTCCAAAAAGAGAAATTATCAGTAATAATAATGCAGCCAGTTTGGGTTTAAGCAGATCATCAAATAATCCTGTCTTGGAAATGTTGTAGATAATTTTGTTAGTAACATCTGCCGTCCATCCCCATTCTTTAAATGCTGCGTAACAACATATATAAAAATGGATGGACAGTATAAAAATGCTGATTAGCCTCGTAAAATCTATAATTTTGCGCAAGCCCTGTGTGTCTTCACCTGTATTCATAAAAATGCGTTTAAAGAGTTAATCCTCTGTTTCTTTTTTTCTTTTTCCGTCGTATTCCTGGCATATAATCGGGTTGAGATTTACCAAGTAATTCGTTAAGAAAATCTGTTGTGGAAGCTGGTTCCAGGTAAGCCTTCGCAGGCTTATCTGATTCGGGTTTTAGATAGCTAATAGGTGTATTATTAGGCTTTAAATATGTCCTCAATAAGTCTGACGACCCAATTTTTGTGGCTAAGGAATTTGCACTGTAAAGCTTGCCTAAATCACTGCCATTGAAAACCGCTTTATTTTTATGGTCAATATAGGTTGCTCCGTAAATACGTCCTTGATCATTCTTCCTCAATACCAAATCTATATGCCCCTTTTTAAGTTCAGATTTAAGTGTTTCAACAGTAAAGCGTTCGTAATTTGAGAAGACCTTATTTATTTGCTTGATTAAATCTTGTCTAAATGGTATACGCTTTTCTTTATTTTTGTCGAACTTTTTTTCCAGAATCCTGAACGTTGGTTTGCTGTAAAATGAGCTTGCTTTAATTGGTACTCCGACTTTGTTACCGTTTTTATCAATTAGCGAATAGATCAATCCTTTTTTGGCAAACATTTCTGTATCCTCTTTTCCTCTGTCTGCCGTGACATTAAATTGGTTAAGGACTGCATTTAATTCGGCAATCGAAGTGTATTTATACTCTCCAACTACTGCGGCTAAGACGTTACTAATTTGCCTCTTAGTAGATAACCTGCCGTATTTTGCCTTTTCCAGATTGGCAGGTTTAATTACTATTTCCTGTTTAAATTTCCTTGACTCTGCCACAACGAGATCAAATTCCTTCTCAATTGATTTCCTTGCTGGTTCAGATAAATTTCCGCCAATGTTATGAAGGGAGATTGCTGCCCCATCCCGCTGGATACTTGTCGTTGCAATATGAAGGTGCTGGTGTCCGGCATCATTGTGCCTGTAAACTAAAAAAGGTTGATCACCAAATCCGATTTTCTCCATATACGCTATGGCGATTTCCTGCATTTTGGAACTGCTGATTTGCTCGGATGAGTGAAAGTTTAGGGAGATATGCAGGGCATTGGTCTTAACTGTTGGTTTCAGTTCATTTAGATGCTCAAACCGTTTAAGCTTATTCATAAACGTCATTTGTTCAATTTCCCCGGCAAAACCACTCGACAGTATCAGCTTGGCTTCTCCTTCAGCCACTTTATTCTCATTATAATGAAGGATACCTCTAATGTTCGTACCAATCTTTATTCTTGCAACCATTTTTGAGCTAGTTTAGATATGATGGATAGAAGGCGGTCAATTTTCGGCTCCATTGATTTGTACGTCTCGGACGTCTTAATGGCATGGAAAGATTTTTCTGTATTGCTCTGACTAATGTGGAAGCGATGCGTCTGCTGATTAATATTTACCCCAATACTTTTGATCTCCTTTCGGATCAGAGCCATTTCTTCCATCGGCTGATTCATGGTAATGTCCTTATGAAGAAGTTTAATAGGGCGGTTGTTTAGGATCTTTCGTACGACTTCACCAATCGTTTTAATATCACTTTCCTTGCGGATCTTTTCAAGTTTCTTAAACTGATTTTCAGTAAGCCTGACGATTATGGGATGACTTAATATGCTGTCCTGATCTGTGGCTTTTTTCCTTGACATAGGCTACACTTATCATTGACTTTAGGATCACGAGTTTCGAGTGATCCGCCCGTCCGAATGGACGGCAAAGAGATTTTCGTATACGAAAATACATCTTTGCTAAGCTCACGCGAGCTTCGATGCAGATCACCCGACGTCTGCTGTGACCTTCGGAATGAGTTAATAATCTTTAAAATTCTTGATGGGATGACTTGACTTAGGTACTAAGGAGATCCTCAAATCGAGTAGGGTTTTTGACCAGGCTCAATGGCACTGATGACCTTAATAGTTGCCTTATCCTATGACGGGGTTCAACTTTGATTCGTTTGATCTTTGGCTGAAAGTTGCCTAAAAAATCGCTGGCCTTGAAAGGTGTTTTTTTGTGGGTCTTTTTCATGACTTTGTTATTTAATTCAAAGCCAAAATTGAGTTGCCAAAAAATAAGTCTTTGACAACGTTTAGGGTAGTTGCTAGATTTTTTTAGTATACCGATACTATGATAGGCATGAAATAAATAGCTAAGCATTAATTGATAAACAACTGCTGTTTTCTAACTGCTAAGTCAAATTAGCTATCGAAGCTGGAATTAATGATGATTTTTGATACTAATTATAATATTGTTTTTCTCCAGAGAAGTTAAGGAAATAATGGGATAACAAAAAGCCATCGTTATGTTGGGAAACGTAGGAGTTTTCCAAGTATGGAACGTCAATCTGTACTTTCTTTAATTGTTCATTTTGCCGTGAAGAACCGACCAGAGTTAAATTTATGTAGTCAATAATATTATCTGGTGTCCCTTCTAATATGTACCCGAGCATAAGGCCGTTCTGAGGATATTCTCCTGACAGAAAATTGTCGATTCCGGTAGCTATGTACCTTGACCTAACCCTCACTGCGTCTATCTTAGATTTCCGGTTAGCTTTATGGCAATTGTTCTCGATCAAGTTCTTTGCTTCTACGTATAAGCAGATTCTCTTACGTCCTTCAATCCAATTAGTTGCCAACTTCAAATCAATTCTGGGAGCGGCCTTTGCCTTCTTTTTATTTTGGAGAATGTCCTTGTTATATAATCGGCACTCATCAGAAATTGAAATATTATAACTTATTGCTTTTTCACTTTCATCAATAAAGGTAAAAATATTTGCAGATATGGTTTCTTCATCCCAATCTATTGTGACGTTCCCATTTTCATACAGCCATTTATATGCCTCACCAACTAACACCAGGCAGTTGTTTTGAAAGCAATTCTCAAATTCACTTATAAGTGCAATATCCAGTTGTCCTACCATATTATTTCGTAGCCATATTTAAAATTTCGCCGATTAATGCAGAAGCGTCTTCCATAGCCTGGGCACGTGACCAAAATCTTTTTTGGTTTGGTTTTATAATATGTATAGAATCCTTATCATAATATTTAAAATGTTTCTGAACATAAATACTATGCACTTTTTGCTGAATAGTATACTTATCTAACTCTCTTAGCTGAGTTCTTAGGGCAGAAACATCGTTAAGCTGAACATCCGTTTTCTCACCATCAGAGTAGAAACGGATTATTATTAAATTTAAAGGATCGCTAGCCTTTAGATCAAAAACTGTAGCAGAAACCTTGGTTTTAGATGACCCGAGAAAGATATTAATGTCTTGACACAGCATTTCGGAATAAGCTTGGTTTTCAGCAACTGTTGTCCTGTGAAAACCAACAGAATTTTGTCCATCTTTAAAAAGCCCAAGGTTAAATCGCATGGTGTCCTCAATCAACATGATATCCCTAGCGGTTAAGGAGAACTGCTTTTTAAATTCTTCAAAAATCAATTCTTCAAGACTCTGGATTTCGATATTATCCTGCAGGGGCTGTTTACGTAATAAAACTATCTTATCGAAAGCATCTACAATCTTATTTCTTGATTCCACATTAGAAATCGGGAACGGCGAAGGCAATTCCATAAGCTCATTCAATAAGACGCGTTCTCTTTCTATTCCCCATGATGAAGCTGTCAAAAATAAGATGAATTTTGCTAAGTCTGAATTTAGATAAGAAACAAGATATTTTTTATCATCAATATCATTATCAATATTGTTGATTGGAAATGCGCCAGTGGTGCAATAGGCCTTACCATAAAATAAAGAACAAGCAATTTCTGTTTGATGTTGTCCTTCCTTAAATAGGATAAAGGGAGGATTAAATAAATCCTCATCATTTTTCCGGTAATACTTAGTATTTGGTTTGGTACTCGTTTTTTCATCCGTACAATATCTTTCGATACTTTCGGTAATTATCATCGATTCAGGTATAAAGTCGGGATTTTGGCTATCTGCGTTTAAGCCTCTACCAGATTTCCAATTTTTATTCTTGTCGAAGTAATTCTTAAGTGTAGATCTTTGTAAGCGTTGGAGTAATCGGAAGCCTTGAAAATTCCCCCAGAATGCTATCTTCCATATCTTAGAGTTAGGATTCTGGCACTCAATCCTCGGTAAATTTTTTATATCAGTCGGGTCTATAACCACTCCGTCTACAAGGCTAGATTTGACATACGTCTTAGGAGCCCAATATCCGATAGTTTCAGAAATATTTTCAGGTTTTAATGGATTGAAGTATACAATGCTTACCGGACCTACAGCGGATGTAAATAACTGACCTCCAAAATGTTTTGGAACTTTCCTAAAAATCGAAAGATTATATATCTTCTCGACATGGTTATCATTAAACAGCCATTTCCTGAAATTTTGATACGGCTTTTGCGTATTTGTCAGGACTTTAGAATTAAAAATCAATGCTATATCACCATTATTTGAAAACTGGGCCGATTTATGCAAAAATGGCAATACATATTCGTTAGCAAATTTATGTTTGGTGCAGTATGTAGTGATTGCTGACGGAAGTTTTTTCGTTCCGAAAGGCGGGTTCCCGACAATTAGATCCACTTTAGGAAACGTTTCAGTATCAACTTCCCCGATGGTATCCCGCCTCCATAAATTACTTCCCTGATGCTCAATTGAAGAATCATCAGGATCGAATATAAGGTAAGGCAACTGGTAATTGGTTTCTATCCAAAGAGTTTTCGGATCCAGTTCATCTACTAATGCAATGTAAAGGCTAAATGCTGCAACTTTAATGGCTGTCTGGTCGATTTCGATTCCAAATATATTATCCACTAGCAAAGACCTTAAGTCTTCAAAGGCAATTCTACTTTCGTTATGTGCTTTCTTCCATCTTTTAATCAGTCTTCTGTAACTTTCAACAAGGAAAATGCCTGATCCACAAGCCGGATCCAATATCTTCAAATTGAAGTTAGAATCATTTACAGCAAGTTTATCTGAAAGGATTAGTTCCACTAAATTGTGTGGAGTGTAGAACTGCCCACGCTCATGCTTAAATTCCCCTAAGAAGTTCTCGTAGATTTCACTTAATACCTCTATCTGGATAATTTCAAAGTTAAATATACGCCAGTCGTCGAAGAGCGTACTATTTCCAGAAATATCGCCATCTATGAAACATCTTTGAATAAATTTAAGATGTTGCTCAGTTACGGCATCTTTTTCATTCTTTAGAACTGGAGATACATTTCCATTAAAATGAAGCTGCACTTCATCAAATAATTGATATGTAGCCTCTTTATCTTCCAAAATATCAAAATAGCTACTGCTGCCCGGTTTTATTCTTTCATATAACCCCGCTTCATTAGCCGCACCTTTATCCTCTAAAAAGAGAATAAATAAGGAGCGCATTAATAATCCATGAATGATTTCCCTGCCAAGTCCATTTTTTTCCAGGGCTTTAGCAGTATCAAAAAGACACTTAACCAGATAGGCATCAATTCGATTTTGAAGATTTATTTTCTTCCTTATTTCGAGCTGCTCAGTCCATAAAAGTCCATTATCCACACCAATTCTTGAAAATATTTCCAGTAAAATGCTAAGCGCATCGGCATCTTTATTCTGTGTGTTATAATCAAATAATTGTGCGGGATTTAATTTACTGCTAGGATCATCAAGGCTATTGATATATAGGGGCTTTTCATAGCAGTTATATATCCTAATCTCAGTTGAAGATAAGGCGAATAGTAATATAACTTTTCTGTAGTTCCAAGCTTTATGTTGAATTGTAGCTATACGTTTCAATTCAACATCGGTAAATGAATCAACTTCAACAAAAAGTATAGCCGGATGATTGCCAGAAAAATAGATTTTATCCGCCCCGATCTTTATGATTTCTGCGTAATCGGGGTAGCGGGCTACAACTTCGGAATTATCCGTCAGGAAGCCTGTATATCCTAATTCACTGTAAATTGATTCTTTACGCATATTTTATGGATGATTTTAGAGGCTAACGGTAGTAACTCTGGATTTGACCACACAACAAATGTAGTACAATATTTCCCTTTTTAAATCGATGGAGTGTATTTGATTTAATAGATATTGCACTTCTTGCAAAGTCTAGGAATAAACGCCTTAAACGTCAATCGGATAACTCCTAAAACAGATACGTAAGCAAGTTTATACGATATGTCACAAAATTGGCAGGAATAACTTTTGGAAATTAAACCGTAATCTTATGTATTGCGGATACATTATTATCCCAGACAGCCATGATGATGAGCCAAGACACCTATTACAATTCATTGAAATAGGTGTCTTGGCCATACTTTTTGTAAATTAAGCTTCTGTCTACACTTCTTGCGTTGTTTTTTAAATGATTTTTATTAATATAGTACCTATGGATAACGAAGTTTGGAACATTTCAACGGACAACAAGGCTAAAATAGATAAAGACATTGCCAATTATATTATTGAGCAAGGGGAAAAATCTCTTAAATACTCTATTGAGGTTGCTGATAAAACGACATCGAAATCAATAACTTTGCTTTTAATCTTTTTGCCAATAACATCTACCATCGTAGGTTTTTTAATAAATTCTGTTAGACAAAATAAAACATTGATTTCATCCGAAACAATATTGCTGGCCTATTTACTGATCGTCTGCATAGTAGCACTTATTTTCGTTGTGAAGCTTATGCTCCCTCGTAATACTATGGCAATGGGCAGAGAGCCAAAACAATTGGTTGTTGATCAAATTCTTCAGTTAGCCGATCGTAGTAACGAGGATAAATTAATGATATATAAACTTAACGAAATAAAGAATTATCAGTACAAAATCGATTATAACCGGAAACAAAATGATTCCAGGATATTGCTCTTTAGACATATATTACTTTACACCAGCATAACAGCAATCTTTGGCTTAATTTGCTATATTCTTATCGTGTACCTATCGGCAGTTCAGTTGTTGTAGGTTGCGGAGCATCTACTGGAATTTCTGGATAGTCATTTGGGTCAACCATATCAATTGCTATTTCTTGTAAAGATATGAACTAGAATTTATTTTTCACTTACCAAGTTTATATTTCACTCGTATCACTAGATGAAGTATATTCTATGATCTTTATCATATTAATTTTAACACCTTGATAGGTAGTTGTCAAAAAGAAATTATAACAATAATGATTATTGTGTTTAAAGACAATTCTATGAGAAGAATATCGGATAAGCGCAATGTAACCCCTGAGCAGGCTATTGAATTGCTAGCAGAGCATGGGACAAAAGTGACAAAAGAAGAAGCAATATTGATTTTGGATTTTATGTATAAATTTTGTATATTAGCTGTTAATCAATTAGTTACAAATGATAAAATCAAAAAATAATGGAGACCAAAAACAACATTCAAGCGGTTGTTTATCGTGATCGAAGAACACATAAGCTTGATCAAAAACTAAATTCAACTAATCCATTACTCCCGCAAAGGAAAGTGGCGTATCTGTATATCAGAGTAAGCACTGATGAACAGGCTGACCGTGGATTTTCCCAAAGAGATCAAGATCAACGGCTACATGAATATTGTGAAAGGAACGATTTACAGGTAGGAAAAGTTATTTATGAGGATTATTCTGCTAAAACATTTAAGAAGCGCCCTGCGTGGATGAAATTGCTAACTGAGCTTAAAAACACAAAGGGAAGGAATTGTAATATGATCCTTTTCACCAAGTGGGATCGTTTCAGCAGAAATACGGCGAATGCTTATAATATGATTGACGTTTTGACTGCGTTGAACATTGAACCTAACGCTATAGATCAATATCTTGATTTGAAAGTTCCAGAAAGCAGAATTATGCTGGCTGTATACATAGCGATGGCCGAAGCCGAAAATTTAAGACGGGGTTTGAATGTGGTTGTAGGAATGAGGAGAGGAAAATTGGAAGGCCGATGGATGGGCAAGGCACCAGCAGGATATATTAATAGGATAACGGAAAATAAAACGAAATATATCGAGCTACATGAACCGGAAGCTTCACACGTTAAGTGGGCTTTTGAGACTTTAGCTGAAGGAACCTACGCAACTGACGTTACATGGAATTTAGCTAGGTTAAGGGGGATGAAATGTAAGCGCAACACATTTTGGGCGGTAGTTCGAAATCCAGTTTACTGCGGGAAAATAATTGTTCCACCAGATGAACATACTGAGATGTTTCTTGCAGATGGAAAACATGAACCTCTGATAAGTGAAAAGTTATTCTGGGAAGTTCAAGATATATTGAATGGTAGAAGGAAGGTTCAAAGTGTAAAAGCTGAAACACCTTTAAATCTACCGCTAAGAGGGTTCCTATATTGTCCAATATGCAACAGAACATTGACTGGAAGCCCATCCAAAGGGCGGAGTGAATATTATTACTATTATCATTGTAAGTCGCCATGTAAAGTTAGATTTAAGGCTGATGATATAAATAAAGATTTTGAAAGGGAATTGCTCAAGTTTGTTCCTAAGCCTGGAATGGCAGAGCTTTACAAAAAGGTTATCTGTGACGTTACTGTAGATGATAAAGAAAATTTTGAAACGAACCGTAAAAGGCTGGTAGAAGAGATTTCAGATCAAAATAACATCATTACAAAAATTAGGGCGATGCTTCTTAGCGATGACTTAATTATTGATGATTACAAAATAATGAAATCTAAGTGTGAAGAAAAGATCACTAGGCTGGAAGCGGAACTTAAGGACATTAAGGATAAGGCATCTAAAAAGGTCGATTATTCTTTGCTTGTTGATGAAGCTCTAAAAAGACTTAAAAAGCTGTCTGAATTATATTCTAACGGCAATATTGAACAAAAACGTTATATTATTGGTTCGATCTATCCAGAAAAATGGACAATTTTAGAAAACAAAGGTCGAACCGGAAAAGTGAATTTAGCAGCACTACTTATCTACCAGATTAACAACACTTTACGGCATAAAAAAACCGGAGTTAGAACTAAAATTAGAACTAACTCCGGCTTGGTACCCAGCACCGGAGTCGAACCGGTACGGTTTCCCACAGGTGTTTGAGACCAGCGCGTCTACCAATTCCGCCAGCTGGGCGTTCCCTTATTAGCGGGGATGCAAATCTATATATTCAAGCTAATATATCCAAGACTTATTTTCAAAATAATGCTTTATACTATGCTTTAACCTGACCTACAGGCTCTTCCTTTAACTTTTTATCTACATAGAAAGGAGCGAAAGGCAATAACGAAGCTAAAAACACTAAAATTGTCTTTCCAATTTTCCATTTATACTCCATCCAGCACATGATCACCATCACTACATAAAACATAAACAATACCCCATGTGCCCATCCGGTATACTTTACAGCCAATGGCATGTTCGCAAAGTACTTCAATGGCATAGCGATAAAAATCAGTGCGATATAGGAAATACCTTCAGCAACTGCTACTTTTCTAAAAAGGGATAAAGTGCTCATAAATTCATGATTTGTCCAAAAATAGAAAAACCGGGACAGCAATGCCCGGTTATCTTTATTTTTTACATTGGCGGGACACCTACCCCAGCTTAAGCAAGCTATCGTTGATCCTGTTCAAGTATTTCTTTCTATAGTACAAATCCTTAATTGCGGCTAAAGTATTCGCTTCAGTGTCCTTATTCTGCGTATCAAAAACAGTTATCAATCTATCAAGCTCCTGTTGCATTAATACAGCAATACTATCAATCTCTTTTCTGATCTCTTCCAGCTTCGCCGCATCCGGTTCAAACTGTAACTCCATCAAAGACTCGTTCACGTCCATCATTTCCATCAGAAAATCCTGAGGAAGAGAATAATTCTCCCCTTCTGCCAGTATCCCCTTTAATTCAAGAATATAATGAAGACGCTTCTGCGGATCACTCAATACCTGGTAAGCCTTATTATTCAGCGTTGATAACTCTAAAACCTCCTCCTGCTTTTCAGCAGATTCATTGATATAAAAATCAGGATGATACTTTTTACTCAGCGCATAAAATTGCTGTTTCACCAGCTGCACATCCGGATTAAAAGATACAGGCAGCTTATAAAACTTAAAATAGTCCATATAACGCTATTGAATAAAGGCTTTGAATATATCGTTACCGAGCACAAAGACCATCAAACTTAATAAGATTACGAAACCTACCATCTGGGCACCCTCTAAAAACTTATCACTTACAGGCTTGCCTTTAATCATTTCTACGATCAGGAACACTACATGCCCACCATCAAGTGCTGGTATCGGCAATAAGTTCATGAATGCAAGAGCGATTGAAATTAACGCTGTAGAAGCCCAGAAATGCGACCAGATCCAAACACCACCATAAACCTTCTGTGCCAATGCAACAGGGCCCGCAAAAGCTTTATTTGCTTTAATTTTACCAGTTAATACTTTCCAGATCCCTTTACCATTATCAGTAAAAGTAATCCATGCCTGGTTTACACCAATAGGTAAAGCTTCAAAGAAACCATAGTTAATCGTTTCCAATTTGATTTCATTTGGATTGAAGCCCATTCCGATCGTACCCACGCTATCTGTACTCACCTCAAAATTAAGCTTTTCATTTCCGCGGTAAGCTTCAACGATCAGTTTCTTATTTTTCTCTTTCTTCAATTCTCTGCGGATGTCAGCATCGAACTTCACAGGTACTCCGTTAACGGCAACAATCCTGTCACCTTTTTTCATGCCTACTTTAAATGCAGAACGGCCGGCAACCACTGTATCTACTACAGTACTTAACAGCGGTGTACGGCTGATGAATTCTTCCAGACCAAGATCTGCAACCTTATTCAAAAGGTTATCAGGAACTTTAATATCTAAAGTTTTTCCCTCACGCACAATGGTAAGATTCGTATTATCCAATAATACCTTTGAGCTTGTCAATTCATCAAAACGGATAACTTTTTTACCGTTTACCGCAATCACATGGTCACCCTGTTTCAAACCGATTTCTCTTCCGATACTTCCAGGGTTAATTCCATTTTTAACAGAACTGTTTGGGATAAAAGTCTCACCGAACTTAAAGGTAAGCATCCAAAAAATAAAGATACCTACGACGATGTTCACGAAAATACCTGCAAGCATGACAATTAAACGCTGCCATGCTGGTTTAGATCTGAATTCCCAGGGCTGCGGAGGCAATGCCATTGCTTCTTTATCCATAGATTCATCAATCATACCGGCAATTTTAACATAACCACCCAAAGGCAGCCAGCCAATACCATACTCTACATCACCACGTTTGATACTGAATAATTTTACACCCCATGCGTCAAAAAACAGATAGAATTTCTCAACTTTAATACCGAAGGCACGCGCCGCAAGAAAATGTCCTAATTCGTGCAAGATTACTAATATTGATAATCCCAATAACAATTGGGCAACCATAATTAATCCGTTCATATTTTATATAATGTTTTTACTTTTGAATATTAGATCGCTAAATGTTTTTTTGTTACTAACTGACGGGCAAATATACGCGTATGATGGTCAGTTTCTAAATAATTATTCAGGCTGGGTACTTGAATAAAGGTCAGATCAGACATACATTGCTCAATGACATCACTCATTTCGAGGAATCCAATGCGGTCATTTAAAAAGGCCTCAACCACTATCTCATTCGCCGCATTGATGATACAAGGCATATTACCGCCTTTTTCCAAGGCCGTATAAGCCAATTGAAGATTACGGAAAGTATCCATATCAGGCTTATAGAAAGTCAACTCAGGATAATCCATGAAGTTAAAACGTGGAAACTGGCTTTGTATTCTCTTCGGATAAGCCATTGCATAGTGAATAGGCAATTTCATATCCGGAACGCCCATCTGCGCTTTCATTGATCCATCGTTAAACTGCACGATAGAATGCACTACAGATTGCGGATGTACAATAACATCTATCTGACTGATGTCAAGATCGAACAACCATTTAGCCTCAATCACTTCAAGACCTTTGTTCATTAAAGAAGCTGAATCAATCGTGATCTTCGCTCCCATCACCCAGTTTGGATGTTTTAAAGCTTGCTCTTTCTTAACTTTAGCCACAAAATCGCGGTCTTTCCCTCTGAAAGGGCCGCCAGAAGCTGTGATGTATATTTTTTCAATCGAACTCAATTCCTCTCCTACCAGGCACTGGAAAATCGCAGAATGTTCAGAATCTACCGGGATAATCGTTACTCCGTTTTCAGCAGCCAGCTGTGTAATCAGCTCTCCTGCCACTACTAAAGTCTCTTTATTAGCCAGTCCAATTTTTTTCTTTGCTTTAATAGCTGCAATAGTTGGCCTTAAACCAACAGAGCCCATAATGGCTGTCAGTACAAAATCGGCAGCTGTTAAAGAAGCCGCTTCACATAAAGCATCTTCCCCGCAAAGAATATTCATCCCCTGGCCAGAAAGTGCGTTTTTAACCTCTGCATATTGGTTTTCATCACCAATAACAACCAGCTGAGGTTTAAATTCAAGCGCCTGCTGAATCAGTAAAGCAGCATTCGCATTCGCCGTCAATGCACAAACCCGGTATAATTCAGGATTCGCACGAATCACGTCAAGGGCTTGGGTGCCTACAGATCCCGTGGACCCCAGTATAGCTATATTTTTCAAATCGTGTTTATCAAATTAATCAGGCTGTCTGCAATCTTTCTATCATTAGACAGACGGGGAACTTTATTCTGTCCCCCCAGCTTACCTTCTGATCGCATATAAGTAACAAATGCGTCTTTTTGTAAGGTCCGAATAACCAGCGGCTGCAAAATTTTGCCTTCAATAAGGTCAAAGTAGTAAATATTTTTTTCTTGTAAAGCCTTATCTACTTTTTTACTAAAAGCAACCAGGTCTTCAGGAGCTTTGGAAAACTCAATAAACCATTCGTGGTAAGGCAGTTCTCCGGTTCCGGGGTTTACCTGTGGAGCAACTGTAAATTCTGTAATTCCAACCCCTTGTTCATTTGCCACACTCAATAATGCCTGTTCCACCTCTTCTCCGATCACATGTTCACCGAAAGCCGAAATAAAATGTTTAATCCTGCCGGTTACAAAAATCTTATAGGGGTTTTTAGAGACAAATTTAACAGTGTCACCAATGCTGTAACCCCAAAGTCCTGCATTTGTATTCAATATCAAAGCATAGTTTTTATCCAGTTCTACTTCTTCCAGACTCAAACGGGCAGGGTTATCATTATAGTATTCATCTGCAGGAATAAATTCATAAAACATTCCCGCTTTAGCCAGCAGCAATAAACTTTTATCCTGCTGACTATCCTGATAAGCTATAAATCCTTCCGAAGCAGGATAAGTTTCTATCGAATCAATCTTTCTGCCAATACTGGTTTCAATTTTCGAACGATAAGGTTCATAATTTACCCCGCCGTAAACAAACAGCTGGAAGTTTTTAAAAATATCCTTGATCTGTTTACCGCCAGATTTTTCTATCAACCGGTCAAAATACATCTGTACCCAGGGTGGTATCCCCGAAATCAAAGTCATATCCTGGTGATAAGTTTCTTCGACTATCGCGTCAACTTTCTCTTCCCAGTCTTCAATGCAGTTGGTCTGATAAGATGGCAGCCTGTTTTTTTGCAGATAAGCAGGAACAAGATTCGCTACAATACCCGATAAACGGCCTAATTTGACACCATTCTTCTCAGTCATTACAGGGCTTCCCTGCAAAAAGATCATTTTGCCATTTACAAAATCAGCATTGCCAGTTTCATGAATATAAGTCAGCAGCGCGTTACGTGCTGCCTTCAAATGCTCAGGCATTGATTCTTTAGAAATCGGGATGTATTTTGCACCAGAAGTTGTACCGGACGTTTTTGCGAAATAAGCGGGTTTCCCCTTCCACATCACATCTTTTTCTCCGGCAACTACACGGTCAATATAGGGCCGCAGCTCTTCATAGTCCCTGACCGGAACCTGCTTTTTAAAATCTTCGTAGTTCTTAATGGACGAGAATTGATGGTCTTTGCCGAAAGCAGTATCCTGAGCAGCATCAATCAGCTGCCGGAAAGTTTCCTTTTGTGCAGCTACCGCATCTTTTTTCCATCGAGTTACCCCTCTTACAATAAAGGCTGCAAACGGTTTACTTAATGCCGCTTTTATTCCCATAAACTGGTTTTAAACTATGTTGTGAATAATATCATTTTCGTCTCCCTTGTAAGCACCCATCATCATTCTATAGGCGATGGTTAAGGCTACGCTGGATAAAGGAACAATAATAAATGAACTTAATATATTAACAAAAAATGCGATTACAGGCCATTGCAGGTAATTCAGGAATAAATACAAGACATGAAATCCGCCCAATACCAGTAATAACATTAATATTTTAGTAAAATTTCCTTTAGTGATCGCTAAACTGAATTTTAAGGAGCCAAAAGGAGGCTGATTTTTATCAATAATAAAGAATGGGAAAAAGGAAATCCTTACCCAGGTAATAAATATGGCCACAATACCTACTGATACAGCAATATTGGTGATTACATTCATTTTGATCCCCGTATAAATGAAAGGAAATGCAACAAAAATTACCACTGCATAAACGCCGATGATCACCAGCATAAAATAAAGCATTCCTACGATAAAGCGGATGATTTGCTGGCGGGTTGGCAACGTGCTGACAATACTGACATCGATCTCCTCATTGTCCAGCAGGTGAAAAATGTATTTCAGCAGCGAAAGATTGATGGTAAAATATAATAAAGCGAAAAAGAACGCCATCAATATACTTAACCCCTTATTCACGTCTTTCAGGAAAAATGCCATTAAACTTGATGCGTTAGATGTGATGAACATCAGAAAACATAAAGTAGCAATGGAAAAATAATTCCTTTTGGTTACTTCCCAGGCTTTGCGGATCACCACATTCACTATAAACGTGCTTTCCTTTAAAAAGTTTATCATTGTTTTTTAAGTACTATTCTTTTGAAAAAATCTTGTATAAATCCTAATCCGTAAGCTGTCAATTGTATGAATGAGGAAATAATACTCAAAAATGCAACTTTCAACGATTTATTTAGCACCAGGGAATGAAAAAATATCAGCATAAAGTATACCAGAAGAAATATATTCCCCAGATAAGCCAGAGGCGGATAAAAAATGTTCAATAATAAGACAGCAATGACCCCTAAAGTGAATACGGCAGGGAAAAAATGTACCAATTTCAGCTCAGAAGGAAAATGTTTATAAATATTAATACGGGCACGGCCGAAAAAGTGGATCTGTTTGTAAAACTGGAACATACTTGTTCTTCTTTTATGAAAAACCTTAGCTCCGGGAATCAAACCAATCTTAAATCCATGCTGATGAATACGGATACTGTACTCAATATCCTCTCCCAGCCTGGTTAGTTTAAAACCGCCAACTTTTTCCCATACTTCTCTGGAAACACCCATATTAAAGCTTCTCGGATGGAATTGTCCTACATGTTTCTCGTTCCCTCTGATTCCGCCAGTAGTAAAAACTGAGGTCATACCGTAACTAATGGCCTTCTGTACCGGGGTAAAACTTTCATGCGCGGCATCCGGCCCGCCATAAGCATCCAGATGGTGGTTGTATAAATAGTCTTTTACCGTTTCCAGGTAATCGTGAGGAATAAGACAATCAGAGTCAAAGATGACGAAATAATCACCTTTAGCTCTTTCAAAACCGTAATTCCTGGCAAAACCCTGCCCCTCATTGGGTTTGAAGAAATATTTAATATCCAGTTTATCTGCGTACCTGCCCACAATTTCTTTTGCAGTGAGCGATGATCCGTCTTCTATCACTAGAACTTCAAATTGCGTATAAGTTTGCAGACAAAGGGTGGCCAGCAGTTCGTCTATCTCCTGTGGCCGGTTATATAAGGGGATAATGATCGAAAAAAACATGCTTAAAGTATTTCTTTTTCTATCAGATAGTCATTGCGTTCAGGTGCATTTCGGGTAACCAGCTCCGCTACAAATCCAGTAAGGAAGAGTTGCGAACCTACAATAATGGCTACTAATGCAATATAAAATCCTGGTTGATCTGTAACTTCTCTTTTGATTGGCAGGTTCATTGAAATGTGATATAATTTTTCACCGATAATCCATAAGGCCATAATTGTACCGACCATAAAGCTCAATACACCCAGCGAACCAAAAAAGTGCATCGGTCTTTTACCGAATTTTCCAACAAAAAAGATAGACAGCAAATCCAGGAAACCATTGATAAAACGGCTGAAACCAAATTTGGTTACCCCGTATTTACGTGCACGGTGTTCTACAACCTGCTCTCCAATATTTTTAAATCCTGCCCATTTAGCAATTACAGGAATATAACGGTGCATTTCACCGTAAACTTCTATTGTTTTCACTACATCAGAACGGTATGCCTTTAAGCCACAGTTGAAATCATTCAGCTGTATGCCAGACATTTTACGGGTTGCAGCATTGAATAACTTAGTAGGAATAGTTTTGGTAATCGGGTCGTAACGTTTCTTTTTCCATCCGGAGATAATATCGAATTTCTCTTCCCTTAATCTGCGGTATAGTTCAGGAATCTCGTCCGGACTATCCTGCAAATCTGCATCCATGGTAATGATCACATCGCCCTGTGAAGCTTCAAAAGCAACATTCAGTGCGGCAGATTTCCCATAATTACGTCTGAACTTAATGGCTTTTACAGCCGGATAAGTCTTTTTCAATTCCTCAATTACTTGCCATGAGGTATCCGTACTGCCATCATCAACAAAAAGGATTTCGTAAGAAAAATTATTGTCAGACATTACCCTGGCGATCCAGGAAGTCAGTTCGGGCAATGATTCGTCTTCGTTAAACAGGGGAATGACAACAGAAATGTCCATGCAGTATAAATTCAAGTAAAAATAACGTGCAAATTTTATCAATTAAAATGATAAAACCTGCACGTTTGGTATTTATCTTCTGTTTCGGGCGATGATCAGCCAGGAGATTGTGATTACAATCTACTAAACAGCAGGGTTCTCTTTTTTCAATACCGCAGCACCAATAAGGCTTAATACCAGGCCAAAAAGAGTATAAGTAATTGCAGCTCCAAATCCTATAAATATAGCCAGATAAGGTTTCATCATTTCTACACCTTTCACTGCTTTCGGGTCGTCACCAGCCTTTTCAAGGGCTGCTTCTACAGAATGATCTAAAGCTGAAGTATCCAATACTTTATAATATAAGACGAACAACAAAGCAATAAATAAACCCGAATAGGCTGCAACTTTAAATCCGGCAGAAAATGCCTTGCCGAAACTCATATAACCACCAAGTTCAGTTCTGTACCGGGTCTGTGCATACAAAATTGCCAGTATATAAGGCACGTAGCTGCAGATCATACTGATAATCCGTGTAGGTACACTGATATGTTCATCCTGCGTATCAATATTCAATAATTTGAATATAAATACCAGCGCTAATGTATAAAGCGAAAAGACAATGGCCGCCTGAAAAGCAATTTTATTCGGTTTATGCTCTATTTCTCTTAATTGTTGTTCCATAAAACAGCTTAGTTTTTTTCGTTAAAAACAGCAATCAAAGTATATACAGCAGTATCAAATTCTTTATTTGCACTGAACTGTTCTAAATCTTTAAACGCCTGCTCATTCGCTTTTGGCTGGTTGAAGAAACTCATGAAAGGAACAAACAGTTCTTCCATTTCTTCTCCAAGCTCAATCATTCCTTTGTGGCTGATAATATCTTCAATGCTGCTTTCCGCTAATTGCTGATTGCTGATCAAATCTTCATAGATATGGAATTCATCCTGGAACTCATCTTCCTCTACCAATAAGAATTCTCTTAAGAAATCTCCCAGTTCAGGTTTGATCTGCTCGTCATGACACTCATTGATGTATAACAATAAGTTTAATAACTCAGTTCCACGGTCAATGGTATCTTCTTCAATATCTGCCCACTCATCAGTATCCAGGTAATCTTCTTCCAGTTTCTTAATATCGCTCGCAAAGAAGTTGATCATTAATAAATCAAAATAAACTTCTCTCAGCTCATCAAAAGCCGGGTATTCATCAAATACGCCATCAAATTCTTCTACCTTCTCTAAAAAGCCCAGGTCCTTATTGAAAACATCCAGTAAATCCTGTTGTAATGTTAAAGAATCATTACCTGAAAGTGCTGCAAATTTATCTAATGAGGCTACAAGAGCGCTCTGTACTTTACTATCCATATACTTGAAATTGATTGTTGTTATAAACGAGTTGAACTTTCCCGGTCAGGGTACTATTTAATAAAGGGGTGTTTCTCGACTTCGAGAAGTTAGTAGTGCTATTGTATTCCCATTTTTCTGCCGGGTTGAATACGACAAAATTCGCAGTTTCACCAGCAGCAATTACAGGAACATGTAGTTTAAGTAATTTACGCGGGTTAATGGAAAGCTTCTCTACAATCTGCGCAGCATCCAGCCCGGCTTTCACCAATAAAGGCAATACCGTTTGCAAAGCTGTGATTCCGTAAGCCGCAATCTCAAACTCCACATCCTTAAATTCTGGTTCATGCGGACGGTGTTGTGAAGAAATGGCATCAATAGTTCCATCCTTTAACCCCGCCAGTAAAGCTTTAATATCTGTTTTACCACGTAATGGTGGTTTAATTTTATAATTGCTGTCGAAGTCGTTCAAAAGTTCTTCTGTGAAAACTAAATGATGTGCAGCAACATCACAGGAGATCTGTAAACCATCTTTTTTTGCTTTTTTAATCAGTGCAACTGATCCTGCAGTAGAAATACTGGTGATATGTACTGGTGCCTGGTGATAGGTAGCCAGGAAAATATCTCTTGAAATGTGCATTTCTTCTGCCAGCGCAGGGGCACCTTTCATCCCTAACAATACACTGGTTTTACTTTCATTCACCTGCGATTTACCAGCGATGGCTTTATTTTCAGGATATACGATCAGTAAGCCGTCAATTCCTTTGCAGTATTGCAATGCACGGCTCATAAAACCATCATCTGTGATTGGTTTATTGCCATCCGTAAAAGCGACTGCACCTGCATTTTTCATATCAAAAAGTTCAGCCAGTTCTTTTCCTTCCAGATCATGGCTGATTGCGCCCAGCGGATAAACATCGACCAGGTTATTTTTAGCTTTATTGATAATATATTCTACTTCCCCTTTCGAGTGCACCACAGGTTTGGTATGCGGTAAAACGGCAAGACCAGTAAATCCTCCTGCCTGTGCCGCAGCGGTTGCTGTTTTAATATCTTCTTTAGTTTCAAAACCAGGATCTCCAATAGAACAGTTCAGGTCAAAAAATCCTGGTGCCAGAAAAGCACCCTGACCATTGATCACCTGCTCATTTTCGAATGGCTTCAAAGTACGCTCTATCTCAGCGATTTTTCCCTGTACCACACGAACATCACAGATTTTCTGATTATGCTTACTATTCGGATCGGTAACGGTTACGCCTGTGAGGAGAAGGTTCATGTCTTTTTATATTTTTAATTTGTTAAAAAATCGAATCAATAGGGCTTCAACGGCTAAAAAAACAGCACACAAAACTAGGCAAAGTTTCCATAACTCTGTGTGGTTATTTTCCACAGCCTTCCATGACGAATCATCCCCAGGTTTCGTCATATTTACTTTTTCAGACCCAAAAACTGCATGAAGAGCTTTATCATCAGCATAATGCAGATCTGATTCTGCACGGCTTTGGTTAAATGCGTAAGTACTGAGCAGTGCATCAGTTTTATACAATTCATAAATCCCAGGTGTTTTAATCTGATCAGCAACATACAATAAAGTCTGACCGGGTGCTTGTCTTACTTCCGGTATAACTTCCTGTTTTCCAGAAATTAAACGCAGTGATTGATTGGGATTTAAGGCAATAGGTGCTGAAATCAGGTAGTTGCTTTTCCCTATCGTATAATATAAAGGCTGCTCCTGCACACTGGTTAAAGCAATTTTATAAAGCAAGGGTACAAATACCGGGTGCTGAGGTAAATTACTGTCCTTGGTGGCTAAAGAAGTGGCACATAAATACAATTGCCCTGATCCCGAGCGGTATTTGCTGAAAAATGGCTGATTCAAGGGCAGTCCCATTAAATCTTCCCTGCCGCTGTTGCTATTTCCTGAATAGATAAAACGCTGATTTACTTTCGGCAGGTCTAATTTTGCAGGTATCTCTTCAAATACATCGTTAAATACCTTGTTTTTAAGAGCAATTGTATTTACAGTAACTGTATCCTTACTTAAAGAAACGGTTTGTGGAATGGCTAAAGCCTGTAAAAAGGAAGCGTAAACAGCCGCACCAGCTTCCAGATCCGGAAAAATAACGACAGTACCCCCATTTTTCATATAAGTTTTGAGTTCCTGAGCCAAACCACTTGAAGGCGCTTTTAAACCAGCAATTATAATCAGGTTATAGGGATGAAAACCAGCATAAACTATGGCCGATTCAGGCATGGTGCTGAGCTTAAAATAAGGATCTGCACCGAACAGTGCATTGATATATTTGCCAGAATTCTCTCCGGTAATCTGTAAAACTTTTAATTCAGTACTGACTTTAAAAGTGAAAGCAAGGTTGTCATCAAAAGTGACTGGAAAATCTTTAATGCTGACCATTCCTTTTTGCCACCCGGCGGATAAACCACTAAAGCTTAAAGTATCGCGCACTGCTTTTCCTGCTGGAATATTTAAAGTAGCCAATGCTTTTTGCTGATTGTTAATGGTCAGTTTTAAGGGAATTCCAGTACTGGCTTCAGCTGAATAATTTCGCAGCTGCACAACAAATTTCTCCTGATCACCAGGTTTATGTGCGGGTGAAAAAGACCAGATACTATCTACAGCCACATTAGGGATGGTATTTGCATTTAACCTGACGAGGTTGAGCGAATTATTTTTTTCTGTGTGAATGGCTGATTTTCCAACGAACTGTTGCTGAAAATCAGAAATCACATAGTTATATTGATTTCTTTTCCCTGCGTCTGCAGCGTTTTGCCTGTTAATAACCTGTTGCAAATTACGTTCTACCGGAGAAACTTTAACTTCATCAACCAGGTTTGCCAATTCTTCTGCATTAACCAGGCGCTGATGCCTGCCTTCAAAATCATTGGTGGTTAGCTGAAACTTATCATTAAGCTGGAATTGTTTAGCAATGGTCTTTGCTTTCCGCTTCGCCTGGTCTAATAAAGATCCTTCTTTATTGACCGCCTCCATGCTGTAAGAATTATCAATATAAATATTTACAAGATTTCCATTTTCAGGGCTACCTGCTGATCCTGATGACCAATATGGGCGTGCAAAAGCGAGCACCAAAAAGATGATTGCAAGTACCCGGCAAGCCAGGATCAATAAGTTACGGAGTTTTTCGCGGGAAGAATGCTGTACTGTAACAGCCTTTAAGAAAGACACATTGCTAAAATATACCTTTTTAAATTTCCGGAAATTAAATAAATGAATAAGGATAGGTATAGCTACCGCCAGCAGTGAAAAAAGAAAACCTGGGTAGAGGAAATTCATTAAAAACCAAAGGTATAAATTTAATTACAATCATTCGGTAAAAAACAGAAATTTCCAAAGAATAGAATTTGAACCGGCACAAAAAAAAGCTCTTTTTCCTAAAGGAGAACTAATAGATGAACAGGTATTGACCAGGTTACGAGTCTACTATACAGATATACGGCCCGCTATAAAAGCAGGCCGTAAAGTATTCCTCAGTAAATTTTACAGGTATTTTTTCATTGCAGCATACAATGCGTCATCCAGGCCATAAACATCATTGCGATATTCAATTTTTCCATTTTCGGCCCAGGCAGTTTTATAATTGATAAACACAGAGATATTTTTCCTGGTGCCAAACCATTTCGGTTTCAATTGAAATACATTCAGGGTATCTGCTTTTTTCGCCAGCTTTTTTCTGTAAATGCCCATTTTCGTAGTATCTACAGGCGGTAAGTTGACTTCCATTCTTAACTGATCATATTCTGCATTATTATGTACCATTTTCTGTGCAAACTCCAAAGGTCTTTCTACCCGCACACAACCATGGCTGATTGCGCGGCTGGTTGAGTTAAATGCCGATTTATTATTAGTATCATGCAAATAGATACTTGCACCATTATCAAACATAAATTTGAACTTACCCAGTGCATTTCCTGACCCCGAGCCTTGTTTAAATTGGAATGGCAGGTTCTCTCTGGAGTACTTTTCCCATTGAATAGTATCCGTATCATTAACCAGTTTACCTTTGTAATAGACCTTCATGTTATTATTTGATAAATAATATGGATCTCTTCTGGCCTGGTTATAAATTTCGTTCTTGGCAATGCTCACCGGGATATTCCAGACAGGGTTCACCTCAATCGCACTAAACTTACTTAACAAAATTGGTGTCTGGTGATTTTTTGGTTTATCATCCAATGAATGGGTTTTTGCATAGATTTTCTGCTTCTCTTCAAAAGCTTTTTCGCGTCTGGCACCTACACAAACCTTCATATGGGTTACTGTATCCTTCTCTTTAAACCAGGTCAGGGAAAAATCAGGAATATTAACTTCTACATATTCTGAGCTTAATCCGGGAATTTTCCACCTGGCTCTTTCCATATTCACTTCAATCGCTTTAATAGCTACTGCATTACGGGAAGGATCTTTTTCAAGGCTGGCCAGCGCTGCTTGTAATACTTTATAGTTTTCACCGGCAGGCTGAATATCTTTTAATAGTTTAGCCAGACTTTTTGTCTCTAAAACCTGATTCATTACCGCGCTGTCTGGTCTGCTGGTCGTGACATAATACCTGTTTAATACTTTTTTCGGATTGACACTGCCATACCCAATAAAAGTATCATACTTCAGCAAAGAGGAAGCGGTAAACAACTCCAGATCAGCCAGTACAGGATATAATTCACTGATAGTTTTAAAATTATTGGCAGTTAAAGCGGCTAAAGCCTGGTCCAGGTCTTTATATTTAAATATTTCAGGATTAAATCCATGCGCTTTACTATTTTCCAGGTAATTTTTCAGGGTATCTAATTCCCCATTAATAAAAAAACGGGTAACCAGCAGATTTTTACGCTCATCATTCGCATAAAAATTACTAATTACTTTAGGATTACTTAATTTAGACTGTAAAGAATCAAGGTGACGGTTAAAAACTACATGATAAGCCGCGGTATCAAAATCTTTATAAAGTTTATTCTTAAAATGTTCTGATAAGATGACACCGACCTCTGGCGTAGTTTTAAACCAGTTGCAGGACGATAAGAAGATGCAAAGGGGTAAAATAAGGGTTACTGCTTTTTTCAAAATGAGCGTTCTTTAATTAAATTCAGCTTTGTTTTTATGCTGTATACCCATGTCGATCAAATAAAATGCCATATATTTTTGATTTGTCAATTCTATCTATATATTTGTGCTACTCAGTGTGCAACGCATTATTGAATAGAGACATAAATTATGAACAATATTTTGAACCATCACTCACATTTGTACCATCGCCAGTTATGGCGATAGATATGTAATGTTTTGTACTTCAAAACTTGTTTCCGAATTATTTTCCTGTTTCATTCAATAATTTCAATCAATTGAAAACACTTAAAATTGCTATCCAGAAATCTGGAAGGCTAAACGAAAAATCCGTAGAGATTCTTAAAAATTGTGGTCTATCATTCGAAAACTACAAAAGCTCCCTGATATCAACAGTTACTAATTTCCCTTTAGAAATTCTATTTCTGAGAGACGATGACATTCCGGAATATGTTCAGGATGGCATTGCCGATCTGGGTATTGTTGGTGAAAATGTAATCACAGAAGTAAATGCTGATGTTAACTATCTTCAAAAGTTAGGTTTTGGAAAATGTACCCTTAAAATTGCTGTTCCGAACGAAAGCGACATCACTGATGTGAGCGGACTGGAAGGTAAAGCAATTGCTACTTCTTACCCTGTAATTCTTCAGAAATATCTGGATGATAACAATGTAAATGCTGTAGTCCGCACTATTTCAGGATCAGTAGAAATCGGCCCCGGCCTTGGATTGAGTGACGCAATCTGCGACATCGTTTCTACAGGCGGAACTTTAAAAAGTAATGGTCTGAAACCTTTCGGTGAAGTGATGAAATCTGAAGCTGTCCTGATTGCCAGTAAAGGCATGGAACTGAATGAAGATGTCATTGAATTACTGCAAAGAATCCGTTCGGTATTACGTGCCAAGGAAACAAAATATGTGGTACTGAATGTTGCAAAATCAAATCTTGAAAAAGTGGTGAGCTTATTGCCGGGAGTTAAAAGTCCGACGATTGTACCTCTTTTCGAAGAAGATTGGGTAGCAGTGCACTCGGTTATTGCGGAACAGGATTTCTGGGAAAAGATCAACAGTCTGAAAGCTGCTGGTGCTGAAGGAATTGTGGTGATGCCGATCGAAAAGATCATCTCCTAAGCCACGCTTTTAATCCATAAATATCTTTTTAACGTTAACTATTGGTTAACATAAAAACGTAAAACATTGAACCCTGCATGAGCTTACAGCTACCAAACAACAATGCACAAGCTCATGCAAGCTTCATCACCATTGAAAAAAAATATTTAACTGATGAAACTCTATAAGTATACTGATTTATCTGAACAGAATATTGAAGAACTCTGTTTGAGACAACTCGCTGATGATGCAAGCATTGCAGAAAGCGTAAAAGAGATCATTGCACAGGTCAAAGCGGATGGAGATAAAGCCCTGAAAAGCTATGCCGTACAATTTGACAAGGTAAACCTGGAACAACTTTTCATCGAAAAAGAAGAGATTGGAAAGATTGCCTCTACCATTCCTGCTGAAGCCAAAGCTGCTATTGATACGGCTTATGCGAACATCAGAAAATTCCACGCGGCACAGCTTTACAAAGAAGCTAAAGTTGAAACCATGCCGGGAGTTTCCTGCTGGCGGGAGTCCAGGGCAATAGAACGTGTGGGTCTGTATATCCCGGGCGGAACGGCAGTTTTACCCAGCACTTTTTTAATGTTGGCTACCCCCGCAACTTTGGCAGGCTGCCAGGAAATTGTAGTATGTTCTCCCCCACAAAAGGACGGCAAAACCAATTGTTACCTGGCCTACTGTGCACAGCTTTTAGGGATAGAAAAGATTTACCTGGCGGGTGGTGCACAAGCGATCGCCGCAATGGCTTTCGGCACAGCAACCGTACCTAAAGTTTACAAGATTTTCGGCCCGGGAAACCGGTATGTAACCCAGGCAAAACAGCAGGTACTGGCTTCAGGAATCACTGCAATTGATATGCCTGCAGGCCCTTCAGAAGTATTGGTTTTTGCTGATGAAACTGCTAACCCGGCTTTTGTCGCTTCCGATCTTTTAGCTCAGGCCGAACATGGCACTGATAGCCAGGCCATCCTGATCTCTACTTCAGAAACACTGATTACTGAAACGCTGAGCCAAATTGAATTACAGCTCAATGATTTACCAAGAAAAGACATCGCTGCGCAGGCCATTTCGAATTCTTATGCCGTACTGGTAGCGGATAAAACACAGGCCATGGCTTTCAGTAATGCTTATGCACCTGAACACTTGATCCTGGCTACGGATACTTTTCAGGAACTCATTCCGCAAATCATCAACGCAGGTTCTGTATTTTTAGGTAACCTGACTCCTGAAAGCGCCGGAGATTATGCTTCAGGTACAAACCATACTTTACCAACCAGTGGTTTCGCCAAAGCGTATTCGGGTGTTTCAACCGATTCTTTTATTAAAAAAATTACTTTTCAGCAGATCAGTCCGGAAGGCTTGAAGGCCATTGGCCCGACTGTAGAAATTCTTGCGGCCGCAGAAGGGCTTCAAGCACACAAAAATGCAATCACCATTCGTTTAAAATCATCAGATGGATATTAAAAACCTACAACGCGAAAACATCAAAACCCTTCGCCCCTATTCTACAGCAAGAGACGAGTACAAAGGTCAGGCGAGTGTGTTTTTAGATGCCAATGAAAATAGTTACGGCTCACCGTTACCAGAAAATTTTAACCGTTATCCTGATCCTTTACAACTGGATCTGAAGGATGCGCTGAGTAAAATCAAAGGTGTTCCGATTGAAAATACTTTCCTGGGAAATGGTAGCGATGAAGCTATAGATCTTTTATTCCGTGCTTTTTGTAATCCGGGAAAAGACAATGTGATCATCCTTCCGCCTACTTATGGGATGTATGAGGTTTCTGCAAATATTAATGACGTAGAAATCCGTAAAGTGAATTTATTGCCAAATTTCCAATTAGATCTGGAAGGAATAGCAGAGGCAATTGATGCAAATACGAAGCTGATTTTTATCTGCTCTCCTAATAACCCGACCGGAAATTCTATCGTCCGCACGGATATAGAAACTATACTGGCCAATTTTAATGGACTGGTGGTGATTGATGAGGCTTATATCAATTTTGCGAAACAACGTACTTTCATCCAGGAATTAACTGAATATCCGCACCTTGTCGTTCTACAGACTTTTTCAAAAGCCTGGGGACTTGCAGGCTTACGTTTGGGAATGGCTTTTGCATCCAGCATTATTATTGACATTCTGAATAAGGTGAAAGCACCTTACAATATCAGTCAATCTACGCAGGACCTGGCTTTAGCTGCCCTTCAGAATATCGGGCAGGTGAATGACTGGATAAAAACTACGGTGGCAGAAAGGGAACATCTAGCAAAATTACTGTTGGATTTACCACTGGTTCAAAAGGTTTATCCTTCTGATGCAAACTTTATCCTGGTGGAAGTAGCCGATGCCAATGGCACTTATGATGCTTTGGTAGACCGCGGCATCATTGTTCGTAACCGTGCAAAAGTAACCCTTTGTGAGGGTTGTTTGAGAATTACTGTAGGTACACCTGCAGAAAATGAAATACTAATATCCGCTTTAAAATCGTTAACCAACTAACCATGAAGAAGATACTTTTCATAGACCGTGATGGCACACTGATCACTGAACCAGAAGATGAGCAAATTGATTCATTTTCAAAGCTTAAATTTTATCCGAGGTCTTTGTATTATATGGCTAAAATAGCCGCAGAACTGGATTTCGAATTGATTATGGTGACCAATCAGGATGGTCTGGGTACTGATTCTCACCCAGAACCTAACTTCTGGCCGGTACACAATTTTATACTGGAGACTTTTGAAGGAGAAGGCGTAGTTTTTTCTGAGGTGATCATTGATAAAACCTTTGCCCATGAAAATGCCCCTACCCGTAAGCCAAATACAGGTTTACTACAGCATTTTTTAACTGGTGAATATGATCTGGCTGGTTCTTTTGTAATTGGCGACCGTATTAATGATGTCGTGCTGGCTAAAAACCTGGGTGCAAAAGCAATCTGGTTAAGAAATAATGATTCATTGGGATCGGCAGAAATGCTGGATAAAGCGGAGACACTGACTTCAGTAATTGCTTTGCAAACCCAGAACTGGGTGGATATTTATACTTTCCTGAGTGCGGGAAGCAGACAATTTCACCACATCAGAAAAACCAACGAAACGGATATAGAGATAGAGATCAATCTGGACGGAACAGGAAAAGCGGAAATAGAAACCGGGTTGAATTTCTTTAACCATATGCTTGACCAAATTGCCCGTCATGGCGCAATAGATTTAAATATCAGCGCTAAAGGTGATTTACATATTGATGAACACCATACTGTGGAAGATACCGGAATTGCATTGGGTGAGGCTTTTGCCAAAGCTATAGGCAATAAACTGGGCCTGGAACGCTATGGTTTCTGTTTACCGATGGATGATTGCCTGGCGCAGGTGGCTATTGATTTTGGGGGCAGAAACTGGATTGTATGGGACGCAGAATTTAAAAGAGAAAAAGTAGGTGACGTACCCACAGAAATGTTTTATCACTTCTTCAAGTCTTTCAGTGATGCAGCGAAATGTAATCTTAATATTAAGGCTGAAGGCGACAATGAACACCACAAAATTGAAGCGATCTTTAAGGCTTTTGCAAAAGCAATTAAAATGGCTATCAAAAGAGACGCAGAAAAGTTAGTTTTACCGAGTACCAAAGGAATGTTATAAAATGATAGGAATCGTTAATTACGGTGCAGGAAACATCTTCTCTCTGACTTCTGCTTTATCCAGACTGGGGCTCAGTTATGGAATGATTAATACGGAACAGGATTTTGAGCAGTATTCTCATATCATTATTCCCGGCGTAGGGCATGCAGGGGCTGCGATGGAGAAACTAAACCAAACCGGATTGGTAGAATCCATCAGACAGCTTAAAAAACCTGTTCTGGGCATTTGTGTAGGGATGCAGTTGCTTACCGCACATTCTCAGGAAGGGGATGCACAGCTGATGAATATTATTCCGCTGGAAACGAAACTATTTGATAAAGATCTGGGTATTAAAATCCCTCATATGGGATGGAATAATATAGAGATTAAAAACAATTTACTATTCGAAGGTGTTGAAAATCAGACACAATTTTACTTTGTGCATTCGTACTTTATTGAATATAACGCTATTTTTGAAATAGCAACTGCTGAGTATGGCCTGCAATATTCTGCAGCTATACAAAAAGACAATTTTTACGGGGTACAATTCCACCCTGAAAAGTCGGGCGCTGCAGGCGAACAATTATTATTGAACTTTTCTAACTTAAAACAATAAGATGTACATTATCCCCGCTATAGATATTTTAGATGGTAAAGTTGTCCGCCTCAGAGAAGGTGACTATAACCAAAAGACAGTATATGATGTATCAATTGCTGAAATGATTGAGACTTACAAGTCTAACGGTACTGAATTCATACATATTATTGACTTAAATGGTGCTAAAGGAGATTTTAGTAATCAAGCTGAGCTTTTTGATATTATCAAAAAAACAGAAATGCGCGTACAGTATGGCGGTGGTATCCGTACCATTGAACAGGTGACCAATTTGCTTGATGCAGGTATCCACAGGGTTATTGTAGGCACACAGGCGATTACCAATCCTGATTTCCTGGCCGATTTAAGCAAAGAAGTGGGTAAGAAATATGATTATGCCAACCGTATCGTTATTGCGATTGATGTGTTGGATGAAGTGATCAAATATTCCGGATGGATGGAAAGTTCACCTATCAAATTAATGGATTATGTTGATAAATGTCTGCAGTTAGGCTTTTTCAGATTCCTGTGTACTGATATTAATAAGGATGGTAAATTAGGTGGTGCTGCTGTGGATTTATATAAAAAATTACTGGAACATTCTCCGTTTATCAAATTGATCGCATCGGGTGGAATCAGTTCAATGGAAGATATTGAAGAACTGGCGAAGCTTGAAGTCAGATCTTGCGTAGTTGGAAAGGCTATTTATGAAAACCGTATTTCTATTGAAGAGATTAAGGAATGGAATCTTAAAGCCTTGACTTCTTTATAATCGATGTTAAGCAAACGTATCATTCCATGTCTGGATGTCAAAGATGGCCGGACTGTAAAAGGCGTTAATTTTGTGGATCTGAAAGATGCCGGAGATCCGGTAGAACTGGCCTGGCAGTATGCGCAGCAAGGTGCCGATGAACTGGTATTCCTGGATATTACCGCTACTCATGAGCGTCGTAAAACGATGATTGAAATGGTAAAATCGGTTGCCAGACAGCTCAACATCCCTTTTACCATTGGTGGTGGAATTACAGAGATTGCCGATGCAGAAGCTTTATTGAATGCCGGTGCTGATAAAATCAGTATCAATTCGGCAGCTGTTAAAAACCCGCAGCTTATTGCTGATCTGGCCAAAATATTTGGCGTACAGTTCGTGGTCATTGCAGTAGATACTAAATTAGTAGCAGGCAGAAATATGGTGCATTTGAACGGAGGCCGCTTAATTACAGAAATCGAAACCGAAAGCTGGATTAAACAAGCTGAGGATTTGGGTGCGGGAGAAATCTTGTTGACTTCCATGGATCATGATGGCACTAAACAGGGTTTCGATTGCAGGCTTTTAGATAGCATAAGTAAAATGATCAATATTCCGGTCATTGCTTCTGGCGGAGCCGGGAAAGTTGAACACTTCACAGAAGTTTTTACCACAACAGGCGTGGACGCGGCTTTAGCTGCTTCGGTTTTTCATTTCGGTGAAATCCCTATCCCCCACCTGAAAAACGAATTAAAAAAATACAACATACCAGTAAGGTTATGACTATAGATTTTGAAAAAACCGATGGATTGGTTCCTGTAATTATCCAGGATATACAAACATTGGAAGTGTTAATGTTGGGTTATATGAACCAGGAAGCCTGGTCAAAAACACAGCAGGAAGGGAAAGTAACATTTTATTCCCGCTCTAAAAGCCGTTTATGGACTAAAGGAGAAGAAAGCGGCAACTTTTTATACGTAAAAGAGACGCATATTGATTGTGATCAGGATACCATCCTGATTAAAGTTACCCCGGTAGGCCCAACGTGTCATACAGGAAGCAGAAGCTGTTTTAAGACTAATTTCAACCAGAATTTCATCTTTGAACTGGAGAAAATTATTCACGACAGGTATGATCATCCTACAGAAGAATCTTATGTCAATAAACTCCGCAAAAAAGGGCTAAACAAGATTGCACAGAAAGTTGGAGAAGAGGGTGTGGAAACTGTAATTGCAGCATTGAATGAGACAGATGTTGACTTTGTGAATGAGAGTTCTGATTTAATTTTCCACTTATTAGTTTTGTTAAGAGAGAAAGGTAAAACACTGGCCGACATCGGGGTAAACCTGGAAGGCAGACACCGTTAATTATGCTGAAACATTTAAGATCGCTTAGCGGCCATCAAAACCCCATTTATGCTTTAACCAATTCCAGTACAGCCGGTATTTTCTTTACGGGCGGAAATGATAAAGGTGTAGTAGAATGGTCATTGGAAAAGATGTCCTTTGTAAAGGTGTTAATGCCGGTAAAAACCTCTGTTTATAGTCTTTATCAGTATAACGACCTGCTTTTTGTTGGTCAGAGAAGTGGTGAGGTGAGTGTATTTGACCTGAAAAAGCAAATAGTTACGGCTACTTTTCAGGCCCATGAAAAGCCTGTATTTGACCTGGTAACCATTCCGGCAAAACAGGAATTTTTAACGGCTAGTGAAGATGGTACTGTTGGGGTATGGTCATTGACCGATTTTACTTTACTTTACCGGATCAGGGTTTCTGCCGATACAGTCAGGGCAATTGCTGTAAGTGCGAATGGTTTACAGGCTGCTTTTGGTTGTAAAGATGGTGTTATCCGTATTTATGATCTGCATGATTATAGCTTGCTCCATATTCTGGAAAAGCACAGTTTGCCGGTTACTTCCGTTCAATATTCGCCTGATGGCAAATACTTGATTTCAGGAGGAAGGGATGCGCAGTTAAATTTCTGGTCATTACCTGATTATCAGCTTCAGCATACCATTCCAGCACATTTATTTAGTGTTTATGGAATTGCATTTCATCCTTCGCTGCCTTATTTCGCTACGGTAAGCCAGGATAAAAGTATTAAATTATGGGGCAGTGATGATTTGAAACTCTACAAAATTCTGAGTATTGAAAAAAGCACCCACGGTCATACCCATTCTATCAATAAACTAAGCTGGAGCCTGGATGGTAAATATTTATTAACCACTGGCGATGATAAATTAGTTATGGTGTGGGAATGGGATTTATAAATCTTTTAATAATCCTGAGGTTGTGGCTATAACGTCCAAGTTCAGGATTATAAATTCCCTGGTCATCAATAGCATCAATTCTTACTTTTCCTGAAGCATGGATAATCTGACTGGCATTTAACATGATGCCTACGTGTATGATTCTGCCCTCAGCATTGTCAAAAAAGGCAAGATCTCCGGTTTGTGCTTCTGGTAAAAAGTTAACTGTCTCTCCTTGCTCTGCCTGTTGGGAAGCGTCTCTGTGAAGTGTAATACCATATAAAGCAAAAACAGCCTGCACGTAGCCTGAGCAATCAATACCGAACAGGGTGCGGCCTCCCCATAAATAGGGCGCATTCAGGTAAAACAGGGCTGAATCGGCCATTTTCGCACCAGTAGCTTGTGCTGAAACGTAATGTGGTTCAAATAAGACCTGGAACTTCTCCTGACCCAATTTGCAGTATCCGTCGCTATAGGCTGGCAAATTACCGGATGCAGCTAAGTAGTAACTGCTTCCATCTGCTGCGATTACCTGGTTGCTGACTGCTGCCGGCACTAATGTGCTACGCTGTTTACAGGCCTGGTATTCGGCTTCAGTAACTGCTGCAAGTTGTTTAAAGTCTATCCAGCCTTCATAACCATCATAGCCATTACGGATTCGCCACCACGGTTCTGCCTTTTCCAAGATTTCTACCTGATCTCCAAATAATAATTGCGTCGTTATTTCAGCTTTATCGGATGATGATGCTCTTACTGGTGCTACTGCTACTCTGCAAATTGCGAATGTCTGTTCCATAATGAAATCTAGTACTCAAAAGTAACGATAGTGATTTAGAAAACGACAGGATAAACATTTGATTGATAAATTTGTTATACAAGTATTACCTACATTAACGCCAGAAATTACATTCATTAACGCTAAAAATTATGAACCTCCAAAAGATATTAATCGCAGTAGATAATAGTACCTGCTCAGAAAAGGCAGCAAAAACAGGCTACGAGCTGGCTAAGACCTTCAATGCAGAGGTTGCCTTAGTCAATATCATTGAACCGATGCCTGCCACTATCAATCAGGACCTTACATTGGCCCCGGTTTTCCTGGAAAGTTATGATAACAGCGAAGAGAACAGTCATCAGCTGCTGAAAGAAATAGAAGATACTTACGCGAATGGCATAAAAACCACGTATTTAAGTGTGGTTGATACTGCTGCACATGGCATTATTCAGCAATCTGATGAATGGGGATCTGATTTGATTGTGATCGGGACCTATGGCAGAACAGGGTTATATCACTTTTTAATGGGAAGTGTGGCTGAACATGTGGCCAGAAAATCTGCCTGCCCGGTATTGATTATTCCGAATAAGGCAGAAGTATAAATGCTATATAACAGAAAAGGACGCGAATGCGTCCTTTTCTGTTATATTTAAATTAAAGAACTAGTTCTCCTGGTGTAACCAAGCCTTTTTCTTTAATAATTCTTCTTCTGTTTCACGGATATCTTCATCATCCACACAACAATCTACCGGGCACACTGCCGCACACTGAGGTTCATCATGAAACCCTTTACATTCTGTACATTTATCTGAAACGATATAATATACTTCATCAGAAACTGCTTCCTGAGACGCACCAGCATCCACTTCCTGATCGCCAAAATCAATGATACCATTTAAGTTGGTTCCATCAGAAAATCTCCAGGCTGTACCTGCGTCATAAATTGCATTATTTGGGCATTCAGGCTCACATGCTCCGCAATTAATACATTCGTCTGTTATTTTAATAGCCATGTCTTCGTATAAATCTATTTGCTAAAGTTACCTTTGCATTGCAAATATAACATTTATACTTTAAAATTACTTCAAACATGTCAATCCTTACCGCTGAAAAGTTAATTATTGCATTCCATAAACTAAGTGATTTCTTAAATCACCCGGGTGATGAATTTAGTAATACGATCGATTCAGCACCCAATCATAATGCGTGGTTTACTGTGGCTGAAGTTCGGAGATCTTTAGCTTCTTTTCAGGAAATGCTGGAATTGCCTGCGCTGGAAAAATGGTTTGAACAAATTATAGTCAGCCAGCATCCTAAAAAAATAGGTTTAATCCTGGCAGGAAATATTCCCCTGGTAGGTTTTCACGATATTTTATCTGTGCTGGCTACAGGAAATATAGCCGTGATCAAGCTTTCTTCTTCTGATAGCCAGTTATTACCCGCTTTATTGAAACAGCTGATTGAGTTTGAACCTCTTTTAGCTGATAGAATTGTTTATGCAGAAAGATTGAAAGATTTTGACGCAATCATTGCCACCGGAAGTAATAATACCTCCAGGTATTTTGATTACTATTTCGGTAAAGTACCTAATATCATTAGAAAAAACAGGAATAGTGTTGCAGTATTAAGTGGTGAAGAAACTACTGCTGAGATCGGGCAGTTAGGCCATGATATTTTTGATTACTTCGGACTGGGTTGCAGAAATGTATCTAAAATCTATGTTCCTGAAGGTTATGAGATCAAAAACTTCTTTGAACCGCTGGAACAGTATCAGGATATTATCAATCATTTCAAATACAATAACAACTACGATTATAACAAGTCTATTTACCTGGTCAATATGGTTCAGCACTTTGACAATGGCTTTTTGTTATTGAAAGAAGATGAGGGATTATCTTCTCCTCTTGCTGTTTTATACTTTGAATATTATAAAAACATAGCGGAGTTAAATGAGAAACTGAAAGGGATGCAGGATAATATCCAGTGTGTGGTCACCAACACGGACATAAAACTGGCTGTAGATTCGGTAACTTTTGGCCAGAGTCAGCATCCTCAGTTATGGGATTATGCGGATAACGTGAATACGGTTAACTTCTTAAATAAGTTATAAGTTTAGGCTACAAATTTAAACAGGCTCTCATTTTATCATTTTGAAACACTATTTTTGAACAAAATGTATGTAATCAAAGTAAAAGGTATTGCCAAAATTCCGGATTATGTTCAGCTGAGGGATGATAAATTCACCTTACTGGCTTATTTCAGGGTAGACCGTCCTGATAAATCTCTGGAGAAATTAGGTCTGGGTGACAAGTTGCCTTATATTATGGATATGGTAAAAGATTTACCATTTGGTCAGATTGCAAAATTAGATATTTAAGACATGGCAGGAAACGCAGTTATAAATTTAAAAAACGTAGATGTATTTCAACAAAAACACCTTGTACTCTCTGATGTTAATCTTAACATAGATAAAGGTGAGTTTGTGTTTCTGATCGGACAAACTGGATCTGGAAAGAGCAGTTTATTGAAAATCATTTATGGTGAACTTCATATCGGTAATGGTGAGGGTGAAATTGCAGGTTTCGACCTTAAAAAACTGGCCGAGCGGGATGTTCCTTATCTGCGCAGAAAGTTAGGGATCGTATTTCAGGATTTCCAATTGCTAACAGACCGTACAATTGAGAAAAACCTTGATTTTGTATTAAAAGCAACTGGCTGGAAAGACAAAAAACTAATCGAAGAACGGATCAAAGATGTACTGGAAAAAGTAGGACTGCGTTCAAAAATCAGAAAAATGCCACATGAGCTTTCTGGTGGTGAGCAGCAGCGTGTGGTAATTGCGCGTTCACTATTAAATAATCCGGACATTATCCTTGCGGATGAGCCTACAGGGAATTTAGATCCTGAAACTTCCGAAGAAATTGTATTGCTGCTGAAACAAATCAGCCAGAGCGGTACTGCTGTATTAATGGCTACGCATGATTATCATATCATCCGTACACTGCCTTCACGTATTATCAAATGTGAAGCAGGTATCGTCCATGATGACGCAACAATAAACTAGGTGTCTGTTCCAAAAAACTGACCATTCCTGACAAAATAATTTCTTTTCAGCCATTCTGTACAGTGTTGTTCAAACAAAACTGACAGCATGGCTGATATACTTCATTGGCAAACCTTTTGAGTTTGCATCATAAAATTCTACTATACCATGTTTAGCAAGAAGAAAACAAACGATACAGAAAATCCTATTACGGAAAATACTGCTGAAGAGCAGTTGAACAAAGAGCTTACAGATGACGCGAATGCGGATACTATCACTGAACCTGTAGAGGAAATCTCTGCTGAAGAGCAATTAAAACTTGACAATGCAGCGTTGAATGATAAATATCTTCGCCTTTTTGCTGAGTTTGACAATTTCAAAAGACGTACACAAAAAGAACGTGTTGAGCTTTTACAGACTGCTGGTAAGGATGTAATTATCTCTATGCTTCCTGTACTTGACGATTTTGACCGTGCAAATAAAGCAACTGAAAATGCTACTGATGTGGCTGCGATCCGTGAAGGGATTCAATTGGTACATACCAAACTGAAAAGCATTCTGAATCAGAAAGGCTTGAAAGAAATGGAATGTGCAAACACTGTTTTTGACACAGACCTTCATGAAGCAATCACTAAAGTTCCGGCCCCAACTGAAGAGTTGAAAGGAAAAGTTATAGATGAATTAGAAAAAGGATACACTTTAAATGACAAAGTTATACGCTTTGCAAAAGTAGTTGTAGGTAGTTAATTATGAGTAAGAGAGATTATTACGATATCCTTGGTGTAAGCAAAGGTTCTACTCCGGAAGAGATTAAGAAGGCTTATAGAAAGCTGGCTATCAAATTCCATCCGGACAAAAACCCTGATGACCATACTGCTGAGGATAAATTTAAGGAAGCTGCTGAGGCTTACGAGATATTAAGCAACCCGGAGAAGAAACAACGCTATGACCATTATGGACATGCAGGTGTTGGTGGTGCTTCAGGTGGCGGTGGCGGCTATGGCGGCGGCGGCATGAACATGGAAGATATATTCAGCCAGTTTGGCGATATCTTTGGTGGTGGTGGCGGCGGTGGCAGTCCTTTCGATAGTTTTTTCGGCGGACAGCAACAACGCAGCAGCGGCAGACGCGTAGCTAAAGGCTCTAACCTTCGTATTAAAGTCAAACTTACCCTTGAAGAAATAGCGCATGGCGCAGAGAAAAAAATAAAGGTTAATAAACAGATTGTTTGTAAAACCTGCGATGGTTCGGGAGCTAAGGACAAATCATCTATCAGCACTTGTAAAACTTGTGGTGGCAGTGGTTCTGTTCGCAGAGTAACCAATACCATTTTAGGCCAGATGCAGACTACTTCTACCTGCCCGACTTGTAATGGTGCCGGCTCACAGATTACTTCTAAATGTACTTCATGTCATGGTGAAGGAACAGTTCGTGGGGAGGAAACAATTACAATCAACATTCCTGCAGGTGTAAGTGATGGTATGCAGTTGAGCATGAGCGGAAAAGGTAATGCTGCCCCGAATGGTGGTATTCCTGGTGATCTGATCATCCTGATTGAAGAAATCCCTCATGAAACCTTGAAACGTGAAGGAAACAATATCGTTTATGATTTACATTTAAGTATCATTGATGCTGCTTTAGGTTACAGTGCCGAAGTACCAACAATTGATGGTAAAGCTAAAATTAAAATCGAGCCTGGTACACAAAGCGGAAAGTTATTACGCCTGAAAGCTAAAGGTATTCCTGAAGTAAACTCTTATCACCGTGGTGATCAGATTATCCATGTGAATATCTGGACACCTAAAGCCCTGAGCAGTGAAGAACGGAATATGCTGGAGAAACTACGTGAATCTCCTAATTTCAAACCTCAGCCGGGTAAAAATGACAAGAGCTTCTTTGAAAAAATGAAAGAATATTTCGAGTAATCGATTCTAGAATAGCATTGGAAACAGGCTGTATCTGACAAGATGCAGCCTGTTTTTTTATGTGAAAACTTTAGTCATAAACCTTTGTTTAATTAAAAAAATGTTTATGGATGGCATCGCAATAACGGACTGGAGAATTGGCTGCTCCGGGTTTTACTATAAGGAATGGAAAGAGATCTTCTACCCTGCCGGACTTCCTCAAAAGGAATGGTTCAGCTATTATTGCCAGCATTTTAATACGATAGAAATCAACTCTTCATTTTATAAGCAACCTTCTTTAAAAAGTTTTAATACGTGGTATGAAACCAGCGCTGCCGATTTCCTTTTTACCATCAAAGCTCCACGAACTATTACGCATTACAATAAATTTAATGAGGCAGAAGGATTGGTTACTGATTTTTACGAAGTGATTTCTGCTGGCCTGCGGGACAAATTGGGCTGCGTATTATTTCAAACTCCTCCTTCTTTCACTTATACAGAGGAAAGATTAGCTTTAATATTGAAGAATTTAAATCCGGTATTTAAGAATGTAGTGGAGTTCAGGCATATCAGCTGGTGGAACAATACAGTGATGGAGGAGTTTAAAAAACATCACCTGACTTTCAGCGGATTAAGCTATCCTTCGGCCTTGCCAGATGGGGTGGTATTATTTAATGACCCTGTTTATTACCGTTTTCATGGGAAGCCTGTTCTTTATAAATCGCTGTATACCGGGCAGGAAATAATTGCTTTTGCTAAATCTATCATGCAGGGACCTAAACAAGTATTCGTATATTTCAACAATACCTGGGGCACATCGGCATTAACCAATGCAAAGCAATTGATTGCATTGACAGATACAGCACGCTAAATCTGTAACATTTTTCCCGATTTAAGTCTAAAGGGTAACTAAGAACTAAATAAAGGTAAAATGCTTAACGTAAATAATATTGTTAAACAATATGCTACGCATCTTGCACTGGACAACGTAAGTCTGAATGTGGAGCAGGGCAAGATCTTCGGACTGCTTGGTCCAAATGGTGCAGGAAAAACATCTCTGATCAGAATTATCACTCAAATTACCGCACCAGATAGCGGCGAAGTCATCTTTAACGGACAACGCCTGAATTCTTCTCATATTGCAAGAATCGGATACCTCCCGGAAGAACGTGGTTTATATAAAAAAATGGAGATCGGTGAGCAGGTATTGTACCTTGCCAAACTCAAAGGTATGCGTACTGCCGAAGCCACTAAAAGAGTCAGATACTGGTTCGAAAAACTGGAAATGGGAAGCTGGTGGAACAAAAAGGTGGAAGATCTGAGTAAGGGAATGCAGCAAAAGGTACAGTTTGTAGCCACTGTATTACATGAACCTGAACTAATTATTCTGGATGAGCCTTTTTCTGGGTTTGACCCGGTCAACGCAGACATTATCAAAAATGAAATCCTGGAATTGAATAAAAAGGGGGCAACTTTTATTTTCTCAACGCACCGGATGGAATCTGTGGAGGAGTTATGTGATAGCATTGCACTGATTCATCATTCGAAAAAAATACTGGATGGTTCGGTATCGGAAATTAAGGAGCAATACAGAAATAACACTTACTGGGTAGAATATGATGGGGAGTATCCTGCTGAACAGGCAGCGGGTATATTTGAGGTACTGCATAAAGAGGTGCTGCAGGGAAAAACAAGGCTTAAGGTTCAAATCAGCACGGGTAAAACTGCGAACCAGCTTTTATCGGCCTTACTGCCTGTAGTGAATATTCATCGTTTGGATGAAGTAATTCCTACGATGAATGATATTTTTATTGACCAGGTAAAACTAAAAGATTAACCCGATGAACAAGATTTTACTCATTATACAAAGAGAATACCTGAGCCGTGTCAGAAAAAAATCTTTCATCGTGATGACGTTGTTAACGCCAATCATTGTGGCTGGGTTTTATGGAATGATCATCTATTTCTCTATTCAGGGCGCTACGTCTACCAATAACAGGATAGCAGTGGTAAATGACAATAAAACACTGACTGAAAAAATCGCTTCTACCAAAAATACAACTTACGTTTATGTTCATAAATCGCTGACAGAAATGAAAGCCAGCCTAAAGGATGAAGATTATGACTACATCCTTTACCTGCCTGAGTTTAGCCTAGATACCCCTTCAGGAATACAGCTTTTAGGAACTAAACAGGCTGGTTTTTCCATGAATAGCAAAGTAGTTGATGATGTGGAGAATACGATCAGAATTCAAAAGCTTAAAGAAAGTGGTATTGCGCAGGAAGATCTCGATAAATTAAAGGCTACTGTCAACATTGACAATAAAAAGATCAATCAAGCGGGTAAGGAAGAGGATTCGAGTGCTGGTGCAACAACTGTAATCGGGTATGCGTCTGGTATTCTGATGTTCACTTTTATCCTGATTTATGGCATCCAGGTGATGCGGGGTGTGATTGAAGAAAAAACAAGCAGAATTATTGAAGTGATGATTTCCTCTGTGAAACCTTTTCAGCTGATGATGGGGAAAATCATTGGTATTGCATTGGTAGGGTTAACACAGTTTGTACTCTGGATTTTACTGACGGCAACCATTTCAACTGTAGCGGTTCAGGCTTTTACGGGCGATAAAGCGCTGCAGCAAAGTACGGTTTCCGCTGTCCAGTCAAAAACGGGAGCTTCCATCGGGAAACAAGTGGCAGACAATGGCCCGGTTGCTTATATTCAAAAAAGTGTGGCTAATCTTGACCTGACTAAAATATTGCTGGTCTTTATATTCTTTTTCATTGGGGGCTATTTATTCTATAGTGCTCTTTATGCCGCAATCGGATCAGCGGTAGATAGTGAAACAGAGACGCAGCAATTTGTAATGCCGATTATGATGCCGCTTACTTTAAGTTATGCGTTATCTTTGAGTGTTGTGGTGAATGATCCTTATGGCCCGCTTGCTTTCTGGTTATCTATTATCCCTTTTACTTCTCCAATCGCTATGATGGTCAGGTTACCTTATGGTGTGCCCGACTGGCAGCTGGCGCTGTCTATGGGTTTACTGATTGCCGGATTTATAGGGACAGTATGGATAGCTTCAAGAATATACAGAGTAGGTATATTAATGTATGGCAAGAAAACCAGCTTGAAGGAAATGTTTAAATGGTTCAGCTACAAAAATTAAAAATTACAGTTAGACAATATTAACGGGACGGATGAAAGCAGCGGTTATTGATTTAGGTACGAACACTTTTCACTTAATTATAGCAGATCTTACGCCTTTAGGTGTGGAGGTCGTTTACAAAACTAATTTACCTGTACAATTAGGCCAGGGCAGGATCAATGAGAACTTGATTATCCCTGAAGCTTTTGAGCGCGGGATAGAGGCGCTAAGGGGGTTTAAAAAAGAAATAGATGCACAGCAGGTTACTATTGTGCGGGCAACTGCAACATCTGCGGTGCGAAGTGCTGGAAATGGAAAGGATTTCGTGATCGCTGCGCTTAAAATAGCAGGAATAGCTATTGAAGTGATTAGCGGTGAGGATGAGGCTGCGTATATTTTTAATGGTGTAAAAGCAACAGGCGTTATTCAACAGCAATCGCTGATTATGGACATTGGCGGAGGAAGTACGGAGTTCATTATTTGTAATCAGGATGGCCCGTTGTGGAAGAAGAGTTACAATATAGGTGCTGCCAGGCTATTACAGGCTTATTTTCATACGGATCCGATCAGCAGTAAAGATCAGACTGCGATACAGGCTCATCTTGATTTAGAGCTGGCAGATTTACTGGCCGCCTGTCAAAAATATGAGCCACAGGTTCTGGTAGGCTCTGCTGGTGCCTTTGAGACTTTCGCAGCGATGTTGCTGGAAGATGTTGACCTGAAAACTATCAGCTCGGCTTCATTTGATATAGCTCAGTACCACAGTCTTGCTGAAAGGCTGATTGCTTCATCGCATGCAGAGCGGGCTTTAATGCCAAATCTGATCCCGCTCCGGGTGGATATGATTGTCATCGCCGCCATCCTGACCAATTATGTGCTGGACAAAACAGGCGTAAAAGCAATCAGCTTGTCTACTTATGATTTAAAAATGGGGGTATTATATAAGATCTGGGCAGATCAGAAGTTTGAGAGTTCTAAGTAGAGTTTCTCTGTTGGCAACCCCATTACATTGGTATAAGAGCCTTCAATACGCTCTACTGCGATAAAACCCAGCCAGTCTTGTATGCCATAAGATCCGGCTTTATCCAGTGGACTATATTTGTTGATATAATGTTCTATTTCTTCTGTGCTGAGGCTTCTGAAACGTACTTCTGTTTGATCGAAAAAGGTTTTAAGCTTGTCTTTATAAGCCAGGCTTACCCCTGTATATACCTGGTGACTGGTGCCCGATAGTTTTTCAAGCATCAATTTGGCGTGTAATGCGTCTGTTGGTTTACCTAAAATCTCACCATTATAAGCCACGATAGTATCAGCGGTAATTACCAGGCTTGTTAAGCGTTCGTCCACGAAGGCCATCGCTTTCTTCTCTGAGATATAACAGGCAATGGCTTCCGGAGACAGGTGTTCAGGGTAACTCTCGTCTACATCTTTTAATAATACCTTAAAATCAAGTCCCATCAATTGCATCAGTTCTTGTCTGCGGGGTGATTTAGAAGCCAGAATAAGCGGAGTTGTTTGCTTGTACATATGAATATATTTTAGGCAAAAATAATAAAAGCGGCCCAAAGCCGCTTTTATTATTTTTCTTATTTAAAATTCAGTAAAGAATTAAGCTTTACTGATTCTCTGCTGGCTGAGCATTTCCTTGTCCGCCCATCCTGTTTTTCATAGCAGTTCTTCTTTCTTCCAGAAAAGTATCATAAGCTTTCTTCTGATTGTCAGTTAATACTGCTTTAATCTTATCATTGTTACTTTGCATCAGCGTCATCATTTTGGTACGCATAGCTTTTCTATCGTCACCAGCATCTTCGCGCGCTTTACTCATCTGTGTATTCTGATCCAGCAATATATCATGAATTTTCGTCTGCTGATCAGCATTCAAGGTTAACTTCTCAGTTAGCTGCGCAGTAGATTTTGTTGCTCTTTCTTCTGGTGTCCCGTTACGGTTACCGCCTTGTGCATGTGCAAAAGTTATTACGCTGAATAACATTCCGCAAATCATCAATAATTTCTTCATATCTATTCTTTTTTTAGAGATAGAGTTCAAAGTGAAAGGAAGGTTTAATATTGCTTTGTAACTTATTTACTGGAATCGGCAGCCGAAGGGTTGGCATCAAACCATTTACCCTGTATTCTTAATACTTTTTCAATGACATCCCTTGCTGCTGTCTGACCACCTTTAAAAGGCGAAACATATTCCGATACTGCTTTAATATCTGAACAGGCATCTGCCGGACAGGTAGGGATGCCTACAAGTTTCATTACATTCAAATCAGGAATATCGTCCCCCATATACAGTACCTGTCTGGGTTTAATATTATAGATTTCCAGATAATCATTGAAGACTTCAACTTTATCAGATACGCCTAAAAATACATCTGGTATCCCCAGACCTTCAAAGCGCTTTTCCATGGCCTGACCACGGCCGCCGGAAATGATACACACGTGGTATCCTTTTTTAACGGCCAGCTGTAAAGCATAGCCGTCTTTAATATTGAAAGTACGCATCAGCTCTCCGGAATCTGTTGCAATAACATCCCCATTGGTTAAAACGCCATCGACATCAAAAACAAATGTGGTAATTCCTTTAAGTTTCTGCAGTAACATCTAGTCTTGGTTATCTCTCCATTCATAAACCCAGGCAGACTGGATTTGCTCCAGGTGACCTTCATTGCTTTCTTCTCTTGTACCTTTGAAATTAGGCAGGGAAAGAACCCAGTCTACCAATTCCGTAAATCTGATCCTGTAGATTTTAGATTCATTAAAATCATTCCCAAACTTTTCATATAATTCCTGGGCAATATCTTCGTGGTCTTGCCAGTAAATAGGTAAAGCAAACTTATCCTGCATGTTTTCTTGTTTTATAATTTATTAATGGCCTAAAAATTCTGATTGGTTGGGGATAGTAACTTCGATATTTCCATTGATCACTATACACTGACAACCTAATCTGGAAGAAATCTTCGGACTTACTGCCCTGTCAATGAAATCCTCTTCTTTATCAGATATTTCCTGAATGTTATCCATTCCCTTAGTCACATATACATGACAGGTACTGCAACCACAAACACCGCCGCAGTTATGTTGTAAATCTATTCCATTATCCAAACAGACTTCCAGTACTGATTCTCCACCTGCAATTGGTAACTGAATTTGTGCCTTACCCTTTTCTTCAAAATTGACTGTTAATTGATAAATATTCATAATTGTTTTCAAAAATAAGCAGCAAAAACCGCAATATTGTTATAGATCAGTTTTTTTAATGCTATTACTTAATGTTTGGTAGATTTTCTGCAATCCGGGTGTGCCGCTCAGTAAATCAAGATGTCTTTTTATAGTTTCCTGGTCGTTTCGTATAGCCGGACCGGTTTGTGCTTCGCCTGGCGATGAGAACTGCACTTTTTCGGCCGTCTCCAGGATTAATGGTTTTAATAAATCGAAATTAAGGTTGTGTTGTGCCAATAATTCACTGCTCAGCTGATAAAGATGATTGCTGAAATTAGAAGCAAAAACAGCTGCAACGTGTAAAATACTTCGCTGCTGTGAGGTAACTACGGAAACCTTCGGGCTTAATAACTGTGCAATTATCCTGATCTTCTCCAGCGTATCTTCCCGGTCTGCTTCAATACATAAGGGTACCCTGGTCATTTCTACTGCTTTCGATTTAGAGAAGGTTTGCAAAGGATATAAGACACCATAACCGTTCTTTACTGCAGATAATACACTCATTGGTGTAGCGCCTGAAGTATGAACAACAACACCTTTTACGTCCGTTAAGTGTGCAGCAACTGAAGCGATTGCGCTATCCTTTACTGCGATAACATAACAATCAGCAGAACGATCCAGATCGTCCCAGCTGCTGATTGGTGTTGCTTTGGTTAAAGCGGCAAGGATTTCTGCATTTCTGCTATCCTGACTCCAAATCTGAACAATGTCAGCTCCAATCGCTTTAAAAGCGATTGCGAGATGTGTAGCCACATTTCCCGAGCCTATGCAAACAATATTCATGGAGAGTCAGTTTAAATTTCCCTGGTAAAAATACTTTTATTAAACTGACTTAATCTCTTTTTGTCTTCTGATGATAGAAATTACAAATCCAATCACCATTACGATTAAACCAACCCAGTATAAGTTGATAAAAGGGAATTCAATAGATTTAAATACAACCCAGTCTTTAGATTGCTGAGGTTTTTCAAATACTTGTAATTCAACTTTTTTCTGATCAGGAAGTATTTTCGTGAATCTCAGCCTTAAGCCCAATTCAGGAATATTACGTGCAAAGTCGAAAGTGTTATTTCCTTTGACTAAGAAAATCGGCTCAGTCTTATAAATCTTACCATTCAGGTTAATTTCCAATGGAAGTCCCACTGCAATATCGCCTTCTGCTAAAGCCAGGCTTTTCGCTGTTGGTTTGAAGTTAAGATCTTTTACGGTGATAATACCACTGCTTGTATGTAAGGTATCACCTGTACTCACGGTAACTACTCTTGGTTTTTTATAGTTCTGTTCATCACTTTGTGCATCGCTATCTGCATGTGCATCCTTTTTATCAGGGGCACTGGTAATATGTGTATACACATCATAAGTCAGGTAATGTTTGGTATCCGGAGAAGCAATCAAACCCATTTTCTCATTGATCTGAACACGTGGATTCAGGTTAAAGTCTTCTTTAAGCTTGCCTGTTTTCTCGTCAATCACTTTAAAGTTCAGTGTATAATAAGTATTAGGAGCTATCGTCGTATCGTTCGTATAAGTTACTGTAAAACGGCCCATTTTCTTAGGTTCGTTTTTGTACAGTACCATATTTTCACCTGGTTTTTCTACTTTTTCGAAGTCTTTTACCGGAATAAAGTTTGTCGCATTAATAGAAACAGGTTTACTTGTTGCCGCAGCAACCAGTGCTCCTACTAATAATAAAGCAAACCCGATATGCGCAACTGCTGCTCCTACTAATTTACCTTTACCACTGAATCCCTGGGTTAGCACACGTGCATTGGATAAAATAGCAAACATACAACTGAAAGAAAGCAAGATATAAATCAGGTTGTTATAAACATTAGTCACATAAACGAAACCTGCTGTAACCACAACTGCAATAATCAGCGTAGCAACCAGGCTGCTGTAGAATTTACGGGTATCGGTACGTTTGTATTTTAAGAATTGAGAGAAACCAGAAATCATGGTAATCAGGATCGCAAATGGAGCCTGCCATTGATTGTAATACTTAATGGCATCAATTGGTGGTGCAAAATTAGTTCCGAAAGCTTTATTGAATACAGGAACCGAAGTAGAGAAAATAACCTGGATACAGGCAACGGTTACGACAAGCGCACCAATGAACATCCAGAATTCTCTTGAATAAGTTTCTTCGTCTTTATTGGTAATCGGCAATTCTTTCCAGCGCAGAATAATCAGGACTACCGGAATAGCCAGGAACACTACGTTGTAAAGGATCAGGTGACCAAACATCCCCAAATCTGTGAAAGAGTGTACTGATGTTTCTCCCAGAATACCGCTTCTTGTTAAGAAAGAAGCATACAATACCAGGATAAAACTCACTAACACCAGGGCAATAGAAGTAAAGAAAGCATGACCGGTATTTTTGAAAGCAATCATAACATGGACTGCACCAATTAAGGTTAACCATGGAATCAATGACGCATTTTCAACCGGGTCCCATGCCCAGAAGCCACCAAAGTTAAGTGCTTCATAAGCCCAGAAAGACCCCATGATAATTCCTGTACCTAAAACCATCACAGCAAATAAAGCCCATGGCATAGCTGGTTTTACCCATTCTTTATATCTTTTTTGCCATAAACCAGTGATTACATAGGCAAAAGGAACAATCATACTCGCAAAACCAAGGAACAAAGTTGGCGGGTGAATAACCATCCAGTAGTTCTGTAAAAGTGGGTTCAACCCTCTTCCGTCGGTAATGAACTTCAGATAATTCTTATAGTTTTCAGCATCGGCAAATACTACCGGAGCCATTTCTTTTAAACTAACTGCGTCTCTTAACAGGATAAAAGGAGAACTTCCGATACGTTCACCAAAAATCTGAACGCCTAATAACATAGAAGTTAAAAACACCTGTGAAAAGGCAACAACTGTCATCACCCCGGTTTCCCAGGTTCTTGCTTTCCAGATCAGGATCGTTCCTAAAATAGCTTGCCAGAATGCCCAAAGCCAGAAACTTCCTTCCTGTCCTTCCCAGAAAGCAGAAACGATATAATATACAGGAAGTGTTTTTGAAGAGTGAGAATAAACGTAATAGTATTCGTTATAATGATTCAGGATCAAATAAAACAGTGTTACCCCAATTCCAATTACACTAAATAGATTAGTTAAAAATGCTATTCTTCCCAAACGTTGCCAGGATTTGTCTGCAAGGTCTTTGTTGCGGGTCGCAAAGAAATAAGAAATCGTTGAAAGTAGTGCAGCGGCAAACGCTAAAACAATAAAAAACTGCCCAACTTTGCCGGGGAGGAGGGTTTCTCCTGTGAATTGTATGTCCATTAAAATTATTTGTATTGTTTAACCTGTCCGTCCTGCTTTATCTCTACTAGGTCGTTATTATATTTAGAGGGGCACTTCATTAATATTTTAGAGGCGTAGAAAGTGCCATTATTCATCTTACCGATCAATACAAGCTTTTCAGAACGCTCAAAGTCTTGTGGTTTAGTCCCACTATAAATAACTTTCTCAATATCACCTTTTTCATCTTTCATATAGAAAGAGAAATGGTTAGCATCTTTTAAGGCATCATAATAAGTTCCCTTTTCTTTCGCCCAATGGCCCATTACGTGAAACTCTCTGGAGTCTTTAGCAGCTTCTGTAAAGGTCGAATAATTGCTCGTATCAGCATTTAAGCTGACCAGGAAACAAACACAGATAGCAATTGTAATTAAGCCAATAATTGCACTTTTTTTCATGAGAATATATCGTTTTTTGTCAAAATTGATGTTTGCAGCTATACGTTATATATTGGCTGCCTTTTCATGGTTAAAACATAAACTGGCTCCGCCAATTTAAACAGGACATAGCTTGCTTACACGAGCCTCCTCTCCTAACCCATTAAAAGAGTACACAAAGATAAAAAATATAAGTACCTAATGTCCCTTACACAGCGGCTAATACTTTAGATGACAAAATATTGATAGTTGGCTGACAAATAAACGACATAATGCCAGAAAAAGTTATTGGAGTGGCAGGAGCATCACTACTTAAGATACTCACTTTTAATCAATTGAGGCAGTTCTTTCCTTACACGCATCACTTTTGGTTTTGAGACACTTCTGATGTAAGGATCCCATAAATTACGCTCATAATAATCCTGATGTGAACTTTCCGCGGGATAAAAGACTTCAAATGGTTCCAGTTCTGTAACAAAACTATCGGGATAGTATTTTGCGGCCTCCATCTCTGCCATAACTTTAGCAATTGTCCTTCTTTCTTCAGTAGTGCGGTAAAAAGCAATTGACCGGTAATCATTTCCAGCATCTGGCCCCTGCCTGTTTAATTCAGTAGGGTCATGTGCGAAGAAAAAAGCATGCAGAAGTTGTGTGTAAGAAATCACATCCGGATTATAATAGACCTGAACAGATTCTGCATGACCAGTATTCTTACTCAGAACATCTTCGTAGGTGGGATTTACAGTACTCCCGCCTGCATATCCACTAATGACTGTATTTACACCTTTCAGCTGAACCATACTCTCCTGCATTGCCCAGAAACACCCTCCGGCAAAAGTAGCTACCGCCTCATTTGATTTGCGTACAGGTAAAACGGCAAACCCGTTACTGCTTGCTATTTGCTGCTTTCTGTCTGAGCAGGAAACAAACAATAAACTGATCATTACTAAATAAATGGCTGTTCTCATAGCTGGATGATTATAGGAATCATTCCTCCAGACCAATATACGAAAAGCCGGCAGCGTAGATTTTAATCAGAATGTCATATAAGCTGCAAAAAAAATCCGCAACGTTTTACACGTTGCGGATCTGATATATTTAGCTGAGGCTTATGGCCAGATACCTAAGTTCATGTAAGAAACAGCGATTTTGTCGATTGAACCAACAAAAGCAGCAGTTCTTAAAGTCTGGATACCGGGTTTAGTTAAAAGAGTCTCTCTGATTTCATGGTAAGAGTGGATCATTGTATCTTCTAATCCTGAATTTACTAATTCTAATTCAGAAGCACCTTTAACAATCATTAAACGGTGTTCAGCAGGAATACTCTGACCTGTTAAGCTTTCCAGTGTATTGATTAAGTTAGCATTTGAGTTTTCAGCATAACGTTTTTCCATACGGCCAAAAGCTACGTGAGAAAGGTTTTTCAACCACTCAAAGTAAGAAACAGTTACACCACCTGCATTACAGTACATGTCAGGAATGATAATACCACCCATTTCAGTGAAGATTTCTTCAGCTTCAGGAGTACATGGTCCGTTTGCACCTTCAGCGATAATTTTCGCTTTGATGTTTCTGATGTTTTCTGCAGTAATTTGATTTTCCAATGCAGCAGGAACAAGAATATCACATGGCTGCTCTAATCCTTCCATAGAATTTTTAAATTCTTTGGCTCCAGGGAAACCTAAGATAGAACCTGTTAATTTACGGTGTGCGAACACTTCGTCAACATTCAGTCCGTTCTCATTGTAAATAGCACCCTCAAACTCACAAAGACCAACAATAGTAGCACCGAATTCAGTAAGGAATTTTGCAGAGTGGTACCCTACGTTTCCTAATCCCTGAACGATAACTCTTTTATCATCCAAACCAGCTTTAAGACCGATTTTTTGCATGTCTTCTGTTACTCTAACACATTCTCTTACTGCATAAGCAACACCACGGCCGGTAGCTTCTTTACGTCCGCGGATACCATGTAAAGCAATTGGCTTACCGGTAACACAACCTAACGCATCCAGCTGACCTGGGTTCATGGTCATATATGTATCAGCAATCCAGCTCATTTCACGTTCTCCGGATCCATAATCAGGAGCAGGAACGTCAATACCAGGACCGATGAAATTCTTTTTAATTAATTCTGTAGTATAACGACGGGTGATGTTTTCCAGCTCACCTGTAGTATAGTTTTTTGGCGTAATTTTAATTCCACCTTTTGCACCACCAAAAGGAACATTCACGATTGCACACTTATAAGTCATTAGTGCCGCCAATGCCATTACCTCATCTTCATTAACCATTTCACTGTAACGAATCCCTCCTTTGGTAGGACTCATGTGGTGAGAGTGTTCAACACGCCATGCGTCAATTACTTCGAATCCATTTCCTCTTCGGATTGGAAACTGGAAACGATAAACACTGTTACAAGCTTTAATTTGGGAAAGTAAACCCTCTGGGTGACCGGTGAATTGTGCTGCGTTATCAAAGTTTTTACAGACATCTGTAAAAAAATTTGTCTCGTTTGCTGTAGTAGCCATTATTTGATTTTTATGAATTTGAATTATGTTCTTATTCTTATACCTGCAAAATTGCACTAAAAAAAACGATTAATACAAATTAATAATTGCTTAGTGTAAGTGAAACACCTCTCCAAAAATCACTCAAAAACCTGTGTTAAAGGCTTTAAAATAATTTTTTTACCTTAAGATTTTTTTTCTAGTTTTTTTAATCTGCGATCAATTGAGAACAGGAAAAAGATCAGTCCCAGTAAAATAACTGCCACGCAAACAACAACCACGTAAATTTTTTCTGATCCTGCAAGCGTATCGGTGATTGCAGAAGTCTGATCCTGTGCAAAAAGTTGCAGTGTAACCATTAACATCAGGACTGTAGTAATAAGTTTTTTCATCAGATTATATTTGTTTTTTTCGAAGTCTTTATTGTTTTTTAATTGCATTCAAGAGCACTTCGTGGTTTAACGGTTATGAAGCTATCATGATTTTATTTACATTTCGTTGTGCGATTTGAAAAATCATGATGGTTTCATCAGATTATATTTTATACTGTTTTGTTTTTCTCTATAGCGGACACCCTGAAAAGCAGTGTATATATCCAGTAGCCAATTAATATCCAGCCTAAACATGCCGGGTAGAAAACCATTCTCATATGGCTGTCCAGGTCATAAGCATTAAACCCCGGATTCCCTCCATTACCCGGATGCAGTGAATCTGATAATCTTGGTAATACAAAAAGCAATACCACCATCATCGGGAAGGCAAAAATATTATAGATTGCAGCAATCTTTGCTCTTTTCTGATCCTCATCAATTGCATTTCTCAGTACCAGATAAGCAAAGTACAATAAAAGGGCAATCGCAGCAAAGTTCTGTTTTACATCAAAACTCCAGGCTTGTCCCCAGGTAAATTTCGCCCAGATAGCACCTGTAATAATTCCAAGGATACCAAACAGTACACCAGCATTTACACTTTGTACCGCTTTCATATCATGTTCTTCGTTGTTATTGCTCAGATATTTTATACTATGGTATACCGAAACACTAAAAAGCACGATCATACTAAACCACATCGGAACATGGAAATACAGATTTCTAATACTTTGATGCAATATAGGTAAAGCAGGAACTGACGCTAAGAAGCCAGCTATTGTAGAATAAACTACCAATACCGCTCCTAAAATTTTCCACCAGGATTTATACATTTATTTCAGATTTAAGGTCGCTTGTTAAACCAATCACCATCAAAACGATCAGCTCAATTTTGCGAGTTCAAAGGTAACAAAGCTTTATATAATTTAGTTAATTTTTTAAATGCACCGTAAGCACTTTAGTCCCGCCACAAGTATGGAAACAACATCAGTGAAAACACGGCCACCAGTACATTGATAATCAAAAGGATTCCTATTTCATCCAGACTCACGCTTCTGTCCAGTCCGTCAATTGCATTTTTACTCAGCTTAATCAGTACCGTAATAACCGGTATAATCACAGGAAAACTTAAAATTGCCATCAGCATCCCGCCATTGCCAGCTTTGGAAGCTATCGCTGAAATCATGGTAAAAATGGTTGAAAAGCTCAGACTGCCCAGCACCGTAGCGACCAGATAAAGTCCCATATCTTCCGGCACATAGTCAAATACCAGCGTATAAAAGCCCAAAGCAATCAGCGTGAGCAACAACATCAAAAAGATATTGTAAATAGTTTTGGATATAATCAATGCCAGCGGGCTTGCAATCGTATAAATATACAGCTGCCTTCCCTTGCTTTCCTGAAGAAAGCTCTTGGAAACCGCATTAATAGAAGCGAACAACATAATAATCCAGAATAAAGCATTCCAGGTTACCCCTCTTAAAGAAACAAAAGAGAGAAAACAGACAAATACAGTAGATACTACATAAAGCACTACTCCATTCAACGCATACTTTGAGCGCCACTCCAGCAACAACTCTTTCCCAATTAAAAACTTAACTTCCTTTATTAACTGCATTCCGGCACAAATATAATTTTATGGATTGTTTTTTCACCGAAGCAGGGGCATTTACCCTTTAAATATTAATTATATTGTACTTCTATGATAAAAGAGCAGCTATAAGACTGCGATTAAACTTCTGAAAGTGGAATTTCCGGTATCTGCTGAATAACAATAACCTTCTTTCTAACCGTGATCAGAGGAAGTACACCAGCTAAAATCACGAACCATCCCCACTTATATTTTACCATTCCCGAAGCCAGGTTGATTAATTTCTTAAAATGTATAAAGCTAAAATAATCATGCGACTTAAACCATACAGCCGATAATGTTAATATAACCATTACAATTGCCGCCCATCCGCAGCCCCTTAATAAGCCAGTTTTGTTTAGAAAAGCTCCCAGGAAAGCAAGTATAACAATTACATAAAAAATAGTCCCCAGGGACTGATCTATACCAAAATAGTTCCAGTTTCCAATAATAGGGACATGTACCAAAGGGCACATTCCTCCAACAGCAAGTAATAAGGCACCAATTACACCTTGAATTTTCATAAAAAAAGCATATTTTAAATAAAGAGCTACAAAAATATCATCTATTTACTGAATTAACCTAAAATCCAACATAAATACTATACTTACACATGATATTTAGCTCAACCTAAACAAAAGCTCCTGCCGAAGCTTTTGTTTAGGTATAAAAGGGAAATCCTTTTATCTTGATTTTATTGTTTTTAAATTTTTGTCAATATCCACATATCTTGTAACCCCATCAATTTTAACAATTTCGTCTATTACAAAATCCAGCTTTTTGTGAACATTTTCAAAGTTAAACTGTATCAGATCAAATTTACCATCCGCTTCATCAAGCCTGGCTTCGACCACATCAAGTCTCGCTTCAATCTGATCGAGCCTTGCCTCAACCTTATCAAGCCTAGCTTCAATCTGATCGAGCCTTGCCTCAACCTTATCAAGCCTAGCTTCGATCCGGTCCAGCCTCGCTTCAATATGATCAAGTCTTGCCTCAATTCTATCCAGCCTTTCTTCAACCCTGGTAATTCTGATACTTAGACCTTCTATACTACCAACCAATACCTGAATAACTCTCTCCAGATTAGCTAACTGTTCTTTCAATTGTTCCATATCTTTAAATCATCTGCAATAAAACTACATAACTTAATTTAAAAACAAACAATTTAACTTTAAAAACACATACATATACATTATCCCTAACCAATATTCAAAATTACAATACAAATATGGATACGATAAAATTCTTACTTACCTGGATCAATCCCCATTTTATCTGCAAAATGCGCACAATAATCTCTTAAATCTTCGATAATCAAAGTTTCACCAGTTGCCTTTAAAAAACTATCGCCCATCGTCTGCAAAGTCTCATAAAAGAACCTTTTCATCTCATCTACAGGCATATCCTTAGTCCAAAGATCTATCCGCATTGAATTCTTATAATTATGGTCCCACAGCGCTAACATCATAGATTTCACAGGAACCTTTTCCTGCGTTTCCGCGTCTGTAGATTCCCACATCAAATTCTCCGGGACATTATTATCATCAAGCTCAACCGTTATTTTAATTTCTGCTGTTTTCATTACAATGTAATTCTTGTTTTTTGTTTTCTATTAAATCAAACCTCTGCTAAATATTACCCTAAACTAACCCTTAGAATAACCATCAATACCACAGTGAAGATGATCAAAGCACACTCCACTATCCATAATTTGCCAAGCAAAGGTATGAACTTCCGGAAAATCAGATCTGAAATGAAAGCAATAATTGCAGTTAAAACACAAAGACCTATTAACAATCCATTCACCCCCTTTTGTACAGGAAGCTGCTTATCCGGGCTAAAGAAAAGCAATAAAGCAAATACAATACAGCCCGAACTGACGATATTTAAAGGAGTTAATTTCAAGTCTAGGTTTTTTTGAATTTTCTTTTCTTCCAGGCCGGAGTTTTATCCATCTTTTTCTTCGCAGAAGCCGCAGCGGCCGCAGCAATTGCAGCAGCATGTTTTTTCTCATGGAAAGCCCCTTTGAAATCAGGATCATCTTTTCTTTTCTGATTATCGATTTCCCTGGCAATATACTGACGCTCTTCATAAGGAGTTTCTTCTACAAAAACCTCTTTCGGAAGCTCCAGAACCGGAATCGTCTGACGCATCAGTTTCTCAATTTTTTTAACATAATACATTTCTGCTTCCGTACAGAAAGTAAGTGCATCACCTTTCGCATAAGCCCTTCCAGTACGGCCGATACGATGAACATAATCCTCAATAATAATTGGAACATCAAAGTTGATTACATGACTAACCTCAGCTACATCAATTCCACGGGAAGCGACATCCGTAGCAACCAGCACACGAATATTTCCCTCTTTAAAACTATTGATCGAATTAATCCTCGTATTCTGTCCCTTATTCGCATGGATCACCCTGACCTCTGCAGCACCATATCTGCGTTCAATAAAACTGAAAATATTATCAGCCACAGTTTTAGTCTTACAAAAGATAATCAGACGCTTAAAATCTATCTCATTCTTCAATAAATGCTGTAAAAGATTGATTTTGGTCTTGAAATTAGGAACTTCATACAATCCCTGCGTAACCGTTTGTGCCGGAGTCGCTTGCTGGCCAACCTCAATAATAGTTGGATTTTTCAGAAAATCACCAGCAATCTTATGTACAAGATCACTCATCGTAGCCGAGAAAAGCAAATTCTGTCTTTTGCGCGGTACAACTTCCAGAATTCTGTGGATAGAGCCAATAAAGCCCATATCCATCATTTTATCTGCCTCGTCCAGTACCAGGAATTTCAGATATTGTGTATTAATATGTCCGGCAAGATAAATATCAAGGAAGCGGCCCGGAGTAGCGATAATAATATCTACACCAGCTTTCACCTGTTCTATCTGCGTTTTCGGACCAATTCCCCCAAAAATAACTACAGAACGTAAATCTGTATACTTTGAAAATATTTTGACATGCTCAGCAATCTGCATCGCTAATTCGCGTGTTGGTGCTAAAATTAAAGCACGTGGCGCATCGCCCTGAGCATATTTAAGCTGCATTAATATAGGCAGCACGTAAGCTGCCGTTTTTCCTGTTCCCGTCTCGGCAATCCCAAAAATATCTTGTCCCGATAAAACCGGTGCGATTGCTTTTTCTTGTATTGGAGTAGCAACCGTAAACCCTGCATCAGCGACAGCATTTAAAATCTGTCTGTTAAGGTTGAACTCTTCGAATGTTTTTGGCATTTTGCAAATATAATATAATTAATAGGAAGCTAATTAAGCGCTTCTTTAAATGTTATTTGTATGAATAAAGGGGGAAGGAGAAACTGACACTAATTTCTCACGGAACAGATCATGTTTTTTAATGCGTTTCATCAATAAAGAAACGCATTAAAAAACTAATCCAGAAATGATTGTCTATCTTAAAAACACGCAGACAGTCACTTCAGAAGATTTATAAATTGAAAGCCGGTTATGCTTCAACAGCAGCAACCTGTACTCTTGCCTTTAAATTTTTGAATTGGTAATCAGGAATTAAATCTCTTTTTTCATGTACTTGAGTAAATTCGAAAGATTCTTCAGTTTCTAAAGCTGTGATTGCATCCTTCGCTTTATTATAAGAACATCTGAACAATTCACCAGAATCAGTTGCTTTTCCACTTTTCTCCACCAGGTAATTCACTTTGTTTTCACTCAGTTTTTGCTGAATCTTACGCTCGCTTCTTCCTTGTGTAGTTGTTCTTGCATCAAATAAAAGAACCCAGTCATCAAAACCTGCATACCTGGTTTTAGGCATGTTTAAGCTTTTAATCCTGTCAATGATATTACTTGTAGAACCTACCTTAATCAAGGTTCCTTTTCTTGAACCAGCAATGTAAATAAAACCAGCTTCATGCTCTCTCAATAAAATTGCAATTTTTCCTGTTTCACACTGCGGACAATGACCCCCGATAGTTTTGAAATTATGATTATCATCTTTAGTACAACCGACAGTGTTGTATGCGAAGACTGTGTTCGTCTCAGACATACGCTGCTTTAGCTCTTCTGTCATCCCCTCTCCTTGTGCGTCAAACAGCAAATCCGCTGGGATTTTGTGTTTTTTTATAAAGCTTTCCTGTGTCTTGGTTAATACGTGTTTAATAGTCATTTCCAAAATTAGTCATATTAATTGGTTTTAAATCAGTTAAGACTGTAACTAGTATAAAAATAATCGTATATTTAACACTGGCTTTCACTTTAGCAATCGTAATCATGCCTGAAAATATTGCTTCAAAATCCTTAGATTTGGCAATATGAACACCATCCTTATAAAAGCCGCAACCTTAGTTAACGAAGGAAAAATTTATGTTGCGGACGTATTTATCAAAGACGGATTAATTGAAGAAATCAGTCCGGTAATAAACAGATCCGCCGATCAGGAAATCAATGCAGAAGGGTTACACCTGTTACCTGGTATGATTGACGACCAGGTCCATTTCAGAGAACCCGGTTTAACCCATAAAGCAGATATCTTTACCGAGAGTATGGCGGCAGTTGCAGGAGGGATCACCTCTTTTATGGAAATGCCGAATACAGTTCCGAATACCCTTACACAAAGCCTGTTAGCTGACAAATATCAGATTGCTTCTGAAATGTCCCTGGCTAACTACTCCTTTTTTATGGGTGCTTCTAATGACAACATTGAAGAAGTCCTGAAAACTGATCCGGCACAAGTATGTGGTATTAAAGTATTTATGGGTTCATCCACCGGAAATATGCTCGTTGATAATGAGCAGGTACTCGACAATATTTTCAGAGAAGCCCCGATGCTGGTTGCCACGCACTGTGAAGATGAATTGACCATCAGAACTAATATGGCTGCATTCAAAGAGAAATACGGAGAAAACATTACTATAGACATGCACCCGCTGATCCGCAATGATGAAGCTTGTTATATTTCCTCATCGCTTGCCGTTTCACTGGCTAAAAAACACAATACCAGGTTACATATTCTACATATTTCTACGGCCAGAGAAATTGCATTGTTTGATGCCATTACCCCGTTAAAAGATAAAAGAATTACTGCCGAAGCCTGCGTTCACCACCTCTGGTTCAGCGATCAGGATTACGCAACCAAAGGAAACCTGATTAAATGGAATCCAGCTGTTAAAACTGCAACGGACCGCGATGCTATCCTGAAAGGTGTATTAGATGGCCATATCGATGTGATTGCCACCGACCATGCCCCGCATACTATTGAAGAAAAAGCGCAAACTTATCTGAAAGCTCCGGCAGGAGGCCCACTGGTACAACATGCACTTTCTGCACTGCTGGAAATGTATCATCAGGGAAAAATTACACTTGAGAAAATAGTGGAGAAGACAGCACATAACGTAGCTACCTGCTTTCAAATTGACAGAAGAGGATTTATCAGAGAAGGTTACTGGGCAGACTTAGTACTTGTTGCATTAAATGATCCTGTTAAAGTGACTAAAGCTAATATTTTATATAAATGCGGCTGGTCACCTTTTGAAGGAGAAACTTTCAAAGCCGACATTACCCATACCTTTATCTCTGGAAACCTGGCTTACCAGAAAGGAAAGTTTATGACCAATGAAACTGGAAAACGATTAACTTTCAACAGATAAATGAATTTCGCGATCAAGTCAAAATTACGTCGTCTGGTTATATTAAGCTGTATTGCTTTACTGATTTTCCTTTTAGGATTGAACACTCAGCTCACAGAAACTATTTATTCCAGCGGTCTTTATCCTTTGACTTCGGTCGCTCAACGCTTCATCAGCTCACCGTTTCCTTTTGCGGTGGGCGATTTTCTTTACCTGCTTTTAATACTATACTGCCTCTGGTCGGTTTTTAAAGCAATCAGAAAAATAAAACACAGGACACCGGGGCAGCAATTGCGCTTCTTCTTTCCGCTGCAGCTGGCCAACTTTACACTGCTCTTATATATAGTCTTTAAACTCCTTTGGGGGCTGAATTATTCCAGACCTTCTATTTCCAGTCAATTAGGCCTTGGTAATCAAAAATATACGACAAAAGATCTTGTTCAATTAGGCGGCTTCCTGATTAACCGGGTCAATACTATTAAACAAAAAATAAGGCAGACCGGTGCCCAGAAAGAATTCAATATTAAAGAATTGGAAAGCGGCTCAAAAGCTGCTTATGATAAATTAGCAAAAACCAATTCCTTATTTACTTACAGGATACCAGCAGTTAAAGCCGTCATCCTGCAACAAACGATTACCAAATCAGGTATCGAGGGCTATTACGCTCCTCCATCGGGCGAGGCGAATGTCAACATGCTGATACCTGCAATAGATTTACCTTTTATCACCTGTCACGAAATTTCGCACGAACTGGGCGTAGCGCGTGAAGATGAAGCTAACCTGGTGGGTTATCTCGTTAGTACAGGCAGTTCAGATCTTAATTTCCAATATTCAGGTTACTATAACATCCTTCGAAACGTACTTTTCGAGATCAGAATTAAATCGCCCGAAGACTATGAGGTCCTCTTTAAAAAAATAAATGAGGCCACGCTTGCCGATTTTAAGAACGAGCAGGAATTCTGGAGAAAGTATAACTCTGAAATGTCAGGCTACTTTGGAGTTGCATTCGATAAGTTCCTTAAAATCAATAACCAGAAAAAGGGTATGGATAGTTACCAGGACATCGTTTTATGGGTATTTAACCTGCATAAAAAGGAATTGAATAAAACATTACAACCCTAATACATTTAAAATCTTAAATTTGCCGTGATTATGGCAAAGATATCCATCAACCTGGCAACAGGTTCTTTACAAAAAGAAGAAATCATTGTAGGAATTGATTTAGGAACGACCAACAGTTTGGTGGCCTTTATTGACCCGGACAAAAACCCTAAAGTTATAAATGACACAGGAAAAGGACTATTAGTCCCTTCTATTGTTCATTTCAATGCTGCAGGAGATACCTTGGTGGGTAATGGAGCAAAAGAATTTCTGATCACTGATCCGGCTAATACTATATTTTCTGTTAAACGTTTATTAGGCCGCTCTTATAAAGACATCGCTGGCCATCAGGACACCTTTTCTTACAAACTGATAGACGAAGGCAATGATTCGCTGGTTAAAATACAGGCCGGAGATAAATTCTATACCCCTATTGAGCTTTCGGCAGAGATCTTAAAAGAACTTAAAGCCAGAGCAGAGCATGCTTTAAAAACACCTGTTAACCGGGCTGTAATTACTGTTCCTGCTTATTTTAACGATAGCCAGCGACAAGCTACCAGGGATGCAGGCCGTTTAGCCGGACTCGACGTTTTAAGAATTGTCAATGAGCCTACCGCAGCAAGTTTAGCTTACGGAATCGGACTGGACCCTACAGAGCAGAAAACGATTGCCGTTTATGATTTAGGGGGCGGAACATTTGATGTTTCTATCCTGGCAATTCAGAATGGCATCTTTGAAGTATTATCGACCAATGGAAATACTTTCCTTGGCGGGGATGATTTTGACCGCGCTATTGTTCATTACTGGATTGAGAAAAATAAACTTGATGCAACTGCACTGACCGAAGATCCGGGATTGATGCAAACCCTTCGTTTAAAAGCGGAAGAAGCAAAAAAAGCACTCAGTACTCAAAATCTGTTCAATGAAAAAGCGGGAGATATGTGGTATACGCTGGACAGACATACTTTCGAGCAATTGATCGAAGCAAAAGTTACAGAGACTTTAAGCTCTTGTCAACAAGCACTGAAAGATGCTAAATTAACCATCAGCGCTATTGACGAAGTGGTTATGGTTGGCGGATCTACCCGTACACCTTATGTAAAAGCACAGGTTGCCGCATTCTTTGGCCGTCAGCCGCACGATCAGATCAACCCTGATGAAGTAGTAGCCCTGGGTGCTGCGATACAAGCAGACATCCTTGCAGGTAACCGGTCAGATATTCTGTTATTGGATGTTACACCGCTTTCTCTGGGTATTGAAACCATGGGAGGTTTAATGGATGTGATCATCGCCAGAAATGCGAAAGTTCCGACCAAGGCAGGCCGTCAGTATACCACTTCAATAGATGGCCAGGTGAACATGAAAATCTCTGTTTACCAGGGAGAGCGTGATCTGGTTAAGGAAAACAGGAAGTTAGCTGAATTCGATTTAAAGGGTATTCCGTCGATGCCGGCAGGAATGCCTAAGGTAGATATTAATTTCATCCTGAATGCCGACGGAATATTAACTGTTCAGGCAGTTGAGTTACGTTCTGGCGTGAAACAGGAAATAGATATTACCCCAAGTTACGGCCTTACGGATGATACGGTAGAGAAAATGCTGATTGACAGTATTACGCATGCAGAAAGTGATGTTGCGCAAAGAATGCTGATTGAAGCCCGTGGCGAAGGAGAACAACTGGTTTATACTGCAGAGCGTTTTATTGATAAAAATGGCTTTGTATTAACTCCGGAAGAACTGGAAAACACTAAACTGTATATCACTGCTTTAAGAGAAGCTTTGACCGAAGGAAATAAAGATACCATCCTTAAAAAGGCCGGCGAACTGAATGAATTTACGCGTCCTTTCGCTGAACGGTTAATGGACATCGCAGTTTCGAAAGCCATGAAGGGAAAATCAATCGATTAACTAAAACCGGCTGAAAAACATTTATAACCATAATACTTTAGAATAGCCTTAAATTTACGAAAATGAAAAGACCTTTCATTTTCGTATTTTTTTTAGCGCTCACCCTGCTAACCAGTTCCTGGGGGTTTTTCGCGCATATGCGCATCAACAGGCTCGCGGTATTTACCTTGCCTGCGGGGATGAACAGGTTTTACAAATCCAATATACAATACCTTGCAGATCATGCCGTAGACGCAGATAAAAGGCGTTATGCAGACACCGCCGAAGCACCCCGGCATTACCTTGACATCGAAGTTTATGAAGCAGAGACTGATAGTATCCCCCGGAAATGGAATGATGCGGTCAAAAAATATGGATTGCAAAAATTGGCTAAAAACGGGACATTGCCCTGGCAGATCCAGCGCACTTATTATCAGCTGGTCAAAGCTTTTAAAGACAGGGATTCTATAAAAATATTATTTCATTCTGCCTATATAGGCCATTATATCTCAGATGCACATGTTCCACTGCATACCACAGAAAACCACAATGGCCAGTTGAGCAATCAGTATGGCATCCACGCCTTTTGGGAAAGTCGTTTACCAGAATTATTCTCTGAAAAATACAGCTTTTTAGTAGGCAGGGCCCTTTATATTGATGATCCTTTAAAAGAAACCTGGAAAATCATTACCCATACCCATCAGCTTGTTGACAGTGTGTTATGGATTGAGGCCCATTTAAACCGTAATTTTCCAGTATACCGGAAATACAGCTATTCCAAAAGAAATAAGCAGGTAATGAAACAATATTCCTTTGAATATTCCGGGGCTTACCATACCAATATGAACCAGATGGTTGCCAGACAAATGCGAGCATCCATTTTGGCTACAGGCTCTTTTTGGTATTCCGCATGGGTAGATGCCGGACAGCCAAAGCTTGAAAAGATGATTAAAGTACCGCCTGATGTGGCGGCAGAGAAAGAAATAAAGGAGCTGAATATGAAATTCAGCTCCGGAAAAATTATTGGCAGAGAGGATTAGCTCTCGATAACGTCTTTAGTTTTGAATCTTGATTTCACTGCTGCAAAGATTACAGGAGCAAACGTAACTACCGCGATGAAAAGAATTACGATAGAAAAATTGTCTCTGACAATCGGAATCTGTCCCAGTAAAAATCCAGCGAAAAGTAAACTTGCAATCCATCCTATTCCTCCAATGATATTATAATAAGTAAATCTGCCAAATGGCATTTTCGCTACACCAGCAACAAAAGGAGCTATAGTTCTGAAAATCGGCAGGAAACGACTGAAAATGATCGCTTTACCACCGTGTTTTTCAAAGAACATATGTGATTTATTATAATATTCCAGCTTTAAGATTTTATTACCTTCCTTGAAGACCTTTACCCCAAAGAAGCTACCCAGACGGTAGTTTAAACTGTTACCCAATATAGCTGCAATGGCCAGGATAAGAAACATAATCCATATATCAAGACCAGTGTTACCTTTAGCAATCAAAGCCCCTACTGCGAACAGCATAGAATCACCAGGTAAAAATGGAGTCACTACAAATCCGGTTTCGGCAAAAATAATTAGGAATAAAATAAGATAGGTCCAGGTCTGGTAATTGCTTACCAGCTTAACCAATTCTACATCTGTGTGCAGAATAAACTGTATCAGCTGATTAATGATGTCCATAGTGTATCATAGCAAACGTCATTATAGCGTGTTTATTTCGCGTATAATGACGTTCAGATAAGTTATTTATATAAAATTAATTATAGTTGTTCAGCATAACCGGCATAACCAGCATCAGGACATCTTCGTTTTCGTCGTTGGTTTGAGGGATCAATAATCCAGCACGGTTAGGTGTAGAAAGTTCCAAAGTAACTTCTTCACCAGAAAGGTTACTTAACATTTCGATCAGGAAACGTGCATTGAAGCCTATTTCAAGATCTTCACCTTCATATTGACAGCTTAAACGCTCATGGGCCTCATTGGCAAAGTCAAGATCTTCAGAAGAGATATTTAATTCGCTGCCGTTGATTTTTAACCTTACCTGGTGTGTTGTTTTATTTGCGAAAATAACCACACGGCGTAAAGTATTCAGGAATAAAGCCCTGTCAATAATTAATTTGTTAGGATTATTAGCAGGGATTACTGCTTCATAATCAGGGTAACGCTCATCGATTAAACGACATACCAGGTTGATATTCTCAAACTTGAAGAATGCGCTGGTTGCATTATAATCAACTGATACATTAATATCTGTTGAAGGTAAAGCTGCTTTTAATAAAGTCAGTGCTTTTTTAGGCAGGATGAAGGAAGCTGTTTTATCTGCTTTGCTGTCCATCCGTCTGTATCTTACCAATTTATGTGCGTCAGTAGCTACAAAAGTGATAAACTGGTCAGATAACTGGCAAAAAACACCTGTCATTGCCGGACGCAGTTCGTCATTACTCACTGCGAAAATAGTTTTGGTAATTGCTTCTGTTAAAACTGAAGCAGGCAAGTTTACAGAAGAAGCGTTTTCCACTACTGGAATTTTAGGGAAATCATCTCCATTTTCTCCGCTCAGTTTGTACTTTCCGTCACCTGCACTAATTTCAATAGAAAATGTAGCATCATCAATATTGAAAGAAATTGGCTGATCAGGAAGTGTTTTCAAAGTATCTAATAAGATTCTTGAAGGTACAGCAACTTTTCCGCCCTCTTTTGATTCAACAGGTAAAGAAGTAGTCATACTGGTCTGCAAATCTGTAGCGGAAATCGTTAAACTTCCGTCTTTAATCTCGAAAAGGAAATTTTCCAGTATCGGCAAAACAGTACTGCTGCTTGAAGCACCATTAACTGTTTGTAAATGTTTTAATAGCGTTGATGTGGATACAATAAATCTCATAATATGATTATGTCAGTTCTCAAAAATATAAAAATTACCTTGCATACTTATACTTGCGGTAATAATGTTGAAAAATTGCGAACGATATTAACAGTAATAATGGCAATATAAGGTTAATAAACTGCCATTTAGTTTTTGATTGTCTGAGCAGTTGTTTATCCAGTAGCCTGACCTTTACCTCTTTATTCCTCAATTCAATCAAATTATCGTCACTGGACAAATAATCTGCAACATTTAGCAGAAAAGACTTGTTTCCAAAATTCCGCTGCGTGTACCTGTCAAAACCGAGCGGAAAAACAGAACCATCCCGGTTACTTACCTGGTTCAGAAAAATATCGCCATCACCAATCACAATCATTTTAGTCTTTTTACTCTGCGCGGCAGCACCATAATTTTCCGTGACCCCCGCAGGAACCGCCCGGTTTAAAAATACCGAAGGAAATACACCTTCCAACAGGACCGCTGCATTTTGCGGGGCATTAGAAAATAATTTCTGATCCGGTGCTTCAGCAACAATCCCCAGGGACAAAAGTTTAGGCGTATTGTAAGTAATCTGGTAAGGGGACGTACGAAGGATAGCTGTTTTGCGAATTCCTTTTACCCCGATGGTATCTACTGTACTTAAAAACTCCGTTTTTATCCCATCAATATTTCTAACCATATTGTTTGACGTGTCAGGAATCAATACCGGATAATAAATCCACGGAGCCATTTGTATATCACGGCCCGATCCGCCATTCATTGCGATAGGGATCTCTGCACAATTTAAGTCAGCAACCAGGTTATAATTAACTCTGGCTCCATACATAAATAGCATATCATCCAGATTCAGCTTATTGTTGAAAGCGAGTTGTTCACCTTTACCTTGCAAACTATCCAGACTGGCACTCACCTGGTCTATACTCCAGACTACACTGCCGCCATTCATCACAAAATAATTGATCTTATATTTTACCGCTTCCGAAAGTTCACGCTGAGGTTTAGTCACGAAAAGTATTTTAAGCTTATCCAGCCCCTGTTTACTTATCTGATTCAAATCTACCCGCCCTACTTCATAACTATCAGACAACGCTTTCATCGCATCACTTAAGAACAGATCTGACGGTTCACCATTCCCTTCTGTAAATCCTATCCGGGGGTTCTCTCCTGTACTTACCTTTTTAATCGCCGAGGTGAATACATATTCGAGGTTTTGAATAGAGTTATTGATATTATCTTCGTAATTACCTCCTGCATCAAGGTTCTGAAGTAACCGAACAGGGATTTGTCTTTCCCCTGCCTGTACAATAGCCATCGGGAAAACCATTTTCTGTGTAAAGCCAGCGTCCCTTTTAAAATTCAGGTTTGTAGGCTCAATGCCAATATTGTAAAGCTGATGTAAAACAGTGTCCTGTTCCTCGGCAGGCAGTCCGCCGATCGGATCAGTAAATACAACTTTGATCTTTATGGAAGAATTCGCTTTATAATCATTCAGTAAATCTGCAGTAGCATGTTGTAACCGTTTAAAAGAGGCAGGCAGTTCGCCGTCCAAAAATACAGTGATGATAATTTGCTGCTGCACTTTATTTAAAACAGCTTTCGATTTCGGGTTTAAGGTGAATCTTTTTTCCTTCGTAAAGTCAAAACGTCTATAAAAGTAGTTTGCTGTGGTATTTAATAATATCAGTAAAACAGCGAAAAGTATTATTTTAATTTTCTTATTTACCATTTCCTACCTCCGATCACGATCCTGGTTATACCCAGAAAGGCCAGAATAAAAGTGACAAAATAGATAACATCACGTGTATCGAGCACCCCTCTGCTCATCGACTGAAAATGTGCATTGATACTCAACCAGCTAAATATATCTTCCAGTACTGTGGAAGCGAAAATCTTAGCGAGTGCATCAAAACCACTATAAGTGATAAATGATAGTAAAACAGCAACCGCAAAGGCAATTACCTGATTTTTGGTCACGGATGAAGAGAAAATACCTATGGCTGCAAAAGCTGAGCCTAACAATAACAAGCCAATATAAGAACCTGCAACTGCGCCACCGTCGATATTACCTTTCGGCAACCCTAATTGTATAATGGAATAATAATAGAGTAAAGTTGGAATCAGTGCAAATAAAACCAGTGTGAGGCAGGCAAAATATTTAGCAAGGATAATTTGCCAGTCGGTTAGCGGTCTGCTGGCCAGCAGGACATAAGTTCCCTCTCTGCGCTCTTCTGCGAAGGAACGCATCGTGATTGCAGGAATTAAAAACATAAATAGAAATGGGGTGAGGCTAAAAAAGCCATTCAGTTCAGCATAGCCATATTCAAGAATTGAAGTATCCGGGAAAAACCACAATAGCAGGCCGGAAACTAACAGGAATACACCGATGGTGATGTAAGCCATTAATGAATTTAATAAACTGAATAATTCGCGTTTAAATACTGCGTACATGAAAAATGATAATGATGCCGAAGTTAGTAAATATCGGGGGAATGGAAAACAGATTACATTTTTGCCTAATTTAGTCTCAGTTGATCATTGTTTTTATTAAAGAATACAGACCATGGGAAAATTTGATAATCGCACCGATCTATATATTGATCATGCACCGGTTTTTGCGCAGCCGATATTAAACCACCTCAGAATGCTCGTTCATGAGGCTTGTCCGGAAATTACAGAAAAGATAAAATGGGGTTGTCCGCATTTCGATTATAAGGGACCCGTCTGCCATATGGCGGCTTTTAAAAATCATTGTGCTTTTGGTTTTTGGAAAGGGGCTTTGCTTCCGGATCTGCATCACCTTGTTGGAGAAGATAAACAACATGCAATGGGCCATCTGGGAAAACTTGAATCGGTAGAAGACCTGCCTGGAGACGATGTATTGATTACTTATATACAAAATGCAGTAATTTTGAACAAAGAAGGAATTAAGCTGCCGAAAAAAGCTGTTGCTCCAAAAACAGAATTACAGATTCCTGATGACTTTATTGAAAGACTGGTTAGTGTTCCTGATGCAGGGGTTAACTTTGAGAAATTCAGTTATGCGAAAAAGAAGGAGTATCTGGAATGGTTTAATGAAGCTAAAACTGATGCCACCAGGCATAAAAGGATGGATAGTGCGATAGAATGGATTGTGGAAGGTAAATCCAGAAACTGGAAATATGAGTAGTAAATAGCAAGCTGTATAACTTATTAAAAGCAATACCCTATTGTGAGAAAAGCGTCTTAAAATAAAATTTAAGACGCTTTTCTTATCATTAGAATCAGATAAAAATCAGTCTGATAATCTTAATGCTTAAAGACCAAAGTTATAAGCTACTCTGAGGCCAAAAAAGCCAACTGAACTATTTTTTGACCATCCTTCATATTTCGCACTTAAATCAATTGCATTTTTATTGGCCATTGGTAATTCAAAACCAATACTTGGGGAATAGGCAAAAGCAGTTCCTCCACCTTCTCCAGTAAAGAAAGCAGCACCTACTTCACCACCTGCATAAAAGCCGTTAGAAATAAAATATCTTGCACCTACTTTTACAGGAATTACTCCTGCATTAGGAACATCAGTTTGATCAACGTAAAACCCATTATTATTAAGCGCCAGATAATTTACGCCACTTTTACCTATGAAGTTAACATAACCAGCAGAAGCTGTAAAATTCAGTTTTTTGGCAATTGGAGTTTGGAATAACAAAGAACCTCCAACACCAAATTTGTAAGCATCGCTTAAGCTTCCCATTGGGACAGCGAAATCAGCTCCAATGCCTAATGTTGGTCCTTTAACAGTTTGGGCAGAAACATTCGAAAATGCAAAAACTCCGGCAATAGCCGTTAACAGAAATAATCTTTTCATAATTTTTATTTACCATTTAGATATTAAAACGCCTGCAAGATTAAATAAAAAATAAACACAACGCAAGAAATATTAACTAATAATAATTTAAAATTTCATTATAATCTATTTTTAAAGACTAAAGATACTATTGTACAGGTAAATATGTTTTGAAATAAAAAAATGAAGACAAAAAAAACGCCTTAAATTTAATTTAAGGCGTTTTGAATATCAAGGTTTTATAAACCCAAATCAGTATTATTTAATTAAAGGCCGAAGTTATAAGCAAGTCTCAAACCAACAAATCCTTTAACAGGAACATAACTGTTAACATTGTTTCCACTTGACCATCCTTCGTAACGTGCACCTATTTCAACAGTAGACTTATTAGCCACAGGAAACTCAAAACCAGCTCCTGGTGAGTATACAAATGCAGTATTTGCACCTGAACTAGTTCCGATAGCAGCACCCAGTTCACCACCTACATAAAAGTTTTCGGCAACGAAGTATCTTAAACCTGCTTTTAATGGAATAGCAGCATAAGTAGGTGTTTTAAGAATACCACCTAAATATTCTTTACCTGTAAAACTCAAATATCCTGCACTACCAGTAAAATTTAAATTGTGTGCAATTGGAGTCTGAAACTGCAATGAACCACCAACGCCCAATTTATAATAATCGTTTGTCGTACCTGTAGGCAAAGCAAAATCAACCCCTATACCTAATTTCTGACCTGACATTGCAGGGTCTTTTCTTTGAGCTGAAACGTTTGAGACTGCAAAAATTCCTGCTATAGCTGTGAGTAAAAATAACCTTTTCATGATTTCTAATTTAAGTTAGCGGATATAATCCTGATATGGATTAAACAAAAAGTCTGCCAAACCTAAATAAGTTTACCAAAACACTAAATATCAAACAGTTAACAGCCTGAACAATTCCTCTAAAGAGTCAGTTTTATGTTGGTTTTTCAGCTCAATTAAGGAGGAATCTGCTACAATTTTTCCTTTATTGATAATAACTACCTGTTCGCAAAGCGCTTCTACCTCCTGCATAATATGCGTGGAAAGCACTACAGTTTTATCTTTGCCCAGATTTTTGATCAGTTCACGAATATCAGTCAATTGATTAGGATCTAAACCTGTTGTAGGCTCATCCAGAATTAACAGTTGAGGATCATGAATAATGGCCTGCGCCAACCCTACACGTTGTTTATAGCCCTTACTCAGCATTGAAATCTTTTTATGCTGCTCTTCCCCCAGTCCTACCTTTTCAATAACGTCTCTTACTTTAGCTTCCGTTTGAGACAGCTGATAAGTATTTGCTACAAAAGCCAGGAACTCGCGTACATACATATCCGTATATAAAGGTGTATTTTCCGGTAAATATCCAAGAATACGACGCATTTCCAGACTCTGGAGCTGTGAATCAAAGCCACCTAAACTGCATTTCCCGGCAGTTGGCTTCAAATAACCCGTCAGCATTCGCATCGTTGTAGACTTCCCAGCACCATTTGGCCCTAAAAAACCAAGTATTTTACCCGGCGAAGCCTGGAAACTAATACTGTCTACTGCTTTTTGCTGACCGTATATTTTGGACAGTCCTTCTACCTTTATACTCAATGGGCTAATTTTAATTGTGATTGATAGCTGATAACTATCAATTCAAAAGTAATAATTCGTATTTAATATAAGGTAAAATTACCCTTCAAATTCTATATTTGCAGTATTATGGCCAAAACGAATAACGACGAACAATTTAAAAATGTGATCTCCCATGCCAAGGAATATGGTTTCGTATTTCAAAGCAGCGAAATTTATGATGGCTTAAGTGCTGTTTATGATTATGGTCAGTTAGGTGCTGAACTAAAAAATAACATCAAAACATATTGGTGGAAATCAATGGTTCAAATGCATGAAAACATTGTAGGAATTGATTCTGCAATATTTATGCACCCGAAAGTATGGAAAGCCAGTGGTCACGTAGATGGATTTAGTGATCCAATGATCGATAACAAAGATTCGAATAAACGTTACCGTGCAGACCAGTTATTAGAAGATAAGATTACCCGTTATGAAAAAGACGGTAAAACAGATAAAGCAGCAAAATTACAAGCTGACATGGATGAAGCCCTTAAAGCTGAAAACCTGCCACAGCTTAAAGTGCTGATCGAAGAACATGAAATTGCCTGTCCTGTAAGCGGAACAAAAAACTGGACTGATGTACGTCAGTTTAACCTGATGTTCAGTACGCAGTTTGGTGCAATGGCCGAAGGTGCTGAAGAAGTTTATTTACGTCCTGAAACTGCACAAGGTATTTTTGTAAACTTCCTGAATGTTCAGAAATCAGGAAGAATGAAGATCCCTTTTGGTATTGCTCAAATTGGTAAGGCCTTCAGAAATGAGGTGATTGCACGTCAGTTTATCATGCGTATGCGTGAATTTGAACAAATGGAAATGCAATTCTTTGTGCGTCCGGGTGAAGAAATGAAATGGTTTGAATACTGGAAAGAAGCACGTTTGAAATGGCATACTGCTTTAGGTACTGACCCTGCAAAATATAAATACCATGACCATGCTAAACTTGCCCACTATGCAAATGCAGCGACTGATATTGAATTTGAATTCCCATTCGGATTTAAAGAAGTTGAAGGTATCCACAGCCGTACAGATTTCGATTTAACGCAGCACCAGGAGTTTTCTGGTAAGAAAATGCAATATTTTGATAATGATCTGAATGAAGAAGGCAAACCATATGGTAACTATATTCCATACGTGATTGAAACTTCAATCGGTTTAGACCGTATGTTCTTATTGACTATGATCGGTGCTTTTGAAGAACAGGATCTGAGCGAAGGTGAAAAAACTGATAGCCGTATCGTGCTTCATTTACACCCTTGCCTTGCTCCAATCAAAGCAGCTATCTTGCCATTAACTAAAAAAGATGGTTTACCAGAGAAAGCAAAAACGATCATGGATAACCTGAAACTGGATTATAATGTCGTTTACGAAGAGAAAGATTCAATCGGAAAACGTTACCGCAGACAAGATGCGATCGGTACACCTTTCTGTATCACTATTGACCACCAGACACTGGAAGACGATACAGTAACTATTCGTCACCGTGACAGCATGGAGCAGCAGAGAATTGACATCAAACATCTGGAAGAATTGATTTCAAATAAAGTAAGCTGGAAAAACCTGTTGAGACAACCTTAATAGTATTACAGTATAAATAAAAAGGCCTGCTCAAAAAAGCAGGCCTTTTTATTTGCCCATTCTTCTAAACTGGTTTCATTATTGCTAGCCAGATATAATTAAATCCACCTTCCTGACGTTTACCTTAAAATGAAATTCATCCTTATAGCATTCCTCCTGTTTTTTTTCAGCACTTATGCTATAAAAGCACAATCATCTGCCAGAAACTGGACACCCGAAGAACTCGAAAATGCGAATACCGCTAAAAATACGAGTTACCTCAATGACGAAGAAAAGAAAATTGTCTTTTATATGAACCTGGCACGTACCGATGGAACGAAGTTTTTTAACACTTATTTTCAGGATTTCGTGGAGGCTTACAACGTGGACATGCAGCAATACAGAAACTATGATGACCTGAAAGTCAATCGTAAGGACAAATACTACAGAGGTCTGGAAAAGGATTTGAAAACTATAAAACGCTTAACCTTATTCAGTCCGGATGAAACATTAACATGGATTTCACAGCAACACGCCAAAGACATGAAAAAGCATAACCTTGCCGGACATAATTCCAGCGACGGAAGGTCTGTATCAGACCGGATCTGGAAATATTATCCAGGGCGCGCAGTTTCAGAAAACCTTGCTTTTGGCTTCTCTAAAGGCCTCGCCAATGTCTGTATGTTATTACTTGATAAAAATGTTCCAGATCTTGGACACCGGAAAACGATTTTAGGGACAAGTTATAATTTGAGCCTGGTTGGTGTCAATATCAGCACCCATCCCGGGTATAAATATTGCGCAGTGATTGACTTTATTTCCCAGCCTGCAAGCCGTTAAAATGAGCTGTTATTTTTGATAACGAATATCAATTCATAAATTGCCCCTTTTATTAGATTTCTAATACCCCATGCGTAAAGCCGTACTCAGATTTATAGACTTTTTTTATCCTCCTTTTTCACGTTGGGTGTCTGCTCACACTTTCAGATATATTATTTCTGGTGGGACGACTGCTGCAACAGGGATTATTGTTTATTATATAGTCTATAACTTTATACTTCATCAACAGCACGTAGACCTTCCTTTTCCTCCGGGAATGATTACAGCGCCCGTTGCTGCTTTGATTATTGAGTCTGTAATTACTTTTATCATCGGGTTTTCTCTGAATAAATACCTGGTATTCACACAATCAGAGCTTAAAGGCCGGGTTCAGCTATTCCGTTACGGTACTGTTGTAGCGACGAATATCCTGCTCAATTTCGCGATGCTGAAATTACTGGTAGAAACCTTTCACCTTTATCCAACCATCGCCAAAATTATATGTACAGTCATTCTTGCTGTATTCAGCTATTTTAGCCAAAAGCACTTTTCTTTCAAGGTAAAAAAATAAATCATTTAGAAGTAAAAGGCTTACGGTTTTCTTGATAAATCGTATGGTCCACCTTATCTTTAGACAAACACAAATATAAAAGGCAATGAGCGATTTTAATGACTTTAACAACCCCCGGGTAGCCCAGCTTCCGAAACATCTTAGGCAATTTATCGTAGACCAGAACTATGCTAAATATACGCCTGTTGATCAGGCGGTTTGGCGTTACGTAATGCGTCAGAATTATAGTTATTTAAAAGATGTTGCTTATTATCCATATATCAAAGGTTTACAGCGCGCGGGATTAAGTATAGAATATATCCCGGATTTGCAAACGATGAATGACAACCTTGGTAAATTAGGCTGGGGAGCTGTTACTGTGGATGGATTTATTCCCCCTGCAGCATTTATGGAATACCAGGCTTACCATGTGCTTGTTATTGCAGCAGACATCCGTCAGATTAACCATATTGAATATACACCAGCTCCGGATATTATCCATGAGTCGGCTGGCCATGCTCCTATTATTGCGGATGCTGATTACAATAGTTACCTGAGTTATATAGGCTCTATTGGCGCTAAGGCGATGTTTTCAGCAAAAGATTTTGAATTATATGAGGCTATCCGTGCTTTATCGATTTTAAAAGAAGCAGTAGATATTCCTGAATTTGAGATTACCAGGGCGGAAGAGCAGTTACAGGAAATTTCAGCTAATATGGGTGAACCTTCAGAAATGGCGCTATTGAGCAGATTGCATTGGTGGACCGTAGAATATGGTTTAATCGGCAGTTTAACCGACCCTAAAATATATGGTGCAGGCCTGCTTTCTTCGATTGGGGAAAGTTCGAGCTGTATGACAGCAAACGTTAAAAAGCTCCCTTATACTATAGATACGCTGAATTATTCCTATGATATTACCAAAACGCAGCCGCAGCTTTTCGTTACAGAAACCTTTCAGAACCTGATTGATGTACTGGAACAATTTGCCAATACGATGGCTTTTAGAAAAGGTGGTGCTGAAAGTGTACGCAAAGCGATGGACTCTAAAAACCCGGCAACGGCAGTTTACAGTTCAGGTTTGCAGGTAACCGGCGTATTCAGTGACATGGGACTGAACGATTCAGGAGAACCTATTTTTATTAAAACTACAGGGCCTTCTGCGCTTTCAATTGCTAATACCCAACTGGATGGCCATGGTAAAGTTTACCATAAAGACGGTTTTTCATCACCGGTAGGTAAGCTGAAAAACACTGCTTTACCGCTGGAAAACTTTGGCAGTGATGCGCTTTTTGCTTTTGGAATTATCGAAGGAAATACGACTGAACTGGTTTTTGAAAGTGGTATCCAGGTAAATGGAGTGGTCAAAGCAGTTTACAAACATGAAGATCAGGTAATTCTGATTGCTTTTGAAGATTGTACAGTTAAAGAGCAAAATGGAAATATCCTTTTCCAGCCAGAATGGGGTACTTACGATATGGCTGTCGGTAACTCGATTGTATCTGTATTTAACGGCGCAGCAGATAAAGATGCTTACGAGGAGATCACTTATATCAGTGATAAACAAACTGAAAAGATTGTTTATGATGAAGCTACGAATCAACTGCACGACATTTACAGGGCAGTAAGACAGATCAGAGAAGAAGGTATTGGTGAAGACCTTTTACCAGCTCTGTTTGAAAACTTAAAAACTGCTTATCCTCAGGATTGGCTTTGTGCTTTGGAGATCCTGGAAATTGCACATTATAACCAAACCGGGCATGACTTTGAACAGGAAATAAGGGTTTACCTGGAAGCGAAAGCCGTAGCTGAACCACAACATCAAAAACTGATTCAGGATGGCTTACACGTGATAGAGAACCCTGTTACACAATTAATTACGGAAGAAGATTAAACATGAATATTGTATTAACAGGAGCAAGCAGTGGAATAGGTTTTGAAGCTGCTTTAGAATTTACGTTACAGACTGAAAACAAGGTAGTTTGCATTGCCAGATCTGCTGATAAACTGAGAAAATTATTAGAAATTGCCAAAGGTATTAATCCGGATTGCACATTGCTCCCGGTTGAATTTGATATTATAAACGATGATTATGCGGCTTTAGTCCCTTTTTTGAAAGAAAGGCTGGGCACGGTAGATATTCTGATCAACAATGCAGGTGCATTGATTAATAAACCATTTTTAGAGCTTTCTGCAGAAGATTTAAACCAGATGTTTCAAAGTAATGTGACGGGTCATTTTAACATGATCCAGAATTTGCTGCCATTGATGCACAATGGAAGTCATATTGTAAATATAGGAAGTATGGGTGGCTTCCAGGGCAGTGTTAAATTCCCGGGACTTGCAGCCTATTCCTCAAGTAAAGGTGCATTGCATACGTTAACGGAGTGCCTGGCTTTTGAATTAGCTGACACGGGGATTAAGATAAACTGCCTGGCTTTAGGGTCAGCCCAGACGGAAATGCTGGAACAGGCTTTCCCGGGTTATCAGTCTCCTGTAATGGCATTTGAAATGGGTAAATATGTAGCTGACTTTGCAAGAACCGGTCATAAGTTTTTCAATGGGAAGATCATTCCTGTTGCTGTTACTACTCCTTAGCTTCACAAAGCAATAAAAAAAGCCATCCTGCTATATAGCAAGATGGCTTTTTTTATTGCTTTGTGAAATATTTTGATAACTTAGCGGACGATATATGAAGAAAAGCCTGTTATTATTCTGCTTCGTAGTTCTTTTTGCCGCTTCCGGCAAGTCGCAGACCGTTCCTGTTAAATACCAGGAATTACTCAAAAAAATGGTTGCGAATAAAACCTCTGATCAATTGATAGGTTTTGCAAAAACACTCATCGGAATTCCTTACAGATATGCTTCAAGTAACCCGGCTACCGGATTTGATTGCTCAGGTTTTGTGAGTTATGTATTTCATAACTTCGGTGTCAATGTTCCGCGTTCTTCTACAGAATTCAACCAGGCAGGAACTCCGGTTAAACTGGAAAATGCAAAGGTTGGTGATGTACTTATCTTTACCGGAACCAATCCAAGAAAACGTGTGGTAGGCCACGTTGGCATTATTGCAGACATTGAAGGAGATACTATTAAGTTCATCCATTCTACCTCTGGCAAAGCACACGGTGTAACCGTTACCACACTTAATCCCTATTACAAAAGCCGCCTGATGAGAGCGGTTAGTATTCTTTAATAATATACTTAGCTTTCCAGCAAAACTACCTTCAAAGCGTTAGGCACTTCACCCCTGCTTAACATTTCTTTAGCCAGTTCATGTAATTCACGCTGACGGTTTACACCATCACCAATCGTAGCATCCAATACCTCTTTAACAGCAGGATGACTTCTGATCAGGTCGATTTCTTCTTCTGAAGGAACTTTTTCGATGTTACCCAGCATCCCCAGATCATTCCCGCTCAATACATAAGAATTTCTTACCCCATGAGGCAAAGCATCAATACCAATACCCAATGTGGTTAATGGTTTTGCAACTTTAAACAGATTATCTGCCGTTACCCGGCAATACCAGTCACCACCTAAACGTGCTACTAAATCTATTTTCTCCTGGTCAATTTTTCCATCCTCATCTAAAATCTCTTCCTTGATGTGGATCAGTTTTATTTCAGCAAGGATCAGGTTTCCAGCACCAGGATTATCCCCAAGGTGAATCACTTCTGTTACAATACACTCCATTTGAACTGGAGCCTCAGCAACACGTGGTGGCTTAACCAATTGCGAAGGATGCATGGTAAAACCAGCTTTTTCAAACTCATTGATACCTTTTGCATATTCCGTACTCGCCAGGCTCATTTGCTGTACCATTGGGTAATTCACGATATTAATCACACATTCCTTAACTTCCAGAATGTTTTCCAGCGTGTGTTTGGTCGTATTATCCCTTACCCTTCGCGCTGGTGAAAACACACACAGCGGTGGATTTGTACTAAACATATTGAAGAAACTGAAAGGACTTAAATTGATATTTCCTTCTTTGTCAATCGTAGTAGCGAAACATATCGGTCTTGGCGCAACTGCATATTGCAAGTAATTTTGCAGTTGCGCCGGACTCAACTCTGAAGTTTTTACTGTCAGCATTATTTTTTAAGAGCTAGAATAGAAAAATCAGTATCCACTTTGCGGATTGTATTGCTTAAACGGCCAAGACCGGTAATTTCCATTTCTACCACATCACCGTCCTGTAACCATTGTGGCTTAAAGTTCGGATCATTTAACAAACCTGTACCATTCAATTCCAAAAAGCAGCCTGTACCTACTGTACCTGAACCGATAACATCGCCTGGTAAAATATCCACTCCATAAGCACAACGCTCAATAATTTCAGCAAATGTCCAGTCCATATCAGCTGTATTCCCTGCTGAAACCTGGATTCCGTTCACCGTACAGGTCATTTCCAGGTTATAGCTGTTTCCAACATGTCCTGCTTTAGGAGCAGTTTTATATTCTTCCAGCTCATCAGGAGTGACTAACCATGGGCCGATTACTGTAGAAAAGTCTTTTCCTTTTGCAGGGCCTAAGTTTAATAACATTTCTTCCATTTGCAGCGTTCTGGCACTCATATCATTCATAATCATATACCCTGCGATATACGCATCAGCTTCAGCAGCTTTGATGTTTCTTCCTTTTTTACCGATAACCACCGCCACTTCCAGTTCAAAATCAAGCTTTTGGAAGTGATCAGGCATACATTCAATCTCTCCGGGGCCTTGTATCGCATTGTGGTTGGTAAAATAGAATATAGGATATTGATCAAATTCAGCAATCATGTCTACTTTGCGGTTTCTGCGTGCGGCAGCAACGTGCTGACGGAAAGCATAACCGTCTCTGCAAGAGCTTGGATGCGGAACTGGCGCTACAACTTCATAAAAAGCTTCTTCTTTAGGTTCGATTTCACCCGATTTGATTTTAGCATCAATTGCCAATGCCCGTTCCATCAGTACTTCGGAATCTTTTAAAAACCCGTTCATATCATTTGGGATCTGCTTATCGCAAGAATTCAAATTATAAATATGCCCGCTGATGAAAACACCAAGATGTTCTCTGTCTTCTGTTTTGTAGGATACTAATTTCATATAGTTTTATTTTTGGTAGCACAATGTACAGTGCTTCAAAGCTAGAGAATTTAGCCCACAATGAACAAAAGCCTTTGAAATAAATGACAATAGATTGTATGGTATAAATTTGATAGCTAACAATATAATTCTTAATTTAGCCTTCGCAACAATGACAAAGCGCAAATTAAAATATCTGGATCGTATTGCCAGCCAAGTACTGGCCGGGTTCAGGTATGCTATGCTCTCTAAGATCATTTTTGCACAATACTCCATTTAAGCTTCTTTCTCAAGCTATCGTATACTAAACGTTCTCACGTTTTTTATTCATCCTACATTTCAACCATTTTATAACCTATAGATATGCCTATTTATCATACCTTAGGAACCATTCCACCTAAAAGACACACGGTTTTTAGAAAGCCGAACGGTGAGCTTTATGCAGAGGAACTGGTATCCACTGAAGGATTTTCGAGCCTGTATTCGCTTGTCTATCACTGTCATCCACCAACGATTGTTAAATCGCTCGGAGAACCTTATTCTGTAGAACCTAAAATTGCCAGGGAGAAACATCTGAAACATACTTCTCTGATCGGTTTTAATGTGGCTCCCGAAGACGACTATCTGAAAAGCAGGAAACCAGTACTGGTTAACAGCGATTTGCATATTTCTCTCGCCGCACCAAGGAAATCCATGACTGATTATTTCTATAAAAACAGTCAGGCAGATGAGGTAATTTTCATCCACCAGGGAACAGGAACGTTAAAAACAGGCTTTGGAAAGATTCGTTTTGCTTATGGTGACTACCTGGTTATACCGCGCGGTACTATCTACCAGATGGAATTTGATGATGAAAAGAACCGTTTATTCATCGTGGAAAGTTTCAGTCCGATCAGATCTCCAAAACGTTACAGAAATGAATATGGCCAGCTGATGGAACATTCTCCTTATTGTGAGCGTGACATCAGAAGACCTGCAGATCTGGAAACGATTGATGAATTTGGCGACTTTAAAGTATTGATCAAAAAACAAGGATTAATGTACCCTTATACTTATGGTACACACCCTTTTGATTTTGTAGGCTGGGATGGCTTCCATTACCCCTGGGCTTTCTCTATTCATGATTTCGAGCCGATTACCGGCCGTCTCCATCAGCCACCACCTGTACATCAGACATTTGAAGGACACAATTTCGTGATCTGCTCTTTTGTTCCGCGCAAATTTGATTACCACCCTTTATCTATTCCTGCCCCTTACAACCACAGTAATGTAGACAGCGATGAGGTCTTGTACTATGTAGATGGTGATTTTATGAGCAGAAAAAGTGTAGTTAAAGGTCAGATCACGCTCCACCCCGGAGGTATTCCACATGGACCACACCCTGGTACAGTGGAAAAATCAATCGGCAAAGAGAGTACAGAAGAACTTGCGGTGATGATCGATCCTTTTCGCCCTTTAATGCTCACAGAGGATGCGTTGGCGATTGAGGACCCAAACTACCATAAGAGCTGGCAAATCAATGTAGAATAATCAAAAACTAACTTATTATACCTGAACAATTTCTTTAATTAAATAAAAAGACAAAAACATGCAAACACTAGTTGTAGAAAAAGACACAGAAGTGCGTGATTTCCTGCCACTTAATGGTACAGACCATTTAGAGCTATATGTAGGTAATGCAAAACAATCTGCACACTTTTATAAAACAGCCTTTGGGTTCGAAACTGTGGCATATGCAGGCCCGGAAACCGGCCTGAGAGACAGAGCTTCCTATGTATTACAACAAGGAAAAATAAGATTGGTACTGACTACACCAATGGGCTCTGAAGGCGTAATTGCAGAACATATTAAAACACACGGTGATGGGGTAAAAATCCTTGCATTATGGGTTGATGACGCTTACAAATCGTATGAGGAAACCATTAAACGCGGCGCTGTTTCTTACCAGGAGCCTCAAACTTTAACAGATGAGTTTGGTGAAGTTCGTACCGCAGGTATTTATACTTATGGTGAAACTGTCCACTTGTTTGTAGAACGCAAAAACTATAAAGGTTCATTTATGCCTGGTTATGTTGCTGTAGAAGGCGGTTATCAACCAGGAAGCACTGGCCTTTTATATATTGACCACTGTGTTGGAAATGTAGGCTGGAACAGAATGAACGAAGCTGTGAAGTGGTATGAAGATGTCATGGGCTTCAGAAACATCCTTTCATTTGATGATAAACAAATCAACACGGAATACTCTGCTTTAATGAGTAAGGTGATGAGCAACAAAAATGGATATGTGAAATTTCCGATCAATGAGCCTGCCGAAGGTAAAAAGAAATCGCAAATTGAAGAGTACCTGGAGTTTTACAATGGGGAAGGCGTACAGCATATTGCAGTAGCTACACATGATGTTATTCAGACTGTAAGAGAGATGAAGGCACGTGGAGTAGAGTTTTTGAGTCCTCCCCCAAAAGCTTATTATGATACTTTACTGGAACGTGTAGGAAAAATCGACGAGGATATTGCGCCTTTACAGGAACTGGGAATTTTAGTTGACCATGATGAAGAAGGTTATTTACTGCAGATTTTCACTAAACCAGTGCAGGATCGTCCGACGTTGTTCTTCGAAATTATCCAGAGAAAAGGTGCCCAATCCTTTGGTGCGGGAAACTTTAAAGCTTTGTTTGAATCTTTAGAACGTGAGCAGGAATTAAGAGGTAATCTTTAATTTCCCGGAAGGTTTAACCTTCAAAATAGTATAAAAAGCAGGTGTTATTAATTGGCCGCGTTACGCTGTCTGAGGGGGTAGCGAACGTTAAGCCAGGTAACTAACACTTGTTTTTTTATAAAAGATTGGACGTACACATAGGGGTATTCTCTGTTTTGTACGTTTAATCAATTAATACTTTAAGCCGTAATTAAATTTACCGGTTTAATTTTCAAACTTATTGAGCTTTATCGGGTTATGTATAACCTGTAAGCTTATTACCTGTATGGTCTTACCGCTATATGGTGTGTTGTTTAGTTAATTATGTGGTGTGTTTAGCTAAATTGTTTACAAAAACCAGGTATAACTCGTGGGATGGCCTTTTAGGTCTCCCGCGGGATTTCCCTGGTAAAGTTGTTTTTTTCTACCCTTCCATTCGGAAAATTTAAGTACTTTCGGGCTTCACCGGCAACAAGAGAGGCATGTTTAATATTACTATCCAGAGAATTCATATTTTTACAGTGCATTTCCGGAAAGCATTTAAACTTTTTCAAAAGAATGACCCGCTAAGGCTGGCCGGCGCAACTGCCTTTTTCGCCAATTTCGCTTTACCTCCCATTTTATTGATCCTGATCAGACTATTTGGTTTTTTTATTGACCGTAAGACTATGGTCAACCGGATTTTTGAACGGCTTGGAACAATACTGGATGACAGCAGTACCCAGCAAATCAGGCAAACCTTAAGGAACATCAGGGGAATGGACCATAAATGGTATGCTACGCTGCTGAGTTTTGTTTTCTTCCTTTTTGTAGCAACTACCCTTTTCGCAGTCATCAAAAACTCCATGGATCAGATCTGGTCTATCGGGATGAAAGATCATACGAGCTTTTTGTTTAAACTCAAAATCAGGGCAAGGTCAATGGTTATTATCCTGCTGGCAGGTTTATTATTCTCTATAGGCCTGCTTACAGACAGTGTCCAGGCTTTTATTGGTGTTTATATCACTACAGCCTCTCCTACCTTGGGAAGAGTATTTCTCCTGATTTTAAATCAGTTATTATTTATTGCCATTGTAACGACCTGGTTCAGTGTTTTATTCCGTTTTCTGACTAGTGGTAGGCCCACGTGGAAATCTTCGATCAGAGGGGGAATTCTGACCGGCATTCTATTCACACTTGGGAAATACATTCTACGTATTGCACTACCAATGAGTAACATAGGTAATATTTATGGTGCATCCGGTTCCATTGTGCTGATTATGCTTTTCGTATTCTATTCTTCTTTTATATTCTATTTCGGAGCTTGTTTTGTGAAAGTGCTGAGTGATGCCAAAGAAACCCCTATACGCCCCATTAAAGGAGCATTTAATTATGAAATAAAAGAGGTTTTAAAGCCATCCTAAGTCAGTTCCTGCAAAGCAGTCCGCTCAAATCCCTGCATTTCAAATACAGCAAGTTTACTCAGAAGATTATAATGAAGGGTACCAAAAAAATTTATTATTCCATCTTTATTTCTGCCTTCGATACAAATGCTCTCTTTAGAAACTTCGGGGTGTTGCAAAAACTGTACAGCAATCACCTCTTCGTCCTTTATTTTAATATCGGCGATGTCGATGGCATACTCTTTCATTAGCAATAAAAAGCTCGTTCCATTCAATAATAACTCTTTGATACTCATAGCGTAAGAATTTAAGGTTAGGGAAGATTATTCCAGCAAATTTAACGCCAAAAAAAAGGAATAAACATGATTCGTTTACTCCTTTTTTGCACAACCTCAATTAAAGCGATGCGAATCGTTTTACCTTGGAAAATCAGTTCCTAAAAAAGTTTAAGTGCCAATCCTAAAGTAAATAAGTTTAATCTCTGTCCTTCATAATCTTGTTTTCCTAATTTGCTGATACCAGCTTCATATCTAAGGTCTACACCTATTTTACCAATATCTAAACCAGCACCAAACTGCCATGCAACAGCTTGTTTCTTGAAGTCACCTCTGAAAATATCTTTTGTAGCATCACCAAAAGACTGTTTATCATCTAAAATAAATGAAACTACAGGGCCTGTATTTAAACGCACCCCAATACCAGCAGCACCGATTTTAGTACCGATCAATAAAGGCACATCAAGACTTGTAAATTTAACTTTGCTTTCCTGACCAGCAAATTCCGGCTTACTACTAGTCATGGTCGTATTTTTACCTGACAAATAAAGCTCTGGTTGAAAATGTATTCCTGCTGCCCCGATTCTGGCCCACACACCTGCATAATAACCCGCTGAGTTATCACTGCTAAATGTATTCTGGCTACTTAATTTAGAAAGATTGGCTCCTCCTTTAACACCAAATTGAAAAGATGGCAATATCTGGCCAAAAGCTACTGCGCTAAAGCAGATAAACAATGAGAATAGAACAATTTTTTTCATAAGTTTTTATTTGTTTGTTATTTTTAAAGGTAATCAAGCACAATAGGGCTTTCCTACGGAGTAAAATTAGGAATATTTTTTTTGCAAACTAAATTACGTCAATTTAAATTAATCGCGCCTTATTTCTTAGATTTGTTTATGCTCCCGAACCACATGCTGCAATCAGTTTTCTAATGGATTTAGATTTTAACCTCTATGCATTAAGCCTGATTATTTCCGGCATCATCACTGTCCTTCTTTCCGGATATATATTAAGCAATGAAAAAGGCACTGTACGCTGGGTAGGGTATCTGATGCTGTCTAATTCGATCTGGTCGCTTGCCTATGGCTTTGAACTGGCCAGCAGAACGTTGGAGCATATGAAGATGCTTATTGATGTCGAATATCTGGGTATTGTGGCAGTTCCCTTTTATTGGTTTTTATTTTGCCTGGACCTGGCCGGAAAAGAAAAATGGTTAAAGAAACCAGGAAATCAATTGCTCATTACCGCTGTTCCTGTGCTGTACCTCTTGTTAGTATGGACCAATAACCTGCATCACCTGCACTATAAAAAGGTCAGTATTGATTATAGCGGGAACTTCCCGATGCTTAAAATCGTCCCTGGAATTGCTTTCTATTTTTTCATCTGCTACTTTTATTCGCTGCTGATCGTCGGAAACTATTTCCTGGTAAAAAAATTCAGGCGTTCTGACCGGGTTTATAAAAAGCAAAACCGGGTGATTCTAACCGCAGCAATGCTGCCATGGATAGCGAATATTTCTTATTTAGTTGGTTTACGCCCCATTCCTAACCTGGACATTACCCCTTTCGCCTTTCAGGTTTCAACTTTTTTGATCTTTATTGCGATCTATAGATTTAAACTGCTAAATGTGCTGCCTGTTGCCAGGGAAAAAGTACTGGAGCTCATGGGTGATGGATTTATGGTGCTGGATCACCGGAACCGCGTTATAGATTATAATTCAGCATTTAAAAAATATATCAGCGTTTATCATGCAGATAAAATTATTGGTAAAGACATTAATGAATTGCTGCAATACCAACCAGAATTGCTTGATCTGCTGAATCAACAGGAATCCGGAAAAGTAGAATTACTAGTGCATACTGCAAACGGAGTATTTGATCTGGAAGCAGATATTTGTTTTTTAAATGAAAATAAGCTGAATAGAAACGCAACGATTATTAAGCTTCAGGATTTAACGAATGCCAGGCAGGAAGCTTTAAAATCTCAGCGTCAGGCAGAAGAACTCCAAAAACTAAATCAGCTAAAGGACCGGATATTTTCCATCATGGCACATGATCTCAGGGGGCCACTGCTAAATCTTGCTGAAGTCTTAAAAATGACCTCTGACGATACAATCAGTGCGGATGAATTTAAGGAGCTCTCTCCTACTTTAACTAAAGACATTTCTTATACAACTGATTTATTAGAGAATATCCTGCATTGGTCCAGAAGTCAGCTCAAAGGCTATGGAATTAATAAAGAACTTTTTGATCTGAAAAACCTGATTAGTTCAGAAGTCAGTTACCATCTTAAGGCAGCTTCTGTAAAAAAGATAGAGATCGTTCAGCAATTAACAGATGATCTGATTGCTTATGCCGATTTGCTGATGATGCAGATTGTGATTCGTAACCTTATTATTAATGCCATCAAATTCTGCCACGAAAACTGCCGGATCAACATTGCGGCCTCTTATAGCAATGCAGATTATATAGGTCTGCAGATTCAGGACAATGGTGTTGGTATTGCACTCGAGAACATTCAGAAAATATTTAATGGGGAGAATTTCTCCAGCAGAGGTACTCAAAATGAGAAAGGTACCGGAATTGGCTTAATGGTATGCTGGGATTTTATGGAGCGGAATGAAGGAAGCATTACCATTGAGAGTGAATTAGGTACAGGAACTTTGTTCAATTTACAAATCCCCAGACATCAGGCATAAAAAAAGGGGCTGTTAAAAAACAGCCCCTTTTTTATTACACAACAATTAAACACACTAACCCTTTGTTGCGTCATTGATGATTTGCTTCTCTTTCAGCACCTCAACATTATTCTTGTTACCAAAGTTTTGAGTTTTGTCAGCGAAGTAAGCTAATATCTCTACAATGGTATCCAGGTTATCAGCAACACGCTGATGCATATCTGGTAAATCTTTATCTAGTTTTTTATCTCCTAATTCAATATTATCTACTTCAATTTTCCCGATCTTTTGAATAATCGCTTGTTGCGAATGTTGTAAGTCTTCTAACTCTCTTACAATCTTCTCCATTAATTCAAACTTTTTTAAAGTATCCATATGACTAAATTTTATATTCTTCTGTAATTATTTACAATTAACAGTAACCAATTACCTTGCCATAGATTTTAATATCTTTTCAAAAGCTGGATAATCACAAGATAAGCAAGAAGATAGATGGTCTGTCTTTGAATATTAAAAACAGCTTCCAACTATTTATGAAGTAACCTTGCTACATATTTACCAATAATATCAAATTCAAGATTTACGGTATCTCCTGTATTCACCTCCTGTAAATTGGTATGTTCAAAAGTATAAGGAATGATAAATACAGAAAACTCATCTTCTGCAGAGTTAACCACTGTCAAACTGATTCCATTGATACAAACAGACCCTTTTTCAACAGTTACATTACCTTTGCTGCTATCATACTTAAAACGGTACTCCCAGCTGCCATCCAGTTCCTCTCTGAGCACACATACTCCGGTCTGATCTACATGTCCTTGTACAATATGTCCGTCCAGCCGGCCGTTCATCTGCATACAACGCTCCAGATTTACTTTCATACCTAAAGCGAGGTGTTGCAGGTTACTTTTCTCCAGCGTCTCCTGAATAGCGGTAACCGTATGGGTCGTATCATCCAATGCTACGACAGTTAAACACACGCCATTATGGGATACACTCTGGTCAATTTTTAATTCATTACTTAATCCAGATTCAATGGTAAAATGAAGGTTTGTTCCTTCTTCTCTGATCTCTTTAACTGCACCTAGTGTTTCAATAATTCCTGTAAACATAAATTCTAATATTTTGTCCGGTTTTTAAGCCAGTTGCTTGATGTCCCCTCTGCTGTTGTTGCCACAGCAGCAATTTTCTTTTTCTTCAGGCTTTTCAACGCAACTATCGCGGCAATCAGTGCCTCATCCTCGTTTGTATCTTCCTTTTTTTCTGGATTAAAGTATTTACCAACGAAATGGGTATCAAAATTTCCTGAAGTAAACGCCTCATGCTCCATTACAAATTTACCAAAGTTCAAAGTAGTTTGAATGCCTGTAATGTCATATTCTGAAATTGCCCTGCGCATTCTGGCAATGGCTTCTTTGCGGTCTGCCCCAAAAGTAATCAGCTTGGCAATCATAGGATCATAATACACAGGAATTTCCATGCCCTGTTCAAATCCATCATCTACCCGAACCCCGTTTCCTTTTGGTGTACGGTAAGTTTTCAGCACTCCAATATCCGGAAGAAAATTGTGCTGAGGATCTTCCGCATAAACTCTGAGTTCTATCGCATGCCCGTTGATTTTTAAATCTTCCTGGCTATAGCTTAACTTTTCGCCCCGGGCTATTTTTATTTGTTCTTTAACAAGATCCAGTCCTGTGATCAGCTCTGTAACCGGATGTTCCACCTGTAAACGGGTATTCATTTCCAGGAAAAAGAAATCAAGGTTCTCATCCAGAATAAACTCGACCGTTCCTGCACCCGTATAATTAACCGATCTGGCAACATCCACAGCACATTTACCCATTTCCGCCCTGATTTCAGGACTGAGTACACTGGAAGGCGCTTCTTCAATCACCTTTTGATGCCTTCTTTGAATGGAACATTCCCTTTCAAACAAGTGGACAATATTTCCATAATTATCGCCCAGCACCTGTATTTCTATATGCCGGGGTGAGGATACATACCTTTCTATAAACACTGCGCCATCACCAAACGCTGATTTTGCTTCACTTACTGCTAACTGCATCTGCTCTTCAAAAACCGCAAGTTCTTCTACGATCCGCATTCCCTTTCCACCACCACCTGCAGCAGCTTTAATCAGGATTGGGAAACCAACTTCCTGTGCTCTGCGTTTCGCTTCTTCAATATCAGTAATTGCTTCTTCAGTTCCCGGAACCATAGGGATCTGATATTTCAACGCAGCAGCTTTTGCAGACAATTTGTTTCCCATAATAGCCATTGCCTCGGGCGTAGGGCCAATTAAAATCAAACCTGCATCCTTGACCATTCTCGCAAATTCAGCATTCTCTGATAAAAACCCATATCCCGGATGTATCGCCTGTGCACCGGTCAGCAAACAAGCATCGATTATTTTCTGACCCACTAAATAAGATTGATTTGCCGGGGCAGGGCCTATAAAAATTGCCTCATCCGCATAACGAACGTGCAGCGCTTCTCTGTCAGCCTCTGAAAACACAGCGACTGTCAGTATACCCATTTCCTTTGCAGAGCGCATAATACGCAAAGCAATTTCCCCTCTGTTGGCAATTAAAATCTTCTTCATATAAATCTGTTTAGGATTTTTTTTCTGGTTTCAGTTCTTTGATCAGCTGCACAGCTTGTGCAATCTGATTCGCATCAGTATTCAGGTGCGTCACAAATCTTAACGTATCAGGACCTGTAGCACCACATAAAATGCCACTATCTGTTAAACTATCCAATACGCTGGCGATGGTATAACTGTCAGCTATTTTAAAAATTACAATATTTGTTTCAACGGGCATCACAGCAGCTACAAAATCTGCAGCGCCCAAGGCATCTGCCAGTAACTGTGCATGCTGATGATCTTCAGCAAGCCTTACAACATGGTGATCCAATGCGTAAATCCCTGCCGCAGCAAGAAAACCTGCCTGACGCATACCGCCACCGAATGCTTTACGGATCTTTTTTGCCCGATGAATAGTCTGCCTGGAACCTAATAAAACTGAACCTACTGGTGCACCCAATCCTTTAGAAAGACAGATAGAGATCCCATCAAAATATTGCCCGTAATCCCCAGCTGCATCCCCGGTTTTAACCAGTGCATTAAAGATCCTTGCCCCATCTAAATGAAGTTTCAGTCCTCTGCTTTTACATAATTCCGCAATTGGCGCAATCTGCTCCAGCGTATAACAGGCACCCCCTCCTTTATTCACGGTATTTTCCAGAACGACTAAACTTGAATTCGGATAATGGATATTATCTTCATTAATTTCAGGACTGATAAGCTCAGGGGTTAAAATCCCCCTTGGGCCATTCAGTAATCTGACCGATGCCCCCGAATGAAAAGCAATCCCCCCTCCTTCATAGCGGTAAACATGGGCAGTCTGATCGCAAATCACTTCATCCATCGGTTGGGTGAAACATTTAATTGCGATCTGGTTGGTCATAGTTCCTGAAGGACAGAAAAGTCCTGCTTCCATCTTAAAAAGGCCGGATAGTTTACTTTCAAGTGCGGCTACGGTTTCATCTTCTCCATATACATCATCACCAACTTTTGCGGTCATCATCGCAGCGATCATTTCTGGTGTGGGTATAGTTACAGTATCACTTCTAAAATCTATTTTATTTTGCATAGAAAAAACAGGACAGCATACAATTTTAATTTTTTGCGCTTCTTTTAATCCTTAAAGGTGAAATTATCACAATTACAGCTCACATCAAAGTATTTTTATTCGTGTGTTCGTTAAATACCACATAAAATTCTTTAATTGCTCTTTATGAGTGTTTTAAAATTGAATGATTGGGTATTTTAAAAGAATATTATGACATTTGTCATCCCCGATAAAATATTAAAATTTGGAATTTAAAATAACTAGTGTAATTTTATCTTAGTGTTAATTTAACAATATCTTAATTACGAAGGCTTAATACCTGAATATTTGCGGTTTACGAAGAAGCATGAGGAAGAAGATATTTGAATTGGGAAAGCTAATAGCTAGTAAATAGAAGGAATAATAACAAAATTGAAAAATAACTTACAAGGATAAACGCAGGAATCAGAAAAAAAAACTGAAAATGGAAAAAAACATGTTTGAAGTGTCAGGAATATTTACTTTTACCCCAAAAAAAACAAATTAAGATGATAGTTATTGCAGATGGTGGTTCAACCAAAACCAATTGGTGCTTAATTAATGAAGCTGGTAGAAAAATTCATTTTAATACCGAAGGTTACAATCCGTATTTTTCCCGTACAGATTATATTGTTGAATCTTTAAAAAAATCTTTACCAGATCATTTAGAGGCAGATAAGCTAACAGAAGTATATTATTATGGCGCAGGTTGTTCAACTGACGCGAATAAAAAAATTGTAGCAGATGCAATGGGACAGGTTTTCCCTAATGCAATCATCTTTATTGGACATGATTTACTGGCTTCTTGCAGAGCATTACTGGGTGATGAGCCAGGTTTTGCCGCAATCTTAGGTACAGGTACAAATTCTTGTCTTTATGACGGAAGTGATATTTCTTTAAACATTGACTCTTTAGGATATTTCTTAGGAGACGAAGGTAGCGGTTGCTATATCGGTAAACGTATCCTGGGTGATTATATGAAAGGTTACATGCCTAAAGGTTTGAGAGAAAGTTTTTATGACAACTTCGCTTTGACGAACGAAGATATTTTCGATCATATTTACAATAAACCTCTTCCAAATCGTTTCTGTGCAGGATTCAGTAAGTTCTTGTATGATTTCAAAGATAACTATGAGGATTATGCGTTCTCTACAGTTGAATATGCTTTTACAGCATTCTTTGAAAATCTGGTTATTCATTACCCGAACTATAAAGATTATACCTTGAACTGTGTAGGTTCTGTAGGCTATAGCTTCAGAGATATATTAAGTATTGTTGCAGACAGATATGAAATGGGTGTAGGGAAAATTATCCGTTCTCCTATAGATGATCTTGTTGATTACCATATGCAGCCAGCAAGAAGTCTGAAATAGAAAAAAAACAAATGTTATAAAAAATCCCGGTTATGAATAACCGGGATTTTTTTTGTTAGAATAGCACAGAAAGAAATTTAAAAGGAGATTTCTTTTCCAAATAACTTTCCATATTTTCTTTTATCAAAACGGTATAAGGTTGCCGCGCGGAAGGAAACTCCCTTTTGTTTCTCATTGAGATCTTTCAAGACATTAAAGCTCAGCATCTTTTTCCTGAAATTCCTTTTATCTAATTTCTTACCCAAGATCACTTCATACACATTTTGTAATTGTGTCAAAGTGAATTTCTCCGGAAGTAATTCAAAAGCAATTGGCTGATGTTTGATCCTTCTTTTTATTTTTTCGAGTCCCTGGTCAAATATTTTCTGGTGGTCAAATGCCAGCGGAGGTAAGTCTTTGACATTAATCCAGTGTGCTTGTTTCGCATAATTACTGATCGGCTTAAGGGCTTTATCCCCTCCCAATCGCAACATTGCATAATAAGCTACGGATATAATTCTTCCCTGAGGGTGACGGCCTACGTCACCAAAAGTATAAAACTGCTCCATGTAAACATTCTCTATTCCTGTGAGTTCGTGCAAGATACGGGCCGCGGACTGATCCAGACTTTCGTTCTCATTTACAAGATACCCCGGAAGGGCCCACCAATCTTTAAAAGGTTCCTCGTTCCTTTCAATCAGCAGAACTTTTAATTCTCCTTCATCAAATCCGAATAAAACACAATCAATTGAGAAGGTGGAATTAAGCTGTGGTAAGACTTCTTTCAAAACATTAAATTTTTAAAAACTAAAGCAAATTAATATACTTGTTTGCGATTTACATAAAATAAATCAAAATAAATTACTTAGTGTAATATCTACACGGTATATTCGTAATATAAACAGATGAAACCAAATATCAAAAATATCGCTGTATTGACATCTGGGGGTGACGCTCCCGGAATGAACGCATGCATCAGAGCAGTAGTACGTACCGGTATTTACAATGGTATAAATATGTTTGGAGTTTTGCAAGGTTATCAAGGATTAATAACTAACAATATTATTCCTATGGATGCCCGTTCAGTGAGCAACATAATCCATTTAGGCGGAACAGTACTTAAAACAGCACGCTGTTTAGAGTTTAAAACCGACGAAGGAATGGATCTTGCTTATGAGCACCTTAAACTGCACCAAATAGATGCACTTGTAGTAATTGGCGGTGATGGTACTTTTACCGGAGCCCGTCGTTTTGCACAAAGACATCATATCAATGTAATTGCCATTCCTGGTACCATCGACAATGATTTATACGGTTCTGATTTTACATTAGGTTACGATACTGCGATTAACACAGTTATTGAAGCTATAGATAAGATCAGGGATACTGCAGATTCGCATGACCGTTTATTTTTTGTAGAAGTAATGGGCCGGGATTCAGGTTGTATCGCTTTAAGAAGCGCTATTGCCTGTGGAGCTGAAGCTGTCTTACTGCCTGAGAAAGCAACGAGTCTTGATGAACTGATTAAACAATTGGAAATCGGAGCAGCAACAAAAAAATCGTCGAGCATTGTAATTGTGTCTGAAGGACATAAACAAGGCGGCGCTTATGACATTGCGAAACATGTTAAAGAAAAATTCAATCATTATGACACAAAGGTCACTATATTAGGACACTTGCAACGTGGCGGAAGCCCGAGTAGTTTTGACAGGATTTTAGGAAGCCGTTTAGGTTATGCCGCTGTAAATGAATTGCTGAAAGGCAGTACACAACAAATGGTAGGCTTACGTGGCAATGAGATCAGGTTAACCAGCTTGGATGAAGCGTTGACAGAGCATAGTTTTAAATTAGAAAGTGATCTTTTGGAAATGACTAAAGTTTTATCAATTTAACATGATAGCGGTAGTATATAGTGGCTCAAAAACTGCCCTGTGGAAAATAGCTAAAGACGGCAAAACCATTGCAGAATGTAGTATGCCTGGTATAAACCCGTTTTTTGTAGATCAAAAATCATTATTGCAACAGTTGAATAAAAAATCTATTTTAATCAACAACGCAGAACAGATTAAAAAGATCCATGTTTTTGCTGCCGGAGCAACCTCTTTAGATCGCCGGAATGAATTAGTGGCTTCTTTAAGGATGTTCTTTAAACACAGCAAAATCACTGTTCAGGATGATTTATATGGCGCTGCTATTGCTGCTTGTTTCAATAAAAGCGGAGTGGTCGGTATCCTGGGAAGTGGCGCTAACTGTGCCTACTTTGATGGTACTAAACCTGAACCTAATAATTTCGGACTGGGGTTTATCCTCAGTGATGAAGGTTCTGCTACTTACCTTGGCAAAATGATCCTGAAATATTACCTTCAGGAGAAACTGCCTGCAGATCTGATGAAGAAATTCAGTAAAAAGTATGACCTGAACAGGTCAGAAATACTGGATAAAGTATACAAAAAAACGATGGCTCAGCAGTTTCTGAGCTCTTTCCTGGACTTCTTTATAGAAAACAGGGAACATGAATATATTCAGCAGCTACTAGATAACGGATTTCAGCGTTATATAGATACTTACCTGTTGCCTACGATCAAACTTCATCCTGGTGAGGAAGTCCATTTTGTAGGTATAGTGGCAGGGAACTTTCAAGACCGTTTGCGCGCTGTAGCAATGAAAAATGGTTTTGAAATTACTACGATTACCAAAGAACCAATATATAATTTACTTAATTACTATTCAAATTAATAATAATGACAAAGATTGGAATAAACGGTTTTGGCCGTATCGGCAGATTAGTTTTTAGAGCTGCGTTAAAAAGAGGTCTGGACATAGTTGCAATAAATGATCTTGTAGAGCCAGATTACATGGCCTATATGTTGAAGTACGATTCTACACATGGTCGTTTTGATGGAACTATCGAAGTAGTTGACGGACATTTAGTAGTTAACGGAAAAACTATCCGTATCACAGCTGAGAGAGACCCGGCTAACTTAAAATGGAACGAAGTAGGTGTTGAAACTGTTATTGAGTCTACAGGGTTATTCTTAACTCAGGCTGATGCAGAGAAACACCTTACTGCAGGTGCAAAAAGAGTTGTTCTTTCTGCTCCGGCTAAAGATGATTCAATCCCTACTTACGTAATGGGTGTAAATCATGATAAATTAACAGCAGATCAAACTGTTGTTTCTAATGCTTCTTGTACTACTAACTGCCTTGCGCCAATCGCTAAGGTGTTAAATGACAACTGGGGTATTGCTGAAGGCTTAATGAGTACTGTACATGCAGTTACTGCTACACAGAAAACTGTTGATGGTCCTTCTGCGAAAGACTGGAGAGGCGGACGTGGTGGTTTCTCTAACATCATTCCTTCTGCTACAGGTGCTGCTAAAGCAGTAACTAAGGTTATTCCTGAATTAAAAGGTAAATTGACTGGTATGGCTTTCCGTGTTCCGGTTGCTGATGTATCAGTAGTAGATTTAACTGTACGTTTAGAAAGACCAGCTACTTACCAACAGATTAAAGATGCGATGAAAGCAGCTTCTGAAGGTGAATTAAAAGGTGTTTTAGGTTACACTGAAGATGAAGTTGTTTCTTCTGACTTTATCGGTGATGACCACGCTTCTATCTTTGATGCAAACGCAGGTATTGCATTGAATGATAACTTCGTGAAAGTTGTTTCATGGTATGATAACGAATGGGGCTATTCTTCAGCATTAGCTAAATTCGTAGAATATTACGGAAACTTAAAATAATATCTGTTCACACAGATTCATAGGTAGTTAGAACAGGGATTTTCCGCAAGGAAGATCCCTTTCTGGTTTTAAGTATTAAACTCATCCAGAGAATAAGGCATTTCTATACACAGGAATCCATGTTCCAGCAATAATTGTTCTACGGCTATCGTGCAGATTACCGGGCTCACTACCCTTAAAATTTTATCTACGTCTTCTAAATCGAATGTCCAGTTCTTCTCTCCCAGGAAAGCATTGAGTGCTGGCCTTACACAATCCAGATCATCCTTGTCCTGGACTGATGTTTTAAATATAATTACATTCATCATTTATAGTTAAATAGTTCAGGATTCAGACAACGCTTGCAAATATTTCTTTCTATTGCCCGGCAGAAACCTCTAAGCTAAAGATGAGGTAACAAATCAACTATCTAAAGGGGTTTGAGGCTGAAACGCACAAAATTGGCGGTGAACGGTCAAAAATAACCGGTAAACATGCTCCTATTTTCTAGCCAGCCAATCCAGAAACTGGGGGGTCTTTTCCTTACTGATTGTGATCGGCTCTTTGAAGGAAACGGAAAGATTGATGACCAGCTTACGGGAGAAAAAGTGAGCTGCATCTTTGACTGCTTTTCTGTTCACCAGGTATTGACGGTTTACTCTGAAAAAGTCATCACCCGATAATTTTTCCAGCTCTTCCAGTTTCTTATTCAGCACATAAGTCTGATGTTCAAATGTCAGCAGCTTCGTTTCCTCATTTGCAATATAAAATAAGGCGATATGATCGGTTTTAACAGGTATGATTTTATCTTTATAATTGACCAGTATAGAAGAAGTTTTTTGTGGCATCTTATTTACAAAAAGATCAAAAAGTGCATCGTAAGAAATACGCTGATCAGAAAACCCTCTGCATAAAGCATGGTATTTATTCAAAGCCTGGGCAATGGACACCTCTGTGAATGGCTTTAAAATGTAATCAATACCATTTGTTTTGAAAGCATTCAAAGCGTATTCATCATAAGCAGTACAAAAAATTATAGGTGCGGTGACATTGACGACTTTAAAAATATCAAAACTCACCCCATCCCCTAACTGAATATCACTAAAAATAAGATCTGGTGCCGGGGCATTTTGGAAATAAGCCACAGCTTCTTTAACAGATTTCAGCAAAGCGACCAGCTGCGCACCGGGCTGTAATTTTAAAATCACATCCGCAAGATCCTCAGCCGTTAATTTTTCATCCTCTATAATTACGATCTTCATTCTCTAAAATTTTTAAACGCACTGAAAAGAATCTCCCATCATCTTTGATGTCGATCTCATCACCTGATAATAACTTATATCTTTCTGCAAGATTTGCTAAACCACTTCCTGTGGAATGTTCTGTCACAGCTCTTAATTTCACATTGTTAATTACAATAATAGAATCACCTTCCTGCCTGATTTTAATGATCAAAGGCTCTTCATCAGTAAGCTCATTGTGCTTAATTGCATTTTCCAGCAGTGGCTGTAAAGAAAACACAGGTAACAACTGCTCTGATTTGGTAATTTCAAAAGAGAACTGCAAAGCTTCACCAAACCTGACCTTCTGCATTTCCAGATAGTCTATCCCTAATTTTATTTCCTCATTCAGAGTGGCTAATCCGCGTTTATTTCCAGACATGGATACTCTTAGGAAGTCTGATAACCGCAGCAGGTAATCTTCTGCGCGTTCCGGGCTCTTTTTAATCAGTGACTTCAGAATATTGAGGGCATTAAACAAAAAATGAGGCTGGATCTGTTGTTGTAACAATTGATGAGCCGCCTCTGAACTTGCCGCATTTAAACGGGAATTTTCAAGCTGCGCTTTGTTATTGGCATCCTGTATAATAATAAAGTTCTGCAGGAGCAGCAATATGCAATTGACAAATAATCCCTGTATTAAAATATAAAAATAGATAATATCGCCTTTAACTCTTGTTCCAAGCGTACTTGTTGATATTCCTTTTTCAATCAGGTAATTTTGAAAATTGTACATCGTCCACATGACCAGTGTACTGAGGATGAAACTTGAAATGTAAAACCAGATTGAACAATTACGCCCTGTAGTATCATTTTCTTTTCTAAAAACCAGCAGTAAGCCAGTATTACCCACACTGATCAGCACCAGTAGAAAGAAAAACATAGCGGACCGGCATAGTGCGCCCTGTACAGTCTCCCCTTCCATAAAAGCAGAACTAAAGGAGAACAGGCAAATGGTCAGAGAAAAACTACAACTTACTTTTAATATATTTTTCGCCGGCAGCTTCGTCTTCATCGAGGCAAATATAGTCAGGATTGAAAAAAGGTTTCTCATTTATTTTTTTCCGGGTTTTATGCGAAAGTGCAGCTTTAGCTTAAGATGATAAAGTACTTCACTCCCGAAACGGACAACATCACATCCGAAATTACAAAATCAATAAATCGTTTTTAACACTTGGATTGCGAAGGTATCCCTCCCCTTTTCATGAAAAAATGATACATTTGCGGCATATTAAACAAGCACAGTCATTGAGAAGATCAGTCTGCATTTTATTACTCATTATCATTGCCTCACAATCCTTTAACAAATTGTGGGTAACGCTATCTTTTAAAATGAACGAACGTTATATTTCAACTGTACTTTGTGAGAATAAAAGCAGACCTGAAATGCACTGTAACGGTAGATGTATTTTAGCCAAAAAGCTAAAAATGGCCGAAGACAATGAGCAAAAGCAAAGAAATCAAAATCAGGAAAACACGAACGTCTTATTTTTCTGCAAACTGAACAAACTTGATTTTGCAGGTTATCTTTTAGCTGCTCAAAAGGATAATTTCAACAGATTTTATCTCCATTTCAAACCTTCCTCTTTTCATAACGACATCTTCAGACCGCCACAGGTAGCTTTCGCTTAAATTTTTATTGGTATACCCTCTTTTATTGCCGTGTAACGCAAATGAATTCCGTTATGCGGATATATTGTTGTATTCATTTATTTACAGCAAGATAACTGATGGTTTGTTATGCGCTGTATTTCAAGCTGCGCTGGTCATTGGCTTTCTGCTGATGATAAGTCTGAATTATATACTGATTTAGTATCAGCCCGATGCTGAGACTAAATCAAAATCATTAAAAACACATGAAAATCAAGGTTTTCCTTTATATATTTTTACTTTTATCTACCTGTAAACTCTCCGCCCAATCCCCTTCAGGAACTTTACACGGCAATATCGTTTCTTTTGACAATGAACCTATTCCGGGTGCAAATGTGGTCTTTCAAAACACCAAGATCAAAACAGTAACTGATGCGCATGGGAATTTCAACTTTAAGAACGTTCCGGCGGGAACCTATGTCTTAATTGTTTCTAACGTGGGTTATACCGCCACCAGGCAAAACCTGATCATTGAACCCGGTAAAAAACTGAACCTCAATTTCCAGCTTTCAAAAAGCAGGCAGGAATTGAATGAGGTAGCAGTTAGCGCAGTTAAAAACCGTTACAAAGTGACCAGCTCCAACACATCCACACGGATGGATATTCCTTTATTAACTACCCCGCAGTCTGTCCAAATCATTCCCAATCAGGTGATTAAAGACCGCCAGGCATTCACCCTGAACGAGATCTCCAGCTCCTTTACCGGGATGAAGGCCAATAACGGAAGTGGTTCTTTTAGTATCCGCGGTTTTACAGCCTACTCCCCTACAGATGCAAGTTTCCTCTTGTACAATGGTATCCGCGGAAATTTATACCTGTGGAGTCAACAACCCCTATTATATAACATTGAAAGCGTAGAATTACTGCGTGGGCCTTCAGGAGCATTATTTAGTGAAGGTTCACCGGGAGGTGTCGTTAATTTCGTGACTAAAAAACCCCAGGTTAAAGAAAGATATGAATTTGATCTGTCTATAGGCAGCTGGGACTTCAAAAGATTGTCGGCCGATTTAACAGGGCCGTTATCTAAGAACAAAAAACTGCTTTACCGTGCAATTATAGGGTATGATAAATCGAAAAGTTTCAGGGACTACCAGGATAAAGAAAACATTTTCATCGCGCCCTCGCTTACCTATCTGTTCTCTGCGCGTACTGATTTAAACCTGGAGATCAATTATGCACATCAAAAAGTGAATCAGCAATACGATAACGGTACTTATATCAAGACAAATGCGGACGGAACCTTTGATTTCAACTACTATCCGAATAACCTGACCATACAAAGCCCGACAGATTATGGAAAAACAGATAATGTATCAGCTACATTGACTTTTAACCATCAATTCAGCGATAAATTGAAATTGACAGCTGTGCACCGCGCCGTGAACAGTAAGCTGGATTATACAGATCACATCCCGGTAGGTAAAATAAGAAATGATTCAATTAGCAGAGGTTATCAGGATTGGGAAACCAGCCGTTTTAGTTTGCAGACCACTGCTTACTTAGCTTATCAAACCAGTACCGGATCACTTCAGCATCATATCATTACTGGAGTTGATTATAACCGTTACGGCTGGACTAAAAATGATTATCAATATAAGCCCGCTACACGCATTTCTATCTTCAATCCTGATTACAGCCTCGATCCACCCGCAGAGTCCGTTAAAGCGCAGGAATCAGATGATAACAAAAGAATAACAAATCTTATCGGAGTATACGTTCAGGATCAGATCAGCATTGGTGAAAAGATCAAAGCATTATTATCAATGCGCTATGATTCTTACCAGGCAAAAGAGACACCACTATCAGCAAGAGATAATAAACAGGGTGATGAATTGCAAGCTTCCGGACTGATTCCGCGCGCTGGGTTAGTCTATTTACCAGCGGCCAATATTTCTGTTTATGCAAGTTTCTTAAAATCATTTAACCCTCAGACCTCTAATAACGTATTGTCGGGCGGGCCTTTTCCTACCCGCAGAGCAACACAATATGAAATCGGATATAAGGGAGATTTTATGAACAACGCAATTTCAACCAGCATAGCTATTTACCAGATCCGGTATGCGAATATTCTCGCTTCAGCACCCACAGAAGAAAATTCTCATCGTCAGGAAGCCCTGAAAGGAACAAGAAGTAATGGGATAGAGTTTTCAGCGACCGGTACGATCCGGAATTTCAATATTATCGCCGGATACGCCTATAACGACCATGTGATTTTAAGTACCAGTACCTTCGGTAAAAAAGGTGACCGGTTTAGTAATGCACCAAAGCATATCGCCAATTTATGGCTTAAATATACGATGGCCAAAGGTGCAGTTAAAGGGATTGGAATAGCTGCAGGAGTGCGCTATGTAAGCGATCAGGTTGGCCAGATAACAAATCAGAATTTTATATTTCCTTCTTATACCGTTTTTGATGCTGCGCTTAATTACCGCAGAGGGAAATACAATATCCAGCTGAATGCTTATAATTTAACAGATAAACGCTATTTCACAGGCAGCAGATCAAGCACCGTTACCGGTGGTTTAGGTGATCCGCTGAATTACAGATTAGGCATAAGTTACCTGATTCAATGAAGAAGTTAAACCTAACACGGGTTGTGGCCTTTTCGATCCACAGCTGGCTGAACCTGGTTTCTTATTGTGGTGGAGGAAGCAGAATTTCAAGTATTTCTCTCGTAAACGAAAGTATCCCTGACTCTGCCTTTCATTTCAAAATGTTTCTTGATTAACCTGATCCTGAAAAAACCGCAATGTTTTAACACTGCCTGGGAAGCCAGGTTTAAAACATCGCAAGTGGCATCAATAGTCCTGACGCTTAATTCGGAAGCTACAAATTGAATCAAAGCATTTGTAGCTTCTTTAGCGTATCCGGTTCTCCAATATAATGGATTAATGATGTAACCTAAGTTTCCCTTATCCTCCTCCTTCTTATCAAACCTGAAACCGCAACCCCCGATCAGCCTGTTTTCTTCTTTCAATACAATGGCTAATTCAAAACTTAATCTGGGTACAGCTTCTTTCAATTTCAGCGCTTCCTCAATAAACTTTAACGTATCATCGTGCGTATTAGGCCCCCAATTTTCGTAAACCAGGATTTCTTCCTGGCTTGCGTATTCATGAACAGCCTTCCAATCCGCTTCAACATATTCTCTGAGTATTAACCTTTCCGTCTCTATCCAGATCTCCATGTGTTATACCGTTTTTAATATCATTGCACCTAAAGGCGCAATATTGATTGAAATTGAATACTCTCTTCCATTCACTGAGGTCGCTTCTGGTGCAAAAGCGGTTGTATTGAGCTTACCGCTACCAAAATATTCCGTTGCATCACTGTTGAAAATTTCTTTCCAGGATGCCTTAAATGGCAAACCTATTTTATAATTCTGCCTGTATACAGGAGTCATATTTAAAATCACAATCAAGGTATCCTTTGCTTTATGTCCTTTGCGTGTATACACATAAATAGAATGGTCACTATCATCCGCACTGATCCATTCAAATCCCTCAGCAGAAAAATTAAAATCATATAACCCCGGCTCTGTGCGGTATAGCTTATTCAATGCTTTCACATAAGTCTGCATCCCTGAATGAGACTTATAGCGCAACAAATCCCAGTCCAGTGAGTTTGTAAAATTCCACTCTCCATTCTGTGCAAACTCATTCCCCATAAAAAGGAGTTTAGTACCAGGCTGGGTAAACATGTAAGCATATAAAAGGCGCAGGTTTGCATGTTTTCTCCATTCATCACCCGGCATTTTATAAATCATAGATGATTTACCATGCACCACTTCATCATGAGAGAAAGGCAGCATAAACTTTTCAGAAAATGCGTAGGTAATGCTGAAGGTCAGCTGATGGTGATTATATTTTCTATCTATCGGGTCGGTTTTGAAATACTTCAGCGTATCATTCATCCAGCCCATCATCCACTTCATTCCAAAACCCAAACCTCCTTCAGCTACCGGATGTGTTACGCCCGGATAAGTACTGCTTTCTTCAGCAATCGTATGTACACCTTTAAAATTCGTATAAATAGATTCATTCAGATCTTTTAGAAACTGGATAGCCCCCAGATTTTCTGAGCCGCCAAATTCATTGGTTGCTGCGTCTCCCGCCTTTCTGGAGAAATCAAAATATAACATAGAAGCTACCGCATCCACACGTAAACCGTCCGCATGAAACTGATCGAGCCAGTACATCGCATTACTGATCAAAAAAGACCTGACTTCGTTTCTGTCATAATTGAAGATATAGGATTTCCAGTCGGGATGAAAGCCTTTACGCATATCGGCATGTTCATACAGATGTGTTCCATCAAAATGAAACAACCCATGCGCATCACCCGGGAAATGTGAAGGTACCCAGTCCAAAATTACCGCAATATCATTTTTGTGGAATTGTTCAATCAGGTACATCAGTTCCTGCGGCGTTCCATGCCGGGAACTGGCCGCAAAATATCCGGTGATCTGATAACCCCAGGAAGGATAATAAGGATATTCCATAATCGGCATCAGCTCGACATGGGTAAAGCCCATTTCCAGCACATATGGTACTAAGGTATTGGCTATTTCTTTATAAGTTAAAATCCGGTCAGGCTCTGAAGGATCGCGCTGCCAGGAGCCCAGATGGACTTCATAAACAGACATAGGCTGATCCAGTGCATTTAATACAGGACGTTTTTTCAGCCATGCCTTATCTTTCCAGGCATATGCAGTATCCCAGACTACTGACGCTGTTTGCGGAGGATGCTCCCAACGGGTCGCAAAAGGATCGCCCTTTTCATAATCTTTCCCATCAAATCCTTTGATAAAATACTTATAAACAGCCCCTTTCCCTACTGCGGGAATAAAGCCTTCCCAGATTCCTGATTCATCCAGTCGTTTATATAAAAGATGCGAAGTAGCCTGCCACTGGTTAAAATCTCCGGTTACATAAACAGCATGCGCATTAGGTGCCCATACCGAAAAATAAGTTCCCTCACTATTATTTACATTTAAAAGATGTGCACCCATTTTTTCATACAAACGAAAGTGTTTGCCTGAAATAAACAAAGCGACATCAAAGTCTGTCAGTAAACTAAAAATCCAGACAGGTGCATCTGCAGATACGGCAATATTTTCTTTAACAGGTTTACCCTGACTCGCTTTAGCCATTATTTTAAGGGGTTATATTTAGTTCAAAATGCTTCCTTCTGGAAATCTCCGCTCCTGTTCATTAGCAACTGGTTTAAGCAGACAAGCATAGCCTGCTTAAACCAGTTGTTTATATTTCTCCCTGAATTTGTATTACAGAGAAGTTTTTATTGCTTTTAAAACGTAAGCAGTTTCTATCGTCAGTAAAATAGTCTTTAATTTCCAATCCGTCTACAATGACTTTCTTAACTCCAAAAGGAATGCCAATTAAGTTATAATTATAGGTTTCATAATTCGGTGTATATAAACCTTCCAGTTTCTGCTGGATCAGCAGGCGGCGGTCGTTTCCTTTAACCGTGAACTTTTTCTCCGAATAAATATCCTGCTCATAGGCAAAAGTGTCCCCATGGTCTTCAAAGAAGAATGAATTCACTTCATAGTTCGCATAGAAGATATTCAGTAATACCTCGTCTACATGTTTCTCTCCCACATACTGCATCACCGGATACTCTGGAATAACAGCCCCCGCTTTGATGAAAATAGGCATACTCTCTAACGGCGCATCTACTAAATGTTCGTTTTCTCCGGCAAGTAATTCATGCGTCCAGATATTATACCATTGTCCTTTTGGCAAATACACCGTCCTTGAAACAGCCCCTTGCTCTAAAATCGGGCATACCAGGATTTTATCCCCATAGGCAAATTCATCCTGTCTGAAATGATTGCTCACATTTTCCTGCTCCAACATCACCAGAGGCCTCAGAATCGGGAAACCATAACGGTGGTGCTCCCAGAATACAGAGTAAAAATAAGGCATTAAACGGTATCTCAATTCAATAAACTTACGGTTGATCGCAGTATAAGGCTCTCCAAAACTCCAGGGCTCTCTTTCGGCTGTATCACCCGCAGAGTGTGCCCGCATAAAAGGAGAAAATGTTCCTAACTGAATCCAGCGGGTAAATAACTCTCCATCCGGTTCACCGCTAAATCCTCCAATATCAGTTCCGCAAAAAGGGACTCCTGAAACTGACATCCGCTGGCATTGTATATTTCCTATTTTTAAATGTTCCCAGCTCGCTACATTATCACCTGTCCATACACAACCATAACGCTGCATACCAGCATATCCGGCACGGGTAATCGTAAAAGGACGTTTATTACGCATCAGCTTTTTCAAGCCGTCATAAGTTGAACGTACCATTTGCATCCCGTACACGTTATGTGCCTTACGGTGTGAACCTCTGTGCCCATCGTAATTATGACGTACATCGTTTGGAAAAGTTCCTGCGCCGAATACTGCCGGCTCATTCATATCATTCCAAACCCCTGCAACCCCCATGTCTACGAGCTCTTTATACAAGCCTCCCCACCAATCTCTTACTGCTGGGTTCGTGAAATCAGGAAATTGGCATCTGCCTGGCCACACATGACCCTCCATAAAATAGTCATCACTCCTTCTGCAGAAATAGTTGTTCTCTTTTCCTTCTTTAAAAACCCAGTAATTATCATCTACTTTAATTCCCGGATCAATCATCACGACAGTTTTAAACCCATCGTCTGCTAATTCCTTGATCATTTTCCTTGGATCAGGAAAGTGTTTTTTATTCCACGTAAAACAGCGGTAACCATCCATATAATCAATGTCGAAATAAATCGCATCACAAGGAATATCTCTGGAACGGAACCCATCTGCAATTTCTTTCACCTTGGTTTCCGGATAATAGCTCCAGCGGCACTGATGATACCCTAAAGCCCATTTAGGAGGCATAGGATGCGTGCCGGTCAAAGTCTGATAACGTTTTACCACATCCATCATATGTGGCCCGTGGATATAATAATATTGTAATTCACCACCATCTGACCAGAAACTGGTCTTACCATTATCTTCTTTACCGAAGTCAAAATAAGAGCGGAAGGTATTGTCAAAGAAAATACCGTAAGCAGATTTTTGATGAACGCCTGTATAAAACGGGATTGTTCTGTATAAAGGGTCCTGATCCCATCCAAAAGAATAAGCATCAGTATTCCAGTTCTGAAAATGACGGCCGCGCAGGTTCATATTTCCTGATTTATCACCAAGGCCGAAAAAGTTCTCTTCCGGAAAACATTTTTTAGTGGCAAAAACATAATACCCTCCAAAATCCGCATTCTCTTCCCAGTGCATCGGAGAGGCATCTTCACTCATCACAATTTGGGACAGGTTCTCTGTAAATGAAATATGAAAATCCTCTTTCCTGATTTTACAAGTTACCGTATTGGTTGCAATCGCATAATAATCTTCTTCCTCATCGAAACTGAACGTACTTACTTTCTGATCCACAACCGGAACAGCATAAGAAAAGTCTTCCAGGAAAACACTATGTGGCGCAAGTCTGACGCGTATAATTTCATTACTTACTATTCTGACCTCTACGCAGGCTTCCCCATCCGAGAAGAAAAATTTGTTCCCATCCTTACGAACATCACGAACTTGCGTAAGATATTTCTTAACTATCGGTTTTAAAGCTAATACCGGATTGTTTAAATGTTGAATAGTGGATTCAACTATTTCCTTGATATTTTCGTTGTCCGTTATTTCGTTTCCTTGCTCTTCGAATTCTTCCATAAAAAGGTTTCCGTAATCTGTTTGTGTGTATAAATTGTCTGATTGACCTAGCTAAAGTGTTAATTATTATGCCAAAACACAAGATTTTTCAGATATAATTCTAATAGAAATTTCAACTATCAAGATCAAAATAAAGTTTGCTGAATCTATTTAGCATTTTCTTGAACAAACCAGCAACCATCTTCAGCTGAAAATCACAAATACGATTAACATTAGCAATCAATCCAGTTTTATATTAAATTGCCATAGGATACCAAATACTTTAACCGGTAATTCAATAGAATATGAAGAACAAATTCAAAGCATTCATTTGCGTCATTATACCTATACTGTTAGCCATTGTGTTAAACACAAAATTTGGTTCCGTCCCCCCGCTTTTAAAATTCCTTAACCCCTTTACCGGTTTCTGGCAGAATGCAGAAAAGATGAGTGTTGCTAAAAAAAGTGCAATCCGTCTGAAAGGGACAGAAGAAACAGTTGAGGTCGTTTTTGATGACCGGATGATCCCTCATATTTTTGCTAAAAATGACCACGATGTTTATTACACACAAGGCTATATTACCGCAATGAACCGCTTATGGCAGATGGATTTTCAGACCCGTTTTGCAGCCGGAAGGCTCTCTGAAGTAGTGGGTGCTAAAGCCATTGAACTCGACAGATACCAACGCCGCATGGGTATGGTTTATGGTGCTGAGAACTCTTTAAAAGGCATGATGGAAGATCCTAAATCAAAAGTGATGATTGAAGCTTATACCGCCGGGATCAATGACTATATCCACTCACTTTCCAGCGCACAGCTTCCATTAGAATATAAAATACTTGATTTTAAGCCCGAAGACTGGACACCGCTTAAATGTGCTTTGCTTTTAAAACAGATGTCAGCAGTACTCGCTATGGGTTCTGATGAATTCTATATGAGTAACATTCTAAAAAAATATGGCCCTGAAGTAACTGCCGACTTATTCCCTGACTATCCTTTCCGTGAAGACCCTATTATTCCTGTAGGTACAAAATGGGATTTCAAGCCACTGCAGGTTCCTCAAACTCCTGCAGACTTCACTGAAATGACTATAGGTAAAGTAAAAACCAAAGTATTGGAAGATGGTATTGGCAGTAATAACTGGGCGCTCTCTGGTGCAAAAACGGCCTCAGGGTATCCAATTCTGGCCAATGACCCCCATTTGAATTTAACACTGCCTTCTATCTGGTATCAGATCCAGTTAAATGCACCCGGACTTAATGCTTATGGAGTGTCTCTTCCAGGCGCTCCTGGTATTACAATTGGTTTCAACAAAGACATTGCATGGGGCGTAACCAATGTTGCCGCTGATGTACTGGATTTTTACCAGATCAAATTTAAGGATGATACACACAAGCAGTATAAATACAACAATGCGTGGAAAAATACGACTGTAAGACTGGAAAAGATAAAAATCAGAGGTGCTAAAAATGAAATAGATACCGTTTTTTATACCCACCATGGTCCGGTTGTTTATTTTCAGAAACCAGAAAAGTTCGGCATGGCCAACAATGTGCCTACCGGTAATGCGCTGCGCTGGATTGCGCATGATAAATCAAATGAGCTGATGACTTTTTATTTACTGAACAGGGGTAAAAATTACAACGACTACCGGAAAGCACTGACTTATTATACAGCGCCTGCACAGAACTTTATTTTTGCTTCTTCAGCGAATGATATTGCCATTACAGCGAATGGAAAATTCCCTTTGAAATGGAAAGATCAGGGTAAGTTTATACTCGATGGCTCTGATCCTAAGAATGACTGGCAGGGATGGATACCTTATGCACAAAATCCGACAGTTAAAAATCCGGAAAGAAACTTTGTCAGCTCAGCAAATCAGTCCTCTACCGATCCATCCTACCCTTATTATGTCAATTGGGAATTTGGCTCTTATGAACGTGGCAAAAGAATTAATGACAGGCTTAAAGCGATGACAAAAGCAACCGCCGATAGTATCCGGATCATGCAAAGTGACAGTTACAGTATTCTGGCTCAGGATCTGCTGCCCGCACTACTTTCAAAAATTGACCCGGCAAAACTCAATGCGACACAAAAAGAAGCATTGGAAATCACCAGCAAATGGGATAAATTTTTTACCGCCAACGCAATTGGCGGCAGTATTTTCGACCTGTGGACAAAACGCTTATTTATCGACATCTGGGATGACGAATTTACGATTGCCTCAGTACCGATGCGGTATCCTTCCAAAGACCGGACTGTGGAATTAATTTTAAAAGACCCGGGCTCAAAATGGTTCGACAACGTGAATACTCCGCAAAAGGAAACTTTGAATGATCTCGTTAATGAAGCTTTTAAATACACCTGCGATAGTCTGGAGCGAAAATACGGGCCGATCGGTAAAAGATGGCAATGGGCAAATGTGAAACAGACACATGTACCTCACCTGGCCAATATACCGGGAATGGGTTCGGAAACACTAATGATCGGAGGAGCGAAAAGTACCATTAATGCCTTAAGTGAAAAAAATGGGCCATCGTGGAGAATGATCGTTGAGCTTGGGAAAAAGCCTAAAGGCCATGGTGTATACCCCGGCGGACAATCAGGTAATCCGGGCAGCTTTTTCTATGACGACATGCTGAGTACCTGGGCAGATGGTAAATTATATGACCTTTACCTGATGCAATCTGCTGAGGATACCCAGGGTAAAGTTCTTTCTCGTTTAAAAATTTCTAAAAAATAGCACATGGTCTTTCTAGTTATACTTATCGCCTCTTTTTTATTACAAATGATTTTACCCTGGTGGATCATTGTAATCCTTTCCTTTGCAACCTGCGGGTTAATCGGTAAAACGGCAAAACTATCTTTGTGGCAACCTTTCTTTGCGATTGTCGTATTATGGACAGGCGTTGCTTTATACCAGAGCCTGCCTAACCATAATCTGCTGGTTTCGCGCGTTGCAGAAATGTTCGGTCTTCACGCCTGGTGGTTAGTTTTATTAGTTTCAGTATTACTAGGCGGCTTCGTGGCTGCAGTAAGCGGTTATTGTGGGTACCAGTTCAGAAAAGCAGTACTGGTTAAAAAAACAACAGCATAAGATTTATCTAACTCTTTGTGTATTTTTGCGGCGTGAAAGCTTTAATTCCTCAAATATTTTCTATCCGCGATGAACAGCAGTTTAATGAAACTGCACTGGCCGTTTTCAAACACCAGGCGGAGTTTTGTGTACCCTATCGTCAGTTTATCACTCACCTGAATATTAAACCTGAACAGATCACCTTGGTTGCTGATATTCCCTATCTGCCGATCAGCTTTTTCAAAACCCATCGCGTGGTCAGTAATACTGAGCCAGAGGAAATTGTTTTCAGCAGCTCCGGAACTACCGGAATGGTACAGAGCAAACATGTCGTAACTGACCTGAGTGTATACGAAGAAAGTTTTAACAAAGCATTTGAGCAGTTTTACGGCCCGGTAGCAGACACTTGCCTGCTGGCTTTACTTCCTTCCTATCTGGAAAGAGACGGCTCTTCACTGATCTATATGATTGACGAATTACTGAAACAAAGCAAACATCCCGATAGCGGCTATTTTTTACACAACCACGAAGAGCTTTTCCAAAAATTAACGGCTTTAAAAAAGGCAGGTCAGCCAACGTTATTAATTGGCGTTACCTATGCCCTGCTCGACTTTCTTGAAAACCACCAATTAGACTTCCCCGAATTAATCGTGATGGAAACCGGCGGTATGAAAGGAAAGAGGAAAGAAATGGTCCGGGAAGAACTGCACGAAATATTAAAAAGCGGATTTGGTGTAAATGCCATCCACAGTGAATATGGTATGACTGAGCTGCTTTCACAAGCTTATTCTTTGGGAGAAGGTGTATTTGATTGTCCAAACTGGATGAAGATTGTGTTAAGGGACACGAATGATCCCCTAACACTCCTCAATTCTACTCAGACAGGAGGCATTAACATTATTGACCTTGCCAATATTAACTCCTGCTCGTTTATCGCTACACAGGACCTGGGCCGGTTATTGCCTGGCGGTTCCTTTGAAGTACTTGGCCGTTTTGACAATGCAGACATCAGAGGCTGTAACCTGCTGGTTCAGTAAACTATTCCGCGATTAACAGGAAATAGTTCTTTTTACCTTTCTGAACGATAATATATTGATCATTAATCAGGTTGCTGACAGTATAACTGGCAGTAACCTCTGCTACTTTTTCTTTATTAATACTCAATCCGCCACCCTGGATAGTTTTCTTTACTTCTCCTTTGGATGGGAATACTGTCGTTTTTTCCGCCAGTAAGGTAGCTACATCAATACCTGATGCTAATTCTTCACGGCTAATTACAAACTGAGGTACACCGTCAAAGATTTCCAGGATATGTGCAGGGCTCAGACTCTCTAAAAATGATAAAGAACCATTACCAAACAAGAATTCTGAAGTTTTCACTGCTGTTTCCAGAGCAGCTTCAGAATGTGTTCTGATGGTAATATCAGTAGCCAGTGCTTTCTGCAGAATCCTCAAATGAGGTGCTGCGTCATGTTCTGCTTCCAATTTCTCTAATTCCTGCTGCTCCAGCAAGGTGAATATACGTATCCATGATCTCGCATCGGAATCTGTAGCATTCAGCCAGAACTGGTAATATTTATAAGGAGAAGTTTTCTCAGGGTCTAACCAGATTGCTCCGCTTTCAGTTTTTCCGAATTTAGTACCGTCCGATTTTTTGATCAGTTGTGTAGTTAATCCATAAGCTGTTCCTCTGTCTTTTCTTCTGATGAATTCTGTTCCGGTTACAATATTACCCCATTGATCAGAACCACCCATCTGGATTGTACAATTGTTATTTTTCCATAAATAATAGAAATCATAACCCTGGATCAGCTGGTAACTGAACTCCGTAAAAGACATACCAGTATCACCTTCCAAACGCTTTTTCACACTGTCTTTGGCCATCATGTAGTTCACAGTGATGTGCTTACCTACATCCCTGATGAAATCAAGGAAACTAAAACCTTTAAACCAATCTGCATTGTTAACCATCACCGCACCGTTACCTTCAGCGCTGAAGCTTAAAAATTGATTCAACTGTTTTTTAATTCCATCCAGATTATGAGCCAATGTTTCTTCGGTCAGTAAATTTCTTTCCTCAGATTTTCCCGACGGATCGCCGACCATACCAGTAGCTCCACCCACAAGCGCATAAGGCTTATGGCCAGCACGTTGAAAGTGAATTAATGTCATAATCTGCGTCAGGTGACCAACATGTAACGAATCAGCCGTAGGATCAAAACCTATATATCCTGAGCACATGCCTTCATTTAATTTATCTTCTGCATTGGGCATGATATCATGTAACATGCCTCTCCATCTTAATTCATCAACAAAATTGGTCATCGCTTTATAATTTCGGCAAAGATAAGAAACCGTTTAAACTTAGCGCCCGATAAAAGCGGATCTTGGACAGATTCTTGTCAGGTATAAATAATTATGGGTTATTTGGGCCATTTCCCCGGCTCCCTCCTAAAAAAATCCTACTTTTAAAACGATGAACTTTCTTTCGCACTTTTATTTTGAACGGCAAAACTCCAATAATTATATGGTGATGGGTGTGGTATTGCCCGACCTGATCAAAAATGCTGACAAAGACTGGAACCTTAATCCGCAGAAAGATGAATACCTTTTCAGGGATGTACCTGAATATGCCGACTTGCTTAGCGGATGGAAAAGACACCTGGAAGTAGACCGTTTATTCCATTCCTCAGAATTTTTCAAAACGCAGACCGCTATCCTTAAACAACTGATCTTACCAGCCTTACAAACCGGCCCCGTAAAGCCTTTCTTTTTAGCACATATCGGGTTGGAGCTCATTCTTGATCACCTCCTTTTAACTCAGAATAAGGTAAATACCGCTCTTTTTTACCAGCAGCTGGGCGGCGCACACACCGAATCCTTAACCGGATTTTTAAAATATGCCGGGTTAACAGACCAGCCGCGTTTCGCTCATTTTCTGGATAAGTTTATCTCCAGTGAATACCTTTTCAGCTATGAGAAAATTGAAAATATTACCTATGCACTGAACCGGATTTGTATGCGGTTATGGCTCAATCCATTTACCGAAGAGCAATTGGAAACCTTAACGCAGAAGCTGGAAGAGTTTAAGCAACAGCTGGACAAGCAGGGCTTTCTGACTATATTCAATCAGATCGAGGAAGAACTGGCTAAACAATCCTTCTAATTGCAAAAAAAACAATCAAAATAAACAAGCAAATCAGCCGATTTACTAACTTCGCCTTATGTCGCTATCCACTATTAAAGACACTATGGACGCGTTGGTTCATGAACTTAACCAACACAGTTATAATTATTATGTACTCGCAATGCCAACCATTGCCGATTACGAGTTTGACAAGAAACTGGAAGAATTGGGAAAACTTGAAAAAGAACATCCCGAATTCGCAGACCCTGATTCTCCGACGTTAAAAGTTGGAGGTGATATTACTAAAAACTTCGTCACCGTTAAACACAGATGGCCAATGCTGTCTTTGGGTAACACCTATAATGAGCAGGATCTCCGTGATTTTGACGAAAGGATCAAAAAATCAATAGGAGATAATTTTGAATACGTATGCGAATTGAAATTCGACGGACTTTCTATTAGCCTGACTTACCAGGATAACAAACTCTTAAGAGCAGTTACCCGCGGAGACGGAACCAAAGGTGATGAGGTTACTGCCAATGTAAAAACAATCAGCAATATCCCCCACCATTTAAAAAAAGCAGATACACCTGCATTATTTGAAATCCGGGGAGAAATATTAATGCACAAAGCAGCTTTTGAAAGGCTGAACAAAGAAAGAGAAGAACTCGGAGAAATACCTTATGCCAATCCCCGGAACTTCGCTTCAGGAACTATAAAGATGCAGGACCCTAAAGAAGTCGCCAAAAGACCTTTAGACGCTTTCTTTTATTCCCTGCATACTGAAAAAGAATATTCCAAAACACACTGGGAAAGCTTGCAGGAACTCAATAAATGGGGTTTCCATGTTTCTGAGCATACCAAACTGAGCAGCAATATTGAAGAAGTACTGGAATTTATCCATTCCTGGGAAAATGAACGTTTCAAACTCAGCTATGACATTGACGGAATCGTTATTAAAGTAAATAGCTTTACTCAGCAACAAGAACTAGGCTTTACAGCCAAATCTCCACGCTGGGCAATCTCTTATAAATACAAAGCACAAGAAGTAGAAACTATCCTGGAAAGCGTAAGCTACCAGGTAGGACGTACCGGCGCGGTAACTCCAGTAGCGAATTTAAAACCAGTACAACTTGCCGGAACAACAGTTAAGCGGGCTACATTACACAATGCCAACGAGATCGAAAGATTGGACTTACACGTTGGAGACAGTGTATTTGTAGAAAAAGGCGGTGAAATTATTCCCAAGATCATAGAGGTGAACCTGGAAAAGAGAAAAGAAGGTGCACAACCCGTTATTTACCCCGTTATCTGCCCTGAATGCGGCACTACACTGGTTCGTAAAGAAGGTGAAGTTGCTTTTTATTGCCTGAATGATGAAGGCTGCCGGCCGCAGATCGTGGGTAAAATTCAGCATTTCATTTCCAGAAAGGCCATGAATATTGACGGATTGGGCGATGAGACTATAGAATCTTTTTACCAGAGAGGATTATTAGGTCACATCAGTGACTTATATACTTTAAAAGACAGAGCGGAAGAATTAAAGAATATAGAAAGATTCGGAGAGCGTTCTATTGAAAATATGTTAAAAGGCATAGAGTTATCCAAACAGATGCCTTTTGAAAAGGTACTTTTTGGTTTGGGGATCAGGTATGTCGGTGAAACAGTTGCCAGGAAATTAGCTATCGGAACTGGGAATATTGACCGCTTAATTGCCGCTACGCTCGAAGAATTAACAGCAATTGATGAAATTGGCGGACGTATCGCAGAAAGTATCCTGGAATACTTTAGTAAACAGGCTCATATTGATCAGATTAATCTGTTAAAAGCACATGGATTACAATTTGAGACTGTCCAGACGATAATAACACTGGATAGTGACAAATTAACTGGAAAAACATTCGTAATTTCGGGAGTTTTTGAGCAATATAGCAGAGAAGAACTAAAAGATCTGATCGAAAACAATGGCGGAAAGATATTAAGCAGCATTTCCGCTAAATTGAATTACCTGCTTGCAGGCGATAATATGGGCCCCTCAAAACTAGAGAAAGCCCAAAAGCTGAATGTTCCCCTGATTTCGGAGAACGACTTATTAGAGATGTTGAATAAAGATTAAAAAAATGAACAAATTTCATGGAACGGGTGTAGCTCTTGTTACACCATTTAACGCAGACGGATCGGTAGATTACGACGGTTTGAAAAAACTGATCAACTACCAGATTGACGGGAAGGTAGAATACCTGGTATCCTTAGGTACTACAGGTGAAACAGCAACACTCAATAAGGACGAAAAGAAGAAGATCTGGGCATTTACAGCAGAAATAAATAACGGCAGATTACCATTGATCGCTGGTATCGGCGGTAACAATACAGCAGAAGTTATTCAGGAGGTCAAAGAATTTGATGCTTCAGGATACGACGCGATACTTTCAGCAAGCCCTTACTACAATAAACCTACACAAGAAGGAATATATCAGCACTATAAAGCGATCAGTGAGTCTACTGACCTGGATGTATTGCTGTATAATGTTCCTGGCCGTACAGCCAGTAACGTAAGTGCAGAAACAACCTGCCGTTTAGCAGTAGATTGTAAAAATATAATCGGGACCAAAGAAGCTTCTGGAAGTTTTGATCAGTTCAACCAGATTATGAGAGATAAACCGTCAGATTTTTTATTGATCTCTGGTGATGACCCTGTGGCCTTACCAATGATTGCATTGGGTGCTGTAGGTGTAATTTCTGTAGTTGGAAATGCGTTCCCTCTTTTATTCTCAGAAATGATCAGGTTATGCCTGAAAGGTAATTTCAAAGCGGCTCAGGTTATGCACCTGAATGTAGTGGAATTCACCAGGTTAGTTTTCGAAGAAGGTAACCCTGCAGGAATTAAAGCTGCTTTAAAATATTTCAATGTTTGTGGTGATCAGGTACGTTTACCATTAGTACCCGCATCTGGCCGCCTGGCTCAGCTGATCAGCACTCAAATCAAACAAATCAGTTTATAAGCTTCCCAGCTTAAACAAAAAAAAACGCCCCGGTATTACCGGGGCGCTATAAATTCAAAACAAGAAATTGGTTTAAGCCTCTTTGTTTTTGGTTTCCTGAATCTCTAAACGGATAGCCTGGGCTATGTTTTTAAGATCCTGCATTCCTTTACGTACACGCGTTCCGGCAGCACTGTTGGCTTTGTTGTAAAACTTGTCTGCATCAGCTTCTAATGTGGTAACAAGCTTCTTTAACTCATCAAATTTTTTCATTTCTAATTACCTTTTGGTTTATTTTTTAGGGTTGATTAATACTCAATTACTAATGTAAGCGCTTTATTCTAATAAATGAAAGATTAACAGCACAATTGGGACCTGTAAAACGCTGTTTTTATCCACAAAAAGCATGGTTATTCACAAATTCATCAAAAAATATAAGATATATCGTTGAAAAACAATAAGATACAAAATAAGCAAAACAAAAAAGGCCCTTCACAGTTATGTGAAGGGCCTTTTTTGTTTTATAGAAATCAGCTATTCCGGGCTGAACTTATTGTCATTATAATAGCCGCTTTTCAGCTTGTCAGCAACTTCACTGAAAGCTTCCAGCGTACGCTCAACGTCTTCTAAAGTGTGCATTGCAGTTGGTATCAATCTCAGTTCAATTAAGCCCTTAGGGATAACCGGATACACTACAATCGAACAGAAGATGCTATAGTTCTCACGAAGATCCATTGTCAATGCGGTAGCCTGTAACAATTCACCTTTTAAGAATACAGGGGTAACCATGGTATTGGTAATCCCTAAATCAAAACCACGTGCTCTTAATCCTTTCTGCAGCGTAGTTGCTATATTCCAGAGTTTTTCTCTCAGCTCAGGATTGTTTTTAAGCAATTCTAAGCGCTTTAATAAACCAATTACCATTGGCATTGGCAAAGCTTTCGCAAAAGTCTGAGAACGCATGTTATACCGGAAGAAATTAGTTATTTCTTCTGAAGAGGCAACAAAAGCACCAATTCCAGCCATTGACTTTGCAAATGTTCCGAAATAAATGTCAACTCCTTCAATACAATCCTGCTCTTCATGAGTTCCGGCACCAGTTTTACCCATCGTACCGAATCCATGTGCATCATCGATTAACAAACGGAAATTGAAATCTTTTTTCAATTCAATAATTTCCTTCAGTTTACCCTGCGCACCTGACATCCCGAAAACACCTTCAGTAATTACAAGAATACCTCCGCCAGAGCTGTCTACTAATTTAGTAGCACGTTCCAGTTGTTTACGGGCACTGTCAATATCATTGTGTTTATAAACAAAACGTTTACCTAAATGAAGACGCAAACCATCGATAATACAAGCATGGCATTCTCCATCATAAACGATCACATCATTTCTGTCTACCAGGCAGTCAATGATAGATAACATTCCCTGGTAACCATAGTTTAACAGGAATGCGTCAGGTTTACCCACAAATTCTGCAAGCTCCTGTTCTAATTGCTCATGATATTTAGAGTTTCCAGACATCATTCTGGCACCCATCGGGTAAGCCATCCCAAAATCTGCTGCACCTTTTGAATCCGCTTCTCTTACTTCCGGGTGATTAGCTAATCCCAGATAGTTATTTAAACTCCAAACCAAATGTTCTTTACCCCGAAAATTCATATGCGGCGCAATGGCTCCTTCTAACTTCGGAAAGGAAAAATATCCATGTGACCATTTTTGGTGTTGCCCAAGCGGGCCCATATGCTTTGCTATCTTTTCAAAAATATCCAATGTATCTGTCTTTAAGTTGTCTTATTATTTTATGCAAATTTAAGCTTTCTGGGGCTGAAATACAAGATTGCCCAAAAACCAGTAATCCCGCTGTCCAGTAATCCATTATTATGCCAAAAAAGCCTTAACAATTCATTGTTAAGGCTTTTAATTATTTTTCTTATACCGGTTGATTAATCAACGTTATCGTGAAGGAATGAATTGTTAGGTCTGATCTCTGTACTCCCCTCTTCATCATTGCTTAAAGTAAACCTTGACACCTGCGATTCCGAAGAATGCTGTACCTGTGTCAATTGTGTTTGTTTACGTTTATAAGCAGGTTCGTTTTCAAGCTCCTGCAATCCATTGGTTGTACGCAATTTCATGCTCAGATCTTTCAGCCTCATGATTCTTTCTTTAGATTTTTTCAGCTGATCTTCAATAGACTCATCGCTTTTGTCATCATCCAGACCAGGTACAACTACTTCTTCCTGCTGAGCAGCAGCAGGTTCGTTATAATTTGATTTAGGTGCTTCAAAAACAAAATCAGTTTCTGATGTTTTCAATTCAAAATCAGTTCCTGCTTCCTGTTTATTTTCAGCAGGTGTAGATTCCTCTTCTACTAAAGTATGTCTGATGATGCCGTTATCAGCATCGTCTCTTCTATTTCTGTTTCCGCTGTACATGTCACCGAAAAGATCAGACTGTTTCAGATCATCTTTCAGTTTCATTACCGGCTCATTCGTATAAGCACCTGCTTTTGGCTCAATAAAAGAGTTAACAGGTTCTAATGGTTTTACCAGCGGAGCTTCTTCAGGAGTTAATAAAGAAATTTTCTTTACGTTCTTTTTATCGTGTGCACGTTGTTCCGTAGTCTGGAACCCAGTGGCAATAATTGTTACAGAAAGTTTTTCACCCAGGTTTTCGTCAATACAGTTACCCCAGATTAAATCTGCGGTTAAACCAGCCTTATCCTGGATATAATCCGTGATAATAGCAACTTCATCCATCGTCACCTCTTTCAAACCAGAACTGATGTTCAACAGGATGTACCTTGCACCTTCAATCTCGTTGTCTTTCAACAGCGGAGAAGCTAATGCACCTTCAACAGCACTCAAAGCACGATTTTCACCCTCACAGGCAAAACTACCCATGATAGAAACACCGCTGTCTTTCATCACTGTACGCACATCCTTGAAATCCACGTTGATATAACCCGGAACCGTTATGATTTCGGCAATACCTTTTGCCGCAGTAGTCAAAATATCATCTGCCTGTGCGAAAGCGGAACCTAAAGTCAGGTTACCAAATATTTCACGTAAACGATCATTGGAAATAACCAGATAAGAATCTACATATTTCTTCAGTTCATCCAGACCGTCTTCAGCCTGCATTTTACGTCTTTTACCTTCGAAAGAGAAAGGGGTTGTGATAATAGCAACAGTTAAAATGTCAAGTTCCTTCGCTGCCTGCGCAATGATGGGACTAGCACCCGTACCTGTTCCACCACCCATACCCGCAGTAATAAACAGCATTTTTGTAGTACTGCCTAACATGCTTTTGATATCGTCTATATTCTCAATAGCCGAATTTTTCCCCACTTCCGGAATTGAGCCTGCACCCATTCCCTCGGTTAAACTTGCACCCAACTGTACTTTATTCGGTATAGGGCTGAACTCCAATGCCTGGGCATCAGTGTTACAGATTATAAAGTCTACACCTGCAATTCCTTGACGGTACATATGGTTAACCGCATTACCACCACCGCCACCAACACCAATTACCTTGATGATTGATGACTTATCTTTTAACATTTCAAAATACATATATTTATGAATCAGTTACTTAAAAATTGGTTTTACCTGTTCATCTCTCATTGTAATATTAACACTTTTTCAACACACGTTTTCCACAAGTGTTTAAAATGTGGAAAAATCGTCCATTGTGGATAAATATTACGGTTTTATATAATCCTCATCGCTTACGTTCATGTCGTCTTTGATGAAATCCTTGGTTTTTGCCAGTAACTTATCAAATAATCCACCTCCCGGGCGTTTCACTTTATCTTTTACAACTGCTGGTCTTTCGACATAAACACCAGGCTGCTTTAACTCTTCAATCAACTCTTCAGCCTTTTGAATTCCTTTAATCAGCAAGCCAACACTGGTCGCGTACATCGGGCTTTTCAGGTCATCATAAATAGTTTTTGGCATATCCTCATATTTCGACAAATGTTCATTCGGATAACCTACACGACAATCCAGTCCTGTAACATATTCAACCAATTGAGAGAGGTGCTTTAATAACGCTCCGCCACCGGTAATTACTACACCACCGATTAGTTTTTTCTCATAACCAGAAGATTTAATCTCATAATAAACGTGCTCAATGATTTCTTCCATACGGGCCTGGATCACATAAGCAAGGTTTTTTACTGAAATTTCTTTTGGTTCTCTGCCACGCAGACCTGGTACACAAATAATTTCATTTTCTTTATTTTCTTCAGCTAAAGCAGAACCGAAACGTGTTTTCAACAGTTCAGCCTGATTTCTCATCACCGAACAGCCTTCACGAATATCTTCAGTCACACTATTTCCACCGAAAGGGATAACCGCTGTATGGCGGATAATACCTTCATGGAAAATAGCAATATCAGTAGTGCCACCACCTATATCCACTAAAGCAATTCCAGCTTCTTTTTCTTCATCACTTAAAACAGATTCAGAAGACGCAAGCGGCTCTAAAATCAGTTCCTGAGTTTGTAAACCAGCATTGGTTACACACCTCATGATATTTTTAACCGCAGTTACCTGACCTGAAATGATATGGAAATTCGCTTCTAAACGAACACCCGCCATACCGATCGGATCTTTAACTCCTGGTTCATTATCGACAGTAAATTCCTGAGGCAGTACATGGATGATCTCTTCTCCCGGGGGCATAACCAGTTTGAACATATCATCAATTAACTTATCCAGATCTTTTTTACTGATCTCATTATTCAGTTCTCTTCTTGTCAGGATTCCACGGTGTTGTAAACTCTTGATATGCTGACCTGCAATACCAACATTTACTACACGTACTTCCACATTGGACTGACCGCTCGCCAATTCAACGGCCTGTGAAATACCCTGTACAGTTTTCTGTATGTTGGAAACCACACCACGGGTTACGCCCGCAGACTCTGCTTTCCCAATACCCAAAACCTCAATCTTGCCATGCTGTGTTCTGCGACCAACTATCACACAGATTTTTGTGGTACCGATGTCCAATCCCACTACAATTGGAGACTGAACGGTGGTTTTTTCTTTGCCCATAACTATATTTATTTGTCGAATTATATACTAATTATTATCACTGGTGTGTTTTGTTGTCTTTACTGGTTTTGCTGTCACTTTAGCTTTCGCTGGTTTTACTTCAGCTGACTTAATGACGGCCTTTACTGGTTTGGCTTCGGCTTTCACCGGCTTATGCTCAGGCTTCACCCACTTCTTTTCCGGCTTCACCACCGGTTTATGTTCCGTAGTTTTAGCTGGTTTATGCGCTGTTTTCACAGCTTTATGTTCCGGCTTCACTGCTGCAACTTTTGCCGGCTGATGGATAACCTTTGCCGGTTTATGGATCACCATCCCTGGTTTTGGTATAGCTTTCACTACAGCCGGGGCACTTACTCTCTCTCCCGGTTCACCGTCCTGAAGTCCCTGCGGATTATTCCGGAGCTCTGCAGCAACCTCAGCCCTTACCAGCGAATCCATTACTTTTTTTGCTGAAGCAATAGTTGGTTTTGCAGGCTTAGCTCTGCCACCTGACCCCAATATGGAATCCATGTTGTTCTTTTCACAAACAATCTGATTCGTGTATTTTATGTTGATGGTTTTATAAGTGTCCCAACCTACCTTCGGCATGGCCTCTTTATAAAAGGTCATCAGATTGGTCATTTTCGTTTGAAGAGAATCTGCATTCCCTAAAATGATACGCTGGTTACCCACTCTTGGTATCAATTCAATATCATCTTTATCATTAACAAATATTTGTTCAATTTGTGAGTCCCACAACGTATCTTTTTTCAAAAATAATGCCGTTTTGTACAAATCTGAGGCCATCTTGGTAATCAAGGTATCCACCCTGCCACTAAAATGCTCTAAAATCTTACCATTTGCCACCACTACGTTTGCCGTAAAGTTCGGAGACACAGGCATTTTAAGTCCATTCTTATCAATATAAAAATCTTGTCCGCTAGAACTGATAATTCTCAATAAAGGTTGTCTCTGACTAATTTCAATATGAATTACACCGTCCATATCTGCATAAACTGTAGACAATGCTATATAAGGATTTGACTTAATTTTTTCTTCAATTGCATGCAGGTTAATCTCTTCTAGTTTACGCCCGATTAACTGCCCCTGGCTCTGTTTCAATATCGCATCAATTTCTTCTCTTTCGATAAAATTATCTGCTCCAGGAATAAGAATTTTTACATTCGTTATGTTAACTGTATGTTTTTTTACCGAAACAAAGCTCATCAGGGTAACTATTCCGCCAAGACAAAATATCCAGGCAAAACATTTGAAAACAAATTTCCAGTCGATCCTTTTAAACATGGGTCAAAATCTTTTTTAACGGTTGAATCAAAGTATCAATATCTCCTGCGCCCACAGTAACCAATAACTCAGGCTGATTTTCCTTTACATATTCCAGCACTTCATCTTTCGAATAAACTCCGCTGTTTTCAAGCGTTAATTTTGCTTTTAAAAATGCTGAAGTTATTCCTTCCATCGGTAACTCTCTGGCCGGGTATATATCCAGCAGCAACAATTCATCAGCCGTGCTTAAAACCTCTGCAAAATCAGTTGCAAAATCACGTGTACGGCTAAAAAGGTGCGGCTGAAAAACAACAGTCATCTTCTTATCCGGATACAATTGTCTTACCGCATGAAAACAAGCACGTAACTCTTCCGGATGATGTGCATAGTCATCAATATAAATGTGTTTATCCTCACGGACCACATATTCAAAGCGTCTTTTTACCCCTTTAAAATTCGCAACGGCAGCCTTTACTTTAACAGGGTCAATTCCTAATTTAAGCGCTGCTGCTATTGCAACTGTAGCATTTTCCACGTTATGTTTGCCAGGAAGCATCAACGGTATATCCGTAATACTCACTTTTTCATCCTGATAATCAAAAACAAAATTCCCGGCCTCTACCCTGATATTTAAAGCTTGAACAGCAGCATCAGTATCACTACCATAAGTTATTCCCTGCGCAATCGGTAATCCTTGTTTAAAGAACAAAGTACCCTCAGGCTTCAGCTGTTTTGCAAACAACTGAAATGACTCCTGTAATTGTTCAGCATCCCCGTAAATATCCAGGTGATCTGCATCCATAGAAGTAATCACTGCAATATCCGGGTGCAAGGTTAAAAAAGAACGATCGTACTCGTCTGCTTCCACTACCACGACATTGTTGTCGCCCAGCAGGAAGTTACTTTGATAGTTCGTCGCAATTCCGCCTAAAAACGCAGTACATCCATAACCAGTATCCGTCAGAATATGGGCTACAATAGAAGAAGTTGTTGTTTTACCGTGCGTACCCGCAACAGCAATACAAAATTGTCCTTTACTGATGATCCCCAGTACCTGGGAACGTTTCTGTAAATTGAAACCGTTATCCCTGAAATAATTCAGCAATACCGAATCTTTAGGAATCGCCGGTGTATATACAATCAGCGTATCCGCCGTTGTCACTTCAAATTCCGAAGGCAATGTACTCAGCTCGTCCACATAAGAAATCAGAATTCCTTCCTCCTCCAGGTGACTCGTTAAAACAGTCCGGGTTTTATCATATCCGCCAACCTGGCAGCCGCGTTTTTTAAAATACCGCGCAAGCGCACTCATTCCGATACCACCGGCACCAATAAAATAAACGCGTTTGATTAAATCCAGTTCCATTTATATATCTTTCTTTACTGCTAGTTTAAATACTTCTCTTGCAATCAGCTCATCCGCTTGTGGCAAGGCCATTTCAGCGATATTCACCGAAAGCTGTTCACAACGAGCTTCATCTTTTAATAATTCCAGCGCCTGCGTAACCAAAGTATCCTCCGCAGAGCGATCATTGATTAAAAGGGCTGCATTCCTTTTCACTAATGCCATCGCATTTTTAGTCTGATGATCTTCAGCCACATTAGGCGAAGGCACCAGGATTACCGGTTTTTTGATCAGGCAGAGTTCAGCAATTGTTCCCGCTCCTGCTCTTGATATAATTACATCGGCAGCTGCATAAGCCAGATCCATCTGGTTCAGGAATTCCAGGATACGCACATTCGGATGAAAACTTCCGCCAAGACGTTCCATAATTCCTGCATAATAATATTTACCTGTTTGCCAGATTAACTGTACATCCTGATCTATAAAATCCTGCAAATGCTTTTCAATACTTTTATTCAATGTGGCTGCACCAAGGCTTCCGCCTGTCACCAAAATAGTTTTCTTCAACGGGTCCAGTTTCAGCAATTCCGATCCGTGGAAACGTTTATTGTAAATCTCGACTACATCTTTACGTACCGGATTACCCGTTTTTAAGATACGGTCAGCCGGAAAAAACTGCTCCATTCCATCGAAAGCCACACATATTTTCGAAGCCTTTTTCCCTAGTCTTTTGTTGGTCATACCCGCATATGAATTCTGCTCTTGTATCAGGTATGGAACATTTTTCCAGGAAGCTGCAAATAAAACCGGCCCCGAAGCATAACCACCAACTCCTACTACCACATCAGGCTTAAAGGTTGCAATCAGCTTCAATGCTTTCTGCATGCTGTCAACCAGTTTAAAAGGCAAACTCAGATTTTTGAGTATTGATCCCCTTTGGATTCCGCTGATATTCAAGCCTACGATTTTGTACCCGGCAGCAGGAACTTTTTCCATTTCCATTCTGCCTGTCGCACCTACAAATAATATTTCACACTCAGGCTCTATGCGTTTGAGCGCATTCGCGATCGCAATGGCAGGAAAAATGTGTCCGCCAGTACCGCCACCTGAAATGATTATTTTTGTTGGTTTCATTCTATATATTTTATGTCATTGCCGGTAATTCACCTACAATCACTTTATTTACTTTAACAGCTGGTTTAGCCAAATCTTCACTTAACCCTTTTTTACCATTCTCTTCTACATCCCTGCTTACGCTCAGGATAATTCCAAAAGCAATACTCGTGAAGATCATCGAAGTACCACCCATGCTTACTAACGGCAAAGGGACACCAGTTACGGGTCCTAAACCTACGGCTACTGCCATATTTGCAAAAGCCTGTATTGTCAGACTAAAACTCAGTCCGGCGGCGAGCAGTGCTCCAAAGGCCTTCGGACTCTGCGTCACAATCCTGACGCATCGATAAAGCAGTACCAGGTACAGCACGATAATGATCAATGCCCCGAACAAACCATATTCCTCCACGATAATTGCGAAGATAAAATCCGAATATGGGTGAGGCAGGAAATTACGCTGGGTACTATTCCCCGGCCCTTTTCCAAAGATCCCTCCCGATGCCAATGCAATCTTCGCCTGATCTGCCTGGTAAGTTTTATCTGAATGCTGAGCCTCCGGATGCAAATAAGAGTTCACACGTGATTTATAAGTCTCACGTCTTGGCCCAAGGAAAACGACAAACATCAGCAGTACAAAACCACCCGCACAAACCACCAGTATTTGTTTAATACTGATCCGGCCTATAATTAACAATAAGATACTTACCCCAAACAACATCAGCGCTGTTGATAAATTGGCTAATGCAATCAAAACAAAAACCACACAAACCGACCCCATAATCGGGATAAAGGAAGTCTTTACATCTTTAATATTTTCCTGTTTCTTGGTCAGCATCCTGGCCAGAAACGTAATCAAGGCTAATTTTGCTAAATCGGACGTTTGGAAAGTCAATCCGATAATAGGAATCTTAACCCACCTGGAAGCATCATTCAGGCTCGTTCCAAAAACCAGCGTATAAAACAACAGCGGAATCGTAATAATCATCAGGATCTTTGAAATCCCGGCATAGTATTGATAATCCACTAAATGCGCAATATAGATCATACCAATCCCCATCACCACAAAAATCAAGTGTTTGGTGAGCAGTATTTTCTCTACAGTTTTGCCCTGTTTATAAGCAAGTGTTCCAGTTGCACTATAAACCGCAAAAATAGAGATCAGAGACAACAGGATTATGATCAGCCATATCCAGCGGTCCCCTTTGGTTTTCTCTAAAAGCGCCTGTACTGTACCCATTGTTATAATTCTTTTACAGCCATTTTGAATTGGTTTCCACGGTCTTCATAATTCTTAAACAAATCAAAACTTGCACAAGCTGGTGACAACAACACGGTATTCCCTTTTGTTGCCAGGTGATAAGCTACCTGTACCGCTTCATTTGCAGAGAACGTATTGACAATAATTTCCACATCATCCTCAAAAGCTTCGTGAATACGTTTATTATTTTTACCCAGGCAAACAATAGCTTTCACTTTTTGCTTCACCAGGTCTTTCAGCATATCATAATCATTACCCTTATCCACACCACCCATAATCAGGATCACGTCTGTATTTACACTTTCCAGCGCATACCAGGTAGAGTTCACATTGGTAGCTTTTGAATCATTGATATAATCCACACCAGAAATCTTGGCAACATGCTCCAACCGGTGTTCAATATTTTTAATATCACCCATACTCTCTCTGATGGTCGCATTGCGGATTTCCAACACTTTAGCGACTATGCCCGAAGCCATAGAGTTGTAGATATTGTGCTTGCCTTGTAAAGCTAACTCTGAAATTGACATGGTTAAATGGTCTTTTGGATTTATATTGATATGAATATTGTTGCCTTCCAGATAAGCTCCGCCATCTACTTTTTTACGAATAGAAAAAGGGCATTTCTGTGAATTCACCTTCGTGCTTTTTAAAGCTTTCAGGGTTTCTTCATCATCGGCACAAAAGATAAAATGATCTTCAGGTCGCTGATTCTGTACGATACGCATTTTTGAAGCTGCGTAATTTGTCATTTTGTAATCGTACCTGTCCAGATGGTCAGGCGTAATGTTTAAAAGTACAGCGATATCAGCTCTGAAATCATACATATCGTCCAGCATAAAGCTCGATATTTCCAGTACATACCAATCGAAATTCTCTGTAGCTACCTGTGCTGCAAAACTATGTCCTATATTACCGGCAAGGCCTACATTCAAGCCCGCTTTTTTAAGGATATGGTAAGTCAGCATCGTGGTTGTTGTTTTACCATTTGATCCGGTAATACAGATCGTTTTTGCTGTTGTATATCTTTTAGCAAACTCAATTTCTGAGATCACCGGAATATTTTTCTTTTTCAGCTCTTTGATAATCGCCACCGAATCAGCAATACCAGGGCTTTTAATCACCTCGTTTGCATTAATAATCAAAGCAACCGTATGCTGCTTCTCCTCAAATGCAATATTCAGTTCCACCAATGTTTCTTTATACCGGTCTGCAATTGCCCCGAAATCTGAAACAAAAACATCAAAGCCCTGCTTTTGCGCAAGAATTGCTGCACCTACACCGCTTTCACCAGCTCCAAGTATGACGATCCTTTGCTTTTCCATTACCTCAGTTTTAAAGTGATTATGGTGATGATGGCCAATAATATTCCTACAATCCAGAAGCGCGTAACAATTTTCGCTTCATGGTATCCTTTTTTCTGATAATGGTGGTGCAGCGGCGACATCAGGAAGATCCTTTTACCCTCTCCAAAGCGCTTTTTAGTATATTTAAAATAAGATACCTGCAGCATAACCGAAGTCACCTCGATCAGGAATACCCCGCATAAAATCGGGATCAGCAATTCTTTTCTGATCATAATCGCCAGCGCAGCGATGATACCTCCAATAGCCAGACTTCCTGTATCGCCCATAAAAACCTGCGCAGGATAAGAATTGTACCATAAGAACCCGACACAAGCACCCACAAAGGCACCCGCAAAAATCATCAGCTCACCGGAATTTGGGATATATAAGATATTCAGGTAATCGGCAATCACCGTGTTACCCGAAACATAGGCCAGTAAACCCAGTGTAATCCCTATAATCGCAGAAGTACCCGTAGCCAGACCATCTATCCCATCCGTTAAATTCGCGCCGTTAGAAACCGCCGTAATGATAATCACTACAAAAAGGATAAAAACAAAAACCGCATATTTCTCATAACCAGGACCTAAAAACTTAAGTACCTTGGCATAATCGAACTCATTATTTTTATAAAAAGGAATATTGGTAATCGTTGATTTAACATCCTGCGTATAATAGAACTTCTCTCCTTTTTGTCTCAGGACCATTGGTGCCGCATTTTTGCTCACCCCGGTTTCATCCACAGTTTGTCTCACCACGATATTAGGATTGAAATACATCGTCCAGCCAATGATTAAAGCTAATCCTACCTGTCCGACAATTTTAAACCTTCCAGCAAGCCCCTCTTTATTTTTCTTGAATACTTTAATATAATCATCCACAAAACCTACCGCGCCCATCCATACCGTAGTGACAATCATCAGTAACACGTATACATTGGTCAGGTTGGCCAATAATAAAGTTGGGATCAGGATACCCATCAGAATCATTACCCCACCCATAGTCGGCGTGCCTTGTTTCTGCATTTGTCCTTCCAAACCTAAATTCCTTACTGTTTCCCCTACCTGCATTTTGTGCAGATAATTGATAATCCTTCTTCCAAAAACAGTAGTAATGATCAACGAAATGATAATCGCCAGTGAAGTACGGAACGTAATATACTGGAACAACCTTAATCCAGGAAATTCGTAATGTGCGTTTAAATATTCAAATAGATAATATAGCATTAGCTGATTAAGTTTAATTGTTCCATTAACACTTCTTTATCATCAAAATGATACTTTATTCCATTTATATCCTGGTATTTTTCATGCCCTTTACCCACAATCAGGATAATATCACCTGGCCTGGCTAAATGACAAGCTGTTTTTATAGCTTCTTTACGATCTGCGATCGTTAATGTTTTTCTTCGGTTAGTTGGTGATACCCCAGCTTCCATATCAGCCAGAATCTGATGCGCGTCTTCCGTTCTTGGATTGTCCGAAGTCAGGATCACTTTATCACTCCAGTCACAAGCTACCTGTGCCATTACCGGTCGTTTAGTTTTATCTCTGTCCCCACCGCAACCAATTACCGTAATTACCTGTTCTGTACCCTTTCTGATGTCATGAATCGTACTCAATACATTCTGAACAGCATCGGGGGTATGTGCATAATCCACCAGACCAATGATCTGTTTTGAATTAGGTACTTCTTCAAATCTGCCTTCAGCACCAGTTAAGTTGCTCAATAGCGTTAATACCTGGAGTTTGTCCTGCCCTAATAACATCGCTGTACCATAAACGGCAGCCAGGTTATACGCATTAAATGAACCTACCAATTTGAAAAACACATCAGTATGGTCAATTTCAAGATTCAGACCACTGAACCTGTTTTCAATAATGCTTACTTTATAATCAGCCAGTTGCTTTAAAGCATAGGTCTTTTTAGAAGCCTTCGTATTCTGAAGCATCACCATTCCGTTTTTATCATCAGCATTGGTCAGTGCGAAAGAACCTTTTGGCAGGTCATCAAAAAATGATTTCTTAGCTTTAATATAATTGTCAAACGTTTTATGAAAATCAAGGTGATCGTGTGTGATGTTTGAAAATACACCACCTGCAAAAGTCAATCCCTCTATCCTGTGCTGCACCATCGCATGAGAACTTACTTCCATAAAGCAGTAAGTGCAACCCAGCTCAACCATTTGCTTCAGCAGCTGGTTCAGCGCCAATGGATTTGGTGTAGTATGTGTCGCCGCAATGATTTTATCATTGATCTGATTTTGTACCGTAGAAATTAATCCGGTATGGAAACCAAGGCTTCTGAATAACTTAAATAAAATAGTTGCAATAGTTGTTTTACCATTTGTTCCGGTAATCCCAACCAGTTTCAACGAAGAAGAAGGGTTTCCATAATAATTGGAAGCCATAATCCCCAAAGCTACCGAAGTATTTTCTACCACGATATAAGTTACCTCAGGGTTTACCTCTGCTGGTATCTCTTCACAAATAATAACTGTTGCCCCTGCAGCAATAGTCTGGTTAATAAAAGTATGTCCGTCTGATAAAGTTCCCTTTACCGCAAAAAATACAGCACCTTGCTGTACCTCACGTGAGTCAAACGTAAGCGCACTAATTACCCTGTTGGTTTTTCCAACCAGGTTTTTAATCGCCACTCCATATAAAACATCCTGCAACTGCATCTTATTTCAATTCTAATTGTACCAATAATCCTCTTCCAATCTTCATCCCTGAAGGAATCGACTGGCTTATTACTTTTCCGCTTCCCTTAACCTGTGTTTTTAAACCCGCATTTCCCAAAAGGTATAAGGCATCTTTTAAGCCCATTCCACTTACATTAGGCATCATACCTTTCACAGAACTATATTCCTGGTAAACAATCCCGTTGCTGGTATCTATACTATTGAAATAGTCAGATTTAGCAGCATACAGGGCTTTAATTCCCAAGGCATTGTAAACACTTTTCACTGCTTTACTCTGTCCTGCTTTCGCTTCCGGACTTTTCGTGTTCCCAACCAGATGGTCAGTTACATTATTATACATCTGCACATCACTTGCGTAAATACGATCTGCAATTTCTTTAAATACCGGTCCGGCAACCGATCCACCGTAATACCCGTTTTTCGGTCCGTTGATAGAAACCATAATCGAGTACTTAGGCTTATCAGCCGGGAAATACCCACAAAAAGAAGCCTGATAACTTCTCTTGGCTTTATAACCTTTATTTCCATCGGCCACCTGTGCAGTACCTGTTTTTCCAGCTACCCGGTAAAACGGGGACCCCATCAGTTTACCAGTACCTTCTGTGACCGTGCCTTCCAGCATGGCCTGTAATTTTTTAACAGTAGCTTCAGAACAAACTTTCTCACTGATCACCCTGGCATGAAACTGCTCAATCGGGTTTCCCAGCCTTCTGATTTCTTTTACAAAAATTGGCGATATATACTTTCCATCATTGGCGATGGCATTATAAAACGTCAAAATTTGCAGTGGAGTAATCTGCATTTCATAACCATAAGCCATCTGCGCTAAGGTTAAACCACTCCAGGACCTAAAAGACGGATTCTTAATGACCGGTTTTGTTTCCCCGGTAATTTGCAGTTTCAGTCTTTCATTCATATGGATCCGGTATAAATGATCCGTGAACTGTTTAGGGTTATCTTTATAAGCGGCATAAACAAATTTGGCCACAGCGGTATTTGATGAAACTTCAAATGCCTTTTTAGCAGTTACCACTCCTACGCCCCCATGGGAATCTTTTATATTATGGTTATAAAGCCTGTAAACTCCATTTCCAGTATCCACTGTAGTGTTTGTATCTATTTTTTTATCTTCCAGCAAAGCCATATAAGAGGCCAGCTTAAAAGTAGATCCCGGGTCCTGGCTTCCGCCAATCGCGTAATTGAACATTTCCTTATAAACACCCTCACTCTCCCTGGTAAAATTCGCAACTGCCCGGACTTCACCAGTCGCCACTTCCATCAAAATTACTGTCCCGTGATCTGCATCACTTTTAATCATTTGTTTCTCTAATGCACTCTGCGCCAGATCCTGCATATTAATATCGATCGTAGAAATGATATCAGCTCCATCTTTCGGTGCAATTTCAGCCTCATCATTAACCGGCATCCAAACACCACCAGCAATACGTTGTACTAGTCTTTTACCACTTTCCCCATTAATATAATTGCCGTAAGCACCTTCCAGTCCTACGCCGTTGGAAACGTTTTCATTTTTATACCCGATCGTCCTTTTTGCAAGGTTCTGAAAAGGTAAAATTCTTTTATTCTGCTGAATGGCCATCAAACCACCACTATACTTTCCAATATTATACAATGGGAAAGTCCTCAATTCCTTGAGCTGCTGATAATTCACTTTACGCTTAATCAATAAGTACCTCACGCTGTCTGCTCTGGCAGTACGCAGCATACGGGAATATTCCTTTGGCGTTTTATCTACAAAAAACTGTGAAAGTTTCATAGCCAGAGAATCCACTTTAGCATAAAAAACTTTATTCTCACTAATTCCGCCAGCATACAAATCCATTCTCAATTCGTATTCTGGTACAGATGTAGCTAACAGGCTTCCATCATTAGAATAGATATTACCACGTGCAGCATCCACATTGATATACTTTGTAGAGAGACTATCGGCCATGGCACGCCATTTATGTCCCTCTACAAATTGTACATCGCATAATCTGACCAATACTGCCACGGCAAGCAGTACAATCAGTCCGAAGGACAGATAAACACGTAATAATATGTTAGCTCTAATGTTCATCATTACTTATGATAATTTTTTTAGGAGGCTCTGTTAGCTCCTTAATGCCTAACGTATCTACTTTTTTTGCTACTTCCGTTAACTTGCTTTTGAACATCAGATCAGCTTTAAGCGATTTATATTCCCAGCTCAGTTCTTTTACTTCTTTATTTAGTTTATCTATATCTCTTATATTTTTAACCGCCATGTGGCTGTTCGCGATGTAAAGCATCGTCAACAGCGACAAGAAGATAAGAAATGGCAGCATGGCAGTAGCGGCTTCCTTAGTCACTACGCCATCCACAAAAAGCTTTTTAAAGAAAAGGTTAGCATTTTCAGGCTCCTTCTTTTCTTTTTTGGGCTTTTTTAAGCGAATTACCGGTTCTTCTGGCAATTCCTCTTCGTTCTCTACCTCATCTGCTCTGAACTGGTTGTTCATATCTTAGATCTTTTCTCCAATTCTCAACTTTGCACTTCTGGACCTGCTGTTTCTTTCCAGCTCGTCCTCCTCGGCAATCACAGCTTTACGCGTAATCACTTTATATGGCTTTTCTTCATTACCAAAGAAGTCCTTATCTGCTTCGCCTCTGATCTTTCCTTTAGCAATAAAATTCTTTACCGGCCTGTCTTCCAGTGAATGGTAAGACATGACTACCAGTCTGCCACCCGGGCTTAACACCTCGGCAGTTTGCAATAAAAAGCTTTCCAGTACTTCGATCTCCGCGTTCACTTCGATACGTAAAGCCTGAAATACCTGTGCCATATATTTATTTTCTTTTCCTTTTGGGATGTGGGCCCCTGCAGCAGCTTTAAAGTCTGCCAGGGTTACAATAGGCTGTCCTGCGCGTGATGTTACGACCGCTCTGGCCAATGATTTCGCATTTTTAACCTCACCGTAGATCCCAAATATTTTATGCAGTTTATCTTCAGTATAAGTATTCAAAACATCAGCTGCAGTAAGCTTGCCCTGTTTATCCATACGCATATCCAAAGAAGATTCGAAACGGGTAGAGAAGCCTCTTTCCGGCTCATTGAACTGATGTGAAGAAACGCCAAGATCAGCCAGAATGCCATCTACCTGCTTATAACCCAATAAACGAAGATTATTTTTTAAGAAAGCGAAATTCTGATCAACAAATAAAAAGCGGGGATCATCAATCTTGTTACGTTGCGCATCAGGGTCCTGATCAAAAGCGATGAGTACACCGTCTTTGCCCAGTTTATTCAGGATTTCTCTTGAATGGCCGCCGCCGCCAAAAGTAACATCCACATATACACCATTAGGTTTGATATTCAACCCATCAATACATTCCTGCAAAAGTACTGGCACATGATAATTATTTTCCATCTTCCCCCCTGTTTTTATTTCCCATCACTTCTTCCGCCAGATTTGCAAAATCTTCCGGCTCACTGTCCAGTAAATTGTCGTACGCAGTTTTAGACCAAAGTTCTATTTTATCAAACTGACAAGACAAGATTACTTCGCCATCTATACCTGCAAATTCCAATAATGACTTCGGAAGATTGACTCTACCCGAAGCATCCAGCGTCAATTCCGTCGCGCCACGCGTAAAAAAGCGAATAAATTCTCTCGTTTTCTTCTCGTACTGGTTCAGTTTACTCAGCTCTTCCACTATTCCTTCCCACACTTTTTTAGGGTAGATCACTAAATGCTTTTCGAAGCCTCTGTTTATCACAAGTCCTTCTTGCTCAACGTTTGGCAATTGTTTCTTCAGATTCGAAGGGACCATCATGCGGCCTTTCGTATCCAATTTACAATCAAATTCTCCAAGTAGTTGAACCATTTTAGTATCTACACTTTTTATGTAGTGTAAAAATAGATACTTCTACCACTTTTTACCACAATCTACCACAAAAAAGTTATCAACATAAATTATGCTCCACATTCTACCACTATACATGCAAAAAGGCCGCTTTAAAAAGCGGCCTTCAAAAAGGATCGTAATCCTGTGGAAATTTTATTGGCTTTAACCTTATCCGTTAATAGCCTTAACACCAGGTAGTTCTTTACCTTCCATATATTCAAGCAATGCACCACCACCGGTAGAAACATAGCTCACTTCATCTTCCAGGTTGAATTTAGCAATTGCAGCAGCAGAGTCACCACCACCAATTAAAGAAAATGCACCATTTTCTTTGGTAGCCGCTACAACTGCATTGGCAACTGCGCGCGTACCTTGCTCAAAATTAGCCATTTCGAAAACGCCCATCGGACCGTTCCATAATAACGTTTTTGATTTTTTAATTACTTCAGAGAAAAGTTCAACTGATTTAGGGCCAATATCCAGTCCCATCCAGTCTGCAGGGATATGACCTGCATCAACATTTTTCTTTTCAGCGTTATTGTCAAATTTATCTGCGATAACAGTATCCAGAGGTAAAATGATATTTACGCCTTTTGCTTTCGCTTTTTCCAGCAATTGCAAACAAAGTTCCATACGGTCAGCTTCCAATAAAGAAGTACCGATTTCACCACCTTGTGCTTTACTGAAAGTATAAGCCATACCACCACCAATAATCAGGTTATCTACTTTTTCAAGTAAGCTCTCAATTAAAAGGATTTTGTCTGATACTTTCGCGCCGCCCATAATCGCAGTGAAAGGCTTCTCTGCATGGTGGTTAATTTTCTCTGCATTTTTCAGTTCTTCAGCCATCAGGTAACCAAAGTATTTTTCTGTAGGGAAAAACTCAGCAATAATTGAAGTGGAAGCATGTGCACGGTGTGCTGTACCAAAAGCGTCATTTACATATACATCGCCTAATTTCGCAAGTTTAGCTGCAAAATCTTTATCTCCTTTTTCTTCTTCTTTGTAAAAGCGAAGGTTTTCTAACAATAAAACCTGTCCCGGAACAAGGTTTCTTGCGGCATCAACAGCAGAAGCACCAATACAATCATCAGCAAATTTAACTTCAAGATCAAGCATTCTTGATAAATCACCTAAAATATGTTTCAGTGAAAATTGATTTTCAGGACCTCCTTTTGGGCGGCCCAGGTGTGACATTAAAATCACAGAACCACCATCATTCAAAATCTTAGTGATTGTTGGTAATGCAGCCCGCATTCTTTTATCATCTGTGATGTTGAAATCCTTATCCAGGGGCACATTAAAATCTACCCGTACTAAAGCTTTCTTATCCTTGAAATCACATTGGTCAATTGTTTTCATCTTGTATCTAATTTTTAGGTGTTAAAAAAAGTCATGCGCATCATCAACGATGAATCACAACTTTCACGTTATAAATTTATTTTTCGGCTATTTGGCTAAACATATCAAAATGCGGGCCGACTCCTGGAATTTCGAATTCCTCAGAAATGACTTCAAACCCTAGTCTGCTGTAAAAACCTACAGCGACAGTCCTTGCATTACACCAAATATAAGAAGCATGAACCGATCTCAGCTCATTGATTGCAAATTTTATTAGTTCTGCGCCAAAACCACGCCCGGTATAGGCCGGATCAGTAGCCATAGCGCGCAGCCTGAAACCTCCGTCTCCTTTTTCTTTATAATTTTCAGGGATAAATGTACCGATAGAAACCAGCCTGTCATCTTCAAAACAGCCCAGGTGAAATCCATTTTCTACAGCATCAGTAGCCAGGCCACAATCTGCCAGAGGCCTGTTGCCCCATAATACGGTACTTCTCAGGTGCAGTGTCTCTGCCGGTGAAATTCTTCTAATCATGATTTTCTGAAATTTTAAGGACCAGGTCAACCAATCTTGCGGAATAACCGGATTCATTGTCATACCAGCCTACTACTTTAACCAGATCACCAACAATAGAGGTAAGTTGTGCATCAAAAATACAAGAATGCTGATTATCCAGAATATCTACGGAGACAATCGGGTCTTCTGTATATTCCAGTACAGTTTTCATTTCATTTTCAGCAGCCGATTTAAAAGCTGCATTGATTTCTTCTATCGTAGCTTTCTCTTTAAGGATACAGGTAAAATCAGTCAATGAACCGTTTAATACCGGAACACGAATACCTGCTCCTCCCAGTTTACCTTCCAGGTGAGGGAAAATATTGGTAATTGCTTTTGCAGCTCCTGTACTGGTAGGTATAATCGAGGCAGAGGCAGCTCTTGCTCTTCTTAAATCTTTATGTGGTGCGTCATGGAGGTTCTGATCACCAGTCATGGAATGTATCGTGGTAATATAACCGTCAAGAATCCCCCATTTATCATCGAGGATCTTTACCATTGGTGCTACATTGTTTGTGGTACAGGAAGCGTTAGAAATGATCTCAGCACTTAAGTCCAGTGCCGAATCATTCACGCCCAGTACAAACATAGGAATGTCTTTGTCTGCCGGGGCAGAGATGAGTACTTGTTTAGCACCAGCCAGCAAATGTTTGCCTGCTCCTGTTCTGGTTGTAAATTTACCCGTAGATTCCAGTACGATGTCTATGTCTAAAGCTTTCCAGGGAAGATTCTCTGGTTGGGCTTCGCGGTAAACGTTAATTCGTTTTCCGTTAATAATCAGCGCTTCTTCATCAAAAGTCACCTCTCCTTTGAAACCACGGTGAACGGTATCATATTTAAACAGGTGCGCTAAAGTTGCCGGATCACCAAGATCGTTAATAGCGACCACATTGATATTTTTTTCCAGAGCAGTCCGTAAAAATATACGTCCTATCCTGCCAAAACCATTAATTGCTAATTTCATTTCATTTTCAATTGACGGCACAAAACTAGGTATATTCTTTGGGCTTAACTTATGATATTTCATTGTTTTACATCCAGTTTATAGAGTAGCTGAATGATAAGGGTTTAAAATCAGGATCATAGCAGATTGTAAACTTTGACCCTAGCAAAACAGCACATGTATTCGTAAATTAATACTATAAAATGGTTAATTATGGAGCAGCCGAAAACCATGGAAAGAGTAGGCGTGAATTAAAGTTTTTTGATGTCTTTTTGATTTATAAAAGAATCTTTATTATGGCAAAAGCATGGTATTTGTATAACGGGTCAGGTGACCCGAATTCGAGCATTAGCTATACCCTTTATAATCCTTTGGATCTTACTGCTGTGGCACCTTGTCCAGATGGGTGTAGGCTCTGCGCAATTAAATCAAATACTGGCCCTGGAAGACCAGTAAGCCCTTTATCCAATAATGTACGGACTTATCTATCCAATTTTTTCATAGCACAAAAAGCACAACCTCCATTCACAAGGGCTGTATATGTGGTGGGTAAAGCACCGTGTTAATGGTTGAGAAATTGAAAACCCTGGAAAGATTCAACCATTAAGATAAATGATTTCAATATATCTTAATGATTATTTCCGGGGGTTTTATTTACTATAATGTTTTAGCATTTGCCATTAAAATAAAACACATATATCGCTGTAAATGAATTTGTTAATAAAACACTATAATTATAAATCTTATCATTAATTTCATTCAAAATCTATGGATACGCTCAGTAAAGAATGAAAAGAATACCTCTACTTTTATTGCTGTTTTTTTTATGTTCAGCACTACAGGCACAAATCTGTGGTACACCCGGTCTGGACGGACCAGCAATTGTTTCCCATCCGTTTGGATCAACAAATTATTCCAGTACAATGAATACTTATTTTCCGCCGAAGCGAGGTGTGAGCTTACCAGCAGGAGCTAAAAGTATAGCGCTCGGCGCAGTGCCCAGTCAGACCTATACTTATTTAAGTTATGGCATTACCCCCATCCGTGCCGGTGATATGTTATTGATTATCCAAATGCAGGATGCAACCATACAGTATACCAATGATGCTTTTTACGGTTCAAATAATGACAAAGCAGGGAATGACGGGCTCGGTGGTACAGGCTATACCAGCCTAAGCAATACTGGCAAGTTTGAATATGTAATTGCTAACAATGCTGTTCCCCTTAGCGGAGGCGTTTTAAATTTTAGAGGAGCCGGGGCAGGAAAAGGCACCGTTAATGCTTATACCAATGAAGATGCAACTCCCAATCGTGGGAGAAGGAAATTTCAGGTTATCCGGGTTCCTCAGTATTCTAACCTAACATTAGCTCAGAATATCTATACTTCCCCGTTTAATGGAGAAATAGGAGGAGTCATCGCATACAATGTATCGGGCACGATGAACTTGAGTGGTTTTCAAATAGATGTCTCCGCTGGTGGATTTCGAGGCGGATTAAGGCCAAAAGTTGTTTCAAAGAACAATTTGATTGGAAACTATGTCACATTCGCAGACAGCAGCGGTTCCAGCAAAGGGGAAGGTATTGCCGGTACACCAATATATGTGGTAAATTTTATTAACCAGGTGACCAATCCAACTGAAGGGCTGCCAGTGGGCTCCTATGGCAAAGGAGCACCCGGCAATGCTGGCGGTGGTGGAAATGAATTTAATGCAGGCGGCGGCGGCGGCGGCAATGGAGGTGCAGCTGGCGTAGGTGGTAATGGCGCTTCCGCCTTAAATGCCCCAGGTTCTTTCCCAAATGGCGGAAGACCGGGATCGGCAAATTATGACCCACTAACTCCAGAATTGAGCAGGTTGATTATGGGTGGCGGCGGGGGTGCTGGTGCAGGAGACGGTTCAAGAGGAGGATTCGGGGGTGGGATCATCGTGATTAATGCTGGCCGAATTACAGGTACAGGTAAAATCCTGTCAAATGGAGGTTCAGGATATGCCGCGCAGGCCAATGATGATTTTGATGCGGCCGGTGGTGGTGGTGCAGGTGGTACGGTCCTGATCAAAGTTACCAATCCTGATCCTTCAGCCAGCCTTACTATTGAAGCCAAAGGTGGTAATGGAGGAAGTGTGTTAGCTAATGCCGGTGGACCGGGTGGTGGTGGTGGTGGTGGCGAAGTCTTCTATTCTGTTCCTCCTGCTTCAGTCAATGTGAACGTAGGGAAAGGTACCGCAGGATTTATCCATGGAACACATAATTTTGCTGCTGAAGGTCAGGATGGACACACAGCTCCCTTTGCGATTTCGAGTTTACCGCCTTATTTACAGGGAGGAGGTTCTTTCTGTTATCCCGAGCTCAATACTGTAATTACCAGTGTCACCCCCACGGGTATCCAATATGCCGGAGCTACGGTCAACTATCAAATCAATACTACTAATTATTCTGGTGGGGGAACAGCAGCAGGTGTGCAAATCCAGGTGAAACTTCCCCCTGGATTTTTGTACAGTTCAGCAACTGTCACTTATACAGGAGACTCCAGCGGACCGGCCACGGTTAACAACCTTAGCGGAGATACCAACCAACTCTTATTCGGGAACTTTAACATTTCTCCAGGCGATCAGGTCCAGCTTACTTTAACCGCCAGTATTCCTTGCGGTACGAAGGCAGGAATTTATAAAAGCAATGCTCAGGCTCTGTATTTAGATCCTACACGGACGTTAGCTGATACTGCCCGCAGAATTACCCCTGTTTTAAATGCTTTCCCCGGCAGTAACACTTCTTATGAGACAGGAATTTCCGGCCCGGTGGCCGGAAGTAATTATAACGGTAATCTTTCTACCACAAGTGATGTAACTGTAGGCGTGCCTAATATACAAAACGAAATTAAGGCTCCCCTGACTACGACATTTTGTACGGAAGGAAACCCTGACCCGATTGAAGGAAGTGCAATCGTAGCAGGAACCGATTCTTATACTTACCAGTGGCAATCTTCTTCGGATGGAATTACCTACCAGGACATTGCAGGGGCTATGGCTAAAGATTATACCCCACCCCTGATTCAGCAAACCATATACTACCGCCGGACTATATCCTACTCTGGCTGCACCATTACACAGTTAATTAGTAATGTTGTGAAGTTCAATGTAATTATGCCACCTGATGCAGTGGATTTTGATATGCCTGATATTTGTTTAAAGGATGCTTCAGCAAAATTTAACAATAAAACAATAGTTACTGATGATGAAGCTAACCAGATTACTTATTTGTGGGATTTTGGAGATCCCGGTTCGGCGAACCCAACCGCTACAACAAGGGATGGACAGCATGTTTATACCCATACCGGAGAATACCTCACCAAACTGACTGTATTCAGAAATGGCTGTGGCCGTACCCTGACGAAAACATTCCGCGTAAACGGCAGTGCGCCAAAAGCCGGTTTTACCGTGCAAAACAGTACGGCGCTATGTAGTGGCAGAGAGGTTTTATTTGAAGATCACGCAACAGTAGATTTTGGCGAGATCACCCGCATTGACTGGTATTATGATGCGCAAAATAATCCCACGGTTGTGGAAACAGACAACAGTCCTGGATTGCGGCATGCCACCCCAAAGTTATACAAACACCTATATCCAGTATTCAATACCCCAGCCACTAAAGTATTCCAAGTACGAATGGTGGTTTATTCCGGGCTTTCCTGCATCGATGAACAGACTATCCCAATTACTTTACAGGCGGTACCCGAGGTAGTTTTCGATGTCATACCAACATCAATATGCAGTTCCAGCGCTCCCATTCAGCTCACCCAGGGCAGAGAGGCTTCCGGCCAATTACCAGGTAAGGGTACTTATACCGGGGACGGAGTCAGTGCTTCTGGTCTGTTTGACCCTAATGCCGCAGGCACAGGAAAACATACTTTAACTTATTCATTTACGACGGACAATGGCTGCTCTTCAATTGCCAAAACACAGGACATTATCGTTTTTGGTACGCCAGCTGTAGATGCCGGGAAAGACCAGGTGGTTTTGGAAGGCAGAGAGGTACAATTGACAGCGGCAGTAACTGCTTCACCCGATTTAACTTTAAGCTATAAATGGATCCCATCAACAGGACTGGACAAGGATAATATACTTAATCCCGTCGCCTCACCCTCACGGGATATTACTTATCAACTGACAGTAACAACCGCCCAGGGATGTTTTGCGACAGATGATGTTTTTGTACACGTCTTACAGAATCCAGAAATCCCCAATACCTTCACTCCCAATGGTGACGGCATCAATGATGAATGGAATATTAAATATTTGAGCAGTTATCCTCAGGCTACTGTCAATGTGTTCAACAGATACGGTGGAAAAGTATACAGTGCAACCGGTGCTGCAAAGAACTGGGACGGGAAATATAACGGGGAATATGTACCTGCGGGGGTCTATTATTACGTGATAGATCCTAAAAACGGAAGGAAAATCCTTTCGGGCACTTTAACAGTTTTAAAGTAATCAATTTGGCTTTAATAATTTCCCGTCTTAAATAAAAAATGCTGTAAACAAGAAAAGCCTGCAGTTTCCTACAGGCTTTCTTTAAGATTTGGCACCGACCTACTCTCCCACGTGTTACCGCAGTACCATCGGCTCTGGTGGGCTTAACTTCTCTGTTCGGAATGGGAAGAGGTGGACACCACCGATATAGACACCTAAATATTTTCGAACACTCCCTGCAATCGCAGTTCATGTTTTTATGTCTTATTGATGGCTCAAAGATAGCTAAAAATATCGCATTAGCCCTATAAATAACAAATTATTCAATCTTAGCTTAACAATTATTTTTTGTATATTTAATATAAAGAATTTCTAACCAAATATACTTCTTGTTCCTAAGCTTAGCGTTCCCCGGCATTTGCTGTGGCATCTGTCTTATATTTTTTCAAAAAGCATATTTCTGGAAATTATAAACAGTATAATGATGATCCAACGACTCTCCAGGAAAATTAGCTATGCTAAGTTATTGCTTACCGGAGGTTTCATCCTATACCTGCTGTTTGCGATAGCCTCTCCTATTTATGCCCAAAGATTTGAGTTCAGCGGAAGCCGTAAAAAACAGTCTATTCCTTTTGTACTAGTTAAAAACCTGATTATCGTTCCTGTGTACATTAATGGCAAAGGCCCTTACAATTTCCTGCTGGATACAGGTGTGGCACAAATGATTATCACTGACACTACTTTCCTGGAGAATCTTGACCTCAAAAAGGCACAGACCGTAAAGGTTCAGGGTTATGGATTTGGTGATAATATCGAAGCAGTTTTAACCAGAAATGTTACTGCCAAAATAGGTAAAGCCACCATCAGAAATATACCAACAGCCATTTTTAAGAAAGACATCTTCGATTTGTCTAATTATCTTGGCATTAAAATTTATGGCATCCTTGGGTATTATTTTTTCAACAGCTTCAGCGTAAAAATCAATTACTATACAAACAAACTTACATTTTATACCCATGATGCGAAAATTGAACCTAAAGGAACAAGTATTCCGATACAGATCACAGGTGGAAAACCTTATCTGTCTACACAAATAAAGACCGACGAACTGGGTGATATACCTGTCGATCTGCTGATTGATAATGGCTCAAGCCACCCGTTAATGATGGAATCACTCCATGATAAACCATTTCCGTTACCTGCCAAAACTATCTCTGCAAATCTTGGTGTTGGAATTAACGGTATCATTAATGGCTCCATGGGTAGGGTTGCCGAGATTAAACTTGGAACTTATACCTTCAAGGAAGTGCTTACAGGCTTTCCAGAATATAATATTGGACGCTCCACGATGGAAGGAAGAACGCGGAATGGCAGCCTGGGTTCAGATATACTGCGGCATTTTGTGGTAACTTTTGATTATACAGGTGGGTCTATATACCTGAAGAAGAATAATAATGAAGTTCCAAAATTTGAGCACGACATGTCTGGCCTTGAAATTTATGTGTTACAAGGAATTAAGGACCGGTATTATATTGGAAGAATTGAAATTGGTTCTCCTGCGGAGGAGGCAGGACTACAAGTAAATGATGAAATTACGGCGATAAACTTCGCCAGTGTTATACATTATAAGCTGAATGATCTGACAGAAATGCTGAAAGAGCGCAATGGAAAACAATTATTGATCGAGATATATAGAGGAAATGATAAGCATGTTGTATTGCTTAGACTAAAAAAGCGAATTTAGAGCTGGTAGAAAGGTATCAACAGAAAGGCGTACCCATCATCAAAAAGGTTTATAAACAAGCGGTATCAATCAGAAATGTCTTATAAAAATGCCTGTAAACAAGAAAAGCCTGTAGTTTCCTACAGGCTTTCTTTAAGATTTGGCACCGACCTACTCTCCCACGTGTTACCGCAGTACCATCGGCTCTGGTGGGCTTAACTTCTCTGTT